>NZ_BILW01000028.1 GCF_004000765.1 Paenibacillus chondroitinus NBRC 15376 | reverse complement strand
GCCCCAAAAAGCCGTCTCGGCAACAGGGGAAGCGGTGGCAATCCGCCAATAATAAATTTTTTATTCACAAATATCCGGTATGATGGTGTCATAGAACCTAACTTCAGGGGAGTGTGCCTTGTGAAAACCGTTTTGGTGGTAGACGATGATCTGAATATTTGCCGCATTACGAAGCTTTACTTAGAAAAAAGCGGCTATGCGGTGGTAACCGCAAATGACGGCGAGCAGGCCCTAACGCAGTTCGAAGAGCTGCAGCCCGACTTCATCGTGCTTGACATTATGCTGCCGAAGCGGGACGGCTGGTCCGTGTGCCAGAAGATTCGCGCAATGAGCGACGTACCGATCTTGATGCTGACAGCCAGAGCTCACGTGGATGAGCGAATCGAAGGTTTGCAAATGGGGGCAGACGATTATCTGGTCAAGCCCTTTGACCCGAATGAGCTGGTCGCTCGCGTGACAACGATACTTCGCAGAACGCTGATTCGTACGGAAGCGTCGGCGCCCTCAAACATTTATGAAGCCGGCAGCCTGAAGGTGGACGCTCTGTCCCACGATGTCACCGTAGAGGGTCAACTGGTCGCTTTGCCTAAGAAGGAGTACGAGCTCCTGCTGTTTTTTGTACGTAATCCGAATCAGGTATTCACTCGCGAAGACCTCATCGCCAAGATCTGGGGCTGGGATTTTGAGGGGGAAGACCGTGTCGTTGACTTATACATAAAACGTCTAAGACAAAAGCTATCGGCGCATACGGAAAGAAAAGTAGACTGGAGCATTCGGACCGTGTGGGGCATTGGCTACAAGTTCGAGGGGCCAGAGTCATGCTGAATTCTTTTTACCGCAAGCTTTTATTTATCTACATGTCCATCACGGTGGTGTCTATTCTTGCGATTTCAGGAACGATCGGTTATTCCATGAAACAGAAGACATATGACCGCAGCGAAAAGCTTTTGCTGGAGAAAGTTGAACAGGTCGATGAGTTAGCCAAAGAACTATTCGATGGGGCCACCTTGCAGAAGGATTTCCGCAAACAAATAAGTGCGATAGAGAAATCGTCCAACGTTCGCGTGGCTCTGATCAAGCATCCAAAAGTGAATGCGGACAAACTCCAGTCCATCGGCGAGTCCCCGGCACGCAAAGAATGGCTGGATAAAGTGCTGGCAGGGAATCAGGTGACGGTGCGGAGCAATTTTACCCAGAATAGTACGGTGAAAATGTTGATTGTCGGACGCCCTGTCGTGCAGGAGAACCGTGTGGTTGGGGCTATTTTTCTATATACGCCGATTATGAATATCCAGGGAACGATCAACGATATCAATCGAGCGATCTATATCTCGGCCGTCTCGGTGGCGCTGCTGGCGATGGCTGTACTGTATTTTGTTTCACGGCATTTTGTGAAGCCGATTCAGCTCATGAGCAAGACAGCGGAGGCGCTGGCCTTGGGGGATTTTAGCGGACGGGTCCCCGTTCGTGGGAAAGACGAGATTGCATCGCTGTCGGGATCGCTGAATCGTATGGCCGGCAAGCTGCAGAAGGTGGAAGAGGGGCGCAAAAGGTTTCTCTCTGAAATTTCACACGAGCTGCGGACGCCGCTGACGACGATTCGGGCCTCCTTGCAGGGGATAACGGACGGTGTTGTGGAGCCGGAGGATGCCAAGGAGTTCATTCAAGTTTCTCTCCAAGAGACGCTGCGACTGAGCAGTTTGGTGGATGATTTGATGGAGCTGTCGTCTTTTGAGGAGAAGCAGGTGAAGTTGAGTTTTCAACCTATGGATGTATCCGATGTCATTGCCCACGTGGTCACCCAGTTAAAGATGAAAGCCAAGTCCAAACGGATTGAACTGAGCTCGGAAGCTGAGACTTCCTATAGGGTTCAGGGGGATGCCGATCGTCTGAGGCAGGTATTCATCAATTTGCTCGATAACGCGATTAATCATATTCCAGAGGGATCAGAGGCGGGCATTCGGGTGAAATTCGTCAGAAATGAGCGTTGGATCGAAGTCTGGGATAACGGCCAGGGCATTGCGGAGGAGAAGCTGCCGCATCTGTTTGATCGCTTCTATAAAGCGGATGAAAGCCGCAATCGCTCCGGTGCAGGCCTCGGTCTGACGATCTGCAAACATATCATTGAAGCCCACGGAGGCTCCATTCGAGTTGAGTCGAAGGTTGGGGCGGGGACGGTTTTTAAAATATTTTTACCGGTTTCCTAAGCTTCGCACCTTCATCATGACAAACTTATGACATAATTATCCGCTAAGATAGGTCTCGTAAGGTAAACATAACCATAGACCAATCAAGGAGTGATACTTATGTTGAAAAAATTAACAGGACTAGCTTTGGTAGGCGCAATCGCATTAACCGTTCCGGTGGCGGCTTTCGCGGCGGAATCGCAGAGCAGCAGCACGTTTCACCCGCTTAAACAATTATTGCTGGATAAAGCGCAAGCTTTTGGCATATCGACAGACGGTAAAACGAACAAACAGATCAAAGAGGAACTGAAAACGGCAAATGCCGCCCAAAACACAGAGCGCTTGAACAAAGCCGCAGCGAAACTGGGCATCAGCACAGACGGCAAAACAGCGGAGCAGCTCAAAGCGGATATCCAAGCAGCGGTGCAGGTAAAACTGAAAGCGAAAGCGTCGAAGCTTGGCGTTAGCACGGATGGGAAAACGAATAAAGAGTTGAGAGAGGCGCTGAAGGCGGCGGAGTTGACGAAGCTGCAAGCGAGAGCAACGAAGTTGGGGATTAGCACGGATGGGAAGACCAATAAAGAGCTGAGAGAGGCATTGAAGGCGGCGGAGTTGACGAAGCTGCAAGCAAAAGCGGCAGCGGCGGGTATTGCAACAGACGGCAAAACAGCGAAAGAGCTTCGTGCAGCTCTCTCAGCAGGCAAAGATGCGAATAAAGCCGCAGCATTGAATAAACGTGCAGCGAAGCTGGGTATTTCTACGGACGGTAAAACAGCCGATCAGATTCTTGCAGAAGTAGAAAGCGCATTGAAGGCGAAATGGGCTGAAAAAGCTGCGAAATAGGCCAGTTGTGTGTTTTATGTGCGACAGGTGGTCGGCAACGCGGTATAGGGGAAGTACAGGGTCTTAATTGAGCCCAGTGAGGCTCATTGCAAGGTGAGACGGAACTACGGGAACTTATTTCGCATAAATTACTTGTGTTTAGGTCAATTTTGCTAAAATAGCGGAACGTAGTTCCCATCGAATTGAAGAATCGGCTATATATTGGAAAATAGCGGACCACAGTTCCCCTCACTCCTCAAGATAACTACTCATATAGCCCAGAAGGCTGTCTCAAAGGTTGTTTCCGACCTTGTGGGGCAGCCTTTTTAGTTATAGCAGATTTCCATGGACTCAGCCTCAGGAAAATGAAAAGCACAGAGCCCCTCTGCCTCGGCTTCAACACTAGCTCGTTCTGACGAGGATATGGCGCGGAATAACATGATCGTTAATACGCACACTTTTCGTTTGTTCATCACTATGGACCAAATGCCGCTGACAAAACCGTCAACAAGCAGCGCTGCGCGAATGATGCCGTTATCCGTAAACACCCGCTGCTTCAGCTCCTCCGCCATTATGCGGGAGCGGTCGTCGTAGGAAAGCAGCATGTTGTCGAACTCCCCCAAGAAGCGCGGGGGAGCAGGCGTAGTGCCGTCCGGTCGTGGCGCCTCCGGCAAATCGAACAGCTCATTGCCGTGCTCGTCGCGGAAGACAAGCAGGCTGGGGCGCAGCCGCTCCATGACCTCGCGGAGCCGGGTCAGCCCGGACCATACCTGCATATCCTTCACGGATGCAGGCCCGAATGCCGCCAAGTAGCGCAGCAACATGGCATCCACACTGGCCGCCTCCGCCAGCGGGCGGCCAAGCCACGCCTCCGCGGTCGTGTGGGCCGCCTGCCCGGAGGCGCCCCAGATGCCTCGCGGAGGCACCTGAACAAGCGGCAAGCGGCAGCGCACCGCTTGCGCCAAGGCCGTGGCGTCGCGCTGCGGCCACTGGGCCCCGAGGCGCTTGCCGAGCTCACCTAGCGTGAGCGGCTGCGCCTCCAGCAGCGCTCGCCCGGCGGCGGCAAGCGCGTCCAGGTCCAGTTCGGCAAGCTTCTTGCCGAACGCGCCTTGCAAGCCGCGATCCTGCACGGCTTGCAGGATCGGGCGCAGCGTCACGCAGTCGTCTGCCGTGACGAGGTGGATCGTCGAGCGCATCAAGGCGATGCGCACGATGCTTCGATCCAGGATGAGCTGCGACAGCTGCTCATGGTGAAAGCTTTGCAGGCGGGTCCACAACCCCACGTAGGGTGGGTTGGGGGCTTGCGCCTGCAGCCCGACGAGATGCCGGACCGCCGCGAGGACCGGCATGTCCAATCGCCGCAGCAGCAGCTGCCGGGCCAGGAGGGCCCGGTTGAGGTCGCGGCGGCTGAGGATTTTATCCGTATGTTCAGTCAAGCATAGGCCTCCTACACGCTTTTATTCCACTATACAGCAAGCTCACTGACAGCGTTATGTCAGGAATGCTGCAAGGCTCAAAATGTATAACTTTGTAACTTATTTGTATATAATTGTAAATTATTTGTATAATAGATACAACGAGAAGGAGACATGTCGGTTATGCACTTATTTGTGGCTATTTGCAGTGTTTGGGCTTCGTATCGATGGGGTGATTGGCGGAACTGGCAGAAGTATCTACCTACAATGATGTATTTCGCTATAGGTAATTTATTATACAACTATTTATGCGCTGAGCGTATGCTCTGGACGCTGACCCCCGACTGGCTCGCGGATACGCGCGTTACGGAATTGATTTACACTTTTCTCACTTTCCCCGCCACGGCTCTACTGTTTCTGACGAATTTCCCGCAAGGCCGGATGAAGGTCTTTTTTCACTATGTCCAGTGGGTGCTCATCTATGGCGGGGTGGAATACATTTACACCCTAACGGGTAGAATCGAGTATCAATACGGTTGGTCCTTAGGATGGTCGATTATTTTTAATATCATCATGTTTCCTATGCTCAAATTGTTTTCGGTCAGGCCGTTATTAGCCTGTGGTTTTTCAGTGCTGTTGACGATTTTTTGGATGAAAATGTTTCATGTTTCGTTTTAGGAGACTCAGTTGTCCAACTCCCCTTCAAAAAGCTACAATAAAAGAAAATCAGCGATGTAAGGGGAACTTACAATGATCAATATCGGTCTCGCCGGATGGGGCGATCACGAGTTGGGCGGCAGCAGGGGGAAGCTGCGGGAGTACGGCGCACACTTTCCGGTTGTGGAGGTGGACACTTCGTTTTACGCGATTCAGCCGGAACGCAACTACATGAAGTGGAATCAAGAAACCCCGGAAGGATTCGGCTTCATCATTAAGGCGTACCAGGGAATGACGGGGCATTTGCGGGGGGCGAATCCTTTTGCCGGTGGGATCGGAGAGATGTTCGAGACTTTCTTGCAGTCGATTCGACCCGTTCAAGAAGCTGGTAAGCTGAAGACGGTGCTGTTCCAGTACCCACCTTGGTTCGATTGCAATAAAGCAAATGTGGATGTGCTGCGCGATGCAAGAGAGCGAATGGGGGATGTGCCTGTAGCTCTGGAATTCCGCCATCAGAGTTGGTTCAAGGAGGACATGCAGGAGAAGACGCTCACGTTCATGAAGCGCGAAGGTTGGATGCATAGCATCTGTGACGAGCCGCAAGTGGGACTGGGCTCCGTTCCTACCGTGCTAGAGGTCACGCATCCTGATATGACAATGGTACGATTCCACGGACGAAATGTCGGCGGCTGGGTGCAAAACAACGAGGCAAATTGGCGCGATGTGCGATATTTATACAACTACAATCAACAGGAATTATTGGAATGGAAGGATTGGCTTCTGCAACTTCAGGAGAAAACGCGGGAAGTCTGTGTGGTGTTCAACAACAACTCTGGCGGACACGCGGCTGGGAATGCCAAGCAGTTGATGGCGATGCTGGGGCTTGATTATGAAGGGCTGGCGCCGAGGCAGCTGGATTTGTTTTAAAGGAGGTTTCACTTTGTATGAGGTCACCGGATCTTTCTGGTCGACCTCTTTTTTTGCCCAACTAATACTAGCTGGGCTCTTTGGCACGACTTTCATTGATCGTAATATTGAATTTTCGTAACAATTGTGCGAATGTTTGGCATTCTTCATCTGACCACTCTTTGAGTACTTCCTTAAATCGAACCGACCTAGCCTTTTTATATTCATCTAATTCATGTTTGCCCAAATCCGTTATTTGCAAGGTGTATGCTCTTCGGTCTTGAGGGTCAGGGATTCTGTACACGTATTCCTTCTGCTCTAATGAAGAAGCTTGTCTACTGACGGTGGAAATATCCAATTGAAAAATATCCGCCAATGCTTTTACGCCAGCACAGCCATGAGCCGATATTTGGTGCAGCAACAGATAAGCAGAGCGATCGATATTTCCGAATTTCTTGTCAGATGACAGGGACGTGAGGCGGCGAACGAATATGGCCATTTCAAGCTCTATGATCTCCAATGAATCTATTTTCATACTTCTTCACCTCATTAGCTATATGAACTATGGTAACATACCCAACTCCAATTTTGAATCTGAAAAGAGGCTGAAAATGATGATTGACAACCCTCTATAAAGTTGTATAATACAACAATGTAGTTTTATGATACAACTTGTTTTTGGGGGAGTCAATGTCGCTCTTCAATTTTATTCGTCTGAAATGAGGTGTGTGGATGTATCTTGAAACCAATATTGCTAAACTTCTGAGGCAATTGACGAGATACCATAAAGAGTCGTTAGCTAAAAGAATTAATTGTTTGGGTTTAACACCTCCCCAATTCATGACGTTGTGTCAAATTAAGAAGGAGCCCAAGACGATTGGACAGATTGTCGACGCTGTTGATTTATCTTACAGTACCGTGTCGGGTATCATTGATCGGCTTGAACGCGATGGTTGGCTTGAACGTGTGAAAGACGAAGTGGATCGCCGCGTGACTTGGATTTATATGTCTGAGAAGAAGCTGGCCAGGTTTGAAGAAAATTCTTTTTTTCAAGAAGCTAATTATTCTAAGTTTTTGAATGGATTCTCAGAAGAAGAATTAGTCACCATTCATCATTCTTTTGATTTGATTACAAGACATTTGGAAAAGAAGGTTGAGGAGAAATCATGAAGCGTAAAGTAATGTTGTATATCATATTGACAGCTTTGGTAGTTGTCGGTGGAGGAATCGGCGGTTATTTCTGGTATGAAGGCCAAAACTACCTAACTACGGATGATTCCAGGCTTGCCGGAGACATCTACAAAGTAATGCCGCGGATTACCGGAAAAGTGACCTCGTTGCAAGTTAGCGAAGGAGATCATGTGTTGGCCGATCAGATCATTGGGCAGCAAGACAACAATAATTTGCCCACAAGCAGCCTCGATCAAGCGGCACTACGCTCACCAATTGAAGGAACTGTCATCAAAACATTGGTGAAAGCCGGAGAAGTCTCCTCACCAGGTCAAACGGTAGCGATGGTCGTAGATACGAACAAGTTGTACGTGTCGGCTAATGTGGAGGAAACAGAGATTCATAAGGTCAAGGAAGGCGAAGTCGTAGAAATCAATTTGGACAATTTCCCAGGCAAAGTGCTGCTAGGCAAAGTGCAAGAAATTAGTAAAGCCACTGCGTCGACCTTTTCGCTGCTGCCTGCTACGAATACTAGCGGGAACTTTACAAAAGTCACCCAACGTATCCCTATCAAAATTTCGATTGATGACAATCAAGGGCTTGAATTATCACCCGGAATCAGCACTTCAATCAAAATTCATTTGAAGGGCAACTAAAACAAGAGGAGTTAGTCGACGATGCATATACGAAAACAAATAATCGTTCCAGCGATTCTCATATTGGCAGCTATTGCGATCCTTCCCGGATGTGGCGCCAAAGTTTCAGGACAAGCGGATTCTGCAGCCGTACCGATTCAAGTCATTAAAGTGGGTCAACCTGCAACGGCAGGGTTAAGCGGTAAAGTTATTCCGGATCAGGATATTAAAATTGTATCCAAAGTTGCTGGTAAAGTTGCCAGCGTAAACGTGCAAGAAGGTAGTAAAGTCAAACAAGGCGATGTGCTGGTTCAACTGGAAACAAGCGATCTGACGCAGCAAGTGAAACAAGCGGAATCTGCCCTTGTTGCAGCGCAGGCGAAACTTGTCGATACCAAAGCAGGTGCCCGTTCGCAGGAAATTCAAGGGCTTCAAAGCGCAGTTAGTGCAGCTCAAGGGGCCTATCAACAGGCAACCGCCGCGATGGAGCAAGCCAAAGCAGGACTCGATCTCGCCACAAGCACTTATAACCGTTTAAGAAATTCCTACGACAGCAATTCCGGTGTAACGCAAGAAGATTTGGATAAAGGAACGCTTGATTTTGAGAAAGCGAAAGCTGCCTCTGAACAAGCACAAGGAGCCCAAAAAGCGGCTGAAGCACAACTCCAAGGAGCAGAGGCTAAGCTGCAATTGGCTAAAGTAGGACCAACGGATAATACGATTTCAGCGCTTCAGGCTGATGTTGACCGTTTGAATGCAGGTTTAGAGCTTGCTAACAGCGGTTTGAGCAACGCCACAGTTACAGCGCCAATCGACGGACTTATTGTCAAAAAAAGCATTTCCGTGGGTGAACTCGCTCAACCGGGCGTGCAGATCCTCTCTCTGGTGAACATGGATCAAGTTCAAGTAGAACTGAGTGTGTCCGACAGCCAAATCACGCAAGTGAAAGCGGGCATGCAAGTAGATGTTGCGATTCAAAATTTGCCGAATCAAACCTTTAAAGGCGAGATTTCTTTCGTAAGTCCTGTTGCTAACGCGAACAGCAATACGTTCCCTGTCAAAGTGAAGGTAGACAATAAAGATGGTCTGCTTTTTGCAGGTATGGTGGCGGAAGTTAAACTGAACGCAGCTCAAGAGAGCCGTTTGGAAGTTCCGAAAAGCGCAATTGTTAAAAAAGATCAAAAAGAATATGTATTCACCGTAACCGACAACACAGCCCACCTCGTTGAAGTAAAAACGGAAGAAAAAAACCAGGATTGGTCGTACGTGCTGCCTACGGATAAATTAAAGGCTAATGAACAAATCGTCGTGAATCCTGCAGACAAGATTGCTGAAGGCACGAAGGTAAAAGCCGAATAGGAGGCGCAGCTATGGCCGATGCATCGGCAGTGAAACAACAAGAATCAGAAGGCTCCGGTAAAATGTGGCTGTCACTTATCGCCATCGTCATGGGTACCTTCGTTGCCGTTTTGAACAGCAGCTTAATGAATGTAGCTATGAATAAGTTCGTTGCCGTATTCGGCTCGGATATCAATACGATGCAGTGGGTCATTACGGGATATACCTTGGCATCAGCGATGGTTATTCCGATGAGCGGCTTTCTCGGTGCCAAATTCGGAAATAAAAATATATTTATTTACTCTGTAGCCGGCTTTACCTTATTTTCCATAGTTTGCGGTTTGGCTTGGAGCTCTAGTACAATGATCTTATTCCGAATCATTCAAGGTTTTGCCGGCGGATTTATTATGCCAATCGGGATGTCCATTATTTATACCACGTTTCCCCGGGAGAAAACCGGTACGGCGATTGGCCTGTGGGGGGTAGCCGCGATGTGTGCCCCTGCACTCGGGCCGACGTTCGGCGGATATCTAATCCAGAATTACAGCTGGAGATTACTTTTTTTCATCAATGTACCTATCGGGATTCTTGCCGTCATACTTGGGAAGGTCTTGTTGAAAGAATCTCCGCGAAGAGAAGGATTGAAATTCGACCTAACCGGGGCTATTCTGTCCATGGTCTTCTTTGGAAGCCTGCTATTGGCGCTAAGTAAAGGCCAGCAGCAAGGATGGACTTCCTTATTCATCATTAGTTTGCTGTTTGTTGCCTTCTTCAGTTTGCTGCTCTTGATCTGGGTGGAGCTCGGAGTCGAACAGCCAGTGCTTGACTTGAAGCTTTTTAAAAATTTAAAATTTGCCATTAGCGTTATTGCCGGCAGTTTAGTTATGATGGGTATGATGGGCGGTACGTTCTTGACCCCTTTATATTTGCAAAATATTCAAGGGCTCTCCGCCATGCAGACCGGGCTTGTGATGATGCCGCAGTCCATCGCGATGGCGCTTATGATGCCGGTCAGTGGCAAGCTCGCCGACAAATTCGGGATTGTCCCTTTGTGTATCACGGGTCTTACCATCTTAGGTGTTACGACAGTGGATCTGCACCATCTCACGACGGATACGCCTAACCATTGGCTAAATACCGTTTTAACGATCCGTGGTATCGGAATTGGGCTTTGTATGATGCCACTAACCACAGCGGGTATGCGTGCGGTATCTCCACAGCAAGTAGGGAATGCTTCGCCACTTTCTAACGTCGTGCGTCAAGTAGCAGGTTCCCTAGGGATTGCCATCTTTACAGCGCTTATGAGCAATCGTCAAATTCAACACTATCAACACATCAGTGATAACGTACCGGTTGATTCGGTTACAGCGAATAATACGGTATCTATGCTTTCAGGCTCCATTTATTCCTGGTCGGTAGATATGGCAACAGCCTCAGGAACTGCGGCTAGCTATCTGGCCGGCATCATGCAAAAAGAATCATTGGTCAGGTCAATCGCCGATACGTTCTATATTTCTGCAATCCCTGCTTTCATATGTATCCCTTTTGTTCTTTTCTTTATTCAGAGAAAAAAGGCACCAACCGAGGTTAAAAAGTAAATGATTTTATGATATCCAGATTCATATCCAGCTTTTGAGAGGAGTACGAAAATGAAAAAAAGTTTATCCGTTATCGTGAGCGCAGCTATGGCCGTTACTTTGTTTTCCTCTGTAGCTCTAGGTGCGACTGGCGCTAAATCCTCAGCGGATTTCAGTGATTTAAGTGGGCTTGATGCGGGAACCAAAGCTAAATTTGATGCGATGATTTCCGCAGGTATTTTTGATGGAGTCAGCAATGGCGTTTTTGGCCTTCATGATAAAATGAACCGTGCGCAATTCGCCAAAGTGGCGGCTTTAATCTTCGGATTGAAGGTAAATTCAACTTTGCAGGTATCCAGTTTCAGCGATGTGAGCAGCTCGGATCCGGCTAACGGCTATGCCCTGCCTTACATCGAAGCGCTGAAAGCTGCTAACCTTACCGACGGCTTCGGCCAAGGCACCTACAACCCGGCAGGCGAAGTGACGAAAGAGCAGCTGGCCGCCTTCCTAATTCGGGGATTAAGTAAAGATGCCCAAGCTAAAGGGACTACAGGGGTTAATGATAACACCGTCTCAAGTTGGGCCAAAGGTTATGCCGCGTTGGCTATTCAATTGAACCTGCTCAGCAACCAAGCTGACGGTACATTCGGGGGAACCCAGGCTGCGACACGTGACCTGTTGGTTACTTCCTCTTATGCAGCGAAGCAGCAATTTGTACCAGGGAGTATAACTTCCGGACAGCATTCGGAAATCCATGCAGAAGACCTGAAGGCCTATAGTCTTCCTGGAGGTTCACAGGCTCAAGTCAAGAGTGTTCTGCAGGAAAAAACAACGGATGGTTGGAGAGTCGGAACGGTCGTTAAGCTAACCAATTCATCCAATTCCACGATACGGGTTCCTGATTACGAATTGCGTGTCAGAACGTCAGACGGCACGGACTATACGTTAGTGCCAAGCGCAAGCAATGCTCGTTCGATATTGCCTCAGAGTGATGTGACACTAAGTTATATGACCGATATTAATGTGAAATCGGACGTAAGTTTAACAGACGTTCTTTGGATCGATGTGGATACAAAAGTATATCCTAAGCAGGAAACGCTGCTTGCGGATTCTCCTGTTGGATCGATTGTATGGCGCGGTAATGATGCGGTGATCAATGACGCTTCGCTCATGGGAGAGTGGGGAGCGACCTTCTCCATTCCAGGCGTGACTTCATCTTTGAAATATTCGGCGACAAGTCTGTCCAAGCAGTTCTCGGGGCAATCGCCAACCTATATCGTACAAGTGAAAGTTCAGAACTCCGGAAGTTATGCGGAAACCATTCCGGATTTTACGCTTAGCGGGAAATCGAATGGGCAATCTTTTATTGGAAAAAGAGTTGAGGAATCCCCAATAACTCTGAATGCGGGGGAACAGAAATATATCCATTTTGCGGTTACGACTGAAGCGAGTACGCAATTGAATGCTTTCTATGTTCTTACACCTGAAAGTTTCTTGAAACAAGGCCAAACAACGCCTCTTCAATACTATACAGGACGCATCGGATTCGGACTTCCGGCTAATGGCGGAACAGAAACAAGCACAGTTCCTTCCGGAGGCAATTATACGTTTGGTACACCGATGGTATTCGAGCAAGGGAATGAGTTCATCAATCCCAATCTGGCTGTATCGTTGGAAGAATTGCATGTGACGAATAACGAAGAAACTGGAAATAAAACAGGATTAGCGAAGTTCAAGCTGGTCAATAAAGGTGATAAGCCGATTCCAGTGCCGGCACTTGCCGCGGATTTAACAGGGAAAGATGGTTTCACGTATACGGGAAGCCGTCAAACGTTGGGTACTTCGGACATCGCTCCTGGAACTGGAGTTGTAGTTAGCTATGGCTATACGATTCCAACGACAGATCAAAGTGATCAGTACAAATTGAATGTGCAGGGTGTCCTTGCAGGCGCTTCGCAAGGCCAAACGGGTTATAAATCCACCATTGCCAGCTATACGGTCAGCACGCAAAGCGACAATGATCATAACAATGTTTCCTTATATCCGTTCAAGTTGAACTTCAAAAGCTGGACCTTATCTCAGCTGACGATCACGACTCCGTCCTTATCTTATTCCTATAAATTAAATCTTGATTTGGACATTACACGCGACCCTGAAGTCCTTGTAGATAATAACTTCTCCAAATTGAAATTTGAATTGGTTGATGGTTCCGGCAGCTCATTAGGCTCGAGTTCGTTCCCTTTCAGCGGAACAAATCGTTTGGTGAGCGGCACGCAGTCGCTGAGCTTCAGCAATTTGACTCAAAACCAAGTTCAAAATAACGTGTCCATCAGAGTCTACGAATCGGTGACTACACCGAATGGTGAAATGGACAGATTCATTACAGAGTTGAAATAATCTTCACTATGAAAAACGGAGCCCGCAATTTTGCGCGGCTCCGTTTTTGATTTGTTCGAGGGTGTGCGGGCACCAGCTGTCGGCGCTAACGGACTGAGATGACGCTATTTGATGCTTTTGAGGTAGATTCAGAATCTAACGGACTCACGAGCCGTTATTGGCTATGAAAATGCTAAAAATAGCGTCAAAATCCATTAATAGCGGCTCCTCAGTCCGTTAGCGCCGCGAAACAAGCTGAAATCAGAAGAATAACGGCTGCTGAGTCCGTTACAGAAGAGTGGCTACTTGGGAGGACTGGCAAATGAGCTGCTTTAGGTGGGCGGGATTCTTAAGTAACCCTCGCCTTGCTCTCGTCGTAAAAGGAAAAAGGCTGCCCCACTGGTCCTACAGACCTTCGGGAGCAGCCTCATTATTTTTTTACGATCCTACCACTCAGCCACCGTACCATCCGCTTGACGCCAAACGGGGTTTTTCCATGTATGCCCGATAGCGGCCATTTCACGAACTTTGTCCTCGTTGATTTCGATGCCGAGCCCTGGCGCGGTCAGGTTTTTGACGAAGCCGTCTTCGTATTGGAACACCGCTGGATCCTTCAAATAATCGAGCAAGTCGCTGCCCTGATTGTAGTGAATACCCAAGCTTTGCTCCTGAATGAAAGCGTTCGGGGAGCACGTATCCAGCTGCAAGCAGGAGGCCAAAGCAATAGGGCCTAGCGGGCAATGCGGCGCCACTGCAACGTCGTAGGCTTCTGCCATCGCTGCGATTTTGCGATTCTCCAGAATGCCTCCCGCATGGGAAAGATCCGGCTGAATAATGTCTACATAACCTTGCGCGAGCAGATCTTTGAAGCCCCAGCGTGTGTACATGCGCTCGCCGGTTGCGATCGGGCATGAGGTGTGGCGGGCGATCTCCCGAAGCGCCTCATTGTTTTCCGGCAGAACAGGCTCTTCAATGAACATCGGGCGGTACGGCTCCAGTTCTTTGACGAGGATTTTGGCCATGGACTTATGAATGCGCCCGTGGAAGTCGATGCCAATGCCGACATCCCGGCCGACGGCTTCGCGGACAGCGGCAATACGAGCGATAGCCTCGTCCACTTTGCTGAGCGAGTCGATGTAGTGCATTTCTTCCGTGGCGTTCATCTTCACGGCTGTAAAGCCCGCGGCCACCTGCTGTTTGGCCGCCAACCCAACGTCGCTCGGACGGTCGCCGCCGATCCACGAATACACACGTGTGCGCTCACGGCACGCACCGCCCAGCAAATCATAAATAGGGGCATTGTAGAATTTCCCCTTAATGTCCCAAAGCGCTTGCTCGATGCCGGAGATCGCGCTTGTGAGGATAGGACCTCCGCGATAGAAACCGCCGCGGTACAAGACCTGAAACATATCTTCAATCCGCATCGGATCCTGGCCGATGATGTGCTCGCTCATCTCCATGACAGCGGCTGCAACTGTATCCGCTTTCCCTTCGACGATCGGCTCGCCCCAACCCGTAATGCCTTCATCGGTTTCGATTTTCAAAAACAACCATCTTGGCGGCACCTTAAACAGTTCTAACTTCGTAATCTTCATGGTAAATTTCCTCTCCCATAACCTAGAATGTCTTACTGGTTTACTGCCGCCACGAGCTGCTCGGCATATGTTGTAATCGCTTTATAATTCCCTCTTTGAATTTCGCTAAGTGAGACCAAACTTCCTCCCACGCCGACGGAAAAAGCGCCTGCTTCGAGATAAGCGGCCGCATTGTCCTTCGTAATTCCGCCAACGGCGAGCAAGTGCACATCGTTCAAAGGTCCTTTGATCTCTTTCAAATAAGAAGGTCCCAAGCTGGAGCAAGGGAATAATTTCACCGTGGATGCACCGAAGTTCATGGCCTGGACAATTTCCGTTGGAGTAAGGGCTCCAGGAATCGGAAGCACTTCGCTAGCCAAAGCCTTTTCAATCATGCCCTGATCCACATTCGGGGAAATCAGGAACTGGGCTCCGGCCCGAATGGCTTCATCCGCATAAGCGGCGTTTAGCACGGTTCCGGCACCAATCACCATGCGGCCCTCATACTTTTTGCGCATCATCTGGATGATTTGCAGCGCATTTGGCGTATTCAATGTCACTTCGGCCAGTGTGATGCCGCCGCTCTCAAGCGCCTCAAAAAGAGGCTGCGCCTGAGAGGGCTCAATGCCGCGAATGATGGCAATGACCTTTGATTTTTTCAACTGCTGCAAAACTTCCAACGACATAGCGTACATCCTCCTTGGCTATGAATATTGATCACGGTACTCCTGCGGGGTCATGCCGTAATGTTTTTTGAAGGCATGGTTGAAGGAGTGGGGACGTTGGTACCCGAGCTGTGTGGCGATTTCGTAAATTTTATCGTGACCGTTCTTCAGCAGATAGGCGGCTCGATCCATTCGTACGCGATTGACATAATCACTGAGGTTATCGCCGGTTTCCAGCTTATAAATTTTAGACACGTACACGGGGTGCAAAAAGACATGATCGGCAATGGATTGCAGCGAGACATCGCTGGCGAGATGCTGATCGATAAAGGACCTGATGTCATTAATCAAGGTGACTCGGCTGTCTTTCCGCTCTTGATCCATGTCTTCCCTCATCCGATGCAAGGAGCGAATTGTCCATTCACGCAGCTGGTTGACCGTTCGGAAAGGGATGCCCTCGGTCATCCGGTCGTAATCACCGCCGATGAGTTGGTGCAGAGGTCGGCCATTTTTATGAGCGATATAAGCAAAGGCAGACGCTACAGAGAAGTAAACCTCCAGCAAATGCTCCTGGGACTCGGAGAATTTCGCTTCCATTTCATCGAAAATCAAAGTCAGCTTATCCTCCGTATCCTCCCAACGGGCAGCTTCCAAAAGATGATTGAGCGTAGGAGGTTCGTACAGTCTTTGCAGCGCGGAAAGCTCCGGTTGAACGGATTCGTCGCCGAGCCGCATCAACAGCTCATGTTCACTGCCAATTTGTTTGCGAAAAGCACTCAAAGAGGCGTTATACAGCGTTGTAACCTCACTGGGAAATTGCCCCCAACTGCTCAGCAGAATGGAGATTTTGCCCTTTAAATAATTTTTTACGGCAGATTGCAGGACGGAAGCGGTTCTCTCGAGCCAAGAGGAGTCTTCTTGATCCGCGGCCAGCGGCTTCTTTTTCATCACAAAAATCAAATAATCATGCGCATCTTTCGTGTGCCAGCTGTCAAATTTCTCCGCGAACAGCTCCTCAACCATGTTGCTGATGGCATACTCCATAAGCGATAAGCGGCTCATATCGTACTCCAGGAAATCCGACTCGAGCCGAATCATCATGAGCACGCAGGGGTGTTCATGGAAATCCGGAAGCTCCAGCATCTGCATTTTGTCCCGGAGAGATTGCTCGGTAAGCTTGCGCCCCTGAAGAAGGTCGCTCAGTAAATTTCCCCGCAGCAGAGGGAGGTTTTCCTTCACTGTATAGCTCAGTCGCTGCTTGGAGAAAACTTCCTGCCACTCGCTCTGAAGCTTCTCCATGACCCGCCCGACAGCAGCCAGTAAATCTGGTTCGGTCACGGGTTTAAGCAGATAATCTTCCGTGCCTTGAAGAATCGCTTCCTTGGCATAGTTAAAATCGGAATAACCCGATAAGAGTATGCATTTGGTTTTTTGCCATCTGCGGTTAATCTCAGCAATGAGCTGCAAGCCCGATATACCCGGCATCTGAATGTCGGTAAGGACAATATCGATGGAGAATTGCTCCAGGAGCTCCAACGCTTCTTTGCCTGAGTAGGCCTTGAATACTTGCTCAATTCCAATGGATGCCCAGTCAATCGTGGCATGAAGCCGATCTACGACATGCGCTTCGTCGTCGACAATCAAAAGTTGAATCATCGTTTGCTCTCCCCGCCAGCTTCCGGAAGGTTCATCTGCGCACCGCGCTTCCAAGTTAACACAGCCTTCAAGCCTCCTTTTTCACCGGGATAAAAAGTAAGCCCTGATCCTTCTCCGAACTGGTAATACAGCCGGTGGTGCACATTCCAAGTGCCGCAGCCAATGTCATCCGACATCGGGGAATGCAGCTGTTCCAGCAGCCGGGCCAGTCCCGCCTCGTCAAGCCCTGCGCCGTTATCTTCAACGATGACGCGGTTCCAATTCACATCCTGCTCACCGGTTATGGTAATAAGATCGCCTTCCACGCTGCGTTCGATGCCATGCAGAATGGCATTCTCCACCAAAGGCTGGAGGATCAGCCGCGGAACCCATTCATCCAGCATATCCGCGGAAACGGAAATATCATATTTCAGACGATGGATGCGCAGCTGCTGAATATTCAAGTAATGGCCGACCAGATCAAGCTCATCTGACAGTTTAACGGCCTGCTTCTCAACCCTGGTCGTATAGCGGTAGAATTCGGCCAAATTTTGCGCCATAGCCACGACTGACTCTTTGTCCTCCATCTCGGCTGAATTGATGATGAAGAACAAGGAGTTATACAGAAAGTGCGGATGAATCTGAGATTGCAGCTGCTTCAAGGTCGCTTCGCGAGACCGGATTTTCTCCGCATAGACGTCTTCGACCAGCACTTGAATTTGCTCCGCCATTTCATTGAACCGCTGAATGAGGAAATCAAATTCATTTTTGGCCTTATAGTGGATGCGGGCGGATAAATCGCCGCGTTTCACCTTTTGCACGCTTTGCATCATTTTGCCAATCGGTATTTGCACGTTCCGGTACAGCATGAAAGAAGCAAGCACACTCATAACGAGCAGAAGTCCGATGGTGGTGTAGAACAATTTGCGCGTCATGGTAATCGGCGAAAGTATTTTCTCCACAGGCACATAATCAACTAAATACCAGCCTAGCTGCGTGGATTTTACATAGCTGATCAAATACTGCTGATGATCGATCTCGAACTGGACTTGACCGGAGTTGGGAAGGTCCCCACCCAGGGTAAGGCGCTCTCTAATGGCATTCGTAATCTGCTGATTGGAAGAGCTGTTATCAATCAAAGCGTTTTTGCCATCCACTAAAAAAGGGTCGCTGCGTTTATCCTGCTTGTACACGTCCATGAGATTCACCATGTTCTGGACGCTGAATCTTACCTGATAAAGCACATTTGCTTGATCCACCGTCTGCGCACGAATCGGCTCGCTAATTTCCCGGATGAACGACCCAATCCCTTTGTCGCCCTCCCGTACCTCATAGGTCCAGGTGCGTTGAATGGCTCGATGCCAAGGCCATACATCCGTGCCGTTGACGAAAATACTGGAGGAAAGCACCTGCTTTCCCTTGGGTATAGCAACCGTGAGTTCATTGACCCAGCCGCTGGAAACACTTTGCAAGCTGAGCTTTTGAATCATTCGCGACTGTTCCTTCAGCACATCATAGTCCGGTGAATCGCTCCGGTTGATGTATTCCCTCATATAAGGATCGCTCCCGAGAATGACGGGGGACATGGCCAGCCGCTCCACATCCGCATCCAGCTGATGCATGAAGAAGGAAAGCTGATTTAAATTAGAAGATTGAATCTGATCCTGCACAACGTTATTTGTAATCCGGTTCGTATAGCTGTACAGCAGCACGATAGGAATGAGGAGTAGGATCAACATGATTAAGATTTTACTAAAAATATTCAGTTTATAGGGCATGCCAAATCACCTTCCGGGTCCGCTAAGCGTTATAACTTAGAGTATACGCCTACGAGAGAAGTCCTCCAAATGAAGGGAAGCCTCTCTCGTCCTTGTATCTAGGGATAACCCTTCGGAATTAACCTTTTACAGCACCTGCGGATAGCCCGCTGACAACATAGCGCTGCGAGACCAAGGCGATAATCAGCACCGGAAGCGTAATGATGCAGGCGGCAGCCATAAGAGCGCCCCAGTTAATCTCTGAATAAGACATGAAGTTAAATACGGCGATCGGAAGCGTCTTCGTTTTGTCCCCGGCCAGAATGACAGAGAACATGAAATTGTTCCACGAGAAGATAAATGAAAGCAGAGATGCCGTAATCACGCCAGGTCCGGAGATTGGCAGAATAATCCGCAGGAAAACCTGATGATGCGTACAGCCGTCAATAAGGCCGGATTCTTCAATTTCCGTAGGCAGAGCCTCGAAGAAGGAGATCATGATCCAGATAATAAAAGGTAAACCGACGAGCATATGGCTTAGAATAAGGGCTGTATACGTGTCTACCAAGTGGATTTTGGAAAATAAAATGAACCAAGGAATCAGGAACGTAATCCCTGGAATGATTCTCGCGACTAGAATGAGAAGTCCGAGCTTTTGCAGGTGATGTCTCGCAATTGCATAGGCTGCCGGAAGGCCCAGAATAAGGGACAGCAGCGTCGAACCGAAAGCAACAAGGAAGCTGTTCCAGATGAATTTCAAGAAATCGTATTCCTTGAACACACTGACATAGTTATGAAAAGTCGGTTTGAAAATAAATAATTGGCCGGTCGACAAAATTTGCGATTGTGTTTTAAAGGAGGCGAGCAGCATCCAGACAAACGGGAAGGCAAAAACAATCAGCACGATGAAGGTGAGCAGGGTTTGCAGGAATCGTGAACCTCTTTTTTTCTTCATGAAGTGGCTCCCTCCATTCGTTTACGCATCCAAATCATAAATAACGTAAGGCCCATCACCAGCGCGAAGAAAATGACAAGCAGGGACGACGCCATACCAAGCTTGAAGTATTGGAAGCCGAGTACATAACCGTACAGATTGAGCGTCTCAGAGGCGAAGTTCGGTCCGCCTTGGGTAGTTGCGTAGATGATGTCGAATGTTTTCAAAACGTCGATCAAACGAAGCATAGCTGCCACAATAATCGTTGGTCTTAAAAGCGGAAGTGTAATGGAAACGAACTTTCTCCATGTACTTGCGCCGTCCACATCAGCGGCTTCATAGGGGTCAGTTGGCAGTGTAGCCAACCCGGCCATGATGATAAGCGCTATCATCGGCGTCCATTCCCAGACATCTACGATGACCAGAGACGGAATGACCTGATTGGGAGAAGCCAGCCATAGCAAGGGTTCTAGCCCTAATGATTTGAGCATCATGTTGGCGACACCGATTGTTGGCTCATAAATCAGCATCCAGACCAAGCCCATGGCGACCGGTGTGGCGACCATCGGGAGCAGGAAAACCGTTTTGACGAGGTTTTTCCCGCGGAACTCTCTGGAAAGCAGCAAAGCGATGGCGATGCCAAGAATAACCTCCAAAGCGAGTGCTGCAAAGGTAAAATAAAACGTCGAGCCTGCGGCATGCCAGAAGCGCTCGTCTTTTAGTAAAGCTGCGTAGTTGGCTAAGCCCACCCACAGAGGTGGCGTCGTAGCGGACATGCTCCACTCGTAAAAGCTGATGCGCACCGTGTAGATGATGGGAAACAGCATCATTAGCAGGACGAAGATGACGGCCGGAAGGGTATAAATCCATTTTAAGTTGCGGTTAAACCAGCTGTATTGCACTTGAAGTCACCCTTTCTGGTGTTTCGTATGAAAGGAAAAAGGGCCATCAGATGACCCTTTTCACCCATCAAACATCTATTTATCTCGTTTTATCTTTATCGATGATCGTTTGCAGCGCTTGGTTAGCTTTATCAGCAACCGGTTGGAGGTTCGTTTCGCCGGACATCACCTTCTGCACGATTTCACCAACGGCATCACGAGCCTCACCTACGCTGATAACCGTTGGACGGTCGTGGTCAACACCTGTTTTGGCGCTTTCCTTGATGATCGGAACTAGCTCTGCAGGGAATCCGGTCGTCCCTTCCGGTTTATCCCATACAGAAGCGCGGGCGCCGGGGTTGCCTTTTTGCTGCGTTTTCAACACAACATCTTTGCTTGTCGCCCATTGAATGAAAGCCCAAGTCGCATCTTTATTGCCGGATTTGGCATTCATGGCAAGTCCCCAAGATGTGATACTGTAAGGCTTGGAGCCTGCTTTACCGCCAGGGAATACAGCGAATCCTACTTGGTCAGCTACTTTGGATTTAGCAGGGTCCGTTGCGTTCTGGTACAAGGAGTTGGCGTCCGTTAAGAAAGCAACCTTTCCTTGTGCGAAAATACCAAAGGCTTGCGGCCAGGACATGTTAAGCACACCTGGAGGAGCGTAGTCTTTCAGCAGCGTACCGTATGTGGTAAAAGCTTTGATCGCCTCAGGCGTATTGATGCTGGCTTTCTCGCTTGTCGTGAAGTCCGCGCCTTCCGAATACAGGAAGGACGACACCTGCGTGACGAGCGGTGAGCGCTGGCCCCTAGCGACGAATCCGTACATTTCGTTTTTCGGATCGTGCAGTTTTTTCACCGCAGCATTAAGCTCATCTAATGTTTTCGGTACGGCGATGCCGGCCTTTTGCAGCAGATCCTTGCGGTAGTACAAAATCTCTTGCTCCGTAATAATCGGAATACCCGCTAATTTGGATTCAACCGTTGTGGAGCCGATGGCTGATTTGGAAAAATCGTTGAAATCGTAATCCTTCGCTTTTTGAGCGTAGTCATCTAAAGGTTGTACCCAACCATTTTTGTAAAAAAGCTTGCCTTCCTGAAGCGGTCGGTACATGAAAACGTCAGGCGTTGCGGAGCCGGATGTGAACTGAACCGTCAGTTTTTGTGTGAGCTGATCCTCGAAAAAGCTTTCCACATTCACCTTGATGCCCGTTTCCTTCTCGAAATCCGGCAGCAAAGGCTTAATGGCATCTGCCCAAGGGTGGTTGGCCGTTACGAGCGAGATCGTTTTACCTGCGAACGGCTTTGCGTTAGCGGTTGCAGCAGCACCGGCGCTTGGCGCAGTAGATGGTTGTGTTGTGTTCGTTGTACTTCCGCAGCCTGCTAAAACCGTTGCAGCCATAACAGCTGTCGTGCCGACGCCAATCCATTGTTTGAATGATTTTTTCATCTAATATGTGACCTCCCATGTACTTAGAAATGACTGTGATTACATCTCTAAGAGTACCTGAATCCTGTAGGGTGTTGATATAACTAAGATTTAAGATGGATAACTACGGCTGAAGGTAATTCGTGTTAAGGGTAGGGTGCCCTGATTGAAAGCATAAAAAAACCCTATTAGGATTGCACCTACTTAAGTGAATAGAAATAATTCACTCAGCTGCAACCCAATAGGGCGTTATGCTTGCACTTCTTTCGCGCTGTTGGCAGTTTTACTTTTTCGCTCTTTTAACAAAATTGAGAGTTAAACCAATAATGTTCACGATTAAAAATAAGGTAAGTAAAATATTTGTGGTATGCAGTTCTGCCTTTAATTGCGTTATATCTGTTTATAGTTGTTGTGAAAGGTTATTAGTTTGATCTGCTACATTTCCAATCCTAAAACTGATATCGTTAAAAAACTGGTGAAGTTCTGAAAAATCCAAAGTGTATCATCCTCCTAGATATAGTGTAAATTCCCCTTATTAATCCATATAATACCAAATGTTAAGCTTCACGGTTGAAAATACGAAAAAAAGAGGGCTCGCAGTTTAATGGGAACCCTCTTTTTGAATTTCTAACGGACAGAGCAGCCCTTATTCAATGAATTTGGGCCATTTTCAAATTGTAACGGACTCCAAAGCCGCTATTCACACCAAAATTGTGCGTTTTGCTTGTTTTATTAACTATTAACGACCCTGGTGTCCGCTACGTTTGAGAAACAGGAAAATAAACGAATTTAACGTCAATGAGGTCCGTTAAATAATTAGCGGACAGCTTGATCGCCACGGCCATCGAGGCAGCCGCAACCGTAACGGCTCCTCAAAGTGAGCTAACCTGGCTGAATTGGTTGGCATACAATTCATAATAATGCCCGCGGAGCGCAAGCAGCTCCTCGTGCGTGCCCCGTTCCACGATCTCGCCGCCGTGGATGACCAGAATCGCACTCGCTTCGCGAATCGTGCTGAGACGGTGGGCGATCACGAAGCTCGTGCGCCCTTTCATCAGAACGCCCATCGCCTGCTGGATGTGCAGCTCGGTGCGCGTGTCGACGGAGCTCGTCGCCTCGTCGAGCACCAGGATCGCGGGGTCGGCGAGAATCGCCCGCGCGATCGTGAGCAGCTGCCGCTGGCCTTGACTCAGGTTGCCGCCTCCGGCGGTCAACATGGCGTCATAGCCGTTAGGCAGCTTGCGAATGAACCCGTCCGCGTTGGCAAGCTTCGCGGCGGCTTCGACTTCTTCGTCCGTCGCGTCCAGACGGCCGAAGCGGATATTTTCTCGGATCGTATCCGAGAAAAGGTACACATCCTGCAGCACGATGCCGAGCCGGCTGCGCAAACTGTCTTTATCGAGGCTGCGAATATCGCGGCCGTCGATGGTGATAGAGCCTTCGCCGACATCGTAGAAGCGGGTCAGCAGGTTGATGATCGTCGTTTTGCCGGCGCCCGTCGGGCCAACCAAGGCGATCAAATCGCCAGGCTGTGCGGCGAACGTGACATCGTTCAGCGTAGGCACATCGTCGGTATAGCGGAATGAGACGTTCTGAAAAACAACCTCACCTTTCACGTCGGTTAACTGCTCCGCACTTGTGCCACGATCGTATTCCGTCTCGCGATCCATCACTTCAAACACACGCTCAGCACCCGCGATGCCGGACTGAATCATATTATACTGATTCGCGAGATCGTTGATGGGGCGGCTGAATTGCCTGGAATAGTTGAGGAAGCTGATAATAACGCCAACCATCGTCCAACCCTTGAGCACCATCCAGCCACCTATGGCAGCCAGCAGAATGAAACTGAAATGATTGATCATGTTCATGCTTGGTCCCATCATGCCCGAAAGCTGCTGTGCGCCAGTACCGGCTGTGCGGAGCTGCTTGTTAATCGTACCCAGCTGGCGGACCGTCGCAGCTTCACGGCGGAACGTTTTAACTACTTTTTGCCCGGAAATCGTTTCCTCAATCAAGCCATTGAGCTCACCGAGCCGCTGCTGCTGTTCTTTGAACAGGCGTTGGGTATGCCGCGTAATCTTTTTCGTTGTGAATAGAACGATAGGAACCGTAATCAATGTAATGAGAGTAAGCCAAATATTCAAAGTAATCATCATAATAAAAGAGCCGGCAATCATCACGATACTTGTAATGATCTGCGTTAAGTTTTGACTGAGCGTAGTTGCCACGTTATCGACGTCATTCGTCGTTCGGCTCATAAGTTCACCGTGAGAAGTCTTGTCAAAATAACTGATCGGCAGCTTGTGCAGGTGGCGAAACAGATCCTGTCTCATTTCCCAAACCGTCCGCTGAGATACCCCTGCCATGACATAGGATTGAATCCACGTAGCGGCTCCACTGAACAAATAACAGCCAAGCAAAAGGAGGCAGAGTCCAAGCAGTCCGCTGCGGTCCCGCGGTACGATATAGTCATCGATGGCGACGCCTATCAAATAAGGCCCGAGCAGCGCAAGACCGCTGCCGAGAACCGTAAGGATAATAACCGTGATCAGCCCGATGCGCTGCTGCTGAAGGTAACCCCACATGCGAAGTAGGGTTGCACCGATGTGCTTGGCACGCGGCTTCTGAGGCGGTGTCTGCTTTTTAGCCATGAAGGGCGGTCTCCTTTCCTTGCTGCGAGCGGTAAATGTCTTGGTAGATGGCGCTTGTCGCCAGCAGCTCTTCGTGAGTTCCCCGTGCGGCGATGCGTCCCTCATCCAGGACAAGAATTTGATCGGCGTGCAGCACCGATGTGACGCGCTGCGCGATAATGATGCGCGTGCTGCCGGCCATCAACTGCTGCAGGGATCGCTGGATGCGTTTCTCCGTGCCAAGATCGATGGCGCTGGTGCTATCATCCAGTACAAGCAGCGGTGATCGCAGGAGCAGAGCTCGGGCAATCGCTATGCGCTGTTTCTGGCCGCCGGACAGATTCACCCCGCGTTGTCCCAGCTTCGCCTCGTACCCTTCGGGTAACTGGCGAATGAAGCTATCCGCTTCCGCAGCCTTGGCGGCTTCCTCAATCTCGGCCGCAGTAGCCCCCGGCCTGCCGAAAAGAAGGTTCTCGCGAATGGTCCCGCTAAACAAGATGGACTGCTGCAGCACAATGCCGATTTGACTGCGAAGCTGTTCAACGGGCATTTCCTTAATATCAACGCCGCCTATAAGAATGCGGCCCTTCGTTGCGTCATAAAGCCGTGGAATTAAGCTGACGAGCGTAGATTTACCGGAGCCGGTCGCCCCGAGAATCCCGATCGTCTGACCTGGCAGCGCCTTGAAAGAGATGTTCTCAAGGACAGGCTGATCGGGAGCCGAATCATACACGAAGGATACCTGATCGAACTCCAACTCACAGCCGGCCACAAGTGAATTCCGCTCTGTATGTACTTCGCTGCGTTCCTGCACAGGTTCGTTCATATCCGGTTCTGTATCCAAAACTTCACGGATTCGCTCGGCGGAGACTTGAGCACGAGAAATATTCATCAGCGTATTGCTGATTGAAACCAGCGAGAAGAGCACTTGAGTGATATAAATGATAAAAGCAGCCAAATCGCCAATCGCCATAGAACCGCTCCAGGTCTGCCCGCCGCCGAACCATAGAACCGCAACAATGCTGATGTTCAAAATCAATGTCATCAGCGGTCCGCTAGTCGCCAGAGCGCGGGCGGAGCTGAGGCTTGCGTCCAGCAGGGCGGTGTTCGCTTTGCCGAAGCGGGTTCGCTCGAAGGCGGCGCGAACGAAAGCTTTGATCACCCGAATGCCTGAGGTGCTTTCCTGCATAACGGTGTTAACGCGATCGAGCCTCGCCTGCATCAGCCGAAAAAGTGGCGTAGAGCGTCTCATCAACACAAATAAAATAAGAAATTGAATCGGAACGACAGCCAGCAAAATCAAAGAAAGCCTTGGCGAAATAACAATCGCCATGATAATGCTGCCAATAAGCAGCGAAGCCTCACGTGTAAACTGGCGCAGCAGAATTTGCAGGATGTTCAGCATTTGCATCACATCTCCGGTCAAGCGAGTAATCAGCGATCCGGTTGAAAAAGTATCCAACTGCCGGAACGAAAACGATTGCACCTTTTCAAAAACGCTGAGCCTTAGGTCGGCCCCAAAGTTTTGTGCGGCTTTCACCGTGAAAAACGTACAGCCCACCCCACCGATAAGGCCGAGAAAAGCAACGCCCAACATGTGCAAGCCTGTTGACCAAACCAGCGCGAGATTACCCTCGGCTACGCCGTGGTTCACAATAGCCGCCATGAGGCGAGGTTGAGTCAGGTCCATGCAGACCTCCATCACCATGAGCAAGGGGGCAAGCAGGGTGATCAGCCAGTAAGGTTTAACAAATGATCGTAGTTTCCACATCGCAAGAAGTCCTTTCTTTGTTTGGTGGCTAACTAATTTTCTTCCTCTTTCGGACGCAGATTCGCCTGCATTTGAAGCAAAAGACGGCGAAATAGGAGGATTTCCTCAGGCAGAAAATGCGAAAAGGTCAGCTCATCCGTCGCCTTAATGGCTTCCTTGACATGGACGGTGACTTCCTTGCCTTTATCGGTTAAATAAACGCGGGTAACCCGCTGATCCGTCGGGTCTGGCCGGCGTTCGACAAGGCCTGTTTTCTCCATGCGGTCAACCATAACCGTCAATGTTGCCGGCTTATTGTGGATGCGCGCAGCAAGCTCGCGCTGACTGAGTCCGTCTTCGGCGGACAGGGCAAGGAGCAGCGGCGGTTGTCCGGGATAAACGTCATACGGATGAATGATTTGATCGATCGTACGGCGGTGCATTTTCAACAAATGAGACATCATATGTGTGAGCGAATCGGGATTCGTGTGACGCGACAACGGATATCCTCCTTTTTGTTAGGTGACTAATTAATATCTTAGATACGCTTTTCGATCCTGTCAATACATGATTCCACTTCCTCCCTACTTGTAAAATGCTCTTTGCACCGCTCCACGTATTTCAGGTATTGTATAGATAAGGCATAAAAGGAGAGTGGAAGGAAATGACCGGCGCTATTATTTTGGGCGTAATTGCCCTTGTTATCATACTTGGAGCGACGTTCTGGGTAACTCGGAAGGCGTACTCCCGTAGATGGGATGAAGAGGATCGCGATTGAGGAGAGCAGCTCGCAGGCGTAACCTCCCCCTAGTCAGGTATGCGCTTTCTTGCTATGATTGAAGGAGCAAACATAAAGGTGGCTGGCCGATGAACCGAATGGAGGCCGAATTCAGTAACCTGGTCAAGGCCTATCGCAAAAGGCATATGGGCAAAGGGCCAGAGCGCGTGACGACGACATTTTGCAAGTGCTGGGCAATCTGCGAAATGGCAGGCAACCTATCACCGGTGGAGAAGTTTATGGCGAAAACGGGCGATGGCAGACAAATGCTCCGCACGGCTCGCACGGAAATGGTCAAAGAGATGTATCGCGACCACCCCCCTGTAGAGATGGAAGAACTGCTTGGCGCGAAATTCGTCCAACTGTTCGTTGACATCGACATTGAGCAGGACTTGGGGATGTCCGTATTCGTTTTTGATCAGGATTTGGAGAAGAAGTTTGGTGGGAAGTAGGCTGTTACTTCGTGGTGCTGAACACACGGAAATGGTGAGACGTGATACAGTGGAACATGGTTGCGCCGAAATGCGGGAATTGTGGAACATTGGAACCGTGTGGGATTGAGATGCGGAAGACCGCATGCCGTGCTGATAATGAACCTTCGAGGCTCTCGCAGAATGTAACGGACTTACGGATACCTTATTGTCGACTTTTCGGCGAAATAGGAGAGGCTAACGGACTGAGGAGCCGTTATTTGCATCATTAGTGGTGGATTTAGGTCATTTCATGGTAAATAGCGTCGCTGGTGTCCGTTAGATTTTATTTTCACCTTAAAAGACGCGAATAGAGGTATCTCGGTCCGTTAGACTCGGTAGGAGCTAGAGCAACAGTAGCAGCATCAACACGCGCACCTATCACCAGCCCTGCTAAAGGGTTCTGAACCCGAAGACTACGTAAAGAAAATAATGCCAGCTAGATTACACGAGTGCGGCATATACATCATAGAAGTGCTTGGCACTTGGTAGCGAACCTGCCGGAGACTAACCACTGTAGAACATCGCTTGTAACTTTCGAAAAAGGAAGTTTGCAGGGCGTGTTTTGCGGTGGTTTTTTGCATCATACCAATTCAATCCAGCTATAAAGGAGCTGCTCATAATGGGAAAAACAAAGCACACAGGACCGATCAAGCTGCCGTCCAAACCGGATCCGAAGCTGTGGGTCAGCAAGGTGCCGTTCGGGTTAGGCAAAGTAAAGCCGCAGCATATTCGGGAAACGGCCAAGATTGCTTGGCAGAATCGGGATAATCTTCCTTATGCCTACCGAATATTGACGCAAGGGGTCTGCGATGGCTGTGCATTAGGCGTGTCGGGGCTTTACGACCAGACGCTGGCAGGGCCGCACCTCTGCACGACACGGCTGAACGTGCTTCGGCTGAATACGATGCCGGCGATCCGCGAGGAGCTGCTCCATGCGGATATCGACGAGCTGAGCCGCATGAGCAGCACGGAGCTAAGGCAGCTCGGGCGTATTCCCTATCCGCTCATACGGCGGCACGGGGAGCGGAAATTCAGCCGCGCCACATGGGATGAGGCGATGGACACGATCGCGGCGAAGGCGCGGGCGATTGACCCGAAGGGGATGGCTTTTTATCTGACGGCCAGAGGGATCACGAACGAGTCTTATTATGCGGCGGCGAAGGTGGCGAGGCTGCTGGGTACGAACAATATCGACAACGCCTCGCGCATCTGTCACTCGCCGTCAAAAACGGCCTTGAAGCGCTCCGTCGGTGTCGGCGCTTCAACATGTAATTACAAGGACTGGATCGGAACGGACGTCCTTGTGTTCTGGGGCAGTGTGGCCGCGAACAATCAGCCGGTCTCGACGAAGTATATGTATGCGGCCAAGCGCAAAGGGACGAAGATCATTGTCATTAACCCGTACTATGAGCCCTCTATGGAGCAGTACTGGATCCCTTCGATTCCCGAATCGGCATTATTCGGGACCAAGCTTGCCGACGATGTGTACCAAGTGAACATCGGCGGAGACATTGCCTTCATGAACGGTGTCATGAAGGTCTGGTTCGAGATGGAGGAGGCCGCGCCCGGCTCCGCCGTCGACCACGCGTTCGTGCAAGCGCACACGAACGGCTACGAGCAGCTGCGCGCCCACGTGGCGCAGCAGGACTGGACGACGCTCGAGCAGTCGTCCGGGCTCACCCGCGAACGCATGCGCGAGTTCGCTCAGCTGCTGGCGCGTGCCGCGTCCGCGGTTTTCGTGTGGAGCATGGGGCTCACACAGCACCGCTTCGGCACGGACAACATCTCGCAGGTGGCGAATCTCGCCCTCCTGCGCGGCTTCCTCGGCCGCGAACACTGCGGGCTGATGCCCATCCGCGGCCACAGCGGCGTGCAGGGCTCCGGCGAAATGGGCGCGGACCCCTTCTCTTTGCCCGGCGGCGACATCAGCAATGCCGCCGACCGCAGCCGCATCGAGCAGCTCTGGGGCTTCGCGCTGCCGAGCTGGCAAGGTGACATTGTTGGTGTCACCCTGGAGAACGCGCTCCTGCCTGAGGAGCAGGAGCGGAAGCTCCGGCTGTTCTACACATCCGGAGGCAACTTCCTGGAGACGATGCCTGACCCGGCATTCGTCCGCGAAGCGCTAACCGCTGTCGATGTCCGTGTTCACCAGGACATCATCCTGAATACCTCCACGCTGCTGGACGCGCGGGAGGCCGTGGTAGTGCTGCCGGCGATGACGCGCTACGAGCAGCCCGGGGGAGGCACGTCCACCTCGACGGAGCGCATGGTGTACTTCTCGCCGGAGATCGCCGGCCCGCGGATTGGCGAAGCCCGCGCGGAGTGGGCGATCTACGCCGATCTGGCCCGCCGCGTGAAGCCCGAAGCGGCCGCCCGGCATCTCGGCTGCGGCAGCGCCGCGGCCATTCGCGAGGAGATTGCGCTGGCCGCGCCAAGCTACAACGGCATTCAGCACCTGCGTGAGCGCGGTGATGTGTTTCAATACGGCGGCGCTTGGCTGTGCGAGGACGGCGTCTGTCCGACGCCGGATGGCCGCGGCGCGCTGCTGCCGATCGAGCTCCCGCAGCTGCGGAAGCCGGAAGGGCACTTTGCCGTGACGACACGGCGCGGCAAACAGTTCAACTCGATGATCTACAGCGACATCGATCCGTTCAACGAAGCGGATCGTTACGATGTGCTGATCCACCCCGGGGATGCGGCGCCTCTTGCTCTAAGCGAAGGGGAGGCGGTTGTGGTCTACAACCGGTTCGGCAGCATGCACGGCAGGGTCAAATTTGCCGAGATCAGAACCGGCAACATTGAAGTTCACTGGCCGGAAGGGAACAGCTTGATCCCGAAAGGCGTTTACGAGCCGCATGCCGGCATCCCGGAATATAATACAGCGGTTATTGTGGAGAAGGCAGAAACGTACCATGCCCACAAAGACACGCGTTACGTCGAAAAGCGGATTGAAGAGCTGGAGATCGAGGCGGGGTGAGGACGATGGAAAACGAACAAGATCAGGTTGAGCCGGGACGTTCTTCAACGACAACATGGAACATTTACCGCTACAATGGCACAGAGATTCTCCCTCAAGAGGACACGATCGCGACGGAGACGCCATTAACGATCAAGGTAGATGGCGAGGAATTTGCAACGCTGGTGCACACGCCAACGGATACGGTTGATCTGGTTACCGGCTTTCTCGCTTCTGAAGGGCTGATTCGATTCGTCGATCAGATCGAGTCTCTCACCTTGGAGGAGGAGCGCGGCTTCGCCCACGTGAAGCTGCGTCACTTGCACCAGCTAAGTAAGCAAATGGTGTCCAAACGGTTCATAGGCTCCTGCTGCGGCAAAAGCCGTCAGTTTTATTTTCACAATGACGCTCGCACGGCCAAAACCGTTTCTACGAAACTCCAGATTACGATTCAGCAGTGTTTTCACCTTATGAACCTCATGCAGGAACAGTCGGCGGATTTTCGGGCTACGGGGGGACTGCATAATGCGGCCTTGTGCACGGCGAATGAGCTGCTTTTGAGCAGGTCGGATATCGGACGGCATAATGCTTTGGATAAAATATACGGTCATGCCCTGAGGCAGCGAATATCCGTTCGTGATAAAGTGATTGCCTTCAGCGGGAGGGTGTCTTCCGAGGTGGTGCTCAAGGTTGCCAAAATCGGAGTCGGTATTTTGCTGTCGAAATCTGCCCCAACGGACTTGGCGCTTAGATTGGCGCAGGACCTAGGAATTACGGTCGTCGGCTTCATCCGTAGGGACCAATTAACGGTCTACACCCACCCGCAGCGTATAACGGAATGTCGATAAACCCCTTTTTATGTGGGAAAATTTGTATTGTCTCTCTATCACAAATATGCTAGATTCTAGTCACTGTCATATTTTGTTAAGAGAGGAAGACCGTCATGGGGAATTGGAATACCGTTGCTAAAAAAGGGGCAACAGCGCTACTGGCCGCCTTCTTGCTTGTATCCCTGCAGGGGCCGTCACCTTCTTATGCAGCCGAAATAAATGCCGAGGTTCCTAAAGTGATTGAAAAAGCCTCGCCGTCGGTTGTTGCGATTATCGGCAAGCCATCCTACGATTCAGATAAAACGCTAGAGAAAAATCGTTTTAATCTTGCGCACGGCACTGGTGTAATCGTCGAGTCCAATGGCGTCATCGTGACGAATGCACATGTAGTCAAAGATATGAAAAATATCGTCGTTGTTACATCGGACGGCACTACTTATAACGGGCATGCCACGAATATCGATGAGGAGAGCGACTTGGCTTTGGTCAAAATCGACGCCACCGGCTTAACGCCCGCGACCTTTGCTTCTTCCTCGGATATTAAAGTGGGGGAAACCGTCGCGGCAATCGGGACGCCGATTTCTTTCGCTTTGCGAAATTCCGTTACCGTAGGGATTGTCAGCGGACTTGACCGCTCGGTTAGCTCGCAATATCAGCTCATTCAAACGGATGCGGCGATCAATCCTGGCAACAGCGGGGGCGCGTTGATTAACATGAACGGTGAGGTTATCGGTATTAATACGATGAAATATGCCGATTTCGGGGTTGAAAATCTCGGCTTTGCCATTCCGGTAGACACCGTCAAGTATGTGTTGAAGCATTTTCAATTGTATGGGAAAGTGAAACGCCCTTATTTGGGGCTGGAGCTGGAAGAAAGCTGGGAGGCCGTCGTTGGTTTACCTAGCTCAACAGGACTTCGGGTTGCTTACGTCGACCCTGACTCACCGGCTGCGGCAGCTGGCATTGAGCAGGACGATCTGGTCGTTTCCATCGGGGCGAACAAGGTGAAGACGCTGGTCGACTACAATGAGGCGATTAAGAAGTATTTGCCGGATGAAAAAGTGGATATCACCATTCAGTCAGAGGGTGCGTCCGTGACGAAGTCTGTTACGCTCGGCGAAGTGCTGCATCCCGAAACGAAGTGGAAAGAAGACGCGGAGGGGTCTGACTTGGACGCGGACCGCGGTAAAACCAAGATCGGCGACAGCCATTTTGGCTGGTCAATGAAATACCCGGCAGGTTTGGTGAAAGGGCACCAATCCGAGGAGGGTGACTCGGTTAGCTTCGTGGATGCCAAAGGGGAGTTCTCCTTGTCCATCCAAGTGGATAACGAGAGCGATGAGCTGTCTCCGTCGGCGCTTTTGAACAAATTGACCGGTAGCGAAGACGATGACTATAGTGGTATCGCGGCATCCACGATTCTGGAGCGCCAGTATGTCAAGCGCGAAGGCGGTCCGTTTGCCAAAATTGTTGGCCGCTCCGGAGATGACGGCTACATTCAAACGCGTGGTTATCTTCACCAAGGGCGCCTATATAAAGTGCAATTATTTGTAACAAAAGATCACTATAATAACGATTTTAAACAAAATAGCTATAATGATTTACTTGATTCATTTAAGCTTTCCTTTAATGCGCAAGATGAATCGCTCAAAGATATTTCGGTCTATTCTAATGGCAATACGACTTACACGAATGAGTATGGTTTGTCATTTGCCCTGCCTTCCAGCTGGCAGAAAAGCAGTTATACCGGAAACTCCTCCTTCTTTAATTCTGATTATTCGCAATCCCTGCAGGTTGAGGTGACTTCGGCTTCATCCGGCGACACGTTGGCCGCGTGGGCTGATCGTGAGCGCAAACAGCTTGAAGCGCAGTATGTGCAGAAATATCGTAAGATCAGCGCCCCTGAGGAGCTTACTTTGGCCGGCGTTCCGGCTTTAAAGACAGCTCATGCCGAAACGCTCGGCAACAAATGGACCGCCGGGTACTCCCTCTTTTTCATTAAGGATAAGTATAAGTATGAAGTTGAAGTCAGCTATCCGCAGGAGGAGGAGGGGGCTGAGATCAATGATCTCTTGCACACCTTAACCACCACGATCGAAGTAGATAAAGACAACATGGACCAAGAGCTTGGTTTCATTCAAGATCTGGACGAATTAATGGATCCGAATCGTACCATTACCTACAAAAATGAGAAATATAAATACACGCTGCAAATTCCTGAAAAGTGGACAAGCAGCAAGTCCTACGACAACAAAGACCAAGCGAGCAAGTCCTTCCTTTTCACTGGAGGTTACTTGACGATCAACGCAGATGCAGTCACATCTTATGAAGATGCGGTAAAAGAAGAGGACGCTTCGCAGAAGAAGAGTCACGATAGCGATAGCGAATATGCCTATACCGACGAAGAATCGACAGTGCTTGGCGGCGTGAAGGCGAAGAAATACGAAGTTAATTATGTGAGCGCCAAAGTGCCTTACAAAGAAACGACGTACATTTTCAGCCAAAATCAAATGACCTATACCGTTACGCTGCGCATGGACGAAGCGGTTCGAACAGAGGCTAATGAAGCTCGTTTGAAAAAAGCTTTTGACTCTCTCAAATTTTTGGATGCCGTGAACAAATAGCCTGCGGAACCAGCAGGGAATTAATGACCCTCTCCTCAGTCGTGACTGAAGGGAGGGTTCTTTATTGGCAGAGCAGAGCGGGGAGCGCAAAAAGAGCAGGGGAGGGCGACCATCATGAGGAAGAGGCTTATCCGGGGGCTCGTGTGGCTGCTTTTTATCGGTTATACGGGCTGTTTGCTGTATTGGATGTTTTGGGGATTCGGGCGTGAGAGTCTGCGAAGCGGGGGGCATTTGGAGTATAACTACAACATAGTTCCTTTCAGGACCATTGGGATGTATATTCTACATGCTCATTTATTTTCGATGCGGACATGGGTGATCAATTTATTTGGTAATGTAGGCGTCTTCATGCCATATGGGTTTATCCTGCCGTATTTGTTTAGGGTGGCGAGGCGGAACTGGGTGTTTCTACTGCTTTTTGGTTGCCCGTTGGTAGGCTTGGAAGTGCTGCAAATGCTGCTCAGAGTGGGGAGTTTGGATGTGGATGATTTGATTTTGAACATATTTGGGGCGAGTCTGGCCTATTGGATTTTTGCGGCTTTCCTCCGATGGAACGCTTCAAATCAGATTGAAATGAAATACAGGGTATAAAATGTGACCAATTGTCTCAATATAGCCGATGTAATGATTTTAATTTGAGGAGGCTCATTGAAACGATGACCAAGACCGATTCAAGTCTACAGTCCCAGAATCCGATTTCTTCCGCGCAAAATTCAGCCGATAATGTCCATCAAGCGGTGAATCATGCGATGTCCCATCCAACGCCTCAAACGCTGCAGGAGGCCCGGAACGCTATCGGTAAAGCCGAGAACGCGTTGGAGCAGGCTGCGGACCAATCTGACGCGCCGGCCGTGCAGCAAGCTGCTGAATCGCTCAGCGAGGACGAAGCTAGGCTTCAATCGTTGGAATAGCATCAAAGGGGAGCTATCCTGTAAGTAGTTTATCTACTTGGGGGTAGCTCTTTTGATTTTTCTGCGGTAGTTTGTGCGTGGGAGGCTTTGGCTTTGCTGTTATTTGGTAGCGTGAGGGAACTACAGGGTGCTATTTTGGGTAAATAAGCATTTCTCAGGATTAGACGGAACTACAGGACCTTATTTGCCCCGAAGAGATTACATTTGTCGGCGTAGTGGTGAAATAGAGGCCCGTAGTTCCCCTCCGCTAGCTGATGGGGCGTATGATCACAGAATAAGGGATCGTAGTTCCCATTCGGTTGATTTTGTACAAAGTAGCACCCACCACATACTAGTTACACTCCGCCGACCCAGTCACTCCTCCTATCCAAGCCAATAAAGTAAACTAGCTACTCCATCTATCTAAGCCCCACCAGCGCTCAAGCCACTGCTACCATTCATGCCCCACCAGCTAATCCATCTACTCAAGCCCCTAAGCACTCTCGCTACTCCACCCAAGCCATTCTGACTTCCGATATCTCAGCACTTAAGCCACTCCCCACCACCCAAGCCAAAAAGGCCATCCGCCAGATCATTCCTGATCTGCTCAGATAGCCCCACCGACTGCAACATCGTATTATTTATGGTACAACGCATAGCCTGGATCTACTGGAACTTCAATCGCGATGATACGCAGACCCTGCTCGTCATCCGCCTTCAACAGCAGGAGTTCATCCGCTTGTTTGTCATTTTGGACAACGACGAAATCCTTATGGGAGATGGCCTGTGCACCTTTGCCGTCCGCGGCGGATTCGCTGCTGCCTTGTCCTCGGATAACGAGGAAAGCAACCTGCCGATTCGAATGAAGGGAGTACGTGAACGTTGCACCCGGCTCAAGGTTCCAATCAAACATATTGGCGTCTGTATCCAGCTGAATCGGAGCCTCTCCGCCAATGACGCTTTTCACCGTCACGCCATCTTGTTGGACGACCGGGAATTGCTCATGTTCGTACTGATTGTAGGTAGCGGGCTTTTTCACCGATTGACTAAGGTGAGGCTCGAACCAGATTTGCATGCCTTCAGTGCCAGCGGTGCGGAAGGCTTCCGCATGTGAGACGCCGGATCCGGCTTGAATGACTTGAGCGCCGCCGTCAGAAACAGTCTCTAAAGAACCAAGAGAATCGCGGTGCTCCACGAGGCCTTGAATCACATAAGTGACGATTTCGAACGCTTTATGCGGATGCATGCCGATCTCAGCAACATCGGTTGCGTGGCCCCAAGCCCAATAAAATAAAGGCCCTACACGATCTACAGCCGTTTTCTCACGCGGAAAGCTAATGGCACGCTGCTCGATAAATTTGCCGCCGTCAAACGCCCCGACACCTTGTTGATCAGCCGAAAATATTTGTATATGCATAAGAATCGCTCCTTTGCTTTAAAATAATTAATTACTTACTATATGTAAGTATTATAGATCCCTTTTTACGAAATGTAAAGTGAAATCCCACTCTTTTAACCGCATATCTTGACTTCGCCGCACGACTCCTACTACAATTTGTAGTGTAAGGAGTGTGTCTATCATGAAAATGCAAAATTTTAAATATGAAGGAAGCGGGCTTAACCGTTTTTTCGGTCCCTTAGAGGCCAAGATTATGGAGATTCTTTGGAACAGTATCGAGGAAATGACGATTAAAGATGTTCAACAGAAGCTCGACAACGACAGCAAAGCAAATAATTTCAACACCGTCATGACAGTGATGAACCGCTTGGTGGACAAAGGTATTTTGCAGAAAAAGGCGCTTGCCCGCTCGTACCAGTACAGCCCGGTTGTGACAAGAGAAGCCTTCATGGAAGCTCAGTCCAAAGAGCTCACGCTTGATTTGATTGAAGAGTTCGGCTCCTTAGCGGTGACGCATATGGTAGATGCGCTGGATAAAGTAGATCCCGGTCTGCTCGACCAATTGGAGCAAAAAATCAAAGAAATGAAAAAGGATCGATAACGATGATGGAAAAGCGATTGAAATGGCTGTATGCTGCTTCTTTAGCCTTGTCAGGGCTTGTCTTGGGACAAATGCTGCTTTTTGTGGGACAGTATCTCTTCAAATGGCATGCACGCTATAACATCTTTGATTTGTGCGTCATCTTATTCAAAAATCTTCATATCCCTGCACCCATTGCGCTTAATTTGGTGAATGTTGTGATCCTTTATACGCTTAGCGCGGTCCTTTTGCTAATCACACGGCAAGCCTTTCAAGCGATGAAAGCCAAGAAGCTGGTTGCCAAACACCAGGATGCTGCGCTTACCTTGCAATACCGCGGCATGTACCAGCTTGCTGAGCATCAATTGCGCATTATTTCTTCTAAAGCGCCAACCGCCATGACGATAGGCTTCCGCAAGCCGCAAATCATCCTATCGACGGGGTTGCTCGACATGCTGGACCCTACAGAGCTTCATGCCGTTATCGACCATGAGAAATGCCATATGAAGCATCGCGATCCGCTCGCTATTTTCCTGCTTTCCATCATGTCCAAAGCGCTGTGGTATATCCCGATTTTCGCATGGCTTGCTAAGAAATACCCCATTATGATTGAACTAAGGGCAGATAAGTATGCCATTGGTCAAATGAATCAACCTGCCGATTTGGGCAGCGCTCTCCTCAAACTACTCAAACTACAATCACCGGCACCGAATCTATCCTTATCTCACGCCTCTTTCGCTGAAACATCCATGAATGTTCGCATCAAACATATTCTTGACCCGCAAATGACCTTGTTACTACCGTGGCCACGGCTTCGAATAGCGGTATCCCTGCTCATCGTTATCCTGCTGATGGGGCTCATTTAGAGCCCTGATTGGCATGGCTTGACTTTCCATTTATTTAACACTACACTTTGTAGTGTAAACAAAATAGATGAGTGAGGAGAGAGATTAATGGATTATATCTTGAAAAATCTGCACTTCATAGTGACGCATGTCCCTATCGCACTTCTTATTTTCAGTTTTGTTTTTGATATCATTGCGATGATCATGAAGAAACGGGAGTGGCACTCTGCCGGCATGCTTTGCCTTGTTGTAGGTGCGCTTGGCGCGATTGCGGCTGTCATGACGGGCCCGTCTCCTTGGCGCAATCCCCTGGTTGTCCCTCATGAATTCTATGCGAAATTAACTATGCTTGCAGCGATTGTTCTTGCGGTCGTTCGTGTCGGTTTGCTCATTTGGAAAAAGAAAGACGCCGGCCGGCATCCGATGTATTTGATCGGCTCGCTCGCGGCGGTGATCCTCGTCAGTTATACAGGCCATCTTGGCGGTCAAATGGTACATAGACCCATGAATGCCCCGGCCATGGCGCCAGGAGGCGGAGCACCGGGTGGACAAGCACCTGGCGGGCAAGGTGGGGCAAATGGACAAGGACCTGGAGCTCAAGGAGCTAAGGGGCCTGTGGCGTCACCTGCGGCATCGTCGTCAGTACCTTCAAATAAGTAAATCAAAGGGAACTGGAGTCCGCTATTTAAGCCAAAACGGCTGCATTTTGACAGTGAGAGGAACGACAGGGCCTTATTTGTCCGATATTGCTTGATTCTCCACAAGAATCGGTCAAATAGAGGCCCCTAGTTCCCTTTCATCTGCCAAAGGACCACATTTGCCAAAATAACGGATCATAGTTCCCACTCCATAAACACAAGGCTATCCATCAGGCCGATTCAGACCCGTTGAGATAGCCCTGTTTTTGTCTAATCCTCATACAGGCTCGTCCAACTCTAACTCCTCCAGCGTATACCGATTATTCCACAAAAAAATCATATCGTACTTCGTCGAATCGCGCGAAACGAACCTGGCAATGAGTGCAACAACGCCTCCAATTACGACTCCGAATGCGGCAATCCATCCTAACAAGGCAAACACTTGATCGACCATGCCCATCCACTCCCCTGCGCGATATGAACTCATATGTAATGAATATGCCGCGAGAATTTGAAACATGTGTGACAATCGCACAAGGGGGAAAAGCAAGTATTCTGATCCGAAATTGCTCGGACAGATAGTTCTTTTATAGTCTTTTTCTCCGATTGACAGGGGCTTGAAAAGGGTGTTAAGATCACCTCTGTAAGCGCAGTTATACAACTTTTGGAAAATGATTAAGGACGCAAGCCGGTTTGCGGTAGAGAAGGAGGGTTTCAAGATGATTAAGTTGGTTCTGGATCCAAACGCGCATTTTGAGCACAAAGATAACGACCATACAAATTCATACGGAGTAACCCGCCTGTTAGCTGATACTGATACGCCTTAATGGTGTTTGTTCGGCTGCTGCAACCCCTTCATATACGCTAATGAAGAGAAGCGCGGGTTACGAAGAAGTTCGTAACGAGCGCTTTTCTGTTTTAAGAAGGCATATCGCTGCGTGCGGTGTGCCTTTTTGCGTGGATAAGTAAAGCAAAGGAGTGATGAAAGCAATGTTTATCGTATTGAAAAAATTAGGCTGGTTCTTCCGCATGAATTGGAAGCGATATACGCTGGCGATTGGGCTGCTCATTATCGTCGGCATTATTGATGTGATACCTCCGAAGCTGATCGGCTATGCGATTGATGGTATACACATGGGGACTTTAACAGGCAGCAAGCTGTTCCAGCTGCTCGCCTTCTGGGGGACGCTGATTGTGGCCGGCTATGGCTTGTCGTATGTTTGGCTGTATCAGCTGTTTGGAGGTGCGTTTGTTCTAGAGCGCGTGCTACGCTCCCGCTTGATGAGGCAGCTGCTGCGCATGACGCCAACTTTCTATGAACGCAACCGCACAGGCGATCTCATGGCTAGAGCTACGAACGACCTCCAAGCGGTGTCGACGACAGCGGGCTTCGGGATTTTAACCTTCGTAGACTCCACGTTGTTTATGCTGACGATTCTGAGCATGATGGGCTTCTTCATTAGCTGGAAGCTGACGCTTGCTTCAATCCTTCCGCTGCCTTTCATGGCTGCCGCGATCACCATTTATGGCGGGCGAATTCACGAGAGATTCATTCTCGCTCAGGATGCTTTCGGCCAAATGAATGACCGGGTGCTTGAAACGATCGCCGGCGTGCGCGTCATACGTGCTTTTGTACAGGAAAAGGCTAGTGAACAAAATTTTAAAACGATGACAGACGATGTTTTTCGTAAAAATATTGCGGTTGCACTTATCGATGCTCTGTTCGAACCAACGGTCAAAATCCTTGTCGGCATCTCATATTTAATTGGATTATGTTACGGCGGTTACATGGTGTTTCATAGTGAATTGACACTTGGGGAACTCGTTTCCTTCAATACGTTCCTCGGCATGTTGATATGGCCGATGTTCGCCATCGGGGAGCTCATGAACATCATGCAGCGCGGCAATGCCTCTTTGGATCGGGTGAATGAGACCCTTGGCTACAAACCGGACGTCACGGACGAACCGAATGCAACAACCATGCTGCTGCCTAATTCGATTAGCTTCCAGGCCGTCACCTTCCGCTATCCGTCATCTTCTATCGACAATCTCGTTAATATCTCTTTTGAGCTCAAGCGAGGACAGACGCTAGGCATTGTAGGGCGGACCGGAAGCGGCAAAACGACGCTGCTCAAACAACTGCTGCGCGAATATCCGCCCGGCAAAGGCACAATCGCTATTTCCGATACGCCGATAGAGCAGTTGACGATCGACACCGTACACGGATGGATCGGGTATGTGCCGCAGGAGCCGATTCTTTTCTCCAAAACGGTGAAGGAAAACATTAAGTTCGGCGCCAGCCAAGGCACGGAGGAGCAGCTTATTCAAGCGCTTGAACTGGCCGCTTTCCGTAAGGACGTGGAGTTCCTGCCGGAAGGTTTGGAAACCATGGTTGGCGAGAAAGGCGTGGCTTTATCCGGGGGTCAGAAGCAGCGCGTATCCATCGCGCGGGCGCTTTATGTGGATCCGGAAATTCTCATGCTGGATGACGCGCTTTCTGCCGTGGATGCCAAGACAGAGGCCGAAATCATCCGCGGGATTCGCTCCGAGCGCGCCGGCAAAACAACGCTAATCACAACGCACCGCCTGTCTGCGGTTCAACATGCCGATCGGATTCTCGTGCTCGATGAAGGGTACATCGTGGAAGAAGGTACGCATGAGGAACTTCTGGCGCTCGGTGGCTGGTATAAAGAACAGTATGACCGTCAGCAATTAGAAGAGCAGCAGGTTGGCTGAACGGACAAATCGATGATCTCATGAAAAGAAGGTGAAAATCCTAATGAAACAAACAAGTAAGCGATTATTTCAATATGCGGCATTGTTTAAAAAACCTCTGCTAATTGCGCTGCTATGCTTATCTGTCGCCGTTGCGACGGAGCTGGCAGGTCCCTTCATCGCCAAGAAGATGATCGACACGCACATTCTCGGTATTGAGAAGCCGTGGTTCGAGACTACGTCGGCAACGAAAACCGAGAATGCAGTTCCGATGAACGGAGGCTTCTATAAACGGAGCGATCATTTCGCGGAAGGGGAGCCGAAGGGGCATGAAATTCGGATTCTCCAGGTGGGCACCCAGTTTGTATGGGTGGATCAACCGCTTGTCTTTGACGGCGTCCGCAAGTTGACGGAAGAGGGGAAGTTGACGATTACGCAGGGCGCAGACCAAGCGGAGTATCCGGCTAGAAAGCTCAGCATGCAGGAACTTTACACGTTTTACGAGCCTGAATTTGTCAGTTTGATGAAGCTGGCCGGTGTCTACTTCGTGTTAATTCTCATTGGCGCCGGTTTTACCTACGGTCAGCGATATCTCCTGCAGTCCGCGGCGAATCGGATCATTCAGCGCATGCGGAGCGATGTGTTCGCGCAAATCCAGCGGCTGCCGATCAATTATTTTGACAATCAGCCTGCAGGTAAAATTGTTTCACGAATTACGAACGATACGGAGTCTGTCAAAGACCTGTACGTTCAGGTGTTGGCGAACTTTTTTACAGGGACGATTTATATTGTTGGTATTATTGTAGCGTTGTTCATATTAGACTATCGTTTGGCTTTATTCACGCTGCCGGTGCTTCCTCTGCTTTATGTGTGGATTATCGTTTACCGTAAATATGCCTCTCACTACAATCATGAGATTCGTGAACGGATCGGTTCCATCAACGGGATGATCAATGAGGCGATTCAAGGCATGACGATCATTCAAGCTTTCCGCAGACAAAAGGAAACGACAGAAGAATTCGAGCAATTGAACGAGGAATACACGCATTATCAAAATAAATTGCTCAGCCTGAACTCGCTGACCTCCCATAACCTGATGAACGTTGTGCGGAATTTGTTCTTTTTCGGTCTCATCTGGTACGTCGGGGGAAGCTCCTTACATTCGTTAATTACGGTTGGTGTGCTATACGCATTCGTTGATTACTTGAACCGGATGTTCCACCCCATGGTGGGGATCGTGAATCAGCTTCCCAACCTGGAACGAGCCATTGTATCGGCCGATCGAGTATTTGAACTTCTGGATGAGCAGGGCATTCCTGTGGCGACTGAGAAATCGGAGCGTTATCTGGGCAACGTGAAGTTCGAGCATGTTCGTTTTGCTTACAAAGAAGGCGAAGACGTGTTGAAGGACATCACGTTCGAGGCCAAACAAGGGCAGACCGTTGCGCTTGTCGGGCACACCGGCTCAGGCAAAAGCTCGATCTTGAATTTGCTGTTCCGCTTCTACGATGTGAACAAGGGCCGTATCACGGTTGACGGCCGCGATGTACGCGAGATGCCCAAACAGCTGCTTAGGCAGCATATGGGCATCGTCCTGCAGGATCCGTTCCTGTTCACAGGGACGATCGCATCCAACGTTTCGTTGGATGATCCGTCCATCACCCGGGAACGGGTCGAGGCGGCGCTGCGTGAGGTCGGCGCAGCGGCTATGTTTGAAAGCCTGCCGCACGGTATCGACGAGCCCGTGATCGAGAAGGGCAGCACGCTGTCGGCCGGGCAGCGGCAGCTGATCTCTTTCGCTCGGGCGCTGGCGTTCGACCCGGCGATCCTGATCCTCGATGAGGCGACGGCCTCCATCGACACGGAGACCGAGGCCGTCATTCAGGCGGCGCTCGAGGTGCTGTCGAAGGGGCGGACCACCTTCATCATCGCCCACAGGCTGTCGACGATCAAAAACGCCGACCAAATTCTGGTGCTCGACCATGGCGAAATCGTCGAGCGCGGCAACCACGAGGAGCTGATGGCGCACCTCGGGCGGTACTACCAGATGTACCAGCTGCAGCAGGGACATCCGGAGACGGCAGCCGCCGACGAGGACGAAGTGCGGAGCGGTTTGTAGGCGGCTTTTCAGGCGCAATCGAGAAAAAACCGTCAGGCCATGCTGCCTAGGCGGTTTTTTTGTGCCGCCTATGCTACAATAACAGCAATAAATCATTTCCTCACTGAAATGGAGGGGTTGTATGCGTCCAGATACACTTCGATTACTGAATTTGCTTCAGCTGCTGTCTGAAATCGCGATCGCTGTGGGTTATTTGCTAGGCTTGATCCCATTTGTTTACCTGTGGTCGTACACTTGGGTAATTCCGCTCGTGTTTGTGAACTTGGTCTTTGCGATCCTCACCCATAATGGAACGACGACCAAGACAGTCATTAACATCATTATGGCGTTTTTGAGCTTTATCCCGGTTGCGGGGTACGTGTTCCGCGTTGTCGGTATCGTGATCTCATGGCTGAATATTGCTGCTTTGGCCAAAGAAAGAAGATAACGTTATTAAAAGGCAAAAAGAGGCTCTCCCTTGGTCATTGGATGACTTTGGGAAAGCCTCTTTTCCATTAGTAGGCCAATCCTACGCGGCAGCCAACATACTCTTGCGAACACGCAACGCTGTAGGTAAAAGCCGCCGTATCGCCCACGGAGATCGACTTGCCATCCTCCGGCAGGAAATCGCGCGCGACACGGTAGGTGCCGAGCGCCTCGCCGTCTGGCAGGTAGGTTGGACAGACGACCGTCCAAGAGAGGCTGGAGGCTTGCAGCAGCTCCCAGGCCTTGCGATGCTCCTCGGCGGCTCGCGTAGAGGAGCGCCTGGTGTCCGGCGTCTCGTAGCGCAGCAGGCCGGGGTGCTCTTGACTTTGCAGGATGCCGGCTGTGCCGATGGTGACGACCCGGCTTACGCCTTGCGCCTTCATGGCTTCGATGAGAAGAGGCGTAGACTCCGTCAGTACCGTACCGCCATCGGTATTGAGGCAGCTGATGACAACGTCTACGCTCTCCAAGGAGCGACGAATGTCATAGGGATGGCAGGCGTCACCTTGCAGCAAGGTAAGCTGTTCAGAGCGCTGGTTGATCTTTTGCGGATTGCGTACCAATGCAGTTACTTTATGATTATCTGCCAAAGCTCGCTCCAAAACGCGAGTTCCGACCCTTCCTGTAGCGCCTAATAGTAGAAAATGCATAACAAGCCCCCATGTTTCAAACGTTGTGAATTCTATTATACGCTTCTTGTTTAGGTTAGAGAAATGCTCTTGGTACAAGCGTCTCAGAGTGATTCATCTATTTATTTAAAGATAGGTTAGTAGAGGAGACTAACTCACACAGGCTAGCATAAGTTGAATGCATCCCCTTACAAAGGAGAATGCACATGGCGACTTTTTATGAGGCTTTAAGGCAAAATGACAGGCTTTTCGCAACACTGCAAATGCCGGGTGTTTTGGGTACCGGTGTGGGATATGCCGACCCCGATAAACCTGGAAGCGGTGCGGCGATCATCGTGTACACGCGCAAAGGCGCGGTTACGACAGCCATCGGTAAAAACATCGCAAAGGTTGTCGGCACTAGCATCCCCGTCCGCTATATTGCCGGAGCTCCCTTCAGACCCAATTCTGTAGCGGCACCGAAAAAGATGTCACGGTCTGTGAAACCTCCGGTGAAACGTTTCAGAGCCACGCAATTCCGCGGCAAACATCGTCCCGTTCCGGGCGGCGTTAGCATTGGCCGAGAGAATCGGGGAACAGGGACTTGCGGTCTAATCGTAATCCAGAATGGCCAACTGTTGATGTTGAGCAACAACCATGTGCTTATTGAAGCGAACAGATTCGGCGCGAATATTGTTCAACCGGGGAACCTGGACGGTGGCGTCAATGTAACAGATCGTGTCGGTACGGCATTCCGGTTTGTTCCTTTTAATCTAACAGGACCGAACTTCATGGATGCTGCAACGGCCATACCTTTTAACAACAGCTTGCTCACCCCGAGATATTTGGTCAGTAATACAGGGCAATTCGTGAATCCGCAAGGTCATTTGCTCAGCTACCGTGTGGGAGACCGTTTCTTTAAATCAGGACGTACCACAGGGTTTGTTATCGGCACGGTGGAGAGTATCGGCGTACAAATTAATATCGGACCTTATCCTGAGTTGGGGGGCGCTACGCTGCAGTTCCGCAATCAGACGATCCTCACGGCTCCTACGAACATCTCTTTGCCTGGCGACTCCGGGTCTGTATGGATGAGAGGACAATTTGCAGCGGCTTTGAACTTCGCAGGTAGCGGTCCTCGTTCTATCTCGACACCGATTGCTAGCGTAATGAATACATTCAATATTCGGGTAGCCGTTCTTGCGGGAACAGGCACTTTCAAAAGCGGTGCGGCCATTAACCCTGCGCCGAAAGGCAACTATGCTTATACGCGGCCATTGACGGTGGCACAACGCAAATTGGTACGTAGCGTTCGCGCTATGCCGAAAAAATAGATCACTGGTAGATCGTTCCCGTTCACAGGATGGAGGGCGATTTTCTTTTTCTTTTTCTTTTTGCCATATGACACCTGACTTGAACGAACTTGGGGAATCCATCATAATAGGGGATATCAGAAAAATAGGATTACGGCATAGAAGGGATTTCCCAAGCATGAGAATCAATAAATTTATTAGCGAGACAGGGGTTTGCTCCAGGCGGGAAGCGGACAAGTGGGTAGAAGCGAAGCGTGTTACGATCAACGGCGAGGTTGCCGGGCTTGGAAGCGTTGTAGGTCCAGGCGATGAAGTTCGAATCGATGGCAAACCGATTGGCGAGAAGAAGGAGCATGTCTATATTGCGCTCAATAAACCAGTAGGAATCACCAGTACGACGGAAGCTCATATAAGAGGCAACATTGTTGATTTTGTTGGGCATTCGGAACGTATTTTCCCGATCGGCAGACTGGATAAGGACTCGGAAGGTCTCATTCTTTTAACGAATAACGGAGACATTGTGAACCAGATTTTGCGCGCAGAAAATAATCATGACAAAGAGTACATCGTGACGGTGAACAAGTCAATTACGCCGATGTTTCTTAAGGGGATGGCTAGCGGAGTGCGCATTCTGGGCACGGTAACGAAGCCATGTGAAATTTATCCGGTGGGCGATCGTGTTTTTCGCATCATCCTGACTCAGGGGCTTAATCGGCAAATTCGTCGTATGTGCGAAGCGTTCGGTTATCGGGTGGTGCGCCTGCAGCGCGTTCGGATTATGCATATTCATCTGGGGAGCTTAAAGGTAGGCAAATGGCGCGATTTGACGCAAGGTGAAATGAAAGATCTCATGCACACCCTTAGCCAAGAAAACGCCAAAACGAGCAAGATGCCTAACGGCAATTAAAACAGCAGCACATGTTCATGCCTCTTTGAAGGGGGCTTGGAGATGTGTTTTTTATTTTTAAACTTTTGTATGTTTAAAGCAACTTTTTCCTCCTCTTCAGCGTCAAGGATTATTATGGCAATTTTTATTTCCCAAAGGAGGAAGAGGACTTTGAAATTAGTCAAACAAGCAGGAACGTTGGTGCTAGCTTCAAGTTTGCTGCTCACGGCTGCTCCAGCCGTTTGGGCCAGTGAAGTAAGTGTAGACAGCAAGACCATTGCAGTGCCTGCCTATCCCGGCGTCATCGACAGCAAGATGTTAGATGCCAAAATTACGAAAGAACAGGCGATAGAGCGGGCCAAAGCGTATATAACGCTGCCTGAAGGCTTCACCTTCCAATCGATTAGCTTAAATGCTTACTATGGCATGAATGGCAGAAATATCCCTACGTGGAACATTAATTATGTGAAAAAAGTAAAAGATCAGACCTACGGTTATTTGAACGTATCGATTAATGGCCTGGATGGAACGCTGACGGCTTATTCAATGAATGACAGTGATCCGGATCATAAACCAGCGTATCCGCCGAAGGTTGACTTCGCTGCAGCCAAAGATGTCGCTTCCGCCTTTATTGCTAAAGTGAATCCAGACAAGCAGAAAGAGCTGCTTTACGACGATTCGGAAGAGAAAGCGTTCCGCACACCGTTGAACGGGAATTATCAGTACAACATCCGCTTCGATCGTTCGGTTGACGGTGTACCTTTTACTGCGAATGGTATCTCGGTCAGTGTGAATGGCGACGGTCAAGTAACGAATTATAATTACAATTGGTCTGATGACGTTACTTTTCAAGCGAATACCGGGCCTGTTACGAAAGAAAAAGCTGCTCAATTGTTCCGCGATAAAGCAGATCTCTCGCTGCTCTATCAGATTCCATATGGTACTAAAGGCAAGAAACTACCGATTATTTCTTACATGATGGGAGCGTTTTCGCTGAATGCGCTAACCGGAGAAGTGTGGAACCCGGTTCCGCATACGGAGGATTCCAAGCCTTTAACGGACAAACCGCTGGCTGAACGTCCATCGGCTGCTTTGAACCTGACGAAGGAGGAAGCCGTGAAGAAAGTTATTACGGTGTTCAATCTTTCCTCGGACTACAAGCTCCAAGAGGCTACCTACAATGAAGGGACGAACCCTGAAACCGGGGAAACCAACTCGAATTGGAATTTAAGCTGGAACACCGTTTCTGAGAAGGACCCGACTGGCAAGATAGCCGGAAGCGGAGTCTGGGCCAATGTAAACAGCAAAACCGGAGAAATCACCAATTTTAACAGCTATGTGCCTTACAGCCCTGATAACAATAAGGACATTGAAGGTAAGGTTTCCTTAGAGAATGCTGTAGCCAAAAGCGTAGATTTCGTGAAAACGCAGATTCCTTCCTACACGGACCAGTTGGTGCTCAGCCAGCCATCCGCCAAGGATTACTCGGAAGAGCAGCTGAAGCATATGCGGAATTGGGATATTCGCTTTAATCGCGTCATTGATGGTGTTAGCGCAGGTGGTGAGGGTGTAACAATCAGCATCGATCGCGTGACGGGCCAAATTATGAACTATCAATTTGGGCTCAGCGACATGCCTTATCCGAAGCAAAAACCGGAGATTCTGGCGCTCGATAAGGCGAAGGAGCTGTGGCTTTCCCAGTTCGACATTAAACTGAACTATGTGCTCGAATATGGCGGATCCAATGGCGTTATGCCTATCGAGAAATACAACCTGATGATCGCTGCGGGAGAAATTCCTCCAACTGCAGCAGTCACCAACGCAAATGAGAAATTAGAAGCTAAGCTTGTCTACACGCTTATTCCAAAGTTCAACCGAGAATCCTTCCTGCTTGACGCGCAAACTGGAAAATGGAGAAACAGCCAAACAGGTGAGGTTATGTCCCTGGATAAAGTGGTCGTTAGCGACATCGACAATCACTGGGCTAAGAACGAGCTTCAGCTGATGCTGGACTATCAAGCACTTGATGTGCAGGATGGCAAGGTTAATCCTGATCAATTGATTAAGCGGGGCGAGCTGGTCAAAATGCTGGTTATCGCGATGAATGGCGGGAACGGCGGCATCTATTACGGAGCGGAACGCAAAGCCTCCTTTGCGGATGTGAGCAACGCTTCCCCTTATTTTGCCTATGTCGAAAATGCGGTTGACCGCGGTTTGTTGGACGTTGGCGCTGATTTCAACCCAGAGGCTACACTAAGTCGCGAAGAGATGGCTCAATTGATCGTTAAGGCACTTGGGTACAAAAACCTGGCGAAATTCGACGGCGTGTTCAACAGCCAATTCGCGGATGCCGCTGAAGTTAAGCAAGTAGGTACCGCTGCGATTGTGGTAGGGCTTAACATTATGTCCCTTAACGATGGCAAGTTTGCGCCGCAGCAAGAAGTGTCAAAGGCCCAAGCAGCAAGCGCATTTTACCGGTTCTTGCAGAAACGGGCGGAGCTGCAGGACCAGCCACGTTACTATTACTAGGAAGCGGGCAAGAAGTCGGCGTGAGCAGTGCGAAGCCGGGGTGAAAGGCATAGTGTCACCTCAGTGTGAAGAGGGGGCGGCTGCTGCCATGTGCCGGCTAAGCACGCCTACCCAGGATTCGCGCACGTTGGGAGGGAACTACAGGGCACTATTTGAGCGGAATGTGCTGATTTCAAGGTCTGAGGGGAACTACAGGGTTTTATTTGTTCCCAAACGCTCAATTTTAACGTGATATGGGCTAAATAAAGGACCGTAGTTCCCCATGACCAGAGAAAGCAGCGTTTTGTCGAAAATAGAGGACCCCAGTTCCCCAATGGTGCGAGATTAGCGCAATCATTACCTGGTACACTGAAAAAAAGGCTATCTTACAGGTCATAGACCCGCAAGATAGCCCTTTCTTCACGTGCTTATTCATGTTCTAAAACTTTGGAAATACATAGTGAACTAAGAAATATAGAACACCGAAGATGATAATAATGTAAGCAGCATACTTGATGAAGGTGGAGGCTACTAAGCTGGAATCCGATTTTTTCTCCACATGGCGTTCTTCAATCTCAATATTACGTGGCTGTGTCGACATAGCAATCACTCCCTTATAAAGTATCTTGCTAGTTAATACCCGCCAGATTTTGGAGTGAAACATCAGCATTCATAAAATGTTCCAATAATATTTTCTTACAGGCGCTCCTCAGTATGCTACAATAATCTTTAAAATTTATTACGCATATTGGAGAGAAAGGAAGTAAGAGAAAATGGTTGTTTCCGGAAAAGTAGGTTTGGAAGAAATTATTAGGGCCAATCATGTGCTCAGCAAGGTGATCGAACCATCGCCTCTGCAACGCAATGAGCTGCTCTCTACCTTGTATGAATGTAACGTTTATTTGAAACGTGAAGATATGCAGGTCGTTCGTTCTTTTAAAATTCGCGGAGCGTACAATGTGATCCAAAGCTTGACGCCGGAAGAACGCGAAGCGGGAGTCGTGTGCGCAAGCGCCGGCAATCACGCGCAAGGCGTTGCTTACTCCTGTAAGCAGTTAGGGATTGAAGGGAAAATCTTCATGCCAACGACGACGCCACGGCAAAAGATTTCGCAGGTGAAGTTATTTGGCGGAGCTTTTGTAGAAGTGATTCTGACAGGGGATTCTTTCGATGATTCTTCTAATCAAGCCAAGGCTTACTGCGCCAAAGAAAACAAGGTGTTCATTCACCCTTTTGACGATATTCGCACGATCGCGGGACAAGGGACTGTCGGTCTGGAAATTATGAATCAGATGTCCGATACACCTGACTTTATTTTTGCGACCATCGGAGGCGGCGGTCTTGTCGCTGGTGTGGCGACTTATGTAGACAGCGTTTCTCCACGTACCAAGATTATTGGTGTTGAGCCTGAGGGCGCTGCAAGTATGCAGGAGTCGCTCAAGCAAGGCAAAGTCGTGACCTTGTCTACGATTGAGAAATTTGTAGACGGTGCAGCCGTGAAGCAGGTAGGCGAGCTAACTTTTGATATTTGTAAAGAAAAGCTGGACGATATCGTTGTTATCCCTTCAGGCAAGGAATGTACGACGATTCTGGAGCTTTACAACAATAACGCCATCGTTATTGAGCCTGCAGGGGCTCTGCCTGTTGCGGCGCTGGATGCTTACCGGGATCAAATTCGCGGAAAAAACGTAGTTTGCATCATCAGCGGTGGTAATAATGACATCGACCGGATGCAGCAAATCAAAGAAAGATCGCTTGTGTACGAGGGCTTGAAACACTATTTCATCCTCAATTTCCCTCAGCGTGCAGGCGCTTTGCGTGAATTTCTGGAGGAAGTTTTGGGGCCGACCGACGATATTACCCGATTTGAGTATACGAAAAAGAATAACCGGGATGATGCTCCAGCACTAGTCGGCATTGAGTTGAAAAATAAAGATGATTATGAGGGCCTTATTGAGCGTTTGTCCCGCAAGGACTATGACTACATTGAGATCAATAAAGATCCTAAACTTTTCAATCTGCTAATTTAACTAAAAATAGCCAGAGTAGAAAAAATTATGATATAGTTAAATAGTCCTGCTTTTTCTTTGTTTACCTGAATATTGTAAAAGGCAAACTTGCCGAAAGGTAAGGACGCAAAGCTCCGGGTCTTAGGTTGCCGCCGCAACGATGACGGCTGGGCTGCCGAGAGGAGCAGTTTACCGATACAGGTACGCCTACGGCTATTCCAAATGGAATAGCCTTTTTTGATGACCGGAATGGAGGTTCCCCCCGAATGAGAAGCCTTTTTATAAAGTGGATTCAACAGATGAAAGATCAGGAGGTGCGCTATGTGGGCATCCTTGGTTTCTTTCTGCTGACGGCTAATCTACTTGCTGCTGCTTCTTTTACATTTACCCCGAAGATGATCTTGTTCGTCCTCATTCAAGCACTCATTTGCTTCTTTTATGCCATTCGCATCCGTCACCTGCGGCTTAGCAGTATCGAACAGGAGGAGAAGAGTAAGCAGCTGGCTTACTTGGCCTACCATGATACTTTAACGGGATTGCCCAATCGACGGCTGTTCGAGGACCGCTTAAAGCGTGTGCTTCTTCATGCTCAGCGTTACGACCAGCTTGCGGCAGTTGTATTTCTCGACATGGACAGATTCAAAGAGGTTAATGATTCCTACGGCCATGCCTCTGGCGATCAGCTCATTCGTTTGGCTGCGGAGAGATTGCTAGGCTGTCTGCGTGGTTCGGACACGGTGTATCGGCAGGGCGGCGACGAGTTTATTATTTTGCTTGAATCTTTTACCAAGCCGGAAGACGTCAGAGCAGTGGCTATACGTATTCAAAATGTGCTGGATGAACCTTTTATCCTGGATGGGAAAACCGTTACGATAACCGCTAGTATGGGGATTGCGTTGTATCCGCTCGATGGGACTAAGCCCGAACAGCTTCTTCAGCGTGCGGATGAAGCGATGTACGAGGCCAAAAACCATGAGAACAGCCGCTTCCAATTTTATGCCTCAGATATTGATACGATGGTGAAGAGCAAAGCTCACATGGAGAATGAGCTGCGTTTGGCTCTGGAGCAGGAACAGTTCGAATTACGGTATCAGCCGCAATATGAAATCGCAGGCCGTAAGCTTATCGGCACAGAGGTCAGCCTCCACTGGGAGAAGGGGTCTAAGCAGCTGAGCAAGCTGATGGATTGGCGTAAGGCAGCCGATGAACTGGGATTCATGGTCCCTATTGGCAAGTGGGCGTTTCAGGCCGCATGCCGACAGATGAGGGACTGGCAGAACGCTGGGCAAGAGCCGCTCAGAATGACGTTCACCATTCAATCTTCGCAGTTCAAAGATGATCATTTTATTGCACATATAGCTGATGTGCTGCAAGAAACAGGTATCGATCCCAGGCTGGTCGAGCTGGACCTTACGGAAAGCATCACGTCTTCCAACGTGCAAGAAGCTAGCAAGAAGCTGACGATGCTGAAAAGGCTAGGCGTACGCATTGCCATGGATGACTTGTGTACGGGCCTATTTACGCGAAGCGGGATGGAAGGTATGCCGCTGGATAGTGTGAAACTGGACAGCACGCTGATCAGAGACCTAGTCGATGATGACGAGAATCAACTGCTTGCAGCTGCTATCGTTCGGATGGCGCACCGATTAGGATTGAAGTTAATCGCGAAAGGTGTCGAAACGGAAGAGCAATTCGAATACCTGAAATTTCTGCAATGTACGGAGGTGCAAGGAAAACTGTTCAGCAGTCCACTATCCTCGGGACAATTCCTCACATTGATGACCAAAAAAAATTAAAATTGGTCATCTAGATTTTATTGACCAGCGGTAGTATAATAAATAATTGGGGCTTAAAACCTATATTGTGGGGCTACACAAAAAGACCATGTCAACTTGGTTAACATCACGAATTATGATCATTTGCCGTAGGATTGCTTTTCACTGAAGTACCAAAGTGATACACTCGGTCTATGATCAGACATACATATTTTAACTGATTCTGGTCAACCTAGAATGTGGGATTTAAGGTACAATTTTAAATTTATTTTTGGGGGTAAAGATGATGAAAAAAGTATTCACAACAGCGTTAATGGCTGTCACTGTGTCCGCAGTTGCTTTGACAGGTTGCGGTGCCAAAAAAGAAGAAACCAAACCGGCCGCTTCCGCTTCACCGGCAGCAAGTAGCGCAGCATCCGCAGCGCCAAGCAACAACAGCGGTAAAGATTTCAAAATCGGCATGGTCACAGACATTGGCGGCGTAAATGATAAATCTTTTAACCAAAGCGCATGGGAAGGTTTGCAACAATTGAAAAAATCAACTGGCGCAAACGTTAAGAACCTAGAGAGTAAAAGCGATGCAGACTACACGCCGAACTTGAACCAATTCGTAAAAGACGGCTATAACCTGACTTGGGGTATTGGCTTCTTGATGGGTGACGCGCTTAAAACAGTTGCAACTCAAAACCCGAATGCTAAACTTGCGATTATTGATAACGTTGTAGAAGCTCCAAACGTAGAATCCGTAACATTCTCCGAGCAAGAAGGTTCTTACCTTGTAGGTGTGGTTGCAGGTCTTACGACAAAATCCAACAAAATCGGTTTCGTTGGCGGTATCGACATCCCGGTTATCAAACGTTTTGAGGCTGGTTTCGTAGCCGGCGTGAAAGCAGTTAACCCTAATGCGAAAATTCAAATCAACTACACAGGTGCGTTCGACAAACCTGACCTTGGTAAAGCAGCAGCAGCAACCATCTACAACGATGGCGCGGACATCATTTTCCACGCGGCTGGTTCCACAGGTAACGGAGTATTCAACGAAGCAAAAGACCGCGCGAAAAGCGGTAAAAAAGTTTGGGTTATCGGTGTAGATAAAGACCAATCCCTGGAGTTCGGCGATGAAGTGACACTGACTTCCATGTTGAAACGTGTTGACAACGCGGTTGCTCGTGTTTCCAAAGACGTTATCGACAACAAATTCCAAGGTGGCAAAAACGTTACACTCGGTCTGAAAGATGACGGTGTAGGTCTTCCAGAAACTTCCAAGAAAAACGTAACTGCGGATATTTTGAAAAAAGTTGACGAGTACAAAGCGAAAATCATCAGCGGCGAAATTAAAGTCCCAGAAAAACCATAATACGGGTATAATAGGTACAGCGGTTACGAACGACAGGTTTGCTTTTGTTCAAACAAGGCTAGTTACAATAACTAGCCTTGTTCTTAGTTTTGAGGGTTTTAAAAAAAATTGATCCTTAGGGTGATCTGATGAGTGAAGTAGTCCCAGTTGTTGAACTTAACAACATTACGAAGAGGTTTCCGGGCATCGTGGCGAATGATGCGATCAGCTTGAAGCTGATGAAGGGTGAAATCCATGCCTTGCTGGGCGAAAATGGTGCAGGTAAATCCACATTGATGAATATTTTGTTCGGACTGTATCAACCGGACGAGGGTTTTATAAAAGTGCAAGGCAAAGAGGTTTCCATTGATAGCCCGAATCGGGCGATTGAGTTGGGCATCGGGATGGTGCATCAGCATTTTAAGCTTGTACAGCCGTTTACCGTAACGGAGAATATTATTTTGGGCATGGAGCCGAAAAAAGGGCTGAATGTCGATATTAAATCAGCGCAAGAGAAAGTGCGCAAGCTGTCCGAGCAATATGGGCTTCGCGTTGATCCAAAAGCAAGAATTGAAGATATTTCCGTCGGCATGCAGCAGCGCGTAGAAATATTGAAAACGCTGTATCGCGGCGCCGATATTCTCATTTTTGACGAACCAACAGCTGTACTGACGCCGCAAGAAATTAGCGAATTGATGGTCATTATGCGCAATCTTGTGAAAGAGGGCAAATCCATCATTCTCATTACACATAAGCTGAAAGAAATTATGGAGATTGCTGATACCGTAACCATTATTCGTCGCGGGAAAGTGATCGGTTCCATTGCAAGCAAAGACGCGAATCCGCAAATTTTGGCTGAGAAAATGGTCGGGCGCGATGTCTCCTTTAAAGTGGATAAAAAAGATGTGAAGCTTGGGGAGACCGTCCTCCAAGTTAAGGACCTGGTTGTTCGAAATCAACAAGGGCTGGCTGCATTGAAAGAGCTTAGTTTCGAGGTGAAAGCCGGAGAGATTCTGGGTATCGCCGGTGTAGACGGCAATGGCCAAAGTGAATTGATCGAGGCGCTGACAGGGCTTCGGTCTATTGATAGCGGGCAGGTCCTGCTAACTGGAAGCGACATTACGAACCATACGCCGAGACAAATCTCGGAGGCAGGCTTGTCGCATATCCCGGAGGACAGGCATAAGCATGGACTCGTGCTTGATTTCTCCATGAGCGAGAACATGGTGTTGGAAACTTATTTCCATCCTGCCTATAACAAAGTGGGCTTCCTCAACTACGAGGCGATCGACCGCCATGCGGAAGCGCTGATCAAGCAGTTCGACGTAAGGACGCCAAGCATATACAATAAGGCTCGCTCTTTGTCGGGAGGAAACCAACAGAAAGCAATTATTGCCAGGGAAATACACAAGAATCCGAACCTGCTCATTGCTGCTCAGCCAACGCGCGGATTGGACGTAGGAGCGATTGAATTCGTGCATCGTCAACTGATCGAGCAGCGCAACAAGGGCAAAGCGGTTTTGTTGATTTCTTTTGAGTTGGATGAAATTATGAACGTATCGGACCGTATTGCCGTTATCTACGAAGGACAGATTGTGGGAGAAGTACTGCCGCAAGAGACGAACGATCAAGAGATCGGACTTCTGATGGCTGGCAGTAAGCGCACAGGGAAAGGAGCGGCTCATGAATAAGGTTGCTCGTATTTTTACAAGTGAATCTGCGGTGAATCCCATCGTGGCGATTGTGCTCGGGCTGTTATTCGGAGCGCTCGTCATGCTGGCAGGCGGCTATAATCCGATAGCTGCCTACGGGGCATTATTTGCCCGCATTTTCGGAAATTCGTATGACATCGGGGAATCGATTCGTGCGATTACGCCTTTGATTTTGACGGGGTTATCCGTTGCATTTGCATTCCGGACAGGCCTATTTAACATCGGAGCAGAGGGGCAGTTCGTCATGGGGATGACGGGGGCTACTTTTATCGGTGTGAAAGTGACAGGCCTTCCATGGATTATTCATGCGCCGTTGGCTGTTATCGTTGGAGCGCTTATTGGCGGACTCTGGGGAGCTATCGCGGGTTACTTGAAAGCCAAACGCGGGGTTAACGAGGTTATCACGACGATCATGCTCAATTGGATCGCGTTATTCCTGTCAAACTATATCGTGAATACGTTCCTATTGGAGCCGAAGCAGCAGCGTTCCTATATGATTCAGGACTCGGCTTCCCTTAGCATCACTTGGTTGTCGGAGCTGATGAACCATGCCAGGATTCACTGGGGTACCGTGATTGCGATCCTCGCGGCCATCGTCTTCTATATTATTCTTTGGAAAACAAGACAAGGCTACGAGCTGCGTGCCGTAGGCCATAATATTGATGCTGCGAAGTATGCGGGCATGAACGTGAATCGCAACATTGTTAAAGCGATGTTTATCTCGGGTATTTTTGCCGGTCTAGGCGGCGTATTTGAAATACTCGGTGTGTTTCATTATCAGGTCGTTGCGGCAGCTTCGCCTGGTTACGGCTTTGATGGGATCGCAGTATCCTTGCTGGGCGCTAACAATCCGCTCGGGATTGTCCTAGGGGCCGCGCTGTTCGGCGGATTATCCTACGGATCGGCGGGAATGAGCTTCGGGGCCGACGTGCCGCCGGAAATTATCCGCATCGTTATCGGCTCGGTGATTTTCTTCGTAGCCACACAAGGCATCGTCAAATGGGTGCTCATCCCGTTCTATAGCAAACGCAAGAAAGAGAGGGCGTCGTAACATGGACCTGCTCACAATGCTTAACGCGTTTTTCACGAAATTCAGTGAACTTATTAACACAACGCTCGTATACTCGACAGCGCTGATTTTCGGTGCTCTTGGCGGTATTTTCTCGGAGCGCTCCGGCGTGGTGAATATCGGGATTGAAGGGCTTATGGTTTCCGGAGCCTTCGCATCCGCGGTTGGCGCTTATTATGCGGAAGAGGCAAACATGGGGGTTTGGTCCCCGTGGATCGGCTTGCTGACGGCCATGCTGTTTGCGCTTATCTTCGCGCTCATTCATGCAGTAGCGACTATTACTTTTAAAGCGAATCAAGTTATCAGCGGCGTCGTGATTAACTTCTTGGCTGCCGGCGTCACGCTGTTCCTGGTTAAAGTGTTATTCAATGGCGCTGGTCAAACGGAAACGTTAAATGATGTATTTTCAAAATGGGAGTTTCCGCTTTTGTCGAAAATTCCTTATATCGGATATGCTTTCTTTACTGCTTATCCGACAACCTATATTGCTCTAATTCTCGTTGCTGTTACGTATTATGTGCTGTTCAAAACACCATTCGGTCTGCGCCTTCGCTCCGTCGGTGAGCACCCAAGTGCCGCAGATACCGTTGGGATTAAGGTTAAGCGCGTGCGTTACATCGCTGTTTTGATCAGCGGTCTGCTTGGTGGACTTGGCGGCGCAACCATTACATTGACGACAACAAGTACTTTCTCGCATAGTACGATTTCCGGCCAAGGCTTTATTGCGATGGCTGCGATGATCTTCGGCAAGTGGCATCCGTTTGGCGCACTTGGCGCTGCCGTGTTCTTCGGTATGGCGCAGGCGCTCAACAACTTCATGCGGTTGTTCGATTTCTCCAAGAACATCCCACAGGAGTTCCTCTACATGCTGCCTTATGTGTTAACGATCTTGGTTCTGGCAGGCGCAGTAGGCAGGGCGAAAGCGCCATCGGCTCTTGGTGAGCCTTACGATCCGGGTAAACGATAAACGTTAGAAGTTAGCAAATAGCGATGCACCACTTCGGGAGTTATAGCTCCTGAGGTGGTGTTTTTATTTTGGTCTGGGGGAAGTGGCGCATGTCTGGTATCCAAGGCATATCCTGCTGTGATTCTTGTCATATTGTGTCGAAATAAAGAGGTTTTTTGTCGTGGTATGACGAAATTTCGGAGCGAATGCCATTTTCGGATGAAGAAAATCAGGCTTGAAGGAGAGGGGCTTAATAGATGTCAATTTTACGCAATTTACTGGGAGCTAAGTCGGTTAAGGTGAAAATGCTGCTGCTGTTACTCACCGTCTCGCTGATTCCCTTGTTGGTCTCTTCGTTCATTCTTACAAGACAGTCCGCTTCCTTCATGGAAACGGAGACAAAAGATAAGCAAATTCGTCTCGCGGAGCTAAGTTCGAACGAAATGAACGGTTGGCTGAATGGGAAAATTACGGCCATCCAATCCGTTGTCAAAGCGCATCCGGAGTTCATGAATGCCAAAACGAGCACGATCCTGCCAGTACTCCAGATCATGGCGGAGAGTGATCCTGAGATTTATAAATTGGCGTATGTTGACCCGCAAGGGTTCTCGACAGACACAAGTGGCGGTAAGGCAGACGTGACGAATTTCGACAATTACAAGAAAGCGGCCGCGAATAAAAAGCTGGCGGTCTCCGATATCAGAACTGAGGCAAGCAGTGGGAAAAATATTATAATTATCGATCTCCCGCTCGTCGATGCTAAAGGTGAATTCCGCGGTATCGTGCAGGTGTTTCTCGTTCCTGAACAAATCATGTCCTTTATAAACCATACCAAATTCGGTGAGACAGGTTACGGTTATTTGCTCTCTCCGAGCGGCATGTATCTCGTTCATCCGAATAAAACCGGACAAAGGCTTGAGGAGTCATCGACCCCTGAGAAGCTGGAGCTTTACAAGAACACCGTATTTAAGGATAAAAGCGGATATATTTTATACAAAGAACCGGACGGGACTTTGAAGTCGGCCGCTTATCAAACGATTGAGGCAACGGGTTGGAAGCTAATGCTGACCGCTGAGCAGTCCGAAGTGTATCAGAAGGTTAATCTGCTTCAGAAAAATGCGGTCACTATGCTGGTCATTGCTGCTGTTCTCGTGATTCTGCTGGCTATTGTCGTTTCTAGAGCGATCGTCCGGCCTATCACGGCGATCTCGACGCTGATGCAGCAAGTCGGCATGGGGGACTTATCCGGAAGGTTGCCCGACCGCGGCGAAGACGAGATTGCCTCTATGCGGAAAAACATAAATGGCATGCTCTCTTCCTTCTCGGAGATCATTGGCAACATATCGGAAGCCGTCTCCCATACAGCCGCATCCTCTGAAGAACTGACAGCGATCGCTTACGAGTCGACGAAATCGTCTGAACATATCACACTTGCCGTGAAGCAAGTGGTCGGCGGCTCAGAGGCAAATTATCAAGCCTCTGAACAAATTTCGACAGCTATGAATGAGATGTCGACCGGCGTGCAAAAAATTGCCGAATCGTCAACAGACGTATCGGAAACCGTGCAGAGTGTTGTCGAGCAAGCAGGCAGAGGGAATGTCGAAATCGTGCAGGCGGTTGCTCAAATGAACGAGGTCTGCCACGTCGTAGAGCATACGGCGGGCCTGGTACTCGGCTTAGAGGAGAAATCGGAGCAAATTCGCCAAATTGCCGGATTTATTTCGGGCATTGCCTCGCAAACGAACCTCTTGGCCCTGAATGCGTCGATCGAAGCCGCAAGAGCTGGCGAGCATGGCCGAGGTTTTGCCGTCGTTGCGAGCGAGGTGAAAAAGCTTGCGGAGCAGACCAGCAGAGCAACTGTGGATATAACCGCGATTATCAGCGAAACGATTGCGGCAACCAAAGAGGCATCCGGTTCCATGCGCGGTGGACTGTCGGAAGTGGAGAAAGGTTCGGTGCTTGTTCAGGCAGCCGGCGAAGTTTTCCAATCCATTTTAGCTTCCGTTCAAAGTGTAAATGATCAAATTCAGGAGGTTTCGGCGGCCTCCGAGGAGATATCGGCAGGGACGGAGGAAGTGGCGGCTTCTGCGCAAGAGACGGCTGGCGTGGTGAAACAAGCGTTGCTGGAACTTCAAGACATTGCCAAGCTTTCGAGCGGGCAATTGCAGGCGATGGAGGAGATTTCCGCTTCCTCGGAATCACTTAGCGTCATGGCTGTCAACCTGCAGGAACAGATCAGCCGATTTAAGCTCAAATAAGAAGAAGGGTTGCACAGGATCACTCATGGTCCTGATGCAGCCCTTTTTTATAATAATTTGATTTGATTCCGGTACTCACTCGGAGAAACGCCGTATAAGCGGCGGAATTGTTTGGAAAAATATAACGGGTCATAAAAGCCGACAGAAGCGGCGATCTGCTCAATCGTCAGTTCCAGCCGCTCGCGCAGCAGTTGACGTGCTTTATCCACACGAAGCTTGAGCAGAAATGTCACGGGCGTGACCTTGGTGTGGCGCTTGAAGAGGCGAGACAAATAGGCGCGGTTATAGCCCAGGCTCTCTGCCATCATTTCAATCGTAATCGGCTCGGCATATTGGGTGGACAAGTAGTGAATAGCCTGCTGCACGATCCGGTCGCTCTCTGCGTCAGAGATGACGCCGGCTGTTGTGGATGTAGATAGAGCTTCGCGATACTCGCCTAGTAGAAGGAGCAAATAGCCGATGGATTTCAGCTGGGCACTCACTTTCTTTGCTCGCAAAGCTTGCTGAATATGACGAAACAAGACGGGGATATGCCGGTTGCGTTTGTTGTGCAGAATAGGCTGCAAGGGATTGATGCCTGTTGAAGCTACCAAAGATGGAGCTTGTTCGCCTGTAAAGGCAATCCAGCAGTAATGCCACGGATCGTTGTCATCCGAAACATAGCTGATAAGCTGCTCCGGTTCGATGACGAAGCTGTCTCCCGCGCCTAGCGCATACTCTTCCCCCTGTGTGGAAAATACGCCTCTCCCTGAAATGACATAGTGAATTAAGTAGTAATCATACACTTTAGGGCCTAACCGATGCACGGGCTTAGTCTGGCTTTCTCCAGCAAAGAGCACGGTCAAAGCGCTCTCTGAGGATGGCAGTGGGTTCGAAACGACATAATAGCTTTCCTGCTTGGGCATGGCTTTCTTCAGCTCCGTTGATATGTCCTTATGCTCCTTTTAATTTACCATACTTAGCAGTCAAGTAGAAATAGTGAAATCACATTTTTCCATGTGAAAATAACATGCTTCCATAGCCAACACTGGATTCTTCTCTTATACTGAAGTTACAAACTTGCTCCTACATCCTACTCATAAAAAACTAAAGGCGGTGCCAGAATGGCAGATTTGCAAGCTTTAAAAGACACGTTTATTGAAATTTACGGGGAATCCGCAGCACCAATTTCAGCGTTCCATGCTCCAGGCCGGGTTAACCTGATCGGTGAGCACACGGATTATAATGGCGGTTATGTATTCCCTGCTGCATTAACGTTCGGAACGACACTGCTGATCCGTCCAAGACAAGACCGTGTCATCGGATTTGCATCGACCAATCTGGCCCTTCGCAAACAAATTTCCATAGATGACTTGACCTACCAAGAGGAAGATAACTGGATCAACTATCCGAAAGGGATCTTTGCTCACTTAGCCAAAGAAGGTATGCCGGTTACGAAAGGTTACGATCTTTTGTTCCATGGTGAAATTCCGAACGGCGCTGGACTTTCCTCTTCGGCTTCCATCGAGGTAGTGACGGCTTACGCTCTGGAGACGCTTGAGAAGTATCCGATTGATACGGTGAAAATCGCCCTTCTGGCGCAAAAAACAGAAAATCAATTCGTTGGCGTGAACTGTGGAATCATGGACCAATTTGCAGTAGCCAATGGGAAAAAGGACCACGCGATCCTGCTCATGTGCGATACGCTGGAGTACCGCCATGTGCCGTTCCAAAGCGGCAGCTACAAGCTGGTGATCGGAAACACGAACAAACGCAGAGGTCTCGTCGACTCCGCTTACAACGAAAGAAGAAGCCAATGTGAGCAGGCGGTCACTTACTTGCAAAAGCAATTCCCATCCCTCACATTGCTTGGCCAGTTAAACCTGGATCAGTTCAACGAATTCAAACACTTGATCCCGGAAGAAACTGTTCGCCGCAGAGCGCAGCACGTTGTAGAAGAAATTGATCGTGTGCTCAAGTCGATCGAGGTTCTGGAACAGAATGATCTTGAAGCTTTTGGCCAGCTGATGATTGGTTCCCATAACTCACTGCGTGATCTCTATGAAGTAACAGGCGTTGAGCTGGATGCGATGGTTGAGGCAGCGCTGAAGGTTCCGGGTGTGCTAGGTGCTCGTATGACTGGCGCAGGCTTTGGCGGATGTACAGTTTCCTTGGTTCACGAAGACAGCGTACAAACATTTATCGATCAAGTTGGCAAAGAATATACGGAAAAAACAGGATTGACACCAAGTTTCTATGTATGTGACATCGGGAATGGCGTCGAACAAATCGGGGAGGTATTGTAAATGGCGATTCTAGTAACGGGTGGAGCTGGGTATATCGGTTCGCATGCAGTGGCTGAGCTGCTGGAAAAAGGGGAAGAGGTTGTAATTGTCGATAACTTGCAGCAAGGGCATAGAGATGCCGTGCTTGGTGGCAAGCTGTATGTCGGTGATCTGCGTGACAGCGCGTTTCTGGACACTGTTTTTACGGAAAACAGCATTGACGCGATCATCCATTTCGCAGCTAATTCGCTAGTTGGCGAGAGCATGACGAATCCTGCCAAATACTATCACAATAACGTGTACGGAACGCTTTGCCTGCTTGAAAAAATGAATCAATACGGCGTGAAAAATATCGTGTTCTCATCGACAGCAGCGACGTACGGCGAACCTGAGAACATTCCGATCCTGGAAAGCGATCGTACTCTGCCGACGAATACCTACGGCGAAACGAAGCTGGCAATGGAAAAAATGATGAAATGGTTCGACACGGCCCATGGCATCAAATATGTATCTCTTCGGTATTTTAATGCAGCGGGCGCACACGCCGGCGGCAAAATCGGCGAGGATCACAGCCCGGAGACGCACCTGATTCCAATTATTTTGCAAGTAGCACTTGGTCAGAGAGCGCATATCTCCATCTATGGCGATGACTATGCCACGGAAGACGGCACTTGCGTGCGCGACTATATCCACGTTAGCGATTTGGCGAGCGCCCACGTGCTTGCGGTAGAGAAGCTGCGCGGCGGAGCAGAAAGCAATATTTATAACCTGGGCAACGGCACAGGCTTCTCGGTTAAGCAAGTGATCGATATCGCCCGCAAAGTAACGGGGCATGCGATACCTGCAGTAATCGAGCCGCGCAGAGCAGGTGACCCTGCTACCTTAATCGCCTCCTCTGAGCGTGCAAGAACGGAACTAGGATGGAAGCCTAGCCGCGATTCTTTGGAATCCATCATTGAGAGCGCATGGAATTGGCACCAAAATAACCCGAGCGGTTACGCGGAGTAAGCTTGTTTAGAAAGGAATGAAGCACATGGAACGGACAGTTGAAGCATCGCAGTTAACGGCATTGACCATAGAGAGGCTCCTACAGTTTGCGAAACAAAATGGACTTATCGAGCAGTTGGATGTCTATACTTCACGAAATGCATTGCTTGATCTATTCGGGCTTGCTGAACCTTATGCAGGAGAAGTGCCGGATGAGAAGTTAAGCAGCCCTGTATCCCTGTTGGAAGATCTGCTGGATGCAGCTTTCGAGGCAGGCCTTCTGGAAGAGAACACAGCCACGTACCGGGATCTGTTGGACGCACGGATTATGGGGGTGCTCATGCCCCGTCCTTCCGAAGTTGTGAATCAATTCTGGAACACGGCGAAGACCAGTGGGGTAGAGGCGGCAACGAATTATTTTTATAAACAATCGATTGATTCCAATTATATTCGAATGGATCGTATTCAGAAAAATGAATACTGGCTGGCGGGGACCGCTTACGGTGATCTTGAAATTACGATCAATCTCTCCAAGCCGGAGAAGGATCCGAAGGAAATTGCCCTGCTCAAAACGCTGCCGCAAAGCAGCTATCCAGCCTGTCTGCTCTGCGCAGACAACTTAGGGTATGCCGGACGTGTGAATCACCCGGCAAGGCAAAATCTACGGTTCATTCCCTTAGAGCTGGATAACGAGAAATGGTACTTCCAATATTCGCCTTACGTGTATTACAACGAGCACAGCATTATTTTCCATGAGAAACATATTCCGATGAAAACAACGCCGAACACGTTCTATCGTTTGCTCGATTTCATCGATCAATTCCCGCATTACTTCATCGGTTCCAACGCGGATCTTCCGATCGTGGGCGGTTCAATTCTGAACCATGACCACTTCCAAGGCGGACGCCATCAGTTCCCGATGGAGAAAGCTCCGAGCGAGCAAACATTCGCGAACGCTGAGTTCGCTGGCGTGAAAGCGGCCATCGTGAAATGGCCGATGTCGGTCATTCGCTTGAGCGGCCATAACAAGCAGCAGCTCTACAAGCTGGCGAGCAAGCTGCTCGAAGACTGGCGCGCCTACAGCGATGCGGAAGCGGACGTCCTCGCCTTCAGCGAGAAGGACGGACAGCGGATCCCGCATAACACGATCACCCCAATCGCCCGCAACAACGCACGGGGCGAATACGAGCTTGATCTGGTGCTGCGGAACAACCGCACCAGCGCCGAGCATCCGGATGGCATCTTCCATCCGCATCAGCACTTGCACCACATCAAGAAGGAGAACATCGGCTTGATTGAGGTCATGGGGCTGGCGGTACTGCCAGGCCGCTTGCAGGAGGAGCTGGCGGATATCGCCAAGATCCTCACGGGCGAAGTCGACTTCGGCAGCGCAATCCGCGATGAGGCAGCCCATCCGCTGCATAAGCATGCGGCTTGGATCGAGGCGATGATTGCGAAGCACGGCGCTGCGCTGACGGCAGACGGCGCGAAAGCGGTGCTGCAGGAGGAAGTCGGCAGCAAGTTCATGGACGTGCTGCTCGACGCCGGCGTGTTCAAGCGTGATGAAGCCGGGCAAGCGGCTTTTGAACGGTTTTTGATAGCTGCTGGCTTTGCGCAGCAGCAGTAATGAGAGGAACTCCCTGGTCACGTCGGCCGGGGAGTTTTTTGCGATTTGTGGTGTTTGTGGTGGGAGAGAAGGAGCACTCCCACTCCGCGTGCCATTAGATGAACTACAGGGCGCTATTTCAATGGGATCAGCGCATGGAGCCGGCGAGAGGGAACTACAGTCGACTATTTTAACAATTTTGGTGGAACTAAGCTGAATGGAGCGTGAATAAAGCCCTGTAGTTCCACCTGAACCCACAGATAGGCCGATTCCCGAGGAATAAGGTCCCGTAGTTCCCCGCGAGCAACCGCCGCCTTGGAATTTTCATCGAAGCGTCGAAACCTTTGAATACTGAACACGATTTTAGTAAACTAAATGGGTAGTAGATGGAAAATTCACTTGAATGAATCCAATGAGGACCGAGGAGGCTAAACCAGCATGGATAGCTTTAAGGCGTTAGTGGTGGAGAGGACGGAAGAGCATTTTTCCACCCAAGTGAAAGAGCTACGAATAGAAGATTTACCCCCGGGTGAAGTTACGATCCGCGTGCGCTACTCGGGTATTAATTATAAAGATGCGTTGGCTTGCACGCCGAACGGTCGCGTTGTGCGCAAGTACCCCATCGTGCCAGGGATCGATCTGGCAGGTACAGTTGCCGCTTCGTCAGACCCGCGCTTTCGCGAGGGCGACGAGGTGCTTGTGACCAGCTATGAGCTGGGAACGGGACATTACGGCGGGTTCAGCGCCTACGCGCGCGTCCCGGCCGACTGGGTTGTGCCGCTGCCGAAGGGACTGTCCCATCGCGAGGCGATGATACTGGGAACGGCGGGCTTCACAGCAGCGCTTTCGATTCAGCGCATGGAAGAGAACGGGCTGAGCAAGGAGAGGGGGCCTGTCCTCGTTCGAGGTGCCACCGGCGGAGTAGGCAGTAACAGTGTATCGATGCTGGCCGCGCTCGGTTATGAGGTGGAAGCCAGTACGGGCAAGTCCGCCGATCATGCGTATTTGCTCGAATTGGGCGCGGAGCGAGTAGTGCCTCGGGACGAGTTATCTCCATCGGTCAGGAAACCGCTGGACAAGGAATATTGGGCGGGTTGCGTCGATCCGGTAGGAGGCGAATCGCTGGCCTATGTCCTGAGCCGGATGAAATACGGAGGGTCCGTAGCGCTGAGCGGAGTGACAGGTGGTGGTGAATTTGCCGCGACAGTGTTTCCTTTTATACTGCGGGGCGTGAACCTGTTGGGTATTGATTCGGTGTATTGCCCATCCGAGATTCGGAAGTCCCTGTGGGAGCGGATGGCTGGGGAATTGAAACCGCAGCTGCTTGAGCGCATGATGTACAAAGAAGTGGCATTGGACGGGGTTGTCCAGGCGACGCAAGAGGTTTTGGACGGGAAAGTGAGAGGACGAGTGCTTGTTAGCTTGTAACTCTGGCCTATCGAAATGTTGACAAGTTGGGAGAGATGATGTTGAAAATGCGAGTTTCGGCGGTGCAGTACCATCTGCACACGATACACAATTTTGAAGAGTTCGCGGCGCAGGTGGAGCATTATGTGAAGGTGGCTCAGGAATTTGAAGCGGATTTTGTACTGTTTCCTGAACTGTTCACAACGCAGTTGATGTCCATAGGCGATGAGCATGGCAAAGCGCTGCCGATTGAGGCATTGCCGTCGTTTACTGAGTCTTATCGGACGCTTTTCCAAGGACTGGCGAAACAAACGGGCATGCATATCATTGGCGGCACGCACATTACCTCCGAGGAGGAGAAGCTGTATAACACGGCCTTCTTATTTTATCCGGACGGGCGTGTCGGCGAGCAGAAAAAGCTGCATATCACCCCGACTGAAGTGAAGGAATGGAATATGGGGGCTGGGGATTCCCTACAGGTTTTTGACACGGACAAAGGCCGCATCGCGATACTCGTCTGCTATGACGTAGAATTCCCGGAAATCGTCCGAATGGCTAGAGCCCGCGGCGCTGATGTGCTGTTTGCTCCTTCCTGTACGGATGACCGGCACGGGTTCCACCGAGTGCGTTACACTTGCCATGCACGAACAATTGAGAATCAAATCTACGTCGTTACGACGGGGACGGTCGGCGCTCTGCCAACAGTTGATTTCATGAGGGCGAATTTCGGGCAAGCCGCGGTGCTTACTCCGAATGATGTGCCTTTCCCTCCAAAAGGGATTATGGTCGAAGGTGAAATCAACGGTGATATGGTGGTCACAGCCGATTTGGATCTGGATTTGTTAACCCTTGTCCGCGAAAAAGGCTCTGTCACCACATGGCGTGACCGCAGGACGGATCTGTACACCGATTGGTCCTAATCAGGGCGAGGGGGTATGCCTAGCATGGCGGATACGAATGCGAACACATTTTACGCGAAAAAGTTGTACGTCTTCGACGGCGACAAGCCCATTGAGGCAGTCATCCGCAATTATGAAAAAGCGGATATGGACGCGCTGATTCGCGTTCAGCAGGAAAGCTTTCCACCGCCTTTTCCGTCGGAGTTATGGTGGAATGAGGAGCAGCTAACGGAGCACATTACCAGATTCCCCCAAGGCGCACTCTGTGTAGAGGTGGAGGGGAGGATTGTTGGCTCCATCACGGGATTACTTGTCGATTATGACGAAAAGCATGCTGCTGATCACAGCTGGTCGACGCTAACCGACGATGGCTACATCCGCACGCACCGGCCAGACGGCGATACCCTGTATATTGTGGATATCTGCGTAATGCCCGCATATCGCAAGTTCGGTCTTGGCAAATGGATGATGCAGTCCATGTATGAGGTCGTTGTGCATTTGGGGCTGCGCAGATTGCTTGGCGGCGGGCGCATGCCGGGGTACCATAAGCAGGCTGAATCGATGACTGTGGAGGAGTATGTGAAAGCGGTCATGGCAGGAGTTTGCAAGGACCCGGTGATAACGTTCCTGCTGCGCTGCGGGAGAACGCCGGTGCAGGTTGTGCCGGATTATTTGCAGGACGAGGAGTCACTGAACTATGCGCTTTTGATGGAGTGGCGGAATCCATTTCGAAATAGGACGTAAAGGAGCTTGAGGAACTAATGGAATACATACGGATAACGAGTATAGACAACCCTTTGTTTCGTGCGATGCATGATCTGATGAAGGAGGTATTTCCACCGGAAGAGGTGCTGGAATATACGCTGTGGAAAGAACCGTTGGAGGACCCGGGTATTCGGGTGTTCGTCGCTGTGCATGAAGGGAAAGTCGTTGGTACGACAGAGTATCGCTATTATGACGATTTTCAAGTGGCGATGACGGACTTCACGATTATTGGTCAAGCGGGACTTGGCATTGGCCGTTTTCTGGCGCGTAAACGTTGGAATGACCTGGTGGCTCTGGCGGCCGAGTCGGGCAAGCCGATGCTGGGCATGTTCGCTGAAATCTACGATCCATATCGGATCGAAGGGCATCCGTTCGGCGGCGTGAAGCCGATGGACCCTTACGTACGGCGAGAAGTCTTGTCGCATCTCGGTTACAAGCGGATTGATTTCCCGTACGTGCATCCTTCATGGGAAAACAACGGGGAAGCGGTGGAAGAGCTGGATCTTTGCTTCCTTCCGACGGATGAGGATGCGGAGGAGATCAGCGCGAAGCTGGTTGCGACGTTCCTGCGGCGTTACTATGCCGTTCTTGCGAATAAACCGCAAGCTTGGCATGCCATGGTTGAGGGGCTTGAGGGGAAAACATCGCTCGCACTTCTACCTTTGTAAATGGAGAAAAGACTATCTCAAGGCGTGTTGACTCTTTGAGATAGCCGCTTTTTTACCAACCGAAGTCTAATGTTTTGCCAGTCTCCGCTAGTGTCTTGATATTGCTTAAAATCATCCACCAGCTTGCTTTCGTTCTCTCTAAGCTCGGGTGGTTCGGTGTCCATTCATCATTAATGAGCGTCATTTTGGTACAGCTGCCGACCGTTTCCAACGTAAACGTCATCCGCGACTGAAAATCCGCATGATTCGGATTATAAGAGGGACCTGCATGTTCGATGCAGGAGAGAAGTTTCTCCGGTTCATAGGCGAGAATCGTACCATAGACATGAACCGTTTCTTCACCGTCATTGCCTGGCCCAATGTATCTGAACTCAGAGCCAATCTCGAACGTGGTCTCCAGTACGCTGCCGAAGAAAATTTTACGCGTCCCCTCTGGTGTCACCAGAATATCCCACACTTCTTTGCAAGTTGCACCAATATAAAATTCGTATTTTAATTCCAACTTAAGCTCACTCCCTCGACATGTGTTAAGTGTATGATAGAAGTTTGTACGCTCCAAGTATTGTAAAAACGCGACAAGGAGTGATCGGCGTCATGTCTGACCTTATCAAGCCCAGTCTAGGTATTATGAATTTGCAGCAAACTGCACGGAAATTTCAGCTTTCCAGGGTGGCTCCCTCGGAGGATCTGGCTTTTTTCATTCGCCATTATTGGATTATTCGGTGGGATTTAAGAGGCCAAGAGCCTTATACGCAGCACGTCATTCCGAATCCCTGCGTCAACTTGGTCGTTGAGCCTGACCGGACGGCCATTTACGGACCTGGAAAAGAGAAATACGGCCACTACTTGGAGGGGCACGGATGTGTATTTGGCGTGAAATTCAAGCCCGGCGGTTTCTACCCGTTCTTCAAGCGGCCGGTTTCCGCCATGCAGGAGGGCCCGTTGGGTGTTCAGAGCGTCTTTGATACCGATCCGCGAAGGTTGGAGACCGACATGTTTGCGCAGACAGATGAATCGCAAATGGTCGCGCTGATTGAACGGATGATCCGGCCTAAGCTGCCGGAACAAGATGCGCAGGTAGCCTTTATCAATGAAATCATTGATTATATTAACGAGCAGCCGGATATTACGAAGGTAGACAGTCTCTGCGAGCACTTCCATGTGAACAAAAGGACGCTGCAGCGGCTTTTCGACCACTACGTTGGCGTTACGCCCAAGTGGGTCATTAAGCTGGCCCGCATTCAGAATGCGGCGGAAATGACGGATGTGAGCGTCAGGCCGAACTGGTCCAAGCTGTCGATGGATCTGGGGTATCACGACCAGTCGCATTTTATTAAGGACTTTAAGTCCATTATCGGCCAGACACCGGATGAATATGCCCGGCAGGCACAGTAATAGTGGAAAGAGCCGGCCCCTAGGGGGCTGGCTCTTCTGTTAAATGCTACCTGGACTACAGTTAGCCTAATCTCAATTCCCCTTGCCCGAGAAGGTGCGGTGAATCTTGCGCACCGCAAACAAGTACACGATGAGCGGCGTCGGTGCCTGAAGGATGCCCCAAATCCCCCAAAACCAAGGATATCGAGCACTCCTCTTGCGCGCATCAACGAATAGCCATGTGCTTTGCACGAGCAGAATAAGGGCAATGCCAATCCAAGCCCATATAGGTAGTGCATCCCAATTTTCATGTTTCATGTGAATCCACCTGCTTTCTGAAGAGTAGCCAAGCTAGCGGCGCAATGATCGCTAAAGCTTGGAAGGTAATGAAGGTAACCGGCTGTGCAGCTGCGACCATGAAGAGGAGATAGAACAGCAGCAGGGCGGTGCCCCACAGCTTGAGAAGATCACCAAGCAGCCGCGAACGCTGCTTTCTCTGTACGGCTGCGATTTGTTGATCGAACCAAGCGCTGCTTGGACGCGACGCGGGGAATAAGCCGTCTAACGCGTCTAGCCCTTGCTGCAGCCTAACAACGTCAGCCTCATTTGCAGAAGCGTCGGTCTGATCCTCTGAAGATCCGCTTTGCTGAGGCTTTTTATGATTAGCGTCCTGAAAGTCGTCCATCTACACGAGCTCCTTTCGCAAATGTTTCAAAGCGTTATGCACTCTCGATTTGGCAGTCCCTTCCGCGATGGCAAGGATTTGACCAATTTCTTCATAGGTGTAGCCGTAGTAATGCTTGAGAATAACCGGAATGCGGCTTTCCTCGGGCATTTCTGCCAAGGTGTTCAGCACATCGGGCCAAGCCTCGTTCCGGCTTTCGGCGTGCCACTGCATCTGACGCACGGCCTGCACCTGCTGTTCCTCCTGCCACTTCTTTTCGCGTTTGCGCCGCCGCGCCTGATCAATCATCAAACGGGTGGCTATCGTGATCAGCCAAGAGGAGAACTTGGATTTTGCGTTGTACAAGTTTATTTTCTCGATGCATCGAATCATGGTATCTTGCGTCAGGTCCTCCGCCATGGACGGATTCAGCGTTATTTTCAACAAATATTTGTAAACAAAATCATAATGCTGCTGTAACAGTTGGGACAGAGCGGTGCGATCTCCCCGCGTTGCCCGATCAAGCCAATCTTGCTCTTCCAAGTCAAGGGTCACCCTCTCTGCCTGAATTCTTAGATAGTACGAACAACAGGGATCAATCGTTCACAGTGCACGAAACTTTATGTAAAATCATTTATTAGCTTACCACGCCGAAGAACAGACATGTATAATGACAGTAGGCAAGTAACTAAGCAGGTATGGAGGACAAGCTATTGAAACAAGGCATATTTGCAAGGGCGGGACTGTCCCCACAGGAGCTGAAGGAAGTTAGGGATCTATGGGAGACATGTAACCGCCATGACCATATCGAGATTAAACTAAACTGGGGGACATTATCGGATCGTCCGCCCGGTGTGACGAATGACTTTTTATTTTACCGGGATGACCGGATTGTCGGATTTCTGGCGATATATTCTTTTCTGTCTACGGAAGTCGAAATTAGCGGAATGGTGCACCCGGAGGTGCGAAACCAAGGTATCTTTGGGCAGTTGGTTCAGACGGCGCTGGAAACGTGCCGAAGCCGAGGGGTGCCGAAGGCTATTTTCATCAATGAACGGGGATCGGCGAGCGGGAAGGGTTTTTTGACGAAGCTAGGTGCGGACTATCGGTTCTCGGAATACGTGATGGAGCTTCAAGAAGAGGCGGAAGTAGTGCCACAAAACGGTGAAGAACGGCTGACGCTGCGCTCCGCCAATGTAGAGGATACCGAGCTGCTCGTTCAACTGAATATGTCTGGCTTTAATATGCCCGAAGCGGATACAAGAGAATACGTGAACCAAACGATTACCGGCGACAAGGAAAAAACCTGGATCGCAGAGCTTGGGCATGGGGAACAGAAAGAGCCGATTGGTAAAATAGGAGCCATGATTGAGACGGATGCCAGCGGATTCATCTATGGCTTTTGCGTTCTGCCGGAGCGTCGGGGTCAGGGTTATGGACGTGTGATCTTGAGTCAGACTATCGGGGAGCTGAAGATGAAGCATCAGGCGGGGTTGATCAAACTCGAAGTTTCGGTCGAAAATGAGAAAGCACTGGGTTTGTACGAATCTTGCGGCTTTAGAACGAAGAATGCGAATGATTACTATGTGTTGATGCTGGACCAAAGCGAGTAAAATAAAAAAAGATAGAGCGGCAGTTGCTGGATACTGTGCTCTATCTTTTTTTTTTCGTCTCGTCGTGCTTGGTGAGCGGAACTACAGGGCGTTATTTCGTCGAAAATAGGCGGTTGAGCTAGTGGGAGGGAACTGTGATCCGCTATTTCGTCATTTTAGCTGAAAAATAGCGGAGTAGGCTGAAAAAAGAGCCTGTAGTTCCCTCGCTCATGTGAATCATCGCTTTTCGCCTAAATAGAGCCCTCAGGTTCCTCTAAGAAGGGTCGATTGCCTTGACGTAAGATACGCCGGACCTACTAGCCCTGCTGATAAATAAGCTCCGAGGAGCCGCTGATGATTGTACCTGTATTTTGCCCTGCGCATATTTCTTTCATGGAGCCGGGTTTGTCGAAATTGAACACATGGATGGGAATGTGATAATCCCGCGCCAGAATAAAGGCAGACTGGTCCATGACCTTCAGATTATGGTGAATGACGTCGTTGTAGTGGAGAGATTTGTATTGTAGGGCCTCTTTGTGATGTTTAGGGTCTTTGTCAAAAACGCCGTCAACGCCTTGCTTCGCAACGAGGATCGCTTCGCAGTTTACTTCGATAGCTCTCTGGACCGAGGGGTAGTCTGTCGTGACGAAAGGCTGTCCATTGCCCCCTGCGAAAATAACGATGTACCCTTTTTCCAAGTGATGAATGGCTCTTAGCCGGATAAAAGGCTCCGCCACGGAGGCGATCGGAATGGCTGTCATGACGCGCACTTCCGCGTCGGTTTTCGCCTTCAGCACACCGCGCAGCATCAAGCTGTTGATTACGGTAGCGAGAGTTCCGATATTGTCAGCCTCCGCTTTCTCAATGCCCCAGCTCTCGCCCATATTGCCGCGGAAGATATTGCCTCCGCCAATCACAAGACACACTTCGACACCTAACTGAACAACCGTCATAATTTCATTGGCAATATGATCCAGTTGTTTCGGATCGAAACCGAACTCGCTTTCCCCCGCAACAGCCCCGCCGCTTAGCTTAATGAGGACTCGTTTGTACCGCATATGGATCTCTCCTCCCATCAGACAAATGGTTTCTCTTCCCTATCTTTGTACTGTTTCAAAATCAACGCTGCCCGATAGATTAGGACAGCTTCAGAGCGAAAAAAAACACTAAAGCAACGAATGCTTTAGTGTTTAATAGAAATGAGAAATAGGAAACGATGCTGTTTCTGCACGATCACAGGACCCTTCATATTCCTCACTCCTTTCCGCTTATGATTAAAAGCTATTGTACACGAACTATGTGGAAGAATGCAATTTCTGCGGGACCCGCATATGCACGATGAGTCCGATCACGACTAGCACCAGAAGAGAACCAAGCGCGACGCGGCTGGCGAAGTTCCCTGTGGAGGCCAGAACCAAGGTAATGGATCCGTACAGAGCAGGCCCAACAATCGAGGATACCTTGCCGGAGAAAGCGAAAAGGCCGAAAAACTGGCCGCGTTTCTCCACAGGCGTCAATTGCACGATCAGGGTCCGGGATGTTACCCACATGGCGCCCATTGATACACCATAGAGACTGCCGGCAGCCCAGAACAAGCTTTGGCTGGTCGCTAAGGCCGCGATGGCGATCGCGACGATAAGTACGAAGGCAACAATCGTGACGGCTCTTTTAGGCCCGACACTGCGGGTGACATAACCGAAGAGAAAAGAGCCTATGATGCTGGATACAGTGGAGACCAAGTAGAGGAGAATAAACTGCCCCGTTGTGAAGCCCATCACCGTATTCGCATAAATCGCCATGACAGCGATGGCTGTAGCAATGGCGTCATTAAAGAAAAAGTAAGCGATCATGAACAAGAAAGCGGCTTGATATTTTCGCGCCTCCTTGAATGTTGCCCAGATCTCGCGGTAGCCGCTCAGAAGCGACTTTTTCTCGCTTACCGGCTTGGAAGGCTTCTCTTTGTAGAGAAACATAATCGGCAGGGAGAATAGCAGGAACATAAGCGCGCTAGGAATAAATGTGTTTTCATAATGGTTGCCGTTAATTAAAGGGAAAACGACAAGCCCGACTAGTGTCCCTACATAGCCAACGGCTACCCCTACACCCGAAATGATGGGGATCTCACGCTCGCTGCCCAGATCTGAAATCATGGAGTCGTAGAAGATTAAGCTGGAATTATAAAAGAATTTGGCGATCATGAAAAAGAAAATCACGCCTAGAATCGAGGTGTTAAGCCCCATCCACTGCTGATCGGTGTGCCAGATGGCCGAAGCGCCCATGAGCAGAGTCGCCACGATGGCAACGAGCGTAAAGGGGACGAGGTAGGCCTTCTTTTTGCCCGTGCGATCGATCCACACCCCGAATAAAGGCGAAAGCAGGACGAGAAAAAAGCTGGATAAAGCATTGGAATACGTGATGAAGGTACTGGCTATCTGATTCAACTCTTCGCTTTTTCCTAACGTTTCTTTTAAATAAAAAGGGTAAAAGACCGTCACGATATTGGAGGAGAAGATGGTGTTGGCGAAATCGTACATGGCCCAAGCGAATATCGGTAAGGAGAAGAACAGTGTCCAAGCGCTGCGTGTCTGCATGGGATTGGAAGCGGGTTCAAGCTTTGCCACCGGGGTCACCCTTCCTGCGTAATTGAATTCGTTTTTCTCTAGTATATTGGCTGCCGGGCAGAGAAATCCCTGTTGCTTTACAATAAAAAAATCTCCCCACCCTCAACAAGGAGGAGGAGAGATGGCAGGCTAGCTAGAGGGCTTTTTGATTTCGACCTCAATCATATCCATATTTTCCTTCATCTCAACCACGTCGATGCCGTTGCGCTGCAAAGTAGTAGAGAGAGAATCTTTGTCTTGAGCCGGAAAAACGTAAGCATTGCTTTTCTTATTATCGAGCAAATTTTTCGCTACCTGGACTAGACGCTCCATGGAGAAAGGTTTTTTGAGATATTTCTGAATTTCTTTCTCATGGAAATCATGCGGTTGATCCAGTGCGGTAGAGACAATAACCGGAGTCTGGTAGTACAACGGGTGTCTGGATAAGTCAGCGATGAAATCCCATCCGTTTTTTACACCTTCGAGATGGATATCCACGATGAACAGAATCGGTTCACCTTTGCAACGGTTCAAAGCGATAATTCCCTCTTCGGCAGAGCGCAATTGGATGGAAGGAAGATCCAACTTATTCAGTGCAATTTGGATCAGCTTGGCGAGGTCATCATCATCTTCGAAAATAACGATTTTCCCCTCCATGGAAGATAGCTCATACTGATCGAATTCAATCCGGAAGGTAGTCCCGGCACCCATCTGAGACTTGTAAGAAATTTGTCCGCTGTGCCCTTCAACGATCTCTTTCACAATGGCTAGCCCTAAGCCGGTTCCGCCAATTTGACGACGGTCGGAGTTATCGACACGGAAGAACTTGGAGAACATCTGGTCATGCGCTTCTTCAGGGATGCCGAGCCCGTAATCCTGCACGGAAGCAACAACTTTGCCGTTTGCTGCGGATAAATAAATGTCGATCCGTTCTGCGCCCGGAGAATACTTAATTGCGTTGCTGATCAGGTTGTGGAAAACTTGCCGGATCCGATCCGCATCTGCCCGCACCCATAGTTCCGATTCCTGTCGATGGATGACGATGTTGTGGTTTTGCTTATCCTGCCACTGATCAACGATGTCCTGGACGGTCGGCAGCAAGTTGATCGGGGAGAAGTGGTATAACTGCCGCCCGGACTCCATGCGCTGCAAATCAAGGAAATCATTGATTAAATTCGAGAGACGATGAGCTTCTTTATAAATAGTCTCCATATATTTCTTCTGTTTATCTTGCGGCAGCTCACGATGGAGCAGAATCTCTATGAAGCCAAGCACGCTCGCCAGAGGAGTCCGCAGCTCATGGGAGACGATGGAAATGAACTCATTTTTCATTTCATCGACGCGCTCTTCTTCTGTTCGGTCACGGAAAACGAAGAGATAACCCTGCTGCTCCGTATCTTCACTGACGACAGTTGCATACAGCTCAGCATGCTGAGGCTGATCATCCAATACAAAACCGAACCGCTGTGTCAGATGCGTATGCGTTCCGTTAATCAGCGCTTCGATTGAAGAAGCTGCACCGAAGAAGCTCGGCGTTTCAGCTGCGATCTCTTGGCAGCTAGTCACCAAATTCTCGCCGATGCGTGCATTGAGGCCGAAATAGCGGCTCATCCGATGGTTGGCGAAAAGGATGGTTCCCTCGGAGTCGCACATCATCATGCCTTCGTGCGCTGATTCCAAAATGTTTTGAATCAAGTCGCGCTGCCCTTCAATTAAGAGCTTCTCGGCAATGAGCTGGTCGTTCAATTCCGCCAAATGGGCAGCTTGCTTCACTCTCTCGTCGTTCATCACTTGGGCGAAAAACGCCAAGCCGAACTGACGGACCAAGCCCTTCGTCAAGCGCTGGTTGTTTTCTTGGAACACGGAGCTTTGGTAGCTCGTTAGGAGCAAGAAGCCGATGACCGTCTGTTTGTCGTCAAGCAGAGGAACGTAATGATCGACCGCATGCATCATCCCGCCATGGACGCCCTTTTCATGCCCGGTTACATCCCGCGTGTGCACAAGGTTCGTGCCTTCTTCAAAAACACGCCTTGCCGGTCCAAATAACTCGTCCTGATGAACCCGAATATGCTCCTTGGGGTATCCGATAGAATGGATGACTTCGTAGGTGGGATTGCCAGTACCGCCAGTATCGCCATTGCCAGGCTCGGGGTCACGTTTCATAACAACGAGAGCCGCATCCTGCAAGAGCGAATTCAGCAGAGCAGGCAGCGTGTGCTTCAAGAAATCCTTGAGCTCCACGTAACCGGTCAGTTTCTCTTGGTAAGAAGAAATCAGCTCAAGATCCCGTTCTCTTTCGGACAGCTTGGCCAAAGTGACCTGCTGCTCTTCCTGTTGTGCAATGATTTCCTCGTTCTGGGTTTCGAGACTTTCGGCCATATACCGGTAGGTCTCTTCGCTTTTACGAAGCTCCTCTTCGGCATGAATAGCCCGGAAGGAGATGAAGATAGACAGCACACCTGCAATGAGTGCAATAATGCCACTAACCATGGTAATCGTACGAGAGGTTTGGCCAGCTTTGAGAGAGGAGTTGTAGGCATCTTCTGTGATTTGTACAATCGTCTTCTCAATACTGGAATGGATGACACGGTAACGATCCATCATCGTTTTGCCTGAGTTAATCCGGGTTCGAGCCTCATCCGTTTTACCTGCGCGAATGAGTTCCAACTGACTATCAAAAAAGCGCTGCAGATTGGTGATGGCCGGTATGGCCTGCGTATCCATAATGAGTTGGAGAGTCGGATATTTTTTATCATAAATACGGATGTTGTTCAGATCATCTTCCAACTGTTTTTTGCCTGCGGTATAGGGTTCCAAATATTGCTCATTGCCCGTTAGTTCAAAACCCCGAATGCTGGTTTCCTGATTAATCAGGTCGGTCAGCAGGCTGTTCGTGGTCTTGGAGATCGGAATGGCATCATTCACGATCGCATTGTTTTCACTTTCCATGTTACGGGAAGCAATATAGTTCGATACACTGACAAAAGCAAGTAATACCACGATTAAAATAACGTATAACATGGAGATTCGCGATCTCGTGAATGTTTTCATTGCCACTTAGGTCACCTGAATTCTACATAGAATAAAATGAATGGGAATTGTTTGAAATTCGACAAGGCTCAACAATATTCCTCTAAAAATCAATCATGTTATGTTTTCTTCCATGAATTCATTGCAAGAAGCGACAATGTCGTTTACAATACTATACATTACATAGTTTATGTGACATTTAACTACATGAAGGTTTCACAGGAGGAGGGCGCACACCGTGCAGGTTAAAGACAGCAGGATTCCGCTGAGACATGAAGTACGTCCGTTCTTCCAGCCTATACTCTCGCTTCAGACGCAGGAAATCATCGGCTATGAGACGTTGGGAAGGCGAATTAGGGAGGATATTGTCGAAAGCTTGGGGCCTTTTTTCAAAAATCCTGACATTCCGGAAGATGTGCAGCTTCTCATTGATCGACACTTAAGAGAGCGGGCTATTGAACAGCTTGCCTCTACGCATGATGAAAGTTTATTATTCATTAACTTAAAACCCTCATGGATCTATCGGACTTATAAGCGCACAGGCGTGCTGCCGACGATTGAACTATTGCGGAAATATGACATTAATCCTGCGCGTATCGTGATTGAAGTAACCGAAGAAGAATTTACAGGAAAGCTGCAAGAGCTTACTCAAATTGTAGAGTTATATCGGCAATTCGGCTGTATTATTGCGATAGACGATGTAGGCAGCGGGTTTAGCAATTTCGATCGCATCGCCAGTTTGCAGCCAAAAATATTGAAAATCGATCTTAATATACTGAAAAAAAGCGCGATTCATGCGGGTTACAAGGCATTGATGCAATCTTTTTCCATCTTGGCGGCTCAAATGGGCGCCTCCCTGCTGGTCGAGGGCATTGAAACGAAGCAAGAGCTGCACAGCGCACTGCAAGTTGGTGCGAGATATGTGCAGGGTTATCTCTTTTCGAAGGCAGAGCCGTATTTACAGCATAAAGATGGGTTTAAACCCATGCTGAAAGAGGAGATGGGCCTCTTTAGCCAAGGGGAATTTCAGCGGAACCGCCATCTCTCTGCCATTCATCAAAGCTTGGAAGCAGTCACCCAATCGGCTATTCGCATTATATCGGCAGAAGACGCTGATGTGCTTATTGAATATACGATCACCACCGTGACTGAAAACTGCATACGGATCTACATCTGCATGGAGGATGGCTATCAAATTTCTTCCAACTACATTCGCAAAGACGATGCCTGGAACAAAGACGACAGTTATCGCGGGGCGAACTGGACGTGGCGCCCGTATTTCATCTCCAACATCCTCATGATGAACCTGCAAAAGCAGGGGATTTTATCACAAGTATACACAGATCTGGATACCTCGCATCAGATTCAGACCTATTCCTGTGCGCTGGGTGATGGGTACTATTTGTTTTTGGATTTACTGATCTAGGTTAGATAGAAAAGACCGTCTGGCACTTTGGCCTAGACGGTCTTTTTGTGTGGATAGGGGACCTCCACAGTACAGGGGAACTACAGGGCTCTATTTTACCTAAAATAGCCATCTGAGCAATGTAGAGGAACTACGTTCCTCTATTTGCTCCATTTCGGTTAGAAACGCGCCGATTTCACTGAAATAAGGCCCCGTAGTTCCCCTGGAACTGTGAAAATTCAATTTTAGCCTAAATAGAGGCCTACGGTTCCCTTATATTGCGACAATCAATGCACGCCCCTCTGGAGAACGAGTATCGCCTTCTAAGCCTCGACCCACTCGCGCCGCAGCGAGAACAAGTCGCGCAGCTCGTCAGTCGACAGCTCGGTGATCCAGTTCTCACCCGTGCCGACGATCTGCTGGCTCAGGCCGAGCTTGCGCTCGATCATCTCGTCGATGCGCTCTTCGAGCGTGCCGAGCGTGACGAACTTGTGCACCTGCACATGGCGCGTCTGCCCGATGCGGAAGGCGCGGTCCGTCGCTTGATTCTCGACGGCGGGATTCCACCAGCGATCATAGTGGAACACATGATTCGCCGCCGTTAGATTGAGCCCGATGCCACCGGCCTTCAGCGAAAGAATAAACACATTTCGCTGTTCCTCTGCCGGCCGCTCAGCATTGTCCTGGAAGTTCGCGATCATCTCATCGCGACCCGCTTTGGTTGTTCCGCCATGCAGGAACAACACGGTCTCCCCCAGCTCCTGCTGCAGCACATGCTGAAGCAGGTTGCCGGTCTCGACAAACTGCGTGAAAATCAAGCATTTGTCGCCTTCCTGGCGCAGCTCTTGCACCATCTCAAGCAGGCGCTCGAGCTTGTTGGAACGTCCGCTCCATGGCGCGGACGGCCCTTCCTTGAGCAGCAAGGCGGGGTGGTTGCACACCTGCTTGAGCTTTGTCAGCGCGGCGAGAATGAGTCCGCGCCGCTCCATGGCGGAGAGCGTATCCAACCGGTCGAACATGTCCTGGATGTAGTTTTCGTATAACGAGCCTTGCTCGGCGGTCAATGAGATAAACGTTTTGGACTCGTTTTTTTCCGGCAGATCGAGCTGAATCGCCGGATCTTTCTTCTCGCGGCGCAGCAGGAAGGGACGGATCAATTTTTGAACCTTGTTGATAATCTCAACATCGCGCGTTTTCTCGATCGCATTCACATAACGATGCGTAAACTCTCGCACCGTGCCCAGATAGCCGGGGTTCGCGAAGTCGAAGATCGACCATAATTCCGTGAGCCGATTCTCAATCGGCGTACCGGTCAAGGCAATGCGATGGAAAGCGTTCAAACGGCGAATCGCCGAGGCTTGCTTGGTATAAGCATTTTTTATATTTTGCGCTTCGTCCAGACAGATGGAGTTCCAAGTGATTTCACCCAGCTCCGCCTCATCCAGATGGGACAGCGTATAAGAAGTTAGTACTAAATCAACTTTGCCGACAGCTTCCGTGAACGCGGCTCCTTTGAACCGTTGAGGCCCGTAATGCAGATGTACCTTGAGCGAAGGGGCGAAGCGCTTCAGCTCCATCTGCCAGTTGCCAAGAACAGAGGTAGGACAGATCAGCAGAGAAGGTGCCGCAGGCTGCTCAGTTTCTTTGACGGTGAGCAGGTAAGTGATCCACTGGATCGTTTTACCGAGACCCATATCATCGGCCAAACAGCCGCCAAGGCCGAAACGGCGCAAGAACAACAGCCAAGAGATGCCGTCCACTTGATAGTGGCGCAGCGAGCCTTGGAAGCTTGGCGGCGGTTCCACGGTAGGAATCGCCGCCGTTTGAGTCAGCTGATCGACCATGTGGCGCAGCTGCTCGTTCAGCTCGACTTCCATCTCGATGTAGCGCATCGCATCGGGATCATCTTCCGCAGGCAGCAGCCCGGCGGCATCGCCTGCGAAGTGCAGCTCCAGCACGTCGCGGAAGGAGAGGCCTTGCTTCTTCTGTACTTGCTTCATAATCTGTTCGACCTGCGCCATGAACTTCGGATCGAGTTGAATCCAATTGCCGCGAATCTGGATCAGCTTGCGCTTTTCTTCCAGCAGCTGGCGGAACTCTTCCTCGGTCAGCTCCAGATCACCCACAGCCAGCTTCCAGTCGAACTGCATCAGCTGGGTGAGCCCGAACATCGTCTCCCGTCCCGAACCGACGGAAGACTTGATCTTCGCTCGCAGCTTCGGCTTCATCTTGCGGATGCGATCCCACCAGGCCGGGAGGAATACACTGGTCCCGGCCTCCACAAGCCGCACGCTTCCCTCTGCGAGGAAGCGCCAAGCCTCTTCCTCCGTCAACGTCTGACGGAGGGAGCTTTCGCCCGCATCCAGCCAAGGCAGGATGCGCAGCCATTTGGCCGCGTCACGTTCGACGCGGCTCAGCTCCGGCTGCCACGCCTCTGGCAGCGGCAGTTCGCCCGCCACCGGCTCGCC
>NZ_BILW01000027.1 GCF_004000765.1 Paenibacillus chondroitinus NBRC 15376 | reverse complement strand
GCCCGCCCGCCCCTGGCATCGTCCGCCCCCTTTAAATGACCCACCAACTAAAAAAAGGCTGTGCCTGCCACATCCTAGTTGAACTCAACTAAGATAGCGGCAGAAACAGCCTTTTTCTTATCCATGCAGGCGCTCACGATACCGGTTTGGCGTGACGCCATGCGCTTTTTTGAAAACATAATGCAAATAATTGCTGGAAGCAAAGCCGCTCTTCTCGGCGATTTTCTCCAAGGTCATCGTAGTCTGCAACAGCTCTGTGCACACATGCTTTAAACGAACCTGCTCCAAATATTCGCTGAATGAAATGTTCGCTTGTTCTTTAAAGATGCGCTGAAGCTGCCGCGAGGAGATTTGCAGCCGCTCGGCAACGCCTTCCAGTGTCAACGGACGCCGGAAGTTGTCTTCGATGAACTGTACCGCCAGCTGATAGCGGTAGCTTTTCATATCGCGTGACGGCAAATCGAGCCCCTGATGATCCGCTTTGTAAGCGCCGATGGTTCTGAGCAGCATCTGGATAATCGATTGCTTGATGATCGTATACTGGCCGAGCTGGTTGTCCCGCCAAGCTTCAAAGGCGACCAGAAAGCATTTCATCGCTTCCTGACGGTCAAAGGCAGGAAGATGCGGAAGCTCGCTTAGCTGCTTGATGCATGCATCTGCCTCTGCAATCTCCCACGCTTCGCCCCAAGCCTGCGATTCGCTTCCAGCGTCTCCGTCCAGCGGTGACCCTTCCAGCCGTACAAAATCAACATGCAAGCACAACTCATCCATCTTCTCGTGTTCATCCGCCTCTTGGCGGTGCAAAACCCCCGGAGCTGTGACATACAGCATCCCTTCTTGCAAAGGATGGGTAACTCCATCCAGGATGACTTTGCCTTTTCCGCTAGGGATGTAATGAAACTCGAATTCGGAATGATGATGGAAATCGATTACCGTTCCAGCCGGAAAGGAGGTCAGATGACAGCGAAGCACACGGATTCCGTAAGATCCCCACCGAAATCGCAAGTCCAAACGATCAAGAGCCGTTGGATTTTCAAGCATCGGTTCGAAGTAAAAGGGCTGACTCATGCTGAACCTCCATCCATTCTGTGCAGATGATGTATTACTGAGCCAGAGAATCAATTCGTACTTGTTGTTTGGACCCGGCGGAGCGGTTGGAAGCCTCCATCAGCTTCGTTAAGTCCACAGCCAATTGAATATTTTCAGTGGCTTTTGTTCCGTTTTGAATGTGAGCTACCCATTGATCAAAAGCAGACGGTTTCTCTTTCGGCCCATTCTCATAGGCTGTCCAGCCAGCGTCAGCATTTTTTCTCGTGCGCACCAGAACTCTTCCGTCATGATCAGAGTACAGCACGCTGCCTTCTGTGCCATGAACTTCAATCACGAATGGTGAGTGAGCGTTCACAAAACCAGCTTCTACGATGCCTAGGGCGCCATTCGCATATTGAAGCGTAGCTACAGCATTATCTTCAACTTCTCTACCCGTCACATAACCATAAGAAGCGCTTACAGATTCAGGAAGACCCAAGAATAGACGAGTTAGATACATCGGATGACAGCCAAGATCGATTAGCGCGCCGCCGCCGCATTGTTCAGCATTATAGAAATGCTCAGGCAGCCAGCCTTTCGGATTCGCATCTGTCGAAATACCGCCATTGTGGGATAGACGAGTGCGCACCAAAGTAATCTGGCCCAGCAGTTCCTTCTCAATAATCTCTTGAACCGCTAATGTATACGTTGGATTCAAACGCGGCAATGAAACAGTCAAAGTTACACCGGCTTCATTCACCGCGTCCAAAATTTCATTCACTTCATGTAACGTTGGAGCAATAACTTTCTCCGTAAAAATATGTTTACCCGCCTTGGCAGCGGCAACCATCACATCACGGTGCATGTTTGTCGGTGTGTCTACAACGACGCCGTCAATATCCTTATTTGCCAGTAACTCAGCAAGATCCGTATAAAAGGCAACACCACGCTGCGACGCTTCTGCTTGTCCGCGCTCAGGAATTTCATCCCATACCGCTACAATCTCGGTATCTTTGTGCTCAGTAACCTGTTTTGCATAGTCCCTTGCGTGCACGTGCCAAAAACTTAACATTGCTACTTTAATCATGTTAACCTCCAAATAAGTGACTTGGCTTCATTTTAACATGCCTAAGCAGCTTGATAAATTTCGAATTAGCGACAGACGAGGGTGCAAAATAACGACATCACTTTACTTGCTTACAGGCACTGCATTGTAGTACTCTTCCATCGTCATCTTTTTGGCAACCATATCCTTGGCCGTATCAACACCTACATACCGAATGTGCCATGGCTCGTATTGGTAGCCGGTAATTTTCTCTTTTCCCTTGGGATAGCGGATCACAAATCCGTACTCCTGGACATGCTTCTCCAGCCAATTCGCTTCTTTGGTCCCACCAAAGCAGTCTTCCGCGGCACATTTCCCATCACTGCCGGATACATCGATCGCAAGTCCCGTTTCATGCTCACTGGTTCCCGGCACGGCACTGTACATCTTCGCTTTCTCCTCGCCATCCTTCTGAACGTAACGTTGGAATAGCGACTTCTGCGTGGCATAGGACCGATAAGCCGAGACGCCCGCTATGTTGATTCCATCCTTTTTTGCGCCTGCAACCAGCTTTTCAATCGCTTCCGCTGCGACGCTGCGCATTTTGCGTTTTTCAATCTTCTCCGCGAATGTAAAAGGGATATCCGGATAGACCAAATCCGTCGGCTCATAGCTTGAAGGAAGTGAAAATTGTTTATTCACAAGGACCGTTACACTTTCCGGCTTGGCAATGACTTGAAGTCCATCGCTTTTGGAAGGTGTGCTGGATGCCTTCGGAGAAGCCGAGGGATTCTGAACCGGCTTAGCACTTGTTTGCGGCGAAGCTGTCGCCGTTGTGACAGGCGATGTTGTGGAAGTCGCCGTATTGGGTGTAGCCGTTGTCGTCGCGCTGGCAGCTGGGCTCGTGCTTGGTACAGCTTCCTCTTTGCCGCATCCCGCTAGTATGGATAACACCACTAGCAGGGCGAGCGAGTATGTTGTCATTTTGTTCATGCTCAGGTGAATGCCTCCTCGAAATTGAAAAACTTACACTTGAAATAGACTTCTCATCTCCAGTAAAAGTTGCATGAAGTCGAATTTCAACGTAAAAAAGACTGCCATCTAGGTTTTGCGCCTAAATCGCAGCCTTCTCATATTTTATGCCTAACAGTAGTTGGTTACAAGTTTATTCTGTTTCGCAGCGTTTGCTTAGGCTTGACTTGCAGCAATTGCCTGCTCTAGATCATAGATGATATCTTCAATAGCTTCCGTTCCAACGGATAAACGAATAAGTCCAGGAGTCACACCTGCGGAAATTTGTTCCTGTTCATTCAATTGGGCGTGCGTCGTGCTGGCCGGATGAATAATGAGTGATTTGGAATCTCCAACATTGGCTAAATGTGAGAAGAGCTCGACAGAATGAATCAGCTTCTTACCCGCATCAACGCCGCCTTTGATCTCAAAGCTCAAGATAGCCCCTTGACCTTTAGGCAAATACTTCTGGGCAAGCGGATGGGAAGGATGGCTTTCCAGCCCTGAATAGCTTACCGACTCTACAGCATCATGAGACTCCAAATATTGAGCCACTTTCAGGGCATTCGAGCTATGGCGTTCCAGACGCAAATGCAGGGTCTCCAGTCCTTGCAGGAGCAAGAACGCGCTGTTTGGTGACAGTGAGGCACCCAAGTCGCGAAGCAACTGAACTCTTGCTTTGATAATATAGGCAATTGGCCCTACAGCATCTGTGTAGACAACACCGTTATAGCTCGGATCAGGCTTCGTCAGGCCCGGGAATTTGCCGCTTGCTACCCAATCGAACTTGCCGCTGTCAACAATGACGCCGCCGATCGTCGTTCCGTGGCCGCCAATAAATTTCGTTGCCGAGTGAACCACGATGTCAGCGCCGTGCTCGATGGGTCTTAGGAGGTAAGGACTTGGGAATGTATTATCGACAATCAATGGAATCCCATTCTCATGTGCAATAGCCGCCACAGCTTCGATATCAAGGATATCTCCTTTGGGATTGCCGATCGACTCGGCGTAAACTGCTTTTGTTTTATCCGTAATAGCGCTGCGGAAATTTTCCGGATTGCTTGGGTCAACGAACTTAACCTTAATTCCAAGTTTAGCTAGTGTATTTGAAAATAAATTATAAGTTCCGCCATACAAGGAAGCTGCGGATACGATTTCATCGCCGGCTTCCGCGATGTTCAAAATGGCAAACGTAATAGCAGCCTGCCCGGACGCTACGGCTAGTGCCGCTGGAGCACCTTCCAGTGCAGCAATCCGTTTTTCAAAAACATCGGTCGTTGGATTCATAATTCGCGTATAAATATTACCAAACTCTTTGAGCGCAAATAAATTCGCGGCGTGGTCCGTATCGTTAAAAGTGTAAGACGTTGTTTGATAAATCGGAACAGCTCTTGAATTGGTTGCAGGATCGATCTCTTGACCTGCATGAATAGCTAGTGTTTCCGGTAAGTACTGGCGTTTTGAACCTGACATTGCACATGCCTCCTTGGATGGTCGATGGATTCGCGGATATTAACTCGATAATTCCTACTGGAATACTATGTATTCATTCTAATGGAAATATCTAGTCATAGTCAATATACCATATCGGCATTTTTTTCTATACTTGTTTCATAGTAAAGAAGGTATTCCTTTCATTCCCCCTATGTCTTATCTGGCGGTAACAGGACGATCCTTCCATCCTCCATAGCAACGCGCACCTTATTCGTCCGTGAAGCTCCAATCGAGTCGAGGAAATTGGCCGGAATTTGCAGTCTGCCCGCTTTATCAACAACGGCATATTCCACATGGGAATCCTCTTCGGCAGCCAGGATGCCTTGTTCAAGCTCCAGCAATTCCTCTTGATAGGATTTGCGCCTTAGAATCTCCGAGGACGTTTTGCCGTCCCGAATGGCAACCACCCGGTCCACCTTCTTGGCTAAAAGCGGGTCATGCGTAACAATCACAACAGTTAATCCAAAGCTGCGGTTCAGCTCACGAAAAAGATCAAGAATTTGATTCGCCATTTTCGTATCAACAGATCCCGTGGGTTCATCCGCCAGCAGGAGCCTGGGCTGATTCGCAAGCGCAATTGCAATAGCGACACGCTGCTGCTCCCCGCCAGAGAGCTCATTAAGCTTATTGCTTCTACGATGGCTCAAACCTACAGCTTCCAGCAACTCCAAAGCACGGTGGCGCTTGCGTCGCCCTTGAAGAAGGATGGGCAGCTCCACATTTTCCAAAGCTGTCAAATAAGGAATCAGGTTCCTCGCATTATTTTGCCAGACGAAACCAACGGTTTCCCTTTTATACTTGACCAGATCAGCTTCCTTAAACTTCAGCAAATCCTTCCCATCCACATGGAGATTACCTGCTGAGGGCCGATCCAGCCCTCCCAGCATATTCAACAACGTCGATTTCCCGCTGCCGCTGTTTCCGATAATCGCCATCAGTTCCCCTTCCTCAACGTGGAGGTCAAGCCCCTGCAAAGCGACAACTTCAAGATCGGCAGCCTTATATATTTTAACCAAATTTTCACAGTGGATCATGCTTAATCCTCCCCAAGCTTAATGGCTTGATGAATCTTAATTCTGGAGAGCATCCCGCCAAGCAGCAGCAGTCCAATCCCTATCATCACTAAAACAATGACGTATAAATGCAGCTGATCGTTAGGATCGAAACTCACTTGAAAAGGCGGCACTTGACTCGATGAGTCAAACGTTAATTGGAACAATGGAACGAATAAACGGCTGGCCGTATTCCCTGTGATCATCCCGATCAGGACGGCTGCGCCGGAGGTTAAGAGCTGCTCGGCAACCAGCATCCCGATCAATTGCGCATAAGAAATTCCCATCGCGCGCAGCACGCCAAATTGTAGAATTCGACCGGATAGGGAGAGCACCCAGTATAAAAGGAATCCCATGAAGCTGATGCCGATCGCAATCAAGAAGCCAAGCGTCATAACGCCGTTCACGGCCAGTTGAAAGGGATCATTTTTGGAACGGACTAACATCTGTTTCGTATCAACCAAGCTGGTAATTTTGATATTCTTAAGCTCTAGCGCTTCATACAAAGCTTGACTGGTCATGTCAGGTTTCAGCTTAAGCCATACCTCATAGGGTTCCACAGCCAAATTATTTTGGAAGTAAGAAAGATGTCCCACGACTAGCTTAGGCGCATCCACTTTCGTCTTCTTTGCCGTGCCTGACGTGCTCCCGCTACTCGACGAAGCCGTCAATATCGGATTAGGATTCCAGCTTGGCCAGTAGTCGATAATTCCATAGACGATGGATGAGGTTCCTCTTACATCCCCCCAGCCAATATTCACCGTATCGCCAACTTTGGCTCCTGTTTCTTCAGCAATGGACCTGGAAATAAGCACAGCCTTGGAATCCCCGGCGAGCAAATTCAAATAATCGTAGAAGTGATGATCCAGCAATTGATCGCGTAGCCAGGCCGTTTGGCCGAATTCATCCGTATCGATGCCCATCAGCGTTGTCCGCTTCGTTTCTTTGCCGATTGAGAGGTAAGCATCTTTCTTCTGAAAAACACGAGCAGCAGATTCTACACCCGTCAGTTGGGTAAATGGGAGAAACGGCGGCTCCGTATATTGCACTCTTTTTTTCACGGCAACTTCATTAGCAGGAGAACTCGATTCACCCGCAGGTCCAGAAGGGCCTGACTGTGGCGGTGGAGCGTCGTTATCCCATGGCGTCTGCAAAACAATATCGCTCCCATTCGTATAGCGGATCTTCTCTTCGATGTTTTTGTTCATCGTCCTGGCTGCGCTTGCACTAAACAAACCGGTGGCCAATGTCATCACAATAAACAGCATGATAAATTGGTACTGGGTAGTAGACCTGCCTACCTGAAGGAGCGTCGAATACAGATAAGGCGGCCACCATTTGCGCCCCACCGTATAGATCAGTTGAATCACCCACGGATAAATCCGCAGGAGGAACAAGCCCATTGCAAATATGAATAAGGCCGGTACAACAAAAAGGAGGGGATCGACTTTCATGTCCATGGAATCCAGCCCAAGAGCTACCAGATCAGACATCCGTCGATTAAAGCTCTGCAATAAATAAATGGATACCGCAAGTAAGACAATGTCGAGAAATATTTTATGAACAAAAGAAAGCTTATTTTTCCTGGCAAGCGATTGCTTATGGCCGACAATGGTCGTGCGCGTCGCGATAACAGCCGGAATGAGCGTCATGCAAACCGATGCCACCACAGCGACCAAAGCATATTGGTAAGCTTCCTGATTCAGCTTCACTTCCATTGCAGCGCGCTGTACAAACTCTAGAAACCCATTGGAGGCGCCCAAGATTTTGGTCAACTGCATGCCAATGGCCGGTCCTACCAGAAGAGCAATTCCTCCCAGCAAGGCTCCCTCCAGCACATAACCTAAAATAATTTGTGTACGGCTTGCTCCTCTACTTCGCAGAACGGCAATTTCTGTTTTCTGCCTCTCTGTAATCAAATTGGCCACCATGAATAAATAAAAGGCTAACAAAATGCTGACGGGCACGTTCAGTGACCATAACATCATTCTTAATTTCTTCTCTTTTTCGCCGTACACTTTCAAGGTAGGAAGCGAAGGATTCTCCGCTTTATAAGAATTGAACCGACTGCTTAAATAGCCTTCCATTTGTGCATGTGCAGCGGTATAAGCTCCCAACCCCTCCAACTTTAATTGATGATAATCGAGTACGTAATTCCAAAAGCAATACAGACTAGTAAACGCTTTGTTATTCGTAATCTCTTTCTCAAATAGTCCAAAAGGAATGAAAAATCTTGAACGCAAGTCATACGTATTATTCGTCCAATAAGGATCGGCATAATCGCTGCGATCAATGACCGCAACGGGTTTAATGCGTATCGTTTGTTTCAGATCCTCGTCTTGGATGGTTAATTCATTACCAAGTACAATTTTCATCTCCGTTAGCAGCTCAGGGAACACCCATGCTTCATATACGCCGTTCACGGGCTCTGCGGAAGGCATAACACCATCAACGAGCCGAATATGCTTTTCTAACTCCGACATCGTTGTCAGTTCACCCAGACGCTTCACGCTAGGGTCGACTTTACTCGGATCACTCGGTTTAAAATTGAAGTTCATCGTACTCCGCGTGGTCGTTGAAAGCAGGATAGGCACGCCAAATGCCTTACTTTTTTCCGTCAAAAAAGCATCGGTTTCCGCGAGAAGACGATCTTCCTCCGGCTCCTTCTCAGATCTCACAAAGTACGCGTAGTCATACACTTGCCCCGGAAATTGCGTGGTGTCTGCTTGCAGAACTTCCAAGTCCTTAATCAACATGCGCTGTAAAATGGCGTGCGTATAAATAGGCATCGAGCTTGCAAGAGCTACGGAAATAATAAGCCCCACTAATAAACTCAGCTCGAGCCAGCGATTTTTAACCATTTTACGGAGAATCATCAGAAGTAAAGCCATTGCCATCCTCCTAAATTGATCTAGTTCTCCAAAATGACATTTTGGCCTTCCTTAAGTCCCGTCCGGATCTCAACTTCCGTTGGGGTAACAAGGCCTTTTTCAACATCCACTTCTTTTCGGCTCTCCCCATTCAGCACTTGCACATAATCTCTGCCCAAATAAGTCCGAAGACCTTTCCTCGGGATTACGATGACGTTCTCCCGCTGCTCAACAATAATCGTCATATCCCCGGACGCTCCGATCTCTGCACCCTCTGTTCCGGCAGGAACCCCAATAATAATTGTTTTGGCGTTTCTTTCGGCTTGTGCCTTGTTATCTGTTGGCGGCGAGCTTGAGGGTGTGCGCAGCACTTTCCCTTGTACCGTATTCCCAGACTTCGCAAGCTTGACTTCTACGTTCATACCAACTTCTATACCCGTAAGTGTTCCAACGTCTGTAGCTTCATAAGAGAGCTCCACATGCTCAGGATCGGACAGAACCACAAGCGTATTAAAGGCGTCTATGACACTTCCTTGCTGTGCATCCGTTACAAAAGTGACAACACCGCCGGTCTCTGCTACTAACCTTGTCTTATCCAACTGATCTTGCAAGGATCTCAATTGCAGCTGCGCAGCTTCAATATCGATATCCTTTAAACGCAGGGCAAGCGTTTGGTCAGGATCAGCTTGCCTGGACTGCACACTGGCGATCTGGGCTTTCTCCAAATTCAGTTTCTGCAGAGCAATCCTTGTTACCAGGTCCCCCTGCTCCAGCTCAGCAAGCACATCGCCCGGCTTAACCACATCGCCTAATTTGACGCGCAAACCAGATAAGTGATGGTCAGACTCTTTAAAATAGTAATTGCTCGTTTGACTAGACTTGAACGTCCCCATAAAAACCGCTTTTTTCGTGATGTTGCCTTTCTTCACTTCATAAAGTTCAAAGTTTTCTTTCACCGGTTTGACTAATGGCGGCTTCAGCGCCTCCTCTTCTTTGGGCAATAGGGAACACCCTGCCAGAACTAGCACAACTCCCGTGATCAGAACGAGCTTAGACGCAAATGGATTAACCTTCATCGACAATGGCACCATCCTCCAATGCATACACTTTATCTACAATTTCCATAATTGCGAGATCATGCGTGGTCAAAATAATGGTCATTCCTTCTTGCACCAAATCTTTGAATAATTTCAGCACTTGAAGCCCCATTCTGCTGTCCAGCTCTGCTGTTGGTTCATCGGCCAAAATCAACTTGGGTTTGTGAGCGATCGCTCTGGCAATCGCAACCCGCTGCTGCTCGCCGCCAGAAAGTTCATAAGGACGATGTTTCATTCTCATTTTCAAACCGACGAAATCCAGTGCTTCTTCCGCTAATTGTTTATAATGCTTGGGAGGAATACCCGAAATGCGCAAACCAAATTCAACATTCTCGTACGCGGACATATAAGGAACTAAAGCAAAAGATTGAAAAATAAGACCGATCTGCTTCCGTCTGACTTCATTGCGCTTGGCCTCGGATAGGCTGCTGATCTCCAAGCCTTCCAAATAAACGGCGCCTTCCGAAGGATGATCGAGTGCCCCGAGAATATTGAGCAGCGTTGTCTTGCCGGACCCTGATCTTCCGCGCAAGGCCACAAGCCGGCCTTTGGGAATGCTGAGATGAGCTCCCCGCAATGCGTGGACCGCTCCCGATCCTTTTCCAAACACTCGCGTAACACCGACAGCTTGCACCATTGGCACCTGATCTACCTGCATCGTCAAAGTTAGCACCTCATTTTTATCCTAAATCTTGGATCTCCTTCTAAATGAAAGCCTTTACACATTATAAATCTATTTTTTGCCAAAAAGATAGACAGAAAAAAAGGAGCCACCCATCAGGTCATTTCTGCCCCAATGTGATAGCCCCTTTTTGCTGCTTCTACTATTCTTATTCACCGTACTAAAGCACTTTGGACAAAAACGACTTCGTCCGCTCTTGTTGCGGGTTTTCAAAAATTTGCTTCGGGTTGCCTTCTTCAACAATAACGCCTTGCTCCATAAACATAACGCGGTCGCCGACCTCGCGGGCGAAGCCCATTTCATGGGTCACGACAACCATCGTCATCCCTTCCTTCGCCAGCTGCTTCATAACGGCCAGCACCTCTCCGACCATTTCGGGATCCAGCGCGGATGTCGGCTCATCGAACAGCATAATCTTCGGCTCCATCGCAAGTGCGCGAGCAATCGCGACACGCTGCGCTTGACCTCCGGAAAGCGAATCGGGATAAGCATCAGCTTTATCAGCGAGCCCAACTTTCGTTAGAAGCTCCAACGCTTTTTTGCGCGCTTTATCCTCCGGCCATTTACGTACTTGAATCGGCGCCAGAATAATATTATCAATAACTTTCATATGCGGGAAAAGATGAAAACGTTGGAACACCATGCCGAGCTCCATGCGGATCTCATTGATTTTATTCGTCGGGTCCATGATGTTCTTCCCCTCAACCTTGATGGAACCGCCATTAGGCTGCTCCAAAAGGTTCAGACAACGCAGAAACGTCGACTTCCCCGATCCCGAAGGACCAATCACGACCAAAACCTCTTGGTGCTGAATATCTGCGGAAATATCCCGCAAAACAACGTTATTGCCGAAAGCTTTTTGAAGATTTCTAACTTCAATCATTGCGGTCATATCTCTACACTCTCCTTTCCACATAGCTAAGCAGCTTGCTTAGAGAATAAGTGAGGATGAAATAAATCAATGCTGCCGTCAAATACGGCTCCCATACAGCGAAATATTGGCTGCGCATCGCATTCGACCAATACATCAATTCCGGTGCAGCAATAATTGCGAACAGGGAGGAATCCTTGATCAATACGATAAACTCATTCCCAAATGGAGGAATCATCCGCTTGATCGCTTGCGGCAAAATGACCTTTTTCATCGTTTGATAATGCGTCATACCTAGCGAATGCGCGGCTTCTGTCTGGCCTTTATCGATGGACTGAATACCTGCTCTGAAAATTTCGGCCATATATCCTGCGGAATTCAAAGATAAAGCAACGATAGAAGCAATGATGGCATTGGTTGTACCTAGAAATAAGGGAACGACCCCGAAATGAACGAGCAAAATTTGCACCAACAGCGGCGTGCCGCGGAAAAAGTTCACGTAGATGCTTGTTGGCCATCTTAAGTAGCCACGGTGAGACATTTTGCCTAGTCCAACTGCCAGACCCAGCACGGAGCCGAAACAAATGGATAAAATGGATATCCCAATGGTCCATAGCGTACCTTTTAATAAAAGAGGTAAATATTCAATAATAATATCAAAACGAAACTCCATTCCACACTTCCTTTCTTACCTTATTATGCCGATAACAGAACAACAGCATGCGTAAGGTTGAAGTCACGCATGCTGCTTCTCTTCTTATTTTTGTTCAAGTAACTTCTTCGTGTCTGGCTCTTGACCGAACCATTTTTTGTATACTTTGGCATAAGCCCCGTTTTCAATCACTTTTTTGATTGCCGGGTCAAGCTTCGCTTTCAGCTCGCTGCCTTTTGGAAGCAGGATGCCGTAGTATTCGGACTCAAAGTTTTTAGGATCGGCAATCGTTACGAATTTTTTGTTCGGGTTGTTTTTCACATATTCACGAACGATCGCGATATCTGCTACAACTGCGTCTACACCGTTATTTTCAAGCTCCAACAGCGCAAGCGTGTTGTTATCAAGACGTTTCAAGGATGGATTTTTCTCACCCATAATTTTGCTCATAAGCGTATCAGCTGTCGTGGAGATTTGAACAGCAACCTTCTTGTCTTTCAGGTCTGTCGCGCTTTTGACCGGACTGCCTTCTTTGACCAGAATCATGTTGGTGGATTCGAAATACGGGATGGAGTAGTCGTAGGATTGTTTACGCTCATCCGTGATCGAAACGCTGGAAATACCAGCTTGGTACTCTTTGCCTTGTTTAACACTTGTAAGCATCGTGTCCCAACCTGTATTCGTTAAATCGTAGGAAAGTCCTGCTTCTTTCATAACTTCTGCAAGAAAATCGACGTCAAAACCGGTCATCTTGTCTTTGTCCATATATTCCATTGGCGCATAAGCAGCATCTGTCGCAAATTTGTACTTCGTGCCGCCGGCTCCGCTATCTTTAGCCCCACAACCTGTTAATCCGATAACTAGCGCTGCTGTTAATACAAGAAATGATATTTTTTTCATTAAAATTCCCCCCGTGCTATGTATGGAACGAATCATATTTTAACATCTGGTCAATAAAATGACAACGCCTGTGTTTAGAAAAATACTCAGGAAATTGCAGGTAAATCGCCTTTCCCTTTCATTTTTGTTTTTTTGCACAACGAAAACGGACAGCCTTTGTTCAATTTGCCGATAAAAAATAGAAAAATAAATAGAAAAACGCCCGGATCTGCTGATCCGAAGCGTTCTATTTCCGTAAGTTGCCGTCGCCGAATGCAGACCTTTACATCATTTTTAAAATGGCTTCCCTTCCCGTCATGCCAGCATAAATGCCCAGGTCTTCCGCCGTGTACGTCACCGATTCTAGCGGAGCTTCCAGAAGCTCCTCAATCGTGCGAACGCCAGTAGCTCTTGCCGCGACAATGTTGCGTTCGCTCAAACGCTCGTTGAGCAATGCAACGTCTAACGCGCCGCACATAATGTATCCTTTATCTGTCGTTACTACCAGCAGCGTCGTCTTGGGCAATTTAACCTCTATCGCAATTGCAGTATGTCCCTCAAGGAGAATAGGTTCAACGCGCATCATGCTCTGCACAGCTCCTCTTTGCAGTCTTACGGTAGTATATGCGCGTGCGGCTAGTACGGTGTGATGTTTGGTGGAAAAAGAATTTTTGGGTCGTTCGAGGTGCTTAAGGACCGATGGAACTTCGAGGTGCTTAAGGACCGAGAGCCAGGACGAGCTCGGGATTTGCGCCGTACGAAAACTTTACGGACCGAGCGGCCCTTATTCGGAGAAAATAGGCCAGTATCAAATTTTAACGGACCCCACGGCTGCTATTCTCATGAAAAGCGTGAAATTTTGCTGCTTATTGATCAATTAACGGCTCTGGAGTCCGCTAGGTTTGCAAAAGTGGGCCATTTTTCGAGAATAACGGCTGTGGGGTCCGTTAGCGATAATCAAGCGTGGAGGAGTGACGCGGTGGTTTGCGTTTTACGTAGTTGCGCAACGCTTATTGGGCTGCTAACGGACTGAGGCGACCTTATTCGAAGAAAATAAGCCATTTTCAAATTTTAACGGACTCCACAGCTGCTATTTCCATAAAAAGCATGAAATTTGCTGCTTATTGATCAATTAGCGGCTCTGGAGTCCGTTAGATTTGCGAAGAGGGCCATTTTTCGAGAATAACGGCTCTGCGGTCCGTTAGCTCTCCACGAACCGCGGCGATGAGTTCCGTTAACGCGTTTCACTAGCTCCGACACCGTTGTCGCTAGCTCCCCCACAAGCCAACGCGCGCGAAATCTGGCCGCACGTTGCCTCGCCGGCGCATGGCCTCTGCCCCATAGACTCCTGAGCAACCCCCAGTCCCTCTGTCTAATAAGCTATGTCCACCAACCGCCCCTCAGAGGCGGTCACCAAATCTTCCCCCCGCAGAAAAATCTGCAACCCCCGACGACCGCCGCTGATGCTAACCAGCTCCATGGACTCCACGGTCGCATGCAGGTAAAAGGGGTACTTCTTCTTCATCCCCAGCGGAGATACTCCGCCCCGAATGTAGCCTGTAAGGGATTGAATGTCTTTGACAGGCACCATTTCAATTTTTTTATTCCCGCTTACGGAAGCGAGACTCTTCAAGTTCAGTTCCTGGTCGCCGGGAATGCAGGCTGCGAGGACACCTGTCTTGTCCCCTTTTAAGATGAGCGTTTTGTACAGCTGACTAGGTTGAAGCTCCACTTTAGCAGCAACGGTTGCGGCATCCAGCTGATCCTCATCCCATTCATATTCGTGGAGCGAATAAGCAATATGGAGCGAATCGAGGATTCGGCAGGCATTCGTTTTGTTTGACATAAGTTCCTCCTCTTTTTGTATACAAAAAATTGTACGAATGAAAAACCAATCTATATTTGGATATCATAACATGTTATAGTTAGGACATGAGCAATTTCTAGGCTGCAAGGAGGCCATATGAGTCAAGGTAAACAGAACCACACAGGTCACTTATTCACTGTAGAAATTTTAATTGAAGAGGCTACAAATGGTCTTGCGATGGAAAAGCTCCTACATCTTCTTAACGCACAGACGGTCAAAGATTACAAAATCCTCAAGGGCATCGAGCTCGGTAAGCTAATTGAAATGAATACAACGAAAAAAGAGAGCACGCCTCCTTCATATACTGGCAAAAAGGCAGTAACTTCTCCCCCGCCTGCAGCTCCCGCACCACCGATAACGTCGACAGCGCCAAGCGGAGCGGCCGATCACATTATCACACAGCTAGAAGGCTTCAAAGCTAACAACACATTGATTCGGCTAACCGTTATCAAAGGTCAGGGCATTAAGCTCAATCTTCCCTGCCGGATTTTGAATTATGACAGCAGCAATCAAAACGTTGCCGTGTATCATGTGGATGAGAAGAAGGTTTACTCATTTAAACTGAATGAAATCGACGATTACGTCGCTTATTAAGTCAAAGAGGATGTTCCCTGATCGACCAGGAACATCCTCTTTGACTTAACCCGAAGCCGCGGCATGCACGCCATGGCTTAGCATATTCTCCAGCTGGACGGCGTTCACAGGCGGGCTGAACCAATAGCCCTGTACTTCATTGCAGCGGTTCTGATGCAGGAAGTGCAGCTGCTCTTCCGTTTCTACACCTTCCGCAATGACTTTCAAATTCAGATGGCGCGTCATGGCGATAATCGTTGTTACGATAGCCGCGTCGTTGGGATCCACCATAATATCACGGACAAAGGAACGATCTATTTTCAACTTATCAATCGGAAACTTTTTCAAATAATATAAGGAACTGTAGCCGGTCCCGAAATCATCAATGCTCACGTTAACACCCAGCTCTTTGAGCTCAAGCAGAGATTGAATCGCGTGATCGACATCCATTGTCATGCTTTCCGTAATTTCAAGCTCCAAATACTGCGGATCAAGCCCCGTTTGCTCCAACACATGAGAGATCTTGCCTTTCAGATTGTGTTGGAAAAACTGCCGCATGGATAAATTCACGGAAATCGGCATAGGGGAGAAGCCTTGATTTTGCCAGGCTTTATTTTGCTTACATGCCGCGCGCAGCACCCATTCTCCGATCGGTACGATCAAACCGGACTCTTCTGCAAAGGATATGAAATAGTTCGGCGAGATCAGCCCTTTCTCCGGGTGATTCCAGCGAATCAACGCCTCTACACCGACAATGCGTCCTGTCTCAATATCAACCTGTGGTTGATAGAATAAAACAAACTCCTCCAAGGCGATCGCTCTGCGGAGTTCATTCTCCAACTTGAGGCGATTGATGGATACGGATTTCATATCCGCGTTGAAAATCTGGAAATCGTTTCGCCCTTTCTCTTTCGCTCTAGCGAGTGCGATATCGGCATACTTCATCAGTGTATCTGCATCTTCCTCATCTGCCGTAGAGATGGCGACACCAATACTTGCTGTAACATGCAGCTCGTATTGCTCAAGAACAAATGGTTTCTCCAGCACGCGATTAATCTCTGCGATAACAGCAATGACATCATTGGAGTCAGCGACATTCGTATAGAAAAAAGCAAACTCATCGCCTTCGGTCCGTGCCAAATAATCATTTTCGGTAATGCATCTTGTGAAGCGTTCAGCAAGCTGCAGTAGCATCATGTTGCCGTAATCGTAACCGAAGCTATCGTTGACTAATTTGAACCTATCGATATCCAGATAAAAGACGGCGATCTGCTGCCCCGCTGATCTGGCCAGGCTCAATCGCTCATTCAGATGGTCCCTAAACATACGCCGATTCGGCAGCCCCGTCATGTCATCGTAATATGCCATATAACGGACTTGTTCATCGCTGCGCTTACGTTCTGTAATATCCTGGCAAATGAGGATAAAGCCCATGGCATCCGTGCTCAGTTGAACGGGAACGGCTGTTGCATGCAAGTCAACCCGATAACCGCTTTTATGAGACACAGAAGTTTCAAAGGTAAGCGGCTCTCCATCCGTTGCCAGTTGAAGTTGGCTGATCGTCAGTTCATACTGCTCTTGCGTTACAAAATGGCTGAAACGTTTCTCCAGCAATTCCGATGCCGAATATCCGAGGATCGTTTCTGCCGCTGCATTAATCCGGATGAATTTCCCTTCTTGGTCAAAAATGCCAATCGCATTCGGATTATGCTCAAATAAGGAATCCAGCACATACTGATAGGAGTGATGCTGCAGAGCTGATTTTGATAAGTGCTGTACGTCCCTTTCTTTTCTCAACAGCTGAATAAACAGCGGCAGGGCGGCTAAAACGCATATCCATACAGCATACGGCTTTACGTAAAGGCTTACGAATATGGCGACAATCAAATATCCGCCAATATAGAGCCGGTTTTTCACAAATTTGCCTCCTCTTACAATCTCACTCTAGGTAATAGGAAGCGTCGCACGGACTACCGTTCCTTCTCCCGCTTAATCTTCATAACGAATTTGCCGCAATGAAAGAAACAAGCCCGCACTTCACTTGTTTCCTTGTGTGATTCATCCGACACCTATGGGAAAATCAATATGTATTCTAAAACCATTTGCGTTATCTACTACTTTCTACATAAGTCGAGCTTTTCCTGCAAATAGGGCACAAAATAAAGAAAAAAGAGTCGGAATTTCCCGACTCTTTCCAATTTTATTATTTTAGAGCGGCAATCGCCAGCAAAATCCATCCCACTAAGAAACTCAAGCCGCCAAGCGGTGTAATCGGTCCAAAAAATTTGATTCCTGTCAAGCTAAGCGCATATAGGCTGCCCGAGAATAAGATGATTCCGATAAAAATCGCCCATCCGGAAGCATTCACCATCGAAGTGTTCCCAAGCTTGTCTGACAAAATGGCAATGGCGATTAACGCAACCGCATGAATCATGTGATAATGCACACCGGTTTGAAAAACCTCTAGTTTGTCAGGCGTTAATTTTTGTTTCAAGATATGTGCCCCGAAAGCGCCCAATGCAACAGAAAGAAACGCGTTCAAGCTGCCGATCAGCACAAAAAGTTTCATCATCGTTTCCAAACTTCCCTTCATTAAAGCTTAAATTTATTCCACTTCACCGATATCATGCTGCCCAACGATCAGGCGTACTGGCTCCAGGTAAACCTTCGTGACTGTCGGATGTGTAATTAAATCGATCTCAATATCTACAATTTTATTGCGGGCTATTTTGCCTTCTCTTTTGTCATAAACGACCTCGAATTGCTTGAGTCCCAACTGATAAATCAGAACGGAAGAACCGATGGAAAGCGCGTTAGACTCGAACTCCCCGTGCTCAAACAATACCTCGGATAAAATTTCTTCATTCATGTCCACAATCGTAACATACTGGCAAAATTGGTACTTCATCAAAAACTGCCCCCTTTAAATTAGTAAAATGTACTTACCAATTCGCCGGAAAATGTCGAAATTCCTGCATCATTCAGTATGACCAAGAATGTTCACAGAAAACCCGTAAAATAGATGACAACAGGAATAGTAAACATACTAAACAAGGTGGAGGTAAACACGGCCTGTGAAGAAAACTCCGGTTCATTCTCATACTCAATCGCGAGCAGCACACTGCTAAGAGAGGTCGGCACAGCACATGAAAGAACTAGCGCCTGTGCGGTCAGACCATTGATTCCAAGCATCCACACGACCAAAAATCCGAGCAATGGCCCCGCAATCAGCCGTAAAATATTCGAAACAGCCACATTCGAGAAGTGAAATTCCCACTTCATCCCGCCAAGCTGTACGCCAAGTGTCAAGAGCGCAGTTGCCATGAAGGCATTGGATATGTACGTCAGCGGCAGATGAATGGACGACGGGACGGGCAAATGAAAGTATCTCAGCAATAGAGCAACCGGAATGGCATAAATAACAGGTAAAGACAAGATCGTCTTCATTGTTGCCTTCCAGGTGGATTTGTGGGCATTTAACGTGTAAATGCCGTACGTGTTAGGGATCAAATTTTGCATAATCATGATAATAATTTGGATGGAAAGCGTATAGGCATTCCCGCCGAATACGGTTTGATTAAGCGGCAGCGCATAGTTCGCACTATTATAGAAAATAACGCTGTTTCTCATGGCGATCCGCATGCCCCGCTTCATTTTCTTAATGCGTATATAGATCTCAATCACTGCAAACAGAAGACTGAAAAACAAAGCGAAAAACAAAAGGACTTGCAGAATGACATTCAGGTTCATTTCAGACTCATACAGTTTAACGAAAACGATTGCAGGAGAAAACACATAGAAATTGAGCTTGGATAACGTTTTAATATCAAGATGAAAGGCACGATACATGACTGCGCCAATCGCGATCATGATCGAAATCGGCACAATATTATTAATTAGAATATAAATAAAATAACTCATTTCTGTTCCTCACTTAAATGAAGTTCCGTTGCTGTAATACGCATCCTTGCTGTAGGTCGTAAAAGCAACTTCAACCTCAGGCAAGCCAAGCCCAAGGACATGGGTCGTAACTGCCGCAGCGACGGCATCCCTGATCTCGTCCCCTCTTTCAAACCAGGCGACTTCAACAAACGGGTAAGCGGGCACAATTTTACCGCCGAATATAGCCGGATGCTGGATACACTCCAGCGTAAAATTATCGCTGTCACACTCGCAGATCGCCGCAAGCTGCTCAACTAAGTTCTCACTCATTCCACAAACTTGTTCAATCGTTACTCCTCTGAACGTTAATCTAGGCATGCTCCAAACTCCAATCCCTTATCGCCATTCGGCTTCTCATTTCGTTGATGCGTTTACACTGTTAATGATACGTTTCAACTGTACATTGAAATTATGAATTTCTTCCAGGGACAACCCACTGGATTCAAGCAGCGTCTGCGGGATGCAAAATGCTTTTTCATAAAGCGCGAGTCCCGTTTCCGTAATCACAATGTTCACAACACGCTCATCTTCGATAGACCTTTTCCGCTCTACCAACTTCTGAGTCTCCATCCGTTTGAGCATCGGCGTCAACGTGCCTGAATCCAGATCCAGCTTCTCGCTGAGCTCCTTGACGGTGCTCTCTTTTTGATCCCACAGAACGAGCAGCACCAAATACTGCGGATAGGTAATTCCCAAGTCTTCCAGAAAAGGACGATACATCCGTGTAATAGCTCTCGAACTGGCGTATAAACTAAAGCAGAGCTGATTATCAAGTTTTAATAATTCTTCATTGGTGCTCATACGATCGGCTTCCTTTCTCATTCATATTGCGAACAATCGATTTGCTTCAAATGTATATAAAAATAACCCTACTGTCAATGCGAATAGTCAGATAAGTCCATAAATGTTGCTAAGCGTTGATACGACAGGGTTTAAAAAGGAATTGTCTCCGCGCTGTATTCATGCTACGCTTGTTTCAAATATATACCAATAAAGGGGAATATGACCTATGGATTGGTTCTCTGCTCATAAGGAAAGTATGGATGAGGTATTCGGAGAAGCGGAGCATCTTATTCGCGCATTTCCGGAACCGCTGAATCATCACGGACTAGCCTACTTCGCTAAATTTGACGCGCGTCAGGAAAAGAGCACGAAAAATTACATCTGCTATCTGCTTCCCTATTGGATACAGGAAATAACTCAGCTGCCGACTGAAGTGGTCAAAAAGCTGAGCTCAGCTAACGTTTTCGTTATGCTCTATTACTTTGTGGTAGATGACATTATGGATTCTACCAAGGGAGCGCATAAGGACAAGCTCCCGCTTGCGAACTTATTTCAATTGCAATTTCAAATGATGTATCGCGCCTTGTTCCCGCCGCAATCCCCTTTCTGGCATTATTACGAGACTTACGTGCTGGAATGGGCCGACGCAGTAGCCGGCGAGCCGAGTGGCGATTACTTTCATACAGACAAAAGAAAGGTTGCCTGGAAAGCCAGTCCTGTCAAAAACGCCAGCACTGGAGCTCTGCTCCTCGCAGGTCAAGCTGAGCTGATCCCCGCTGTGACGGGAGCTGTAGAACAAGTGCTCGCGACGCTGCAAATGCTTGATGACTGGGCGGATTGGGAGGAAGATTTGGACGAGGGTTCCTATAATTGTTTGCTTGCTTTTTTGCGCGGAAGTGTTGAAGGGTCGGAAGGTGTTTCACCAACTCCTGATTGGGTCAAGCAGATGATATATGTTCGTGATGGGTTGGAGGGATATAGCGAGGTGGCCGTTAGGCATCATGAGGAGCTGCTAGCATTAGATTTATCGATGAAAGAGCTTAGTCAATTTCACTTTAGTCTTGTTGATCGTTTGCGTGTAACAGCAAAAGAGATCAAAGAAAAGCGCAACCAACTTCTTTCTGGTGGTTTATCCTATTTTATGTCGAATTCTAGTAATTTTTGATAGAATATTTTGAATATTCATGCTATAATCCACGTATTGGGAATATTAACCAATGACTCATGCAAAGTTGCTGAGTCTAACGGACTGAAAAGCCCTTATTCATGGTTTTTAAGCATGAAATAGGATTTAACGGACCAGAGCGACGCTATTTATCTCAAAATAGCCTATAACAAGGGTAGTAACAGTGAATAACGCCTCCTCAGTCCGATAACTTCCCATTTCAATGCTAAACATCTGAAATAGCGGCTTCCATGTCCGTTACAATTAAAGGGGAGTGACTGATCATGTCATCACATGAACAATTAAAAGCAAAAATCATTCAAAAAGCGTGGGAAGATGAAGCATTCAAAAACCAACTTCTTGCCAATCCAAAAGCAGCGCTTAAAGAAACCTTTGGTATTACGCTCCCCGGTGATTTTACAGTGAAAGCGGTAGAAGAAACTTCAACGGACTTTGTGCTTGTTATTCCGGCGAATCCGGCTAAGGTGTTGGTAACGGCCGGTGCTGATAATCCCAACTGGTAAAAAGAAGTACGAAGGAGCTGCAGATTTGACATGCAGCTCCTTCTCTTTTTATTGCTTTACTTTTGGAAAACTCATAATGACCTCAGTTCCGTTGTTCTTCTGACTTTCAAATACTATTTCTCCCTGCATTGCTTCAATTATCCGGAATGTCACCATTAGTCCAAGACCGGTTCCTTTTTGTTTTGTTGTAAAATAAGGTTTCCCTAGTTTCGCCAACTCTGCAGCTTCAATCCCTTGACCGTTATCCTTAATATGAAGGTAGATCTTGCTATCCATTTCGTATGCTCGAATCTGTACTTCACCATCGTCTTGAAAAGCTTCAATACTGTTTTTAATAAGGTTGATCATGACTTGTTTAAACTTCGATACGTTTCCACGTATATAAAGATTAGGTGGAACACTTACAGCAATACGTCCGCCTTGTAAAGTTGCCAGCGGCATAATAATTCCTTCAATTTGCTTAATTACTTGATTAACATCGATATCAACGGTTTCATCCAACTGAGGCTTAGAAAAGGTTAAAAAATCTGTAATGATAACCGATGCTCGATCCAGTTCCTCGATCGCTATTTGCATATATTCTTTTTCTTTCTCCTCTGATCGTGAACCGATTAACTGTAAGAAACCACGTGTTACCTGTAGAGGGTTCCTCACCTCATGAGCGACGGAAGCAGCCAAGGAGCTTATGATTTCCGTTCTTTCTGAAAGTTGGAGCTGGTGATTATAAAATTCTAGTTCTTTTGAGTAGTTGACCAATAGTTCCTGATTTAAAGCAAAACGTCGGACCAAAATAACAATGAGGGTAATAAATAAGGCAATGCCTCCCCATTTCCATAAATAAAATTGATAATTCAGTGAAGATGTGTAGAAGTTAACCAGATCTAGTATGCTCATGACAGCCAGCGTGCCGAATCCGATTGAAAACACAACAGCTTCCTTGTTCCCTTTTCGCATAAGTTGAAAACATAATCCGATGATCAAAACAAATTGAAAAATCATCAAATAACCTAAAACGGTTACCGCTACAAAAAAATACGCTTTATTAAATTGATAATGATTCAATTGATTGATAAACATAAATGCGATTAATAGAACAGAATAAGCAACCTGAAATTTCCGAAATCGACGCACCCATTTAAATTTCCCGTTATCGAAGATTTGCTCGAAAGACCAAGTTAGTGCCGGTAAAAACACATTAAGAGCTACATCGAACAAATTGATAAACAAACCACCATAATTGGTAAAATTGGCATATACAAAAGGAGAATACGTTATAAAAATTATTCCTACTGACAAACTTACTATACTTATTAGAACCCAGCTTCGAATCTGGCCTCTCTTCAAGAAAACTGATCCAATCAACATAATCAGGGCAATAAATAGAAAAGCACTTCCAAGGATAATATTCTGCAAATCTTGAAGTACATACGACCTCATCAGAATCGAGTATTGATCTATTCTGATAGTTGAGTAAATACTCAATCGGTCCATTGTTGACTCCAACTTTAGATATACCGTTTCCCCACTTTCCTCACTACTAATCGGAAATAAACCCCTCTGAGCGTCATACGGAAAATCATACCTCGTTTCGCGAATTAAATGTTCTCCAATGTATACCTTCATTTTCTGCGTACGAATATCTTGAATATAGATACCATAGTCTTTTGGTATATGTGTAGGCAGCTGGAATTTAATCCATACGGATGAAATATGTTGAGGTTTATTGGGAAAAGATTTTCCAATCTTCACCACTATCCAACGCTCAGGCGAGGCAGACCTAACACTTTCCAAACTCTCTGATGGATCCCCCCACAGGATCGAGTATTCTGAAATCGTTTTCATTTCTTCTGGAACATCATCGGCAAATGCTCGCGGCATTAAAAACGAACTACTCAACACAGCAACAAGTACCACTAACCAAAGCGTTTGAGAAAACCGCTTCATGTGTTCACCATCCCCGTCAAAACTTAACTTACAATGTTTAACAATAAATCAAATTCGACAGGATGCACTCTTTCCCTTCTTTTACCAAGTAAACAATAGTCAAACAAATATAGCCACCCCCTGCCAATTAGGGGGTGGCTATTACATACCATATAACCGGCTGCGTGCAGGCTCCGTTTCAGCTGCAACACGGCCTTGGCTAATCACATACCGGCAATCCGGTTGAACGCGTACAAGATCCATGGCATCCCGGCCAGGCAGCAGGATAAAGGATGCCGGCTGGCCAACTTCCAGCCCATATTCGTGCAGCTGCAGCACTTTCGCAGCGCGCACCGTCACCATGCGCACAAGCTCAGCAATTTCTTCACGCCCCGTCATATGCGCGAGATGGGCTGCCATATGAGCTGCTGCCAGCATATTTCCAGTGCCGAGCGGATAAAAAGGCGTCTGAATGTCATCATGCGCGATGCTAACATTCACACCGGCCGCCAGCATCTCCTTGATCCTGGTGATCCCACGCCCTTTAGGAAAGCGGTCGAAGCGGCCTTGCATAGCACTGTTAATGAGCGGGCAGCAGACGACGTTCACGCCGGATCGAGCCGTGATGCCTACCACTTTCTGAAAGTAGGCGTCACTATAATACGCTGAAGCATTCGCATGCGCTGCGGTAACACGTTCCCTTAGGCCATAGCGAATGGCCAAGTGGGCCGTGCTCTCAAGGAAGGTGGAATGCTCATCGTCCATTTCATCGCAGAACACATGGACGAAACAGCCATACTTCTCGGCTAGGCGGAAAACAATGTCAAGCGACGCGAGGCCTTCCTCACGCGTAGGCTCAAGATGCGGAATGGCGCCGATCCCATCAGCGCCAAGCTCGAGCGCCTCTTCCAATCGGCGCTCATTCTCCGGGCAGGCGCGAATCCCGTCCTGCGGGAAAGCGATGACCTGCAGCTGCATGTGCGGCTTCACGCGCTCGCGCAGGTCAAGAAGCGCCCGCAGCGCCGTCAGGTTCGGGTCCGATATGTCCGCCTGCGTGCGAACATGGAGAATGCCTGCCGCCATTTGCAGCTGCAGCACCTCCTCTGCCCGCTTCCGGACATCGTCATAGGTGAGCGACTGCTTGCGCTTTTGCCATAACCCGATGCCTTCAAACAGCGTGCCGCTTTCGTTCCAAGCAGGTTCCCCCGCCGTTAGGACCGTGTCCAAATGGATATGCGACTCCACAAATGGAGGGAGCAGCAGATGCCCGCTGCCATCGATTTCGCGTTCGGCTCCACTGTCGATAGCGCCAATCCTGACGATTCTGCCCTCCTTCACGCCAACATCGACAACACCCGGGTCATCCAGAAGACGTACCTGTCGAATGATTAAATCAAGCAGTGCGATCACCCTCTTCCTGTGGCGTGTTCATTAGCTGTCTTTTTTCATTTCGGATTCATGCCAGGAGCTCAACACCCATTTGGAGAATGCATTGACCAATAGGAAAAAGGAAATGCCCAGCGCTGAAGCCGACAGCCCGCACGCGAATAAATACGCCGTTTTTAACCGGGCAGCCGCATACGTAATCGCATAACCAAGCCCGCCTGCTCCCCCGCCGATGCCAGCGATATACTCACCGACGATGGCGCCGACAACGGATAAGGTACAGGAGATTTTTAGCCCCGCAATAATATAAGGCAGAGCAGCCGGGATGCGAAGTCTCCACATCGTTTGAAAAGCATTGGCATTATACAGGTAAAACAAGTTGCTCATATTTTGATCCGTTGAATTTAAACCGATTAAAGTATTCGAGAGCATGGGGAAAAATCCAATCAAGAAGGTAATGATCACAATAGCATTCATGCCCGCATCGAACCAAATGACGATTAATGGAGCGATAGCAACGATTGGGATGGTTTGCAAAATGATGGCGTACGGGTACACGCTTTTCTCGATCCACTTGGAGCTGGCAAGCAGAATCGCCCCCGCCACCCCCATGATGATGCTGAGGAAAAATCCGAGCACAGCTTCAAGCGTCGTCGTTGTGACAGACACCCATAATGCATGTTTATTTTCCAAGGCGGCAGCCACGATGTCGGACGGTTTAGGTACCAGATAAACAGGCGCCTTAGCTAAATAAGCAATGAGTTCCCAGCCACCGATGAAAACGACAAAAGCAACCAAAGGAGGCAGCATGTGCTTCAACAACATGAGGAAGCGATAGCCTGGTGAGGCGCCTTCATCAAGTCGGTTAGCCCAAGCGGAACGTTCACGGGCAGGAAATATTTCGTCAGGCAGCATTTTTAAATAATTAGAATCAACAGCCATTTGTCGTGTCTCCCTTCATTTAAGGCTCAACCTTCATTTTGCCTGGATTCAGAAGTCCTCTGGGGTCATTCTCGCGTTTCTTGCGCGCCATGCTGCTCACCTCACCACGTCCGCCTTGTTCAAGCACCCATGTGTGCGGATCGAAGATCTTGACCCCGATGGATTCGCAAAAGGCCACGATCTCGTACAACCTTTCTTCGCTTTGAAAGCGAACAATTGGAAGCGCATTTAGCGCGAGTTCTCCACCGCTACGCACCCATTCAAAATGCAAGTAAACTTCGTCGCCCCATTTTGCTTTCAGCAGCTCGATTTGTTCCTCATAGCGTCCCAATTCAAAGCCTGCCTGCAAATAAGTCATAGAGGAGTCCGTCTTCATTGCCCATAATGTCGTATGATTCCATGTAAAATCCGACACGCCAATCGTTTTCCGATATTGCTTGGCTTCTATAAAATGGTCAATGCATCCGCCATAGCCATCAACCAACGCTTCAACGGAGTCCATACTTCCCTCCGCAACCTCAAGCATCACGGCAGCCTTGCCAGCTTTAATCACTTTGGCAAATGGAACAAAATAGGACGGAATCGGCCACTCCATCGGAGCAATAAGCCTCTTCGGAATTGCTGCCTCTCTCGCCAACGCCTCCCCGAACTTCATGGATTGCTGCAGGGTATCAAAGCTTACAATAAGCTGAGCCCATTCGGTGCGCGGGGAAAGCGGAATCGTCACCTCGGTTAAAATACCGGTCGTTCCGTAATTATGAATATAATCAAATAAATCACGACCTTGAATCACGAGGCGCTGCGGCGTCTCTTCCATTGTATAGATCACAGCTTCAAGCACATTGCCGTCCCAGAGGTTGCCATGGGTGATAGAACCGATTCCGCCGGAACCTCCGCTGACAAAACCGCCCACCGTTGCTTTGACATAAGTGCTCGGATAGATGCGAATCTCCTGCCCAGCCTCTCGTGCCTTTTTATCCATGACACCCAGACGAACTCCGCATTGAAGCCTTGCATAGCCAGGTCCGATTTCGAGAATTTCATCCATACGGCTTAGATCAAGGACAATACCGCCATGTAGGGGAACCGCCTGACCGTAATTACCTGTTCCGGCTCCACGCACCGTCACCGGAATGTTGTGGTGGTAACCGAAGGCGATAATTTCAGCCACCTCAGCCTCAGAACGCGGTATAGCAATGACATCCGCTGCTTTCATATGCTGCAATTGCCGATTAAGGACAGGAGAATACCAGTAATAATCTTTCGAAAGTTTTTCTCTCGTTGCACCATCCACATGCACGATCTCATCCCCGAGCTGTTCCTGCATGATTTGCTCCCAGTTCATCTGCATCGCCATCTGCGTCATCCTCTCGTCTTAATGCTCTAACGCTGCGGATACTTCCCGCACCAAATCGCTGAACTGCGCCGTGGTCCGGAAGCTTTCGTCCCGTGGGAAAGGCACCGGAATATCCAATCGCGCCGATATTTTGCCAGGACGCGGTGTCATCACAACAACACTTGTGGATAAAAACACGGATTCAAACACATTGTGCGTCACAAACAGCACCGTCATCGATTTATCCTGCTGCCAAATATTAAGCAGCTCCATCTGCAGGGTTTGGCGGGTAATTTCGTCCAAAGCGCCAAACGGCTCATCCATGAGCAGCAGCTTAGGCCTGGAGATCAGCGCGCGGGCGATCGAGACACGCATTTTCATACCACCGGAAAGCTGCCTCGGCAGCACCTTCATATAATCCTTCAAACCTACGAGCTCGAGTACGCGCTGAGCCTCATCTTTTTGCGTCTTTTTGTCTACGCCTCGCAATTCCAGCGGCAGTCTGACATTCGCTTCGACCGTCGACCACGGCAGCAGGGTGTGATCCTGAAAGACAAAAGCGATATCGCTTTGCTTACGCGCTTCCTTCGGCGTCGTCCCAAACACGTCCAGCTTGCCGCTGCTCGGTTTGGCCAGACCTGTAATCATTTTGAAAATCGTAGATTTCCCGCAGCCAGAAGGACCCACGAAGCATAAGAACTCTCCTTCTTGAATAGATAGATTCACATCCTGTAAGGCAATCGTTCCGTTTGGGTACGTTTTAGACAGATTTTCCATACTTACAAATGTAGGACTTGCTCCGAGCTTGCTTGGATCATGGATGAGGGGGGAATTCAGGGCCATATCGATCATCTCCTATACTTGTTTTTGGATTCAGCTGATCTATCGGTACTGTTTCAGTGATTTCATGTCAAAAGCTTGAAATTCGAGCAGCGCTTCGGCGATCATCGCTCCATAAGAAGCCGTCATCGCTTCTCCTTTTTGAATCGTAGCTTGCGTAGCGTCCCCGGAGATGCCGGAGTGGGATAAATCGTCCATCACCCATGCAAAAGCACGGTTGCGCAGCCCTAGATAGCGGGAGCTTGGATAATTTGGAAACTCTGTTGGCGCTGCTTCCATGTGCACCCAATGTGGAACTGCCGACATCACGAGCGACGTTTCCATATCACCCGCATGGATTCCCGCCTGCTTTTCCAGCGGAGTAATCCATTCATCGGCACCGCCAAGTCCGCCAGGGTCTAACCGGAAGACGGCCAATCCAGTCTCAATGCGGATTTCACGAGCCATCATATTGAGCAGATCCGTGTTGCCGCCATGCGAATTCACCAGGACTAACTTTTGAAACCCGCTTCTAGTGAGGCTTTTGGCGATATCCATGACGACAGCCATCAACGTGGTTGCAGATAAGGTAATCGTTCCGGGATGGCCGAGATGCTCGGTGCTTTTGCCATAGGGGATGGCCGGCAGCAGCCAAATATTCGCATCATCCGGAAGCTGATGGAACGCTTCTGTGAGCAGCACCTCGGAGATCAACGTGTCCGTAAACACCGGCATATGCGGACCATGCTGCTCAACCGCGCCCACCGGCAGAACGATCAACGCGTCATCTTTTGGTAGCTGATCTACCTCCAGCTTACTTAATCGAGGGAAAAAGTGACGATCCCATGCTTTACCTGTATAGCGACTGAATGTCACAATGAGCGCCTCCTTATGCGTCGTATGATTTGTTTTTCACCTGTATGAAAAAAGACCCAATCTCATGGACAAGAACGGATCCTAGCTTTCAATGTAACAACGTTTTAACCGGAAGCTTCACTTGACCGGAAAAGCTGTAAAGCTGCGGCAACATCCGCAACCCGCTCCCCTAACCGGGCAGCCATCAGCAGCTCCCTCGGATCAGGGGACAACGAGCTGTCTGGACCAGCCAACGTGGAAGCGCCATAAGGCGAGCAGCCAATCGCATCCGCTGTTAAGTATTCTGGATTCTCGGAGTATGGAAGGCCTACAAAAATCATGCCGAAATGAAATAATGGTACCATAGCCGTCAAAATGGCTGCCTCATGACCCGTATGAATGGAAGCCGTCGAGTTAAAAATGCCCGTTGGTTTCCCTTCCAAAGCCCCTTCCACACATAACTCTCCAGCCATTTCTAGAAACAACTTAACTTGAGCGGGCATCGTGCCATAATAAGTGGGAAAACCCCACAATATACCGTCAGCCCAACGCAAATCATCATTAGTTGCATAGGGAATATTCTCCTGTAACACACCTGCTGCTTCATATTTACTATAGCGATCTGTCAACCGAAATTGATTAGATAAGCTTTTACCGCTTGCCGGCCTCTCTTTATCTGGCTGGATAACGCGATTCTCAGGAGCGGCCATTTCGGGGATGCGCACGATTTTTACCTGATGAGCCCCTGACTGGCTGGCCCCATCGGCCACAGCTTGTGCCATCTGAAAGACATGACCGAATGCACTGTAATAAACGACCAGCAGATTAGCCACCCTCAATTTCACCCTTTCGCAAATTCATGTTTATGGAAGGATACTTCCCGTGAAGCCTCATCCCAATAACGGGCTAACGTGTTGTCCTGCCATTTGGTTTTGGCTGCGGCCATGCGCACCCACCTTCCCCCGCTGTACACCCAACGCCGTTCCGGCAGCATGGTAAAGATCTCTTCGGGTGTGCTGCCGTCGATGACGACAAAGTTCGCTTCATTGCCCGCCTTGATGGCATCATCGGTAAGTCCCAACACTTTAGCGGGAACATCCGTCATCATGCGAAGTAACGTACGAAGATCGTCCGGCCTTCCCATATGAGCGGCGTAGGAGCTGATTAAAGCAATTTGCAGCAAATCACCTCGCCCGAATGGATGAAATGGATCGTGAATATTATCGGAAGCTACCGCAATAGGAATGCCTGCCTCCCATATTTCCTTCAGTCTGGTTACCCCACGCCGAATCGGAAAGCTGTCATGTCTGCCTTGCAAATACAGATTCACCGCAGGTAACGAAACGGCCTTGAGTCCCGCATCCGCCATTTGAGCGATGATGTTATGCGCATCTTGATCGGTCATGGATGCCAGCGCGCATAAATGATCAACTGTCACGCGTCCTTCGTAGCCTTCCGCCTTCGTTCGATAGGCGATATGCTCAATCGTGCGAATAGCCGGATTGTCGGTTTCATCACAATGCAGATCAATCGGCACGTCGTATTTCTCCGCTAATTTGAATACATAATCAATATCTTCTTTCGGGGTCATGGATAAATGAGGGGCTCCCCCAATTCCGTCAACACCCATCCTTAATGCTTCCTCGATGGCGTCTACGTCCATTGACATAAAGTTGTAAGGACACATTGGAAACAGCTGCAACGTTAGGTAAGGGGCCAGTGCTTCTTTTGCTTCCAGCGCAGCTTCAATCGTACGTAAGGCAACTTCCCTGGAAACTCGCAGATTAAAATCCAGATGCGTCCGAATCCGTGTCGTACCAAACGACAAAGCTTGCATAGCCGAACGAATCATTCTAGATTTAATTTCCTGCTTGCTAAAAAAAGGCGATGCTTGCGAATAATTCTGCACAGCTTCTTCTAATGTCCCGCTTCGATTCTCAACCGAAGTTAAGGAGAAAGCTTTGTCCAGATGCATGTGTGCATCCACAAAGCCCGGCAGCATGATTTTACCTTCCAAATCTATGATTGGCCTGTTGGGGTCCAGAAAAGCCTGCGTCGGATTCCACGTTTCCAAAGAAACAGCGCCAGGCGGGGCGGCATCTCCTTCATGCTTGAGAATCTGCGTCCAAACTCCATCACGAATCGATAGGCGAAACAAATGCCCCTCATCTTCCATGGGTAATCGAACATTGATGAAATCCAAATTCGTAACAGAAGCCATGCCGCCACCTCCTGAACTTTTATTATTTTTTAGGTAAAAATTGCGTTGTGAACACCTTATCAATACTTTCAGCTGTTTTTAACACACCAACATCCACTAATTGCTTCTGAACTTCCTCCCAGCGTTCCTTGGTCATAACGCCGGTCCCTTTGGTTGCAGCATCGCCGCCAAACACGAAATCCATTTCTTTTGCAGCGCTAAACTTCATCATATCTAGGCCCATATCGGGGTTCTTTTGTTGAATGCTCGGGTTAATCTCTTCAGAATGATCTTTGTAATAATCCCATCCTTTGACTGTCGCTTCTACGAAAGCTTTCACTTGATCTGGATGTTCGGCAATCATTTTCTCCGTTGTGAAGTAAACTCCGCCATAAATGTTGTATCCGGAATCGGCATTCAGCAGCGTGCCATATTCCACTTTTTGCTGATCTAGGGTGAAAGGCTCGCTAGTCACGTATCCTTGTGTGAGCGATGTTTTATCATTGACAAAATTGACTAATTGACCTGTGTATTTCATTTCTTGGGCCGAGTCTAATTTGTATTTCTTCTTAATGAACTGCCAGAAGCTCGCCGTGGAAGCCACATACACTTTGTGACCATTGAGATCAGCAAAATCTTTCACGCCTGAATCTTTATGGTAAAACAAAGCTTGCGGGCTCTTTTGCAACGAGGTTGCGATCGCTACAATTGGAATCCCCTCTTGTCTGGCCACCAAAATATCGTCGCCGTTAGCCATCCCGAATTGCGCTTTGCCTGAGGCGACAATCTGTGTAGACGATACCTGAGGTCCGCCTGGCATCAGCGTCATATCCAAGCCTGCATCTTTGTAGTAACCTTTGGCTACCGCCGCAAAGTTACCGCCATGCTCCGGCTCAGCGAACCAGTTCAAAACAACCGTCGCTGGAACGATAGCTTTAGGCGCCGTCGCAGCAGCCGTTGATGCAGCAGGAGCCGTGGAGGCCGCCGGTGCTGTGGAAGGTGGTGCGCTTGGCGATGATGAAACTGAGGTGCTTCCACTACCGCAGGCGGCAAGCATACTTGAGATCGCAATAAAGCTGACTGACAAGAGTACCGGGCGTTTGGCGACTAGCGGATTCGTATCATTGAATCGTTTCATTTGAACATCCCCTCCATATTTGGTTATCTCTACAAAGTACTTATCGACCTTTAGTCAAATATAGAATTGATCGTCTATGCACGTCAACGAAGATGCTAACGTTTTGTGTTTAATTACAATAAAAGTACGCCTTTTTATTATATTTTCAAGAATAGAGTGAATGACAAGCTGTTATTTACACTTAAAAACGAACATTAAGTAAATTCATACGACGCCAACCTTAACTCCCAGTTCCCGTAACCAACGGCGATAAGCGATAGAAAACCTGTCTACCTTGTGATTAAGCTCCACTTGCAGATCAAGCGGGAGCAGCTCCGGTTTCTGCGTCTCAATCACCTTGGCATCTTGATCAAAGACAATATCCTGAAAACGGATGAAATTCGCATCATCCACATCAAAAGCATAATTACGTGACACCATCATGTGAACAATACATTCTTCTGCGGCCACAGGGAGGACCGTCAGCATAATCCACAGGGTTTGGCCGTTGCTCGGATCCGCTTTGCTTAGTCGTGCCGATAGTGGCCGGTATACTTCCTTCCTATACACGTAAGTCGTTCCTTCACTTTTATCTGAACCGGAATGGGCTACAGGCTGAAAAATCGGAATATGTTCAATATAAATCCGTTCTTTTTCTTTGATGACCTCGAAGTCAGGCAGCTCCGCATAGTCCGGGTGTCCCAGCAAATTCTGGTGGACGAACATCAGATGGGCGAAATCCGTAAAGTTTTCAATCACTCTCGTACCCGCCGCCGCCACCTTATATGGGCCGCATGGCAGTGGACGAAATTCCGGATTGGCAAACTCGTCGAAATGAGGCAGCGGTGCTGTCGGCTCACCGATACATACCCAAATAAAGCCGTATTTTTCTTCACAATGGAAAAGCTGGGCTTTGGCTCTTGGCGGGATTTTCTCCCCCTTGGGCTGTGCGGGAATACACACACATTGGCCAGAGGAATCATATTGCCAACCGTGGTATGGGCAGACTAAAGCATCGTTTTGCACCCAACCTTTGGAAAGCATCGCTCCACGATGAACGCATAGGTCCTGCATGGCATGAACCCCCTTGCTGGAACGGTAAAGCGCGACTCTTTCGCCTAAAATAATGACACCAACAGGCTGCTCCTTCAGTTCTGACGCGAGGTACACCGCATGCCAATCATTTTCCAGAACGGGATCATGTAGACGTTGTAAGGCCATAACTATCATCCTCCTACGGAATTTATGAACATCATTTGAGCCTCTGAAAAAATGTGAAAAACTACTCGTTGTCTGCGAAAATAGGATATTTTCCAGCTAATTTGGCACGCAGGACGTTGACCCTTGCTTGTGCTCTCTGTAAAATCTCCTGCTCATCCACCCAGGTGCATACGCCTTTGTCGACAACGACGTTGCCGCCGACGATGACAAGATCCACGTCATTGCCGTTCGCATTGTACACCAAGGCGGAAGAGGCACGATGGACAGGGCTGATATGTGCCTTCATCATATCTACCGCAACCAGATCTGCCTTTTTGCCAGGCTCCAGACTGCCCAACTCATCGCTCCTTCCAACCGCCTTCGCGCCATTCACCGTCGCCATGCGCAGCACATCCATCGGAGGCAGTAAAGTTGCATCCAGCTCATTCACCTTGTGCAAGCAGGCTGTGAACTTTAGAACTTCTAAATTGTCTTGGCAGTTATTGCTGCCGGGACCGTCCGTCCCCAATGCAACATTTATGCCCATGCTCAGCATCTCAGGCACTCGGGCAACGCCGGATGCTAAATACATGTTGGAGACAGGGCAGTGGATAACCGATGCCCCTTGGTCGCGAATCATGGCCAGCTCGCCGTCATCCAGCCAAACCCCATGCACAACCTGCGTTTGCTCGCCCAGAAGCCCAACTTCATTCAGGAGCTCCAAGTTGCGCAGCCCATAACGTGCCATCGTCGTATCGATTTGCTCGCTCGTTTCCGCCACGTGCACATGTGAAATGAGATGGCGATCCCGGCTGAAAACCGCCGCCCGCTCCAGATAACCACGCGAACAGCCATATAAATTGAGCGGACCAAGCGCGATGCGGATTCGTCCTGAAGCTGCTCCTTCCCATTCATCAAGCAAGCGGTCCGTGGCGCCAAAGATCTGTTCCTCGGTCTCCCGCAATCGGACTTCCCCGGCCAAGTCAGATCCACCTCGGGCCAAATGCCCGCGAATGCCGGAATCGATCATGGCCCGCAGCACACTCGCGTCATTCTCCGGGTAGGTATGGATATAATGGTGATCCATGATGTAAGTGGCGCCCGATTTCAGATTTTCAATGCATCCGATCAATGCAGCTAAATAGAAATCTTCGGGCTCCATCGCCAAGCTCATCGGCCAAATGATCTCCTTCAGCCACTGCGCAAGCGGGGAGTGATCGGAAACGCCTCGCATGAACGTCTGAAACAAATGCGTATGCCCGTTGATGATGCCAGGTATCACAACTTTCCCTTTTGCATCGTAGACATATGCCGCTTCTGCCTTAAGGTCATCCATTCTTCCATCTTCGCTCCATGCTCCCACTTCCACGATGACATCGTGCTCCAGATAGACGTAACCTGGTTTGAATATCTGATTGGTGGCATTCATGGTCATAATCGTACCGTTGTAGATCAGCTTTTTGGACATTCGATTGCCGCCACCCTTCAAACGTTAACTTTTATAACACCATTTAAAACTTTATGTTTATGTGTTATGTTTATTAACATGATTATAGGAGCGGCAATCTTTTCCGTCAACGTCACTTGTAAATGAAAACCAAACAGTTTGTAACGTTTTTTATTAGATTATTGTCAAACTGATTAACATTTTTTGATTTTCGAAGGTATCGGTGCTGTTTTTTCGTGAAAATATGTTTTTTATAATCATCTGTATATATTTTTCTGTGTAAGGAGTTGTGTCATAATGGATCTCCCACATCTCGATCATGTGGATCAAGAAATTATCAGGCTGCTGCATGAGAATGGCCGCCTTTCCTACGCCAAAATTGGCGAAATCCTTAATCTGTCGCGTGTAGCTATTCAAAAACGTGTCGAAAACCTAATCGACAATGAGGTCATCGAGAACTTCACCATTCGATTGAATGCAACAAAGCTAGGCAAGGTCGTCAGTGCTTTTTTCGAAGTGGAGGTTGAACCGCGTTTTGCTGAAGAGGTGGGCAATCAACTATCGGCGGATCCCAATGTCATCTCGATTTATCAAATGACAGGAAGCAGTTCGCTGCATATGCATGCTCTGCTGAAAGATGACGCCGCGTTAGAGGCATTTTTGTATCAGAACATCTATAAACGGGTTGGGGTCGTTCGCGTGAATACGCAAGTGGTGATCAAACGTTTTAAGCAGGGGACTGGGCTGGAGCTTTGATTAGCAAGCAAGGATAAACGACTTCGTCGTCCGCCTAACCCCGATTTCTTCAAGAAAACAGACAAATAGAGGACGTCAGTTCTCCTCCACGTGAAGAGGAGCCTATTTCGATGAAATAGAGCCCTGTAGTTCCCCTCCAGGAGGAACAGCTGGAGCGATCGCAGCGACAGTGCGGCTATGTTGTATTTTGCGCAAGCATTTGGCCGTAAAGGGGCCTCACTTCGCCTCTATATTGTACATCATACAACAATTGTTGCATTTAAACCGGTTACAATTCACCTTTTACAACAAATGGTTGTACGATGTGCAACGAAAGACCGCATTCGCGGTCTGACTACACCATTACGTTGTATGTAATGCAGCGTAGCCCATCAACTCTGCCGCACAGCCGTCTTTACAACGAAAAATAGTTATTTGAGTAGATTCATTCTTAACTTTCAAAAAAAAACCGTCAGAGCATGATGAATGCCCTAACGGTTTTTTTATAAATTCAAACGATACATCGCCTTATTCTCTAGTCCGCGAATCATAGGCGTCCATGCGTCCGTCTCCGGAGTCACTTGCAGCGTATCCTCGACCATCTGCAGCTTCGCATCCATCGAATCGATATAGTGCAAAGCAACAGCCTCAGGAATTTGCGGCAGCACCGGGCTTCCCCATTCCGGCAAATTATGATGCGACAACACGATATGCTGCAGACCGATCACGACATCGGATTGCAAATCTAGCGCATGATGCAAAGCCGCCTCCGTAATCCAATTCGACGCCATCGAAATATGACCGAGCAGCTTACCTTGCACGCTGTACTCCGTCACGATGCCCAGCTGCGCAATCATCTCCTCCGGTTTCGCAATATCATGCAAAATGATGCCCGCTTTGATCAAATCCGGATTAAGAAACGGGCGCTGCTTGCAGATGAATTCGCCAATTTCCAGCATCCGCACAATGTGATAGGCTAGCCCGGCGAAATAGGCATGATGATGTGTTTTGGCAGCAGGATAGTGATTAAGCTTCTCCCCAACCTTCGCCACACAGAAAGAAACGATCGATTTGATGTTGGGATTCTCAATGCTTTCCAGAACACCATTTATGGTATGAATAAGATCGACTGGACTGATAGGAGCCGACCGAATGAAATCAGTCATTTGTACGCCATCTTCCGGCAATACCTTGCGTATTCTACCAATTTTCACTTGCAATCTATCGCGATAGGTTTGAACCAGCCCTTGAACCTTCACCAATGTCATTGGGAAAAAGGTTTCCTTATCTGCAGCGCTGACGTCCCACATTTTCGCCGAAATCTGCCCGCTGGCATCACACAGCACAATATCCATGAAATCCTTCGCAGGCGTCGTATTCGTTTGCTTAATTTCCAATTCTTTAATGAGATAAAATCCAACAAATTCTTCTGGTGCCTGAAGCTGTTTAATTAATGTCATTTTAGTTCCTCCACATGTCATTAGGAACTATTATACTATGAAAATGACAAAAATGGCTGAATTCATTCATAGATTCGGCGGCGGCGGTCGGGAGCGACTAGCCGCCGCACTTCGTCCAGCTCCCTATTTCCCCTGTCCTTGCTTCACTTTCTCCGCAAGCATTGAAAGATCGTGCCCTTTCAGAGCCCCTTCAATCAACTCGGGCAGCTTATCCGGTGAACAACCAAAGCAAGGAATGCCGTATTGGGACAGCTTTTTGGCAACAGCTTCGTCATAGGAAGGTACTCCCTCATCGGATAAAGCGAGCAAGCATATGGTTTTCACGCCGGTTTGATGCATGTCGATAAGCCTTTGCAGCATTTCCGTACGATTGCCACCTTCATAGAGATCCGAGACCAAGATAAACAATGTTTTTTTGGGTTCCGTGATAAAAGAGGAACAGTAGGAGATCGACTTGTTAATGTCAGTCCCTCCGCCTAGCTGAATCCCAAATAGCATATCGACGGGATCCTCTGCACACTGCTCGCTCAAATCAACGACCTCGGTGTCGAAAGCAACCACACGTGTATCCAGTGCTGGCATACTGGCGAAAATCGAACCAATAATTGAGGCATAGATGACAGATCCTGCCATCGAACCGCTTTGGTCAATGTCCAGGATGACCGTCCACTCCTTGCTTCGGCGAGCACGATCAAAGAAATAAACCTTTTCCGGCAGCAGAAGTCCGCGTTCCTTGTCGTAATGTTTGAGATTTTTGCGAATGGTTGTGTTCCAGTCCAACCCTGTAGCAGATGGCAGGGGCGAATGCTGCCTGCGGTTTAGCGCGCCTGTAACTGCACGGCGCAAATCCTGGGAAAGCCGTTTTACGATTTCATCAACAACGGCTTTGACCAGCTGCCTTGCCGTTTCTTTGGTCCTCTCCGGAATTTTACCTTTTAGCGCCATTAACGTGGCAACCATCTGAATATCCGGCTTGACTTGTGACAGAAGTTCCGGCTCATAAAGCAGTTGATGCAATCCTTTGCGCTCGATGGCGTCCGCTTGAATGACGGATACGACATCCGGTGGAAAAAAAGTGCGAATATCGCCTAGCCATTTGGCGAGCTTAGGAGCGGATGCCCCCAGTCCTGCTTTGCGAGAGCCGCCAGTATCTACACCGGACTCTGCACTGCCGGCTGAAGTGTCGTCATAGATCGCAGCCAGAGCCTCATCCATCAGCCTCGACTCCTCGTCAAGATGAACTCCGCCTGTACCGAAAGACTGCAGCTTTTCTTCGGAAGCTGCGCCTAGAACCAACCGCCAACGGTTCAATTGTTCTTGATCAATCATTGTCATAGGCTACAAATCTCCAAAGTCAAAATCATTGAGCTCATCCAGCTTCCCCTTCTCTTCCTCACTAAGAGGCTGCTGCAAAGCAGCTCCTGTTCGATCTGTGTCAACACCCCAGATGTCGCCCATCATTTCAGCAACTACCGCCTTTTCCCGTGGCTCAAACGAGCCAAAAGCCCGACGCAGAAAAACAAGCGAACGATGGAAGGCCTCTTTTTCAAGTGATCCGATATACGTATCAAGCTGCTGCCATAGTGTTACTCGCGACAATAACGCATACCGATTGCGCATGGACATCCCTTCGAACCAGCCTGCCCCAAGATCCACGGGAATCCCCGGTGAGAGCCGTCGCGAAACCTCTTGTGCAACACGTTCATCCGTTATATCATTCCGTTCAAGCAAGATGGCGAAGGCGAAGCCCGAAAGCTTCGCATTGCGATCATCCCGCGAAGCCAGCTCCTGCAGTTTGCTGAACCATAAAAGATCGTCCACCACTTCAAACTCATCTTGAGCTATCGTGTTCAAAGATTGCATCGCGCGGACCATGCCGTGAGCGGCATCATCGTTACAGCTCGAAGCGTCCATGAGCAGCAGCGTTCCTCGTAGGAACAATTGCCGGAGCAGCGGAAGCAGGCTGTTGGTTTCAATTCGGCGGATTGATCCATATCGGATCAAGACTGATAGTTCGTAAGCCGCTGCAGCGACTTGTTCAAAGCTGCCTGCGTCCACAGCAAGCCCTTGCAGCGCGGATGTGGCTTGCTCCATCAGCACTGTCAAATCACAATCACAAGCGATTCGAATGATGCGTGAAGCTTCGGCAATGTCTGCACAGCTATCGAGTCTTTCTTTTAGCGCATATGCCGCCGCCAATTCGATAGTCTCCCCCTTGAGGGTTGATTCCACCGCCTGGATTTCAGCTTCCGGCGTCCATTGCAGCACCCATACCTCTGCCCACGAAGCTGATGCTTGATTAACTCTTTGTTTCTTGGCGAAGCTAATGCCCAGAAGCTCCAACCGCTGTAAGAAAATTGAACGTTTTAAATCCAGAAAAGCGGCTTCCTCCGACTTCACCCTGCGATTTTCACGTAAATCCAGTTCTAACGTTGTCGCAACCGCAGACTTAAACTTGCTAAGCTTAAGCCTGCTAAGCTCTCTGTTCAGATCGTCTTGAATAGGCGTTTGACTGACGCCTTCAGGCAATCTCCCAATTGCTGTGCCTATATCGGTTCTTGCCAGGGCTTCGGAAATGGTCGAAAGTTCCCCATAACCAAGACATACCATCGCCGCATCCCGCATATCCCTCCACGTCGGCTGGCTGCCTTCATGCATCGCAGCAAGAGCTTCGGAGAGCCTTACCGCCTCAATAAGCGAAGCTGTAGATCGGTGTGTCCCCTGCTCCCTGAGATGAACGGCTACCTGTGAGAAATACAAAGCGGGTAGTCGCTTAAGATCCCCTTTTTGCAAACACTGCCAGAGGAGTTCGAAATAAGCAGGTGCCTGATTCCCGGCTCCGTAGCCGGAATGCGAAGAAAGCTTATAGTAGGAATAGGGCATTAGTGTTAACTTCGTTGCTGTCTTTGGCAGCCCATTCAACTCTTGATCCGTCATAGAAGGGAACCGGAAATCCAAAGCCGAGGCATGGTGCGCACCGGTGACGACAACGATTTTCTCAGGTGCATGACCGGATGCGATTGTTTCTTGAATTTTACGCCGCATGTATGCTTCACGAATCTCGTTATAAGCCGTTTCCTGAGGCGCGAACTTCATTTCTTGTGGAGCGGTCAGCTCCCTCATTTGCAATGAATATTGATGTATGCTCATCCGGTAGGCGTTTTTTTGAAGATTATGCTCAAAATGCCGCTCCCAATAAGCCTCATAATCCGGCTCCTCCGAGAGTTCAGCAAGCTGCTGATACAGCGTTCTCTGCTGATGAACATACGTCTGGTATTCTTCTGCCTTTGCGGCTTCAGAAATAAATGACGTTCGCTGTCTTTGCTCATACAACGCCAAAGCGTGCTCAGAAGGCAAATCAATGAAAGCTGCCAGTGCCGAATTTCGACTCGCCCATTGAAAAGCCTGATATTCCGGTGAGTAAGAAGCATATGGATACAGCAAGGTTCTTACAGGCAGTTCATTGGTATAGGCCAAAATGGCAATTGGCGGAACAACGCCGGACGATGATAACTCTTCGATATATGGACTTGCATCGCTCGGTCCTTCTACGAGCACAGCTGTGGGCCTTATCTCATCCAAGAAAGCGAGCAGATGATGAGCACCTGCAGGAGATAGATGCCGAATACCGAAAACGTGAAATCCCGAATCTTGAGCTAGTTGTTCATCTCCGAGCATGCGAAGTACAGATTTCTCCATGTCGATCCTCGCTTTTTCATCACATTATCAAGATATTCCTTCCATACAACACGATCCTTCTCTTCATCCTTTACAATTGCCCCTTGCAGCCCGGCCGCAATATCCTCTTCACTGATCTTGCCGCTTCCAAAGCTGCCCGCAAGCGCCATGCTTCCCGTCAGCAGCGATATCGCCTCTGCCGTGGAAATAACTCCGCTCGGCCCTTTCACCTTCTCTTTGCCATCAAGCGTCATTCCGCTGCGCAGCTCACGGAAAATCGTCACAACCTTCCGCACCGATTCCTCATCTGGCAGCGAAGCTTTCAGTTCATAGCTGGCCGATATTTCGCCGACCCGCTTACGGACAATTTCGACTTCCGTTTCAATATCCGACGGCGAAGGAAGCACGATGATGTTAAAGCGCCGTTTCAAAGCCGCAGACATCTCGTTCACTCCACGATCGCGTGTGTTGGCCGTTGCGATGATTGAGAATCCTCTGGACGCGAATACTTCTCTACCCAGCTCCGGGATGGAAATCGTCTTTTCCGATAAAATCGAAATCAATGCGTCCTGCACTTCCGATGCGCAGCGAGATATCTCCTCGAAACGCGCAATACCGCCGGTTTCCATCGCTCGGAATATCGGACTTTTAATAATGGCCGTATCCGAAGGTCCTTGTGCAAGCAGCATCGCATAATTCCAGGAATAGCGGATATGCTCTTCGCTCGTCCCGGCCGTGCCTTGGATCACTTTGCCGGAGTCACCGGTAATCGCAGCCGTTAAATTTTCCGAAAGCCATGACTTCGCTGTCCCCGGTTCCCCGATCAACATCAGTGCACGGTCAGTTAACAGCGTTGCAATCGCCATTTCCACAAGCCTTTTGTTCCCAATGTACTTAGGCGTAATAGAGACTCCTTTCACCTTTCCGCCCGTCAGAAACATCAGTACAGCCTTTGGAGAAAGCTGCCATCCAGCCGGCTTGGCATCTTCATCCCATTTCTTTAATGCTTCCAACTCCTCCAAATAAAGTCTTTCGGAAGGCAATCTTACGACATCTTGCTTCTGATCCATCCCCATAATCCCTGTCCTTTCTCATCTGTTTCTAAGTAATTGGCTTGTTCTGGCTTAGCGGCTACTGTTTCCGCGATGTCCAGCAATTGACTTTTCATCCCCTGATAAGAGAGCCCCTCCGCGAATTTGCTCAGTCTTTCGGCATAAGATTTCGGAAGCAATGACAACAACGTAAGTTGGAGGCGGTCCAAGTAATAAAACTGCTTGTTACCGGGTTTCTCCAAAATATCCATCAGGAGAGCAGGCGCTTTTGCGTAATTTTGCTTAAACAAAACGGCTAATATCAACGTTGTCTTATTTGCATTAAAATTAGGCCGTCCCTCACACTTTTTAACGAGATAATCCGTTACTTTAGGATCTGGCTCACCGGCGAACCGGCATACCAATTCTTCCTCATCCAGTTTAATAAAAAGATGCACCCATCTCGTATCCCATTGTGTGCGAATCGGCGCATTCATCTGATCAAACACCTGCGCATGCAGCGAGGGAGTTACGTCATACATAACACGCAGCAATTCCTTGGCTGCAGGATGCTTTTTATCCTTGAGATCATGATAAAAACGTTCATAAACATCCTCTGGCGGCAGGATTTTGATAGCCGCTCTCAAGCTGTACCCAATAAATTTGCGATTGTATGCCTCATGCAGTTTAACCGCAAAACAGTCTGCTTCGGGTAAATCCAATTGAAGCAGAAGATCCGCAGCAGCCTCTTGAACAGTTTCTGTTTCCGGCACGATAAAACCGGCTGTTGACAGCAAGGTTTCCAGCAAATTTACGACCTCAGGCACTCGCTTACCTTGTAAGCTGCGAATGTCCGCCATTAACATCTGAGTGGATTCTTCAACATTTATGCGTTGTTCGATTTGCTCCAGCATGGCATTGGCATGATGGATGACGCGAAGTGTCAAATCATTAGCTCTACACAATTGAACAGGTTCAATAGCGATATCCTGATCTTTCGAATTAAGAGCTTTGTATAATCGAGCAATCGCTTGCTCGGTTCCAAGACGCGACAAGGCGAATAGTGCCGCTTTGCGAATCTCTTTTTTCTTATCATCTGCCTGATCCAAAATAAATTCTTCTTGTTCGGGATAGTCGCCTAAGCGTTCAATAGCTGTCGAGCGAACATCTGTCGAACCTTTCGTCGCCGCTTGGAGCAGCCAATCTAAAGCTTCCGGTTCGGGAAGTAACGGATGAATTAGTTCTAGTCGACGGGCATCCCCCTTCCCGCCATCCTGCCTAAACTGCTGCTTCAACGCCGGTAGCGCCGCTTGACCCAGGGAAGGCAGCACCTTCCGGTGCAGAAAATCAGGAATTTCCGCATAGCTGTCATCCAAGGCTGTTACAGCTGCCGAAATGACACGGAAATCTTGAAACAAATTCTCTTCGTGCCCAAGCCGAAGTTGTTCCATTCTGCCCTGTCCCTTTTGAGTTAACGCCTCAATTAGAGGTTGCAGCTTGCGGTAAGGAATGGGGGATACAAGGGTGGCTTCTGCCCCCTCAACGGGGAAAAGTTCTTCCTTCGTTTCTGTTTTCCCTTGTGTGTACAGCACCGAGTTCAGCAGCGTACCCAGTTCCAACAGTTTACCGGCCGAACTGCTCACTTCCGCCTCTAACACTTGGCTGACTGCCTGTGCCATTCGATTAAAAATCGGCACCGATTCGCCCAGCTTTTGCAGTTGAGGCAGCATTTTCTGCAATCGCAAATCGCCTGCGGCCATCCCGCTCCCCGCAATAAACAAGCGGCGTATCTCATGCTGCAGCTCAAACAAAACATCTATACTCATAGAATCGTCTCCTAATTCTTTTCATCAATACAGTAAGCGAACTACTTCATTGGCGGTTACAATGCTTAAAGGCTGCGCTTCGAGCCTGTTAAATTTCCAATTTTGCTCAAACATAACCAATATAACTTGATTCGTCAGTAACGCCTTATTCAGCATTGGCAGCAGATTGGTCGTAGTTTCATTGAGATACTGGATGTCCGCAAGAGGGAGCTGCTTGCCCTGTTCATCCAACAGCACATAAGAATCAGCATCCGTCTTTCTAATCTCAGTAAAACGAAGCAGCATGACAGGATGTTTATCAGATAACGGATTTTTGATTACATTTTTCACCTGCTTGATCACTTCCGGGAATGAGCTTTGAGCACTGGCACAGATTTTGTTAAAATCCTGCGAATCAGCCGTGCGAAACGTTGCCTCCTCCCACCGCACTCTCCTGTTTAACTCACCCGGGTATTGCGCGAGCTCCTTTGTTTGCACAACTTGAAAGATGGAATCTTCTTCACGTATATGTTTGGCTGCACGAAAGGGGCGATACGTCTTTGTAAGGTGAATTTGCCCGTTTTCGAGATCGGACCAGTATCCCTCATCGATGAACTCTCCTCTTGCTTGATCCGTATAGGATCGAAAAGCAAGCTGCAGCAGTTCAGCCTCCACGCGGACCCGGCCTTGTTCTCTCAGCTCTGCCATTTGCCAAGCATGCCCGATCCATTCCTCCAATGTCGATTCCGCATCTATTGGAAGATCAGGGTTTTCCAGTCTGCCATTCAGATATTCCCTGCTTTTCTTGATCAGCGACTGCAGGGTAGTTAGCAGCTCAATCACGACGTCATAGGCGGCTTCCCGATTTTCCTCAACGCGAAATTGAAGCGTCAAATCTTTCAATGCGGATTGGATTCCCGGGATGTAATAGTTACCTAACTGCTTCGCTTGTTCGTCTGCGGTTTGCAATGCCTTTTTATCCAAACTGCCAAGCCCCGAAGAAACAAGCTGAAGAATGAGCTTCTCCGCGATGCTGATCCCTTCCAGCTGTGCCGCTATTTTTTTCAACAATGCCGACTTATTCGTCTTACGCTTTGCGGTTGGTGCCTCAGGATCGACAACTTTCTTCTTCTCTTCCCGTTTCTCCGCCTTTTCCCTTTTGTCCAAGATATCTGGAGGAATGGGGGCATGGATGAATGTTTTTCCTGAGGTAAATGCATACATCAAACCGAGATTGTGCTTGCACGGGAACTGGCGGCTCGGACAGGTGCAGCGAAATACAGGGTTTCCTTCTTGCTGCCAATCAATCGAACAGCGATAAGGCTCCTTCCCACTTCCTTTGCACTCCCCGAAAATGATTGTCCCATCATCAGACTGACAGAGCAGGGGGAAGCTGTTTTTCTTCACCAAGTCTTTGCCATTCTTGATTGCACTGCTGTTTTGCGCCAAACTATCGACATAAGCTTCAGTTAAATGATTCATCGCGTACTCCTCATAACATGGTTATATTAACTGTTTCCACATAACACCTAAATTTCCTGTTTCAAGGGTATGGCTTTTCCCCATTGATTAGAACGAAAATAACTGAAGCGCTCATAATGAAAAAAGAGCCCTATAGGCTCTTACTCTTGGAAATAGCGCCCTCTGTGTGCGCTATTCCTGCAGATTCAGCTCGTTTCCGCGTCCGAGCGGAACTACAGGGCTTTATTTGGCCTGCGTAGGCCCGTTTTCCTTACGAAAACGAAAATTAGCGGACCACAGTTCCCTCCCGCACCACATAAGGCCGCATTTCGAAGAAATAGCGACCTGTAGTTCCCCTCGACCTCATCACGATCCCCCTCAAAAGATCGATGCATCAAGTTAACACCTATGTCTATAAGCTGCTTATTCACTCCGACCACTCCTCTTTGTGCTCATAAATGCTGCAAAACTCAGCAGGAACAGCATCAGCAAGCCAAACTTCATTGCCTGCATAATAGAATTCGATCCCCACACGGCTAGCTTTTACCGTATCAATGTTGAGAATGACAAGTTCCCCTCTACGCTTACCAGCCAGTGTCGCAAAATGCAGCCCTTCAGACAAATGAACATATTGACGCTGCATGGGGCGCAATCCTTGTTTCAAAATCATCGGCGCAGCTTGCGCATTCGTACCATGATACAGCACCATCGGCGGCACTCCGGTCGGATAACTGACTTTATCATGGCTATGCCCGTACCTTGCTCTGATGCGATCGCCAATAATCTCAAAACGCTGCTTTTCACAGCGCTCAACCACTTCCTCCAGATCAGGCAAGCTAAGTTCCGACCACCCTGACTGGCCACGAAGTACTTGCAATAAATCAGCAACCGCACAAGAACCATCAGCCGAGTCGAGCATCAGCCCGAATTGTTCCGGAGAATGCCGCAGTATTTTACTCATCAACTTACTTAATCTTGTTTGTACTTGTTTAGTTAACATCCCTAATCACATCCTTAAATTTATCTCCACTAACTAACCCACCAAAAATCCAACTCGAACCTCCGTTTCTTCCTTCAGCCACGACATCGACTGCCCTTTTTGCAAATCCGATTTCATGGACTTCACCAGCTTTTCTATATCCACACTCATCTCGTAATGCCACTGAAGCGCCGCCGTTGCGTACAATTCATTTAACTGGGCAAAAGTAAATCCTTCCGTTTGCTTCGCAGTTACCCTCAGTAAATCATCGGTCAGCAGCTTGCCCATCCCTTTTTGCTCCAAATAAATCTGCCTAAGCGCCATATCAGGAAGCTTAATGTCATAAGCGCGATCAAAACGCCCTGCGCGGTTCATTAACGCCGGATCAATTTGCTCTGGATAATTCGTCGTGCCAATGAGGAAAATCCCCTCTTTCGATGTGGCGCCATCCAAAATATTTAAAAAATAAGACCGGGCCCGCTGAGGCATTGCATCAATATCCTCGATCACAAGGATCATAGGCGCCAGGTTTGCCGCCGCATGAAATACCTCCTGAATGGAATCGCTGCACGTATTTTCTGTGATTTGCCAATACGCAACAGGGGCTTTCACACTGCCGGCGATAGACTTCACGAGCGTTGTTTTCCCATTCCCCGGTTTGCCATAGAGCAGAATGCCTCTTTTATAAGGAAGCTCATATTCCTTGAAAAAAGTACGATCCTCATCAAAAAACTGATCGATGGCTCTGTAAATGTCCCGCTTCACTTCCTCCTTCATAATGACTTCAGAACGGTCGACCATGCGAGTAATCGGTGCCAGCTCTTTTTCCATCCCATGCGGTCCATCCGTAAAAATCGTCACTTGCCGCCGATCCAAATCTCTTCGCCGCTGCCGCGCGTGCTCCAGAAACCGTTTAAGGCTGGCATCATTTACGGCAAAAACAAAATCCTCAGCGCCAATCCCATGCATCCGAAAAATCGGTACCCTCGCTAGTGCGATACCCCATTCCGGATAGGCAAAGACGTTATTGCGCAAGGTCGGAAATATCCCGTACGCCGAAGATTCCTCATCCCCTTGGATGCCAAATGCGCGAGATTCCATAAGATCAAAAATTTTCGTCACGTGCCGAACTTGAGGACTACCCGCTTTGACGTCCTGCTCCAGCATTTCCCAATATTCTTCTTTCCCATCGTCGCTGACATAGGGTTCAAAATACTCGCCAAACAAGTCGCTCAACACGCTTTGAATGCTCCCCAGTACATAAGCATAATCCCCATATGCAGTCATCGGGCTGCCTCCGGAACCGATAGGAGCAGATACAGCCGCCGCAGCTACTTCTCTTATTTTTAAGTTGGAATCCCTGTTCATTTTGCACCTTTTACTGCCGCCATAGGCTTGCATTTTGCTACAACCTGAGCCAGATCCGCCCCGACGACACTCTCTATGATTTGATCAACATCTTTATAAGCTTGCGGAGATTCATCAAGAATCGCCTCTAATGACTTTTGATTAACAACGATTTCCTCATCAGTCCCGACACGCATGGAGGCGGCGAATTCGCTCAGCGTAATCAGCTTTTTCGTTGCACTACGCGAGCGGATGCGGCCTGCGCCATGGCAGATCGAGTGAAAGTTGGCTTTGCCGCCCGGCGCACCAACCATGATATAGGAAGCCGTTCCCATGGAGCCCGGAATCAGCGCAGGGTGGCCTGTGTGCATATAGGGCTGCGGATTATCCGGGTGCCCCGCAGGAAGTGAGCGCGTCGCCCCTTTGCGATGGACAAAATAGGACTCGCCCTCCTGTTTCTCCTCCCAGGCATAGTTATGCATGAGATCGTACAGGGTCGTCATTTCAAACTTTGAGCCAAATACATCTTTGCCAGCCTCACGAATGGCGTAAGCAATGAGATGGCGATTCACAACGGCATAATTCAGCGCTGAGTACATCAAATGAACATAAGTCTGCGCTGCCTGGTGCTCGAGTGGAGCAAACAGCAGCTTAGGATCTGCGGTTCCCAAGCCCAGCGTGCGCATGGCTTTCATCATGTCGCTGCTGCTGACTTGACTGACGGAGCCGCCCCAAGCGCGTGATCCGGAATGGATCATCACGACGATTTGGCCGTCGAACAGCCCCCAGGCTTCCGCCACTTCGCGGTTTTCTTCAGCGATCTCAATCGCTTGAATTTCGGCAAAATGATTCCCATTCCCCAGCGTACCAAGCTGACGGTGCGAACGATGCCAGACGGCATTCGGGAACCGATTCAACACATTTTCATCCATTGTAAATTTGCTGCACTCGACATGTGTAAGGGAGGTCGCTTTCCTTGGCGTATAGCCATCCGGGATATATTTTTTCGGCAAGCCGTGCAATCCTTTCGTCACAACGTGTTCCAAGCGAACATCGGAGAAGTGACCGCGCGCGTGATCTTCCACAGGCAAATATTTCTCGATGGTCTTCACGAGCTTGCGGCGCAGCTTCACATCCTTGAGCTCATCTTTATGCACATTGGTCATATGCACCCTCATGCCGCAGCCGATATCGCTGCCGACAATCGACGGCGACACATAACCATCGTGGGTTTGCCACGCAGCCGTTGTACCGATACAAGTGCCTACACCGACATGTACGTCTGGCGTATAGCTCATAAATTTTTGATTCGGAATTTGCAAATTGTTGTTCGCCATCTGAAAAATTTGATAATCTAACGTTTTAAACAGCTCAGGCGCTGCATAAACATGGACAACCCCCGAAGGAAGCTGAACGTGTTGAACATAATTTTCTTTCATTCAATTGTATCCTCTCTATGAACCCCAAACCTCCTTCAGCACATCCCGGAACAAATCATCTAAAGCTTGATCCTGCTGTTCTCCAGAGACTGAAATGTGTTTGGCGGTTTCTTCAAAATAAGCGATTTGCCGCTCTAAAAAGTCGTTGATCACAGAAATTTTCGGCTCTAAGTCGAGTTCCACACTAGCCTTTTTCCGAGCTAACAAGGTGTATATTTCTTTTTTCAATATCGAGTCTGGAAGCATCTGCTCCACCAGCTCTTCGAATTCCATCGGCGGCATCGAGCCGTATTTCTCAATCCATCCGCATGCGAGGATGGGCCGCAGCACATAGAAATATTTTTTGATTTTAACGAAATCGCCTTGCAAATATGCTCTTAAGTTCCCTTTAGCCATGTGCAGGTAGTGATACATAGTGGATCGCGGAGAAAAAGTCAGCGGAGAAAGCTGGCGGATTTTCTCTGTTACACTGAACTGCTCCAAATAGGGAATCGGCGATTGTAGCCACTCAAGCAAAGGCGGGTTCGATTTACGAAACAAATTCAAAGCCTTCTTCAAATCCCAACCGTTAATGTCGAGAAGATCGCTGATCGGGCGCTCGATCACATCCCGTTTCTCTACGATAGACAAATACCAATTTACGGGTCTTACATAGATGAACCTCACATCGTAATCGCTATCCTTGGACGGAAATCCCCAAGCCCTGCTGCCTGACTCACAGGCATATAAGATCCGAACGCCTTCTTCTTGTTCGATTTGTTTAAGCTCTACCTCTATTTTTCTAACATCCAACGTCACTGGACTCACCCTTTCTTCTTCAAAATGCGCATACAAAAAAGCCATAGACCAACAAGGTCTACGGCTTTTCATGTCAAATTTTAACGAAGCCACTCCACAGAGGACTTACGTATTCGTCACAAACCCGGCTGAGACCGAAGGTAATCTGTTTAATTCAATTGTCAAATTACGGATAGAAAATTGATTGCGAATCATATCGTCGGCCTCCTTTCCATTCATTTACAAACATCATACGGGCGAAACCTGCATCACGTCAATTACCCTGCGGCGGAAAAAATCGTTATACTGATTTGTCTAAACTCCTTTGATCGCCACCATAGGCTTACAAACCGCCACCACATCCGCAAGGGAAGCACCAACTACGCTGTCAATAATCTGATCCACATCCTTATAGGCTTGCGGGCACTCATCCAGGATTGTTTGCAGAGAACGATGGTTCACCAGAATCTCTTCCTCCGTGCCTACTTTGAGCGATTGCGCAAATTCATCGACCGTGACCAGCTCTTTCGTTGCTTTCCGCGATCTTGCCCTTCCAGCGCCATGACAGATGGAGTAAAAGTTCTTGAGCCCTTCCTCTCTCCCCACCATGATAAAAGACGAGGTTCCCATCGAACCCGGAATCAAGGCCGGATGGCCGGTAGCTTTGTACGCAGCGGTATTTAGAAAATGTCCAGCGGGCAGCGCCCTTGTCGCCCCCTTGCGGTGAACAAGCATCGGCTGATTGCGATGAAATTCCTTTAGCGCATAGTTATGCATAAGATCGTAGAGCACAGGCAGCTCTTCCTTTTCGCCAAAAACTTCCAGGAACGCTTCACGTACGCCGAAGGCAATCATATGCCGGTTACTCACCGCAAAATTTAAAGCTGAATACATCAGATTCAAGTAAGTCTGGCCTTCAACGCTTGAAACCGGAGCGTACATGAGATTGCGGTCAGGGTTTTCAATCCCCCAGCTGTGCATCGCTTCTCTGAAAACTTTAGTAAACTCTTGGCCTAACCTAGCTCCCCAAGCGCGTGAGCCGGAGTGGATCATAACGACCACCTGACCATCGAACAACCCCCACTGTGCGGCCAACTGCTGATGCTTTTCGGCTATCTCCAAATATTGAATCTCGATAAAATGATTCCCTCCGCCCAGCGTCCCCAGCTGGCCATGCGCATATTTGCCGATTTTTGCAGGCAATTTTTCGAGATACGTATGGTCGAACTGGAATGTAGCTTCCTCGACATGCGTCAACCACCGTTCACTCGGGATATATGATTCAGGAAGTCCTTTCAACCCATGTTTCACAACTTCCATAATATCAATGTCTTCGTAATTCGTGTTCGTGCGCTCATTGGTCGGCACATACTTTTCAATCGCTTTAATTAATGCCCTGCGCACGCCTTTATCCTGAATGTCCTTTTTGTGCAGCGACGTCGAATGAACGCGCATACCGCAGCCGATATCCACGCCCACAATGGAAGGGGACACGAAGCCGTCTTTTAGACTCCAAACAGCCGTTGTTCCGATGCAAGTTCCGATCCCCACGTGGGCATCCGGCGTGTAGCTCATATGCAAATTGCGGGGAATCCGCAGATTGTTGTCCGCCATTTCATAGACACGTTGTTCAAAAGATTGGAACACCTCTTCGTTAGCAAACACGTGAAGACGGCCATGGTCCAGCTCCATTTCGTAATGATTGTTGCCGTGGTTTTTCATATTCATTTCCATAACGTTTCTCCTCCATTTATCTTCTACACCTATCTTCGCTTATTTAGGATGAGGAGAACATGGCGAAAGTATGACGACAGCTGAAAAGTTTTCCATTTTCTCCAAAACGCACCCCTGCTACAATAAGATCAGGATAGAGGAAGAGTGAGGGGATTGTATGGCCAGGGAAAGCTTTGATAAAGAAGTCCAGTTTCTGCGGATGTTCGTTCTGACAAGCGGAGCGTACAGCCGTCAGCAATTTGCTGAGAGGCTCGGAATTTCGGTACATACCTTTGATAAAACACTGCGCCGGTTAAAAGAAATCATCGCCACGATGTACCAGCAAGCACCGGACGCACAGCAGAAAGAATTTGCCGATATGCTGCGCTACAGCTATTTCGATTCAACGGAGCCCATGCTGCTGTTCTTATTTCGGGCCAAATCGCTGAAAGAGTCGGAAAGCCATCGAATCGCTGCGCTGCTGGCCGCTTTGAATGAAGGGCCTTTAACCGCGATTGAGCTGCTAGACGCTTGCAGTAAAGGCATCCCCAACGAGGGGGCTCTTCCGGATGAGAAAACCATTCGTAACGATCTGAAATATCTGGAAGAAGTCGGCGTAATCATGAAAACTTCCGGGTCACGCCCCTATCGGTACCGTATACATAATGCGTTCATCGACGAGCTTTCGCAGGATGAGCTTATTGATCTTTATGATTTTATAGACGTTATGGCCAATACACAGGTGCCTTCGGTACAAGGCTATTTATTGCGTGACGGGTTGAAAAAGCATATGAATCGGACCTCCGCCGAACTAACGGCTGTAGAGCCATTTTTGTATAAATATCAGTATTACTCCCGGATTTTGGACGAAGCCCATCTGTCCGGATTGCTGTCAGCGATTACCCAGCGACGCAAGGTCCAATTCCTTTATTTTTCACCCAAAGCCGGCCAATCTTACGCATCAAAAAATACGAATCCCTTATTCGAACGGGAAATGGAAGGGAAGCTGCAGAAGGCTCTGCCCCTGCAAATCGTGTATGATCACCAGTACGGACGGTGGTATTTGCTGGCCCATGATTCGCGGCATGGCATCCGTAAGTTCCGGGTCGAAGGGATGACGCAGATTGAGCATGACGAGCCTGTTGATCCCTCTTTTTTCACCGAGAAGAAACAGGATTTAGAAGACCGAATCAAGCTAAGCTGGGTTATAGACACAGGGAATGCTGTGACGGTAAAAGTGCGCTTTTACAATCCGGGTAGAACAGGTCCAAATTTTATTAAAGAGCGCGTGCTTCTTCAAGGACAATGGGGAGAAATCACGGAGGAGCAGGAAGATTCGTTCGTTTATGAGATCACCGTCAATGGGACTACGGAAATAAAGCCTTGGATTCGAAGTTTTGGATCGAGCTGTGAGGTGCTGGAACCTAACGAATTCCGGCAGGAGATGATTGCGGAGTGGAAGGAGCTGTCAGGCTATTATGAACCTGTTCGAGAAAATATTTAACTATGATATGGTTACGAAATTGGAAAATGCAGGAACGTTCATGGTGACTTCCGTTGAGCGCTCATGGTTGAAAACCATGCTGAAACACCCTGCTGCCTTGCATGCTTTCACACCAGCTGCCATGGAGAAACTTCAGAGGGTACTGGAAGCAGAACCTGCCCTGGATTTGTCCGATGCCTTCATGGAGAAGGCGCGCAGCAAAGAGAAACAGGTGTTTCATCCACAGCTGCGCACACTCCGCCGAGTGATTACACGTCAAGGCGCCATCAGGCTGACTTACCGAGTGAAGGATGAGCGCATTTTTGTTAATGAAATGGCTTTTCCGTACAAACTCGAATATTCACAGGTCAAAAAAGACTGGTATTTGCTCTGGTATCATCTCAGGCACCGGGCCATCATGAGCACGAAGCTCGACAACATTGAAGCTGTTCATGAGCTGCCTTTCTCCGCCGAGCGGGCTGCCCAAGTGCAAATTCAAATCGAAAAACTGCTGCACAAACGTCACATTCAGGCAACCATCGCCGTCGTCAAATTATACAATCGAGAGTTGTCACGGATTCTTTATGCATTCTCTTGCTTCGAGAAACAGGTCGATTATGACGAAAAAGAGGGGACGTACACCATCCAGCTCACCTATCTCAACAATGAAGCTGAATATGTGTTAAGCAAGCTTCGTTTCCTTGGCAAGCGGGTGCGCGTCGTGCGAGGCGAGTATTTGCAAAAGAGGATGCTGGAGTCAGCGCAAAAGGCTTTGGCGAGGTACGAAGCGCCAGTTGGCGTGGAGTCTGCTGAGGGGGCAGCGGGAGGCAACTTGTGAGGATGGAATAGGAGGAAGACCGTGCTGAAAAGGCCATCCCCACTCTTGGGGACAGCCTCTTCGCAGGCATACCTATTAACCTTTGCCGATCCAATCGGCTTCGGCGATTTCCTGCCATCTTTTGCGAATCGTAACATAAGCTTCTTCGGGTAAATTGCCTCGTTCCAGCAGCTTGGCATTTTCCAACCAACGCGCTGGATTCGCCGTGCCGACAATAGCGGTATGGACGCCTGGTACTGTCAGCGTGAAACGCAAAGCAACCTCAATAGATTCCTGAAGTTCCGTTTCCAGGAAATCGTATTTCAACTGCTGCAAGCGGTCCCAATAAGCGTGATGATAAGCGCTTTCGGGCTTCTGGCCTGTTTTCCACGCTGCGTTCGCAATCGGGCGTTTCACAACCACACCCATGCCTCTTTCAATAGCAACCGGAATCGTAAGCTCGATAGCTTCCTGATCGGCAATATTAATTGATGTCTCCAGCGAGTCGAACAAGCCCGATTCAACCGCATACTGAGCCGCTTTATGATCACCGCTGTAGCCGATGAACCGCGTTTTCCCCTGCTCCTTCGCGCGCTGTAAAACCTCAATAACTTCCCCACGCCGAAGCAATTCTTCCGAGCAGCTGTGCAAATGGATGACGTCGATATAGTCTGTGTTCAGACGTTTTAAGCTGCGGTCGATGCTCAATTCCAGCAGCTTTGGATCCCAATCAGGGAGATCAAACCCGGATGCATGGCCGCATTTGGTGAATAAATAGTAGTCATCCCGGCGATGCGATACCGTTTTACCAATTAGCTCTTCGCTGACGTTATAGCATTCAGCCGTATCGATCACATTTAGACCAGCATCCAGCGCACTGCCTAGAAGCTTATCTACATCTTCCGGTGAAGCCGAAGAAAAACCGATTTCAGCGCCACCAAAACCTAGAACGCTAACCTGCATGCCTGTTTTGCCATAAAGACGCTTCTCCATCATCGCTTGTCTCCTTTGAAGAGCACTAAGATTTCGTCATTCTTATTTCGTTATTATCGCTTCTACTCGCTCTAGAACGTCAGAGGATAATGTAATATCTGAAGCTTTCGCATTGTCCTCAACCTGTGCAGGACGGCTCGCACCTACTAAGGCGCTGGAAACATTCGGCTGACGCAAGATCCAAGCAAGAGCCAAGTTCCCAATCGTCATGTTCAGATCTGACGCAACCGCTTCAAGCTGCTGAACTTTCGCGATATTTTCCTCCGTCAATCCTTTGCGGAAATTATCCAGCTTCGCTGCTCGGCTATCTTGAGGAATGTCAGAAACAGACTTGTATTTACCCGTCAGCAAGCCCTGCGCCAATGGCGAGAAGACCACCTGACCAATTCCCTGCTGCTCGCCTAGCGGAATCACTTCTTTCTCGATATACCGATTAAAAAGGTTATAAATAGGCTGATTGACGATAATTCTATCCAGCAAATATTTATCAGCTACCGCTAAAGCTTGCGCCATTTGGGCAGCCGTCCATTCACTTACGCCGACATACAGCACTTTGCCTTGTGTAACAAGATCATCCAGTGCGCGCAGTGTCTCCTCAATCGGCGTTTCCTTATCATAGCGATGGCAGTAATACACATCCACATAATCCGTGCCAAGGCGCTGCAAACTCGCATGCAGCTGTTCAAAAATATGTTTGCGGGAAAGCCCTCTGTCATTCGGCCCATCGCCCATGCTGCCGAATACTTTGGTAGCAAGCACGTAGGAATGACGCGGGTAATTTTTCAAAACCTCGCCTACGACCTTCTCGGCCTCCCACGCTCATACACATTCGCTGTATCAAAAAAATTAATCCCCAATTCATAAGCTTTATGAATGGAGTTGACTGCATTCTCACGCTCAACGTAACCACCATATGTCAACCAGCTGCCTAAACTAATTTCACTTACCTTTAATCCTGAAAGCCCTAATTTACGATATTTCATTTCATGCTAACCTCCTAATATTTTCAATTACAGGCTCTACTATTATATCAATAGTTGATTAAGGATTATAAGTAGTGAAAAGTTTCTTACATAATATCAAATTAGTGAGTTAGTTACTTGGAGGTAACTTACTATGATGAAATCAGCGGTCGAGGGGAGCATTATGGGGCGCTCGGCTTCATGAAGAAGAAAACCTGATCCCCAGCCCCTCGGCTTAGAGATCAGGCCATGATCCGTTTAACTCGCCGCTACTTGAGCATTCGCTTTCACCAACCGGATTCTCTCGCCCGGGCTTGTCGATAAGTGTACGATGTCATCATAGACGGTTACATCTCCACTAGCTTGCTTGCACACAGTCCCGTGCTCCCATGGATTGTAGAACTTCAGCTCAGCACCGGCTTCGCTTTCGATCTCCACCCACTGCACTTCGCCGCCCGAAAACGATGCGCTCACCAGAAAAGCTCCGACCGCCCTCAGCGTGGCAAATTCAGCATCCTGCTCGCTAGGCCAGTTCGGGAACAAGCGCAGAATGCCATTATAGCTTTGCAGCAGGCACTCATTAATGACGATCGGCAGCGCGAAGTTCTCGAACCAAATGCCGACCCTGCGCATAAAATCAAAGCTTAACGTGTCGCTGTATCTGCCCCCAGACAGCAGAACACGGTCTGTGCATGTGCCATTAGGCAGCAGGCAGTAACTGATTTGCCGTTTGAATTTTTCCAGGTCCAGATGGCCCATTCGCGCTCCGGCAAGATGGTAGAAAACAAGCTCGTTACCGCCCTCGTTCCGATGATTCAGATAGGAATTGAGCGCGGTTTGGTACGCTTCACCCGTTGAGTGAAGTCCATGCTCCTCTCCCGGAAAAATCGTCATAATACCGTTCGGCGTGTTATAGACAACCTCGGCATCCTCCCCTGGCACCGATACGAATACGGTACCACGCTGTGATTCAGCCGTTGCATATTCAGGAAATTTGCTTAAAATTTCTTGCACGCTGCCCAGAAGCTCTTCCTCTTGCTGCTCAATTCCAAGTGTTCCACAAGCCTCCTTAAAAGCGTGAAACACAAATTTGGTCAACGTCAAATCAACAAGGCAGTCGTAATTTTTCTTAAAACCAGGCGTCAACTCGTACAGTTCAGGAACGACAGTAGGGAAAATGTGATAACGGTCATCCCCCCACGCCTCCCCGTGCGTATCCGGCCTGCGCATATAATCCGTCAAAAACAACACGGCTTCCTTAATAGGTACAAAAGCACGATCCGCCAGGAAGTCCCGGTCCATCGTGTAAAGGTAATGCCACCATAGACTCTGTACTGTCCATGGGGTTTCACAGACTTCCCAGCCCCAATGCGGCACTGGATAAGGCATGATGTTCATTTCGACAGGGTAGGCGGAATGCGGATAATAGGCTCCACGCATGCCGTAGTATTCACTTGCCCATTTTCGGCTCACAGGAAGAATATGATCGACCATATTGACGTAAGCCAGATGTTTGTCGATATGGTTGCTGGAAAAAGCAAGCCAGAACGGCTGCTGCGTATTGTAGTTCATGTGGTAGTCGCCATGCCACTCCGAGCCTATGGAACGGTAGCTCCAATTCGCGAACAACCCCGGACAGGTCGCTTCGGGTTTGACCGAGCAGTGATAGAAATATAAATTCCAATACCAGATCTGCTCTAGAAATTCATCGCCGAGACTCACACCCGAACAATTCCAGTACGATGTCCAATTGTTCTCGCAAGCAGCGAAAGCGGCGGCAACCCCTTGCTCCCCAGGCACCTCCAGCTCCTGAAGCCCTGCCGCAACGGCAGCATCTAAGCCTTCTGTCAGTTCGACATAAGCAAGGAACGACTCCGTTTGGAGCAGCTTGGCTTGTACGCCGCCTTTGGTGTCCATAGCCTCGATATCCTCGGCAACACGAACATCCAAGCGGAACGCTTTGTCCTTGGCATCGCGCTCATTCCCTTCTGGCGCCCAAGGGAGCGTCTGCCTGAAGCTGAGTTGGCTCCGCTCAGCCTCAACAGCCAGCTGCGCAAGCGGCAGCTCCTTCGGCGTATCAGGATCGGGGATGAGCTTGACCCGATCGAACAGCCCGCCGACAGCGCCTTCCGGCGATACAAGCTTCATCCACATCCGATCCGCCTCAGGCTCGATAATCAATTGCAGGGTAGCCTCCTCCCCCGCTTCCAGCTTGAAATATACTTCACAGAGACCATTGTGAATATGTATTTTATGGCCCAGAACTTCCGCCTTGCGCCGGTCATAGCCGAGGAGAAGAGAGCCGCACGGCATAGGGCGAGGGTAAGGCTTGCTATAGTTTTCCGCCGTCATATCACAGTATTCGCGATACCATTCGTTTTCTCGGAACGTATCCAGATCTTGCGGAATCTGCTTCAATTGCTCCAATACGTCTTGAAACGTACCGATTTTCTCTTGATTATTCTCTGCAATTCGAATGTCCCACACATTGTTATGTCCAAAATGGATGACAATCGCATCCGGACGGGTTGTCACCACGGCGCCAAGGCCGCCGTTCCCCATCAATGCGCCTTCAAAAAAATCCGGCGCCGGCTTGTCATAGCTAATGGGGTGCCGCTTCGCTTGCTCATTCCTGTTCATGACGATCCTCTCCCTTACCTATCGTTTGGCAGCGTAAAAGTCCTGTACGGCCCTTCGAGCCGTACAGGACCCCCTGTGTTATTTTTTGAATGACTTGTCGTAGGATTGCTGCATGATTTCCGTGTAACGTTTGAGGTTTAATTTATTTAAGCCGGCTACATAGGCATCCCAATCCTTGTTCAAATCTTTGGCGCCTGTGACGAACTGCAGCGAGTTCTGATCAATGTAGTTTTTAATATTCGTCTTCAACATAGCGGCTTCATCAGCTGTTGATGGATCGATCCAGATCGCCCAATGCGGGAATACGTCTTTTGGCTGCTTACCGTCATACAGATGCGTAGCTTCTTGCAATCTGCGCTCATAGCCTGTTGTGTCATAGATATCCGTAGCGGCTACCCAGCTGTCCCGGAACTCTTTCGGTTGGAAATATTGCGCCATCGCACCCCAAGACGAGTTGTGCGGAGTTTCCCCTGTCGGCGTTGGAATCGTAGCCAGAAGCGGAGTCGCTGATTTCTCAACAGGAGAATCCCCATCCTTCGGCTTCCGCCAGTCTTTCCCTTCTTCGCCGAAATGACCGCGGATCTGGCCTTCCTGCGTAAACATGTAGTCGACTAATTTAATAGCGGCGATTTGCGCTTCCTTGCTTGCTTTATTCGTCAGTACAAAGGTTGCGCCCGGATCGCTCGGGTAATTATAAGTGGCAAACGCCCCATTCGGTCCTGTCAGCGGTGGAACTGGATCATACGTTTTGGAATTATCCGATCCGCCCGTAACAAAAATGTACGGGTGCATAGCGGCACCGGCGCCTAGAATTTGCGCATCCGCATTGTCGCCAATCTTCTTGTAGGCGGTTGCATTTTGCGTAAATGCTCCTTTGTCAATTAAGCCGGCGTCATACATGGACTTCACGAACTGCAAGCCCTGCTTCCATTCATCTTTGTTCGCTGCTACATCCACTTTGCCATTGTTCAGCAAGAGGTAGGTGCGATCGTCGTCATAGATAAAACCGTTCATAAAGTAAGGAATGATGTGAACCCCGTAGTCCTCAATAGATCCACTTAGCGGCACTTCGTCCGCTTTGCCATTGCCGTTCGGGTCCTTTGTTTTAAAAGCCTCCAAAACTTGCTTATATTCATCCAGTGTTTTGGGCATCGTCAGATTCAGCTTTTTCAGCCAGGACGAATTGATCCACATTTTATTCGGATAGGAGCAGTGATAGCATTCGACGAGCTGCGTTAGCCCGTATATTTTGCCGTCGGGAGCAGTGTTCATCGCCTTGAAGTACGGGTATTTATCCAAAGCCTTTTGTACATTTGGTGCATATTGTTTAATGAGATCGTCCAGCGGAAGAATTACGCCTTGCTGCGAGTAACGAAGAATATCGGTCTGTGAAAATTTATCCACCCATGGAATCAGCATGTACAAATCCGGGTAATCGCCGCTGGCCAGTGAGATTTGTCTTTTCTCAGCCGCACCATCGAAAGGAACGGTCTGCCATGAGAATTTAATGTTGAATTTTTGCTCCGCCAATTTGGAAAAACTGTTTGTCGCCAGATCGACATTCGCGTCCTGTTGCGCAAAGATCTTAATTGGAACCGGAGCGCCCGTGCCCTCCGCTGGTTTTGCCGCGCCTGTTGCGCCAGGTGTACTGGTATCAGTAGCAGTTGGGGATGTACAAGCTGTGAGAACCAAGCTGATCGTAAGCAGCATTATCCATAAGGTTGAAATCGTTTTTTTCAAATGCGCCCTCTCCCTTTCGTTGTCAAATGGTAACCCCTGCATGTGTTTTATCCAAGCTTTCAAGTTCCTTCTCATGTAATCCCTAGCCGCACCACCACCTCTCCTAGGTGTCTTCTAACCTTTCACAGAACCAATCAACATTCCTTTGACGAAATAACGCTGTACAAAAGGATAAATGACCAAAACAGGCAAGCTTGCTATGACAATAAGCGAGTATTTGGTCAAATCGGCAAACTGTTGCCTTCTCAGCTGCTCTGCCGCATCAATATTGCCTGACGCCGCCGAATTGAGAATCAGAATACCGCGAAGAATCAACTGCAGCGGGTATAAGCTTTGTGTTTTTAAATAGATCAAAGCATCAAAATAAGCGTTCCACTGCCCGATGGCATACATCAAAATCAGCACAGCGATGATTGGTTTGGACAACGGCAGCACAACGCTCCACAGAAAACGGAAATCGCTGCAGCCATCCATTTCGCTTGCTTCCGCCAATTCCTCCGGTATGGAAGACTGGAAAAACGTCCTGGCAATAATGATTTGCCATACCCATATGGCTTGCGGGATTAACAGCGCCCACCTCGTATCGAGCAGACCCAGCTGTTTGACGACCAAATACGTAGGAATCAGACCGCCGGAGAAAAGCATCGTAAAAGTTATGAACATCATTAACGCGCTGCGTCCAAAAAAGGTCCTTCGGGATAGCGGGTAAGCCAAAACAATCGTTAACGTAACGCTGATTAATGTGCCGAAGAAGGCATAGAATAACGAGTTTCCATAGCCCTGAAGCACCTGCGGATTGCTTAATACAACCTTGTATCCCACGAATGTCAGGTCCACGGGCCATAACCACACACGTCCGGATGAAACGGCGAGCGGGCTGCTTAAGGATGAGCTGACAATGAAGACTAGCGGATAAAGAACGACGATCAGTGCGATCCCCAGAAATAGATACACACCCGTCAGGAACAGCCGGTCCCCCGTCGATTCACGAATGCGACGCCCCATCTTGATCATTTGGCGGGTCCTCTCCTTTCTTTTTACCAGAGACTTGTACTAGAAATTCTTTTGGCTATCGCATTAACCAGCAAAAGCAGAATCAAATTAACTACCGAATTAAACAAACCAACTGCCGTTGCGAAGCTGAAATTCGCATTCAACAGCCCGATTTTATAGACATAAGTAGCGATAATCTCAGCGGTTTCGAGATTCAGCGGATTTTGCAGCAAATAGATTTTTTCAAATCCGACAGACATGATGTTCCCTACGCTTAATATCAAAATGATGACGGCTGTAGGCATAATGCCAGGTATATCAATATGGATGATTTTCTGAAATCGAGAAGCTCCGTCCACTTTAGCCGCTTCGTACAACGATGGGTCCACCCCGGCCAATGCGGCCAAATAAATCACGGCTGAGTACCCTGCGCCTTGCCATACATCAGACCATACGTAAACACTACGGAACATGCTCGGGATGCCAAGAAAGTTAATCGATTCTATGCCAAAGCTTTGCAAAATGATATTGATCACGCCTAATCTCGGGGAGAGAAGCAGCATAATCATGGAAACCATGACAACGGTTGAAATGAAGTAAGGCGCGTAGGTGACGAGCTGCACGGCTCTTTTGAAGAAGCCGTTGCGGATTTCGTTTAGCGCCAAAGCGAGTAAAATCGGAACGGGAAAGCCAATTGCGATCTGATATAAACTGAGGAACAGCGTGTTTTTGATCAACACCCAAAATTGCGGGTTATTGAAGAAGAGATGGAAATGCTTGAGCCCGGCCCAGGGGCTGTGCCAAATTCCTTTGACGACGCTGTAATCCTTGAAGGCGATGACGGCGTTCACCATCGGAATATACTTAAAGATAAGGAAGTACAGGACAGCCGGTATAATAAGTAAATAGAACTGCCAGTGCTTCCGAAAGCTCTTGCTCGCCTCCATCCACAGCCTGGACTTCTTCTTGGTCACACTCGGAGCGCGTGTTTCTCTGACGGATACGGTATCCAGATCAATCCCTCCTGTTTGATAGCGCTTTCTATCTATACAAGACCATATTTCCCACTTCAGCGTAAAGGTACATCTCAAAATGATGCGTACATCCGCCGAAAATAGAAAGGGTACACTTGCATTTGACAGGTACAATTCTCAGAAGAAATGCCAAACGGCAGGTCCTGATGGAACCCGCCGTTCTGTTAGTAGCCTTTATACACTGCGCAGCTTGTACGTTCGACCCGCCTCCGTATCGAAACGGATGACTCCCTCCGTCACACGTTCAAAAGGTACTGGCTCGCCGTCCGATTCAACCGTGAGCAAGATCTCCTTGGTGCGAATGCGGCAGCTGCCACCTACTTGCGCTTCGACCTCTGCTTCCTTCAGAGCGCCGCTCTCCCAAGAGAGACTAACGCCTATCGCTCCTCTTGCTCGGAGGCCCTTCACGTAGCCATTCGGCCATGCGTCCGGCAGGGCAGGCAGCAAGGCAATTTCGCCGGCATGCGATTGGACGAGCATTTCCGCCACACCGGCGGTAAATCCGAAGTTGCCGTCAATTTGGAAAGGCGGGTGCGCATCGAACAAGTTAGCATAGACGCCACCACGATGATAGTTCGTTGCGTCTTCCTCCACCAGCTGAAGCAGATTGGAAATTAGCTGCAGCGTTCGGTTTCCGTCCTGGAAACGTGCCCATAAGCAGATTTTCCATGCCAAGCTCCACCCTGTGCCGCCATCCCCGCGCCGCTCCAATGAATTTCGCGCAGCCTGATACAGCTCCGGCGTTCCCTGCTCCGTCAATTGACGTCCAGGGTATATGCCGAACAAATGCGACACATGGCGATGATGGACATCCTCATCCTCCCAATCCACCGACCATTCCTGAAGCTGGCCGTGCTTGCCGATTTGCATCGGCTTCAACTTCTCTAAAGCTGCCGCCATCTCGTCTCTAAGGGACGCATCCTCCGCTCGCTTCAGCACATCGACAGCCTCGATGCTATTCGTAAACAAATCCCAAATTAACGACATATCCATCGTCGTTGCCTGACTCACACCAGCCTTCTGCCTATCTGCCGTCACAAACTTGTGCTCCGGCGAGGTGGAGGGCGAAGTAATTAAATGGCCGTTTTCGTCTGTATGAAGCCAATCCAGACAGAAAAGCGCTGCTTCCCTCATGATCGGATAAGCGTGCTCACGCAAATAGGTCTCATTCTTGGTGAACGCGTAATGCTCCCAAAGATGCTGACTAAGCCATGCCCCCGACATCGGCCACAGCGCCCAGACCGGATCACCTTGTCCATAATCCCCGACTGGTGCTGACTGGCACCAGATGTCTCCGTTATGATGGGCCACCCAGCCACGGCAGCCATAATTTGTTTCAGCCGTTTTCCGCCCATTGGTGGACAAGTTCTGTATGTAGCCGAGCAGCGGTTCATGGCATTCGGATAAATGGCATGTTTCCGCAAGCCAATAATTCATCTCCGCATTAATGTTCAACGTCAAATTACTGCTCCATGGCGGTCTCAATTCTTTGTTCCATATGCCCTGGAGATTGGCTGGCTGCGATCCGGCGCGTGAACTTGCAATCAGCAAATACCTGCCATATTGAAACAGCAGCTCGACGAGTCCGGCATCCTTCGCCCCATACTGCTTAATTCGTCGGTCCGTTGGCATCCCCTCAGACGCCTCGGAAGCGCCAAGGTTCAGCTCCACACGATGGAATAACGCCGTGTAATCCTGAATGTGAGCTTGCCGCAATTGCTCATAGGATTTGCTCAGCGCCTGCTCCAGGCGTTCCTCATTCGTGGAGGAAAGATCGCCAATCTCCCTCGCAGGAGGTTTATCGAATCCTTGAAAGCTGGTTTCCGCGCTGAAGATCAGCGTTACAGCTGTGGCTTTTCTAATATGCAAGCCATCATGATCAAGGGTAGCAGCGCCATCTTCCAGACGAACGCCAAGTCGCCCTTCAAAGCGCATGGCCTCCGTTGTCTCAGGATCTCCATATAGGACGGGCTCATCGCGGTTGTAATAGTTAGGATCAACATGCTCCGGGCAGATGCCCTGCAAAAAGAGATGCTCGGCCGTTTGGATCGTTCGATACGGATGAGGACTATCCAGCCGGGCTGTGAAATTCAAAGCGCCTGGAGCGCTTGCTTCAAGACGAATTACAATGACTCCATCCGGAAATGAAGCGAACATCTCGCGTTTATACACGATATCCCCTATGCGGTACTCCACCTGGGTGATGGCATTCGTCAAATCCAGATTGCGCTCATAGGCGCGAACTACGCCCCCGTGGAGAAACTTCAAATAAAGATCGCCAAGCGGCATATAGGATTGGTTGTATGGCCCCATCATTCCCTTGCTCTTCTTGTCCGCTTCCTCGTAGCGACCTTCAGCAAGGAGTTCGCGAACTTCCGCCAGAACGTGCTTCGCATTCGGATTGTTTCCGTCAACAGGCCCACGGCCTGACCAAAGCGTATCTTCATTCAGCTGCAAATGCTCGACTTCCGGTTCGCCGAAAACCATGGCCCCGAGTCGGCCGTTCCCGATAGGAAGCGCTTCCGTCCATGCTTTGGCGTAGCTTTGATAACGTAATTTCAAAGTTAACAGCTCCTTTTTACGAATGAAATCATGAACTCCCCCACTTAATCACAAAACGGACCTCCTGTATAGGTACACTTCTATCACAAGGGTACGCCTATGCAAAAACCGCCTTAATTGACCGTTTTTCGGTAAAAGCTGGGGGAAACACCTGATACGCGCTTGAAAGCTCGCCGGAACGCATGCGCGCTATTATAGCCGACATATTGCGAAATTTCATCGATCGTATGTTGGCTGTTAAACAGAAGATCCGTCGCTTTCTTAATCCGAATCTTCTCTACATAGTCCGATAAATTTTCACCGGTGTGATCCTTGAATAACTGGGAAATATACTTCTCCGGCAGCTCGACGTCAACCGATATCTTATACAGATTCAAATCAGCATCTGAGTAATGTTGATCGAGGAAATCCACAATTTTGTTGATCATTTCCCCCGTACTATCCTCTTTTTTCTTAAGCACTCTACTACAGAACGCTTCGAGCAGTTCAAGAATGTCATTGCGGAAACGATCGAGACTGACGGAGAGCTGCAGATGCTCAATCCGCGCTTTAAGCCCTTGCGAAACAGCCTGATCCGTGAATGGACTATGCTGCAGCAGCTTAAAGAACGTCCCTTTCAACTCGCCGAATAATTGCTGGACCATCTCGGCCGATAGCTGCCGTTCTGTGAAGTTCTGTGCCAGGAGCTGTTCAAAAATGCGATGAACCTCTTGCAGCTCACCGATCTTGACCGCATTCAGCATCCGCAGCTCCATATCAATCGGGTAGTAGTAGCTCGTTGATTCCTTGATCACATCCCGGTACCAGATCGTTTCCGCCTCTTCCATAAAAACCGAATAATCAAGCGCTCCCCTCGCTTCCTCAAAGGAGCGGCTGCTGTCGGAAAGGGACTGGAAGCTGCCGCCAATGGCCACCGTCATTTGAATTCGGTACTCCTCTTTCACATATTCTCTCAGTTGTTCAAACAATCCGGTCAAATTAGCCGTCATGTCCTCCCCTTCCAATTCGGCGTCCTCTTCCTTCAGCGTCATCAGCATGGCGATTTTATCCGAGTCGATATCCGTTACATTGAGTTGAAAAACACGGCTCAAATCAATGAGACATTTTTTGATCAAAAGCCTTGCCGCATTCAGCTCGTGAATAATTTCCTGACTGACCAGGCCGCTATAACCGTTAATCCGAATGATGGCTACATGGCCGGTTTCATTTTTCAAATTCATGCTTGGCAGTGAGTGCATTAATGTCTGGACTTCCTGCAAAGAATCAAATTCCCCTTTCAATAGCCGTTTTACAAAAGCATCTTCTAACAAAGGCAGCTGGCGCTTCAGCTCCTCTTCCAAAGAACGCTGACTTGCGAGTAAGTCGGAAATATTCCCTTGCAGAAAATCGAAAGCATTTTTCCCTTTGTACCCGCCTTGGCCAATTTGTTCCCGAAAAACCGAAACGATCCGATTGATGGGCGCACTGTTCCTGTAGGCAAATAATAAGGCCGCAATAATCCCTAACAATAACGTTGAAATCGTGATCGTCCAAGTTACCTTGGCAATGAATACCGACTGTTTCAAAACGACGCTTTTGGGCAAGCCGACAACATACACCCAGCCGTTATAGGTCGATTTCGAGGAGATAAGCAGCGTTTCGCCTTCAACGATATTCCCTGGCTGTTGACCGATCATCTGCGGGATATTCATCGCTTGAATTTGGGCATCATCAATGCCGACTCTGGCAATCGGATGACCGTCCTTATCGCTGATATAGGCCCAGCCCCCATACTGCTGCGGAATGCGTTCCAGCATTTTGGCGATTTCATTTTCATCAATCAAAATCACAGCCGTACCGAGCGAATGCTGAAAGCTATCGAACGGAATTGACTGCAAATAGGTAATGACGTTGCTTTTCTTTCCATTACCGATAAACGGCTTTGATGGCAGCGTTTCCCTGCGATGAATATTGCCGAGCAGATTCTGCTTCCACTTGGCCGGATCTACATCCTCGTAATGGTACAGGTCGAAAAAATCGTCAGGGCGCACATACACACCGGATGGCGTAAAAATAGCATGATAATTGTTCAGATAAATGTAGAAATCCTCCAGAAAAGTGTTCGTCAAGCTGTAAGCCGCCGTATTACGCCATGACTTCCACAGTGCATAAACGTCATAGTGTTCGACATCCACTTGCTGATTCAGCACATAGTTCAGTTCCTGGTCCAACGACAGTTGTCTTGTGATACTTTCAACCTCTTCCATTCTGCGATCTAAGACGTCTTTACTTTGGTTTAGCATCATTGCGCTTGCTTCAAGTGAACTGGATTTAATGATATCTGAGGAAACATAATAAGAGATGAACCCCGTCACCATCGGAATAAACAGGATGAGCACATAGGAAACAAGAAAACTTCTGAAAATGGGGGAATGCTCCAGCTTCAGATTCGAAGTTAGCTTCATCACAACTTGTTCACCTCATCTATTTGTAGGAGCGCAACTACGTAAGCGTTTTCATTTCATCTTCTATCATAAAATAAAAGCTGGATTTTGTCTGTCGAAATTAGGCGGTCAGTTAAAATCCAAGACAGGCCGGTACAGACGCCAAAAAGAGCCTCCAGAGGCTTTTATCTGACGAAAATGGTTCTTTTCGACTGAGATAGGTGTCTCTGGGGCTCTTTTTTTCCGATTATTATACGATTACCCGTTAAAGCTGTCGCGCCACTTCAATAGTTTCTTTTCCAGAATCCTCACCAAGGAATCGGAACCCTTGCCTACGAAGGCAAAGATCAAAATCCCAACAAACACAATCGCCGTCTGCGAGAACTGTCTGGCATCCAGAATCAAATAGCCAACACCCTCGCTTGAGCCCATGAGTTCAGCTACGACCAAACCTAACCAAGCAACGCCGATCGACAGCCGTAAGCCAAGCAAAATATTAGGCAGCGCCGCTGGCAAGACCAACTTCGTAATTTGTTTAAACTTACTGAATTCCAGCACCCGAGCGACATCAAACAGCTTGGAATCCACGTTCCGAATCCCCAGGAAAGTCTGCACATACAACGGGAAAAACGCCCCTTTCGCAATAAGCAGCACCTTGGAGAACTCACCAAATCCAAACCAGAGAATAAAAAGCGGCGTGATGGCCAAATGCGGGATCGTCCGCAGCATCTGAACCGAAGGGTCAACCGTCTGCTCGAACTTGCGGAACAAGCCGACGAGCAAGCCAAATGCCAGCCCTAAACTGCCCCCAATCAGAAAGCCGACAGCCGCACGCCAAATGCTAATTTTCACATGCTTGAAAAGCTCCCCGCTAATGAGCAAGTCATAAAAAGCCTGCCAAATCGCATACGGAGTAGGCAGCAAAGTTTTGGACACAACGCCTAATGATCCGAAAATTTGCCATAGGATTAAAACGGTCAGAGGCAAAATGCTCCCTCGCACAACAAGCTCCCATTTGGCTTCTTTCCTTTGCGGCTTTGAAAGGTTCGGCTGTTCCGACGAAACGGGTGGTTCCGCTGCCTTCGGCCGGGATATGGGCTGATTTTTTGCAACAATAACTTCGGCTTGACTCATCGCTGCTCCCTCACTTTCATTCTCATTTAGTTAAATACCCGAGCTGTCGATCAGCTCTAATTCATCAATAGGTTCAAATTCACTCAGTACCAGCTTGCGCAGCTCTTGGAACGAGACGGTTGTCTTTTTTCGCGGATAGGGCAAATCGACTGAGATGATATTACGGATCGTGCCCGGACGCGCATCCATCACGACGACTCGGGTAGCCAGAAATACAGCTTCATCGATATCATGCGTGACAAGGATCATCGTTGTCCGGTTCTTCTCCCAGATGTCGAGCGCGACCTCTTGCAAGTGCGAACGCGTGAAGGCGTCCAAGGCCCCAAACGGCTCATCCAACAAAAGCACCTTCGGATTCCGGAGCAAAGCTCGTGCAATGGCAACACGCTGCGACATCCCTCCAGATAACTCCCTCGGGTACGATTTCTCGAAGCCTTTCAGCCTCACAAGCTCGATGAGGTGATCTACGCGCGCCCTAACGTCAGGATCTTTCAAACTAAGATCGGCGGCGATGTTTTTCTCGACAGTCAACCAAGGAAATAAGCGATGCTCCTGAAAAATAAATCCTTTATCGATACCCGGCTTTTCAACCTGTTTCTGTTCGAGAAGCACCTTGCCGTTATGTTCGGTATCCAGCCCGGCGATGATCTTGAGCAGTGTGCTTTTACCGCAGCCGCTTGGACCGATAATGGTTATAAATTCACCTTCTTTAATTTGTAATTGAATGTTATGAAGTGCTTCAACCCGGTGCCCTTGGGGCGTCTGAAACCATTTGCTCGGCAAATCAATATCTAATGATAATACGCTCATCAAGCATTCCCCCTTTAGTCATTTATTCGAATATAAAAAAAGAGACTCCCATAAGAACCCCATGACGGGGAAGGTGGGAAGTCTCCAGATATCTGGTCGACACGATTTAATTCACAGTGTTTAACTTGGATATAAGGGGATCATATCACTACAAAAAATGGAAGTCAATCCTATAATTCTTATATAACCCACTTGTTTTATCGGAATTAATATGCTAGCATAACTAATCAATAACCCATACAGCCCATTGGTCCACCAAAGGCTCTCCAAGCAACGCACATCAGCGGCTAGCTTGTGAGAGCCTTTTTGCATACTCGGGGCGCTTATATGTAAGGACATTATTCGGGAGGGATGAAAAATGAGTACACCTGAGCAGAGACAACTGCGTTTAGGAGCATTTCTATTTCAAGTGGGTCACCACGTGGCGTCTTGGCGTTATCCGGATACAGATGCCCAAGGCATTTTGCAGCATGCGTTTTACGAGCATTTTGCCCAAACAGCGGAGCGCGGCAAATTCGATATGATTTTCCTCGCAGACACACTTGCGGTCGTGGATCGATTTAAAACGAACATCAAGCATACCGTAACCGTTCGGCCTGAACCTATCACGCTGCTTTCCTATTTGGCAGGCGTTACGGAACATATCGGATTAGCGGCTACTGTATCTACTTCGTATCATGAACCGTACAATTTGGCGCGTGAATTCTCCTGCTTGGATCATTTGAGCGGAGGGCGCGCAGCGTGGAATGTCGTGACCTCTGGCCGCGATGAAGAGGCTCATAATTTCAGCCAAGACCGTCACCTCGCCCATGATAAAAGATATGAACGAGCACGCGAATTCGTTGATGTCGTCACCTCCCTCTGGGATAGCTGGGAAGATGACGCTATTGTGGCAGACAAAGAAAATGGCATTTTCGCTGATCCCAACAAAGTGCATGAGTTGAATCATCGCGGCGAGTTTTTCGCTGTACGCGGCCCATTGAATTTGCCGCGCTCACCGCAAGGCAGACCCGTTGTGATTCAAGCGGGAGCATCGGAGACAGGGAAACACCTTGCTGCCGAGACGGCGGAGGTCGTTTTCACCGCTTGGCAAACGCTGGAAGAGGCGCAGCTCTTTTACCGCAGCGTCAAGGAGCTGGCTGTCACTTACGGCAGATCGCCGGACGACATCCTCATCATGCCGGGCATTTTCCCGGTTATCGGAGCAACCGAAGAAGAGGCGCGTGAGAAAGAAGCGCTGCTCCAATCTCAAGTGCTGCCTGCCGTCGGGTTATCGATGCTCTCTGCATCGCTGAATGTCGATTTGACCGGCTATCCGCTGGATGGCCCGCTCCCTGATCTGCCGGAGCTGCAGCAAGTGAATGGCGGCAAAAGCCGCTTCCAGCTCGTCTCCGATATAGCGCGCCGGGAAGGCTTGACGATCCGCCAATTGATGTACCGGGTGACAGGCGCTCGCGGTCACCGTACCATTTATGGCACACCGGTCCAAATCGCCGATCAGCTGGAAGAATGGTTCAAGGGTGGCGCTTGCGACGGCTTTAATATCATGCCGCCTTATTTGCCGGGAGGTTTGGAAGAGTTCGTGGACCTCGTCATTCCTGAGCTTCAGCGAAGAGGGCTATTCCGTACCGAATATGAAGGAACAACCTTGCGCGATCATCTAGGGTTGTCTAAGCCGCAAAGCCGTTTTCAGAAGGCTGAATCTGCAAGTGGATATTAAGTAATAAATGATAAGTGATACGTAAGCATTCTAGAATTGGGGGAATGTATCAATGGGAACTAACCATGGGCAAAGACAGCTTCATCTGGGGGCTTTTATATTTGGCGTTGGGCATCATATCGCGGCTTGGCGTTATCCTTTGACAGATACAGGCGGGCTATTGAAGCTTGATTTCTACAAGCGATTTGCCCAAACAGCGGAGCGAGGGAAATTCGATCTCGTTTTTATCGAAGACATCCCCGTGCTGCCGGAGCCGCTGAACCGAGCTGTCCAGTATACGCTGCCGGTCCGGGCGGAACCCTTGACCCTGCTATCCGCACTGGCTTCGGTCACCAAGAAGATCGGACTGGTCGGAGCCGTATCGACGACCTACAGCGAGCCCTTTCATGTGGCGCGTAAATTCGCCTCCCTCGATCATTTAAGCGGCGGGCGGGCAGGCTGGAATGCCGTCACAACCAGCATGGAAAATACCGCCAAGAACTTCGGGCGCGACCATCATTTGGATCACTCCCTCCGTTACGAGCGAGCCAAGGAATTCGTTGACGTAGTAACAGCTCTCTGGGATAGCTGGGAAGAAGGCGCGCTCGTTATCGATAAAGCAACCGGCCAATTCGCCGATCCGGATAAAGTTCATGAGATCAATCATGTCGGCGAACATTTTTCCGTGCGCGGTCCCTTGAACGTTCACCGTTCAGTGCAGGGACGTCCCGTTGTCGTGCAGGCCGGTTCTTCCGCGACGGGTCAAGCCTTTGCTGCCCAGACGGCGGAGGTCGTGTTCACAGCTTGGCAGACGCTGGAAGAAGCGCAAAGCTTCTATGCTTCCCTTAAAGGGCAGCTTCCCGCTTATGGACGTTCGCCGGATGAGCTGAAAATATTGCCTGGCGTCCTCCCCTTCATCGGCGCGACAGAAGAAGAAGCGAAAGCGAAGGAAGCCGAATTTCAGGATCTTGTCCTCCCAGCCGTCGGGCTGGGGATGGTGCAGAACATCCTGCGGGTCGATCTTTCCGGCTATCCGCTGGACGGACCGCTGCCTGAACTGCCGGATGCGACCGAGATTAATGGCGGCAAAAGCCGCTACCAGCTGCTGCTGGATATGGCGCGAAGAGAGCAGCTTACGATTCGCCAGCTCATCCACCGGGTGACCGGGGCCCGCGGACATCGAACCATCGCTGGGACGCCGGTCCAAATAGCGGACCAATTGGAAGAATGGTTCGTGAGTAAAGCCTGCGACGGCTTCAACATTATGCCGCCTTATTTGCCCGGCGGACTGGATGAATTCGTCGATCTGGTTATTCCCCAATTGCAGCGGCGCGGCTTATTCCGCACCGAGTATACGGGAACTACGCTGCGTGATCATCTTGGTTTGGCTGAGCCTGCGAATCGCTTTGCTCAGCGCTCGGCCACATCTGTTCACTAAATTATAGAGTTACCACGAGAGGGGTCATGTCTGTATGAAACAGAAATCATTTTATAATAAAAGCTTATCCTTCCTGACCATTGTTACGTTAGTACTTTTGTCCGCATGCGGTGCCAAAACGGCGGGCGCTCCGACAAACGGCGGAACTGCCGCTCCAAGCGGAACCTCCGCTGCGCAAAGCAGCAGTGCGGCAGCTACTCCCGCGGCTGCTTCGAAAGAGAAGGTCGTTGTAAACATTGGTATCCAAGGTAAAACAGGCGTCCTGAACTTCGCTCGTGAGAAGGGATACTTCGAAAAAGCATTCCAGGCTGCCGGCGCTGAAGTCAAATGGAACGAATTCGCCAGTGGACCTCCGCACTTCGAGGCGATTGCGGCAGGCAGGCTCGATTTTGGCGCCACCGGCGGAACTCCCCTCATTTCGGGGCAAGTTGGCGGGGTTGATTTTAAGGGCATCGCTGTGACAAGCGACGGCAAAAAAGGCAACATGATTATCGTGCCGAAAAATAGTCCCATCAAGGAACTAAAAGATCTGAAAGGCAAAAAAGTCGCCGTAGCCAAAGGCAGCAGCGCCTATAACTTCCTGTACATGGCCATCGATAAGGCCGGGTTAAAGGGCGATGACGTCAAAGTTATTCAGCTTCAACCGGATGAAGCAAGACCTGCTCTCGACAGCGGCGCCATCGACGCGTGGTCCATTTGGGAGCCTTATGCGACTACAGCCGTGTACCAAACGGGAGCAACGATTTTGGTCACTGGTGAAAAGCTCAATATCAACGCGCCTTCCTTCCTGATAGCCCGCACCAAATTTACACAGGAGCATCCGGATCTGACCGTGCTTTTCCTCAAAACTTACGAAGAAGCACGCAAGTATTACGTCGACCATCAGGATGAAATCGCAGATGAACTGTCCAAATCCCAGAAGCTGGACAAAGCCATCGTTGTCGATGTTTTGAAAAACACTTTCCCGATCCTCTCTTCGATCACACCGGAGTTCGCCAAAGCGCATCAGGAGCAGGCTGACTTCCTGCAATCCGTCGGCGCTATTAATAAGAAGCTCGACACGTCACAGGTCCTTGAGAGCAAATTCATAGATCAGGCGTTGAAAAAGTAAGCTTAAGGCTGCCTAAAGTAGATACTCTACTTGCGGGTGGCCTTTTGTTTTGTGTATTAACTGTGGCGCATCTGGTCGTCCCCTCGGCAGTGAGTAGGTGGAGTAGGGAGTAGGTGGAGTACTTGCAACTAACGCCGATTACTCCAGCTACTTCCCGCAAAACCATGTACTTTAATCCAATTAACTGCATTTTCTCCCGCTACTCTCTGCAAATTCAGCAGATTTCGGCTAATCACAGGCGATTTAGATGGAGTTCCTACCACTTTTGGGTTCCCAGCCTGCCGCCTACTACTTACAAATAACGCCTCTACAGACCTCTATTTCGCCGAAAAGTGGCCATTTCGGAGCTGTAGGGAACTAGCGGCCGCTATTTCTCCAGTTTCGCAGAGAAAACAGAGATTGATGGGCAAATAAAGCCCTGTAGTTCCGCAAGCATGCGGAAACGGCTGATTTTGCCAAGATTACGGCCGCAGGTTCCCTTATTTTCCGCGCGGGTAACTGCGAACAAACAAAAAAGGCCATCTGATTCAGTCATTTCTTCTGACTAAATCAGATAACCTCCTATTCGCAATGTTATTTCGCAGCCGCCTTAGACGCAGCTTCCTGAGCCAGCTTCTCCCTGATCTGCAGCTTGCGCTCTTCGCGTTCACTCGGTTTCAGCCGAGGACATGTGTAGCAATAATAGCCACCTTCCGTGCAGTAAAACATGCAACAGCCCGACTTCATCCGCACCTGAGTATCCGGTTCACCGGGAGCGCTCGGGTAATCCAGGTAGATAAACTTAACGTTCAGCGGATTTCCCGCACGTCCGAAAACTTGGCCGTTTAGCTCCCGCGAAACAAACGTCCATTCATCCTCGATGCGCAGCTGCTCCTGCTCGGAACCGGCCTGCTCTTTTAAACGGTCGAACATATAACGCATCCGTGTCGGAAACAACTTCCACAAATGTGTGATATCCATTTCGGCAGCCAAGGAAGCCGCTTCTACAATGGGTCGAATGTGAGTGCCATACCAGTGGCTTAAGTGCTCTTTGCGCCATGCGCTGCGCTCTCCCTCTCGCGGTCCTTCCAGCTGCCGAATATCATCAAGCACATAGCGGAACTCTGCATATCCTTGTTTGTGCATGTAGATTTGCAGCGTCCAAAGCTCCGGATCCAAATCGATCAACTCATCCTTCAACATCATGCCATGCACAGCCATATTCAAAACACTAAGCCTGCTTATAAAATACACACAAGCCGCCGCAGGCTCTAGCGCCTTCATAAGCGGCGAGTAAGCGCTAATTAACTCCCGCATACCGTCCACTGTAGAGAGGCGGCTGCCTGCTATCGTAAATAACGACTGTGGATGCGACTCCGTAGTAACCCCGAACTGCTCCGCAAGAACATGTTGTAAAGATGAACCCATGATCTGGCCTCCTTCTGCTTTTTAACGAGATTCGCCAGCCGCTACCGTGGCTCTAGCTAATTCTGGCTCCGTTTTTTCCTTTTTCTCTGTACCTACCAGATCATAAGGTATACAAAGCGGCACACCCGTGCGCGGATCCTTCACGATATCCGCCTCAATGCCGAAAACTTCGCGAAGCACCGGCTGCGTCACTACCTCCTCCGGCGTCCCTTCGCTTACGACCTTGCCCTGCATAATCGCGACCATGTGATGCGCATAATGAGTCGCATGGTTCAGGTCATGAACGACCATGATGATGGTCCTTCCTTCTTCCTTATTCAGCTTTTGAAGCAGCTTCAGTACCTCAAGCTGATGCGCCATATCCAGGAACGTCGTCGGCTCATCCAGGAAAAGGATGTCGGTCTGCTGCGCCAATGCCATGGCAATCCACGCCCGCTGACGCTGACCGCCGGACAGCTGATCCACCGGCCGATCGGCAAATGGCAGCATACCGGTAACTTCGATTGCCCAGCTGATTGTCTCCTTATCCTCCTTCGTCATAGAGCCGAAGCCTTTCTGATGCGGAAATCTTCCGTAGGAAACCAATTCGCTCACCGTCAAGCCCTCAGGCGCAGTTGGGTTCTGCGGCAAAATCGCCAGTTCCCGTGCGACTTCCTTCGTCGTCCGTTGGTGGATCGATTTCCCGTCGAGGTACACCTGGCCGCCTTTTATTTTCATAATACGCGCAAGTGATTTTAAAATCGTGGACTTGCCTGAGCCATTGGCGCCAACAAGTGCTGTGATTTTGGCATCAGGTATCGATAAATTCAAGTTGCTGACAATCAAACGATCGTCGTAAGCAATGTCTACTTGCTGTGTATACAAACGAGTCATGGGGATGTCTCCTCTCAAAATAAGCTTTTTTTAAGCTTTGGATTTCGCAAGCAAAAATAAAAAATAAGGAGCGCCGATGACAGCTACGACAATGCCGGTTGGAATTTCACTTGGCTGTAGAATCCAGCGAGCCAGCGTATCTGCCACAATCAGCAGGAGACCTCCCGTTAACATGGAAGCCGGAAGCAAATATTGATGCTTGGGGCCAACCAATTGTTTGGCAAGATGAGGACCAATTAAGCCTACAAAACCAATGCCGCCGCCAACAGCAACGCAAGCTCCTGCAAGAGCAACGGCCGATGCAAGCAGGCCAAGCCGTTCCTTTTCGACAGACGTCCCTAGCCCACTTGCCAACTGATCTCCCAAATGAAGCACGTTCAAGGTTTGCGCTTTATATAGGACATAAGGGATAAAAATAATAAGCCATGGCAGCAGAGCCATCACAAACTTCCAATTCGTTCCCCAGATGCTGCCTGCCAACCAAATGGCAACAAACTGGTAGTTTTGAGGATTCATTTTGATTGTAAGCACTAGCATCGCTGCATGGAATCCAGCTGCGACCGCAATACCTACCAGAACGAGCCTCGTGGGTGAAATGCCAATACCTTTTTTATAGGCCAAAACATAAATCAATGCTGCTGCAGCTCCAGCCCCAAGCATGGCGAGAAGCGGCATCATGTAGACGGGAGCCGCCTGTTTAACAGGGAAAAACGAAATAAACAGCACAACCGCAAGCCCCGCGCCGGCGTTAATGCCGAGAATCCCTGGATCTGCCAGCGGATTGCGCGAGAGCCCCTGCAGAATAGCACCCGATAAGGCAAGTCCTGCACCGACCAGCACCGAAATAATAATGCGAGGCAGGCGAAATTCGAAAAGAATCAGTTCCTGTTTATCCGTTCCTTGGCCGAACAACGCGCGAAGCACGTCCATCGGAGACAAGCGAATGAATCCTGTATTCATACTGATAATAAAAACAAGCACGATCGCCACAAGCAAAATAGTTAACACGGTATAGGCTTTGACTGATCGCTTGCGTGTTGTAATTTCTACCAGAGAGGCCATTACAGTTCTCTCCTTTCCTTACGGGCCAAATAGAGGAAAAACGGCACGCCAATCAGCGCGATCAAAGCGCCGATCGGGGTCTCAAATGGCGGGTTAATCATCCTTGCGCCAATATCGGCGATCACCATCAGCAGCGCGCCAAGTATGCCCGAGCAGGGAATAATCCAGCGATAATCGACGCCGACTAATGCCCTTGCCATATGCGGGATAACCAGCCCCACGAAGCCAATAGAACCAACGGCCGATACCGATGTTCCTGCGAGTACAAGAGGCAGCAGCATGCCGGCCGCTTTCACCCAGCCCGTCCGCTGCCCTAGTCCTGCAGCAATTTCATCACCAAGACTTAGCACCGTAATCGATCTGGATATTATAAGCGCTCCGATGATGCCGCCGAGAATCCATGGCCAGACAATTTTGATTTGCAGCCATTTCGTTCCGGCTACGCCGCCCGCATACCAGAACGCCAAGTCCTGCGAAATGTGAAAATAAATCGCAATCCCTTCGCTAAGCGCTAAAAGCAAAGCACTCACCGCTGCGCCGGCCAAAGCAAGCCGTACGGGGGATAAACCTCCTTTTGCCATGGAGCTTACGCCATAAACAAGCCCAGCACCGATAGCAGCTCCGGCAAAGGAGAACAAAATCAAATAATGAAAGGGCAGCCCCGGGAAAAAAGCAAAACAAAGCGCAAGCACAAAGCCTGCTCCAGCATTAATCCCGAGCAAACCCGGATCAGCAAGGGGATTCCGTGTCATTCCTTGCATAATTGCGCCAGAAACAGCAAATCCAATACCAACCAGCGCTCCGGCCAACGCCCTAGGCAGTCTCAACTCCTTAATGATTTGATGCTGGGTTAATTCCGGGTTGAACCGAAATACGGCTTCCCAAACGGTAGACAGCTTGATATCAGCCGCTCCTACCGATACAGACACAGCAAGACCGAGCAGTAAAGCAGCCAACCCTCCGAAAATAATAAATGAAGCTACAAGCGGTCGGCTTCGCAGCTTAGGACGTGGAGCATCGGTTGATGCTGCAGTTGAACGCATGAACATATTCCCCTTCCGATAGGTACCCCAATCAAGATGAAATCAGCTTCATCTTACTCATGAAAAACATTATAGCACAGATGATAATGATTATCATTGTTAATTTGTCTATTTAAACCTGACAAAGTGTGTTCAGGTAATCTTTTGAATCATCACATATCCCCCACGCTCTTGAATATATTTAGTAACAAGCTTTTTTTCACATCTAAATCATTGCTTTGTGCATGCCATACGATAAGGGTAAGGAGCTACTTGCCTAGGAAGATCACCCCCAAGGAGGTGTCAACATGACAGAACCCCTATTTACCGTTTCGCGTGAGGATTGGTCATTGCACCGTAAAGGGTACCAAGATCAAACCCGACACCAAGAGAAGGTCAAAGATGCCATTAAACAGAACCTCCCTGATTTGGTTACAGATGAAAGCATTGTAATGTCCAACGGGAAGCAGGTTGTGAAGGTACCTATTAAGAGTCTGGATGAGTACCGTTTTCGGTATAACTTTAACAAAGGGAAACATGTCGGACAGGGAGACGGCGACTCGCAAGTGGGTGATGTGCTTGGAACCGACCCTCAGCCAGCTCAAGGACCTGGGAAAGGCGAAGGCGCGGGCGATCAGGCCGGTGAAGATTATTATGAGGCCGAAGTGAGCATGGAGGAGCTTCAAGCGATGTTGTTCTCTGAGCTGGAGCTGCCGAATTTGCAGAAAAAAGAGAAGCGCAACATGACGACCACAGAAGTGATTTTCAATGATATCCGCAAAAAAGGCATTATGTCCAACATCGATAAAAAGCGCACCATCATTGAAAATTTGCGCCGGAATTCTCGCTCGAATTCGCCGGGTATTCACCATATAAGCCCCGATGACCTTCGTTTCAAAACGTGGGATGAGGTCGAGAAGCCGCACTCGAATGCCCTCATCATCGCCATGATGGATACGTCAGGCTCCATGGGGTCCTTTGAGAAATATATTGCACGCAGCTTCTTCTTCTGGATGACGCGGTTTCTGCGTACCAAATACGAGAATGTGGAAATTGTGTTCATTGCTCACCATACGGAAGCCAAAGAGGTTACGGAAGAGGAATTTTTCACAAAAGGAGAAAGCGGCGGTACGATCTGCTCCTCCGCCTACCAAACCGCCATTGATATTATTGATAAAAGGTACCCGCCTTCTCAGTTTAATATTTATCCGTTCCATTTCTCTGATGGAGATAATTTAACGTCGGATAACGAACGATGTGTGAAGCTCATCTCCCAATTAATGGAGCGCTGCAACATGTTTGGTTACGGAGAGGTCAACCAATATAACCGCAGCTCTACGCTGATGTCCGCTTTTCGCCACATTCATGATCCTAAATTTCTGCATTATGTCATCCGCGAAAAAGGCGAAGTTTACAAAGCGTTGAAAACCTTTTTTACCAAGCAGGAGGGAGTGGCTGTTCCGTGAGTAAATCCGAAATTCAGCAGCTTGAATACGCCATTGATGAGATAACGGAGATTGCCAAAGGGTTTGGGCTCGACTTCTATCCCATGAGGTACGAAATATGTCCCGCCGAAATTATTTATACGTTTGGGGCCTATGGGATGCCAACCCGTTATAGCCATTGGAGCTTTGGGAAAAATTTTCACCGCATGAAGACGCAATATGATTTGGGGTTAAGTAAAATCTACGAGTTGGTTATCAACTCCGACCCCTGCTATGCTTTTCTACTGGATGGCAACTCGCTCATTCAAAATAAGCTCATCGTCGCTCACGTGCTGGCGCACTGTGATTTTTTCAAAAATAACGTCCGCTTCTCCAAAACGAACCGCAACATGGTCGAAAGCATGTCCGCCACGGCCGAGCGTATCCGACAATATGAAATCGAGTACGGTATTGACGAAGTCGAGCAATTCATTGACGCGGTACTCGCCATTCAAGAACATATTGATCCTGTGCTCACCCTTTCTTACAGGCAGGCGCGCGATCGCCAAGAAACCAACAAAGCCTCAACCCCCGCTGCGAAGTCGGAAGCGACTTATGGTTATGAGGATTTATGGAGTTTGGATGCTAAAAGTAAACCCGCTCCTTCAACGGATAAAGAGGAAGTCAAGCGCTTCCCGCCAAAGCCTGAGAAGGATATCCTGCTCTTTATTGAAGAGAATGCGCCCTATATGGAGAATTGGCAGCGGGACATATTGACCATGCTGCGCGATGAAATGCTGTACTTCTGGCCACAGTTGGAGACCAAAATCATGAACGAAGGCTGGGCTTCTTACTGGCATCAACGCATTTTGCGCGAGCTTGATTTGACCGAAGAAGAGACGATTGAATACTCCAAACTCAATTCGTCTGTCGTTGTTCCCTCCCGTCATACGCTGAACCCGTATTATTTGGGCGTAAAAATTTTCGAGGACATCGAAAAGCACTGGGATAATCCGACCGAAGAGGAAATACGGACGCAAGGCCGTAAAAAAGGCGAAGGCCGGAACAAAATGTTCGAGGTGCGCGAGTACGAATCCGACACCTCCTTTATCCGAAACTATTTGAACAAACCGTTAGTGGAGGAACTGGATTTATACATTTTTGAGAAAAAGGGCCCTGAGTGGAAAATCACGGACAAAACATGGGAGAATACGCGGGATCAACTATTCGCATCGCGTGTCAACGGAGGGTTCCCGTATATTGTCGTGGAAGATGGCGACTACCAGCGCAATGGCGAGCTGTATTTGAAGCATTGTTACGAAGGCGTCGAGCTGGATCTCAAATACGTGGAACGGACGCTTCCCTATATTTACAAGCTCTGGGGTAAGTCCATCCATATGCATACGGTTGTGGAAGAGAAGCCGGTTTTGTTCTCTTTTGACGGTAAGAAGCATCATCGCAGATTTCTGTAGAGTTGAGCGGAAAATAAAACCTCCAAGCCTTGTGGCTATGGAGGTTTTTGAATTTAAGTTCTATTCTATACTGAACAGCCTGTTCATAGGTATCTGTAAATCTTTAAATGTAATGGACTGGATTGCTTCCTGCTCCGTATACAGATGCCGTACCTGGTAACTACCATCCTGCAGATAATAGACGTGAGCTGTTCGGTTGCCAGGATCAACAATCCAATACTCCTGTACCCCGTACTTTTGATATAAATTGAACTTCTCATTAAAGTCTTTTAATGCCGTAGAAGGGGAAAGCACTTCAATGATAAGAGCTGGAGCACCATTGCAGCCTTTTTTTGAAATTTGTTCTTTTGAACAAACAACGGTCAGATCGGGCTGTGTAACATGGTCGGCCGAGTCATACGCTTCACTTTCGCTAAAAAAACATCAAATGGAGCGACGAACACAAAGCAACTCCGATTCTGAAAGAATGTCCGCAAAGCGAAATGGAGTTCTCCTACAATGAATTGATGCAAAGAAGTTCGAGCTGGTGACATATTGTAAGCTTTGCCATCAATTAACTCCCATGTTCCGTCCCATGTTAGCCAGTCTTGATAGGTGTGAATTTTCTTCTCATCCGGATTTGACACGATGATGTTCAACCTCCTTCTGATTTTGCTGTGACATTTATTAATTGTATCATGTTCAAGCGAACCATTGCTAATACGCAAAAACAAACGATCAAGAGCTATTTTCCAACCGACAAAAATAGTGCTATTCCGACAACGGTAATCGACGGACATCCTATTCAAGGGATGTTACGCTTAAAACTCAGTTAATTGATAATAATTTTCATGTCAGGAGATGAGTTGAAAGTGAGAATGAATATTTTATTTAACAAGAGACCAATTTCTGTGAACTTTATCGGCACGGACCACAAACTAATTCCCTCTCTAATCAACGCTCTTCGTTATAACAAATTCACAACGACGAATCTTGGTCATACTTTAGAGCATGTAGACTTATTTAGCTCCGAAGCCATTTTATACGCAAAGGATGGAAATAAAGCGAGAATTCCAATTTTTTAATCAGGATTGCTACATACAAGAAAAGCCTATTCGCTAGAGTGATTCGTTCACTTTACGGATGGGCTTTTTTCGTGCGGCTTAGCATAATTTAGTTCTGAGTTTCATAGACTGATAGAAATGAAATGATTGAAATGATAGGAGTTGCCTTATGTATACGATCCGTCTCGCCAAAAATAAAGCAGCCTCCCTACTTATCTATCTCCTGATTATGATAACTAGTTTCATATGGACCATCGTCTGGGGGACTCATGGACATGTCCGACCGCCGAACCTCCCTATTTCCGAGTATCGCGTCGATCAGGCAAGCAATGGCGTTACCCTCCACACGATTCGAACTCCGCCGCAAAATATAGGACTCAAAGCGATCACTGCAAATATAACGGACCTGAGCGACAATGGGATCAACGGCGGTTTCTTCTGGCAGGGTTATCTGCTAAGCATTGCCGTCATTAACGACCTCCCGGTCAAAGGGCAGCCCGGCGATTATGGCTCCGGCTGGTTTAATATCGACCGTAAACGAGGAACGTTGGTCTGGGATGAAAAGGCGCAAACTTTCACGATTCAAGTGGTCGAAAACGCCAATGAACTGAAAGTCATGGATCGCAGCCAGTACTGGGCGCAGGGCGGTGTGAGCATGGGACTGACGAACCCAGACGGTTGGGCGGCCCAAGCGGTTTCGGAAGAGATGCCGGTCATTGACGAGAAGCGCATGCGCTCAGGTATCGTGTACGACCGGAACAATAACGTGTACCTGGTCGTAGCTCCTACACCATGCACGGGTGAACAGTTCCGCACAGCCATACTGGAGCAGGTGGGGAACGGTCAGCTCGTGGACGGCCTTTTCCTGGATGGCGACGGTTCTTCGCAGCTCAAGGTTGCGGACTACGTGCTGCCCGGCGATCATCGCGAGGTGTATCAGATGATTACGCTGCGGAAGTAAGCGAGCGGAGGGACAAGTCCCTGAACATGGATGTAAAAATGAACAGCAAGTATAGGGAAGGGGGAACTAGGATCCGCTATTTCGGCAAAATCTGAAATGAACCCATTGATGCTGCTGAAGCGGAACTACAGGGACTTATTTCTGGCCAATACCCGTATCTCGTCATAAAATCGGACAAATAAGGGACCACAGTTCCCATCCAGCCGCCAAAGAGCTGTTTCGCAGGCAAATAACACCCTGTAGTTCCCCTCGAGCCGAGAGGGCGGCCGAAAAAAAGAACTCCCGCCAACAAACCGCGGGAATTCCATTTTTAGAACGGCACGTTGTCCGGATCAGGCCCGATTCGTTTGTTCTGGTTCAACGAATCTACAAGAGCCATATCCTCAGCGCTCAGCTCAAAATCAAAGATATTCGCATTCTCGCGAATCCGATGCGCTGTCACCGATTTCGGAATCGTGACGACACCGTTCTGTATGTCCCAACGCAGCACAATTTGTGCCGCTGATTTCCCATGCTTGGCCGCGAGCTGCGTGAGTACCGGATGATCGAGATTCCCCTGCATCAGCGGACTCCAAGCTTCCAGCTGAATGTTATTCTCGCGAGTGAAGGCGAGCAGTTCTTTTTGCGCCAGCTGCGGGTGGTATTCGACTTGGTTCACAGCAGGCACGACACCTGTATCTTCAATCACATGCTGCAGATGATGAATTTGAAAATTGCTAACGCCAATCGCGCGCACATGGCCTTCTTTGTACAAATGAACAAGGGCTTTCCAAGTTTCCCGATACGTCGCCGGTTTAGCCCAATGAACTAAATACAGGTCGATCGTTTCGAGCCCGAGCCGTTTGCGGCTTGCTTCAAAGGCCTGCAGGGTGGACTCATAGCCCTGATCCGAGTTCCACACTTTGGTGGTGACGAAAATCTCGTCGCGCGGCACACCGCTTTCACGCAGCCCCTGACCGACACCTTCTTCATTCTGATAGATTGCGGCCGTATCAATACTTCGGTAGCCCAGTTGAAGGGCCGTTTTTACAGCGCTAATGACTTCCTGGCCTTCTTTGCTTTTCCAAACACCTAGTCCCAGCCATGGCATATGCACGCCATTATTGAGTTGAACTCCTTGAGTAAATGCTTGCGTCGACATTGGATAATCCCTCCATCAGTTCATAGGATATGACGGCTCTTGAAAGAGTACGCACAATCCCTATCATACCACTCGGAGTATCCAATCACATAATCGTATGGGCATGGATCAAATTCATTTTCAGCTCCCATAGCTCCGTGCTTAAGTTCACACGATAGCCTTCCGGGTTAAGTTTACGTAAATATTGCGGCCAAAACGTGCGGATTTGCTCCTTATGATACGCCCGAATCTCATCCAACGTAGGCAGTTCATAGACAAGCTCGCCTCCCGTAAAAATCGGCTTAAGCAGCGGAACCGCTTCGTAGTCCTCGATATACTTGTAGATATACGTATGCGTGGGATCGAACAACTTCACTCGCTCGCCGCGCTGAATATCGACCTCGTGCTCCATAGCCAGGTAATCGGCTTCCGCTTTACCGGTTTTTTTGTTGATAATCCGGTAGGCTTCCTTGAAGCCGGGATTGGATACTTTCTCGGGGTTGCCCGAGATTTTGATAACCGGCTCGAACGAGCCGTTTTTCTCCAGGGCAACAAGCTTGTAAACCCCGCCGAGCGCGGGCTGATCGGCAGCGGTGATGAGCTGGGTGCCTACGCCCCAGACATCGATTTTGGCCCCTTGGGCCTTCAGCCCCTCGATGATATTCTCATCGAGATCGTTCGAGGCGACGATCGCCACCTCGGGAAAGCCCGCCTCATCCAGCATAAGCCTCGCCTGCTGGGATAAATACGCCAAATCGCCGCTGTCGAGGCGAATGGCGTTCATGCGCTTGCCTTGCTGCTGCAGCATGCGCGCGATCTTAATCGCGTTCGGCACGCCGCTGCGCAGCGTGTCGTACGTGTCTACGAGCAGCGTCACTTGCTCCGGCAGCGCCTCAGCATACACACGGAAAGCTTCCTCTTCCGTGTCGAAGGCCTGCACCCATGCGTGCGCGTGGGTGCCCTTGGTCGGGATGCCGAACAGCATCCCGGCCCGCAAGTTCGACGTCGCGTGGAAGCCCGCGATGTAAGCGGCTCTTGCGCCCCAGATCGCGGCGTCAGCCTCCTGGGCGCGCCTCGTCCCGAACTCAAGCAGCACCTCGTTCGGAACGACCTGTTTGATCCGCGAAGCTTTCGTCGCGATGAGCGTCTGGTAGTTCACGAAGTTGAGAATCGCCGTCTCGACAAACTGCGCCTCAAAGATGCTGGCGACTACGCGCACAAGCGGCACGTTCGGGAAAACGAGCGTACCTTCCGGTACGCATTGCAGATCGCCGCTGAACTTGAACGCGCGCAGCGCTTCAAGAAAGTCTTCGCGGTAATGCTCTTCCTGCTCCCGCAGATAAGCAATTTCGTCATCCCCGAAACGCAGGTGCTTGATATAGTGAACCAGCCGCTCCAAGCCGGCAAAAACAGCGTATCCGCCGTCAAACGGCAACTTGCGGAAATACACCTCGAAAACGGCTTTCTCTTGATACGTGCCTTTCAACCAATGCGCGTACATCATATTGATTTGATATTTATCTGTGTGAAGCGTCAAATTTTCATAATTCATTTCGTAGTTCATATCAAATCATCCTCTCCACCAAGTATCGTAGCAGGTTACCGGTCCTCTGCGTTTATGTTCCGTAATCGCATAACGTTCCTCAATTTTCTGAACAATATCGGCAGGAACGGGGCGGCCCTCCAGATAGTGATCCAATTGCACATAGCTAACACCAAGGGCATCTTCATCCGGAAGACCGGGCTTCAAATCCTCCAAATCAGCCGTAGGCTTCTTCAAATACAAATGCTCCGGGCATCCCAACCGCTTGAGCAGTTCCTTGCCTTGCCGTTTATCTAGCCCATAGATCGGAGCTACATCGCAGGCGCCATCCCCATGTTTCGTATAAAAACCCGTAATAGCCTCAGCGGCATGATCCGTCCCTAGCACCAAAAGCCCATAATGCGCAGCTAAATCATACTGCACCTTCATACGCTCGCGAGCCTTAACGTTCCCTTTATGAAAATCACTCAGCGTTTCACCTGTCGCTTCCGCAAATTGCTTCACCGATGCATCGACGGCTGGTTGAATATTGACCGTGACAACTCGGCTAGCCGCTATGAACTGAATGGCTGCCTGCGCGTCTTCTTCATCTTTTTGAATGCCATAGGGCAATCTAACCGCCATAAACTGATAAGCATCCTTGCCGCTTTCCGCATTCATTTCATCGATCGCCATTTGAGCCAGTTTGCCTGCTAATGTGGAGTCTTGGCCTCCGGACATGCCCAGCACGTACCCTTTGGCTCCTGTGTAGCGAAGATATTCTTTAAGAAACTGGATACGGCGTTGAATTTCGTTCTCCGGGTTAATTTCGCTTTCTACATGCAATATGGTTTGAATTTCAGCTTGTGTCGTATGTGGCATTGGGGACATCTCCTTCATCATATTGGATAATCCTAGCATTCCAGTTAATGCTGCTGTTTCATACTACCAACCGCGAACAACTTTAGCCCCAAGTGTGCCCTCAAAATGCTGCAAAGCCCATTCATGGCCTTGGCCGTTAAAGCTGGCAACCGCGTCCTCATGGACCACGATGTCAAAGCCTTTATTGTAAGCATCCACCGCAGTGTGCAGCACGCAAATATCTGTGCAGACGCCAATCAGATGAAGCTCCTGAATGCCCCTGGCTCTGAGCTTCAGCTCCAAATCCGTACCGCAGAAGGCGCTGTATCTCGTTTTATCCATCCAATAAATATCGTTTTTATGCTGCTCATACACGGTATTCAACCGGCCGTATAAATCGCGGCCCGCTGTGCCTCGAATATTGTGCGGCGGGAACAGCTTCGTCTCCGGATGATACGGGTCCTGTTCATCATGCAGATCCACCGCCATAACGACGAAATCCTGCTGTTCTACGAATGCCTCCGTGATCTCGGAGATCCGTGTTTCTATGGCAATACCAGGATCCCCGCATGGAAGCTTCCCGTCAACAAAATCGACCGTATAGTCAATAATAATCAATGCTTTCATCTTAACCAACTCCTTGATTTAGTATATTTGATAGTATTAATAAGACAATATCAAAGGGTAAAAGAGAGGCCTAGCTGTAAATGGACAGCTGAGGCACATAATCAGTGAAACGGTAGAGCTGAGCCGCACGTTGGGAATAGCGATTTGACATTTTGCCTTGTCCGTTGTGGTCCAGAACCTCTTCAATAATCCCTTTGCGGCTCTGTGTAGAAGTAATTTTACGGATAAAATTTCGTTCGTTGAAGGTCGGGACGACTGTCTGAATCACTTGATACAATTCGCTGATGGTGAATTCCTCGGACAAAAACTCTTTGGCAATCGTTGTCGTAAGCATCTTCGTCTGAATTTGGGCAAGCGCATCACGTACGATCATTTCGTGGTCAAACGCAAGATCCATCGCGAGTGCTTCCTCCACAGGAAACAGCCGGACATCTGCGGCATCATCAGCTGCTTGGCGCTTCTCCAGAAAGCGCTCATGCACTAACGCGAAAAACGCGTGGGAGATGATCCACCCCCGAGGATCGCGTTTCGGCGTGCTGTACACGTTGAAATAGGCAAGGTGGACATCGGAAACTCCCGTTTCTTCCGTCAGCTCGCGCCGCGCGCTCTCCTGAATCGTTTCGTTTTCGGACGAGAATCCGCCTGGCAGCGCCCATTGTCCTTCGAATGGCCACTGCTTTCTTTGAATGAGCAGCACTTGCAGCTCTCTATGCGGGAGCGACTTCTTCGTAGACTCCTTGCCTTCGGAAGTGATGGTGAAGATCACGATGTCGGCAGGCGCACCGTCTGGCGTGCGATATTTGCTGGCTTGATAATTGCTTTCATTTTCTGCGTTCATGGCGATCACCTGCTTGGATGCGATTAATCATATTATCGTTTTGATATTCTCATTATGACATATTAAAAAGGCGCGTGCAATAGTTTTTTTCCAGAATGACAAATCGCAGCAGCCTATTTTTCGATGACTATTAAACAAGTGCTGTCCGGCAGCGCAACCGCGGTTCCACTTTCATCCAGCAGTTTTACTTTGCCCTTCAGCGCTTCCGTGTATCCTTCCTGCAGGAAATGCCTGTTCTCAATAATTTTGGCCTCAGGTCCCAGCGTACGATGGATAAAAGCTGTGTATTCACTCGGTGTAAAGTAACCGAATTGTTCCTGCACTTCATGTACATACGCTTCCTCGCCCCATGTATAGGTATAGAGGAACTCCATCGCATCATTCACGGGCATAACCACTTTATCCGCCTCAACAACCTCATACTTGATCTCTCGTCCGGCAAAATCCTTTGCATACCGTTCGAGATGCGTCATATCCCCGTTCTGCAAAAAGTGAATTGTTCGCTTTTGCTCGACAGGCTCCGTCATAATCCCATCGCGAATCACGATTCTCCCGCCAGGCGAGAGAACATCATAAGCGCTGCGCAGTGCCGCAGCAATGGTCGCATGGTTGAATTTTCGCCCCTCATAAGGGATATAGGAGTAGAGCTCGTGGAGGATGGAAGAAAAGATGACCGTATCAATGGTTCCTTGTTCCACATACTGCTTCAGATCAAGCGCATCCCCTTTCAGAACAGTCCATTGATGACCTTCCAGCTGCTTCTTGCGCTCCAGCGCCTCGATCACGTTTGAGGAAATATCAATCCCAATGGGATGCTTGTCCGGCAAATACTGTTCAATCAGATCGAGCATGACACCACCGCCCGGACCGATATCGACAACACGCTTCCCAACAACGTAGTCCAGCATCAACTTCTTATAATCGGCCGTCTGATTCATTGTGGTCAAATAATCTTCTTCATTGTGAAAACGGTCGTAGGCATCTCTCCGCAATTCAAACAGATCGAATAGCAACAGCACAGCCTTTTCATATAACGGGGACTTCTCGGCCTCTACGCAGAATTCAATCAACTTCTCTGCAGCAGGGGAAAATTGGCATGTAAAAAACACGGTATCCGCAAGTTGAGATTTCCGCTCAATGAGGTGCTTCAAGTGGCCGTTGCTCCACGCCAGTTTTCCTTCGGCTATTTCTTCCCACGTCATCTCATCCACATATTTTTCGATCATCCGTTTCTTGTAGACGTTGACTTTCTTACTGCCTTTGTAATCGTAATACAAAATATTCATGAAGGGCTCAAAGCTGATATGGCGGACCGAATCCCCTTCACGGCAGGCCTCTTGGATTATCAGAAATACACGAACCATCTGCCTTAATGTAAAATCCTGAAAAGCCGCTTCTACATACCATAAGGTTGTCGCTTCCAAAAAAGCCCCTAAACCATTTAGCAGATCAGGCGCTTCATCCAAAATCCGTTGATAGTCCCGCTCGAAATTTTCACCTTTTCGGATAGAGTTGCCGCGTAATTTAGCCAACCTGTCTTTCAAAGAAATCTCTGGTTTCAATGCTCCTAATAAAATCTTCTCAATCAACGACCTTACTTGACTGCTGACCGAAAGCCAAAGCTCTTCCGAAACCGCCGCAATGATGCACTCGTTCAGCGCCAGAAGCAAATCCCTTAACTCATCTGCCGATAGCAAGCGATCTTCCACTAATTGGGTTAACGGAGCGTGTTCCCGCAGGGGGACTTCCCCTCGAATCGTCTGTCCAATGAGCCCGTGCGTATAGATTAACGTATGTATCACAGCCGATTTATCACTTGAATTCCCAGCATGAAGCTTGTACAGTTGGGCGGAGCCTTGATTATGTACATAGAGATGTATGCCTTGATTCTGCCACGTGAAGCGATCCCTCAGAGTACCTCCTTTAGAGACCTCAGACCAGATCAATACTTCTTCCAACACTTCCTTCTTCCAAAAAGACAAAGCAAGCTCGTCCAACCTTAGCAAGGTCCGCTGGACATAATCAAGAACAGGGTTCGCCTGAGCCAGCTCCTGGATCGACTGAATCCGCTCGAAGTTCACGATGCGCTCTTCCGCCGAAACCATGTAGGATAGCCATTTATGCTCAGAAGCTGCTGCGGTGTCCCCTGCTCGATAGTTGTGTATCAGTTCTAATGAACGGAGCATATCTATGTGTTTCCTCCTATAGAAAGTTGGTACTTAACATCAGTATAATTGATCATTGCTCGTCGGCATACAAATTCGCGTAATTGATGAGAATGGTCAAGAAACCAAGCACGACAAATAAGAAATAGGCCATCAACTCTACGTAGAACACATTCGGAAAGAGAATAAAAATGGCACCAATCAACAGGCACAGCCAGTTCTGCCAGACCCGCTTTCCTGACTTGCCTAAAGCGAGCAGCGATCCCACGAATTGCACGCTTCCAAGCAGCACACAGACAAAAAACGCATTCGTTTGAGCCTCAAATCCAAACACCCAGGGGCTGACCAGAAACCAGAGTCCCATGCACGCCGACAATCCATTTTTCAAATACATGGTCATCTTCCACCTCCTACAAGTTTTGGCAACGTAAAAGGAGATCTTTTACGAGATAATATAGTATACGCAAACGCTTTCAAATATGTGATATAGAAAAGCCTCCAGCTCACCCATTTATTTGGGCGGACTAGAGGCTTCGTGGTTATAAGCTTATGAGGGAGTTACTGTTCAATGTGTAAAACGCCGGCATCTCCTGTTTTCACTTCAGCTTTCAGGATGTCTGACACGAATTTGAGCGGCACATACAAGATATCATTCTGAATGACCGGGGCTGCGCCCAAGGACACAGGTGCCATTTTCGCATAAAAATAGCTGTCTTTGCCCACGGTCACACTCGTCCATTGCGCTCCCTTGTGAACTTCAGCCGCATAAGTAGCTTGGTTCCAAGTTACTTCATAACCAAGACCTTCTGCTACCTTACGGAAAGGCACCAAGCTTACGCCTTCTGCACTCGTTATTTGGTCACCAGAAGCCAAATCCATCGCAACTTTGGGAGCCGGCTCCGTTTTAACCGGAATGTTCAAATCCGCAGCCAGTGGAAACCGGAATTCCGGTGAACCCATCACGCCCGGTGCGATCGCATATTTCGGGAATACGACGACCGCTTCGCCATTTTCCACATAAAAGCCTTGTGATTCTCCAATGCCCTTGAAATCGTCCTTAAAATAGTTCTCCGGATGCTCATCCATAGCCGCTCGAACTCCAGCATCTACGGTTTCTTTGTAACTGTCGCCAAGCACATCCTGCAAGGTAACCCGCTGGGCTTCTTCACGGTTTAACACATTGTAGGTATCAACACGCGGCATGCCAGTTCCCCCAGTGGCTCCGTACGTAGTTATTTCCAGGGAGACGAGCCCGGCCGGGAAACCCGTTCCATCCAACTTCAACTTGTAAATTATCGTAAGTTCATAAGGACGATACGTAAATCCTTTGGTTTTGGCATCAGCTGCAGCTTCATCCGCCTCTTTCTCCCAGTTCGCCAAATCTTCATTCGCATGGGACAAAAGAATATCGTTCAACTGCTCCTCATATTTCGCATCCAGCATCCCGGTAAGCTGAGGAACTTTGACATTCGTCTTCAAGTTTTCCGTCTTGGAGGTGAGCGCAACCTCTTTCATTTGAACCGCTGCGGCTTGGATGGCAATCGGTGTCACCTTCGCGCTGATAGGAACAGCCGTCACTGTTTCTGCTGAAGCTGACCCTGCGGTCAGTACAGCACCGCTTACGCCAACCAGCACCGCACATCCGAGCACACTCATTTTCAACATGTTAAAAGGATTTTTTCTCATTTCACGTCACTCCTCATTCGTTATGGTCTAGTTATCTGTGTTTGTTCTAACCTTCACGATAACAAGACGCACGAGCGAATGAAAAAGTCTGATCACGATTGTTATTTTAAAAGCAATTCAATAAAATCTACAACCTTGCCATTCATTGAACTGTTTTTTTGTCTAATCGACATACCGCTTCCGGAGGAGTTTCGTGTGAACTCAACAACTACCTGACGTTTTGCGTGAGAAACATCAATGAGCAGAACTCGCAGAGTTTCCGGGGGAATTTGCATCTCATCTGCTAGATACTCTCCATTTATTGTTGCGGGCAGCCTGTTTCCTGTGTCGGCATCTCTTACAGCCAAAGAAAGAATACGCGCTTCTTTCGAAGAGTTGTTAATCGTAATGGCCAAGTCGTCTTGATTTTCTTTCTTGATAAAAGAGAATTGTGATTTTGAACTGTTAACTAGACTCACAGAAGTGCACCTCCTAGTTGATGGAATTGTTTTGTTTTAATAGCTCAAACATCATTTGTTTTTTTTCGCGTTCCTCTTCCAAAAACTTCGTAACAAGCCCTTCCAAACCGGATAACCCTTTCCCGCCACCACAATTGCACCCGTCTTTAATATTTGAGCTGACCGGATGGCAGCAGCAATTTTTCGACAGGAGGAGCAACACACTGATCAGCAACGTATTATCGCTAAAGTTAATAAGCGTACTATTGCCCACTGTGAAGCTGTTTCCGTTGGAGACCGTATTGGCAGAATTATTGGCTGAACTCGCCAACCCGTTGGCTGTACTCATTAATGCACTATGGTAATCAAACGTATTATTTGAGGTGCTTTCATTATCGGATTCATTCGTAGCACAGCTTTTTGAATCCAATGCGCTGCCGGCGTGGCTCGAATTATTGTTAGTGGAAGAATTGTCTGCGTTGCTCGTATTCGTGGTAGCATTATCGCCTGTTGTTGCCGTAGAGTCGGTGTCAGAGGAGTTCGTGGAGGTACTTCTCGTGGTCGATGAGTTGTCCCCCGTTGTTGAAGTGCTTGGGCCAGCGCTGGAGGAGGCATCTGTGTCCGATGAGTTCGTAGCGTCACTGCCGCTAGTGGAGGAGTTATCTCCGGTCGTTGAAGAACTTGGCCCTGTTGAGCTTGTTGCGTCCGTATCGGATGTATTGTT
>NZ_BILW01000026.1 GCF_004000765.1 Paenibacillus chondroitinus NBRC 15376 | reverse complement strand
CAAAACAAGAGATCACCTTAGGGTGGTCTTTTTGTTTTACTCGGGTAAGGGAAGAGGAGCCGCAAAAGGGTCGACCGTCCATGAAGACTTCTTGAGATAATCCTGAGTAGGACGAGCGTCCAAGTCTGCCGCTATTTTGCTTCCGAAGCAAGCATATTCAAGGTGGATTTGGAGTATTCCCATCTCCGGTTTTACAAAAAGAATGAGTCACCTTCGGGCGGTTTTTTCTTTTGTGACCGTAAGGAAAAGCATGATTGATTAAGTACTTAATGCGGGTATGGGAAGAGTAAGGGAACTGAAGTCCGCTAATTCGAGCAAATCAGCCTAATTCCCCGATAGGGGGAACTACAGGGCTTTATTTGCTGCCGAAGGCAAGTATTTTAGCTGAAAACAGCATAATAGCGAACGGTACTTCCCTACGAGAGATGAATGCACCGTTTTGCAGCTAGATAGAGGCCTGTAGTTCCGTTAACACAATGCATGGCTTGGGCCCTTCTGAAAAAGCATGCTTATAGAGAACCATAGGTATAAGAAAGAGTCACCATCGAGTGGTTTTTGTTTTGTTTGTGAGAAGGGAGGAGAAATCCCTTTATTGTGACATACAATAATTACCACAGCCTAATTAGGGCTTTTTTTATTTTACTACTATGTGCAAAGAGCGGATTGTGGTAAAATATTCTGAAATGAGTTTTTGTAACGTCAAGCTTTTATAGAGAGAAGCATTAATGCAACATAGTGAATAGATGAGGTGGAGAGTTATGTTAGAGAATGTAATCGGCCTACAAAAGCAAGGAACGAATAATCTGCTTCGCAGGGACGTACGCTTCTTGGGGCACATACTAGGTGAAGTTCTGGTACATCAGGGCGGCAATGATCTCCTCGATGTTGTCGAGAAAATTCGTGAGATGAGTAAGTCTTTAAGAGCACACTATGTCATTGAAATCTATGATGAATTCAAAGAAACGATTTCTTCGCTTGATCCGGAAATTCGGCATCAAGTGATCCGAGCATTCGCTATTTACTTTCAGCTGGTTAACATTGCTGAGCAAAATCATCGGATTCGTCGTAAAAGAGACTACGAGCGTTCCTCCGGTGAGTCCGTGCAGCCTGGTTCCATAGAGAGCATTGTTCAGGAACTAAGAAACAATCACATCCCTTTTGAAGAAGTACAAGAAATTCTTAAATCTATCTCTTTAGAACTTGTCATGACTGCTCATCCAACGGAAGCAATGCGCAGAGCCGTACTTGATATAAATCTGCGTATTTCGGATGATATGATGAAGTTGGATAATCCAATGCTAACTTCACGTGAGCGCGAACAGCTGCGTGAGAAGCTGCTTGGAGAAGTTCTAAATCTTTGGCAAACGGACGAGCTGCGTGATCGCAAACCGACGGTCATCGATGAGGTTCGTAATGGGTTGTACTATTTTGACGAAACTTTGTTCGATGTGCTGCCTGAGGTTTACCACGAGCTTGAGCGCTGCTTAAATAAATATTACCCGCAGGATACTTGGCACGTGCCATCTTTCTTGAAGTTCGGTTCATGGATCGGTGGAGACCGTGATGGTAATCCGTCTGTGAGAGCGAATGTAACATGGGAAACGCTTGGACTGCACCGTCAGCTGGCTTTGCAAAAGTATGAAGAGGTCCTTAAGGACACTCTAGAGCATATGAGCTTCAGCAAAAATATTGTGACGGTTAGCGATGCCTTACTGGAGTCCATTCAGTGCGACCGTGTAGCTCTTGGCAATGTGCAGGATGTATGGCGCAATGAGAAAGAGCCTTACCGCATCAAAACAACATATATGATCGAAAAAGTGCATAACACAGGCAATCCTAATGTGCCAACAAGCCAGAAATATAACAGCCCCGACGAATTTATTAGTGATTTGCAAATTATTGATGCTAGCTTAAGATCGCATTTTGCAGATTACGTTGCTGACAAATATATTAAAAAGCTAATCCGTCAAGTTGAACTGTTCGGCTTCCACTTAGCTGCTCTTGATATCAGACAGCACAGTAAAGAGCATGAATCAGCTATGACAGAGATTTTAGCGAAAATGGGTATTACGAGTGACTACAGTAAGCTTTCTGAAGAAGAGAAAATCTCGCTTCTTACAGATGTTCTGAATGATCCGAGACCGATCACTTCAACTTACCTGGATTACTCCGAAGGTACGAAGGAGTGTTTAGACGTTTACCGTACGGTAGGCGAGGCTCAGAAGGAGTTTGGACGCAATTGTATCAATAGCTACCTAATTAGTATGACACAGGGTGCTAGTGATCTTCTGGAAGTTGTAGTGTTTGCGAAGGAAGCAGGCCTATACCGCAAAGAGAACGATGGCAGCGTAACAAGCACGCTTCAGTCAGTACCTTTATTTGAAACGATTGACGACTTGCATGCGGCACCTGGTATTATGAGCACACTGTTAGCAATTCCAGCTTACCGTGACAGCCTTGATCCGGAAACTCAACTTCACGAAATCATGCTTGGGTACTCGGACAGTAATAAAGACGGCGGAGTAATCACAGCAAACTGGGAGCTTCGTATGGCGCTTCAGGATATCACGGAAGCTGCGAAAAAGTTCGGCGTGAAGCTGAAGTTCTTCCATGGCCGTGGTGGCGCACTGGGGCGCGGCGGAATGCCGCTTAACCGCAGTATCCTTGCACAACCGGTAGAAACGCTTGGCGGCGGTATTAAGATCACAGAGCAAGGGGAAGTTTTATCTTCTCGTTATTCCTTGCAAGGGATTGCTTATCGCAGCTTAGAGCAGGCGACTTTTGCATTAATTACAGCGTCCAAACTATCGCTTTCCCCACAAAGACTTCCGCAAGAAGACAAATGGGAGACGATTATGCGAGGTATTTCGGAGCAAGCACAGACGAAATATCAGGATCTCATTTTCCGGGACGAAGACTTCTTAACGTTCTTCAAAGAATCGACACCGCTGCCTGAGATTGGCGAGCTGAATATCGGTTCACGTCCATCCAAGCGTAAAAATAGCGACAGATTCGAAGATTTGCGTGCGATTCCTTGGGTATTCTCCTGGACGCAAACTCGTTATTTGCTTCCTGCATGGTATGCGGCAGGCACGGGTCTGCAAAGCTTTTATCAAGGAAATGCAGCGAATCTAGAGACTTTAAAAGAAATGTATGAAGATTGGTCATTCTTCCGTACCATGATTGATAATCTGCAAATGGCGCTTGCCAAAGCGGATCTGCAAATTGCGAAAGAATACGGGAATTTAGTGAAGGAATCGGCGATTGCAGAGCGTATATTCAACCTCATTAGGGAAGAATATGAATTAACTTCATCGATCATTTTGCAAATTACAGGGCAGCAAGAGATTTTGGATAATGTTCCTGTTATTCAAGAGTCAATTCGCCTTCGTAACCCTTACGTTGATCCACTGAGCTATATGCAGGTTGAACTGCTTACAGAGCTTCGTGCCCTGCGTGAAAATAATGAAGACGATGCAATTCTGCTGCGTGAAGTGCTGCTTACAATTAACGGCATTGCAGCTGGGCTGAGAAACACAGGCTGATACTATAGAGTGCATAAGCGTATAAACAGGATGATAAAGTCGGGGGGCCTCGTATATCGAGTGCAGCTCGACTTTTCTTGTTCTATACAAGATCTGTTTTCCTCGAATCGGCAGCACCCATGCGGGGATGTTAGGTTCGGTTGAGTTTCCTGTAGCGATTATCGCTACGTTTTCCATTATTGCGCAGCCGGTAAATGGGTTATAATGGATAGGAACGGGTTAGTTTTGGTTGGAATCTTAATTTCTGAAATCAAAACGTTATTTTTGCGTATGTATTAGAAAAGAGTCGAATTGCCTAAGAAGCCGGAGGAAAACGAATTGAATTTTGTTGAAGCACGTCTGGCTAAACTAGCCAGAAATGGGGATCGAAATGCTTTTGCTGAGCTTGTAGAGCTCTATAAGGATAAGATCTTTCACTTGGCTTACCGTATGCTGAATAACAAACAAGAGGCCGAGGATGCGGTGCAGGAAACGTTCTTGCGGGTATATACGAATTTGCACCGATATGATGAGAATCAGAAGTTTTCAACTTGGATTTTTCGAATTGGAACGAATCTGTGTATCGATAAATTGCGTAGAAGAAAGAATACGTATTCCTTAGACGCGGAAATGCCGGACGGAGAAGGCAATGACTATTATGCGATGCTGCCAAGTCATGAAGACACGCCTGAGAAACAAATCATCGTGTCCGAGACGCAGGAACAGATTCGTAAAGCGATTGAAACTTTACCGGAAAAATATAAATCAATCGTTATTTTGCGCTATTTGCAGGATATGTCCCTTCAGGAGATCTCTGAGGTGCTGGATATGCCCGTAACGACGATCAAAACACGAGTACACCGGGGACGAGAGTACTTGCGCAAACGGTTAGAACAGGAGGAACAAGATGCCAATACAAATCCTGTTCCAAGGTGAAACATATTTAAATTCGAAACGTATGGTATATCACAACATGCAAAAGTCTAAGAAAGGGGTGGCTGCCCGGTGAACTGCAAAGAAGCCCTCCCGCTCATACATGAATATCTAGACGGTGATTTGCAAGGATCGGATTCTCGGCTGTTAAAAGAACATCTGATTGCTTGTCAAGCCTGTCATGCGTTATTCAAACAATTAGAGAAAACAGATGCGCTAGTTAGAATGCTGCCACCACTAAGAGCTTCTGATACGCTGACAGATCAGATTATGAGCGCATTGCCTCCAATGAAGCAAAGAAGCGGCTGGATGGACTTCATTCGCAGGCATCCTGCTGGTTCGGTGGCTGTCGTTTTCGGGGCCGTCATGTTCGGCAGCTTCATGTCCATGTGGAATGACGATACGAACTTGATGGTCAAAGGAAGCAACCTGCAGGATGTAGTCATCCAAGGGGATACTGTCATTGTACCGCAGGGTCATACCGTGCAAGGAGATCTCGTTGTACAACGGGGAACGCTGAAGGTGGAAGGCGATGTAACAGGTAATTTAACCGTTATCGATGGCACACTGAATTTGGCGTCAACCGCACATATTTCGGGTCAAGTGACACAGGTGAATGAAGCAATTGGTTGGGTTTGGTATAAATTAGGCGAGTTCGTAGGGATGCTCTCGAATTAGCTTGAAACGTCTGCCGTTGGCTTTGAGCCGAAGGGGGCGTTTTTTTTTAGGTACATTGAACCAAATCAACTGGGAAACACTCAGATAAAGAGAGAAAAATAGAAGTATACTTAGGATTATGTTATGATTCTAGGTATAGAGAGATCACTGTGTTCAGTCGCCTGGGGGAGAATAATAAATGGACTTACTCACGAGCATCTCGGCTAAGGATATCGTTGATATTCTGATCGTTAGCTATGTGATTTATAAATTAATCCTGTTAGTTCGTGGGACAAGAGCCATTCAGCTCATGAAAGGTATTCTTGTTGTCGTCATTACATGGGTATTTAGTATTTGGTTTAAACTCAGTACGCTCCAGTGGATGATGAATCAAACCTTTACGTTCGGGGTATTGGGCGTTATTATTATTTTTCAGCCCGAGCTTAGACGAGCCTTGGAACAATTAGGCCGCGGCAAGCTGTTTAGCCGCTCCTCAAGCGAAGAGGATCAGGACGTCAACAAGCGAATCAGTGAAGTCATACGGGCTGCGAATTATTTGGCCAAAAGAAAGATAGGGGCCTTGATTGTGTTCGAGAAAGAAACCGGTTTGACGGATTACGTGGAGTCCGGTATTGCCATAGAGAGTAAAATCAGCGCAGAGCTGTTGATCAATATTTTTATTCCGAATACGCCGTTGCATGATGGAGCGGTTATTATTCGTCAAGGGCAATTAATGGCCGCGGGCTGCTACTTGCCGTTGTCTGAAAATCCATTCATCTCCAAGGAGCTTGGCACGAGGCATCGAGCCGCTATTGGGATGAGTGAGGTCTCAGATGCGATGTGTATCATTGTATCCGAGGAGACCGGCCAGATCTCTTTGACGATGAACGGTCACATTGTCCGGGATATTAAAGAGGAATCCCTGATCGCGAAACTGTTCGAAGAACTTAAGCCGAAGGCAAAAACAAATGAGAAGAACCCTTTCTTGAAATGGAGGGGGCGTTCGAATGGATAAATGGTTGCGTAATACGAATGTGGTGCGCATCGTTGCGCTTGTAATTAGTATTTTGTTATGGGTTGTCGTGCATATGGAGGAGACGAATATATCGGGAAGTTCACCTCTGAGGCAACGGGATGAAACGATAAATAATGTGGCCATCACAACGAAATATGATGAAACTCATTATCATATCTCGTCGATGTCGCCAGCGAATGTGCAGATCATCCTGAGCGGCAAAGAGTCTGCCGTTAAGAAAGTAACAGCTAGCAATACGTATCAAATTGAGCTTGATTTAACCCAAGTAGGCAAAGGGGATCATCAGCTTGCGCTGAAGCCGGTAGGGTTTCCAACCGATGTCGAAGTGCAAATCATTCCTAAAACGGTCCACGTAATCATTGAAGAGCTGCAAATGAAAGAAGTGCCTGTCGTTATTAACGTCAAGGGCACGCCATCAGCAGGGCTGAAAGCCGGCCAACCGATTGTGAAGCCTAACAAGGTGTACATTACTGCGCAAACAAGCAAGCTTGAGCAAATCGAGAATGTGCGCGGCGAGGTTTCTGTGGATAAGGCGCAGTCTGCCGTAACAAAGCAAGTGAAGCTGCAAGCTTTTGATAAGGAAGGCAAAGAAGTCACTGTGAATATGAATCCGCCCGTCGTGGATGTTGAGGTGCCGATAACAAGTCCGTTCCAGACGATACCTCTGCAATTGAAGATAAGCGGAGAGCCGCCGAAAGGATTTGCTATTTCGATGGTGACGCAAAGTCCAGACAAAGTTACGGTCTATGGCACTCAGGATGTTGTGGATCGGATGGAATTTTATCAGGGTCCGCAGCTGAATATTCAAGATCAGAAGGAAACAAAAGAATATTCACTGGACATTCCTTTGAGGAATAAAGTAACACAACTGGATCCCGCCAAAGTGACTGTGAAAGTAGAGATTGTTCCTTCTATTACCAGAGCTTTGGAGAATGTCCCGATTACGATCATCGGTGCAAATGAAAACTATGTAACGAAGGTGACGACGCCGGAATCGGCGCAGCTGAACATAACGGTTGAAGGAGCTCCTACCATTATCGATCAATTAAAGGTGCAGGACGTTCAAGCTATTCTGGATGTAAGTAATTTACCGCCAGGGAAGCACGAACTGAAGGTTACTCTGAACCTTCCAACGTATGTCAAGCTTGGATCACCGCAAGATGTGAAAGCAACAGTAGAAATCAGCGAGAAAGCAGCAGCAAATACAACAGCAAATGGAGCACCTAGTGCATCACCAAGTGCATCACCAAAAGCAGCAAATCCATAATGGGATGAACAAGAGGAGATAGAGACATGGGGAAATATTTTGGTACAGATGGTGTGCGCGGCGTCGCCAATGGCGAGTTGACACCAGAATTAGCTTATAAGGTTGGCCGCTGCGGCGGGTATGTATTAACAAGACAGGCTAAGCATCCGAAAGTCGTGATCGGGAGAGATACACGCATTTCGGGTCCTATGCTGGAAGCATCCCTGGTAGCAGGGTTGCTATCTATTGGTGTTGAGGTTATTCGCATTGGTGTTGTAAGCACACCAGCGGTGGCTTATTTAACGAAAAAGCTCGGAGCGGATGCAGGCGTTATGATCTCCGCATCCCATAATCCGGTTGCGGATAATGGAATCAAGTTTTTTGGGGGCGACGGCTTCAAACTTCTGGACGAGACGGAGCTTGAGATTGAACAGCTGCTTGACGCAGCTGTAGACGAGTTGCCTCGCCCGGTTGGCGGCGAAATCGGTACGGTTTCAGATGCCCCGGATGCGAAGCTAGCCTATCTGGCGTTCTTGAAAGAGACGGTATCCGAGTCTTTCACCGGATACAAGGTTGTTCTTGACTGCGCGAACGGCTCAGCCTTCGAGCTGGCTCCTGCGATCTTCCGCGAGTTGGGAGCGGAAGTCATCACCATCGGCGCTGAGCCGAACGGCCGCAATATCAACGAACATTGCGGCTCCACGCATCCTGAGAAGCTTCGCGAAGAAGTGGTGAAACATGGCGCAGCCATCGGTCTTGCTTTTGACGGGGACGCGGATCGTTTGATCGCGATTGATGAGAAGGGCGAGGAAGTCGACGGCGACTTCATCTTAAGCATTCTGGGAGATGCGTTGAACCGCGCAGGCAAGCTCAACCACGGCACGATTGTGACGACGGTGATGGCGAATATCGGCTTTTTCAAAGGGATTGAAAAAGCGGGTCTTAAAGCCCTGCAAACAGCAGTAGGCGACCGCTACGTGATGGAAGAGATGCGTAAAGGCGGCTATAACCTGGGCGGAGAGCAATCCGGGCATGTTATTTTCCTGGATTACATCCCGACGGGAGATGGCATTCTAACAGCTTTACAGTTGGTGAACACGATTGTTGCTTCAGGCCATAAATTGAGTGAGCTAAAAGGAATTATGCGTAAATTCCCGCAGCTGCTCGTTAATGTTCGTGTAGCAGACAAGAGTAAGCTGAAAAATAATACGGTCGTTGAAGAAGCTATTCGCAAGGTGGAAGCTGAGCTTGGGGATAACGGGCGGGTTCTCGTGCGTCCTTCGGGAACGGAGTCTTTAATCCGCGTTATGGCGGAAGGACCGGATAAAGAGCAAGTTGAGGCTTATGTGCATGATATTGCGAAGGTTATCCAAGAGCAATTGGTCTAACAATTTGCTGAGTTGACGTTTATTGAAGTTCCCCTTTCGCGCTTTTTAGCATTAATGTGTGCTTTTCTGGGCGAATAGGGGGATTTTGATAGAAAAAATAAGTTGCACGATGACTGAAAAATGAATATGATGTATTTACTCAAGAAGGAAAGGCAGGGTAGAGGTTAATCATTTACAAATAGCGCCAGAACTCGCAGGCGGAACGGGAATGTAGTATAAGCTACTACTACGCAGGTGAGTTGACGAGGTGAAGGTGTTCGAAACATTCGGCGGGGACCTTCCGGCATCAGGAATGCCGTTAAGTTGGAGAGCAAAAACGCTTGGGTGACCGGGCTGACAAGTATCCAACGTCCGTTTCTTTTTCATGCGAACTTATAGGTAATCGTTAAATAGATGGATTTGGATCTTTGAAAAATAGCCTTGTTGAATAGGCTCATAAAACTATGGAGGTACTACACTATGTGCGGAATCGTTGGTTATATTGGAAAGCGTAATTCTCAGGAAATTTTGCTGGAAGGACTGAAAAAGCTTGAATACCGGGGCTATGACTCTGCGGGTGTAGCCGTGTATACAGCTAATGGTCTGGAAATTAAGAAGGCAAAAGGCCGCATCGCGAATCTTGAATCCAAGCTTGAGGAAACCCCTCTGAACGGAAGCGTTGGGATCGGACATACCCGTTGGGCGACGCACGGTAAGCCGTCTGATGTGAATTCGCATCCTCATACGGATAATTCGTTGAAGTTCTCCGTTGTGCATAACGGGATCATTGAAAATTACATTGCTCTGAAAGAAGAGCTAACTGCAAAGGGCCACCAGTTCGTCTCCGAAACAGATACAGAAGTGATCTCACACCTCATTGCTGATCTATACGAAGGAGATATCCTTAAAGCCGTTCAAAAAGCCGTGAAACAAATGACAGGCGCATTTGCATTGGGTGTCTTAACAGAGTATGAACCGGATCGTCTAGTTGCCGTTCGTCAAGCAAGTCCTTTGATTATCGGTATCGGTGAAGGCGAGAACTTCATTGGCTCTGATATCCCGGCTATCCTCGAATATACACGTAATGTGTTTATTCTAAATGATGGCGAAATGGCGCTGTTGACGCGAGATGGTGTCGAATTAATGACTTTGGAAGGGAATTTTATTTCCAGGGAAATGTTTCATGTCGATTGGGATATTGTTACGGCGGAAAAAGCCGGATTCGATCACTTTATGTTGAAAGAAATCTACGATCAGCCTAAAGCTTATCGCGACACAATGGGAAGCCGTATTGCGACGGATGGCCGTAAAGTAACGTTAAATGAGCTGTCGATCACTGCGGAAGCAATCCGCAACATCAACAGAGTGCACATTGTGGCCTGTGGAACTGCATATCATGCAGGGATGGTTGGGAAATATGTGATTGAGAAAATGGCGCGAATTCCGGTTGAAACGGATGTTGCGTCCGAGTACCGTTATCGTTCCCCAATTATCACGAAGGATACGCTTGTGATTGTAGTTAGCCAATCCGGTGAAACAGCGGATACGCTAGCCGCACTTCGTGAAGCGAAGCGTTGTGGTGCGCACGTAATGGCGATTACGAACGTAGTCGGCAGTTCGGTTGCTCGTGAAGCTGACGATATTATCACAACCTGGGCCGGGCCAGAGATTGCTGTAGCATCTACAAAAGCTTACACATCCCAGTTGATTGCTTTCTATCTGCTTGGAATCCATTTGGCACAAACCATTGGTACACAAACGGAGTCGGAAATTGCTGAGATGATTACAGCTTTGAAACAGTTGCCTGAACAAGTTGAAGAAATTCTTGCTCAAGCGGAAGATCTGAAAGCAGTAGCAGAAGAGATGGCGAAACATGATAACCTCTTCTTCATTGGTAGAGGTTTGGACTATGCGGTAGCGTTAGAAGGCTCTTTGAAGCTGAAAGAAATCTCTTATATTCACTCTGAAGCTTATGCGGCAGGTGAGTTGAAACACGGTACGCTAGCGTTGATCGAGGATGGTGTTCCTGTCATTGCGCTAGGTACACAGCTTGAACTGTTGGAGAAAACAGTTAGCAATATTAAAGAAGTAAAAGCGCGCGGCGCGAACGTGCTTGGGATCGCTGTTGAAGGCGAGCATGAGCTGTTGAAATCAGTAGACAGCACGTTTGTGATTCCGAAAACACTGGATGTTCTTTCTCCGGCATTGTCGGTTATTCCGCTTCAATTGCTTTCCTACTATGCGTCCTTGGCGCGTGGGAATGATGTTGATAAGCCGCGGAATTTGGCGAAGAGTGTGACAGTGGAGTAAACCTTCTACGTTTATATCAAACAAGTGTTCGCAAATAATAATGTTTTAGACTGAATAATAAAGTATTAGACTGTGATAATAAAGTTGTAGACTGGAATAATAAAGTATTAGACTGACTCTGCTCGGGCAATTCATCCAACAAGAACTTCAAGACTACATCATGCATCTGAACCCCGAAATTATGTTTTCATAATTTCGGGGTTCTTTGTATTTAGGAGGGGCTATAGATGAAGTTAGGGGAAAAAATCAGATATATTCGCAAAAGCAATCAAATGAATCAAAAGGAATTCGCTGACAGTATTGGCGTTTCACAAGGCACGCTAAGCGATATTGAGCGTGGAAATGGTTATCCCTCTTGCGAAACCATACTTGCCCTTAAAATGGCCTTTAAATGCGACCTGAATTGGTTAATAGATGAAGAGTTGGATTCTGTATCAAATAACGAATTGTTTGGAGTAAAGGTCTCTGAGCAAGAGAGTACATTAATACAATTACTTCGTTCTTTGCCCGATATGGAAAAAGATGAATTTCTTCAAATAGCTAAAATAAAAGCGAAAAAGAATAATATCGGATATCCGAATTAATTATCATATATAAGAATAAAATATCCGAAAAGGTTAATAATGATTACCAAATCTATTAAGAGGTGATCCATATGACTATTTCGGAGTTTACTAGATTTGCAGTAGTAACTGAGCACGGCATCATGTATCAAGCAACTCACTATTCTTGCCCTGAAGCAATTCAGGAACAATGGTTTTCAAAAGCAGTACATAATGGTGGATGGTCAGTTCAAGTGTGTTTCAGAACAATGGATAAGTCTCGTATCTATATTTTTCAAAATGATGAATTCATAGTTTGTAATAGAGTCCAACATCAGATCATACCAGAAGAACAAAAGTATCTGTATTTTTTGGAGTTAGATAGATTGAAGAAGTTAAAGCGAAATCAGCGGAAGTATTGTGCTAACCATCGAAGATTAAGGAAGTTAAAGAGCCATTATCTCCTGTAAAAAGAAAAGTGGTGTAACTGTGGCAAAAAGGAATCGTGATATAACCATAAAGAAAATTCAAAAATGGATAAAAGAAGGAAGAGGCCAAGGTGAAGGATCTCATTATAAGCCTTGGCTTACAATTCAAGATGTCCCCTCTGAAGGTCTTGCCACTCGTATTAAAGGATGGACAAGCAATCGTTACCATCACTTAATGTCAAATCTTGAACGCGATTACTTTTATCTTTTGGACTTTTCTGATTCCGTGACTGATATTCGCGAACAATATCCTTTACTCCCTCTTGATGATACATTAATCATCGCTGAAAAACTGGGGGTAAAGCATCCTACTGATCCCAAAACTGGTGAACCGATTGTTATGACTACTGATTTTTTAATTTCGATCAAAAATTTGAATATAGCAAGATGTATCAAGCCCGAAGATGGATTAGAGAACGATAGAATCATAGAAAAGCTTGAGATTGAACGGCGTTTCTGGAAGGAAAGAAGCATCGATTGGGCAATTGTGACTGAAAACGAAATTCCCGAAAATATTGTACGCAATATCTCTTGGTTCCATCGAGAGTATGACAACGAGGATGTCTTTAATTTGGGATATACTCTTACAGGGAATTTGGAACAGCTAATGTTGAAGTATTTGCAAAGTGAGGAGCCTATCAATCAAGCTGCGGCTTTATGTGATAACTCTCTGGGGCTAGAACCAGGGACAGCCCTTGCTTTTTTTAGATATATGCTTGCTCGTAAATACTGGCTAGTAGATATGACGGAACTCATAAGTCCTCATTTTCCAATTAAAAGTTTACAAATTGTTTCCACTATGAAACGTTCTCTAGCTTAAGGAAGGGGCCAATCTTCAAATGGAACTACTATCTGAAAATACAATACTACAATGGTCTTCCTATGATAGTGATGTACCCAAAATTGAACGTATTTTATGGACTAATCCTCTAAAAAACGCAGTTATAACAATTCTACTCGAAAATGAGAAAGCTTTGCCCGACATTCAAGCTTTAGATGAAGTTATAATGGCGCTGAAAACAGGAAACTGTAAAGTAATTGACTGGCAGGATACAAATATTTCTACTGGTACGGATGACCAGTATGAGCAGAAGCAACTAGATATACGGAATAAAGCATGGGAAGCTATTCAAAGCATTGTCCAGGATGAACCTGATTGTTATGATTCGAGATTGCGCGGCGTTATGATACAAGAAAGTATAAAACAGACGAGCCTTCATAAAAGTACGATCTATCGATATCTTCGTCGTTATTGGCAAGGCGGTAAAGTGAAAAATACACTCCTTCCGTTTTATCAAAACTGTGGTGCTGCAGGATCAGAGCGGAATTCAGGGGAAGCCAAAAGAGGACGTCCTCGTAAATTTATTGAGGGCGATTTTGGCATTAATGTAAATGAAGAAACCCGTTCTCTACTCGTCGCTGGTATTAAGTTATTTTATCTTAACCGTCAAAAGGCAACCTTGAAAAAAGCGTATAGAGATACTTTGGCTCGATTTTTTACGAGAGGATATAAGGTTGAGGGAATTGCTAAGATTCCAATACTTCCTCCAGAGGATCAACTTCCTTCTTTTACGCAATTTCGATACTGGTATCAGAAAGATATAGATTTGCAACAAAGTATTATCAAGCGTTTTGGAAAAACCAAGTTTGAAACAAGCTTTAGACCCTTATTGGGTAGTTCCACTTATGAAGCTTTTGGACCGGGCTCTCGTTTTCAGATCGACGCTACAGTTGCTGATGTTTACTTGATAAGCGAATATCGTAGGGAATGGATCATTGGTAGACCAGTGGTATATTTTGTTGTCGACGTGTTTAGCCGAATGATCACTGGGATGTACATAGGTCTAGAAGGGCCAAGTTGGATTGGTGCGATGATGGCACTGGCAAATACTACGATGGACAAGGTTAAATATTGTGCTGAGTATGAAATAGATATAGAGCCTGAGGATTGGTTTTGCAGTCACTTACCTCAGACCATCACGGCAGACCGCGGAGAATTTGAGGGATACCAACCTACAAATTTGATTGATGCTTTAGGTGTCGCCGTTGAAAATACTGCGCCCTATCGAGCGGACTGGAAAGGCATAGTTGAGCAACAGTTCCGATTGCTTAATTCGAGAACTGTACATTTCATTCCTGGGGCTGTGAAAGAAAGAGAACGTGAGCGTGGCCAGCGGGATTATCGTCTGGATGCGAAACTGACTTTGAGAGAATTTACGCAGATTATTATTGGGCATGTATTGCACCACAATAACTATCATCACATGCAAGGTTACAAAAGAAGTGAATTTATGGTTGTTGATGATGTTCCGGCCATTCCCAGAGAACTTTGGTTATGGGGTGTGAAAAATCGGACTGGAAGACTCAAAAGGCAACCTGAGAGCATTGTGCAACTTAACTTAATGCCCCAAGGGAGTGCTTCTGTAACGGACTCAGGAATCATTTTTAAAGGTATGTCTTATAGCTGCGAACTAGCCCTTAAAGAACAATGGTTCATTAAAGCAAGGGCCAAGAAGAGTTGGCGAGTTAAGGTAAGCTACGATCCGAGATGGACAAATCAGATACACGTGTGGTTGGATGATGAACGACGATTTGAGGTATGCACGTTGCTTGAACGAGAGGAACGCTATCATAATAAACGTTTTGAAGAAGTTGAAGATTTATTAGAGATTGAAAAACACGAAGGTCGACAACGTGGGTTCGATACCATGCTGGGCCAAATTCGTTTGGATGCTAAAGCAAAAGCAATTATTCATGAAGTAGAGAAAAAAACGGACGAAGCCGTGAAACAAAGCGGAATGAGCCAACGACAACGTGTTAAAGAAACGAAAATTTATCGTCAAATAGAAAAAGAAGCAAATCGCTCTAACGAGGCATTTCGTCCTGGAGAACAAATAGTACCATCAGAAGAGCTGCCTCAAAAAGTTATTCTCCTAACTAACCGATCAAAAGAAAATGAGTCAAAAGATAAATATATTCCGCCAACAAATAAACTCGACAGAATCAAGTCAGTACTCCTTGAAGAGGGGGATGATGAATGAAACAGATTCCAATACCCACATTCAACATAAATACGGGAATTACGATTGAAGCCGATTATCAAGATCCACTTCTTGAAGAATACAGAAATAACCCCTTGCTTGAAGCCCTCCCTCCTATTTGGGACGACTCGACAGTTATTCAGAATCTTGCATCAAAGCCTCTGTATAAGGTCTCGGAACGGGAGCTTCCAGTTCACTTGCGTATGCATTGCGTCCAACGGGTATCAAGGGACTTCTTTCAGCCCTTGTCCAAACATTTAGAGTTGGAACAAAGCTTGTCGCGTCTGATCAGAGATGGTTATGTCGGTAGAAATCCGTTAACTCCTAATTATGCTTTTCGGACTCGTAAGGATACATATGACCTAATGGTTAAAGGATTGACGGATGCTTATCCCATAAATACACCTACATCATCCGGTTTTGCAATGGTAGGAATCTCGGGTATCGGTAAATCGAGTACTCTTCTGCGAATTCTTAAGATGTATCCACAAGTAATTGTTCATCATGAATATCAAGGGAATAGACTTCCACTCTACCAAATTGTTTGGTTAAAGTTGGACTGCCCTCATGACGGCTCCATACGGAGTCTTTGCTTAAATTTTCTATTGGCTGTCGATAGCTTGGTAGGGACTAAATATTATAATCACAATTCTTCAAAATACACGGATGAGCTGTTACCAATCATGGCTCAGGCTGCCGCAGTACATTGTCTAGGTGTACTAGTTATTGACGAAATTCAAAATCTTGAAGAGGCTAAAGATGATCGTGCACCACAAATGTTGAATTTTTTTGTACAGTTGGTTAATACAATTGGATTGCCTGTCGTTGTAGTTGGGACTTATAAAGCCCTGCCAGTTCTGAATGGTGAGTTTAGAAACGCGCGCCGCGGTAGTGGACAGGGAGATTCCTTATGGGAACATATGAAAAAGGATGAAGAATGGGTTTGGTTATTGAAGGGATTGTGGAAGTATCAATGGACCGATGAGAAGGTTGAGTTGACGGATGAGTTTGTCGATGTCATGTATGAAGAAAGCCAAGGGATAACAGATATTGCTATCAAATTATTTATGTTGGCCCAATGGCGTGCTCTGGATCAGAAAAGGAAGACAATCAGCACTGAGCTGATTCGTTCCGTTGCAAAGGATCGCCTGACATTAGTAAGAGACGCTCTAGCGGCTCTTCGTTCGGGGAAAAAGCGAGAAATACAGAAATATGCTGATCTATATGCAGGTGTTTCAATAGATGATTATTTGAATCGTATAGAAGAGCAGCAACGACAAGCAAATCGGTTAGAGGTTATTCGACAAGAGTTAGGATATGACGTTAAAGAACAAGAAACACGCCAGCTATCTTCATGGCTTGTAGAAGTAGGTTACGAAAAAGAAATCGCTAGTAAAGCAGCTGAAGAAGTAATATCAAACAATTTAAGCTCTCTAGACGAGATGGATATTCAGAAAGAAGGGGCAAAGGCTGCTTTACGTATTAAGCATGAGTGTATGAAAGATTCATCAGATACAACTCGCAGGATGGAAACAAAGAAAAAGCTTGAGCCAACTGATTCAGACGACTTGAGAGTAATCATATTTCAAGGCAGAAGTCGCAAATTATCAGCCTACGAGGCATTGCGAAAATCACAATATATTAAGAATGCAAAGGAGTTCTTGAGTTAACCAATGCTGAGCTTTTTCCCTGTGCCTTATCCGGATGAATTACTTTACAGTGTAGTTGGTAGATACCATCTTAGAAGTGGAAATTCTAGTCCCAAGTGGACATTAAATAATCTATTTGGAACGGACTCCATGGTTCTTAATGCGGGCTTGCCTAGTCATTTGAGTGCATTCTGTCAGAAGGTACTTTGCTCCACTCGTATCGAGGTAGAGGACTGGATTGAAAGTCATACCCTTTTTTCACTTTATGCGCCCTTTATGCCCAAAGAACGGGCAAATCAATTAAAAGGTATGATGAAAAGCTCTAATGGTTCTGGCATACATGCTTTAGTTGGTTTGTCTGCTGGAGTTGTTGCAGCTAAGGAAGCATTATGTTTTTGCCCGATCTGTTATGACGAGGATATTATTCGCTATGGTGAGCCTTACTGGCATCGGAGTCATCAAGCTCTTGGTGTATTTGTATGCGCCGAACATCGCTGCCTATTGCACGTAATTACATCACCTAAAGAAGATCGTCACGGGCTAACAATATTGCCTATTTCAAGAGATTTATTTGAGTCACGTCCATGTCTTCCTTCAACCACAACGGATAAAACGATAGCTATATTAGCGAATTTTTCATTAGATATATCTAATGTCTTAACAACCAACGAAGTAGTATGCCTTTATTCAAGCAAGGGGCTTCTTCTGCCTCGTCTTGCAGAAAGAGGCTATGTTACTCCTGCCAATAGAATAAGACAGGCTCAACTTCATGAACAATTTATTGCATTCTACGGAGAAGACTTTTTGGAGCTATTGGAAAGCGACATTTCGAAAGATTCGTCTTGGTTGAATTTTGCGACTAGAAAAGAAAGACGAGTGATAAGTCCGGTGCGATATGTACTATTAATTCGCTTTTTGTACGGTTCATGGAACGATTTCATTCAGGCTATCGGTAATAAGTATCAACCATTTGGGAATAAACCATGGCCTTGCTTAAATAGAGCCGCAGATCATTTTGGAAAGAATGTTGTTCAGTCATTACAAATATCCAGATGCAGTGATACGGGCAGGCCAATTGGGATCTTTGCCTGCGAATGCGGTTTCATATACTCTAGGCGAGGTCCAGATCAATCAACAGTGGGTCGGATGCACATTGGTAGAGTTAGAGAATATGGACTAATTTGGATAAATAAAGCTAGACAATATCTCAAAGAAGGCTTGTCGTTAAGACAAACTGCAAGAATGTTAGGTGTGGATGTTGGCACAGTTATTAAATACACTCGGTCTGATAGTATAGAAACATTCAATTATGAGAAGAAATCGAAGGTTGTAGCATTTCAAGGCAGTTCAATGAAACAGGTATGTTCATGTAAAGCTACAACGAATCGCGTGAACTGGTTTCAACGAGATCAAGTATTGAGCAGTCTTGTCGCGGCTAAATGCAAGGAGATGCTTCAGATTACAGATCAAAAGCCTGTAAGAGTAAGATTTACTACTGTTGCGAAGAGAATTGCTAAATTGAGTCTTCTCGAAAATAGAAAGGATAAGCTTCCAGAAACAATGGCTGCGCTAGAGCGACACATTGAATCTGTTGAGCAGTTTCAAATTCGCCGGCTAAAGTGGGCTGCACGAAAACAAAGGGGAACATACCCATTAAAAAAATGGGAATTAATTAAGACTGCTGGATTGCGTTCGAATTATTCTGAAGCCGTAGGTCTTGAAATTGAAAAACATATATCACAAACAAGTGTTCTATATGTAGTTGATGAGGTGATCTAGTGTGTGCTGCTAAATTTCGAAAATGGCCATTTGATGCGGGTGAAACAGTAGAATTGTGCTGGATTGGATCTCTTTTTACAGGTATAAGGGCAGATTGGAGAATAAATGTGGCATTTCGCCGATCAAATAAGCCTATTGAAATAGTAGACCAACCAGTTGGTATTTGGCCAACGCTACGTTTGGGGCAATTATATACGGATGCCGTATATGAAGTAACAAGGCCAATAGCAGGTATCGTAGAAACGATTCAAGTTAGCGATATCTCAAAGGGACAACTTGTAGTAGGGTTTGACATTCCAAGCAAGCTATTGTATTTGGAAAAACAGATAGATCTGGGGAAACAGTTTGTCTGGAAATATGAGATTCAGGGTGTGGAATATTATGTCCCTATGACGGAGTGGGCAAGATGTTTGTTTGTCAAAAATCGAACACTTGCCTATTTAATTTTACAACCCCATGGATTAGAACTGATTTTCGATAATGTAAAACTGCGAAATGAAACTATGTACATTGATTTTAATAGACGTCTTCCTGTTACTGTTGCACAAAGCAAAGATAGTACCCTCCATATTGCTTGGGTTCATGGTAATGAGAAGATCCGAAATTCATGGGACTCTATCTATAATTACCTCTTTCGATCAGCATCAAAGAAGGTCGGTTTAGATCCAAAAAAAATCTTCCGTGCTGGTATGGCGTTAAAGTTTGATTTGCCTCTACTTGAGCCGTGTGAAATGATGGTTCGCTGCATACGAAAAGGGAATCAAGTTTTGGTTCAGGAGATAATGGGGATTTCTAACTTGAAGTTACCCGCAGAAAAATTAGTTTATAGTCATCCAATATTGAAGAAACAGATTGGTGTTAATGGAGCAAAAAAGACCAGAATAACTGATACATCTGATGAGGAAGATTTTGAAATAATAGATGAAAATAACTTTGCGAAAGAAAATACATATCAGGATGTGTTGGATGTCCCTCCGACCTTCTATGGTTTTGTTAATAAACCGGAGATTCTTATAGATCGAAAAGAACGTCAAAAAGTAAATGCTGGTGAAGAGGTAATTATTCCAATTGGACGCGGTGGGAAAAATCAAGGAAACGGTGCAAAAGAAGTAAGTGTTGAGGATACGGCAGTAGGTGGAGACGTCCCTCCTATTGAGTTTGAAAGCTCGCTAGCTGTTCCCATGTCTGAAGGTATTGGTTTAGAGGATTTCTTTAAAGTTATTCGTAAGTTGATTGATGATTATGGACTGAACATTAAGATGAGTGTGTTTCAGCTTCCATTAGGGAAAAGATACTCAATTTGTGAGAATGGGTTACGGAGAACTTGTGCTTTGGTTCAAGTAACGACAGCAGTTTCACAGAAATATATTCTTGAGATGGCTCGTCCGGATAGTTGGTCTATATCAACATTAATATTAACGAATATGAATAAGTTATCTGCAAAGGAAATTGAGAATAACATAAAATATCTGTTAGAGGAAGTAGTGAAAAAAGGGGGACACTGGGATCAGTCTATTTTAAATAAATGCATAAATTTGGACATTCAAAAGCATAAACATTATAGAAATGATGATATTATAATATGGGCGGATAGGTTGTATCGTAAAACAGTTTAACGTCGTTCAGCTAAGCTAATGTAAAAATTTTTAAATTTTATCGGAAATTAGGTGCATAAAAGAGGATTTAAAGGGTATTTTGTCAAAACTAATATTAATTAGTAATACTTTTGACCTATTTTACTAAGAGGGTGTGTTTATTTGAATTCTCATGAGGATACCAATAGATTAGATTATATTGAAGAGGTCGGTCTTACGGCTTCAGCTAGATTAATTTATCAATTAGGAGAACAGCTCATTTCTGATGAGTTTGTTGCTCTAAGTGAATTAATTAAGAATGCTTATGACGCTGATTGCAGGGGGGTACGTATCTTAGTTGATACAAATGCTGATACACCTTATGGGAAAGGAAAAATTGTAATTGAAGACAATGGAAATGGAATGACGAGATCAATATTATTGAAATCTTTTTTAAGGGTTTCTACGTCATTTAAAAAAACCGAAAAACTATCTCCCTTTTTTAAACGAAGAACTTTAGGAGAGAAAGGCCTAGGCCGGCTGTCTATTCAAAGATTGGGCAATTTTGTTACGGTCAATTGCTCACCTAGAATTGATAGATTAAAGGGCTTCGTACCTAGAGAAGATGTGGAGTTTTATCAAATATATAATGATTACACAATTATACTTGATTGGAAGGGATTCGAGGATTCGGAGAGAGATATTTCCGATGTTAAAGCAAAGTGTATTTTTGCCTTTAAGTCAGAACCGAGGCCAGGTACAAGAATAATAATTGAAGGTATTAGAAACTTAGAATTTTGGAATATTGATTCGAGGAAAGAATCAAGAATTCGAACAGAATTGTTTGGAATGGTAAACCCATTTACCCAGAATTTGGATCAAAGCTTTCAAATTATGCTCGAAGTTGATGGCGAAAAATATTCAAACGAAAAAATTGATGAAAATGTTCTGGATGTTATTAGTGATATAAAGGTAAGTTTTTCGTTCATCAATTGGAATTTGCAGGTTAGGGTAGAGACAAGAAAAAAATATCTTGATAGGTTGTTAGAAGACACGGTAAAAAGGATGCAAAGATCGGGCTTTGAGGAGTGTTCTCTGGGAAAACAGTATGAAACCATTATAAGTAAATACGACTTAGATTTAAGTAAAGAAGAATATAAGAAAGAACATCCTTACTTAAAAAGTGTCAAGCTTCAAAAGTGTTTTGATTTATTTAATGGTTTTGACGTGTTAGCTAATCCAGGTAATTTTCATGGGAACATATACGTTTGCGAACAATCTCCAGAGGCTTTAAATGAGGCCATAAGTAGCTTGGGTGAGGCTGGCGTGTTTTTAAAGAATCTTAAAGAAATAAGGTCAATATGGAGTGCAGCTGTAGGTGTATATTTGTTTAGAAATGATTTTAGGATACTTCCTTATGGTCCTGAAAAAGATTGGCTGAAGTTTACGGCTAGGTCACAACGTGGGAAAAGCAACTCTTATAAGGCTCATACTGTATCTGGATATGTTCAGTTAGATGGAGAGAGTAGTGAGAATTTAAAAGAGCAAACTAGTAGATTGGGTTTAATTGAAGATGAATTCGGTGTTAATTTTCTTACAATCGTCGGTGATGTAATTGCTGATATTGCATTCAGAGAAGATGTCGATCACAGAGGCAAGTTTGAAATTAAAACCCAAAATGAAGATATTGAAGTAACGTCTATGGATAAAAATATTATATTTAAACGAGCCTTACCTGTGGAGGAAGTCAAGGAAAAAATAATTGATGACTTACATAAAGATTTCAGTAACCTTGGAACTAGGCAAATAGATTTTGCTGAAAATGTTACAAGTCGAATAAATCAAAATCTGCAAAATCTTGTTCAAATTAATCAAGAAGAATCAATACATAGAAGGCAAGAAAAGTATCTACAGGCACAAAAAAATGAAAAATTAAGTGCATTTATAGGCTTGGCTGGGCAAGGTATGATTGTAGAGTCACTTACTCATGAATTACATAGAATTGAAACAAATATATCGGATTATGCACGAGAGACAAAAAGAAGTTTAGTATCGTTGAAAAATGGATTTGATCTTGCTAAATTAGATTTTTTAATAAGTAATCAAGACCATATTATGCAAGAAATCTATTATTTACAGCAGCAATTAGAACATTTGGAGCCAATGTATAGAAGAAATCGATTTGTAATTAGTGAAATTAATTTAAAAGAATATTTAGAAAACATGTACCTAAAAGAAAGTCCTTTGTCTAGAAAAGCACAAAAACAAAAAGTAAGTGTAAAAATAACAGGCGATGATTTAATTGTTCATACGAATAAAGGTATTGTAGTAACTGTTTTTGATAATCTTTTTTTAAACTCTATGTATTGGGTCCAAGAAGCAGAAACTAAAGAAATAATTTTTGAGGTAAATAAGCATGCCCGAATGATAACCATGTGGGATTCAGGTTTGGGCATTCACCGAAATATTGAATCTAAACTTTTCGAAGCAGAGGAAAGTATGAAACCTGATGGCCGTGGGTTAGGGTTGTTTATTGTAAAAGAATTAATGAGAACTATTAATGGAGAAGTAAACTTGGATAGTCATAGAAATGTACATGGCAATTTATTTAAGTTTAAAGTTATATTTCCGGAGAGTAAATCTTAAGGATGTGGAAAAATATGTTAACCAATGAAGTTGTAGAGTCAGAGGAAGCTGTGGAAATAGAGACAGATGTTATTTTTGAACAAATCACTAACTTAATTAAGGAATTGGGAGTAACACACATTTTCTCTTATGACGATGAGTGGGACATGGTTAGTAAAGAGGGAGAAATAAACGTTGCTTTAGAAATGGGCGTTGAAAAATTCTTTGAAGAGTTTGCTTTTGATATTGAAGAAAGTATCTTAACTTTTTTATTTGATGAAGGAGTTAATTCAGTTCAGGAGTTTCTAGATTTTGAAAGCCCTCGCATTAAGATAATTAAGAGTGATGTAATTAAGTTTTTAAATAAACAACGCAATAAAAAGGTACTTAAAACTTTAGATACATTCCTTCAGCAGTTAAATGAGCATGGAATTATAGTTGAGAAATTTTCCAATGCGATCTTTACAACAACTATAGAAGATGTTCAAGGACGGATATTATTTTTACTCGATATGAATATGGAAGAGTCAGATACACCAAAACAAGATGTAGTTGTGGAATCGCTATTGAAAATTAACGAATCAAGAAAAAATAAACTTGATCTAGCACTGGTATACTCACACGAGAATCTTAGTGTGTATAATGATCATTCTACTAAGCGTACATATTTAGAAACAGCGTTTAAAGAAAACGAGGCTTTGCCTGAAATTCCCACAGAACAGCTTTATTTACTAGCGTACCAACTCTGGGCTGTCCAGAAGACTCCCCAAATTGAGGAGTTAACTGGCACATTTGTACAAGCTTTGGAAAAGGCAGCATTTGGACACTCGCTCCATGACTACTTGCAATTAAAAATCTCAAATATTAATGATGCAATGTTTGAATTAATTAAATTCCCAGAAGATAAGTTTGATTTACTCTATAGAGACTCATTTGTTGAAGGGCAACTATTTCATCATACGCTTGATAAGACCCATAAAAGTTTACTAAATAAAGTAGAATATGAAAAACTGCGAGGAGATATAGATTACCGGAGAGTGGTTTCAAATGTTCTTAGAGTTGCAAGAGCATCCAATCCTCGCTTACTTGAAGATATGAGTAAAGAGAGGGAAATTAAAGATTATAGAAAAAAGTTAATTCAAAAGAAAATATCAGAGAAACTCTACCAAAATGTTTCTGAGTTTGGGTTGGTGGATTATTCAGTTAATTATACGCATCAAGATATTATGACAGGGGATATATTTTCTTTAAATTTATTTGAACAAGGAGGTGGAGAAGAGGTTCGTAAGTATGGAATATTAATAACAGCAATATGTGATCTCCCCTTAAGATTTTCTGAAAAAATAAGTGATGGAATTAGTAGAAATGAAAACTGGGTAACATTATATTTATTTGATGCTAAGCCCGTAAATTTAGTTGTTGAAAAATTAAAGGGTGATTTTGCAGGTAAATATATTTGGCCAATAATGGACACGGGTCAGGCTGACACTTATTATGCACTAATTCCAACTAAGTCGGCTATCAATATAGATGCAAGTTTGTTAGATTTATGTACACTTAATCAGAACGGCCATGCAAGTATTGCAACTATTCCAGAAGGCTCACCAGTATTTGATTTTAAAACATATCATTTTAAGGAATACTATGAAACTCATCTTAAAAGTTGGTCGCAGAGTATTATAAATATAGAAAATTATTTTTCTTTAGGCGCTAACCCAGCTCTAAGGGGGACAGAAGATACTATTCTTCAATATATTCCTGTTCTTGCAGGTTTAAAGTATTCTGTAAAACTAGATGTTGAAGGTCAGAAGTTTTGTGCGCAACGGATTGGTAGGTTAGAAAATAGTAGAGTACAAAAAATAATACAAGGAAACGCAAGTTCTATTAGTCGAATTGGAACTGATATTAATCCGTTGGCATAATTATCAGTTATAACAGAAGGAGTTATTATGAACGTTGAGAAACTGGGATGGAGTAATCAAATAATAAATCAGCTACAAAAATATTTTAGTGCAGTTAGTGTATCCTTTCCTCTTCTTCAACGAACGTCAAGAATAACTTTGCATGTGACAACATTAGAGGACCAGATTGTGTTATCGAAGTAGATTATTTAGAAAACAAGCAGGTTGGTGAATCATTCTGACACGAATGTACAAGTCATGTTGTTCAGTAGCATGTTCAGGATATTCCCCAGCATCAGGGATGCTTCCCTAGATAATGAATTTAAGAACGCTTTGACAAAATGGATCGATAGCTGCTACTCTAATGCTACTGTTTAAACAAAACTGGATAGTTTATATTGCTTTCATTTGTTTTTAAGATGTATACTGGTAATGATAAAATAATGAGCCGCGCATCATTGATGTGCGGCTCAATCCTGGATTCAGTAAGGGGGAATAAAAATGGGAGCCAATGTTGAGAATGAATGGTGGAAAGAACTTAATCTTAACTATTCAGGCGAAAATAATTTCGCATCGTTCTTTTCATCTGAAGGAAACATTCATATGTACCCCGCCAAAGCTGTACCTGAAATGGTTTCTTCATTACTAAAAAAACTCAAAGAACAGTATTCCATTTCTAAAGTCTTAGATCCATTTGTTGGCAGTGGAACTGTTGCACTGGAATCGAAATATCTAGGGATGGATTTCTATGGTTCAGATATGAATCCTCTTTCAATTCTGTTGACTAGAACAAAAGCGTTAACTGTCCAGAAGACAGCATTTATTGAGAGTACACTTCGTGGATTCACTGATTCAATCGTTACTAAATATTCATCACAAACATTAGTGAAATTGTTTGCATTTGAAAACATTGATTTTTGGTTCAAAACTAATAATATAAGAGAGATTTCTTTTTTAAAAGAAGAAATTGATTGCTTTTTAAGAAAAAGTGTGGGGAAAAATAGGGAAACCTTTTCATTAATATTATTAACAGCATTTAGTTCCACAATTCGCGAGAGCTCTTTAACTAGAAATAATGAATTTAAATTATATCGAATGTCTCCAAGTGATATTAAAAAGTTTGAAATCGACTCCCTTTTAGTATTTAAAGACAAGATTTCAAACTTATTGAGTATGTTAGTAGAAACAAACAAGATTTCTACGAACGAAACAACTACAAATATTAAACTAAATAATGCTAAGAATTTATCTTGTTTTATCAACAAAGGTATAGATGCTATTTTGACTTCTCCCCCTTATGGAGATTCTCAAAGTACCGTGGCCTACGGACAATTTTCAAAACTTTCTTTGCAGTGGTCAAAGGATCTATTATCGAGATACCTAGGAATTCAAACAGAAGCAGAAAACGTTGATGAATATCTCTTAGGTGGAAAAAGATCAACAAGCACTGTTTCGCTTAGAATGATTTTACGCAGATCAGAAACTCTTAGGGAACTATTTCGATCCATGAGGATGAACTGTAGTGAAGAAATTAATAATCAGCGGAAGTTACTTAGTTCTTTAAAAGTGCTGCAAAACAATATATTAGAGGGTACTTTTAATTATAAGTTCTTAGAAAATAACAAAGAGCTCTTTGAGTTAATAAGAGAACGAATTCGGTTGGATTTTTTTAGGATATACAATACCTCTACTGCTCTAACAAACAAACAAATAAAAGTGTCGGCAGAAGAGTCAAGAGATGAGTTTTTTAATAGTCTTAAAAGGAATATAAATAACAAAGCGATGCTAAGACACTTGGAAAGCAAGATACCTTTTGTTTCAGAGACAATTAAAAGGAAAATAAAAGCTACACCACGTCGAGTTAGGTCTATTCTTCATTTTTTTAAAGAGTTATACTTAGTTGTTGAACAAACGGATAAAGTTTTGTCGAGTGAAGGTGTGCAAGCATGGATTGTCGGGCATCGTACGATATTAGGCTCTATTAATGTTGATATGGCTGGAATATTAAATGATTGGTTCGTTTCGATGGGATATAGCAAAATTACCACTTTACACAGACAATATTCGTTTAAAAGATTGCCACATCATATTAACTCTACAGCTTCACGCAAAAACGAAATTAAGACCATGATGCAAGAGCACATAGTCGTTGTGAGAAAAATCAAAGAAAAATTGATTTAATAACCTATGAACTTGAAATCCTTTAGAATTTATAAAACGGGTTGCCTTAAAAGGTAACCTTTTTCTTTTATGAAGAATTATAAGGGGGATTCAGAGTGTATAATTATAGTAATAATGGAGTTGCTTTAATTGAGTATTTTAGAAAAAAGTCGAATGAAATCATTAATATTGCTTCGCAAGTTATAGCTAAGAATGCAACCTTACGTGGAAACCATTTGGAATTAGTAATGTCAAAACTTTTAAAAGATTTTATTCCTAAAAAGTATACACTGGGTACGGGTGTGGTTTTTGATCCTTCTGGAAAGCAAAGTCTTCAATCTGATGTAGTTATATGGGATGAGCAAAACTACCCGAGGATCGAGCAATATGGACATAATTTGTTTTTTGTAGAGTCAGTAAAAGCTGTTCTGGAAATTAAAACGAATTTTAGTTCCAATAATATGAAAGATATCATTAATAAGTGTGAGAGAGTAAATGAATTATTCCCAATCCGGCCTAGTAGAAGAACTGTATTCAATAAAGCACGCGATGTATTGCTTACAGACTGGGATTGCTAATAATGGCACATTAATTGCACGGCCCAAAATTGTGACTGGAGCTATAGTTTTATCTGGGGGTAAAGTATCGGTAGATATAATTAAGAAAAATTACTATGAAAGATTAGAGGATGGTTGGCCCGAAATATTACTATTTTTAGATGCCGGTATTGTAACTATTAAAGATATTTATGAAGGATACATAGATATCTACCGAGCAGGTGAAGATGCATTATTAGTGTTTATGAAAGAACTACTCAAAATACTCTCGTACAGAACAAGTGAAATAAACGGTGGATTTTATCTCGATAATTATTTGTTTGCTATGCGGTCTATTGAGTTTGATACAATTGAGTATCCACTAACAAGGCCACCTTATGGTCAAAGAGGGATATAAGAATTAAAGCTATATCAATTAAAGAAGAAAATGCTTTTGATTTAACATGGATAGTTCAACTATTGTATATCTTTAGTCTAATACTTTATTATTCTTTTTTTAATGTTGTAGTGCTTTAGTTAATTGGTGAGTCTAAAACTTATTTTTCAAAAGCTGAAAGTTTCCGATGTTTAAATGTCAGTCAAATCAGCACATCCAGTCTAATACTTTATTATTTCCAAACAACAAGAAACCATTACCTATCAAAAGGTGATGGTTTCTTTTTGTTTTCAGGTATAATCGCTAGCTTAATTGACAAATTAAAAAAGAGTCCTACGACGCCCCTTTCTCCGAGTCTATCGAACAATACAGAAGGAATAGTTACTCAGTCATTATTATCCATCATCTAGAGCTCGATGAGCAGAAAGCAGGGACCTATGTCAACTCCTACGCAAGCAAAACCAACGTCGGCCGGAGGGAACGACGATTTCTCGCTGAAAGCCATTCTGCCGCCGCTCATGGCGATTATTGTCGGTATGATCATGGTTATTCTAGACAGCACAGTGGTCAATAATGCGATTCCAAAACTCGTTGAATACTTTAACACCGATTTGAAGACGATTCAGTGGACCGTCACCGGCTATACGCTGGCCTTATCCGCTGTTATCCCTCTTGCAGGCTGGATGACCGATAAATTCGGTTCCAAGCAAATTTTTATGGTTACTATTGCCTTGTTCACGATCGGATCTGTGCTGTGCGGCATCGCGCAAACGCCGGAACAACTGATCATATATCGTGTCATTCAAGGCTTAGGTGGAGGAATGGTGTCCCCTATCGGGATGGCTATGGTGTTCAAGCTGGCGCCTCCAGAGCGCCGTGGATCCATCATGGGTGTGCTCGGCATTCCCATGCTGATGGCTCCGGCTTTTGGCCCGGTATTATCCGGTTGGTTGGTCGATTCGGTCAGTTGGCATTGGATATTTATTATCAATCTGCCAATCGGCATTATCGCTTTCATTCTCGGATATAAATATTTACCGAAATCTGTCCGTCATAAGGCGCCACATCTCGACGTCCTGGGCATGTGTCTCGCTCCGATTGCGTTCTCCATGTTGGCATACGGTGTAAGTGAAGGAGGCACTAGCTGGACCTCCGCTTCAACGATTACGGGCTTGGCGGTCGGAGGCATAGCGCTCATTATCTTTATTTTCGTGGAACTGTCACAGAAGGAGCCGCTGCTGGAATTGAAAGTATTCAGGTCGTCGGACTTTACACGGAGTATCATCTTGACATGGATCGTACAGCTCGCGTTGTTTGGCGCAATGTTGATTGTGCCCTTGTATTTACAAGGCGTTATGCACTATACCGCTCTTGAGACTGGTTGGATTCTGATGCCTCAGGCCATATTCGCGGGAATCGGAATGCCAATCAGCGGCCGGCTGTTCGATAAAATCGGTGCGCGTCCTCTAGCCTTCGGCGGACTTGCCGCCGTATCTGTTGCTCTGTTCATGTTGTCCGGCATCTCAGTGAATACCTCGCTGTGGGTTATCATCCTGTGCATCTGCATCATGGGTCTAGGCATGGGCTTCTCCATGATGCCTCTGAATACCCATGTCCTGAACTCTGCGCCTCGAAGCTTAGTAAGCCGTGTTACACCGCTGACAACTGCCGCTCAGCAGGTCGTGGTCTCGTTCGCGGTAGCCGGCTTGACGGGTTACCTGACATCGCAGATCACATCGTACGCGGCAAGTGCTGGAGCGGGAGCGAATCCGCTGAATGCGGTAGTTCAAGGTTACGGCGATACGTTTTTCTTGTCCGCGTGCATTGCGACCGCAGGTGTGGTCCTATCACTCATTTTACGAAAGCCGAAAAAGCTCAAAGAAGAAGGAACCGCTGGCGGAGAAAATCCCGACCCCGCGATGATGATGGGACACTAACCGTGAATCGGCTTTTTCGGAATAGCCTTGGCCGCTAGTTGGCTAAGGCTTTTTTTAAGATCGTGAGAGGTAAATCAGACGACTGTACATAATACCCATTGACATGGTACAGATCTGTCTGTATTATTTGTAATTGAATATGATACAGACCTGTCTCTATTATGCAATGAGGGCTCTGAAACTGTGGTGGATAAGGAAAGTAGAATATGGATTTTATAACTAGTAAAAGTTATGAGAGGAGAGGGACTATTTTATGAAAAAAATGCTCTGGATCATTCTTATGATGTCATGCGGAGCTACCTTTATATCATCCTTGTTCCCTGTATATGGGAAGTATTATCATTTGAGCAGTCTGGAAATCACCATTTTGTTTGCTGTATATGCCGTTATTTTGCTTCCTACTTTACTTATTGTGGGAGCCAAAGCGAACTCGTGGGGACTGAAAAGAGTACTACGCATAAGTATATGGATATCCATTGCAGCAACGCTGCTCTTTATAGTAAGCCAGAACGTCTGGATGCTCTATACGGCAAGGATTCTCGAAGGTGTCGCATACGGGACTTTTACAGGTACGGCCACTGCTTTTCTATTAAAACAAACCTCTTCCAATAAAATTAGTACGGCAATCAAATTCTCGGGGGTCATTGTTAATCTTGGCTTTGGCCTGGGTCCGGCCATTTCAGGTTTAGTCGTCCAATATATACACATTCAGCCGCTGCGTATGCCATTTTGGGTTTTGCTCGTCCTATTAGTGATTTCTTTGGTACTCCTGGAACTGCTGCCGAAGGCAGAAGATTCCCAAAAGCCGGCAAAAGCGAAGATTTCACTGGGTATTCCCAACAATATTCGTACCCACTTTTTTTCAATAATCGGTCTTCCTGCATTTATTTTTTTCATGTTAGGTGGGATTGTACTTTCTCTTATTCCATCTTTCGTCAAAAGCGTCATTCACACGTCTAATCTTTCTATAGCGGGATTGTTAATGCTCATGCTTCTTGGTGTGGGCGGCTTGATGCAATTCTTTCCTTGGTTGCAAAATCCGGTTACGCGGATGCGTATTGGCATCGTGTTCCTAGCCGTCGGACCCTGGATTACTGTTTTTTCCGGTCAGAAAGAAAATTTATTTTTACTTGGGACTGGTATGCTCATTCAAGGAATTGGCGCTGGATGGTCGTTTCAAGCCGCATTAAGGTTTGCCGGTCAACTGCCGAAGCCGGAAGAACGGCCACAAGTCATTTCGGCCTTTTATTTGTGCGCCTATGCGGGATTCATCATTCCTCCAATTGGCGTCGGTGTGTTGACTCGTTTTTTTAGCTTAAACTTTTCATTGGTTATTCTTAATTCGGTTGCGGCTCTTCTCGTTATTTATGTACTGGTTTACTCCGTCAAATTTAATCGATATTATTCAACAATTACATCCCATTAAACATTAATGGTGAAAACTATTTCTGTCTCAACTCATATTTGTACGCATTTGATAGCACACTACGGTTAAGAGATTTATTCTATTAGGAGGTTATCACGTTGGAGAAATTATTATTAAGGATGCTGTTTCTGTCTTGTGTGGCAGCTGTGCCCTTTGTTTTGAAACGTAAAAACTTGCTTATGCTCTTAATCGTGTTCTTTGCAAAAGGTGTGCTTGCGGTTACGCTGGATTCCTATTTCATCAAAAAGAAGAGCATTGCCTACCCGGCACGCCCTTTCCCTAAAATTTTTGAAACGAATATTCTGTACGACTTTTTCTTCTACCCGCTATTAAGCGTAATTTGGGTAAGAACGACTTATAACAGTAAACCGGCGGAGCTGATGCTCAGAAGCCTGTTCTTTAGTGTCCCTATGTCCCTGTTGCAGTGGGCTTTAGAAAAGAAAACGAAGTTATTCAAGTGGAATTCATGGACAGTTTTGCATACTTTCGCATCCCTCAACTTCACGTTATTTACAATACGAGGATTTGTAGGTTTAGTTAGAAGATTACTGCCGAATGACGGATTATTACAAATGGACGAAGCTAAGTATGACAGTCCGGAACTAACCGCTAAGGCTGCTGGTTGACCGTAAAACATCCTGATGAAGAAGCAATTCGTCGGGATGTTTTTTTCATTGACAACATGGAAACCTGTAGTGTAACATACAGATTATATTTTTGAGAATGAACATTCTCAATAACCGGAAAGGGTGAGAAGAGATGTTGAAGGAAAATAAACTCTCCAAGTTTTATTATGGTTGGGTTGTTATAGGTATTGTGTTTCTATCGCTGCTCGTCTCGGCAGGCATCAGTTCTTTTCCGAGCGTATTAATTCAGTCGCTTGAAAAAGAATTTGGCTGGACGCGAGCATCCATATCAGGCGTTATCTCCATTCGTATTTTATTATATGGGCTCATTGGTCCGTTCTCGGCCGCTATGCTGGCTAAATTCGGAGTTCGCCGAACCATGGTCTTCGCCATTATACTGATGCTGATTTCATTAGGGCTTACACCATTCATCACGGCAGTTTGGCAGCTTATCCTGTTGTGGGGGGTACTCGGCGGTATTAGTACGGGCGCTTTGGCTAATGTCTTGGGAATAACCGTCGCGAATCGCTGGTTTGTGAAGCACAAAGGGTTGGTAATCGGCCTGCTTACAGCGAGTGCCGCAACTGGTCAATTGCTTTTCCTTCCTTTGCTAGCCAAGATTACGAGTGACAGTGGTTGGCGTAATGCCGTTTATGTCATTATGGCGGCCCTTCTTATCCTGCTGCCGATCGTTGGGATCTGGATGAGAAATCATCCTTATGATAAAGGTTTAGCTCCACTTGGTACTACGGAAGTTGTGAAGCCAGCACCTTTCCAAGGGAATTTGCTGCTTACTCCAATCCGCACACTATTCTCAGTGATGAAGAATCTGACATTCTGGATGCTGGCCGGGACCTTCTTCTTTTGCGGATTCTCAACCAATGGACTGATTGGTACACATTTAATTGCAGCCTGCGGAGACAGCAATATTCCGATTGTTACCGCTGCAAGCCTACTCGCGTTGATGGGAATCTTCGATCTTGTGGGGACTACGTTTTCGGGTTGGTTATCTGACCGTTTCGATAGCAGATGGTTGCTGTTCTGGTATTATGGCCTGCGCGGTCTATCATTAATCTTTCTACCTTATGCACTTGGTACGGGTTATACGCAGCTTACGGTATTCGCGGTATTTTATGGACTGGACTGGATCGCAACGGTTCCACCGACAGTGAAATTGACCTCTGATGCCTTTGGCAAAGAGAAAGCAGGCATGGTTTTTGGTTGGATTCTGGTTGCTCACCAAGCAGGTGCATCTACAGCAGCTTACGGCGCAGGCTTCCTGCGTGAACTCCTCGGCAGCTACACGGTGCCGTTTGTTGCCGCCGGTTTCGTCTGTCTGATTGCAGCGATTGTAGCACTGAGAATTCGCAGCAGAAAAGCGGCTGCTGTAGCAGCAGCTTAACAAATAATTAAGCCAAACTAAGGAAAAGGTAACAGTGACGATCGTGATGAAACACGACAGATGGAGGGATCCCATGAGTATTGGCCAAAAGCAATCCATTCAACCGTTATTTCAACCTTTCACACTCAACCAACTTACCTTAGCTAACCGTATTGTTATGGCACCTATGACAAGAAGCAAGTCTCCAGATGGCATACCGGGGGCCGATGTAGCTGCTTATTACCGTAGACGCGCAGAGAATGGTGTCGGTCTAATTATGACAGAGGGAGCTATTATCGACCATCCTGCTGCGACAGGTGACCCGAACATCCCGCACATGTATGGGGAAGATGCGCTGAACGGCTGGGCTCATGTTGTGAAGGAAGTGCATGCGGCAGGCGGGAAAATTATTTCCCAGCTTTGGCATGTGGGGATTACCAGGAGGACACGATCAGAGCCGAATCTGGAGGCAGCTTCCATCTCCCCCTCGGGCATTGACTTAATGGGGGAAAAAGCAGGCGAGCCGATGACGGAATCAGAGATTGAGGGCGTCATTAAGGCTTATGCGGATGGAGCTGCGAACGCCAAGCGGATTGGTTTTGATGGCATTGAGCTGCACGGCGGTCACGGTTATTTAATTGATCAGTTCTTCTGGGAGAAAACGAATCAACGAACGGATCGCTATGGCGGCAACCTCGTTAAGCGGACGCGTTTTGCGGTAGAGATTATTGAAGCTTGCCGGCAGGCGGTCGGACCTGATTTTCCCATCATTCTGCGGATCTCGCAATGGAAAATAGGTTCCTATGGCGCCAAACTGGCAAAATCACCGGAGGAGTTGGCTCAGTTTCTGGCACCTCTCGTGGAAGCAGGTGTGGACATATTCGACTGCTCGAGCCGGCACTTCTGGGAGCCGGAGTTTCCTGGCTCAGAACTGAATCTTGCAGGCTGGACCAAGAAGCTGACCGGCAAGCCGGCCATCACGGTTGGTTCGGTGGGGCTTGAATCCGAGCCGTTTGACCAGAAGGATGAGCACGAAATGATCGACGAGTTGGTGGAGCGGCTTGATCGTAAGGAATTTGATCTGGCTGCCATTGGCCGCGCGATGTTGGCAGATCCGGCCTGGGCTGCAAAGATTCGCGAAGGTCGCGACAATGAGCTAATTCCGTACACAGCGGATCGACTGAAAGACCTGATGTAGCCGAAGTGGGTGTCAAACGGACCCAAATGCTATACTAATCTCTGTATGAAGGGGGTAGCGTATGGCTAGGAACAGAGAGTTTGAAGTGAATACCGTACTGGGTAAAGCGATGGGCGTTTTCTGGGAAAAAGGATATGAAAAAACATCCATGCAGGACCTGGTTACCGAAATGGGTGTCCATCGAAGAAGCATCTATGATACCTTCGGAGACAAGCATGATCTCTTTATGAAAGTGATTGACCGTTACGAAGAAGTGGTCGGTACTCGGATCTACCATGCTGATGGGCAGACATCACCGAAAAAGGCGATCAGAGAAATTTTTGAACGGGTGATTGGTAAAAAAGAAGATAAACCACGAGGGTGTTTAATGGTCAACACCGCTGTGGAACTTGCCATCCATGATGAGGAAGCCGCGGCTAAGGTCAATGAGAGCTTTTCCAAAACGGAGGCACGCTTGCAAGAGCTTGTTGAACTTGGCATCAAATCGGGAGAAATAGACGCTGGGCAGGATGCTCGAAAGCTTGCGCAGTTTTTAAATAATACGTTGCTTGGACTGCGGGTTCTGGTCAAAACGACGGAAGATGCAGAGAAGCTGCAAGGCATCGTAGATACAACGCTATCTATGCTCGATTGACGGATGGATTGAAACAAATGACAGAAAACCATAGTTGATACTTTAAGTTTGTTTATTCCTTGTGCTATGATGAGAATCATACTTAGGGAGAAGACGGATATGGCGAATGATCAACCCTTAACAAAGGAAGCAATTCTGGAAGCCGCGGAACAGGTTCTGCGGCGTTATGGCCCAGAGAAAACATCAGTCGTAGATGTTGCCAAAGCACTGCAAGTCAGTCACGGGACCTTATATCGACACTTCCCGAGCAAAGCTGCTTTGCGCGAAGCTGTGACTGAGCGTTGGCTGCATAGGATTGCGGAGCCACTGCAGGAGCTTGCGAATCAATTGGATGGCAGTGCGGCAGATCGGCTGCGCACATGGCTTGAGGCGCTGATCCAAAGTAAACGGAAGCATGTGATTGAGGATCCGGAAATGTTCGGCATGTACTCGGCGGTGACTTTGGATGCCGTTGAAATGATTGCAGAGCATGTCCAACATCTAATCGGTCAAATGACGGGTATCATCGCAGATGGCGTGAACGCGAAGGAGTTTCGTTCTGGCGAACCTGAGGCTATGGCAAGGGCTATTTTTTTCGCGACAACGAGATTTCATCATCCCGCTCATGCCTATGAGTGGTCCTCTTCAACGATTGACCAAGAGTTTGATTTGGTGTGGGAATTAATCCTTTCGGGGATTCGCAAATGATAGAAAGACCTGGCGGTGATTTCGATTTTCCGCTGGGTCTTTTTTTTGCATAAGGGGCGAGTCGATAAATAATGACAAATATATAATTTTGTCAGTTGTAATTTGTTATCGTTATACATATAATAGACTCATAAGCCAAACAATGAAGGTAACGAGGAGGAATCATCGCATGTCTAACTTATCCGGGAAAGTAGCCATCATAACAGGAGCATCCAGAGGGATCGGGAGAGAGATAGCCGAGCTTCTCGCCAAGCATGGCGCGAAGGTCGTCATTAATTTCGCCAGCAATCCTGCTAAGGCAGAAGAAGTGGTGGCGAGCATTAAGCAAAACGGCGGAGAAGCTTTGCCTGTCCAGGCGGATATTAGCCGAGTATCCGATATTGAGCAGCTTTTTCAGACAACATTAGCCGCGTATGGACAAATCGATATTCTTGTCAATAACGCAGGCATTATGATCACAAAGCCTTTAGCTGTTATGACGGAGGAAGACTTCGACAAGCAGTATGCCATCAATGTAAAAGGCACTTATTTTGCGATCCAGCAGGCGCTTAAGCATATGAATAAAGGCGGCCGCATTATTAATTTCTCAACATCCGTTGCCGGGATGATGTTTCCTACCTATAGTGCCTATGCAGGCACGAAGGGAGCCGTTGAGCAGATTACACGCCAGCTCACCAAAGAATTGGGACCGGCGGGCATCACGATTAACGCGGTGGCACCAGGGCCGGTAAATACCGAGCTCTTCACCGTCGGTAAGTCAGAAGAGCAGATTCAGGGGATCGCGAATTTAAACGCCTTTGGACGATTGGGAGAACCGGAAGATATCGCAGGCGCCGTGCTTTTCTTGGCCAGCGAAGAGTCGCGTTGGATCACCGGTCAAACCATTCGGATTAACGGCGGCATGGTGTAAAAGCGGCAAGTTAGAGTTGCAATCTCCAACTATGTGGGTTATACTAGGTCCGATTAGTGATTGACCAATCACTAATCGGACTTTTTAACAGATGAGGAGGTCGCGGCAAATGGTGAAGGGTGTAACGTCTACCGATCGACGCAATGATATTATTCATTCCGCTGTCGAAGTATTTGCCGAATTCGGTTATTATCGTGCGACAACTGCGCAAGTGGCAGAACGTGCTTCCATTTCACAGCCTTATGTGTATCGGTTTTTCACTAAGGAGTCCCTCCTGGAAGCTGCCCTGGAGCTCTCATGGCAGCGCATCCTTCAAGCTTTCCAGCGCGTGAAGGAAACGACATCCCCAGAGCTGCTGGAACTTGGCTTCATCCGCGCCTACGAAGAGATTACGCAATCGCACAGAAATGAGATTTTGCTGCAGATGCAGGCGCAGACGATCCAGGAAGCCCCTATCCGTGCTGTTATGAAGCGGGGGATGAATGAGGTAAGGCAGTTCGTGATGCAGGCTTTTGAGGAGGCAGGACTTCAAGAGGCTGAAGAGATGACGACGATGTTTTTGGCGCGGGGGATGCTGTGCAACGTTTCCTTGGCACTGGATATGCCCGATTTGATGATAAAGAAATAATTAAGATTTTTTTCAACACTATAAATTGATTGAACAATCATAACGCAAGAGGGCTAGCGCATCCAGCTGCCCTCTTCTTTGTCGTTTATCGGAAAAGTCCAACATGTTTTCTCCTTTAGGCAAATATCAGGGCAAATGGATTTGTTACAATGCATATGAAAGCTTGTAATGGCGCTTATTTCTCTAATATGGAAAGTGAAAGGACAGGTTGCGGAATGATCATTACCAATGTGGAGACATTCATCGTCGGGAACTCATGGAAAAATTGGCTTTTCGTCAAACTGCATACGAAGGAAGGCATTTATGGCATTGGTGAAGGCACGCTGAACGGGTTCGCAAAAACGGTGGAAGCGGCGATTCATGAGCTGAAGCATCTGTATATCGGGATGGACGTTCATGATGTGGAAACCATCGCACTCAAGATGACGCGCGACGTGTATTCGGATGGCGGTCAAATCCAGGGCTCGGCGCTGGCAGCTATTGAAACCGCTTGCTGGGATATTATTGGCAAAGAGGCTGAACTCCCGCTGTATAAGCTATTGGGTGGCAAATGTCACGAAAAGCTGCGCTGCTATGCGAACGGGTGGTACCGGGGACCGCGTGATCCGCAAAGCTTTCACGAAAAGGCCAAGGACGTTGTCGCTAGAGGTTACACGGCGCTAAAATTTGATCCTTTTGGTAACGCGTGGCGCACCGTGGAAAGGAAGGATTTTCGCACGGGAATTGAAATTATCGCGGCGGTTCGTGAAGCGGTAGGTCCAGATGTTGACCTTCTCATTGAAGGACATAACCGCTTCAGTGTACATACGGCTCTTCAATTCGCAGAAGCAATGCTGCCATATGAGCCTACGTGGTTCGAGGCGCCGGTGCCTCCGCAGCGAATCTCCACCATGGTCGAGGTAGCGAAGCGCAGTCCCGTGCCAATTGCCTGCGGCGAGGACTATTACAATCGCGAACAATTCGCCGAGCTGCTGCAGCATGACGCGGTGCATATCGTTCAACTGGAGCCGCAATACCTCGGCATCTCCGCTTCCAAGCAAATATGCGGGATGGTTCATGCGCATGGCGGGGTTACGGCTCCACATAGTGCGCAGGGGCCAATCTGCTCGGTGGCCTGTGCGCATTTGAATATGGCGACGCCGAATTTCTTCATTCATGAAATTTTTGACGAATTTAATGAGCCGTGGGAAGAGCAGCTGCTCACGCCTCCGCTGAAAGTGGATCGCGGTTATCTGCTCCCGCCTGAGGGGCCGGGTTTGGGCATTGACCTTAATCTGGAGGAGATTGCGAAACATCCGTATGATCCCGGTCACTGGCTCCCCCTATTCAAGCAGGGCTGGGAAAAGCGCGAGAAGCATTGACTAAGCGTGGCGAAGCTTGTAGCCATAAGGAGGATAGCGCATGAAAGCGTTGGTATATGAAGGGCCCAGCACCATGAACATAAGGGAAGTGGCGAAGCCGGTCCCTGGACCGAATGAGGTGCTGATTCGTGTGGAGCGGGTGGGCATTTGCGGCTCCGAATTGAGCGGTTTTTTGGGGCATAATTCGCTTCGCAAGCCGCCGCTCATCATGGGTCACGAGTTCTCCGGCGTCGTGGAGCAAGTTGGAAGTGGCGGGGACGGGGAAGCTAGATTCCGCCGAGGGGATCGGGTGACGGCCAACCCGCTCGTGTCCTGCGGTCGCTGCCGCGCCTGTACGACAGGGGCAGCGCAGCTGTGCCCGGAGCGCCAATTAATCGGCGCGCACCGCCCTGGAGCATTCGCGGAGTATGTCGCGATTGCAGAGAAGAACGTGTACCGGCTGGACGATCACGTTTCTTTTGATGAAGGCGCTTTCGCAGAGCCGTTCGCCTGCGCTGTGCATATCTGCAAGCTGCTCAGACCGCTGCCAACCGATCGCCTCCTGATTATGGGAGCTGGGCCAATCGGTCTTCTGGCTCTACAGGCAGCGAAGGTGTACGGCTTGCAGCAGGTCGTAGTCGTTGATATCAATGAACAGCGACTCGAAATTGCCAAGGATCTTGGAGCTGTAACCGTAACTCGCGTAAGCAGCCTTGTGGAGGGGCAAACCTTCGATGCGGCCATTGATGCCGTCGGCATGGAGCTGACCCGCCAAACTTGCGTGGAGTCGGTGCGTCCGGGGGGCCGGGTCATTTTCACGGGTCTGCATGAGGAAACAAGCCGCCTGCCGATTAATAAAATGATCCGCAGCGAGATTCAGATGACGGGAGCTTTCGCGTACCATTCGGATGATTTCGAGACGGCGCTGCAGTGGATTAGCGAGGGACGTGTCAGCTTATCGCCGTGGACAAAACTTGCTCCGCTTGAAAGCGGAAGCGCTTGTTTTGACATGCTCATCAAAAATCCGGGGAAGATCGCGAAAATACTTATGACGCTGGATGAGAAAGGGGAATTTGTCCAATGAGTTTGGAGCTCTTCAAACTAGATGGCCGTGTTGCTTTAATTACAGGGGGGACACGGGGGCTGGGCTATGTGATGGCTCAGGCGTTGGCAGAGGCTGGGGCTGATGTGATCGTGACGAGCCGCGAGAAGGAGAAGGCGGAAGCGGCAGCACGCGCCATTGCCGAGTCAACCGGCAGACGGGCGCTCGGCTTAGCGGTGGATGTTACGGTAGCCGAGCAGGTTGAGGCGATGGTTGCGGATTCCGTCCAGGCGTTCGGACGGATTGATATTTTGATCAACAATGCAGGGATTAATGTGCGGAAGCCGATCGAAGATTTTGATGAAGCAAGCTGGGATCTCGTTCAGAATACGAACTTAAAAGCGCCGTATCTATGCGCCCGCGCAGTCGCCAAAACGATGAAAAGCCAGCGCTACGGCAGGGTTATCAACCTGTCCTCTATGCTGGGGAGCATCGCGCTGCCGGAAAGAGGCGCTTATTGTTCCAGCAAAGGCGGCCTGATTCAGCTAACGAAGGTGCTTGCTTTGGAATGGGCGCCATATAACATTACGGTGAACGCGCTTTGCCCGGGACCGATTGCGACGGAGCTGAACACGGTAGTGATGAATAATCCGGAAGCGAATCGCTTTTTTATCGAAAATATTGCTTTGGGGCGTTGGGGCAGGCCTGAAGAAATCATCGGGGCTATTATTTACATGGCATCGGAAGCGTCCAGCTTCATGACAGGGGCTTCCATGGTTGTGGATGGCGGTTGGACGGCGAGATAGAAGGGAAAGGTGAATTCGGATGAAACTCGGACTTGCTGTGTACGGCACTACGTTTATGATGGGCATCCATCCCCGCTCGACGCGTCCGCGTATCACGGCATCTCAATTGCTTGAGCAGGCGACCGGGTATGGGCTTCAAGGCATTGAGCTTCCTTTGTCGCTGCTTGAGGGCGAAGATGCAGCTGCGTTAACTCGCCAAGCTAAGACTAGAGGGCAATATCTCGTAGTAGCCTCAGGTGGCTACGATCCGAAACCGCTTAAGGAAGCTATTGAAGCGGCTGCGAGGCTAGGCGCGCCAACCGTTCGCACGGTCGTAGGCGGTGCGGATTTTGGCGGTGATCGGCGCAGAATGGCCGGGCGGTGGCCGTCATTTTTGCAGGAAGTGTTATCCGGGTTGGGAGAGGCGGCGAGGGCTGCGGAGCAGGCAGGCGTCGTACTGGCGGTGGAGAATCATCAAGATCTGGCTTCCGAGGAACTGTTATGGCTCTGTCAGGAGATCGGTTCGCCCTATTTCGGTATTACGCTGGATACCGGCAACCCGCTGGCGACGGCGGAAGAGCCGGTAGATTTTGCCCGGAGGATAGGACCACATCTTAAGCATGTGCACATGAAGGATTATTGGATCTACATGAGCGATGACGGCTATCGCCTCGTACGTTCTCCTTTAGGCCAAGGCGTCGTGGATTTCGCTGCGCTGTTTCAGGTGTTTGAAGAGTATTGTCCGAAGGTCAATATGTCGATGGAGCTCGGAGCGCTTGAAGCGCGCCATACGAGAGTACTCTGTGAGGATTACTGGCAGGATTACCCGCAGCGGTCAGCAGCGCAGCTTGCCAACCTGTTGCGTTTTGCACAGGCCAATGCCAGACCCACTGGAGATTGGCGAACCCCTTTTGAAAAGGGGGCATCGGAAGAAAACATTATCGCCTATGAACAGAGGCAGTTTCTGACGAGCTTGTCCTATTTGCAAAATTTGCTGCAAACGCATAACACCGCTTCGCAGACGATGTAACGGGAAGGAGAGAGACCTGGATGCATATTGACCTATCTGGAAAAGTGGCAATTGTTACCGGTGCCGGCCGGGGGATCGGGAAAGTGATTGCTCTGGCGCTTGCCAAGGAAGGCGTGACGACCGTTGTCACTGATATCAATGAGTCGAATTTGGGGGACGTGCAGAAGGAGTTTGATCGCAGCGGTTGCAAAGGGGGTACGTACCAATGCGATGTGCGCAACTATGCGCAGATTCAAGAAGTCGTGCAGCATGTCGTGGATCAGTATGGCCGTATTGATATTTTAGTGAATAATGCCGGGGTCGCCGGAGGAGCACCTGTGGATATCCTTTCCGAAGAGGTTTGGGACTTAAACCTTGATATTAATTTGAAAGGGACTTTTCTGATGTGCAAGGCGGTTGCGCCGGTCATGAAAAAGCAAGGAGCGGGCCGGATCATGAACGCGGCCTCGTTCGCCGCCATCGTGCCGAGCTATGGCAGTGCAGCCTATGCCTCCTCCAAAGCCGGTGTGGAGCAATTCACCCGTGTGTTGGCCGGCGAGCTGGGCCCCTGGAACATTACGGTGAACTGCTACGCTCCCGGGATGATTCCGACGGACATGAACCATTTCGCTGAGCTTCAGGAGCCCCAGCAGCAGCGCTTGCTCGACACCTTGACGCTGCGCCGCTGGGGAGAGAAGGCGGATGTTGCTAACCTGATTTGCTTCCTCGCTTCTGACTATGCCGGTTATATCACTGGCACGATGATTGATATCAGCGGAGGGAAGCTGGCCACACAAATCCCGCGGATGGCTTATGAGAAAGCGGCCGCCGAGGGTGCTTACGAGTTCTAGAGGGCGTTCAGGTTCTAGCGACGAAGGAGGAGTACGATGAAAGGTACAGCTAGCTTTCAATATGATGGCAAAACCGTGCTCGTCACTGGAGCAGCCAAAGGGATCGGTGCTGCCATTGCCGAGCAGTTCCTGCTGTCAGGAGCGAACGTTGTGATCGCTGACGTAGATGAGCATGGGGAAGACGTTGCTGCTGCATGGCGGAAGGAAGGCCGCCCAGCGCAATTTTTCCGGTGCGATGTTTCCAAGGGCGCAGAGGTGGAGCAGATGGTGGCCTTTGCAGAGACATCGTTCGGGGGCTTGGACATCGTGGTGAACAATGCCGGCATCTTTCCCAGAGCCGACTTATTCCAGACGGATGAAGCGTTCTGGGATCTTGTGATGGGGGTTAACCTCAAGGGAGCTTACTTGACCTGCCAAGCGGCGGTGCCTGGCATGATTCGCAGAGGGGGAGGCAATATCATCACTATTGGCTCCCTCCACGCAAGAAAGGGATCACCGGATACATTGGCTTATTCGATTTCAAAAGGTGGTATCGTCACGTTGACGCTGAATTTGGCAGGAGCTTTAGCCAAACACCGAATTCGTGTGAACTGCATACATCCTGGCTGGGTCGCTTCCGAAGGGGAGATGGCTCGCCTTGCTTCGACAGGGGAAGACGAAAAGTCTTTGGAGAAAGCAACGCAACGCATGCCTATGGGGCGAATGCAAAATGGTCAAGATATTGCATCTGCTGTTCTTTTTATCACATCTGATCAGGCAGGACAAATTACGGGCCAGCAGCTTACGGTGGATGGTGGACTCGGTTTGTAATCCGGATAAAATGAGCGAGGAGTGATCGTGACGATGACGAAGATTGCTTTTATCGGCGCAGGCAGTTTGGTGTTTACGAAAAATCTGGTTCGAGATTTATTGACCTTTCCCGCCTTTGAGGCGTGTACTATCGCGTTGATGGATATCTCGGAGGAGCGGCTGGCTTATGCCAAGACAGCGGTTGATAACATCATCGCCGCAGGCGGATACAAGGCGAAGGTAGAGGCAACGACGGACCGGGCGCAAGCGCTAACCGGGGCGGATGGTGTGGTCTGCACGATCCTGGTCGGCGACTTGGAGATCTGGCGTACGGATATCGAGATTCCCAAAGCTTACGGCGTCGATATCAATATAGGCGATACCCGAGGTCCATCGGGTATTTTCCGCTTTTTGCGCACGATTCCCGTGATGCTGGAGATCTGCAGGGATATTGAGCGTTATTGTCCCGACGCGATTTTCCTGAACTATTCGAATCCGATGGCGATGCTGATCAGAGCGATGCAAGGCCAAAGCAGCGTGCAAGTCACGGGCTTGTGCCATAGCGTGCAAGGGACGGCTTCGATGCTGGCCGGTTGGATCGGCGCGCCGATGGAGGAGATTACTTACCGGTGTGCGGGGATCAATCATCAAGCCTTCTATTTGGATTACAAATGGAATGGCAAGGACGCTTACCCGCTCATTCGCGAAGCCGTGATGAAGCGGCCTGAAATCTACAATGAGGAGCAGGTCCGCAACGAAATGTTTCTCCATCTGGATTACTATGTAACGGAATCGAGTGGCCATAATTCGGAATATAATGCCTGGTTCCGCAAGCGACCGGATTTGATCGAGAAATACTGCACCCATGGCACAGGTTGGAATCCCGGGCATTATGGAGAGATCATCAACTATGCGGAGAAGCTGCGCGGGGGCTGGCATAAGCAGATGGAAGAGTGGCGGGACAGCCCTATCGATTTGAAGCGCGGCGAGGAGTATGCATCTTATATCTTCAACGCGACAATCGGTGACGGAACTCTCTTTGAATTTAACGGCAATGTACGGAACCTGGGATACATCGATAATTTGCCGCAGGGCTGCTGCGTTGAGGTCCCTGTTCTGGCCTCCAAAGGACGGCTAAGCCCAATCCACGTCGGGGCTCTGCCGGATCACTTGGCTATTCTGGTCAATACAAGCGCGCGCTGTGAGGAATTAGCGGTGCAAGGGGCGCTCACAGGGGACCCGCGAATGATTTATCACGCCATTTGCTTTGATCCGTTAACGTCGGCCGTTCTCAGTCTGGCTGAGATTCAGGAGATGGTTGATCGCATGTTCGCAGCGAATAAAGAGTGGCTGCCTCAATTTAAGCATCTCACTTAAGGCAAGCGAACACCATTTGAATTTCTCCCATGGAAAATAGCGCTTCCACTGTAGATTTAGCACACTTGTAAGCGCAACCAAAATTGATATGATTAAGGTGTGAAACATTTTCGTATTCACAGAGGGCAAGTCATCACTTCAATCATGCAAAGGGAGGATTCGTAAAAATGAAAAAAACATTTTTAAGCGTTGCTGCCATGATGCTAACGGTTTCCGTAGTTTTCATGGGGTGTTCCAGCCGACCAAGCTCGGGAACATCTACGACGGAAAGTCCGGCGGCGGCGACTACGAAACCGACAACGACGACGGCGGCAAGTACCCCGGATGCCAAACCTAGTGGGGATAAGATCAAACTTACGGTGTACAGTACGATCTCCGAACTGCCGAATCAAGAAATGATGAAGGGCATTGCGGCTGATTTTACCAAGGAAAATCCGAACGTGGCCGTTGAATTCCAATTCCCCGGCGCAGAATACGAGAACATTCTGAAGGTTAAAATGGCGGCAAACGATTTGCCGGACGTCTTCGATACGCATGGTTGGGCGATAATCCGTTATGGCAAGTATCTAGCCGATCTACGCAATGAGCCATGGGCAAAAGATATGACGGACACAATCAAACCTGTCGTTACGGATAAAGACGGCAAAGTAGAAGCGCTTGTTATGAGCGAAGCCAAAGACGGGATCTCCTATAACGCTGAAATTCTTGAAAAATACAGCATCACCCCGCCAAAAACGTTTGATGAGCTGATGGCGGCAGCCGAGAAAATCAAATCATCCAGCAACGGAGCGGTGACACCGTTCTTCATGTCCGGTGTGGATAACGGGATGATCGGCGGGTTCTCCGATCTGTACGCCACATCGATGTTCATCTCCCCGGCGACGAACGATGCCAAGACGCTGCTCGATGGGACATTTGACTGGAACAAATGGACACCGCTTGCGCAAAAGCTGCAGGACATGAGCAAGAAGGGGTACATCAACAAAGATGTGCTGACGGCCAAATACAGTGACATGCCGCAACTGTTTGCACAGGGCAAAGTAGCTTTCGTATTCGGTGCACCTTCCTTCGCGGACGAAGTGTACAAATACAATAAAGCTGCCAAAATCGGTATTGCCCCGCTGACCTCGATGGTCGCTGGAGACAGCCAATCCTTCTCGGGCGGCGAGCGGTACACGATGGGCGCCTGGAAAGACGGCAAGCACTTGGCAGAGTCCAAGAAGCTGATCGCTTTCTTTGCCAAAGCAGATAATATGTCCAAAATCGCCAATGCGACTAAGCTGCCTGCAGGTCTGAAAAACATCGAATCCAAACATGAATTCTCCGAATACTACAAGCAATTTGAAAATATCCGTGTGTTCCCTTATTTCGACCGTGTGTATCTGCCAAACGGCATGTGGGACGTGATGTGTAAAACAGGCGTTGCCTTGCTTGCGGGAACGGTTTCTCCTCAACAATTCTCTGACAAAATGAAATCCGAATATTTACGTCTGCGCAATCAGTAGTCGTGGAAAGGGAGGGTGACAGCCACCCTCCCTTTTTGTCTATGATCATGAAGGAGGAAGGTGAATTTATGGCTGAATCAAGGACAGTGCTTGCGCAGACCCGTTCCGGTAAAAAAACGGAAACAACCTTTGGCCGCCTCGTGCGCAGCGGGGCTTTGCTGAATTTGCTCTATATTCCGGCGCTTCTTTTGTTTTTCATTTTTATTTTTTATCCGTTTTTTAAAGGGATCAAAATTTCATTTACGAATTGGGACGGCTACAATCAGGACTACAAATGGATCGGTTTCACCAACTATAGCCGGATGTTCACGGATCCTGAGATCCTCAAGGTTATCCGCAATACGGCGATCTATGGTATCGGCAGCGCTGTTTTTCAAAATGTGATCGGCTTGTTATACGCCTTATTCTTAAATCTGAATATCCGAACCCGAGGACTTGTCCGTACGGTCATTTATTTGCCGGTCATTATCTCCTCCTTGATTATGGGGTATATCTGGTATTTCTTCTTCCAGTATCAAGGCGGCGCCATCAATGACATTATTTTGTTGTTCCATGATCAGCCTTCCAATTTGCTGGGAGATCCGAATTTGAATGTGTGGATTATTACCTTCGTAAACACGTATCAATACTTGGGGATCGCAATGGTGCTCTATTTGGCCGGATTGCAATCCATTCCAAGGGATTATTACGAGGCGGCGACGATTGACGGAGCGGGTCCCTTGCAGCGTTTCGCTCATGTGACATGGCCGCTGATTGCACCGGCCTTTACGGTCAGCATGGTGCTCAATCTGATTGGTGGTCTGAAATTGTTCGACGTCATCGTCGCATTGACCAACAGCGGTCCAGGTTATGCCTCCGCGTCGTTGTCCTCGATTATGTACTTGCTCTATTTTGGACGGGAAGATGCCGGATATGCCGCTACGATCGGTATTCTGATGTTCATCATGATCTCCATCGTGAGTATTACAGCCTTGCTGTTTCTTAGAAAGAGGGAGGTTAATGCATGAAGAACAAACGAAAAAGCCTGTTAACGCTGCTCTCCCTCGTCATTTGCTTGGCTCATATTTTGCCCTTCTATATTTTGATAACGACTTCACTCAAAGCTTTCGACGATCTAAGCTCCAAATGGATGTTCCCAGGTTATCTGTACTTCGATAACTTCCGAGACGCTTGGAAGGAAGCGCATCTGACGGATGCGTTCCGGAGCAACTTCATCGTGACCGTCATTTCGGTCGTCCTGATTGTCGTGATCGGTTCCCTTGCCGCTTATCCGCTTGCCCGGCGCCAAACGAGCTGGAATAAGTTCATTTATGCGCTTTTCGTATCCGCTTTGATCGTTCCCCCATTGACTATTCTGGTTCCGTTGTATAAATTTATGGTAGATATTGGCGGGATGAATCAGTACTGGGGTATTATTTTATTGTTCATTACCTTCAATCTGCCAATGACGATTTTCTTGTACACCGGGTTTATCTCCACGATTCCGCGGGATTTGGATGAAGCGGCGATGATTGATGGCGCGGGCCGGTTCCAGCTGTTTTTCACGGTGATCTTGCCGCTGCTGAAGCCTGTAACGGCGACCGTCATTATTTTGTCCGGTGTTGCCGTATGGAACGACTATCAATTCTCGATCTTTTTCTTGCAAAAACCAGAGATGCGAACCATAACGGTAGCGCTTTCATCATTCTTTGGCCAGTACACGAGCAATGTAGGTTGGGTGGCTGCCGGGTCCTTCATGGGCGCGATTCCGATGACGATTGTGTATTTATTTTTGCAGCGCTACTTTGTCTCGGGACTTGCTTCCGGCGCGATCAAAGGTTAATCGCCAGGAGGTTGATACAATCAGACAATCGATTCGATTCCGGTTATCACTGCTATTTTTCATTACCATTGTCATCCCGATTGTCGGTATTGTTGTGAAATTACCTTCCTATTACCTCGATTTAATAAAAGAACAAGAGTCCTCTCTGCTAGAGGGGACTTTAACTGCTCTCACATTCGATATTCAAACGTATTTGGACGATTTGGAACGCATGACCGTCACCCCTTATTTGAACAATGAAGTAATGCTTGCTTTGAAATTGAAATCGACTTCACAGTGGAAACTCCTTACCCCGTATGAGCAATACGAGGCTGAGGAAGTCCTGAATAAGACCCTCCCCAGCTATTTGAAAAATATGCGAAAAGACATACTCGGAACCATTCTTCTGCCGATGGATGGTTCTGTTTACATTACGCCGCCCCTTAGTTTCTCGGATCAAGCGGTGAAAGGTTTCCCTTTTAAAGAGCAGGATTGGTATATCAAGGCGGTGAAGGCGGACGGGAACGTAGCGTTCACCGGTGTGCATAAGCAGGATTATCTGAATAACGCCGATAGTGAGGTTTTCTCCGTAACACGTCTGATCAAGGACCCGGATTCAGGTCGGCCGCTGGGTATTATTATGGCGGATGCCGACACGGTGCTTTTGGATCAAATGATGAAAGGCATTCGGCTCAGCAAGGGGGCTAAGGTGGTCATCCTTGATGATAATCAGCAATTGATCTATTCGAATCAGCCCATTTCGGGCGACATGCAGCGCCAAATTGCCTCCGGAAGCCGGACGGTCATGGACGTGCGGGATTCCTACACGGTCGTTCGGGAAACGATCTCCCGTTCGAATTGGGTGATTGCGATCCTGTCGCCGGAGGCTTTTATCCAAGCCCATTTGAAGCGGGTCTATTGGATTGGCACGGCTTTTGCGGCTAGCGGCTTGCTGATCGCTTTGATTTTGTACTTCACAGTATCGCACTGGATTGTTACGCCTTTCAAGCAGATGATTCAAGTGATGAAGCGCGTTCAGCGCGGGGATATGAATACGTTGTATCGGGTGAAGGGCAACGATGAAATTTCCCAATTGGGCAGCAATTTGAATACGATGATCTACAAGCTCGATGAGCTGATTGATCGGGAATACAAGGCCGTGCTCGGGAAGCGGAACGCAGAGTATCGGGCTTTGCAATCGCAAATCCAGCCGCATTTTTTGTACAACACGTTAAATGGCTTCATTGGCCTCAATCGAACGGGCCAGAGCATGCAGCTGGAGCGGGCAATTTTATCGTTAAGCGGGATGCTGCGCTACACCCTGGAGCATAACGATTGGGCGCAGCTGCAGGAGGAAATTGATTTTATCAACAAGTATTGCGGGCTTCAACTGGTCCGTTTCGCCGAGAAAATTCAGGTGCACATTAGCTGTGATCCGGATGCTCTGTCGCTCTTAATTCCGAAGCTGCTGCTGCAGCCGATTATTGAGAATGCCATCATTCATGGCATTGAGCCATGCGATCATAGCTGCGAGCTGAGGATGGACATCCAGATGCAGTCGGTCCCTGGCGAGAAGGAAGATATATTAGCGATACATATCAGCGATAACGGGGTGGGATTTGAGTCCAGCAAGGTGCAGGAGGGCTTAGGCATTCGGAATGTTAGGGAACGGTTGCAGCTGTCTTTCGAAGGAGCATCCATGAGTATTCATAGTACTAAGGATCAGGGAACCAGTGTTCAAATCCTAATACCTTTAAAGGATGTGAGGCGAGGATGAAGTTGATCATTGCTGATGACGAGAATCTGATTCGGGCGAGCATTCGCAGTATGGTTCAGGATGTAGAATCCTCTTGGCACATTGTTGGCGAGGGAGCCAATGGCGAGGAACTCCTTGAGCTGGTCAGCGAACATAAGCCGAATGTTGCGATTATTGATATCCGGATGCCTCGTATGAATGGGCTTGAGGCGATGCGTCTGGGCAAAGCGATCTCGCCTCGCACCAAATGGATCATCTTGAGCGGATTTTCAGATTTTGCTTATGTGCAGGAGGCTCTGCAGCTCGGGGCGTCTGACTATTTGCTGAAGCCGGTGAATCCGCTGGATTTGGAGAGGGCGCTGACGAATACCGCCAAGCACAACAAAGAATTCATCCAAATGCTTAACCAGCAATTCGAAAATAGTTTATTTGCTCTTTGCAATGGGCTTACGACCTTGAAGTTTGAGGAGCTGGACAGTGTCTATGTGCAAGGCTGGTTCATCGGTGCCGTTTGTATTTTTGACACGACCAAAACCGGGAAAGCTTTATCTGACATGACCTGCGCCTTCTATGATGACTTGCGTGAGCGTATGACAAGTTTGCTCGTATATGGCATGAATTTCGCCATGGTGTCGCTGCCTGATGGTGAGTGTGCGGTGATCGGTTCCTGGGATCCGGCGAAAGGGTTCGATTGCAGGGAGCAGGTGCAGCAATTTTTTGACGGGCTGGCAGGTGTTGCTGAGCCATATCGCCAAGACGGCTTGGCGATAACGATTCTTCAGACCGGAGAATGCCGCGGCTTCGATCAATTGAATGCCCAGCTCGCTCAGCTTGGGGAATGGAGCCATCTGCGTGTGGTCCGCGGCATCGGCCAGCGCATCAGGTACATGGAGCTTGAGGCAGAGGTTCAGGTGCCTGAAAGCTCGAAAATCAGTCAACTCTTTTGCGCTATTAAGCAGCATATGTATTTCAGGGCGTATTTGAATTACCAAACGGCGGTGAGTGAGCTGGAGGGTTTGCTGCTAGCGGGCAAGCGAAGTTCAAACGAGCAAACGATGCGAGCTATTCACCTGTATATGGTGCAGGCTTTGGGTGCTGCAGATACAGATGATGCCCCGCGCTCTGAGGTTGAAGCGATCAAGGAGCTTCGGAAGATCGGGGAGTGCAAGCTGCGGGAGATCAAGCCCCGGGAGCCGGTCACGGCGGATCTGATTGAGCAGGTCGTTCAATATCTCGAACAGCATTACATGGACGATATCGGGATAGGCTCAATTGCCCAGCAGCTCAATGTGTCTGCCAACTATTTAAGCATGCTGTTTAATAAAAAAACCGGAACGCCCTTCGTTAAATACTTAACGAATATTCGCATGCTGAAGGCCAAAGAGCTGCTGCTGAATACGAACTTGCAAGTGAAACAAATCGCGGAGAAGGTCGGCTACTACAGCACGCGGCATTTTACTAAACTGTTTGTGGAGAACTGCTCCAGCTATCCATCGGATTATCGGAAAAGTCACGCCTAGTCAAATGAATTGCGAGAACTTGCGATACTGCTGTGCCGACATGCCTTCCCATTTTTTAAATATACGGCTGAAATAATGAAAGTCATCATAGCCGACTTCAAGCGAGATTCGCTCGATTTTATCATCCGTTTCGCGCAATAGCCGTTTAGCTTGCTGATGCCGGACGGATTGCAGGTATTTATTAGGGCTCATGCCCAGCATATCTTTAAAAAGCTTACTCATATAGTCTTCATGAACGTTGATGAAAGCGGCCATTTCGACATTGGTCCACTTTTTTCGGTAACTCGTTTTGAGTTCATGAGCTAAATGCAGTAAGCTTTCTTGATATTTCGGATGAAGGGTGCGGTTCGTCTCAGCTTGATGACGGATCAACAGCGTGAGCATTTGGAGCATCAGCCCCTTGGAGACCATTTCGAAACCTTGTTTCTGCTCGGTCATTTCATGGATGGTCGCTTCCATCAACGAAACGACAGCTGGAGGAAGCGAGATGGAGTAACCGGATGGAAACAGAGGTGACCCGTCGATATAAGGCATCGCGCAAAAACAATCCATAAGGGGATGGCTTTCATCCACGACAAGATCCCCTTGCTTCACGCGCAGGTCGCTGAAGAAATCAAAGTGAATCCCCAATAGATGAACATGCGGCGCTGTTAATACTTCGATCGTGTGATACACATTGGCTGGTATAAGCAGCAGCCTCCCTGCAGGAACCAACATCGACTTTCCTGATAAAGTGGCCTGCAGCTCGCCTTGAATGACATAGAGAAACTGAAAATCGTAAATACGCCGCGCCCATTTGAATTGAGGCGTTCTTTGGTGCAATTGAGCCCAATGGACGCTGGGCGCCAAATCACGATAGGTGGTATGCCGAATCGGGGAGATGCCTGTCAATGTCATCACCATCCAATGGATAGACTGGTAGTCACTCGGTACCATTTTATCATATAGCTTGTTCGACTTTTGTAGAAACTTGGCAGTAGGTTTTGTGGTTCTTATTCTATCTTAGGGGGTAATTTAAGGGAGGATGAACTCAAAACATTTGGCGGTGGTATGATGTTTTCTGCATTGAAAAGGTTACTTATCGGTCAGCCTTTGAAATCAGCCGAATTAGGGGAGCAAAAGCTGAATAAAACAAAGGCGCTAGCGATCCTGTCTTCTGACGCTCTATCATCAGTCGCATACGGACCTGAACAGATACTGATTGTGCTTATCACCATAAGCACTGCGGCTCTGTGGTATTCGGTACCGATCGGCGTGGGTGTGCTCATTCTATTACTGGCTCTCATTTTGTCTTATCGGCAAATTATTTTCGCCTATCCCCATGGGGGCGGGGCCTATGTCGTTTCGAAGGAAAACTTGGGTGTAAACGCCGGCCTTCTCGCAGGAGGCTCCTTGCTGGTGGATTACATCCTAACCGTAGCGGTCAGCATCTCAGCAGGGACAGACGCAATTACTTCTGCCTTCCCGTCGCTCCACCCCTACAATGTGAATATTGCTATTCTGCTCGTTGTCGCCATCACGATTCTGAATCTCAGAGGGATCACTGAATCTGCCTCCATCTTGGCCTATCCGGTCTATTTATTTATTTTGGCGCTGATTATATTAATTTGTGTAGGCTTGTATAAAGGGGTGACAGGCACAGTTACACCTGAAATGCATGCCCCTATAGGGACGCCGGTTGCAGGGATTACCTTGTTCATGTTATTGAAAGCTTTCGCATCGGGCAGCTCGGCCCTAACAGGCGTTGAAGCTATCTCCAATGCGATTCCGAACTTCAAAGATCCGGGACCGAAGAATGCCTCCAAAACCTTAGCGGCCATGGGATTGCTGCTTGCCATTTTGTTCTCGGGCATCGTGTATTTGGCATACGTCTACGGCATCGTTCCAAAAACTCAGGAAACTGTAGTCTCGCAGATTGCCTCCCAAACATTTGGCAGGAATTACATGTACTATATCATCCAAGGCACCACAGCGATGATACTTGTGCTTGCCGCGAATACCGGGTATTCGGCCTTTCCGTTGCTGGCTGTTAATTTGGCCAGGGACAAATATATCGCTAGAATGTTTACGATCCGTGGGGATCGATTAGGGTATTCGAACGGGATTATATTTTTGGCGATTATGTCGATCATTCTGATCATTGCGTTTAAAGGCAGAACGGAGCATCTCATTCCACTGTATGCCGTGGGTGTATTTATCCCCTTTACGCTCGCGCAAACGGGGATGCTGGTCAAATGGGTGCGCGAAAAGCCCAAGGGCTGGATCGTGAAACTGACGGTCAATTTGATTGGCGCGTTAATAAGCTTCACCGTCATGTTAATCTTTTTTATCACAAAACTGGGGCAGGTATGGCCTGTGTTTATCTTCCTCCCCTTGATTGTTTATACGTTTCATAAAATCAAAAAGCATTATGAGGCTGTCGGCGAGCAGCTCCGAATCACGACATGTGAGCCTTCCGTCGAGATTAAGGGGAATGTGATGATTGTGCCTGTCGCGGGAATTACCCATGTCGTGGAAAATTCCATGAATTACGCGAAATCGTTGGCGCCAGACCAGATTATTGCGGTTTATGTGGCCTTTGATCGGGAGGCCGAAAAGCAGTTCCAAGAGAAATGGGAGTGTTGGCAGCCGGATGTGCGGTTAGTCACCCTGCATTCCCATTATCGAAGCATTATTCAACCGTTGACGAAATTCATCGATACCGTGGAGCATAAGGCGAACGAGTCGAATTTCCGGGTAACCGTCTTGATTCCGCAGTTTATTCCCAAACGAAACTGGCAGCACATTCTGCATAATCAGTCGAGTTTGCTGATCCGCGCCTTTCTGCTGTACAGGCGGGATCTGATCGTGACGACGGTCCCTTATCATTTGAAAAAGTAGTTGTTCATAAAGTACAGGATACGGCGGTAATGCGCTATTCCTGTGCTTTGTTAACATATAAGAATGAGCTTAGGGTCATCCTGTGGTGCCATGGGATGCTTCGTTGCACTTTGTGCAACAGGAGAGCGGTCTTTTGGTTGCAATCGCAGCCCTCGTTGCACAAAGTACACTCATTTTGGTGCTTTTGCCCGAAAAAAGCGGTTTGTAGTCCATTATGTTGTACTAAATACAATATAGGGGAGTGCGGAGGGCAAAATGCGGTTATAATATTGCACAAAGTACAACATAGGGATTGCAATCGAGATATCGGCAAGTGGAGATGGAGCTCGTTCGTCGTTGACGGAGGATGAGGTAGAGGTAGAGGTAGAGGTAGACATCGTCCATGTGGACGGTGTCTTTTTTAATTCTGGGATGGTGCGGTTGCCCTACATCGTAGGGCTCCCTGTTTTGATCGTTTTCCCAAGGTGATGCTCTCTTTGCACCCTCCGAATGAACGCTTGAAGCTCCTGCTCGGTTTCACACACCGCCGCGTGTTCTAACCAAAGGAAGAATCTTTTTTTACATATGGCGGAAGCATGCAGCGGAAAGGTATCTCTTGATTTGACAACATACAAACCAGAGGGAACATTCTTCCAAGGTGCTGTGAAATTCATGCGAATGGACAGTCTGGAGCGCTTCTCCCAATCTTGCTCCTTTTGTTTATTTCGTATGGACCTGTACATGTTCATGATCACGTAGTGCTCCGACATTTCGGTCCAATTGGCATAACCGGCTCGCTCTGCTTTTTGAATAATGTCTGACTTCTCCTTAGAGAACCAGTACCCGACAATAACAGGGAACCGGTTAGCCTCTTCTAACCATAAGACACCGAACCACTCGTAAGTTAAGGGGATCGGATTTAGCATTTCGGGGATTAACCCTAAATAATAACGGGGAGCGGAAGACATCGTCATTTCTCCTTTGCACGTAAGACCTGCAGCAATAATGTGTGTGTTTTGCTCCTCAATTGTAAGGCTGAGAGGAATAAAAATGGGGTAAAGAAACGTGGGGAAACCCATAAAAAAACGATAAAAATGGCGTAAATGGAAGTAAACCGAAGATTGAATATCGAAAATTCATGCACGAATTATTTGAAAACGTATCCATTCGTCTATACGGCAAAAAGAAGGTCGCGGCACGTTTTACAAGGCGGATCTCCAAGGCGTAAGATTCAGAGCATCAAATGAGGAGAGTGAATCTACACATGGTTCCTGAATGCAAGATTACCCGAATTGAATGCTATCGCTTTGATGATGAGTTATCCGACAAGCTGCTACCTGGACATGGCCGCGACTGTCATTGCGGCATGCTTTCCATCTCAACAAGCCTGGGAGCAAGCGGTTTAGGAGATTATGAAATTCCGTGCGGCAATCTGAAGGGAGACTTCGTTCAATGGGCTGTTGTCTTTCAGAAGCTCAAAGGGCTATCCCTTGAGGATGGTTTGCACTATGTCCGTCAGAAAAAAGAGGCATGGGGAGAAGTAAGGACTCATGTGATCGAGTCGGCATTAACAGACCTGTCAGAGAAGCTTCAACATAAATCTATTGGCAACAAAGAATTGGATGTTCTATCGAATCGTTCTTATATTTTTGACCATTCAGAGGCCTATGTTTCTTTCTAAGCATGCGCATTTTTATGTTTTTTTTATATGCATGCCAAGGATTCTTTACCTCATTTTTATACCGTTCAGCGTTACAATGAGTCAGGAAAGGAAGCGATGAAGGCCATGCAAAGCGATTTGCTGCTAATAGCGGCGCCAACCAAGGCAGGCGAGAACTTTATGAAACAGATCAGGTTGGCTGGGTTTCCTTATGTTGCTTTAACGAATAACAAGATGGAAAAACGCAAGCTAGAAGGGCAGGGAGTAAAAAAGATCATCCAGGTGGATACGTCATTACCGGGTTCACCTCATATTCCCGATTATCCAATTGGGAGCATTATTCTATTCGAAGAAAGCTTGACGTTATGCTGTCGCTATATTCAGATATGCCGCAGTTGGACGTCAGGGCCGATGTATGTGATTACCCAAAGTGTAAATCCCAGATTGATTTATAAAGGGCTAGGCGCTGACTATGTTATTTATTCCAAAAACGGTGATGTGAAGTTCCTTCTATCATCTCTATTACAAACCAATAAATTAGGATCTGTCTGACTTGGAGGAGGTGCGCGATGTACAACGATGTAACGATGGTCTTATTAATGGCATTAACCTTTCTGGGGTTTTGGGGCTTTATGAAATTTTGCGAAAAAGCGTAAGCTGATGCTTTCGATGGGAGTTTTTGAATGAAAACTTATTAGGAGGCAACCAAATGATTGTGATTGGATTAATTGCATTAGCACTCATGGTGTATCTTGGCTTTGTTTTGGTGAAGCCGGAGAAATTTTAATGGATAAATTAGAACTTATGTAAAGCAGGGGGAGAACCTACTATGGGTATGGGATTGTTGCAAGTAGTCATCACACTGGTGATTATCATGATTTTGGTGAAGCCGGTGGGCAGCTACTTGGTGAAAGTGTTTGGTTATGAAAAGAGTGGTCTGGATCGTGTGTTCGGCCCCTTCGAGCGCGTGTCCTATCGCCTAATGGGTGTTAAAGAAGACGAAGCGATGGGATGGAAGAAGTACTTAGGAGCTGTATTAATCGTCAACTTTGTCATGATGATCCTCATGTACGCCGTATTTCGGCTTCAAAAGTATCTGCCGCTTAATCCAGATGGAATAGATAATGTATCACCAACAATCGCTTTTAATACAGCTATTTCTTTTATTACGAATACGAACTGGCAAGCTTACAGTGGTGAAAACACGATGTCCTATCTATCGCAAATGGTAGCCATTACGTTCCCGATGTTTACATCGGCGGCAACCGGATTCGCCGTAGCGGTAGCTTTTATCCGCGGATTAGTGGGCCGTCAAGATAACCTCGGAAACTTCTACGTGGATATGACCAGGTCGATTACTCGCGTGTTTCTGCCGCTTAGTTTTATTGTCGCTTTAATCTTAGTTTTTCAAGGTGTTCCACAAACCTTGTTGGGAGCTGTTCAAGCGACAACGATTGAAGGGGCCGAACAAACGATTACCCGCGGTTTAGTAGCTTCGTTGGAATCGATCAAGCATATCGGCACCAACGGTGGCGGGTGGTTTGGGACGAATGCTGCGCACCCGTTTGAGAACCCAACGCCATTTACTAATATGATCCATATCATTTGTATGATGCTTTTGCCTACGTCGCTCGTCTATGCATTCGGACTAATGATTAAGAACAAGAAGCAAGGCTGGACCGTATTCGCTGCTATGGGAATTATCTTCTTGGTCATGTTGGCCACGGTGTTCTACGCGGAGTATAAAGGTATTGCTGCTGTAGATGCGTTAGGCGTTCATGGCAATATGGAAGGCAAGGAAGTTCGATTCGGACTATCCGAAACGGCCCTTTTCACAACCGTTACTACAGCAGCTACTACAGGCTCTGTTAATGCGATGCATGAATCGCTTACACCGCTAGGAAGTATTGTTCCTTTTGCGGAAATGATGTTAAATAACGTGTTTGGCGGCAAAGGGGTCGGCTTATTAAACGGACTGCTTTATCTCATCTTGTCCGTATTCATTTGTGGGCTAATGGTTGGACGTACACCAGAATTTATGGGCAAAAAAATTGAAGGCAAAGAAGTCAAGCTGGCTGCGATCGCGATTTTGACGCATCCGCTCATTATTTTGGCACCGACGGCTTGGGCGTTGATTCGTCCTGAATCGGTCACGTCCATAGCGAATCAAGGGATGCATGGTCTGTCTGAAGTTCTGTATGCCTTCACCTCCGGTGCAGCCAATAACGGATCTGCCTTTGGCGGTTTGAGCGCCGGAACGAACTTTTATGCCATGAGCATTGGTCTTGTCATGCTGGTTGGACGCTATATTTCCATTATCGCCATGCTCGCAATAGCAGGCTCACTTGCTACTAAGCGTGTTGTGCCCGTTACAACAGGTACGCTTCGGACGAATACACCTTTATTTATGGGGATTTTAATCATGATTATTTTAGTTATCGGTGCTCTAACGTTCTTCCCGGCGCTGGCATTGGGACCGATTGCTGAACATTTGGCAGCGCGTTGAGGATAGACGTACTAGAGAGGGAGGATTTACATGGCAGTGGAACGTAAAAAAACATTAACAAAAGAAATTGTCAATCAAGCTATCGCGGATTCATTTAAAAAATTAAATCCATGGGTAATGATTAAAAATCCGGTCATGTTCGTCGTAGAAGTAGGAACCGTCATTACCTTTCTGTTATCACTTGCACCAGACCTATTTGGCTCGACGGAAGTAGGCAGGGCTTATAATATCGCGGTCTTTCTGATTCTGCTCTTTACCCTGCTTTTCGCGAACTTTGCGGAAGCTCTGGCGGAAGGGCGCGGCAAGGCACAGGCTGACTCTTTACGGAAAACGAAGTCCGATACGAAAGCTCGTCTGGTTCAAAAGGACGGCTCCTACAAGGAAGTGTCTTCTACTACACTCCGTAAGGGGGATATCGTTCGCATCGAAATCGGTGAGATCATCCCTTCCGACGGGGAAATCATTGAAGGCTTGGCTTCCATTGACGAATCCGCCATTACAGGTGAATCCGCTCCTGTTATTAAGGAAGCGGGAGGCGACTTCTCTTCCGTAACCGGCGGTACACGGGTAGCGTCCGACTATATCGTTGTCAAAGTGACGACCGATCCAGGCGAATCTTTCTTGGACCGTATGATTGCACTCGTTGAAGGCGCCAAACGGCAGAAAACGCCGAACGAAATTGCTTTAACGACACTGCTTGCTGTATTAACGCTGATTTTCTTGATCGTCATTATGACCATGGTGCCAATGGCCCAGTATTTGAATGTGAAACTGGAGATTTCCACGCTGATCGCGCTGTTGGTCTGTCTGATTCCGACAACCATCGGCGGTCTCTTATCCGCCATCGGCATCGCCGGGATGGACCGTGTCACACAGTTTAACGTGCTTGCGATGTCCGGTAAAGCGGTGGAAGCCGCAGGCGACATCGACACGATGATTTTAGACAAAACAGGAACCATTACATTCGGGAATCGGATGGCGTCTGAATTCGTTCCTGTAGCTGGCGTGATTGCCAAAGATATTACGTTTGCTGCACTCCAAGCTTCTGTCAAAGATGAAACGCCGGAAGGTCGCTCCATTGTTGAGCTTGCCAATAAACTTGGCGAATCCTGGCAAACCAGTGCTTACGAAGGTGCGGAAGTTGTCGAGTTCACAGCTGAGACACGCATGTCGGGGCTTAATCTCGTAGGAGGCTCCAAAGTACGTAAGGGCGCAGTTGACGCGATTAAAAAATATGTATCAGCTTTAGGCGGCAAAATTCCTAATGATCTGGAGACGATTACGAACCGAATTGCTAAGGCTGGAGGCACTCCGCTTGCTGTAGCGATTAATGAGCGAATTTACGGTGTTATTTACCTCAAAGATACCGTAAAACCGGGCTTGAAGGAGCGGTTTGCCGAGCTGCGCTCGATGGGGATCAAAACCGTCATGTGTACGGGGGATAACCCGCTGACAGCTGCAACGATTGCGCTTGAAGCAGGCGTAGATGAGTTTATTGCAGAGGCGAAACCGGAAGATAAAATCGCTGCGATTAAAAAGGAACAGCAAGAAGGCAAGCTTGTTGCGATGACAGGCGACGGAACGAATGATGCTCCTGCATTGGCACAAGCGGACGTAGGATTGGCGATGAATTCAGGTACTATGGCGGCGAAGGAAGCCGCTAACATGATCGACTTGGACTCGGATCCAACCAAGCTGCTTTCCGTTATTTCCATTGGGAAGCAGCTGCTGATCACGCGCGGAGCTTTAACGACCTTCTCTATTGCCAATGATATCGCCAAGTATTTTGCGATCATTCCTGCGATGTTTATCCTGGCTATGCCGCAGCTGCAGGCCTTGAATATTATGAATCTGGCATCGCCGGAATCGGCTATTTTATCCGCTTTAATTTTCAATGCCATCATCATTCCGCTGCTGATTCCGATTGCGATGAAAGGCGTTAAGTATCGCGCAATGTCAGCGGATCGCTTATTGTCGCGCAATGTGCTGCTGTATGGGATTGGCGGGGTCATCGTACCGTTCATCGGGATTAAAGTGATCGATATGATACTTCACGGATTAAATATCGTTTAAAGAGAAAGAGAAACGAGGAGATAGCGTCATGAAATCGGTTTTTATAGCAATTCGTGTATCTATATTGTTCATGATCGTTTGCGGACTCATTTATCCGCTGGTTACGACGGGCGTGGCTCAAGTCTTATTCCCCAAGCAAGCGGATGGAAGTCTGATTGAATCCGGCGGAACGGTAATCGGCTCGGAATTGCTGGCACAGAGCTTCGAGTCCCCTAAGCTGTTCCACCCAAGGGAATCTACAGCCAAATATGATCCCAAAGCTTCTTCCGGCTCCAACATGGCGGTAGCTTCAAGTGATTATGCAGCGTCATTGGCAGAAAAGATCGATGCTTTGAAGAAGGAGAATCCGAGCCTAACCGACATTCCAGCTGATCTAGTCACGATGTCTGGCTCCGGCTTTGATCCGGATTTGTCACCGGAGGGGGCCAAAGCCCAAGTGCCTAGAATTAGTAAAGAAACAGGAATCGCAGAGAACGTGCTTAACGGACTTGTCGATCAGTTTACAAAAACTAGACAGCTCGGTTTCCTTGGTGAGCCAAGGGTGAATGTAACAGAACTGAATATAGAGCTGCTAAAACAAGTGAAGTTGTAAGTGGCAGGCAACCACTCTCGATAGGTCGGGAGTGGTTTCTGCGTCATTTTTAGGAGAAAGGGGAGGATGTTGGATTGGATGGTTTCAAGAGGAAAACGCCGGAAGAAATTTTATTATCGATCTCCAAATTGCATCGCGGCAGTCTGAAAATCTATATCGGTGCGGTCAGCGGCTCAGGGAAGACGTACCATATGCTGCGGGAAGGGCATAATCTTAGGCAGCAGGGGATTGATGTGGTTATCTGCGCGGTATCTACCCTGCAAAGGCCGGAAACCGTGGAACAATTAGGAGATTTGGAAAGAGTACCGAGCATCCATTGGATGAAAGACGGCACGGAGCAAAAGGATTTAAATCTGGATGCTTTAATGGAGAGAAATCCGGAGGTTGTGCTTGTAGACGGGTTAGCCCATCTGAATCGACCGGATGCCCGTTTTCCTACGCGTCTGGATGATATCAAGTATCTGCTTGCTAACAATATTAGTGTGATAACCACTGTGAATGTGTATGAGCTGGCAGCCGCGATGGAAGTTGCGCATAAGTTGACGGGGATTGAAGTGGGGCATTGTGTGCCCGCAGATACACTGGAGCTGGCCGATGAGGTTCGCTTAATCGATGCTACGCCCGAAATGATTCTGAATCGACTGGAAGAAGGGCATCTCAAGGGAAATAAAGACACTGCTGTATTCAAAAGAGGCAACTTAGGCGTATTAAGAGAATTAGCCTTGCGTCTCGTTGCAGAGGATGTTAACGATTCGCTGGAAGCGCATCGCGAACAGATGGGGATTCTAGGGCCTTCAGGCGCCACAGAGCGCATCCTGGTAACCGCCCAATATCATTGGAATGGCTCCATTTATGTGCGGAGGGGCCAACAAATCGCGAAGCGGTTGAACGGTGATCTTCATGTTGTGACGCTGCGTAAGGTCAATAAACCGCTTTCGAAGGAAGCCTCTGCTTTTCGCAGATCGATTATGAAGCTTGTCGAGAAAGTCGGCGGCAAGTTCGAGGAGCTTCCGCTAAGATTCCGCCGTTGTATTCCTAAAGCCTTGGTTGATTATGCCATCCATCATAAAGTAACCCGTATTGTCTTGGGGCATTCCAAACAAACCAAGTGGCAAACCTTTTGGCAAGGATCTGTGATCAATGGCATTTTGAAAAGAGTCAAGAATGTCGATGTGTTTCTGGTTGCCGATCGTGCTGCACGGGATGGGGAGCGCATTCTTCCTGCCCACATGCAGGTATCGAAGGAGCCGTACAAATATAAGCGTCTGAGCAGGCAAGAGGTTCAAGCAAAGATCGAGAAAATCAAACGAGGCAGGTTCAAAGTGTATATTGGCGCCGCCCCAGGGGTAGGAAAAACATATACCATGCTGCGGGAAGGCAATGACTTGCTCAAAAAGGGCATCGATGTGAAGATCGGGCTGCTCGAAACGCATGGGAGAAAGGGAACCATCGAACAGATTGGCGAGCTGGCCATTATGCCTCGGGCAGAAATCGCCTATCAAGGCGTAAGGCTTGAGGAGATGGATACGGAAGCCATTATGAAGGCGCGGCCTGAAGTCATTTTAGTGGATGAATTAGCCCATTCGAATGTCCCCGGCAGTAAACACAAAAAAAGATACGAAGATGTGCTGGAAATTTTGGAGGCAGGCATATCCGTCATTGCAACGGTCAACGTTCAGCACTTGGAAAGCTTAAACGATGCCGTTGAGCAAATTACCGGAATTCGGGTTCGCGAAACGGTTCCTGACAGCATTCTTCGGGCAGCCGATGAAGTGCAATTAATTGACGTGGCTCCTGAAGCTTTGCAGCTTCGCATGAGAGAAGGCAAGATTTATGCGATGATCAAAGTGGATCAGGCGTTGAACAACTTTTTTAAAACGGGTAATCTGATTGCCCTTCGGGAACTGGCTTTACGTGAAATTGCTGATGATGTAGATGAACGTCTGGAATCTATGGAGCGCAAGAACTCTCTTCGAGGCCCATGGCGGAGAAAAGAGGTTATTTATGTCTGCATCACGGAGATCTCACAAGCGGACCGCCTGATTCGCCGGGGGTTTCGAATCGCACACCGGCTTAAAGCGGCTTGGTACGTAAGCTTTATTGCAGTGGGGAATGGCGAGCATTGGAAACCTAAACTGGAAACGTTGGAGAAGCTGACGGTTAGGCTTGGGGGCGAGTTTGTGTATCAAGAAGTGATGAGCCGTAAAGCCATCCCGGCTATGTTTGCTTCTCAAGCAAGTACAGCGGGGGCCACGCAAATGATCGTATGGAAAGACGCTACGGTTAAAAAACTGCTGCCGCTTGCTTCCCAAATGGATGTGCTCATTGTCGCCGATTACGATCTATGGCAATCCGCAGAAAATAAGGTAAAATGAGAGCATGATGAATAAAACAAATAGTTGGATCAGATGGAAATCCTACGTGATGACAGCTCTTTTTATTGCTGTGGTCACTTTATTTTTAAAAGCTTTCAGCGACTTCTTAGGCTTGGTGAATGTCTCTCTTTTCTATCTGCTTCCAGTTCTTTTTAGTGCTGTACGCTGGGGAAGGGGGCCTTCCTTTTTTGCAGCGGCAATCGGCGTATTATCTTTAGATTTCTTATTTGTCCCTCCTGTATTTAGCCTCACAGTTGCGGATTTGCGTTATTTGATTTCATTTATTGTCTTTATATCGGTTGCCGCTCTCACGGCGAGCTTGGCTTCGAAGCTTCGCAGTCAGATTCATCAAGCACAGCAGAGTGAAGCCAGTACGGCTGCCCTGTATGCGTTGAGCCGTAAAATTACGGCCATTTCCGATTTAGAAGGACTTCTTAATCAGATTGTACAGCATGTTTCCGAAGCATTAAGCGCAAAAGCTGCTATTCTAATGCCAAACCCATTGGGTGAACAGCAAGTAGGAGCCTATTCCAAGGATGGTAGCGAGTGGGCGGAAGATGAATCCCATTTGTCTATCGCGGCGTGGGTTTACAATCATCATGCGAGCGCGGGGCGCGGCACACCCTCGTTGAGGGAGTCCTCAACGCTCTATGTCCCGCTTGAAACAGATCATCAAGTACACGGCGTATTAGCTGTCTATGTCGGTGAGCGGCCGTTAACGGAGATGCCGGAGCTAATCCGCTTCATCGAAGCGCTCTCGGATCTGGTGGCTGTTGCGATTTCCCGCGTCAAGCTGGCGAATGAAGCGAAGGTGGCGCAATTGACTGCCGAGTCTGAGAAGCTGCGAACGGCGCTGCTGGACTCGCTTTCTCATGAGCTGCGAACACCATTAGCTACAATTATAGGCTCTGTGACGGGGCTGCTGGAAAGCGAAGCTGTATTTAGCCCTGAAGACCGGCGTGAGCTGCTGCTAACGATTCGTGAAGGTTCCACAAGGATGAATAGGCTAGTAGGGAATTTGCTTGGCATGGTTCGGATTGAAAGCGGCATGCTGCGGTTAAATAAGCAATGGTGCGGGATCGAGGATATCGTCGGTGTGGCCCTTGCCCAGCTGAAGGATGCTTTGCAGCATAGGAAGGTGAGCATTCGGCTTGCTCCGGAGCTCCCTTCCGTCCCGCTGGATGATGTGCTGATTGAGCAGGTGCTGATTAATGTGATCAGCAATGCCATCAAGTATTCGCCGGAGGGCAGTGAAATTGTAATCGAAGCGCAGCAGCGCCGGGAAATGCTTGAATTGACCATCAGAGATGAAGGAGCGGGCATTGCGGCAGAGGACTTGGATCGGATTTTTGAAAAGTTTTATCGGGGACAATTAACCAAACATATCCCCGGTACAGGACTCGGGCTTGCGATCTGTAAAAGCATCGTAGAAGCCCATGGCGGGCAAATCGTAGCCCAAAGAAATGAGCCCAAAGGAACGGCTATTCATATCAGTTTGCCGTTACAATTCGCTGAGAAACAGGGGGATGAGCATGACAGCAACCGGGGCGAAAATATTAGTTATTGATGATGAGGCGCAAATTCGCAAGCTGTTGCGAGTAACGTTAAACGCGCATGGCTTCGATGTAACGGAAGCCGCAACGGGCCAAGAGGGTTTATTGCAGGCCACGATGGTTCGGCCGGATCTCATCGTGTTGGACCTCGGATTACCGGATATGACAGGGATGGACGTGCTGCAGCATATTCGTGAATGGTCGCAGGTTCCGATCATTATTCTTACCGCCCAAGACCAGGAGCAGGATAAAGTGGCTGCCTTAGACCAGGGGGCTGACGATTATGTGACTAAGCCCTTTGGCATGGGCGAGTTTATGGCACGTATGCGGGTTGCGCTGCGCCATATCGCTAAGACGCAAGATGAACCTGTGTTGAAATTAGGGGATCTGGTCATTGATTTATCCCAACGGGTCGTTGAACTCCATGGAGAGAAGCTCAAATTGACGCCTACGGAGTATGATTTGCTCAAAGTGCTTGCCCTCAACAACGGTCGCGTAATGACGCATCGCCAATTGCTCAAGCAAGTATGGGGCGGTTCCCAGTATGAATCCGACAGCCAATATCTTCGGGTATATGTCGGCCATTTGAGGAAGAAAATCGAAGAAGATTCTACAAGACCCCGCTATATTTTGACGGAGCCGGGAATTGGTTACCGTTTTGCTTGGCAGGAATAGCTCCATCTTGTATAGCCTTACACCTCTTGTGGGAAATTAACGCAAATGAAAGTGACACAGGGGGTAAGTAAGGTGACCAATCTGGATCAGCAATTATCGGTCTTCTCCTTAGGCGGTATTAATGAAATCGGTAAAAACATGTATGTCGTTCAATATGCGGATGACATTGTCGTGATCGACTGCGGCTCTAAATTCCCGGATGAAACTTTGCTGGGCGTTGATCTCATCGTTCCTGATATTACTTATTTACTTGAAAATAGCGATAAGGTCCGTGCTCTGGTTATTACGCATGGGCATGAGGACCACATCGGGGGCATTCCCTACATCCGCAAACAAATCAATGTGCCGATCTATGCAACGCGCTTAACGATTGGGCTCATTGAAGTGAAGCTGAGAGAGGCCGGCTTGCTGGCGGGTACCAAGCTGATTGAGATCAACTCCGATTCAACGGTTGACCTTGGCAGCATCACGTCCACTTTCTTCAAAACCAATCACAGCATCCCGGATTGTCTTGGGGTTGTTTTTCATACGCCCGAGGGAGCGGTTGTCCATACGGGAGATTTCAAATTTGACCTTACACCGGTCAATAATCAATATCCGGATATTCATAAAATGGCGGACATTGGCTCTAAGGGGGTCATGCTGCTTTTATCCGAAAGCACGAATGCCGAGCGTCCGGGTTATACGCCTTCGGAAAGCCATGTCGGAAAGCATCTCGAGGAGGCTTTCCATAAAGCGAAGCAAAAAGTGTTCATCGCCACCTTTGCTTCCAATGTCCACCGGCTTCAGCAGGTAATCGACGCCGCACAAGCGACGAATCGTCAATTAGCCTTGCTGGGCCGCAGTATGGTCAACGTCGTAAAAATTGCTTCCGAGCTGGGCTATTTAACGGTTCCTGACGGGATGCTGGTGGAGGCGGCAGAGATCGGCAGCTTGGCTTCCGAGCGGATCGCCATTCTCTGCACGGGCAGCCAGGGAGAGCCGATGGCCGCGTTATCCCGGTTATCTCGCAATAATTACAGGAATGTAGAAATCCATCGGGGAGACACGGTTATCCTGTCCTCATCGCCGATTCCTGGGAATGAGCGCAATGTCTCCAAGACGGTCGACAATTTGTTTAGCCTTGGCGCGGAGGTCATCTACGGCTCAAGCTCAGTGACCGGCATGCATGTTTCCGGCCATGGCAGCCAGGAAGAGCTTAAATTAATGCTGACGCTCATGAAGCCGAAGTATTTTATTCCGATTCACGGCGAATATCGGATGCTCCATCAGCACCGCATTTTGGCGGAGTCTGTTGGCGTCGAGCCTGCTAACATTTTCATCCTGAACAATGGGGATGTTGTAGATATCAAGGATGAAGCGGCGACGCAAAGCCGCAAGGTCACGGCGGGCAACACCCTGGTCGATGGTTTGGGCGATGTGGGGAATATTGTTTTGCGTGACCGGAAACAGCTTTCGGAGGATGGAATCCTTATCGTGGTTCTTCTTCTCAGCAAAACGGATGGCAAAATTTTAGCCGGACCCGATATTATTTCGCGAGGGTTCGTCTATGTGCGCGAGTCTGAGGATCTCATAGATCGTGCCAGCATTCTCGCCGCGGATACGGTGAACAGGCTGCAAACAGGGCAGGAGCCATTGAACCAATGGAATGTGCTGAAAATTAATGTGAAAGAAGTGCTCGGGCGCTTCTTTTATGAGAAAACCGGCCGCAGACCTGTGATTCTCACGATCATTACGGAGTTCTAGGGGGAGGAGGAGTAGCTGGTGGCGGCTACTAACCCCCTGAATGGGAACTACAGGACGCTATTTCTACGAAATGCGCGATTTTGGCCGCGGAGTGGGAACTAGGGTCCGTTATTTCCAAGCATTTGGCTGAAACCCAGCCCAATGTTGAGAAATAACGCTCTGTAGTTCCCCAACAGGCCCCAAACCCCCGCTATTCGCAGAAATAGCGGATCGTAGTTCCTCTAAGCTGGCCCAGCAGCAGCCTCTGAAGTTCTTTAGGCTACGCGAATAGGCACGCGGCACCTCACTCAACGAAAAAGACTGTCCATCAAGTAGATCACTCTACTCAACGGACAGTCTTTTCAATTCTATACAGGCCGCAGCAGCACTTTGCCTGAGGTCATGTTAGCCGCGTACTGTTGGATGGCATCTACCGTCTGGCAGAGCGAGAATGTCTGGCTAATCTCGGTCTGGATCTGCGATCCGACCGACTTCTTCATAGAGCCCTGCAGCGAGAGCAGTTCAAAAATGGATTGGGTCTTCACCCAGTCGGACGCCCAGAAGCCTGTGATCCGCTTGCGGCGGAAAACCAGATCATCTGCGTTGATCGTTGTTGTGCTGCCTCCCAGGAGGCCGTATTGAAACAACGTGGAGCCGTCCGGCAACGCCGAGAGTACGGTCCCTGTCAGGTCTCCGCCAATGGCATCGAAGCATACGGTAGCTCCAAGGTCATGAGACTTCCGTCTGAGTTCGTCCTCGAAGGCTGGGGAGCTGCTGTTCACGATATGCTGTCCGCCTATCTCTCTAAGGAGCTGCGCATGCTCATCCTTGCGGACAACACTGATGACGGCAAGGCCGTTATCTCTGCCGAGCTTCACCAGGATTCTGCCGAGTGCGCTGGCTCCGGCCGTTTGCACGATGGCTTTGGACTTGTGCTGCTTGGCAATCTTCACCATAGCCATGGCGCTTGCCGGATTAACGAAGAAGACAGCGCCCTGCTCGTCCGATACGTGGTCGGGCAGAACCATGCAGGTCATGACGCTTGTTTTCGTATACTCCGACCAGGAACCATAGACTTCGGATACGAAGGCTACGCGTTTTCCTTTCAGCATGCGGGCTACGAGGCTATTACCTGTTGCGATGACCGTTCCGCACCCTTCCATTCCGCCAACCGACGGCAATGCGCGTTTGATGCCATAATTGCCGGAAAGAAATAATAAGTCAGCGGGGTTAATAGATGCCGCATGCACCTTGATGAGTACTTCGTTACTGTCTATTTGGGGAATTAACGTTTCGCCGAATTCAATGCCTGAAACCCCGCTGTATGTCTTAATCAGCGCTGCTTTCATCATTTGTGCCATATGGAAGTACCCGCCTATCAGTAGATGTAATTATAACTAGTTAATGTACACTGTATTATATAATACGCAGTGAACGGGTAGGTTTTGATAACATCAAATTTACACAAAGATTTGGTCAAAAAGGGACCATGCAGCGCGATTATAATTGATTCATGAAGCCGTGGGCGATATTCAGATCGGAGGGCATAAATTTGCCGGCGCCAGATTTAATTAGCCCGGCAAGGACGACACAATTCGAGGCGATGGCGCCGCGCATCCATTTCGGATCGAAAGGGGAATTGTTTTCTAAAGCTGAAAGCTCGAGAAGAGCCAGTTGCCTGGTAAGTTGAGTAAAGTCGCTCCTTGAGCAGTAGAGATCCTGTTCAAGCTCGATGTCGAAATGGCGCAGATACGTTTTCTCGCCGCCGGTGTAAGCGAACGGCCCCAGTGATGCGGGTAAGCGAGAGGAAAGCCATTTGATACAGGTCGTTATCTGCCTTTGATGCGGAGCTCCAAGTAACTGGAATTCTTGATTAAGATCCGAAATGCCGAAAGGAATGAGATAAGGCGCTTCGCACTCCTTGGTAATAATCTGGATGCTGCCGCCTCCGACATTGATGACGTCAAGATGGCTGGGGATATCTGATTCGCTTATCGCTTTGCGCAGCAGCTCCGCTTCTTCTTTCTGACTGATCGTCCGATAGGCAATTCGCAGATTTCTGCAAATCTCCTCCATATGTTCAGAGAGGTGCGGCGACCTTCGCATCGCTTCCGTCCCGAAGGCCTCAATGTTTCCGAGGGGGGCGCCTTCCAAAAAGGAGCCTTGTGTGGACAGCAAAGACTTAAGCTTATCTTCAATGGATGGAAGGCAAATCTCGCTCTCCAACAGCTCCCATGTAAGAACATCCACTTGTTCGATACCTATATCCGATTTCTTGAATACTTTGGCGCTATGGCTGCCCAAATCCAAAATTAATTTATCACTATTCATAAGAGTTCACCTGTTACTCCCTTTAGTAATGGTTATCGCACTGTGAATCCCTGTTTAGTTAGTTGCCATCTGATGTATATCTGACTATTCCTAGCAAATAAAGGTCTCAGAAATCCAATAATAAATGATTAATGATTTCTATGTCAACCAATTTATGTTAAAAATATGGAAAAAGTTTCATGACATTCATATTTCAACAGATTGCATGGTTATCCGACAAATTGGGCTCTCCGGAAATTTGAAGGAAATCAAATAAGAGGCTATCCCCGGGTCATTTTGGACCTTGGAGACAGCCTCTTGCTTATAAAACAAATTTGTAGCCTACACCCCAGACTGTTTTGATGTATTTCGGTTCTTTGGGGTTGACTTCAATTTTCCTGCGCAAATTTGTAATATGTACATCGATAGCACGATCGTTGACATAGGAGTCGAAACCACGCAAAGCGTTAATCAAATCCTCCCGGCGGTACACGCGTTCAGGGTGCTCGTACAGCAGCCGAATAAGCTCGAATTCGGAGAAGGTCATGTCGATGGGTTCCCCTCGCACATAAAGCGTTCTTTTTTCCAAATTAATGTTCATATCAACAGACGGTACGGGAACAACTTGCTGGACAAGCTGCTCTTCGGGTGGATGAGCTTGTTTGAATCGACGCAGCAGGGCTTGTATGCGAGCCTTCATCTCATGCATGCTGAAGGGCTTGCATAAGTAGTCATCAGCTCCTACTGTAAACGCTTCAACTTTCTCGCTGACTTTGGAATTGGAAGAGATGATGATGATGGGAACGGGCGTTAAGCTTCGCAAGGAGTTGCATAAGTCCGTGCCTTCAAAGTCAGGAAGCATGAGGTCCAATAGAATAAGATCCGGCTCGAATTCGCGAAGGGCGGCAAGGCCTTCCTGACCATTATGGGCTCTAAGCACTAAGAAGTTCTCTTCTGTCAGATACATACAGACCATTTCACCTATAATATCATCGTCCTCAATTAAAAGCACTCTGTCCAAGCATAAACTCCCCCAAACTAAGTTTATTTTCTAATTTCTTTCCTGAATGAACAGAGGGATCAAAAGTCCTAACAATTTACTTGCTCAACCTATTATAAGGTGTCAAAAATTAAGTGTAAATTGCTCTTATACACTTTTTATCGGGAATTTGTTAGCAAATTGTTAGCGAATAGGGGTGAGAAAACGTACCATTTAGGTAAGTTACCTAATAAGTGGAAAGTACAATAGGAGATAAATACGGTTTATTGTGGAAATTGCTTGTAGGAGGTGTAAATGAAGTGGGTCTTTTAAATAGGTATGGAGTCCTGATTGTAAGTGATTCTAATGAGTTGAGCGAGAGCTTGCTGCCCATCTTTCAGAAAGATGAACAGTTCATCATGACAGGTTCGGCGAAACACGGGAATGCCGCATTGGATTGTATGCTTGCTGGAAGGCCGGATTTGGTGGTCATCGATTTAGCAATGGCAGACATGGCAGGGATTCATGCGCTTCAACTCATTATGAATCATCGTCCAATTCCTATTGTTGTGCTTAGTACACATACATCCGAAGGTGCCATGCAGACCATTCAGGCTATGAGGATAGGCGCTGCGGATTATTTTCATATAGAAATGCTTACTGGGCCTATGTCCCATGAAACGATGATCATCTATTTCCTGGAACGCTGTAAAATGGCCATACGAAACGGCATTCAGAGCGTGCATGAGTTTCCAGTCAAATCCTTAGGAATCGTAGAAGCTGCGCTCTCCGGCTCACTGCAGGCGAAGCACGACCAGTTTCAAAGACGAATGGATATCGAATTTCATTTGCGTAAGGCGATTACGAATGAGGAATTTCATCTCGTATATCAACCCGTTGTTGATGTATATACGAACCGGATCGTTGGTTTAGAGAGCCTAATTCGCTGGCACAGTGCGTCTTTGGGGCAAGTGCCGCCTTGCGATTTTATCCCAGTAGCGGAGGAAAGCGGCCTGATTCATGAGATCGGAGAATGGGTGCTGAGAGAGGCTTGCACACAGAGCGTGAAATGGCAGCAAGATGGCCTCCCCCGTTTGTTCATGGCCGTCAACCTATCCAGACGACAGTTCAATGATAGCGGGCTCAGCGCGATGATTCAAAAGATTTTAGAGGAAACAGGCTTACAACCGAAGTACCTGGAACTCGAGATCACAGAGAGCATGAGCATGGATGTTAATTTGGCGGCGGATGCGCTCGGTCAGCTGAAAAGGCTTGGTGTGCGCGTCGCGATGGATGATTTTGGCACCGGCTATAGTTCGCTTGGTTATTTAAAGGATTTTCCGATCGATAAGTTGAAGATAGATCAGTCGTTTATTAAGGGATTGAAACATCGGGAAGTGAATGCGGCTATCGTGAACACCGTCATTACAATGGCCAAAAACTTAAATCTGCTCGTAGTGGCCGAGGGGCTGGAGACCGAAGAAGAGCTTCAAGTGCTGAGGGACTGCGGGTGCCGTTTCGTGCAGGGTTACTATTTCAGTAAACCGGTACTAGCGGAGAGCATTGAGCACATGCTGAACACAGATACGCGAAACAAACCAAACAAGATCGTTATTTAAATATAGGCTGGTGATTGTTCTGCTGCGCGATTTGATTACCAATTTTGCAATTATTACCGTGTTTGTCTTATTCGTAGAGCAGTTTTTCATTTTAACAAAATTGGATCAGAGGCCGACGTGGTATTACAAAGTTTATGTGGGGCTGACACATGGCATTCTTGTTGTGATTCTGGTTAGTTTTGGTATTACGGTTGATGGCCATATAGGTCTTAATTTTCGCGGTGTAGGTTTCCTGCTTGCCGCCTATTTGGGAGGATATCCTTCAATCCTCATTACCTTTTTCATCCTATCGATCTGGCGCTTTGCGATAGAGCACTCTATCCAGCTGCCGATTTTCCTTATTGGACTGGCGGCCGTTATAGGCACTAACTTTACTTTTTCAAAAATGCGTACTTATTGGTCCAAATGGTTATTTGGAGGAGCTTTTCTATATGTGTTCTACTATGGCATGATGTGGGTCGTGTACCGTACATCCCTTCAAGTCATAGGGACATACCTCACCTACCAAATGGTGTGTGTAGTGGTCGTGGCCTGTTTTCTCGGCTATCTGATTCGTGCCCGGGAGTACAAGCTGCAGATCCGGCAGGTGGAGCAGGAACTCATTGATATGCTGCGCTTACAGCCGGGGTTTACGTTTAAATTTCATAAGCACCGGGGCCATTTTGTCTATATATTGATTGAGGGTCAATTACTTTATCAGCTGGGTTTGCGACCAAGTCAGTTTATTGGGAAAAGGGCTCAGGAAATCAGCATATTAGGGACTAAGTATCTGGAGTTTCTGCAGCCCTATTATGAGCAGGCTTGGGCGGGCGAAAGAGTCAGCTATGAATATGATTGCCAAGGCTTCACGATCCTTGTTACGCTGCAACCTATCTTCAAGTTTGGCGCGGTCAGCGAGGTCATTGGGTCTGCGGTAGATGTGTCGGAGCATCGTGCAGCTCAGATGAAAGCTAGGGTTAGAGACGAGCAATTCCGAACCTTAGTGGAAAATTCAGAGGACTTTATTCTTAGATTTCGACTGGATGGAAGCGTTGCCTCTGCCAACTCTAAAATGTATCAAACTTATCAACTTACGCCTGATCAGGTAAAAGGGAAGCAATTGACCGATGTCATTCATATGGACAATCCTTCGAAATGGGAGCGATCCTTCAATCAATCGATCATCAACGGCAAGACGCAGCAATTCGCCATTAATTTTCTGCAGCCGGACGGTGCTGAGCATACCTATAATGTCACGTTATCCCCCCTTTTCAATGAAACAAGAACGGAAATTATTGCGGTCACCGGAACCGTTCACGATATTACGGATCTCAAGAAGCGCGAAGAGGCGGATGAGTCCAACCGGGCCAAAAGCCAGTTCCTGGCGAGGATGAGCCACGAAATTCGTACGCCGCTTAACGGTATTCTGGGGCTGTCCCTTCTGCTGCAGCGTACCGAGTTAACACCTCTACAGAAAGATTATTTGAGTAAAATGGACGCCTCTTCGAGTGTTCTGCTGGCGACGATTAACGATATTCTGGATTTTTCGAAAATTGAAGCGGGGAAATTAATTTTGGAGAAAGTTGACTTCTCCTTGGAAGAGTCACTTCAGAAGGTCGCCGACCTGGTGAGTGTTTCCCTCGGCAACAAGCGAATCGAGATCTTGCTGGATACGTCGGAGGATTTGCCGGATATCGTCAGCGGGGACTCTTTTCGATTAGAGCAAGTCCTTATCAATTTATCGAATAATGCCATTAAATTTACGGAACAAGGACATATTCGGCTTCAAGTGCAGCTTGAGGAATATGCGGAGGAAGGTATTATTATATCTTTTGCCGTAGAGGACACGGGGATAGGGATCTCTAAGGAGCAGCTGTCACAGTTATTTTTACCTTTCTCGCAAGCGGATACATCGACCAGCCGGAGATACGGAGGCACAGGGCTTGGGCTTGTGATTTGCCAGCATTTGGTGCAGTCCATGGGAGGTGTGCTAAGGGTTGAGACGACGTTAGGGGCAGGCAGCCGCTTCTACTTCAGTCTGTTGTTCGGACGAAATCAGCAGACGGAGGGTGACATGTACTTTGCTTACAGGCAGCATCTTCTGCCTCAAGAAAACAAGCAGGTGCTCGTTGCCGAGGATCATCCCATTGCTGCTCGTCATGTATCCGAGTTGCTGGGCTCCTTTCAGCTGGAGGCGAAGACAGTTCTGTCGGTATCCGACTTATTAGCGGCGTTGGAACAAGGAGAAGGAGTAGCTGGCCAAGCTGCGTTCCGCTATATTTTCCTGGATATGCAAATGGATCCCATGCAGCATCAAGCGATTTGGCAGCGTGTGCTGAATGCGGTAGACCGCTCGCGAACCCATGTGATTGCGCTCACGACACTGGAAGGCAGAGAAGAAATGTGCGAGCTGCCTGAAGCGTTGAAGGCGGATGCAGTGCTGGTAAAACCGGTCAGCAGGTTGTCGCTGCGCAAAGTTTTGCAGGTTCTTAGCGGGCAGAAGCCATCTCCTAAGAGGTATGATCGCGATAAGGAGCAGGCTATGGCAGAAGGGGCGTTTTTCCAGTCCAAGGGGCACATCTTGGTGGCGGAGGACAATGAAATTAATCAACTGGTCATTACGCAGCTGCTTCAGCAACTGGGGTATGAGGCGGTCATTGCGCAGAATGGCTATGAGGTTCTGGAACGGGTGGGTCAGCAAGACTGGAAGCTTATCCTTATGGATATTCATATGCCGGAAATGGATGGCTATGAGGCTACGCAAAAGCTGAGACAGCTGAAGGCAATGCAGCGGATTCCGATCATTGCGCTTACAGCAAACGGATTCGTGAAAGACTCGATTCAAATGCTGAAGCTTGGGCTCAATGGCATTTTGGTTAAACCCGTCAATGAGAAGCAGCTTGCCGATATGCTCGAAAAGTGGCAGGATTTGCAGTGGTTACTGCACATTAAGGGGATGGATCCGGAGCGCGTGCTGCGGAATATCGATCAGAAAGTCCATATTTTTCAATACATGATTGAGAAGTTTAAACAAGATTATGCTTGTTTCACGGAGAAGCTGCTGCCCCCTATCATCCATCAAGAAGATGCTGTTGCTCGCCGCATGGTGCATACGCTGAAAGGAGTGGCTGCGAATTTCTATGCCGAGTCCTTGTTAGCGGCTGTCTTGGTGCTAGAGAAAGAGATGGAGCAAGAAATTAACTTGGAGACATGTAAAGAAGGGATTGTGCGCGTGCAGCTGGAGATCGATCGAATTGTAGCAACGATATAAGGCAACGAAAAGAATCCGCAGAAAGTTACTGCTGGGTTCTTTTCGCTGCCGCTAGTTGGTAGCAAGGTATGTGAGTCCATAGGATAACCAGACGAAGTGATACACATTAACGGCTCCGTAGATGATCACCGTGAGGGATAGGCAGGGCTTGACCCAGGAGCGTTTCCGGATATAAGGGTAGAAGGCCATGAGCAGCAAAGGAAGTATGAGCTTAAGGAAATAATATCCGGCGACATGCCATTCATATACACTTCGTATCAGAGGGTTCAGTTCTTCAATGAAAGACAGATGTAAGCCAATGTCTGTGAATATAGCATCACTTAAGCATAAGAATAGCAGCCAAAGGAGTAGTTTGCTCTGGAAGAAATGGCGGATGACAGGCATAGACTGGATGTCCTCGCTTTCGTCGCATGATTGTGTAAGCTTACATTAATGATACACTTTGTATCGCGCGAAAGCAACCTACGACTTGACCGGGATGTTAGCGCAAAATCAAGCGGAAAGCGGAGACGGAATTCCGCCTGTGGACTGATTATCCAGCGGCTGATCTCTTTTACAATGAATGCGAGATGTGGTGAGCGGTAACGGAGAGAGGGTGAGGATGCTGCGAAATGGGTTGAACAGGCGGGGGCACTTGATCTTCTTGCGTTGGACTTATTCGATACATCGTGCGCTGATCCTTGGGGTGAGCCGTTTCCTTCGCAGCGTACTTATTTGTCTGAGCTATATGCAATTAAGGATGATGAGCGGAGCTTGGCGGGTTCGGAAGCCATGGTGGCAGAAACGGAAGCGAAAGGATAAAAAAGAGGCCATCCTCAAGTAGAACAAGCTACTCGAAGACGGCCTTTTCGTCGATTAGAACACTTTCGTTGTCCAAGACTCGCAATTCCAAGTATCCGTCACCACATCACGGTAAAATTCCGGTTCGTGGGAAATCAGAAGAATACTGCCCTTGTAGGCTTGCAGCGCACGTTTGAGCTCATCCTTGGCATCTACGTCCAAATGGTTGGTCGGCTCATCGAGCACCAGTAAGTTCGTTTCGCGGTTGATCAGCTTGCAGAGACGGACTTTCGCCTTCTCGCCGCCGCTCAGAACAACAACTTTACTCTCAATGTGCTTCGTGGTGAGACCGCATTTAGCCAGCGCAGCACGCACCTCAAATTGCGTGAAAGAAGGGAACTCGTTCCATACTTCCTCGATACAAGTATTGTTGTTGGAGTCTTTGATTTCCTGCTGGAAGTAACCGATTTGCTGGTTATCGCCTTTTTGAACGGAGCCGGATACCGGCTGGATTTCGCCCAAAATACTCCGCAGCAACGTCGTTTTTCCGATCCCGTTGGCACCGACCAGGGCAATCTTCTGACCGCGTTCCATGCGCAGGTTAAGCGGTCTGGATAGCGGTTGATCGTAACCGATCACGAGATCCGTCGTTTCAAAAATAAGCTTGCCTGATGTGCGGCCCTCTTTGAAATTAAACTGCGGCTTCGGTTTCTCCTTTGCAATTTCAATAACTTCCATCTTGTCGAGTTTCTTTTGTCTGGACATCGCCATATTCCGCGTCGCCACGCTCGCTTTGTTACGTGCAACGAAATCCTTCAACTCGGAAATTTCTTGCTGTTGGCGTTTGTAAGCCGACTCAAGCTGCTGTTTCTTCATTTCGTGTACTTGCTGGAAATGCGTGTAATCTCCCACATAGCGATTTAAAGCTTGATTTTCCATGTGGTAGATCAAGTTGATTACGCTGTTCAGGAACGGGATATCGTGAGAAATCAGAATGAAGGCATTCTCATATTCTTGCAAATAACGTTTCAACCATTCGATATGCTGCTCATCCAAATAGTTGGTAGGCTCATCGAGGAGCAAAATGTCCGGTTTTTCCAGCAAAAGCTTCGCCAGAAGCACCTTCGTCCGTTGACCACCGCTCAAATCGTTCACATCTTTGTCTAGGCCAATATCAGTGAGGCCCAATCCGCGAGCGGTTTCTTCGATTTTGGCATCGATCATGTAAAAGTCTTGGTTCGTCAATGTATCCTGAATCGTACCGACATCCTCGAGCATCTGTTCAAGCTCTTCCGGCGTCACATCGCCCATCCGGCCGTACATGTCATTCATTTCTTGTTCCATGTCGAACAGATATTGGAAGGCTCCCTTCAGGACATCGCGGATGCTCATGCCTTTGCTCAGAACAGCATGTTGATCCAGGTAGCCAACGCGCATGCGCTTGGACCATTCCACCTTGCCATCATCCGGCTGAAGCTTGCCTGTAATGATGTTCATGAAAGTAGATTTACCTTCTCCGTTAGCGCCGATGAGTCCGATGTGCTCCCCTTTGAGCAGGCGGAACGAGACGTCGTTGAAGATGGCGCGGTCTCCAAAGCCGTGACTTAATCTTTCTACATTTAATATGCTCATGAAATGACACCTTTTCTTTTAAACTTTTTCTCGTTTTATTATAAGCGTTATAGGATGGAAAACTCAATGAATCAGCGAGCAAAAATGTGACTTGATGGGATACATAATGCATCCAAAATAAGGGAACGGTACAAATAGCTAAACCAAAAACAGGGTGATCCTATGTCTACGACTGCCGCTCCATCGCTAACCCCTCATCTGTCTGAAAATATAGCGCAGCTTGTCGAGATTCTGGGAGAGAGCAGCGATATTATAATTAGAGAGCTCGGCATCGGACGATCGGGCGAGCTGCCGATTGCCATTGTTTTCACGGATGGATTGGCTGACCATACTTTGATACATGATTTATTAGAATCTCTTATGCTGTTCACAGGGGACTTTCGGAACGCGGATGGAAGCCTGATAACGGATCTCCCAGGCGCTCTGGAACGATATATTATTTCGTTAGGCGGCGTGAGGAAAACCGAGCTGATGGAGGACCTGTACGATGCGATCCTATCCGGCGATGCCGCTATCATGCTGGATAACTGCCGCCTAGGGCTCATCGTCAGCACAAGAGGATGGGAGTCACGCGGAATTACAGAATCCAATGTGGAGGCTGTCGTCCGGGGGCCTCGCGAAAGCTTCACAGAAACGTTGCGTACCAATACGTCACTTATCCGGCGAAGAATCAAGCATCCTTCCCTTCGGATGGAGAGTCTCCGCGTCGGTCGGATATCCAAAACAGATGTTGCCTTCATGTATATCAAAGGGATTGCGGATGACAAAGTCGTGGACGAAGTCAGGAACCGCATTCAGCGGATTGACATAGATGCCATTATGGATACAGGTCAAATTGAAGAACTGATACAGGACGACACGTTTAGTCCCTTTCCAACGATCTATAACTCTGAACGGCCGGACACGATTGCTGCAGGCATTTTAGAGGGCCGTGTTTCTATTCTGGTGGACGGCTCACCGTTTGTTCTGCTAGTCCCCGTTATTTTTACTCAATTTCTGCAGTCCGCAGAAGATTACTACCAACGATCGGACTTTGGCGTCATTCGAATGCTGCGTTATGTGGCGATGCTGATCTCACTTTTGACACCATCCGTTTATATTGCCGTGACCACCTATCATCAAGAGATGCTTCCGACAACGCTGCTGCTCAGTCTGGCAACGCAGCGGGAAGGGGTTCCGTTCCCGGCGTTTATTGAAGCGCTGTTGATGGAAACAGCGTTTGAGATTTTGCGTGAGGCCGGCATTCGAATGCCAAGGATGGTCGGTTCCGCCATTTCCATTGTCGGGGCCTTGGTGCTTGGAGAAGCCGCTGTTCAAGCGGGCCTGGTATCTGCGGCGATGGTCATCGTTGTTTCGATCACGGCCATTGCAAGCTTCGTCATGCCCGCTTACTCCATCAGCATTCCGCTTCGCCTGCTGCGGTATCTGTTGATGTTTATTGCGGCTTCCTTTGGCATCTATGGCATCTTTCTGGGATGTATGTGCATCTTGTTTCATTTGTGCAGCCTTCGCTCATTCGGAGTTCCTTACATGTCCCCATTTGGCCCCTTTCATACAACAGACCAGAAGGATGCGATCTTTCGCTTGCCGCTCTGGGCTATGCAGCGCCGGCCATCATTAATCGGTAAAGGAACTAATCAGACTCGCATTAAAGATAGCAAGCCTAGGAAGCCAATCGATTAGCACGAATCAGAAGAAGGGGAGGGTTTTCCTGATGCGCAAGATGATACGGGTTACTCTCCTGCTCATCCTTCTATTAAGCATAACGACGGGGTGTTGGAACCGACAGGAATTAAATCAGCTCTCCTTTGTGATGGCGCTTGGCATAGATAAACATGATAACCAAATTGAATTAAGCGCCCAAGTGGCGAATGTCGGTGAAATCGGGATGGGCTCATCTTCAGAACGAGGGACGTCCGTTACGAACTTCCATGTCGTGTCGCCCACCTTATACGAGGCTCTTCGCAAGATGACGAGCCATGCCCCAAGGGAGCTATACCTTTCTCATTTGCGAATGTTAGTGATTAGTGAGGAGCTGGCAAGGGAAGGGGTAAGGGACGTGTTAGATTTCTTTATGCGTAATGAGCAAATGCGTCCTGATTATTTCGTTGCGATTGCCAAAGACGTACAGGCTAAAGAGATATTAAGCACATTGACTCCAACGGAGAAAATCCCGGCGAATAAGCTGTATTCCTCCTTAAAAACTTCCCAGAACCTTTGGGCGCCTACGATTGCCGTGCATATAGATGAATTTGTGGCCAATCTGGTTGCTCTCGGCAAAGAGCCTGTCTTGACAGGGCTTAAATCCAATGGGGAGTTAGCCGTCCTCAACAAAGATAATAAACTGAAGATGTCGGATGCTCCTGTCGGCCTGGTCTTTACCCAATTAGGTGTTTTTCGTGGGGACCGGTTAGTAGGCTGGCTGAATGAGCAAGAGAGCAAAGGCTACAATTACATAAGCGGAAATGTGAAAAGCACCGTTGGAGATGTGCTGTTGCCTGATGGCGGAGAAGCTTCCATCCATATTTTAAGAACAAAATCCAAAGTTACGGCAGCTATGAAAGAGGGAAAACCCGTATTCACCGTCAAGTTGCAAGTGGAAGGGGATATTGGTGAGGTCGAGGGAAGCATTGATTTAACGAAATCAGAATCGATTTATCTGTTGGAACAGGTTATGGAGAAAAAGCTGAAGGAAGGTTTGCAGGTTGCGGTTTCCAAAGCGCAAAAGCTTGAAGCAGACATTTTCGGCTTCGGTGAAATTTTACATAGATCAGACCCTGGTTCTTGGAAACGGATGAAAGCGGACTGGCCGAGTTATTTTGTAAAATCAGAGGTGATCGTACAAGTGGATGCCAAACTGCGTCGCACAGGGAAAGTAAGCAGCTCTTTCATTGAAGAACTAAAGAAAAAGACAAAGGAGTAGTTGACCCATGGCACTTCTTCCTTTCATCCTCCTGGCGGTTGCTGCCATCGTGCTCATTGAAGTCCCCAGAATGAGGAGAAAACGTCTGAAGAAGGAATTGTGGTCGTTTTCTGTTCTCCTTGTGCTCGGCACGGCGCTTTGCGTATCGAAAGCTTTGGGTTCGCATCTGCGAAGCCCGTTAGCGTACATATCGTATGTGTTTAAGCCTATGGGCGAACTCCTACTGAAGATGATCAGTTAATGAAAGAGCCGGATGGACTATGTCTCCGGCTTTTTCGGCATGCGGCGCAGCTTGGCAATCAGCAGCATGAGCAGCGGAAGCAGAAGAGTAACGGTCAGGGCGTAGGCAGGCCAAACTTTGTTCGTGAAAGTAAAGGAATAAGGGATATTGGGAATTAAAACATTAGCTAAAGGGACTGAAATAACGCCAATAGGGAGCACAAGCGGGCGGGTTTCTTTTAAACCTAGCAGCTGAGCTAGAATGAGAGTCGTAATATAAAAGTTGATGACCGTATAAAAATATTGCGTGACAAACCAGATAATCGCAATAATGGCCTCGGCGCGCTGTAGAAAATCGCCAATATTGATTTTTTGCGCCATATCATAAGTCGGATAGATGCTTCCCAAAGCTAAAGATACCCCTAAAACGGCAATATTCGTCATCGTGACGATCCATATCACAGTCCCGCCGATAACGGTTCCTAGATAATAAGCATTCTTCGCTTTGCTGACATTATTGGCATAAGGCAGCAGCATGAGAAAGTTGAAAACAGCTGTGAGCGGAAAACTGAGAAACTGGACGCTGCCTCGAATGGTCGGCTTAATCCCTTCCTCAAGAATAGGGAGAAAATTGGTGGGCTTCATCTGTGGAATCAGCATCAAAATAACAAGAAATAAAAACAGCAAGGTCCAAGGAAACAGAATTTCACTAACACGGCTAATGGTTTCGAGCCCCAGAATGACACTGAAGGCTACCATGATGACCGTAATGGAGATGATGACTTCAATTGGCGTTTTGGACAGCATTCTGGTCGCGAGAAAATCGCTGATTCCCCACAACGGGTACAAGGTGCTGATATAGACAAAAGATAATGCAGCCAAGGCCGCCAATTTTCCGAAGAAACGGCCTAAAATCTGCTCGCTGTACTGAGCAAAATTCAGGTTTGGAAATTTTCCACCGAGCGTGTTATAGAGAACAATGAGGAGCATGCCAGCGAGTAAGCCAACGATAATGGATAGCCAAGCATCCTGTTTGGCCATGAAAATAAGTTGGGGTGGCGAGTAAATAATCGCGTTTCCAATTGTATAAAGGCATAAAAGTACCCCGAATTGTCTGCTTGATATTTGGCCTTTTTCCAACATTCGAAAGTTCCTCCGATATTGTAGCATCTCAGTGATCTTTCCTATTTTTGCCTGATTGGGAAGGGTTAAACGTGGTGGGGATGGAAAAGACCTGAGGGATGTTTGCCCTCAGGTCTTATGGTGTCTTCCTTATGGCAGGCGCACGGATGCCCTGTACAAGCTGCTGTTCCAGTCCACTTTGCTATTCAGCGACTCCGCGACGAGGCGGAGCGGGACGTACATGCGGCTGTCCCCCATAATCTGGAGCGGGACCGGCACGGAGACCGACTTGCCGTTCACCGTCGCTGTGGAGCTCCCATCCTTCAGCTTCATCGTCACGCCTCCGCTCGTAATGGTTGCCGTCCGGGTTGCGGCGTCCCACTGAAAACCGGCATTCATCGCGGTGATGAAGGGACGGATCGGAACAACGGTCGTCTCATTGACGATGAAGCCGCTGTAGTCATACTCAGCCTGCCCGTTGATATCGATTTGCACCTTCGGCTTATCCAGCTTACGCACGACGAGTGCATTGCTCAGCTCGCGGCCGGGATAGGTCAGCATGGTGCCGTTGGCGTACAGACCGGAGCTGGACCCGCCGTCCATATTCATGGCTTCCTTCAGCCCAAGCTGAAGGGTGATGGCGGCGAGCTGGGAAAGCGTTGCGCTCGGCACGGTGCCCATCACGAGACGATCAGACCTGTCGATGCCGATGAAGCTGCGTGCCGCGGCAGATTGGGTCACCTTCGGGTCGGAGAAGCCGTCCCGCGTGACGTCGAGATCGACAGCGCCGCCGGTGACCAGCTTCGGCCCGACCCCGATCGCCGCGAGCCACGACTTAGCGTTCAGAGAGCTGCCGCCTTCGCCTTTGGCCAGCAGCTCCTTCGTGACACGATCGCCGACGTCCAGATTCGGCAGGAGGTGCTGCCGGTTGTTGGCGCTGCCCCCGACAAACAGCACGTAACCGCCGGCAGGAACCTGCACGGAATCGTTCGTGATGCGAGTGATGAGCCCGTCCTCGATGACGACCTTGGTCCCGTTCGGGAAGTTGATCCAGCTGCCAAAGTCCGGAGTATACCAGATCACTTGGTCGGTGCTGCCTTCGCCGTAATACTTGTTAACCCCCCAAGGGTTAATGGTATAAGTCCCGTTCCCTTCACTGACCCGCACGGCGATGTCGAGGTCCACGAACTGAATATTCGGCACTTTATCCCGATTCAGAATAAAGGTCTGATTTTCCCCGGAGTGAAGAGCTTCACCGGCTTCTACCATCGTCCCGTTCGGGTAGCGGATATAAGGATTAGACTCATAGGCATTGAAAAATGTGCCGTTAATCGCGGCAACGGCGCCTTCGCGCTCGGCGATCGCTTGTAATGGAGCGTCATGACCGATGCCTCCGTCAGCCAAGGCGGGAGCGAGCTCTAAAGTCGGGTCGGTCAAATCGACCGTAACGACACTTACGTTATAGGTCCTGCCCTGAGCGGTTATTTGCTTGGTCACGGCGTTCACCGAAGGGGAATATAGCGCGGACACCGGTGTTGCGCCGGCAAAAAGTGCAGCCGTCAGCAGAAGCGCCGCGCCGGGTTTCATGATTTTATGGCGAAACATGAGGTAGTCTCCTTTGGGTTCAGTCGAATGCTGCCGAAAAATATCCGGCTTCCTATATTATTCGGTTGAGATGGGCTTTTTTGTGACGCCTGGCGGACATTCCAGGAGGAGGGGATGGTTGGTAAAGCGGCAGGCGGAGGTGTGGGCAAAGGCGCCAACCAAAGGTGCAGGTAAAAGAAAAACACCGGCTCAGGTGAACCGGTGCATGGGGAATTAAGCAAGTTTCGCCAAGTACTCGTCGAGTTGATTGAAGGTACCTCCAAAGCCTTGTTCCATGTTCTCAATCATAGAAGTGTAGAAAGCAGCTTCTTCTTCGGTTGGGTTTACAGGGCCGCCGCTAATGGTGACAACCGTTTTACCATCTTGCTCTTCGAAGGTTACGATATTCAAAATTTCAAGCGGGAAAACCGGGCTGAACGGAGCACGGATCGTGTTCGCGTCCGCATCGGAGAACGAGTTCGTGTAAACAAGTTTATCTGAAGGGGAAACCTCGCTATATACAAATTTGCCCCACATTTGAAAGCCGTCCGGGGATTTCATGCTGAAATGGAACATGCCGCCGGGGCGAACATCACACGTGGATACTTCCAGTTGCATTCCTGTCGGTCCCCACCAGTGACTGAGATGTTCGGGCTTCGTCCAACATTGGAAGACGAGCTCACGAGGAGCGTTGAACGTGCGTGTAATAACTAGCGAGCGGGCGTTTGTAGTTTCGGACATGGGTGAGTACCTCCATAAATTTAAAATAGTATTGATCAGTAAGAGTAGCAGAAAAGCGGGACCCGCGGCGACAGTCTAAGGCTTGTCCTTAGAATTGCTTTCTTGGCTTTGCAGTTCTTGCAAATAGGCGTCCAAGCGGTCGAAGCTCTCATCCCATATACGGCGAAAAGACTTCACCCAGGCATCTAGCTCCTGGAGCGGCTGGGGCCGCAGCTTGTAGATCCGCCGGTTGGCGATCGGTTGAACCTCTACGATTCCGGCCTCGCTGAGGACGCGGAGATGTTTGGAAACCTGGGGTTGGTTAAGCCCAAGTCGATCGGCGATTTCCCCTACGGTGAGGGGGCCGTCACGCAAAAGTTCGACCATGTGTAAACGGTTGGGCTCGGCGAGAGCACTCATAGTCGAGTTCATACACTAAATATACTTGTAATGGAATATTCCTGTCAAGGAATATATAAAAACGTAGGAGACTGGAGTAGTATGGCCTGATGCGTGGCGGTTTATTTCGGCAAGGTCCGTGTGGGTGAAGGATGAGTAACGATCGAACGTGTGTGGGAACTACAGGGCCTTATTTAAGCCCGATGAGTCGGGGGTGGCAGTTTGGGGGAACTGGAGGGTCTTATTTCAGCTGATAAACAACAAAATGGCCTAATCATGGAGAAATAGAGGCCCATAGTTCCCTTTGATTGGAAAAATAGCTAGTTTGGCTGAAATAGAGGCCTGCAGTTCCCCTTCGCGGCAAATTTAAAAGGCCGCCAAGGTAAGGTATACCTACCTTCCATGGCGGCCGTATTATTTTAGGCACCTGGTTGTTTCCCCGTGAGCGCCACTTCAAAAGCATCAATGATAAACAAAAACCTCTCGGCCTCCCGAAACACGTGATCCGCGAGCAGCGGATGGATGATGCTTTTGATTTTGCAGGCCTCGATTAAATCCCTGGCCGTCTTCTTGAAGTCGCGGAGCGAGACGACGGAAACACGGTTCTGATCCAGGAATTGGTCCAGAAGCGGGTCTGTCTGCGATTGCGGCTTCATGCCGCTCAGGTCGATAGCTTGAAATAACAGCTGATCAAAATCGTGGCTGAAATTGCGGGCTTGCTCGACTAATTGACGCTCTGACGGGTCAAGCAGATGTCCGATGAACTTGGCATGATCCGCCATAATGCGCAGGAAGAAAACATTTTCATGAATAATCGCGTCAGGTAAAGGGTCCAGTCTTCCCGTGTTTAATTCCTCCAACCGATTCCTGAAATAGTTGGCTTCTCGGCTCGTATGATCAACAAGTAAGGGAAAGTTATTGCCCCCTGGCAGTTTGCATTGAATGATGAGTCCAAGAACTTTTCTTTTAAAAGCCCAAATGTGCGTTGCGGCTGAATGTGCTTCCAGGTTAAAACGCTGTATTTGCGAGGGATCCGTCGCTTCGGTATACGAATGGGCTCTAGCTTCAATTTGCTCAAAAATGCTGTAGAATTGATTCGCTTCCTGAATGAGCTGCGTATCTTCGCAGCGGAAACCCAGCTTCAGAAAAAGGGAATGTTCCTTCATAATTCGGGACCAGAACCGCACTTCTTCCAAAGAACGTGCTACAAACGCATTGGACAAGATCAGCACTCTCCTCGCACTCAAATATACTATGTTAAGTATAATCGCTCGGAGGTGAAGATAGACCACGTTGCTTACGTTACCCGGCGATGATGCTCCGCCTTGCGATAATCTTTGGGCACGATCCCTTTGCTTTCCCGGAAAATGCGGGAGAACGTCTTGTACGAGCCGTATCCAACCTCAAGCGCAATTTCCGTTACGCTCATCTCCGTGGACACAAGCAGACTGCAAGCATGACGCAAGCGCAGGTCGTGCAGGAAGTGGACGAACGTTTGGCCAGTCGTCTGTTTGATCACTTCAGAGATCCGCGAGGCGCTCATCGCGAACTTCGCAGCGAGGTCCGATAAGGCCAGCTCCTCCTGATAGTTGCGGTGAATATAATGAATGATAGGCCAAACGGAGTGATGCGTCTTCGTGCTGTGAAGCGGGATCGCCGCTGCCTCCGCAAGGGGAGCTTGCTTCCAACGATGGCGGTCGAAGCGGATGAGAATTTCTTTCAGCTTGCCTTTTAAAAGCGTCTGCCTGTATCGTTCAGTGCCGTTATATTCCTGATACATCTCCTCAAGGAGAGCGAGCATCTGTTGCTGATCTTGTCCATGCAGCTGGACATAGGCGGGCAAGGCCGTCATCTCACCCAAAAGCCCTGACAGACCGGGATCGCTCCCTGATTCCATCAACAAATCCATGCTGAACATGCAATTATACAGGACCAGATTTTGTCCGGGATCCGTAAAAATTTCATGCACCTGATAAGGCAGCACGAACGTGAACGTGCCCGCCCTCATCTCATGGTTGACATCATTAATGCTTTCCGACCCGGTACCCTCGATGACATAGGAGAACTCGAGGAAATCGTGGCGGTGTGCGCGAAAGCCGTGCCCCAGCGTATTTTTGCTGATATGAAAAGGGAAGGATGAGTGCATGTTTGGGTACGTTTTCAAATAGTCGGGAAAGTACGTCATACTCGGCTAATCTCCTTCGAAGAAATGGGACGTTTTCCGAAATATAGGTGCGTTTTTCTACTGCCTTTATTTTATCATAAAAGCAGGTCGTACAGGATGTACTTATGAGGAGGAACAGAACGTGGGAAGCAATAAAATTAGAATTGGTATTATTGGTGCCGGTAACATCGGCGGCGTGCATATACGCGAGTTTTCGAAATTGGCGGATTCCTGTGAAATTACAGAGATTACGGACGCTTATTTGCCTTTAGCGCAAGCAAAAGCTCAAGAATACGGCATTGCTCACGTAGCGGCTAGCCCTGAAGAGCTTATTCAAAGCAGTAATGTAGACGCTGTCATTATTGGTGTGCCTAACCAGCATCATGCTTCCCTTGCTGTGCAAGCTATTGAAGCCGGCAAACACGTGTTGATTGAAAAGCCGATGGGCATTAATGCAGCAGCAGCTAAACAGATTCTGAAAGCTAGCGAAGCTTCGGATAAAGTGGTCATGATCGGCCACCAAATGCGCTGGGAAGCTGTCCCGCAGTTGATCAAAGAGCAGGTTGAAGCAGGTGAGCTCGGGAAAATTTACACAGCCAAAACAGGCTGGTTCCGCCGCAAAGGGATTCCGGGCTGGGGCACATGGTTTACGAAAATGGACGAATCGGGCGGCGGCCCGTTGATTGATATTGGGGTTCACATGTTGGATCTTGCGCTCTACCTGATGGGTAATCCGAAGCCTGTCTCCGTCTTTGGTGCTACTTATGCCGAATTCGGCCCTCGCAAGAAGGGGATTGGTACATGGGGGACGCCTAACTGGAACGGCACGTATGATGTGGAAGATTTGGCTACAGCGCTCATCCGGATGGAAGACGGCAGCACCTTGACGTTGGAAGTTAGCTGGGCGGTTCATATGGACACGGATAACACGCCGTTCATTCATCTGATGGGCTCTGACGGCGGCGCAAGCTACAAGGGAGCATCCGGGAAACTGCTGACTGAGAAGTTCAATCGGGCTATCGAGACAGATTTGAAAAAGCCTGAGAATGACGAAGGAGAGCGCCTGCGTCTGAGCAGACATTTCCTTACGTGCATTCGGGAAGGCAAACAACCGATTACATCCGCTTTATCCGGCTACACAAACAATTTAATTCTTGATGCCATCTATGAATCTTCCCGGACAGGGAATGAAGTGAAACTAAACTGGGACATCTAAATCGGGAGGGAAACACGATGCTTAGAGGGTTAACGGGAGCAGGACTTGGCAAGCTGGAGAGCAATGAGCAGTTCATTGAGCTAGCGGCAAAATACGGCTTTGCAGCCGTCGATATCGACGCGCTTGCCCTAGTGGATAGCCATAGCGTAGACGGTGCGCGCGAGCTGCTGAACAAGCATGGCCTTGTTATTGGCTCCATCGGTCTACCGGTGGAATGGCGCGGATCCGAGGAGCGTTTCCGCGCTGACCTGCCGAAGCTGACTCAAGCAGCCGCAGCGGCGGCAGCGCTTGGCTGCACGAGCTGCTGCACGTACGTTCTGCCATCGACGGATCTGAATGCTGCGCATTTCATGGCGCTGGCTACGCGCAGATTGCGCACTTGCGCGCAAATCCTTGGCGCCTACGGCATCCGTCTTGGCCTAGAGTTCGTGGGGCCGCACCACCTGCGCACACGCTGGAAACATCCGTTCATCTGGACGCTCGAAGAGACGCTGGATTGGATTGATGCGATCGGCGAGAGCAACGTTGGTTTGCTGTTCGATGCGTACCACTGGTACACGAACGGGTTAACAGTAGCAGACATCGAGAAGCTGCGTCCTGAGCAGATCGTCCACGTCCACATCAACGACGCGCCGGACGTTCCGGTGGAGGAAGTGTTGGATAACGGACGTGTGTACCCAGGCGAAGGTGTGATCGACTTGGCAGGCTTCCTGCAAGGTCTAGCGAAAATCGGCTATAAAGGCGCTGTTTCGCAGGAGATTTTGATGGCTACGCCACCGACGGATTCCCCGGAGAGCTTGGCTCAGCGTTCCAAAGCGGGCTTTGATAAAGTTTATGCAGCGGCGGGGCTGTAAGCTTTTGCGTGGCGGCAAATAGCGGTAAGCGAGACGGCAGACTTTCGGCCCCGCAGCCTCTAGGCTCCAAGCCCTCAAGCCGGTCCGGCCGGTTTAACTGGAAAAACTACTGCTAATTGTACTAGAAATTACGGTTTGATTGAATAACGGGAAATTGTCCATCTAATTCCGGCGGAAATGCCTTCATATGCCTCGAACGGGGCATAATAACAGGAGAATTTCCAGATAAATGAAGATGGAATGGAAATAACTAGGAAATAGCTGGAGGAATTCTAGTTATTCTTCTTGCAGAGTGAGCCGGAGGACGTCATGTCCTCGGCTTTTTTCGCTTTTATAAGCCTGACAGTCTCACGAAATGCCAGAAAGATTGCCATTCGACAAAGGTTCCCATGAACGATCCACACAGTCCGACAACATTTTCAGGCATTCTCGTTTACTATGTTCCTGTTCTACTAAATATGCCTAAATCATAATGAAAAGGAGATAAGATCATGCAAATTAAAAAGAAGGATGACATTGGCTTGATTTTGGACAACTTTTCGTCGTATGCGAAGTGGGATCCTTCGGGCCAGAAACTATACCTTGTGTTCGCTGATAACAAGCGTGGGGGGCAGTGGACGCTGATGAACTACAACGATGATCGTTTCAGCGTACATGGTCGCGGTAAAGACTACTTGGATGAAAAAGAGGCGTTCTTTGAGGAACGCAACAGCGTTGTGTCGTTCTTATGGAACAACCGTGCGGCACTTAAGGCAGCTGTAGATCCAAGCGAGTAGAAAGCTGGACAGCCAGCTAGCTCACCTAGTTTAACGAAGAGGCAAAAGCCTCCGAAACCACCAACAACGGCTTGGTGGCTCCGGAGGCTTTTGGCGTTGGGTGCTGCTCGGGATTATAGAGCAGCGCCTTCTTTTTGCTTATCGCGGTATTGCCCCGGGGTAATCCCCTCTTGCTTGCGGAAGGACCGGATGAAGTTCTGCGAGTTGTTATAACGCAGCTTGGACGAGATATCCTTGATGGGCATATCCGTCTCCGACAGCCATTTCTTCGCCATGTTGAACCGGTAGGCGGACAAATAGTCGCTGAAGGAGCAATTCGTTTCTTTGCGGAAAATGCTGCTTAAATAATTCGCATTGTAATGCAGTCTGGATGCGCAGTCCTCCAGCGTGAGGTCGGTATCGTAATATTTTTGCACAAGATCGATAATTTTCTCTGAAATATTGTGATACTGCGCATCCTGGCGGTCGCGGTAGATGCGGATCAGCGGGTGGATGACCTCTGTCCAGAACCAATCTTCGATTTCCGCCGTCATATGCAAATTCAACAGCTCTTCGAAAAGCGAGCCCTTGTTCGGATGAATTTGATTCAAGGAAATGCCGGATTCCTGCATCACCATCAGCAGGTTGTTAAGCAGCCGAGCCAGCGGGATCTGATATTCCTGCGGCGAAAGCGGAGCGGCGAATACGGCTTGCAGGAGCTGTCGCAGCAGCTCTTTGGACTTATCCTTTTCGGCAACTTTGATGGCGTCCATCAATTCATTTTCGAGCGGCTTCGGATAGTTCAAATTCAAGAAATGTTTGCCCGAGTTAATATTCTCGTACTGAATAATGATCCCTTCGCCGAGCTTGATCCGATGCTTCAGAGCTTCCAGCCCTTCTTTGTAGGCGATCGACATTTGCGAAAAAGCATGGATGGGAAGGCTCATCCCGATGCTGACATGCAGATTCAAGTAGCTGAAGATGTGCTGCTGCATCTGCTCCGTCAGGGCGTAGACCTTATTGCGGAATGCGTCGGCTTCGCTGTCTGGGCTTCCAATCAAGGTCACCACCGTCTGATCGATAATGACCGGAGCGAGCCGCTGGTCGGAAGGGATGAGCTCCTCAATCATATTGTGCGCGGCGAAAAGCAGCAACTCCATGTCCCTTTTTTCATATCGGGTATTGTCGATAGAGTCGATTTGCAGGGTAATAACGGACATCGTTTTCCATTCGTCCATATGCTTCGTATAGCCGAATTGGGCTAATTTATCGGGCAGCTCGCTCGTTTTGATATGACCCTGGAACGCTTTGATCAAGAAGAAGGTCCGCACCTGGCCGATATGCTGATGAACCTCCCGTTCCAGCTGGGACTTGGATTGGAATAACGTATGGACGTGCTCGCTGATCATCTGGAACTCGTTAGCCTTCCGCTTCTGGTTCACGGTAACGAGGCCCCCGATTTGATTGAGCAGGAGCTGGATGGGCGAGTACATTTTGCGCGAACCGAGCCAAGCGAGCAGCATGGACAGAAGCAGCATCAGGATGCAAACATAGATCGTGTAGACTCTGATTTTGCGCGATTCCGTGGTCAAGCTGTCGATGGAGGTTAGGGACAAATAAGTCCAATTATTCAAGTTCGAGTGCAGGTAGCTCACAGAATAGCGCTTATCGCTGATATCCGCTGTGAATTGACCCGTAGGCGCCGTTAGATGGCTTAAGTCCTTCAGGCCGGCCTCCGCAATAGGTTTGCCAATCAGGCTGGCATCCGGATGCATGAGAATCTGGTTATGCTCGTCCATAATCAGTATATCTTCCAGATGTTTCGTATCGCTTTGAATCAGATCCTGCAGGGAACAAGCTGGAATGTTGGCCATCGCCAGGCCGTATTTCTCCAGTCCGGTGGTTGGCAGCTTTTTGACCAGTGAGATGCTGTAATCGCAAGTTACGCTCCGAGCATTCTCCTCCGTGAAAAACCATTTCGACGGGTTCAAAATCCAGGTGCTGTTCTCCTGCGTGTTCATCAGGTTCAGCAATTTATCGTAAAAGGGGTAGCCGTCAAAACGGTACAACCCCGAGTTCTTAATCATCCAGTTCTCGCGGGCATTGATCAAGATGACATCTTCGAGCTTCGTGTCAAAAGATTGCATATACCGGATTTCGCTGCGCAGATCGTCATACATCATGAAATCGTTTACAGTTAGCGGCATATCCATCGCCTTTTTGAGCACGGTGGAGTTGATGACCTGATTAAGTGTATGGTTGACAGTCGTTAATTTCTGCTCTACATTGGAGTTGATTTGGGTGATTAACTGCATTTTTCCTTCGTTGACATTTTTTTGGATCTCATTCGACGAGGTCATGAAGGCAAAAGCGCCGATAAAAATAACAGGGAGCGTGCTGAGCAAGAACCCGAATATGGTCATTTTGCTGAGAAAACTTAAATTGGGCATCGCAGCCAACACCTTATCTTAGGATGATCACTTCTGTATCTAAGTTCTGTATCTATGTATTGTAGTCAAGTCTGTCGTTAAGAGCAATAATCATCTGTCTGGCGGATAATCATTTTCTCTGATTATGACCGGAAAATGCTGCTGCACCAAGGGGGAAGGGTCATGAACACACAGGTAAACAGGAAAGTTTATAAGCGCGGTCGTCTCTTTATCTATGGCCTGCTGATGGTTGTTTTGATCAGTGGTTGCACGAAAGGAAGCACTACGGGAGCCAACGAGGCGAGCAGTGATCGCCCTGTTATTTCGATTATGGCACCGCTTCATTTTCCGCATCCGCCTATCCCCGAGCTCGTTCAGGAGATCGAAAAGCTTACGAATACGAAGCTGGAATTGAATTGGGTTCCGGATGGCATATACACCGATAAAATGAACACAGCCCTCACCACGAACTCGCTGAAAAAAGCAACCTACGTGAAATATACAGACTACATGTTGATGAAAAATTCGATCCGCTCCGGCGCCTTTTGGGATATCGGACCGTATTTGTCAGCTTATCCGAATTTGAAGCAGTTGAATAAGGAGATTTTGGGACAGGCGGCTGTCGATGGCAAAATCTATGGCTTGTATACCGAGCGGCCGTCTTCCCGGCAAGGGATTATCATTCGCGAGGACTGGCTGAACAATGTGAAGCTGGCCAAGCCGACGACGGTTGATGAGCTGTATCAAGTGTTAAAAGCTTTCACGTATGGCGATCCCGATCGCAACGGCAAGGATGATACCATCGGGCTAACGGACCGAAATGACTTGGTTTTCGGCGCTTTCAAAACGCTGAGCTCCTACTTCGGCACTCCGAATAACTGGGGCGTTGCGAATGGGAAGCTGGTGCCGGAGTTCGAAACGCAGGCTTATGTGGATACAATGAATTTCATGAGAAAGCTGTACGACGAAAAGCTTATTAACTCGGATTTTGCCGTTACCAGCAAAGAAGTTCAGCGCGATAAGCTGATTCGCGGCATCGCGGGCGTCTATATTGGCAGCATGCAGGATGTGCAGCGCCTTTCGGACGAGGTGCAGCTTGTGAACCCTTCGGCTAAATTCACCCTCGTGAATCATATCGAAGGACCAATGGGTTTTAAGATCTGGTCGATTCCGAACTACAGCGCGCTGTACCTGTTCTCCAAAAAAGCGATTCGCACGGAGGCGGAACTGAAGCAGGTGCTGCAATTTTTTGACCGGTCGATGGATAAAGATGTCGCCAACCTGATGAAGTATGGCTTGGAGGGACGTCATTACACCACCATTGGGGACAAAGTCCAGCTGCTGGAAGAGACATCCAAGATTCGCGTGAACGAAGTGAATGCGCTGTATGCGCTCATGATCGCGGACTTGAACAACCCGCAGGTGAAGCAGGTCGCGGAGAGCGAGTCCCTGTCACAGCTGGCGGATAAGCTCAGCTTGGACAACGAGAAATATATCGTTAAGGACCCGACACTGGGGTTAGAGTCGAAAACCTACGACGAGCGTGGCGTTGAACTGTACAAAGTCATCTCTGATGCGACGTACAACTATATGCTGGGGAAACTCGATAAAGCAGCCTTTGCGCAGGAGATTGAGCGCTGGAAGCGTAACGGCGGCGACCAGATTATTGGGGAGTACAATGAGGCATATTTGAAGAAGTGATAAATATCCCCCCGAGCCTCCCGCGAGCGAGCGTTCAAGGCCGTCTCAGGTCCGGGAAACCCGCCGAGTCATGCTGAGTGAG
>NZ_BILW01000025.1 GCF_004000765.1 Paenibacillus chondroitinus NBRC 15376 | reverse complement strand
CGCCGGCCATGCCGTCGGCAGCGTCAGCCGCGGCGTGCTGCTGGCGCGCAGCCGCAGCCTGCTGCCGGAGCTCGCCGTGCTCAGCCGGCGGATCGCCGCGCGCGACATCGAGGCCATCCGCATCCCGCGGGGCAGCCTCGATGTCCTGGCACAGCAGCTCGTCGCGATGGCGTCGCTCAGCGACGAGCTGGATGTCGCGCTCCTGGCGCGCCTGCTCGCACAGAGCGACTCCTTCCGCGAGATGCCGCGGGAGCGCTGGCTCGCGATGCTGGAGGTGCTCGCGGGGTTATACCCCTTTGCGCGTCCGCTTATCGCATGGGATCGCGAAACCGGCCGCTTGGAACGCGTAGCGGCCTCGCAGATGGCCGCGCTGACAGGCGCGGGCACGATTCCTCAGAGCACGGCTTATCCCGTGCATCATAATGAAACCGGCCTTCATCTGGGCGAGCTGGATGAAGAGTTCATTCATGAATCGTCGATCGGCGACGTATTCCAGCTGGGTACGGCTTCGTGGCGCATCGTTCGCAAGCGCCCGGAGCGCATTTATGTGCAGGAAGCCGAGAACCGGTACAGCGAAATCCCCTTCTGGCGCGGGGAAACTGGCGGGAAATCCTATCAGCTCGGGGTTCAAACGGGGTTGCTTTGGCGTGAGCTGCGGGATCGCTTGAATGCGCAGTCTCATACAAAGGGAGATGTAGACGTCCAAGAATGGCTCATAGAGCAGTACTTTTTCGATACGGAAGCCAGTCATGCCTTGATTGGGCTCATTCGCAATCAAATTGCGGTCAACACGGTACCGACCGATCAAACGGTTGTTATTGAAACTTTCGCCGATGAACAGAACCAAACGCATTACGTGCTTCACAGCTTATTTGGACGGAAAGTCAACCGGACTTGGCTTATGGCGCTCGAGAAGCATCTGAACCAAAACGGACATCAGGCCATCTATACAAATGCCAAGGACAACGGCATCGAATTGATTTTTCCCAGCTATCAAGAAACGATTACGCAGGCTATCATGTCCCTTTCCTATAATGAAGCGGAACAATTGGTTATCGGAGCTGTCGCGGAATCCGGCATGTTCGGTGCGGCCTTCCAGCGGCTTGCGGAAACCTCCCTGCTGCTTTCCCGCAGTTTCACACGAATGCCCGCTTGGCTGAAAAGGCTTCGCGGCCAGGAGTTGATGAAAGAAGCGCTGCCCTACAAAGAGCGGTTTCCGCTCTTTCAAGAAGCCATGCGCGAATGTTTGGAAGAGCATGTCGATTTGGAGCATTTGCGAAGCATCCTGGAGGGGATGCAAGCAGGAGAAATCCACTTTGCGGTTCATCGCAACCACTTCCCTTCACCGCTGGCCGCTCAATTTCAATCCGATTATGTTGCCCAAAAAATCTATGAATCCGATAGCTTATCTCAGGATTTGCAAGTGGAATTACTAGGCTTCAGCCGGCAGATGGCCGCCGATATTTTTGGAGCGGAGACGGTTCGTAACGCGATAAATCCTCAAGTCCTGGAAGACGAAGAAACCAAACTTTCCTGGGCGGAAGAAGCATGGACATCTCCTCAACAAGTCTTTCGTTATTTAAAAGAACGCGGAGACGCTTCCGTCACCGAACTCGTCAAAGCTGGATCTACCACTGAAGCCTCAGCTCAGACATGGATAAAGGAACTGCTGGAGCAAGGCAAAACCTCCGCCATCTCCTTCACCGGCGAGACGCGTTATATATGCAGCGATGAAGTCACATTTTATACTTCGCTCACCTTAGATCCTCTTGCCAGAACGTTCATCTTCCAACGATATGCGGACGGGCGGCTGTCTTTCACAGCTGAAGAGCTCTCAGACCGCTACGAGCTGGAGATTGCGCATATTGAAAGCTGGATCGAAGAAGCTGTCGCTTCCCGCTTATTGGAACCTGCACCTTTCGCCGATCCTGAAGTGGAGTCGCTTTGGACAAGCAGCAAGGTCGCTTCCCGCTTAGTACGCCAATCTCTGCAGATTCTAAGACGCGAGAGCTCAGCTATTCCTCCGCTTACCTATCTGCTGCACATGCCGCTCATGCGTAAACTCATCAGCAGAACATATGTTCCCGGTATGGAGCAGCTGCGTGAAATCATCACCGATTTGCAAGGTTTCTTTTTGCCCATTTCACTCTGGGAATCCGTTTTCTTCCCGACAAGGCAGTTATCCTACCGGAAACAGGACTTGGATATGTTATGTTCATCAGGTGAAGTTATCTGGATAGGCCACAAGGAAGAGGGCGAAAAAGAAGGTCGCATCGCTTTCTTTCTAGCAGAAAGTTCCACACTATTCGAACCCTGCCTTGCCAGGATGCACCATAGACCTGCCTCTTCTCCGGAACTCCTGAGCCTTATGGAAGCCAAAGGGGCTGTGTTTCTCAGCAAGCTTGGCCTTGAAACCGGAAAAACCCCTTCTTTATTATTAGAAGAGTTGCTCCAACTTGTCTGGGATGGTCACGCGGCTAATGATCAGTTCGCGCCGCTGCGGCTTCATGCCACGGGCGTATCCTCTTCGAAGAAAGGGGACAAATTCCAATCAGGGCTTGGCCGTTGGTATGCCCTGAGCACACTGCATAATGAGGCCTTTGATAAGCAATCCTCCGCCATGCAGTGGACGCATCATCTGTTAGAGCGTTATGGTCTTATTACCAAGGACCTCGTCTCTGCGCTTTGTCCCTATCCATGGGAGGCGATTCATACCGCCTTGCGTCAATTGGAAGAGTGGGGGCTTGTCGTCCGAGGGCTGTTCATCACCGATTTGCATGCTCTTCAATTCGCGACGAAAGACTTTATTCGTCTTCTGCATCAGCCAATGGCACAAGGAACTGACCACTCGTCTTCTTTCACGCTAGTTAGTGCTGTCGATCCAGCCAATCCTTGTGGGCTGCTTGTTCCCTGGCCTGAAAAACCCGGTATTTCCTTCTCGCGCAAAACCGGCAATTACTTAGCTCTCAAAGGCAGCGAGTGGTTGTATTGGATCGAAAACAACGGGAAGCGCATCTACCAGCTCTCTGCAGAAAACCATGATTTAGCTGAGACTGCCCACGAGCTCAAGCTCATGTTCCGGCAACTGCTAAAACAGCATCAGCTGCGCAAAATCGTCATCGAGACATGGAACGGCGTCCGTATTTCCGATGCGCCTGAACAGGAAGTTTTGAAGCTTCTTGGCGCAGAAAAAGACCGTACCAACTTCGTTCTTTGGCCTAGCCAATTAAGCTGATACGGTCTTCTATGCACGGTTCGAGGGCAACGTTCGTCAGCACGTTGCTCGAGTGCTCATACCAGAAACCCAATGAATACAAGGCCATTATGAACTTTCGTCGAATAGGTCCGCACGCATCCCGTATCCGGGGCTTGCACGAGCCCCGTTGAAAGATGGATTTTGCGATCATGCATCGGACAGAAGACGTGCTCGTCACAGACGATACCTTCCGCAAGCACGCCTGCTTTATGTGGACAACGATTTTGAATTGCCGACAGTTTGCCGCTGTTCATCTTGAAGAGGGCTACTTCCTCCCCTTGATACCGAAACGTCTTGCCTGTATTTACCGCTAAATCCTCATAAGATACGGCCTCAACCCAAATCATTTGCTCTTCTTGTGTCTTCATGGTCTTCTCCTCCTGAGTGATTTCGTTAGGTAAGCTCGACGACTTCATAGAGATCGCGTTGAATTTTCTTGCTATCGATGGCTTGTTTCCAAGGGTCCTTCGTAACGGCAAGCGCTTGATCAATCCGGGCGCATAGTTGTTTGCGCTCTTCCTCGTTTTCTACAACAGCACGAATCTGCTCAATTCCCAAACGGTGCACCCATTCGCTTGTACGTTCGCCGTATTTCCCGGTTTCGCGATAATACTGCAAATAAGCTTCGGTATATTCAATAATGTCTTGTTCTGTTTTCACGGTTGTTAAAAGATCGCCGACGCGCACCTTCACGCCGCCGTTACCTCCGGCATACAGCTCCCACCCGCCATCAACGGAGACGATGCCCAAATCCTTGATACCGGATTCCGCACAGTTCCGGGGACATCCTGATACCGCGAGCTTCACTTTGGCCGGAGTATTTAAGCGCTCAAAACGCTTCTCCAGCTCGATGCCCACCGCCATGGAATCCCCTGTACCGAACCGGCAGAACGTGTCGCCGACACATGTTTTGACCGTACGCAGGGCTTTACCGTAGGCATAACCGGACGGCATATCCAGCGCTTCCCACATGGCCGTCAGATCTTCCTTTTTCACGCCTAGCAAATCTAGACGTTGCCCGCCCGTGAACTTCACAGTCGGAACATTGAACTGCTCCGCTACTTCAGCAATACGCTTCAATTCCGTCGGATTCGTAACGCCGCCATAAATCCGTGGAACAACGGAGTACGTACCGTCCTTTTGAATATTCGCATGCATACGCTCGTTAACGAAGCGCGAAGTGCTGTCGTCCTTATACGTTTCAGGGCTAATCATGCCCAGGTAGTAGTTAAGCGCAGGGCGGCATTTGGAGCAGCCCTCTTCATTTTTCCAACCGAGCACGCTCATGACTTCACGAACATGCGATAATCCTTTTTCACGAATCGCTTCGACCACTTCATCCCGTGTATGTGCTGTGCAAGAACAAATGGATTCTTTAACGGCATTTTTATCGTAGGAGGAGCCTAGCGTATAAGCTAACAAATCGCTGACAAGCGGTTTACATCCGCCGCAGGAACGGGAAGCTGTCGTGCAATTTTTCACCTCTTCAACTGAGGTCAAACCTTGATCTTTAATCGCAGAACAGATCGTCCCCTTCGTTACCCCGTTACATCCGCAAATAATCGCATCGTCTTTCATCTCGGCAACACCGGATGCTGCTCCGCCACCGCTCGCTGAATCCGTCAAAATCGCTGTTTTGGCCATCCCGCTGATATCGGTTTCCTCACGAATCATTTGCATGAGCCGCGTGCCGTCTGACGTATCTCCAAAGAGTACAGCACCAATAATTTTGTTGTCCTTAATGACCACTTTTTTGTACACGCCAGTGAATTCGTCATGAATTCGAATCGCTTTGGTGCCTTCTTCATCCACAAATTTCCCGCCAGAGAATACGTCAACACCTGACACTTTCAGCTTCGTATAAAGAACTGAGCCTTCATAAGGACCTGTTTCCACGCCTGCCAAATGCTTCGCTAACACAGCGCCTTGCTCGTAGAGCGGCGCAACCAGCCCGTAGGCAACGCCGCGATGCATCGCACATTCCCCAACCGCATACACATTAGGAACATTTGTTTGCATGTAGTCATTTACAATAATACCGGGATTGCATTCCACACCAGAATTTTTGGCAAGTTCTACATTTGGCCGAATCCCCACTGCCATGACGACCAGATCCGCATCCGTCATGGTGCCGTCCTTGAATTTCAAGCCGGTAACCCGTTTGTGGCCGACGATTTCTGCGGACTGCTTCGCCAGCAGGAAGTTAATGCCTTGTTCCTCCAGAGCTGCTTGCAGCATTTTGGACGCTGTGCGATCCAGCTGACGATCCATGATCGCGTCTGAGATATGAACGACATCCACTTTCATCCCTAGGTTCAGGAAACCTCTGGCGGCTTCCAAACCGAGCAACCCTCCGCCGATGACAACCGCCTTTTTATACTTTTTCGCGGAGTCCATCATGATTTCACAATCACGAATAGTTCGGTAGGCCATGACTCCTTCTTTATCTGCACCTGGCATTGGAATCATAAAAGGATTGGACCCTGTCGCCAAAATCAATTTATCGTAAGGAACGGTTATACCTTTATCGCTCGTGACCGTTTGAGCTGCGGTATCGAGTGCCGTCACAGTTTGGTTGGTATAAAGCGTTATATGGTTGTTTCTGTACCATTCATAAGGATGAATAACAATATCTTCAATGTTGGAATCCCCCGAAAGGACATAGGACAGCAAAATCCGATTATAGTTCGGATGAGGCTCACTCCCAAAAATCGTTACCTCATATTTATCCGGAGCAAGTTTAAGCAAATGTTCAACTGCATTAACACCCGCCATGCCATTTCCGACTAAAACCAACTTTTCTTTTTGAGTCATGGTCTCATCTTCCTCTCTACTGTGTCTATCTCTATATCCCATTTTGTTACCCATATCCCGTTTAAAAAGTCCATTCGGGAGCAGTGATCTGCTCGATACGGATACTCCCAAATGGCAATTATGGGATATGGAGATTAAGCAGCTCGGGTTGAACTGCCAAAGACGGCAAGTCGTAAACGTCTTTGCGCATACAGCCTGCAGAAGGGCGCAAGCTGCATGAGCAAACCCTTTACTTTCACTTGGAAGGAGCTGCTGATCCTGTTGTTAATTCCTCACAGGACCAGCATTCTGCCCATACTTAAGCATGCACGCTATCAATGGCTGGTGGAGCTGCTTTCACTTTACCGCCATCGCCAATCCAGCTGCGCTTCCATTGTCCTTGCACAGAGGCGATCAGAATCACGCAGCACACGGCAATTGCACTTAAAATAAGGAACCCTGGTGCAAAAGAACCTGTGGCCAATTTCACATTCCCGAGAATTTTAGGCAGGAAATATCCGCCCAAGCCGCCGGCAGCGCCGACAATACCCGTGACCACGCCGATTTCCGACTTGAAGCGTTGAGGCACAAGCTGGAAGACCGAACCGTTCCCCATGCCAAAAGCCATCATCGCGATGAATAACAAGACCGTTGTAACCGAAAGCGCCGGAAGCGTTGAAATCCCCGCCATCATTAATGCGACAACTCCATACAATCCCATCAACATCCGAATGCCGCCTAATTTATCGGCTAACCAACCGCCTACTGGTCGGAAGAAACTACCGCCGATTACGCATAGGGTTGTAAAATCAGCAGCACGTACCGGTGAAAGACCATATTGTGTATTAAAGAAGATGGTTAAGTAGGTGGACATGCCGACGAAACCGCCGAACGTTACGCTATATAAAATACAGAACAACCAGGAATCCTTCTGTTTCAAAACTCTGCCATATTCAGCAACGGTCTTAGGTGCTGGTTTATTCGGGCTGTTTTTAGCTAAAATACTGAAAACAACCAAAGTGACCGCTATTGGAATCATCGCAATACCGAAAACAACATGCCAATCGCCATAATGCTGGGCAATCCGGTTGGCAAAAAGCGTAGCGAAGATCGTCCCGCTATTCCCTGCTCCAGCGATGCCCATCGCCAGACCTTGATATTGCGGTGGATACCAGGAACTGGCTAACGGCAATGCGGCTGCAAAACTCGCCCCGGCAATACCGAGCATCAACGCTACGAAGTACATATCGCCCATCGTGTCAGCGAACTGCCATCCCCAGAACAATGGGATCAAGGTTAGCGCAAGTCCAATTTGACCTGTAAGCTTAGGACCAATCTTATCGGTCAGTACGCCAAGCACCAGTCGGAGTACCGCTCCACCTAATGTAGGCAAGGCAACGAGGTTTGCTTTTTCAGCAGCGTTCAAGTGGAAATCATTCGCGAGTACAACCGCCAAAGGCCCTAAAATCACCCATACCATGAAGCTCATGTCAAAATACAAGAATGAACTGAACAAAGACCCTTTGTGTCCCACTTGCAAAAAACTTTTCCGATCAACCATGTGCGTCCCTCTCCTTTTGAGGCTTTTCGCCTTCTTTTTTCCCTATCCTGTTTGCTCTCTGTCTGCACACCCATGGACAGAAAAGGCCGACAAACATACCCCTACATACATCGGGATGTTTGTCGGCCTCTTTGCCACTGCTGCCACATCTTCGTGAACAGCATGTTTCGTCGTATTTTGAAAAGTAAACATAAAAAGCCTATCCGGTTACGTATTTGTAAGGGGATAGGCGCCATTGCCTGCGTTAGGGGCACACCATTGTGCCGATTTCTAACTTGATTATAGTACGGCTTTGCACCTATGTCAATAAACGTAACACAAAAAAATTCAGGTCATCCATTCCACCTATTATATCGACAAAAATCAAATTCATATGCTATAGTAATGCCGTATAACCATTCAAACACCCAATAAACCTCACATGAAGTTACCATAGAGTAAAAGCTTACAACGATGGAGGTATTCAAATGTTGCAATCATTTATACTGATCGACGAGTTGAAGCAAACTCGCTCAGCTACCTCCTCACCATCAACAAACGAGATGAGCTATTCTAATCGTACACAAGCATCCATACCTGACGAGGTATTGAAAGACTTGGGCTTTCGCGTCTATACGGCATCCACAAGTAAAGAAGTTTCCTTCATCATTCCTAAAGTTGATGCTGTTCTATTAAGTGTAAGCCCCGATCAAGTGGAAACCTGGCGCAAACGCATATTGGCTGAGCGCAGCCTCCCCCTCTTCTGGTGGTGTGATTCGCACACTTTTCCTTCTAATGAATGCAGAATGGATGCAGGTATAGATGGTTTAATCGGTTCAACGATGAGTCCGCTTGAAATTCACTGCGCTCTGCTATTAGGCGTAAATCACTATTTTCATCGAACCGAATGGCAGCAGGAGCGCGAACAGCTTCTCTCCAAGCTGGAGGAGCGCAAATGGGTCGATCAAGCCAAGCGGATCTTATGCGAGATTAAAGGGATTTCCGAAGCGGAAGCCTACGACTTTTTGCGCAAACAAGCCATGAATGAGCGTAAACGTCTGGTAGATGTCGCTACCTCCATCGTCAAGGTGTACCAATTACTACGAGATCAGAATCAAGGAGGCCGCAAACGATGATATCTTTACTAAAAGAAGTAGGACGCGGAAAACGCGGAGCAAGAGATCTTTCGTATGAAGAGGCATCCCAAGCAGCAGAACTTATGTTAACCGGCGGCGCTACTCAGGCTCAAATGGGTGCATTTCTTGTAGCTGAGCGGATTAAGATGGAATCGCCGGATGAGATCAAAGCCTTCATCCACGCGCTTCGTAAACGTACGTTTTCCTATCCGATACCTGGCAGCATGGACTGTGCAGGACCTTACGACGGACGCACCCGCACGTTCATTGCGACCTTGCCGACCGCATTTGTGCTTGCGGCTTGCGGCCTCCCGACTACGCTGCACGGCAGCCCGAGCATGCCGCCCAAATGGGGCATCACGCTGACTGACGTGCTGGACGCACTTGGCGTTCCGGCGCTAACCTCGTCACGCGAGGCGCTGGTATCCGCAGCGGCGCGAACAGGCTTCCTATTCGCGCCTACTGAAAGCTGGTGCGCACCGCTTGGCGAGCTGCGCGAACTCCGCAAGGAGCTCGGCTTGCGGACTGTGTTTAACACCGCCGAGAAGCTGCTTCGTTTCACGGAGGCCCCGTTCATGGCCGTCGGTGTGTTTCATGGCACGGTTTTCGAGAAAATAACGAATTTACTCATCGAGCTGGGAATTACCAGCGGAATCGTTGTGCAAGGCATGGAAGGCTCTGAAGATCTATCCATCGAGAAACGTACGAGGACCTACGTCATTCAAAATGGCTCCAGTGAACTATTCATTGTAGATCCAGAAATTTATGAATTAATGGTTGAAGTGCCTGAAATTGAATGGACAGCGCAGCTGCAAGGTGAAACGGCGATGGCCGTCTTGCGCGGAGAAGCTGAACTTCCTTACTTGAACATGGTGCTGCTGAACAGCGCTGTTCGCCTCTGGGTTTCCCAGAAAGCCGGCTCCATTGAAGAAGGCATCTACATGGCCCGTCATGCGATCGAGCAAGGAAAAGCACTTCAGACCTACACCGAGTGGACAGAAGCGATTAAGCCGGTATCTGCAACTTAAGTAATATGACCTCCGCAGAAATTTTCTGCGGAGTTTTTTTATTAGGCCATGACCGTTAAGCGCTCACTAGCTGAAACACGTGCTTGCCCAGCGGGGATTTTGCCGGGATCCCCCGTATGCAGGCTGCCAATGATCCTCTCGTCAGGTTGTACCCAAAAAGCCCCTGCCCTTCGTTCAGGCAGAGGCTGACAGACCACTATTTACTTCCCGATAAACTGCTGGGTGAACATTTTACCGCACGGTCCTCCGGCGACAATACCGATACCAATGTGCGTGTAATCTTTGCTTAGAATATTCGCTTTGTGACCAGGCGAATTCATCAGCGCCTCATGCGCAGCTTGCACGGATTGATTACAAGCGATATTTTCTCCTGCCGCGTTATAGGTAATACCGAATTTCTCCATCATATCAAAAGGCGAGCCATATGTCGGTGAATCGTGAGAGAAATATTTGTTATCGACCATATCCTGGCTTTTGAGTCTTGCTGTCTTGGTCAGTTCAGGATCTGCGACTAGAGCAACTAATCCCACAGCAGCTCGCTCCTTGTTCACCAAGTCCAACATTTGCTGCTCCTCTGCCGTTAAATCCGCACTCGGAGGAGCTTGGGGTGCCGGTGCCGGTGCTGGCTCAGGCTGGGACGGTGCCGGTTCGGAACGCGGCGGGGCTGGGGCTGGCGGCGTCTGCTTCTTGGGAATTTTCAAATTTCCATAAGCCCATAGGATAGACTGCAGGGTTTGATCATCAACGTTTCCGGTAACCGGAAGGCCGTAACGGCTTTGAAAAGCTTTAACACCTGATTGTGTTTGATTGCCGTAGTAGCCTGTAATGGGTCCGCTATAGTAACCCAGGGATTTCAGCATCCCTTGAACCGCATAAACATCCGGCCCCTTGGCCCCTTTTCCATAGGCAAAAGCGGTCGTTGAGGTAGAGCAGAACAAAGCGATACAGATAAGTATGATCCAGACATGCTTTTTCTTGCCATGAAACATGCGTTTACGTTCACTCCCTGTCGTCGTCAGTATCATTCGCCCGACATGGGCGACTGCACTTAGAGTGACCTATTTTTTGGATTTTATCCATTTGCATGAATAATTTTAATCAATACCAAAAGGTCGGATACCTGCGCTTCTTATCCAGATTGTTAACGATCAAAGCAATGAATACGATAAGCACAGATCCAATCAATACCGGTGCAAACAGAAAGGACCAACTGCTGCCGCTTAAAATAACGACCAAAGGGTCAGCCCCGGCAGGGGGATGCGTTGTTTTGGTCAGCATCATCAAACCAATTGCCAAACCTACCGCTATGGCCATAACCCAAAAGCCTCGGCCAAACAGATGGAAAAAGATGAGTCCTACTAAGGTTGAAATCAAATGCCCTCCGATGATATTGCGTGGCTGAGACAGCGGTGCATCCCAAAGACCAAAAGCCAACACGCAGGTTGCACCAAATGGGGCCATGATCCAAGCATTCGCAGTCAAATCCGTTAGGAAAGCTAAAAGAGCTATGGCGATAAATCCCCCCATCGAGCCGATCAACGCATTTTTTGGAACCACTTTTAGCGGGCTTCTGTTTTGGGTTCTCATTTTCTGCCAAAATCCTGACTCGTTATGGATATTCATTTTGTTCACCACCTTTTCGTTATATAACTAGTCAACTAGTTATATAATTAATTTACCGACATGTCAACCGTCTCTTTCCTTCTATTATCACGCATTTTGTTGGATTTCGAAAGAGTAAGGGTTATAATATAACTAGTTAACTATGAAAAGGGGTTTTTTCACAGTGAAAGATGATAAAAAATATATTCTTCAGGTTAATCCCCAATTAACCTTTAACGTAAACACACAAATCAAAGAACAACTGAAATGGCTAATCGGCATTGAACAAATGGAAGCCGGCGATATGCTGCCGACGGCCAGTCAATTGGCGGATGAGCTTGGCCTCAATCGAAATACGGTTAACTGGGTATACAACCAATTGCGTGACGAGGGGCTTGTTTCCATACAGAAAGGACGCGGAACGCAGATCGCAGGCGGGTTCGAGACCAAACATCTCTTGGAAGAGCGCAAACCCATGCAGCAGCTTTTGAATGATACGATTCGCGAGGCCGCGGCTATGGGATTTGATTTGCCGTCCTTTTTCATCGCCGGTCTTGCCTACTCCTTGCTGCAGCCTCCTTCCCCTGCCCGCAAGCTGCGGATTTTGCTGGTGGAATGCCGAGGTCACGACTACCCTTTCTACCGGCAGGAAATCGAACGAGCAACCGATGGTGAAGTGGAGACTTTATTTCTGGGTGACAGTTCCCTTAATGAGGAAGTCGTAAAAGAAGCCGTTATGCGTTCGGACGTTGTTATTACAACCTTGAATCATGCCGAGGAAACCAAAGCATTGTTTGCTCGCTATGACAGTAAAGTGATTGTAATCGGTGCAACGCTTGAAGCCTCACAGCTGCTTGAGATTGCCAAACTGCAGGCGGGTACGCATGTCGCCTTTGTTTGTCTGGGTAGAACAGGCGGGGAATGGATGGCCAACCGGATTCGGGAAGCAGGGATTCATCAACTTCATGTTGATATTGCAGGCATGAACGAACCCGAACGTCTGAATGATGCTCTTCAGCACTCGCACAAAATTTACGCATCTGCCGCCGTATTTTCTGAACTGAAGAAGCTGCAGCCTGATAAAACATCGCTATTCCCTATGAAGCTGGAACAAAGCAGCGAGAATTTATTGCATGAAATAGCGGCGCAAAAGAAATAAATCCCCTGAATGGGGATTTATTTCTTTTGTATATAGAATTCGTCTCCTAGTTGGCAGGTTTTTTGATCTTATTCGGAGATTTTAAATAAATGCTGTTGAGTATGGTAACTTCTACCGTAATTTCGTGGTCCAAATCCAAATACCATTGTTGTTTCCATTGTTTAAGCTGTTCTTCGTTCATCTTTCTTCGAAAGAGCTGCCCTATGCCAAGAGCGTCTGATCTGTCACTTTTAAGCTGAGTTAGTAATTTATCAGCTCTTTTCTCAATGGCTTCTTTGAGCTTCGTTGTAATCTTCTCTTCAGTTTGTTCATTTTTATTCTCAATAATCTCTACTTTCAGCAGAATACGACTCTTTAATTGAGGTCCTGATGACGTCCAAGCGATGGCATGTTTGATACTTGCTCTTTTAATCTTAACACTGCTTTGATCGGCAATCTCGATGGTGCCGCCCGTATACTTCTCCTGAAAAATATTGTAGATCAATACTTCTTCTGTAGAAATTTGACCTACCATTTTATCTACACGAATGATGGCTGAGCCATCAAATCGATACAGCGTATCCGTGCCTTTTGTGAGAATCGGAATGGACATATCTTGTGTATAAGACTTGATATTCCGGTATGCTTCCCATAGGCGTATGATCGTACTTTCAGGTGTCCAGCCAGATTGCTCACTGAAAAAATCATAAGAAGATAGCTCTGGATTCGCTTTTATTTGATGATGGATCACTTCGTCGAAGTCCCCCCTAACAATCGCTAGCAACCCTTTAATGGAGATGTCGTTTGCCTGGATCGCGTAATCGATGATATCACCCATATCTTCTTTTGCCGTTTTTTCACAGACAAGAAACAATCGGATATGTAGAAGGTCGATACTTTTTTCTGCTTTTGTTCGAATGTTGTCAATTGCATTGGTGATTGTCGCGGAACTGCTCTCCATATACTGAGACCCTTGCTTCTCAGGACTAGGAATTTGCAAGACAATTCGGTAATCCTGATTTTTCTCCTTGCAAATTCCCATAACAACGGGCATGAGTCGCTTATTAATATCTTTGGTGTCCCAACAGCCTGTAAGGAGCGCGCTTAAGGTGCATAGCAACAGTATAACCGATAGGAATGAGCGATGGATCAAGCAGGTTTCCTCCTATACCTCAAACTCATGAAAATGACGGCAAGCGGTATACCTATAATGCTGTAAAAGCAGAGGTAGGTACTCACGTGAGTATAACGCGCCAAAGTATCAATATTGTCCAAATATAAGCTGAAGAAATAAGAAGGTATGGCAACGATGATGACAGCTATCCCCCTTTTCTGCTTTGACCTCTTCTTCATAAATAGCTTTTCAATCAAAGTTGCCATCATCCAGAAACTCACTGCTGCTTCAACCATCGCGATCGCAATCATCGCAATAACAAAAAAAGTAGGGAGCCAATCAAATACAACCCACTCACTGTCAACCGTATCTGATGTCAAAACATTCGGAAAGCGGAAATAGATAATCGATTCCTGACCGAAAATGAGCATGGGCACATAGACAGAGCATAAAGCAAAAATAAGAAGCACCCCTAAAATAGGAGCGACTTTACGCATTGGAAATTTGTAGTTCATTTTAACAAAACCTAAAAACAAGAAACCGGCATGAGCAAAAAAAGCAGAATAAAACATCGGCTTCTTGAAGAAACTCAAGCGTGTATCATAGATGGGAAAGATGTTGTCGAGATCAAAATTACTCATCGAGCTGACCAACGAGAAAATAACCAAAGGAAGCACGCAAATAAATACTAAGATCCCCCCGCGTGAAATGGCTTCGTAACCTTTCCATGCAATATACAGAGGAATAATATAAAGAAACAAAATGAAATACGTTGGGGTATTAGGAAGCAGAAGGATGCTGATCGATGCCATCTCAAAACTGTGCGTAATGTTGGAACTCAGAAAAAAATAGAGCAGCAAAGGAATAAGCAGAAGGAGAGCAAGCCATTTCCCCATTACAGTTGTACATATATCTACAATGTCCTTTCCAGGAAAAGCAGAAAGCCCCTTCACATATCCCCATACACAACACATTTCTATAAGAAAACCAACAAGAATAGGCTCCCAATGCCCTGAGGATGTGGCTTCAATCATTTTTACAGGATAGATATAAAAATACAACGAGAGATGAACGACTACGAACATCGTTAATAGGGCTCTATTGCTCATTCGGATCTCCCTCTTTTGGTGGAGAGGCTCAAATAAGGTACCCCAAACGTTGTAATCGTGCCAAGGTAAAAGCAAAACAAGACAATCGACGACATAAGCCCAAGTATGCCATACAAAGCGCTAAACAAGATTACGACGTACTTGTACAACCGAATGGAGACTGTGTTCATATATGTGCCCATCGTAAAATGCGCGATAGTCGAGCCGGCTACGACAATAATAAGAAAGTAACTGACTAACCGGGCTGAAACGACTGCCTGACCCAGGATAATACCCCCTACCATCGTAATGGTTGGACCAATACTTTTGGGAAGACGAATACTCGCTTCTATGACCATTTCAATGATGAACAGCATCATCAACAATTCCACAAGAACAGGATAAGGAACGCCCTCCCTGGAGTCTGTGATCGATACAGCCAGCTGAATACGCAAAAGTTCAGGGTTGACAGAATTGAGAACCACATATAATCCTGGCAAAGTAATGGCGATGATTAAACTAGTGATACGAATTATCTTGTATAAATACATAAACAGTTTCGGTTGGTCTTTATCCGTTTTTACATCCCAAAAATCCGAAATAATAGAGGGAAACGAAAGTGAGAACGGAAAATGATCCAATAGGAGCACCACTCGGCCTTCCATTAAGTTATGTTTGGTAGTGACAGGAAGCTCAGAAGTCGTATAAGTAGGAACTAGACTATAACTAGGCTGTTTGAGAGCTTTGAGTAGTCCTTGAACATCAGAAATATCCATCATGGCGTTTTCATTCAAATAGGTATCGATGAGTTGAACGATCTTCGGATCGGCTTGACCTTCCACATAAAGGACAGCTACTTCACGAGGAAGATCCGTACCAAGGGTGTAGTTCTGAACATGCAAGTTTTTGATTCTCATTTTTCTGCGAAGGAGACTTATGTTGACATACATATCTTCCGTAAAAGCATCTAGTGAGGTTTGGATCGGATTCTCCGTTTGGGCTTCCACAATGCTTCGACTGTTGTTGACCGAAGAGGGCTCTATCACGATGTTGTCGTAACCTTCTTGGGGAAAAATAATCAACATCCCTACTAATATAGCGTTCACAAGCTCGGTTAAAGAGACATTCACTCTCGTTGAAGGAGATAACGCGATTTGGTCGATCGGGCTATCCACGCCATGTAAATGTGACAATCTCGTTATTAATGTGTCATACGTTTGTTCATAATGAACCAGTGTCTCCAAATAGCATACTTGGACTTGATCTTGATAAATATGGACTTCCCTATGTACAAAATCAGAATTAAGCTCAAAAATTTGATCGATATAAGTGAGTTTTGCTTCCCTTGTCGAGGTGTTCATCTCTCATCTCGCCTTTTACATGTAATTTCCTCTTCTTTTAATATCCTCCGTTTGTGTGTGAATTACTCCGAATTTACAAGGTCAAATCGAAATAATTGAGCAAAACAACACATTGACAGCAATCACATTTTACAGTAAAGTTGAATTATAATTAGTACCTGGTACTAATACTTGATAATAAAAGGAGCGAGCTTCTTATGCCTGTCTCAAATCCCTTGAATGCCCGTATTTCAGCAATAGGCAGTTATGTGCCTTCGCATATTTTAAGCAACGCCGATCTTGAAGCTATGGTGGAAACCAACGATGAGTGGATTGTTCAACGCACTGGCATGCGGGAACGCAGAATCGCCGCTGCCGAGGAATTCACTAGCCATTTATGTATAGCTGCCGTCCAAAACATGCTTGACCGATATCCGGAAGCGCTGAACGATGTGGATCTGGTCATTGTCACTACGCATACGCCAGACCTGCCATCAACACCGGTAGCTTGCATGATTCAAGCTCATTTCGACCTCCCTGCTGTCGGCGCCTACGACCTTAACGCCACCTGCGCAGGGTTCGCCTATGCGGTCCATACCGCTAGCGGACTAGTCGCGGCAGGCTTGCACCGCAAGGTGCTCGTGGTCGGCGGCGACGCGATGTCCAAAATCACCGACTATACGGACCGGTCGACCTGCATTCTGTTCGGCGACGGCGCAGGAGCCGTGGTGGTGGAACGCGAGGAGGAGCATCCGGCATTCCTGGCTCATCATGTTGGCTCAGACGGCTCCGGCGGCAAGCATGTTTATCGCACCGGCCTGTCCGAACAGTGGCAGGACATACCGCTCACTGGCGGCGGAAAGCTAGTCCAAAACGGCCGCGAAGTTTATAAATTTGCGGTATCGACCGTACCGGAAGGGATTGAGCACTTGCTAGCCAAAAGCGGTCTGCCGCATTCCGCGATTGATTGGTTCATCCCGCATAGCGCTAATCTGCGGATCATTCAGTCGATTTGCGAAAAGAGCGAAATTCCTTTCGAGAAAGCTCTATACAGCCTTGAGTATTACGGCAATACCTCTGCAGCCTCTATTCCTCTGGCGCTTGATTTAGGCGTAAAAGATGGCAGGGTGCAGGCAGGTGATACGCTCCTGCTATACGGTTTTGGCGGGGGACTAACGCACGCTGGACTTATTTTACGTTGGGGATAAACGCTCGGTCTAAGTTAAACAAAGGAGGCGGCAGCATCCACATGCCACAATCAAGCTGCCGCCACTTGCTTAGGAGGCTGAATAGAGATGGTCGAAGCCTTGTTCGAAACCTTTGTGAAACCCATCCATATACCCTCTATCGTATCCATTGTCAAAGCCCTTATCGAAGCCTCCCCGATGTGTCAGGAGTGCTTTGGCAGGGCGATTTCTTTTTCTCAGGAGCACTTTTTTGCCGCGAACCGGCTTCGCTTTCTTGAGAAGCTTGCCAGCAGCCTTTCTGCGCACAGATGACTTCACTTTCATAGATTCCTCACTCCTTTAGACATTATTCGCCACGATGATAGCGGGGGCAATAATCGGCAGCGCTGGCGCAAACCGATGAAAGTCATCCCAGCTCATGGCCGTTTGGTGACGCAGATCCAAATTCCAGTAGCGCAGCGGCCAATCGTTAATGAATCGCTGCATTTTACCGTTTTTGATTTGATAGACGACATGATCTTCGGTCCGTGCAAGCGCACCTTCCTGCAAGTGCCCATCGACGTAAACGCCCTGTGCAAGAGCAGCAAGCTTGTTCTGTACGTCATGTTGCGATAAGGAATGTCCCTTCGGCCAGCTTCGCAGATCGACTTGCGAAACGCGGGTAGCCGACAAAAGATGCGACTCCCCTTCGATCGGGTGGCGGTGGCCATTCTCAATCCAATAGAGCTCGGATGTTACCCCTCGCACAACGATATGGCTTGGGTAGAAATCAACCATCGCTGCACTTCCGCCACCGAGCTTTTGGTGGACTTCATGCAGCAAACTGTGGGTTTCTCCCCATTTTCGCGCGTAAAACTCCAAATTTCTGCCATATACTTCTTCAAAACGCTGCTCGCCCAACGCTTTGATCGAGACGCTTCCGACATGATGAATGAAGGTATCCATAGCAATAACAAGTTCTAATCCCATGATGCGCGTTCGAAAACCGAAGTCGTCATCCTCGCAGTTTCCAATCTCAAAGCCTTCATCCAAATACCCCAACCGCTCGAAAACCGCGCGACGCATAAGGACACAGAAGCCTGTTAATCTCGTGGTCACATGCCATTTGGCAGGGTTCGACTGATTAAAGTTTGCAGCGAAATGGTGCATTTCCTCCGTGGAGGTGTAATTCGTCTGCAGCAGCTGCTCGCCGCTAATGTAATTCGTCATCGGGCCGACAAGCCCGAATTTCTCATTACTGTAAAGGCAAGTCAGCATATTTTTCAGCCAATCCTTGGTCACAATGGTGTCATTGTTTAAAAACAGCAGGTTGGAACCGCGCGCCATCCTTAAACCTTGATTCGTCCCTCCGGCGAAGCCGAGATTGGAAGTAAAGATTTTGTAGCGGATTTTCCCCGTCAGGGACTTCAAGTACTCGGCCGTATCATCCGTTGAGGCATTATCGATGACGATGAGTTCGAAGGGCTCCGGCGTATATTCATAAATGCTTTCGATACAATTCTGGAGGTGGTGGCGCTGATCATTCGTCGTAACGATGATGATGCTCGTTCCCTGAAACTTCGAGGGGGTTACCCCTGCATCCCAGCCAAGCTGGAAGGCATGATCGTGCGCGCTGTCATAAGCCATGTTAAAACCTTCATTGTAACCGCGATTATAACTTGCTTGGGAGGAGGCAACCTTACCCGGCTTGCCTACCCTGCCCAGTTTGCCGAGCTTACGAAACTTGCGGGATTCGCCCATGGGTTTGTTGACACGTCGCTTCACTGCTGTTCTCATCGGTAAGGAGCCTCCCCTTTCACGATAGAGTCCGCCAAATGCCCGAAATCGATCGCTACTTTCCCCATACTCGACGCAATCCATTCGGAAATAATGACAGCCGAGATCCCTGCGGAAACCAGCGCGATATCAAAATCATAACCGGCGATGTTTTCCTTAATGTGCGGGATATCCTTCACGCCATGGACCGGCGTAATCTCGCCAACAATATTCACGCCGTGCGCGCGAAGCACTTCTGCCAAATGCGGCGCTAAGTTGCCAACCAGCAGCACCCTTCTGCTCTGTGTAATCCGTGACAGATACCCCTCGTGATAGATATAATAATTCACCAGCGAATCCGTCAAAGTAAGTTCATGGTAGTTTATATGTTCCGCTTTAAACACCGCGAACGCGAGCGGTTGGAAATTGCGCACCCGCAGCTTCGGAATACCTACGACGCTAGCTCCGCGAATCGCCTGCACTAGCTCCGCTTTAATTTCCAAATCCGGTACTTCTACGCCGGCATATGAGAGAAACGGACCGTCTTGCTTAATCTGCTCAATCGGTAAAATGGTCTCCTGCGCTAGGGTAAGCAGCTCCCCGTCACCTAGTCGGACGAGGGAAAATGGCGCTCTGGCGTCAAGCGCAGCGATGATCCGGTCTCCCAGATCCCTTGCCGTAAGCAGGTGATAGATGTGCGGCCGCAAATGTTCCACGCCGGCGGCAACAATCTGCTCAATCGTAATTTCGGGCAGGATCTGGTAGTCCGGGAGCAAGCGATCGACGATCGCATCGCCCCCATCATGTTTTCCATCCCGGTGCCCTTTATCGAAACCTTTGTCATACCCCGCATTATACCCCTGGTCGTAGACGGTCACGGTTTCAATCGGCATGAGCCTTGTCAGCGGCAGCGCGGCAAGTCTCCGGCGTTTTTTCTTTTTGCGGAGAGAAGAGAATAAGCCTTTGCGCTTGCGAGAAAGCTTGCCTCGCCGGAAGGAGATCACTTTGCCTAACTTCTTAGCGCTTTGTTTCTTTTTTATGGGCAACATACGTTCACCCGCCTTTGTTCGTTATCGTTAACAATTCATTTAATCGTTTGCGATACGTATGATCCTTCAGCGTCCGCGCCAATCCTCGCAATGCGATATGCTGCCGCTCTTCTTCATGGGCTAAATAGTACTCTATTTTCTGGATAAGCTCCTGTGGGGAACTGAAGGTGTCAATCTCTTCCCCAGGTTTATAGAAGGTTGTCAATTCGTCACGGACATCCGTTAATTGCAATGTGCCCGCTGCTGTAATGTCAAAAAGCCGAGGATTAGGCGAGAAAGCGGGGATTTGCCTGCTGTTGCTGTTATGGGATTTGTCATCTGTCGCCCGGTGAAGATTGATCACGATTTTGGCCCCATGGTAATACTTCATCGTATCTTGCGGGCTCAACCATAAGCCTTGAATTTTGGAAGACAACTTGTCGTAAGAACTTAGCCGATCCCACCAATAACCGTTAATCATCACGTCCTTGTGCTGCAGATAATCGGCTATTTCATCAATGAACGCAACCCTATTCCAGAAAGCTGTGCCAATGAAACAAATATCTTTGCGAAAATTCGTAGGTACATAGTCCAGCTTCACGGAATCCGGATTTATGCCGAACGGCAAATAATGCACATTCTGGCAGCCGAGTGCCTTATAAGGCTCAACACAGCTTTTCTCCAGGGTGAATACATAATCAAAGTGCGGGACGAGTCCGGTCGACTGATCTGAATGATACGGATCATCCGGCAGCCAAATCGCCGTGCGAATGCCATGCGCCCGAATGGCCTGCACCACATCTCCCGGCAAGGATTGCCCAATGGCATCGAGCACAAGGACAAGGTCCGGCCTTGTCTCCGCCGCAATTTGAACAAGAGGGTCAACGGGATTCACGACAATGACTTCTCTCACCATGTCCCGCAGACTAGCCTCGATCCCTTCATCCATCGCGGTATAAGGCAGTCCGTTAGCTCTAACGAACATCACCTTCAAATCCCAGATAATGCCCCGCTCCTGCGGAATGTCCCGCATGATGCTTTGGCAGCGTCCCATGTGAAAACCATGCGACCAGCCTTTTCCGTACCCCTGGTCACTCCCTCTTCGCCATTCATCCCGGTAGCGAGACAGGGGAGCCGGCTGCTTCTTCACTTTCACGGCTCTGCGTACACGTCTTCTCTGATTTTTCAGCGGTCTGATCGGCAACTTCTTCGATTTCACGGCTCTTAAAGCGCTCATTCCATCTCACCTCCATGGATAACGACATATCCTTTGCGCTGCAAATACTGCTCCAAGGCGCTTTGCCAGCTTCTCATCGGATAAATACGATTCAGTTTGTTGTTGTCCAGCACACTGTATAACGGTCTGCGCACTTTGGCAGCGTACGCGCTGTTCATTATCGGTATCGTCTCGCAGGTAATCCCGCAAAATGCAAACGTTTGGACTGCCAGCTCATACCAGCTGCAGGCTCCTTCACCCGAACAGTGATACACACCGTAATCCGTTATCTCTTTTTCAAGGAAAACCCTCACAGTTTCAGCAACATCTTGTGTATGCGTAGGTGACATGATGACATCCTGAACAACCGAAATAGGTTTGCCTTGTTTCGAAAGTCTAATCATTGTCTCTACAAAATTGCCGCCCTTCCCACTGGCCCCAGCTTCGCCAAACAACGAGGATACACGAAAAACAAAGTAGGTATCCAAGTAAGCTGCAATAGCTTCCTCTCCTGCTGCTTTACTGCTGCCGTAAGCATTCAGGGGGCTCACCCGGTCTTCTTCCGTATATGGCGCTTGCTTGCTGCCGTCGAACACGTAATCCGTGCTGAAATGAATAAAGAGCGTGCTATTCTGTTTGCAATAAGTCGCCATACGCAGAACGGCAATGGAATTAATGCGGAGAGCTTTGAGCGGATCGGCTTCACACTGTTCCGTGTTATGAAACGCCGTGCAGTTAATGAGCACGTCAATGCGGCCAAGCTTTTCAAGAATGGGGATAATCGTTTCTGTATTCTCCACATCCAGCATATCCCTCGTGACCGGGATGATCTCGAACTGGCTGTTTTCCTGCAATACCCGATGAATATCGGAGCCTAGCTGGCCTTTGGCGCCTAGCAGCGCGATGCGTTTCATTACTCGCTCGATCCTTGAATATCCAAGATACCGCCATAGAGCGTAACGTCCTTAATAATTTTGTGCCACTTGATAAGCTCGCTGTACCAATCCAGCGTAATCGTTTGATCCATGCTTGGTACCTCGCCTGCAGCCAGAGCGTTATAAATCTCTAATGCCCCCTGTGCAGCCGTCCATTTGCCCTGCCAACCCAAGGCTTTCTCGATTTTGTCAAAATTAACGCGATAGGAACGGTGATCGGGCGCTCCATACCAGGCAATCGTTACAGGTTTAGGAATGACTGCGGTAATTTCTTGTGCTAATTGGCCGAGCTGATAATTGTTGCTGTCCGAACCCACGTTGTAGATTTCGCCGTTAATGACTTTCGGATCAGCTTCCAGCAGCAAGCACATGACATCCGTTGTGTCCTGAACATGAACGAACGGTCTCCACTGAGAACCGTCTCTCATTAAGGGAATAACCCCATTCTGATAAGCGCCTAACGCCATGCCATTAATGGCCAAATCGAAGCGAAGTCGGGGAGAATGGCCGTAGACAGTGGCCTGCCGAATGACAACGACGGTGAAGGCCTCATCAGCTAGCGGAAGCACGCCGTGTTCCGCCATTTCGTTTGCTTTGGCATATGTCGTGAGCGGGTTTGTCGGCGAATTTTCATCGACGATGACTTCCGGCGCCTGGAAGCCGTATAAGCTGCAGGAAGACGGGAGAATGTACCGCTTCACGCCAAGTTTCTTCGCTTTATGTGCCGTGCTCACACGGGAAATATGGTTAATCTGGTGCGTTGCTTCCTGAAACAACTCACCGCTCGGATCGTTGGAGATCGCCACTAAGTCAATGACGGCATAAACGTCAGCGAAGGCTTCCTCTTTCAGACGACGGGAGTCCTCTTTGATCGTTACGAGATTCGGATGCTGCGGGAGCTTATCGATACCGAAGAAAAAGCGGTCAACTGCCTTAACGGCATAACCTTTATCCAGCAATTTCGGCACCAGCACACTGCCGATGTACCCGCCCGCTCCCGTGACCAAAATGGTTTTCATGATAAGTCCCCTCCATAAACAAAGTCATTGTCCGCTAGCGCAAGCGTAGGCTGCTGACGATCCCTATCCGACAAGATCGGATTCGATACAGGCCAATCGATACCAAGGGCAGGATCATTCCATGCGATGCCTCGGTCATGCTCCGGGGAATAATAATCATCCACTTTGTACAGCAGCTGCGTATTCGGAACCAAGGTGCATGCGCCATGGGCAAAGCCCTTCGGAACCAGGATTTGCCGTTTGTTTTCCGCGCTTAGGATAACGCCGACCCACTGTCCATAAGTCGGGGAACCTTTGCGGATATCAACAACGACGTCATAAACCGCACCGGATACAACGCGAACGAGTTTCGTTAGCGCTTTCGGCGCCAATTGGTAGTGCAGGCCTCGAAGCACCCCCGATTCTACGGAAAGGGAATGATTATCCTGAATAAAGGCATGATGAATGCCCTCGCCAGCTAACGTTTGTTGGTTGTAACTTTCCATAAAAAAACCGCGATGATCACCATGCGCTTTCGGTTCGAGCACCAGGACCCCCGGCAGCTTGGTCGAAATCACTTTCATGAAAGGGCTCCTCCTCGTTGTTTCATAATATGATCCACGACATAAGCGGCAAATGGCATCGAACACGTAAATGCCGGTGAGACCGCATTGAGTACATGCATCGAGCGTTTGTCGCCTTCGATGACAAAATCTTGCACAAGCTCCAAGGTTTCAACGTTGAGCAGCTGCGCTCGAATACCCGGTCTGAGAAAATGTCCGAAGCCCTTGGGGTCGATTTCTCTGACCATTCCCATCCCTAAACCGATGAAATAGGATTTGATATACTTGCGCATTTCCTGAAAGGCCAAGCGTCTAAAGTGAAACGAATTTGTGATAAACAGCTTCAGCTCAAAGCCGACAATTTGCAGAAATTCCTTCAAGTTAAAGCCCTGCAGCCCTTGGTAATTTTCCCGCCAAAAAGCCGGCATTGCCGTAGGCCCGATCTTAATGCTGCCATCCACCGTTTTGGTATAATGAACCCCGAGAAATGGGTTTTTCAAATTGGGAACGGGATAGATGTTCGTGACGACATCCGTTTTGTTTTTCGTATATTTCAAGTAAATGCCTTTGAACGGAATGATCGTATATTTCCCTCCGAATCCGAAATCATGGGCAATGCTGTCGGCGTAAAGCCCGGCGCAATTGATCAAATAATTGAACTTGAAGGTGCCTGAGCTCGTAAAAAGGAGATCTCCCCGGTGCTTGCGATATTTCGTCAAGAAATGGAATTCTACACCGTTCTCTACATTTTCACGCTTCAGAGTCCTGCAAACTTCTACGGGATCAACCGATGCCGTTGTTGGTGAATACAAAGCTTTCCGGTATGTCTTCGCATTCGGATCAATGGAAGCAATCTCTTGCTCATTCATCCAGGTGAGCTGCACGCCATTGATGTCTGCGCGCAGCTTCAGCTCTTCCAGGCCGGCTAACTCCGTTTCATCTTTGGCGACGACCAGTTTGCCGCATTCATTCAACTGCAGGCCGTTAAGCTTACAGTAAGCTCGCATGGCCTGATTGCCTTCTTTCGTGAACTTCGCTTTCAAGCTGTTCGCTGAATAATAGAAGCCGGCGTGCAGAACTCCGCTGTTGCGTCCACTTGCATGTGCAGCCACATCGGACTCTTTTTCCAGGATGCAAATGGACACTTCTGGCTCTCGTTGCTTCAGCTCACGGGCGATCGTGAGGCCAATAATCCCCGCTCCGATGATGATGTAATCGTACTTCCTCACTTGTCATCACCGGCGCCCGACTTGGGTGCTGCAGCCTCAACGTTCGGATATTCGCGCAGCTTATCGGACGCTTCGAACCAAGAAGGAAAGGTGCCGGCGTCGATCCACCACCCTGTCAGCAAGTGATAGCTGAGCTTGCCTTGACTCGCATATAGGTTATTCACATCGGTAATCTCCATCTCGCCACGCGCAGATGGCTCTACCGTCTTAATCAAGTCGAATACCGTAGAATCGTACAGATAAATCCCTGTGACGCAATACGAGGATTGCGGATGCTCGGGTTTCTCTTCAATCCGCTTGATCAGATCGCCTTCCATGACCGGAACCCCGTATCTTCTGGCGTCCTCTACTTCCTTCAGAAACACTTTGGCTCCTTCCGGCTGAGTTTCAAATTGCTTCACGTACCCAGCCAGCGAATCCTCGAACAGATTATCGCCAAGCAGCACAAGCAGCTTCTCGCCCGGGTGCACGAAGTTGTGGGCAAGCTCCAGCGCATCGGCAATGCCGCCGGCCTCTTCCTGTATTTTGTAGGAAATGTTAACGCCCCACTCCTTCCCGCTCCCCAGAAATTCCGTATAGAGGGATACGGAGTGTTTACCCGTGATCAGAAGGATATCGGTGATTCCCGCTGCTCTCAGCTTCTCAATCCCATAATAAATCATAGGATATTTACCGACGGGTAGAAGATGTTTGTTAATCATTTTCGTCAAGGGTCGCAGACGTGTGCCAGTTCCCCCCGCTAGAATGACTCCCTTCATAGCAACGACATCCTTTCATCATGCTTTCTCAAAAAATGCTTGGGGATCGACGCCCCACTTTTCTATAAAAATCTTGCGCGAACGCTCCACGATAGCTTGCAGTTGGCTTTCGCTTTTCTTGCCGAAGCTCGCGCTGCCATGATGGAAGATAAAGGTATCTTCGGTCAGCATCAGCTTGTAGCCGGCTTTCCTTGCGCGATAGCAATAGTCGTCATCTTCGTAATGCCCAGGACTGAATTGTTCATCCAGGTAACCGATCTTATCCATCACTTCACGTTTGAACAAAAAGCAGAAGCCAATCAAACGCTGAACTTCTTTGTATTTCCCTTTATTTCCCACATTGTACTTCAGAACCATATCCGGCAGATTCGTATATGGCTCTTTCATTTGTTGAATACCGCTGGCATAGTTGGTCATTGGACCTACGATACCAATATCATGTCGAGAATACAGACAAGTGAGCATATGATCCAACCAATTAGGTGTTAGCAGAACGTCATTATTCAGCAAAAGCACAGAGCTGCCCCTGGCCAGCTTCATGCCGGCGTTACAGGCTGCAGGAAACCCTTTGTTTTCGGAGAAGGACACGAAGGGGACCTGCTCACGAATCAAAGCATCCAGTGTCCCATCGGTAGAGGCATTGTCGACCACAATAATTTCATAGGGGATTCGTGTATGTTCTCTGATGGAGTAAATGCAATCTAGAAGCAACTGTCTTTCATTAAAACTTGGGATGATGATACTTGTGCTGTTCATATGGATCCCCCCGACAGAGCAGTTCGCGTACGAAGAACATCCTTGAATTCAAGTCTTCTTCCACGTTCATGAAGCAGCATATGGAGGGCCTCCAAATGATCGCCTACAATCAGATCTGAAACGGGATTCGTGCTCCCTGTATTCAATCGGGTAGGTTTATTGGCCGTGACCACATCGATGCTTGCTGGTGCACAAATACGCAATCCATAACGGATTGCCTTCGCCTGAGCTTTAGGAGGTACCATTAACGCTGCGCTGCCGATAACCTGGAGCGCTTTGCGGGAAAGCATGTGGGGAATCGCCGTCATGGAGTTGGCACCCAGTTCCGGTCGACCCTGAACCCGGTTTACGAATTGTTTCACCATAGAGACGCCATCGCGATGCATGAAGAGACCGATATAAGGGGAAATGTCGTTCAAAGCAACATCCCAGCCTTGGTCGATGGCCCGAATGAAAGGCAACAATTCCTCGGTTTGAATCGGGATATCGCCATCCAGGAACAGCACCATGTCGGCTGAGCTAAGCTTGGCGCCAATCGACCTGCCAACGTCATGACCTACGAGATTCGGATAATGGATGATAGTTGCCTTAGGGCACTGCTTGGCGATATGAACGCTGTTGTCGGTTGAGCCGTTAATGACGACAATAATTTCCTTCATCGGCATTCTTTCCAGCGCGTTCAGCACGCGCGCAATCGTCTTTTCCTCATTAGATACCGTAATGACGGCTCCAATGGATTGCCTTGTCGGAACAAGCACGAGATTTGGGGTTGGCATCCCCTGCTTCTCGCTATACCCTTCAAGGAACGCTCGGGAGACCGGAAGGTACTGCCCCGCCGAAATCGTCCCAATTTCCCCGGATGTATAAAAGGAACACCATAGGGAGTTGATATACGAGTTCGGGTCCATCCCCTCGATCAACGGGTGGTCCGTAGCATAACGGGCGCCAATTGCGTGTACTCTTCTTCTTAACGCAACAGACAGCGTCGCCGATGTTCTGGTTGGTCTGGGGGCCCTGCGCAGACGGCGTACAGGGACGGGGGTTCTCAGAGGTCTCAAGGTTCTCACTTTTGGCCTTTGTTTCACACGTTTCTTCACTGGTTTATTCAACAGCTTCACCCCACAAAGGTTCGGTCCCTTGTTAAATCCGTTAGCTGACCACGCTCATTCGTCTGTTCATGCAGCCAATTCAGGGCTTCGAGGTGATCTCCAAGAATAAGATTTTGCAGCGGGTCCACCTTAAATTTTCTTCGTTTTCTAGGATTCGTCCGACCCACATTTACGTTGTAAACCTTGTGGAGCGTGAGTCCTTTCACACATGCTATCGTTTGAGCAAGTGGCGGCACGGCTAAATTAGCGGCATGAATCTCGTTTAGCGCTTTACGACTAATAGCGTGCGGGATTGTCGTCATCGAAGCTCCTCGCAGGTCGGGCCGGGAGAGTGCAACGTTAAGCGCGTGTTTGGCTAGCACAACAGGATGCACATCCACCTTCTCTGTTTTGCCAGAGTAGCTGTTTAGCGCGACATCAACCCCACGATCCACCGCCTGTACGAATGGCCGCAAATCTTTGGCTGCAATCACCATATCCGCATCAATGAACAGGATAGTGCTCCCTCTCGCATGGCTCGCGCCAATGCCCCTGGGGACATCATGCCCTAATGATTCCTTAAATGAAATAACCCGTGCCCCCATCCGGCGTGCAATTCGCTCCGTATCATCGTAGGAACCATTGACGACCACAATGACTTCTGTAGCTGGATGAACCAACCGGGCTTGACGAATGACGGACGCGATGGTCTTCCCTTCGTTCATTGCAGGGATGACGACAGATACTTTTGGCGATTCATGATTTGAAATGGGCTTGAAAACTGGCCTCGTTCTCCTCCTGGGTACTGACAACTTTCGCTGCCCACGCTGTTTCATGTCCACACCCTCCCACTGTGATGTGCTTTCGTTTTCGTTCCCATTGTATGTTTATCCATCCCGATGGACACGGCATACGTTTAAGCCCGTATTATCTCTAGCTCAAAATAGGACATCTATCACAGATCGCCTTCCCTTCCCAAGGCAACTGGATCATGTACGTTCGACCTGCTTTTATAGTATGACTGCCTTGGGACAGATTCATATGCACTTACCTAGCTTGGCTAGAAATTGGCGAATGACTACTGCGATTTTGATGAAAGCGCTTATAGTAAAATGAAAATCAGCGTCACGTATGTAAAAAAAGCCCCATCCTCTTCTATACCTTCTAAGAAGAGGGGGAGCCTAACGCTTGCCTTGAAGAACGCCGGTATTCGTGTTTAACCACGGTTGTTTCGCCGTTCCCTTCTGTTTCACACGAATCGGCAATCCTATGATTTTCCTCGTCAAAATCCGTTGATAACTCACGATAGCTGTGAGATTATCAGCTATTTGACCGGCCAGCTGCGGCGAACTCTCTACCGAATCGGCAACGCTCTCAATGATTCGGGCCAAGGCCCGCTGGCTTCTTGCGAGAGATTCTAGTATATCCAGCTTGATCTGCTGCTCTCTTTCATTTATCTTCATTTGGTATCATCGAGGCCTGAACCTCCGAACAAATCGCCAAATCCGCCGCCAGCACTGCCGCCAAGGCTGGAATTATCCTCTTCTGCGATGAGCACGCCCAAGTTTTTGGCGAAGGCTACCTCCATCTTGGTAATGCCATCGATGACCTCAATCAGCTGCTCATGGATATCCACCGCTTGTTTCACATGCTCAGCATTGCTTTCATAGGCGGCCGTTGACAGGTGCTGGCATATCCAGTTGCGCGACTTCTCGGCATGCAGCGCCTTAGCCTCCAGAATGAGAGCTACATTATATTGAATCTTGGCGGTAGCATCCAGGTAAGACAAGTAACTATCATTTCTGCTCAATGTCCCCACTCCCTGCCCCTCGTTTATTCATCAGCGGGTTGTTCTTTCATAACCTTCATAATTGGCGAAAGATTGTCCGCGATGGCATCCTCTAAATCGGCAAGACTGTTTAAATAGCTGGTAATCCCTTTGGTCATACTCAAGGAATGTTCCATTAATGCTTCGATTTCTCCGAAGGAAGGATTATGGTCAGGGATTTCACTAACCATCTTCGCCATATGAGCAATCACCTCGCGTTTGGCTTCCAAGGTACGTGCCAACTCGTGCTGCGACTTCGCCATATGCTCCAGAATCGAAGTAATCTGATCCTGCATGTTTGTTTCCCTCCTCATCCGCTTAGGCTATCCCAATTAACATATGCGGTTTGGGTTGAAGTGGGAATACACCCCATTCATCCAATTTTTCAAAATCTAGTTCTTCATCTATCAGATTGGATTCCTATAAGGATTTCAGACCAGAACCTGACATTCTCTTCTCACATATACATATAGAAATACAAGCTAAGGAGGGGAACCCTTTGTCCGATAAACATATTCAGTGGCAGCCATCCAATGTTTCCAGGAGCGAGAGGCACCACCTGAATTCCCACAAAAGCTGTGTGATTTGGCTCACAGGGCTTTCCGGCTCAGGCAAATCTTCGATTGCTTATGAAATGGAACGATTGCTTTTCACCCAACATATACGTTCTTACGTCTTGGATGGAGACAATCTTCGGCATGGTTTAAACGGCAACCTTGGTTTTTCCCCGAATGATCGCAGTGAAAACATCCGTAGGACGGCCGAAGCAGCCAAGCTGCTCGTAGACGCAGGCATCATTACGATTGTTGCTCTCATTTCGCCCTACCGCGCGGATCGGGAGTTGGCGCGATCTTTGTACGCCTCTGGGGAATTTATCGAGGTTTTCATCGATTGCCCTCTTGAAATCTGCGAGAAACGAGATCCGAAAGGACTTTACGTGAAAGCGCGGGCAGGCGTTATTCCTAACTTTACGGGAATTTCAGCGCCTTATGAGCCGCCCAGTAAACCCGAAATCGTGATTTCATCCAATCAGCACTCCCTACAAGCATCAACCTCTCGAATCTATGACTATCTCATTGTCCATAAAGTCATTGCCCCACAATCCAGTTTCACGCTTTGAGTCCGAGTCCTGCTCGGGACAAGTTCCTATGAATAGGCTCAACTATTCGTAGTGCGAGCTTGCCCGCAGCAGAACCACCCCCCTGCCATCCGCATAGAATGCAATAAGCCTGCTGATGATCGGGGGAATTAGTCGCCTATGCTGGTCTACGTGCTAGGAACGTCCAATAAAGCTCATACAGATGCTACAATAGCCAATCTGTCCCATATCGCTCCGAATTGGTCCATTATGCTCCTACATGATTACGACGCAGCAGCCTTGAACGATCATCTACTTGCTTATGATCAACCCTTTTTTATGACTCTGCATGCAGGAGACTTATTGAGCAGCAGCTTTATCTCCGAGCTGTCCGCACAGCTTGCTGCGCTGCCGGAGCATTGTGCCGGCATGGTCTATGAACGCGGGGCTGCCAATAACTTGCACAATCTTTCTTCCCCTCCTCTTGTTTGGAGAACAAGCGCTGTGCGATCCAGTGGCCGTCCCTTTTTCCTGGAGAAAGATGAACTGCCCTTTGACACTTATTTGCTTCACGATAATCAGTTTCATTTAGAGAGAGAATGGTCGTGGCAGACCCTCCATAGCAAATGGTGGCAGCCCCAGTCCAAACATTCCCCCAAATGGCATAAGGCGCAGGAAGAGTGGGACCTGCTCAAACCTATTCTGGAAGCAGGGTCAAGCGCTGTCCAGCCGAAAGTAAAGCCAATTCCCGCCATTAGTATCGCAATATGCACCTACAATAATGCCGATTATCTTCCTTGGGCGATTCGAAGCGTTATTGCACAAAACATGCCTGATTGGGAACTGATTATTATAGATGACGCCTCCAGCGACAACACGCAGATGAAACTGGCATCCTTACCCGCAGATCCGCGTATTCGTACGTATGTAAACCAAGCTAACTATGGCAAATCCCATTGTTTGAATGCTGCTTTATCGGTAGCTGAAGCCCCTTGGCTGCTGGAGCTTGATGCCGATGACTGGCTTCCGCCAGACGCCATTCGGCGCTTGCTTAAAACGGCGGATACCCTAGCACCGGATACATCACTCTTGTATGGGGATTATTACGAGTGGACAGAAGGAGCACGAAAACAGCTTATTTTCGGAGGGTTACGCAAGACGCCTGTTGCCTTTAACGCTGAGGCGCTGCTTGCCGGAGCTCTTCCGATAGCACCTCGATGCTATCGGGTTGAGACCCTTCACAGCATCCATGGCTGGATGGTGAATGCTCCTTATGGGGGTAGGTTATACGAGGATTTCGAAATCATCATCCGTTTGTCGCACTCTCATCAATTGAGGCATCTGCCTGAGCCTCTCTATCATCGGAGAGTCCGCCAATCCAGCATTACGCATCAACATTCCGAGAAATATGCCGGCTGGATGAAGTGGATGAAGGAACAAACCGTCCTCCTTCGGGGGGACGGAGGAGACACAAGGCCATCGACGTAATCTCCTCCCTTCCGATTACGCTACTACACGTACGAAATCTATCTGATCCGCCACGATGGTCACGATTACCGGTGGACTATAGTAATACGTGTTGTTGATTTGTACAGTAAAAATACAATCGTCTACGGAAGCTAATGTGCCGATAATAGGCGGATTACTCGTAAAGTACACTTCAACCGTTCTACCGATAAAACTCGCCAGTAACTCTGCGAATGACATAGTTTCTCCTCCTTATATCACGGATTCAATGCTGGAAGCTGGAATAAGGAGAATATCTCCTGACGGCTCAAGAATTTCAACGACATCGGAACCAACAAGGACCAGCGTACCGCTCTCTGTTCCTGCGCCTGTTTGAATAGTAACCTGCGTATTTAATCGACCCTCGACTGCTGTTAACGGATTACAGCTCGTGACTGCCTGTTCACGAACCATGAAGTACGTCGTAACGTTACCGTTACCGGTGAAATCCACCACTGAAAATCCTGCCTCCATCAATGAGGCAAGAACAGGTGTTAACTTAGCCCCTACTTCAAGTCCGGGAAAATCTAACGTAGCGTCAAAACAGTTAATAACGGCACGCATTGTAGCATAACTGTTACCAGCAACAATAACGATAACATCCATGTAACTCTTCCTCCTTCAATTAGGTTGTAATTGGATCTGACTTGCCGTTACAGAGCCGGAACCGGTGTATAAGGTCTGAACCCGATGATATGGCAAATCGAGAAAATAACGATTTGATCCATGTCGTTCCCCGTTGTCGGACGAAGAATTAACGTCGATTTACCAATTTTCTCAACCATTCCGATCCGGTTTGGCGGCTCTCCCCCGGAACCTGCTCCGCTTGATGTGAACAGTTCAACCTCTGTATCCCAATATTGCTCCAATAAGTCTCTCAACTCTTCGTTGCAACTCTCATCCGGGTAATCCACTTTAACCTTTACTTCCGTTTTCGGTGTCTCGACTTTGACGTGAACATCGGGTTTAGGAGTCTCTATGTTTACGATAGGAGGAGGTGTTGTGACATGAACTTCCGGGGTTGTTACATGGACTTCGGGGGGACTGGTTTGAACGTTGACTTCTGCTGGAGGGGTCGTAACATGGACAATAGGAGCTTTCGGCTGCTTGCATATGACCTTGATCGTTCTTTTTCTTAATCTTTTCTTGCATACATGACACTTATTTTTCTTGCCTCTTTTCCTCGTGCTGCAGTCATTTTTCCTAACAACACGAGTGGTTTTCTTAACCACGCTGTCTTCTGTTATACGGGACATAGGGCACCTCCAAAATTTTTACATATCCTAACAAAAATTGGATTCCATCACACTCCTATACTACTCAGCGGAATAGACCCTCGTCCTAGACTATCACCTAAATATATAAATCTGGGTATCTATCGCGATGCTCGAATGTCATATAGCACTCTTTCAAAGGCATCTACGCTTCGCTCCCACGTCCATTTCGAGGCTTCAATTTCCCCGGCAGCCGCCAGTCTTTTGCGCAATTCGGCATCCTCGATCAACCGGCCGACATCGGCTGCCAAGCGGTTCTCATAGCGGTAAGACATCAAACCATTTTGTTCATGCCGGCAGTAATCCATATTTCCCCCATTGTAGGTTGTGACCAGAGCGGCCCCGCAGCGCATAGCCTCCAGTCCTGGTAGTGAGGCAGAATCATAAGTAGAAGAGTTAACGAATATATCCGTCTCGTTATAGTGATAGGCCATAGCACCATCGTGCCCAGGAGTTAAGTAGCGAAAAGTCGGATGATTGGATTTGATAGCCTGTAAAAGAGGGGAGCTTCTAAACTCTTCCGGAGGAGACATCAGGTTGATGCGGACATCGGGATACTTGGCCTGCACGATTTCCAGTTGGTTGATCAAATAATCCTGTTCTCTGTGCCAGGAATAGCCGCCTTCCGGCCTCCGCATAATCGCCGATATTTGCAGTTGGGTCTGCGTATTGCGAATATACATGTTCCTAAATGCCGTACCGACGCCCACCGGCACAATATGCGCCTGATGACCGTGATTCAGTGCAATGAGCTGCTTTTGCCAATTGGAGAGAACGACGATATGTTTGGAAATATGATAAGTAGGGAAAGAGATTTGATTTTCCGGAAGAAAAGCAGGCTCATAGCATAGGCTTAAGCGGACGTGCACACCTTTTCCGTTCATGCTGGCCTGATATGCTTCGGGTACAATCGTATAGAAATTGGAAACAATGACATCCGCTTTGGGATAATCTTTTTCAAGAATCATATAGTTCTGTTTGGTGCGGATGATTTTGGCATTAATCGTATAGTTTACGACGCCCTCAGGCGGCATCAGAACGGTAACGTCATGGCCTTTAGCCGCAAGCCCATTGACCATTTCGGCCAACATTCTCTGAGCTCCGCCAATGCTGAGTGTAATAATAGGAAAAGTAATCGTCATCCTCTCTTTGGCTATCAAAGCATCCAGCTGTTTCCGGTAGAGGGATTGTACCGACTGGATCTCTTTGACAATCTCGCTTTCATGCTTGCGAGACCCCATTTCGGGGTGCACCCGGTAGCGAACAAGGCTTTCATTTAAATAGAAGAAATGAAACCGTTTCATAACCCGCATCCAGAAATCATAATCCTGCGTATATTTGCGAGTCTCATTAAAGTACCCCGACTTCTGGAAGACATCCATATGCAGCATCACGGTGCAACCGTTGATAATACAGCCTTTTTGCATGGTTTTATAGAATTCCATTTTGGTGGAACAGCCAATACCTGAAGGTCCTCCAAAGATGGTCCCCTGCCCATCCATATGAACATAGGAGGTGTAGCTGACTTTAGCCTCTTTTTCCTGCATAAAAGCCAATTGCCTGGCTACTTTATGCGGCTCAAACATGTCGTCGGAGCTGAGCCAGGCAAAATAGTCGCCAGTGGCGCGCCGGATACCGGCATTCAGCGCGCTCGCCGTACCTCCGTTAGCTTTTTCCACGTAAACAATCCGGTCCATGTACGGAACAATTTTCTCCATATGCTGCGTTGAGCCATCATTAACGACGATGATTTCAATATTCGGATACGTTTGGCTCAGCGCACTTTCAATCGCTGTGCGGACGTAAGCACAGTTATAGAAAGGTATTACAATGGAGACTTTGGAATTTGCATTCACGGTTGAAACACCTACCTTGTTCTTAGTTCAGCGAGGCACGTTTGTTGTAAATTTCCTCCAATGCGTTCACGATATTGCGTTCAAAATGGGCTTTCGTTAACCGTGCCGCACTAGCTTTGCCTCCAAGAGCGAGCTTTTCCGCCAATTGGCGATCGGATAATACAGCGCATATCCCCTGTGCCATTTGCCTTGGATCTCTTGGTTTGGTAACATATGCGCTTTCCATGTGCGAGCAGAAGTCCATTACACCGCCTGAATTCGTCGTTACGACAGGCGTGCCGCAGGCCATGGCCTCCAAGGGAGGCAGCGAGAAAGCCTCAAACCAAGAGGATGCTACGAAAACGTCGGCTGTCCGGAAGAGCTTCGCCATCTCAAATTCATTTTTGGGGTAAAAGATGCGCTCCGGTATACCTAGTGTCACCAGTGAAACTGCGCCGTCCGGGCAGATGAGATAAACCATATAATCGCCTGCATACTCGTTTCTGATAATTTCCATACAAGCATAGAAATCATCAAATCCTTTTAGCGCATAGTCTCTCCTGTCCCGTGCGATATACAGAATCACTTTCGTTGTTTTCTTGCTAGGATGCGGGTGAATGCGAGGACCTTCCGGGCGAAATATCCGAGGGTCTACACCAAGAGATACAACGGTGCTGCGCCGCCCTACATGATCAAATATTTGCTGATCCAACCAGCTGGAAATAGAAAGGATCGGGACATCTTGGGCATATGTCCATAAAGCTGCCTCGCGATTAGGTACCCAAAGCGGCTCGAAGCCAAGGCTTAATCTAACCGTTTGTTCCGGCCATGCCTCGAAAGCCGATTGAAAAGTTGTATAGAAATTAGGCAAAATAATATCACCGTAAGGGATATAGTCTGCATCCAGCTTCGGAACGATCGTCAGCTTACAAGGAATGTTATACTTCACAGTTGCCGTCCTCGGGATGACGACCTCGACCTCATGTCCCTTTTTCGTAAGCGCCCCGGCGATATCGACCAATACCTTACAACCGCCACCAATATGCAAATCAGCCGCAGGTATTACGATTTTCATGGTTAACCTCCATTTCTCCGGTTATGACCAAAGCAAATCTTTTTCATAGCCGGTTTGTATCAATACATCACCTGCCACACGTTTGAAGGCCGCTATAACCTCTTCGTCAAATTCATTTCTCCAACCGCCTACAACACCTTTGCGAAAAGTAAACGAGCTCCCGCTATCCATATTGGCTTCCATGCTGCGAACCAACTTTGCTATCGGCATAGGCGGTACGCTCCCCTCCCACAAAAATTCCGCCATTGCTGTGATCGTTTTCCGCCTTGACGCCTTCGAAATCATCAACTTTTCATACGTCGTGATAAAAATACCCGGCACAGACAACCAACCCTGAAAAACCCCGAACCAATTTTTAATATTCGGGTAGTCATCCAGACCATTAATCAGCAATAAATAACGCTCCTTCTGACTTGGCAGAGCGACTAACTCCTTATAAATGGGGTAATCCGGGAGTTTCTCGATGATGTAATACGTTAGGGATACCAGCACATCACGCAGATCCCTGATCATAAAAATGGTTTTAATCCCAGGGCGGACAAGGAGTTTGGCCCATTCGGGCGAGTAGTATACATGCCCCATATATACATCATTCGGGACCGCCTTGCTCAGAATTGAAGCTTGTATCGGCAAATCCTTAGCCAGGCCTTCATAAAAGACGTAGTCGTTCATGACCGAACCGGGAATGCCTAACAAAAGTTGATTCAGAAGGTTTGTTCCACTTTTGGGAACCGTATTTAGAAAAATAACGGGCCGAAGCTGATAAGCTCTGCGTGCATCCATGATCGGCAGCACCTCCCAATATTTGTTTAAACTTAGCGTATGTGTCACAGTACCAACTTGACCTGTTAATGCGTCTATATCCCTTAACAAAGTTAGAACACCAACACATTTTACCAATAAAATGGTAAAGACCAACTCCCATCCAAGCAAATTCTATTAAATTTAATAGAATATAGGAAAGGAGGTGATTTTCATGTCAAACATTGTTAGCATTGGGACAAGCGTTCCCGGTTCGTCCAGCGGTTCTCTCAATCGTGTTGTCTCCACGACGCCCATCACACTCGCAGAATTCGGATTAGCGATTCCACAAGGACCCAACAGAGTTCTTCTAACGGCTACCGTCGGTGTCTCCTCCACTCTCCTTGCTCCTGTGCTCTTATTTAACGTGTTACGTGGCAACGCCGTCATTTTCTCCGCCAGACAAGAAGCCCTTCTGTCCACTGGACAAGAACTAACCGTCTCCTTCCAAGCCATTGATACTAATGTGCCAGCTACTTCGAACCAAGGTTACTCCTTCACTGTACAATTGGAACCAGGTTTATTAACTGGGGCAACGGTTACAGGTCCAGTTACACTCTCCGGTATTTCTTATACGTATGGCTAACGGAGAACTTTGAATAAAACAGGCTGCCCCAAAAGATCTCAAAGATCCGCTGGAGCGGTCTTTTCGCCATGCCTGCTTTTACCTATTTTTTCCTAATCATCCTTCTGAATGGGGGATAGTCCACTACTTCCATAGACAAAGGGAATAGACTGTAACCATATGTTGGAAGGAGTGATCTCATTCATGATGAGAGGGAAGCAAGTGCTGGTAACAGGTGCCGCCGGCTTTATCGGCAGCCATCTCGTACACCAGCTAGTTGCGGAAGGTGCGAAGGTCAGAGCCTTTATTCGATATAATTCAACGAATTCACGCGGTTTTCTCGATCAACTGCCCCATGATGTTCAGAAGGAAATTGACGTCGTCAAAGGAGATTTGCGCGATCCTCACGGCGTCTATCGTGCCGTGAAAGGCATGGATACCATTTTTCATTTAGGAGCACTGATTGCTATCCCTTATTCATATCAACATCCAACGGATGTTGTGCAAGCCAATGTCATCGGCACCCTAAATATCGCGCAAGCCGCCTTGGATTTAGGGACAGCGAAACTGATTCACACCTCTACCAGTGAAGTGTACGGAAGCGCACGTTATGTGCCTATGGATGAAACGCATCCGCTGCAAGGCCAATCCCCCTACTCCGCAAGTAAGATCGGCGCCGATAAGATCATTGAAAGCTTTAATTGCTCGTATTCACTGCCTGTCGTAACGGTCAGACCCTTCAATGCCTACGGTCCGCGACAGTCCATGCGAGCAGTCATTCCTACCATTATTAATCAAGCGCTGCATCAACCCGAAATCGTCCTCGGCAATCTCAGTGCGACCCGTGATTTTACTTTCGTAGAAGATACCGCCAGAGCTTTTATTTGTGCTGCCAGCCATGATGCAGCTATTGGGCAGACGATAAACGCCGGATCAGGGGCGGAAATCTCCATTGGCGAGCTTGCTCAAACCATCAAGCAAATCATTGGAAAAGATCTGCCTGTGCGTATCGCCATCGAACGGGTACGGCCGGAAAAAAGCGAAGTGGACCGCCTCTTCTCGGACAGCAGCAAAGCCGCAGCTTTGATGGGCTGGAAGCCAACCGTTCCTCTGGTGCAAGGCTTGGCTCGGACGATTGAGTGGATGAACAACCATCCCGAGCTGTATCGGCCTAATGAATATGTCGTATAAGGAGTTGGTTTCTGTGGAAGTCGTAATCATGACGGGCGGCAAGGGGATGCGCATGGCGCCTTATACCAAGGTGCTTCCCAAAGGGTTATTACCCGTTGGCGAACAACCCATACTGGAGATCATCGTGAAGCAGCTCCGTAATTATGGGTTTACCTCCATCACCATGGCATGCGGCTACTTGTCGGGGCTTATACAGACCTATTTCGGAGATGGAAGCTCTCGGGGTGTATCCATCTCTTATTATGTAGAAAATGAGCCCCTGGGCACTGTGGGTCCAATTAAACTCATCAGCCGCAGGTCCGGTCCATTCTTGTTAATTAATTGTGATGTCCTCACTACCTTGGATTTTTCCCGCTTTAGAGATTTTCATATCCAAGGAGGCAGTATACTTACTATCGCTTCGCAGAAAAAAGGGATTCCGATTGAGCTTGGCGTCCTTGAAACAAAAGATGAGTATGTCACGAACTTTGTAGAAAAACCTACCCGCTCGGCCTATGTAAGCATGGGCATCTATATGATGAACCCGGAAGTAGCCGATTATATCCCTTCCCATCAATATTTCGACATTCCTGATTTGATTCATGCCCTGCTAGACGCAGATGAGAAGGTCCGCCATTATGAAAACAATGATTTCTGGCTCGATATCGGCCGGCCGACGGATTATACGTTGGCCAATGAGCAATTCGGCAAACTCAAATCTCTCTTACTCCCCGGTGAACCGGTATGACGAGGATGACGAATCCTCCACTCGTACTCCTTACGGGGATTAACGGGTTCGTCGGGCAGCACATGGCGGCCTATCTCTTGCATCAAAACATGAACCTGCTCGGGATTGGACGCAAGATCAGCTGCCCAATAAAACATCCGAATCTGCATTACATTTCAGGTGATATCACGCAGAGCGCTGTCCTTACACAGCTCCTTCAGGAGCATCCGATCACACATATCATCCACTTGGCCGGAGCTAACGATGTAAGTGCATCTTATGCGGATCCGGTTCAAGTCCTGCATACGAACTCTTGGTGTACGTTACACATGCTAGAAGCTGTAAGATCTGCGGCAGCAAGCAGAATTCAAGGGTTCCTAGCCATAGGAACCGCTTATGAATATAATTTTCAAACGATGCCTGTGAAAGAAACCTCGCCCATTCTGCCTGTCAGCCCCTACGCCTGGAGCAAGCAGATCATGACTTCATTCATGCAAATGTATGGCAGCGTATATGGAGTTCCAACGTTCATAGCCAGGACTTTCAATTTGATTGGCCCAGGAAACGCGACCGGCGTATGCGCCCTGCTCGCCAAGCAAGTCGCGATGATGGAAAAAGGCCATCTCCCTCCTAAGCTCGTTATGGGCAACACGGCTGTACAGCGCGACTTTCTTGACGTACGTGATGCTGTTATCGCCTACGCCTCACTCATGCAGCTAACCGCAGCACCTTTCGGCCAAGTATTTAATGTATGCAGTGGAACAGCCTGCCCCATTAGCGCCATTGTTGATCTGCTGCAGCATTATGCAGCAATCAATTTCGAGGTGGCAGTCGACGAGCGTTTAATTCGCCCTAACGAAGCCCCCCTCGTTCAAGGGGACAACACCAAGCTTCGCGCAGCAACCGGTTGGGCACCCACCCTTTCACTCGCCCAGTCGGTATCCGATACGCTGGATTACTATCGAAGCCTCTTATGAAAAGGAGATTTACGCGATGAAGATCATGACAGTCCTAGGAACACGCCCCGAAATTATCCGGTTAAGCTTAGTGATCGCCAAACTGGATCTTCTTGCCGATTCACATCTACTCGTGCATTCCGGACAAAATTATGATCGCACGCTTAGCGACGTCTTTTTCGAGCAAATGGGCATTCGGCTCCCGGACGTTCATGTTCGGCTTCAAGCGCAAACCGTTGGCGAGCAAATTGCACAAATGTTCGTCGAAGTTGAGAAAGTGCTGCTGAAGGAGAAACCGGATCGCATGCTCGTTCTTGGCGATACCAACAGTGCGCTCACCGCTCTGATAGGCGAGAGGCATGGCGTTCCCGTCTATCACATGGAAGCCGGAAATCGCTGTTATGATACCCGTGTTCCTGAAGAGATTAATAGAAAAGCAATTGACGCCATTTCTACCTGCAATATGCCATATACGCCCGGAGCGCGCGAAAACTTGCTGCGGGACGGTGTTCCTTCTCAGCGAATTTGGATGACGGGGAATCCGATTTATGAAGTGATGGAGCATTACAAAGGGCAGGCGGGTGCGAGTCGTATTTTAGACGAATTAGGCCTATCGGATAAGGGGTATATCCTCGTTACCGCTCACCGGGCCGAGAATGTCGATCATGAAGCCCTGCTGCGGCAAATTATCGAAGGCTTGCAGCTTGTAGCCGAAGATACACAGCTCCCTATCATCTGCAGTACGCATCCCCGGACGAAGGACCGCCTCGATAAGCTTGGAGTCATGGCTTCCCACCCGCTCATTCGCTTCCTTCCGCCATTCGGATTTTTCGACTTTCTGAAGCTGCAGAAGCATGCCGCCTGCGTCATTACGGATAGCGGCACGGTACAGGAAGAAAGCTGTATCCTGGGCGTACCGGCCGTCACCATTCGTCAAAGCACCGAGCGGCCGGAAACCTTGCTTTGCGGCAGCAATTTACTTTCCGGTCTTGTGCCTGAGCGGATCGCCGCCAGCGTCAAGCTGATGATGCAGCCTCACCATACATGGCAGTGTCCGGATGGCTATCTGGACCCGAATGTATCGAGTAAGGTTGTCAATATTGTACTAGGAGGACAGAGCTATGTTTCATAATCAAACGATCCTCATCACAGGGGGAACCGGATCTTGGGGGCAGGAGCTTACCCGCAGCCTCCTGCAGGAGGGGCCTAAGGAAATTCGCATCTTCTCCCGAAACGAATTCTCACAAGTGAAGATGCAGCGAGACTTCGGCTTCCACCCTTCTCTCACGTTTATGATCGGTGATGTCCGGGATCAGGAAGCTGTCGAGGACGCCTGCCGGAACGTCGATTATGTCTTTCATTTGGCCGCCCTCAAACACGTGCCGATCTGTGAAGCCCAACCGGATGAAGCGCTCAAAACGAATGTAAAAGGAACCGAAAATGTCATCCGAGGCAGTATTCGGGCCGGTGTCAAAAAAGTCGTCGACGTCTCCACCGATAAAGCCGTAGATCCGATCAATTTTTACGGGATGACGAAAGCTTTGGGAGAAAAGCTCATGGTTCGGGCGAATGATTTCAGCTCCACAACCCAGTTTGTCTGTATTCGAGGCGGCAATGTGCTGGGCACCAACGGCAGCGTCGTTCCTTTCTTCAAAAACCGCATTCTGCAAGGAGAAGCTCTCCCTCTTACGCACAAAGACATGACCCGTTTCTTCCTGACGCTGCCTGAAGCGATTGAACTGCTGTTAAGCGCGGCCAAAGCGGCAGTAGGCGGAGAAACCTTTGTGATGAAAATGAATGCCTGCCTCATTCTTGATTTGGCTGAAGTCCTCATGGAGCAATTATCGGACCAACCTCTGTCCGTGAAGGATGTCGGTATCCGTCCCGGGGAGAAGCTGCATGAAGTGCTTGTTTCCTCTCACGAAATCCCTTTTACCTACCAATACAATGAGAAATACTTTGTCATCCTCCCTGCGAATGCGACGCCCTCCCTCTATGACCATTACAGTCATTTGCCCAAAACAACCTTCACCCAGTATGCCTCCAACGATTCACTCATGACATCCCAAGAGATCTTACAAATGCTGCTCAAAGGAGGATTTCTTCCTTGAAACTACTCATTATCGGCGGTCAGGGCATGGCCGGACACATGTTGAAGAGCTATTTTACCCGTCAGCATAAGGGTGATGTATGGACGACCGTGCGATCCGCCGATCCGGCGGACCCCCGGGCTGTAGCGCTGGACGTCAGGAACGCTGAGCACTTGCGGCATCTGTTGAAACAGATTGGGCCGGATGTCGTCATCAACGCAGTCGGCTTGCTGAATGAAGAGGCTCGAACGCGGCAGGCTGAAGCCATTTATGTCAACAGCCTGTTTCCCCATCTGCTGGCTGAATTTGCGGAGCCGTATGGCTTCCGCCTTTTTCACATCAGCACTGATTGTGTGTTTTCAGGTTCGCGCGGAAACTATACGGAATCTGATCTCGCGGATGCCCTGTCGGTTTATGGCAAAAGCAAAAGCCTGGGCGAAGTCATCGGCAGGGGCGTGTTGACGATCCGCACTTCAATCATCGGGCCTGAGTTAAAACAGAACGGTAATGGGCTCTTTCATTGGTTTATGCAGCAAAAAGGCGATATTCAGGGATATCGCCAGGTGTTCTGGAACGGGGTTACGACGTTGGAGTTGGCTAAAGCGATCGACTGGTGCCTCCAGCACCCCATTCATGGCCTTGTCCACCTTGCCGGCCAGCCAAAGCTCTCCAAATATGACTTGCTGAAGCTAATTCAGCAGCAATTCCATCATGATGCTGTCACGATCCACGCTAACGATGCTATCCTATCCGACAAGAGCCTAGTCTCCACAAGAGCTGACTTCGACTATCCGGTTTCTTCTTATCCCCAAATGATTGCTGACTTGCATGTGTGGATGAAACACGCTGACTAGCCTCTCACACTTTGCCAGCTCCAGAATATGATAAATACAGCGCAGCAGCGAAACAAATCATAAGGTGGTGAGTGCCACAATGGATATGACGCCTACTCACATAAATGAACTGATCCAAAAAAGATTGGTCATTATCGTAATCGCTCACGAAAACGAACAGGTATTGGCGGCGCAGGTCGAAAATATTCATTTTTTCAATCCTGAAGCCGGCATTCTTCTTTACAACGGCGGGACGAATCCCGATTTCGGAAAAAACGTGAACATTTGGTCCTTTCCGCACAGCCATCCCTTAAAAGCCGGCATTATCGCGCCGGGCATGTGGGAGATCATGAAATGGCTCGAAGAAATCGGCGCCGGCTATGAATATCTCATGTCGCTGGATCATGATGTGATGTTTGTGAAACACGGCTTCCAGCCCTTTTTGGACGAGGTGATGGCCGAGTCCGACAGCATGGGCTGGAGGCTCGAAAACAATCGGGATCACGACTTCTCCCTGCCTGTACAAAACATGATGAAAGAATGGCATTTATGGCAGCCGGTTTTCCGGACAGACGGCTTTCTGACCTACTTTAATCCCGGTCAAGTCTACAGGCATGATATCGTCAGACGTATGCTCGCGCATGTCGACCATGCCGCCGTAGATCACCTGTTTGGTATAACGGAGGCCGCTGCTTTAGAAGAAGTTTTTTTTGTCACACTGGCTATGGCCTGCGGTGGAAGGGTTCGGGAATACCCCGAGGGAGCCAAGTATAATGATATGGTCCGCTGGGGCGAAAACATCACCTTTGAAAATGTACAGCGGCATCGAGATCATCCTTACTACTATTGGATTCATCCGGTGAAAGGGGATAACCTGCTGGAGATGCATCAGCTTTTGCTGCCCAAACCGGAACCCCTTGCAAGTCCCCCGCCCGCTCCTCGCCCTGCCGCTCTAAGAAGAAAAATCAGGCGGCGCAAGAGACTTCTGAAGAGAGCACTTCCTCGAAGGCGCCTCAAACGGCGTAAAATCAAGTTCGGACTACGCAGCCGAAAAAGAACGTTAAAGAAGCTTGCCAAAAAGCCGCTTCGTTCCCGATCAGCAACGAAGAAAAAAACAGCCAAAACTAAAAAGAGGACGAAGCTGGGATAATCCCCCAACTCCGTCCTCTTCTCTATTTGTCCACCCATTCAATTCCGATGGACAATTTATTTGCACCCAAATCGCTCTTATGGCTCACTTTAAATTCCATATCCACATCCGGCAAGGTGATCTGTTTGCCTCGAATAACGAGATTACCTGCTGTTATTTGATCAGCAATTTTTCTTAGCAGTTCGGCAAATTGCAGCCCCCGACCGACAAATTCCTCTTCTGATCTCACGAATTTCCCTCCTAGAATCCCTTGATGAGTTTCTTAAGAACAGGCAGCTTCTCCATTTCAAATAAAACAATCTTGTTCAGCTTTTTTTCGTCCCCTGGTTCGCCTTTTTTGAAAGGCGATTTGACATAGCCGTAATGCTTATGCGGAAACAGCAAATCAATATAAAGCACCTGCATTTGCTCCGGTGTAAAAGGAAGAACAGCTTCATAATAGCTCATGCATCGTTTCAGCTCATCGGCATCCCAGCGTCCCAGCTCTTCCATACGCTTGGTCAGGAGCTTCCGAATATCACGCAATGGAATGTCGTACGTCAGATTATCCAAGTCCAGCACACACACGCCTCGATCCGTCCCAATCGCATTGCCCTTGCCATAATCCTGGTGGCACATGTAACCGTGATGACCGATGTCAGCCACCCAATCCGCATAACAGGACGCTTCCAGCAGCTTGATGGCATGGCTTGCCATCTGAATCATGGCATCGCCAGTCTTCACATAAGACTGATGGAAAAGCGTTTTTCCTTGCTTAGCCTGCTCTTTCCACAGCTTGAGCTCTTCGCACATCCCGCTGAAATGACTCGGCCATACCCCCATCCGGTTATAAACCTCACAGTCATCAGGAGGGATAAACCCTACGGTATCCTTATGGAATTGAGCGAGACCCTTCAACCCCGTATAGAGATGCTCCGGCACCCGATCCATTTCCAAGTCGCTTCCCACAACCCAAGCATAGAGAACCAACGCATAACCTTCATGGACAAAAAACAGCTGGCCATCCTTCGTTGGAATAATCCCCGCAACATTGGCTCCTTTTTGGTACAGATAAGCCTGCGCTGCTGTGGTGAATTTAACGATCGGAATGGACTTCCGTATCCGCTTCAGACAAACGGTTCCTACAGAAGTCTCCAGCTTCCATATCGTTTTAATGCCTCCGCTTTGAATAACCTGGATGTTTTTGACTACTATCTGTGGATAACTTTGTGCCATGAGACGTTTTCCCAAATTGAGTTCTTCCTGACTAGGAACCACGTTTCACCACCTCATCCAGACGGGCGAGGAACGATTTCAGAACCGCATTTTTACTTAGCTCGGTAGAAATCATATCTTTCAAACGGACGATATGTTTGTCAACCGTCCATTGGTCCTCACGGTTTTCATAATATTTGGACACTTGTCCGTAAAATAAATGAGGAAACTGAATATCTGCTGCCAGAATCAGATATTGTTCTTTCGTCAAAGGATTAACTTGCTGGTAAAACTTCATCATTTTGAGCATCATCGGGAGGTTCCAGCTGGCGTCCTTCTTCATGACCTTGTTTAATATTTTCCTCATATCGCGCACAGGCAGATCTACCGTCAAGGAATCCATGTCGTAGACATAGAGCTTTCCGTCTTTGCCTACAACCAAGTTACCCGCCGCAAAATCTTGATGGCACAATGTTTTGGTCTTCTCTGTTTCCTTCACCCACTGTTCAAAATACGGCTGATTCAGTGTCGTAAGCGCTGCTTGCGCTTGCTGTAGGAACGTATCTACATTCGCTAGGAAGACACGGTCAAACTCATTTTTATTTTTAACCTGGTGGCGCTGCTCTTTCCAGGCTTTCAGGCGTTCCATTCTCGTTTGCAAATCCGATTTCCATTTCGTCAACAGATAGGAAGGGTAGAAACCGTTGGGGGATTCAATCCCTCTTGATGCTTTATGAAAAGCTGCCATTCCTTTTAGCATGAGAGCTAAATCACCATCATTGTTATATTCCGGTGAACGTCCGTATACGGTTTCAAAAACGACGAAATATTCCCCATTTAATTTCACATAACCTTCGCCAGAACTGGTTTTGAGCACACCAGGCGTGTTAACGCCATTGTTTTTGAGATAGGTAATGGCATGGAGCATGAAATCAATATGGGTTTCATCGAATGGAACCTTTTTCATAATCCATTCACCCATGTCGGTTTGGATGGACCAGACTGCTTTTTTCCCTTTAAAGGATAAGAGATAAATATTTTTCACCTTCAAAGGATAATGCGTCATAACCTTCTTCACTACGTCCGAAAAAGTAGTATCCATGCTGACACCTCCGTAGATGTATGGCCTCAAGCTTTAAGCTCATTTGCTTTTGTCTGGGGCGTATAAGTTTTCAAGCCGCTTAGCCGCATGCTCGAAACCAAAGTTGCTCTCTACAACCGCTCTGCCTGCTTTGCCTAAACGCAGCGCTTCGGCAGGATTGGATAGCAGAAATGTAATCGCCTTTACGAATGCCCCTGGATTGCTGTAATCTTCGATCACAATACCGTTAGCATTCGGTTTGATAATTTCTGCATTCCCTCCGCGATTGGTTGTAATGATTGGAAGTCCCGCACCCATCGCTTCAAAATGAACTCTCGCCAGAGGTTCCTGCCACTGGGAAGAGCAAACGAAAATATCTCCTAGCAAATAGTGGACGGGAATCTCGCTCGGTGGAACAAAACCTGTGAAGATCACCTGGTCCCCAAGCGATTTGGCCAGTTGGCGAAGATTTGCCCCGTACTCATCCAACTGCTCATTATGGAACCATTTACTTCCGATAATAACGAGCACGACATCTTTGTGGGTTTTGCTTACCTGCTCAACGGCTTTGATCAACACGTCGGGACCTTTCGTTTTGCTTAATCGCCCAACGAATAAAATGACCTTTTTATTGTCCACGCCATATTTTTGGCGGAGTTCCTTCCGGAGATCCTGCGCTTCCGGTGTCCAGATCGGCTTATAATGGTGTAAGTTGATACCTGAGTATACCGTCTTCACTTTTCCCTTGGCCGAAGGGAAACGGCTGATAATCGTTTGGCCGATATAATTGGAAATCGACATAATTTTATGAACCATTTTGATTACGGAACGACCCACTTCCGGTGTGATCTTTCCTTCTCGGAACATCTCATTATGGCAGCTGACGACAAAACGGGCGTTCGGCATGGCTGCTTTATATACAGGCACATTTTTCGGACGGTTAAATACGTGGATCACATCATACTTTTGGTTGCCGGCGCGCTGCTTAGACAGCTCTTTGGCAACGTCGTTCACATAATCCTCGCGCGGAATCCGTATATATTTGACTCCGTCAACCACTTCCCGATTGGGGAGATCGGGGTCCGTAATGCAGAAAATCGTGAGATCATGCCTACTGCCAATATGCGGGGTGACGCCATTGATTAGAATTTGAATGGCGCCACCCCTAATAGGCGGAACGGTAAGCATTTCAGTGCAAATAAATGCAATCTTCATCTTTACCACTCCAATCAGTGATTCTTCGTGGAGGTTTTAATCCTCAGAATTACGCCACATGGTTAGATCTACGCGCCCACCTGCTTGCCAAACTTGCTCCATATGGTCGACTGGGGCTTAGCCCAACCTCTTCCTGGAGCCGAAAGTTTCTTCATGCCTACTTTAGGCTGAATGCGCTTCTTCCCACTTTTGGGCTTCTTAGGAATGACTGCCTTCACCGGTTTAACTGTTCTAATTGTTCTAATTGTTTTAATTGTTTTAATTGTCTTAACTGCCTTAACCGTCTTCACTCTTTTCTTTAGAAGCGGCTTTTTATTGTTCAGCACTTTCTTTCTCTTGCCCGTTGCTTTTTTCAGCATCGGCTTTTTCCTCGGAAGCAGCCTTTTCTTCAGGACAACGCGTTTCCTTCGTATCAATGGACGCCTTGCTTGCGCAGATGGACTCGGTTGCGGTTGCGGTTGCGTTTGCGGCTGCGGCTGCGGCTGTGGCGGATTCGGATCCACATAAGGAATATCCCCGGCCATCAGCTGGTTGTGCAGGTGAAGGAGCCGATCTCCTTTGACAGGATGGATCGTATGATACATGTAATGGTGCATGGCGGCGTGTGCTTCATTTTGCTCAATTTCATGCTCATGCCGCATCACATTCAACCGTTGGTCCCGTGGAAACTCACGGCATTTCCCACCCAATGAGGCAGCGAAAGTGACGAAGAAAAACTCCTCCAAAGCCACAACTTGACTTTCGGAGAGCCATTGATCGACCAACGAGACATCCGCAGCTTTCAGCATCTTCTTCACAATGCCACGCCGGTAAACCTGCGTAGGATTAAAGTAGCGAAGGAAATGGTCGGTCTGGAACAAGGAGCCCCAACGCCCCCATTCCTTCCACATCGATTGCTTATTCATGTTGTCTGCCTCACGAACGCTGCGGCAGGTTTGCATATCCCAGCCCATACAGTCGTAGCCCCGCATCGTATGATCCAGATAAGCCTCGAAGCCAGGCTTCACGAAGAGCATATCATCGTCAAGATTCACCAAATATTCGTAGTTCACCTTATGCTCATCCAGCCATTTCATTACGTCCCATAGAAAGGGCGCCAGGTGTCCCCAGGTCAAGTGGCGGCTGTACTCGCAGACGGCGGCATTCATGCCTTTCCCGAATTGGCTGTCTTCGCCTCCGTTATAAAGGACAATGCCGGCTTCCGGGTTGAATTTACGAATATTCTCAATCTGTGCGGCAAGGACGTGCTCATCTTTGTGAGCCAACAGCGCAAACATGACGCGTTTGCCCTTCGGTTTGCCGCCATAATGGGTCATCCGGAAGTTAATGGGTGCATCATATTCGGCAGTAATTCGATACAAATCGTCCCATTGGGAGCCTGATATATTTTTATAGAGCTCGCCGCCCCCGACACGTCTTGTATGTTTGACAGCGACCTCATCGATAATGGCTAATTTCTGATGCGGATATCCCAGGACCTTAGGCCAAACAAAATCAAGACCCCAGCCCGATTCACTTTTTTCAAACGTAGGCAAAAGCTTCTGGAAAGTTTCTCTCGTGTAAAGTGGAACCATAGGTTCAATAAACTGGGAATATCGTAAATAGTAATTGCTATTTTGCAGCGTGATTCCATGTCCGTAGTAGGAGTCTTGTGTTAAGCTCGGCTGTGCAAGCTCCAGACCTTGCTCCATGAAAATCTTAAACATGCGATTAATGTCATAAGCATTCGCGCTTATATCATCATCCGGCATCCAGATGGCATCATAGTGATAGATTCCATCCCCAAAGGCTTCAATCGTATCCTTCACCGTAGGCCATTTCAACCCTGGGATTTCATGATAGAAGTCACAATCGTTTGCATACCTTTGCGGCGTATTTCCGAAATAACTAAGACAAAGATCGAAGTTTTTATACTCCGCAGGCTGCAGCCATTGCTGATGGATAGAGGTATCGCCCACTCTGCCGATTACAAGAAACCTCTTGTCACCTTTGACTTTAAATCGCGTCATTTCGCTCGCTCCTTTTTAACCCAATCGTTATTTCCTTTCGATAAACCGGATATAGTCCAAAATCGGCTGTCTCAAATCTTCCCGCTGTACCGAGATATCAAGAATCGCCTTCACATAACCCAAATGATCGCCAACGTCATGCCAGACGCCGTTAATCTCACAAGCGTGAACCGCCTCTTGCTCATTCAGCTTCGAGATCGCATCAGTCAGCTGGATTTCTTGCCCGACGCCCGGCTCCTGCCCCTCCAGGATGTCGAAAATAGCGGGAGTCAAAATATATCGGCCAATCATGGCTAGATTAGACGGAGCCTCCTGAGGCTTCGGCTTCTCCACAAGCTTCGTAATATTATAAAAGCGATCAAACAACAGCTGGGCATCAATGATGCCGTAGCTCGAAACATCCTTGGGATTCACAGGCTGCACACCGATAATCGATGTTTTGTACCTATCGAAATAATCCATCATCTGTTTCAAGCAGGGAACATCGGACTGTACGAATGTATCGCCAAGCAGAACGGCAAACGGCTCATCATTAATAAACTTTCTGGCGCACCAGATGGCGTGGCCTAAGCCTTTCGGCTCTTTTTGGCGAATGTAGTGGATATCGATCAGCTGCGCCGGCTCCTGCACCTTTTCCAGCATTCTTAACTTTCCTTTTTGCTGCAAATGGTATTCCAGCTCAAAAGCGTTGTCGAAGTGATCCTCCAGCGCCCGCTTGCCTTTTCCCGTCACAATGATGATATCCTCAATGCCTGAAGCAACCGCTTCCTCCACGATAAACTGAATCGTAGGTTTATCAATGATCGGCAGCAGTTCTTTTGGCATCGCTTTGGTTGCCGGCAAAAACCGGGTGCCCAGACCTGCTGCAGGAATTATTGCCTTTCGAACCTTCATAATGATCATCATCCTTCTGTATAAATTGGGATAGGATGAACGATCACTTCATCCTACCAATGCTTTGATAGACGAATCCCTCTTCTTTCATCATGTAGGGATTGAATAAATTCCTTCCGTCAAAAAGTACCGGCTGCTTCAGCAAGCTCTTGATACGGCCAAGGTCCGCCGACCGATACTGCTTCCACTCCGTAAATATCAACAGCGCATCCGCATCCATAAGAGCTTGATAGGGCCCTGTGAAATACTTGATATTCTCTTCGCCTAAAGCCTGGTACGCATTCTGCAGGGCGACCGGGTCATGAACGTGAATCTGAACCCCGCGTTTCCTTAACTGTTCAATGGTCTCGATGGACGGTGCTTCCCGAATATCATCGGTTTCCGGTTTAAAGGATAATCCCCACACGGCAAGCCGAAGTCCCTTCAAATCTTCACCGAAATGGCCTACCACCATCTCAAACAACTTTTGCTTCTGCTTATGGTTCACTTTATCGACAGCTTCCAAGATGTGCGTTGGAATGTTACGCTCTGTGGCGCTTTGGATAATAGCCCGTACATCCTTAGGGAAACAAGAGCCGCCATAACCGACCCCAGCAGATAAAAAGTAACTGCCAATCCGATGATCGAGCTCCATCCCTTGACGAACCCGTTCAATATCGGCACCGACAGCTTCACAGATTCCAGCCATTTCATTCATAAAACTTATCCGTGTGGCCAACATCGCGTTGGAAGCGTATTTGGCAAGCTCAGCAGAGGCAATATCCATGTGGACGATAGGAAATCCTTTGCTCGTAAGCGGCAAATACAGCTTCTCCATATAAGCCAGTGCTCTGGGGTTGCTGCTCCCGACAACAATTCGGTTAGGGTTCAAGAAATCATTGACGGCAGCGCCTTCTCTTAAAAATTCCGGATTCGAAACAATATCGAATTCCAAGTCCGTGAGCCCTCGGTTCTTCAACTGCTCTTCAATGATGCCTCGTATGCGCTCGCTGCTGCCGATTGGAACCGTTGATTTCGTAATCACAATGGCATAATCCCGGATACTTGCACCAATCTGCTCGACGGCCTTCATCACATAAGTAAGATCAGCAGACCCGTCTTCAGCCGGCGGAGTTCCTACAGCGATGAAAATGAATTGGCTCTGTGCAACAGATTCGCTGATATCCAGTGAAAAGCTTAACCGACTCTCTAGCACATTTCGTTCAACCAGCCGTTCCAATCCAGGTTCGTAAATGGGCAATTGACCGTTCAGCAATGCGGATATTTTGGCTGGATTATTATCCACGCAAATGACTTCATGCCCCATTTCCGCCAAACATGCCCCAACCACGAGTCCTACATAACCAGTTCCAATCATGCAAATCTTCATGGCCGCTCTCCCTTGTTGTGTAGAGTTCATTGACGCTAACCGCAGGTGCGGGTAGACATTAATCACTGTCATCTTAAAGTGTATGCGCCTTGTCTTATTACAAACTCGGACGGATAACTAACCCCTAGGAAAAATCAACTTTTACCTACTTGAGCAAGCTTTATTCTGCTTTTCGGGACAAACGTACAAACCACCCTTTCCCTCCGGTAATACAAATATCTAGACGGGTAAAAACCAATGTGTGCGAAGGAGGATTACGCTTGGAAAGAATCCATATCGTCGTGGCTACCAATGACAAGTACGTGAAGCATTTGGCAGTGATGCTTACTTCCTTATTCGAACATAAATCAACGAATCGGCCCCTCTCCCTCTATGTGATCGACGGCAAAATATCTAACGAGAACAAGCAGAAGCTTCATAATGCCTTGAAATCCTACCAAGTGGAGCTTTCTTTTTTAACGGTAGAGGACTCTCTCTTTCAAGATGTCGTCGTTCGTTATCATTTGAGTAAAGAAACCTACTATCGAATTGCGATTCCAGCCCTCTTGCCGAAGGATGTCCGCAAAGCGCTTTACTTGGATTGTGATCTCATTGTGAAAGAGGATATTACCAACCTGTGGGATGTCAACATTGATAAGTACCATCTCGGCGCTGTGCCGATCCCCGGTAAAGTGCTTCGTTTCGAAGAACTTGCCATTCCTGAAAAATTTGGCTATTTTAACGCAGGCGTGCTGCTTCTGAACTTGAAAAAATGGCGTGATAATCAAACCTCGGAGAAAGTTCTACATTATATGAGAAAAAATCCAGAGAAGCTTAAATTCATGGATCAGGATGCTTTAAACGCCGTTCTTCACGAGAAGTGGCTAAAGCTCGACCCCAAATGGAACTATCAAGTGCACCGTTCCCACCATCAGCGTTTCGCTCCGGCCATCATTCATTACACTACAGATAAAAAACCGTGGAACAGCTGGCACAATCCCAAGTTTAAAGATGAGTATCTCAAATATGCGAAAAAAACCAATTGGAAACTAGACTAGCGGCACAACCCAACGTTCAGGAGGTCGAGTAATGAAAACAGATTGGTTAATCATTGGCGCAGGCTTTACAGGCGCAACGCTGGCAGAGCGAATTGCCTCCCAACGGGGAGAGAAGGTCCTGATTGTCGACAAAAGAGATCATATTGGCGGCAACTCCTATGACTGCTATGACGAACACGGCATACTGATTCATAAGTACGGCTCCCATACCTTTCATACGAACTCGAGCATGGTTTGGAATTACCTCTCCATGTTCACCCCATGGCGTCCTTACTTTCATGAAGTGCGCGTGGTGATTGACGGCAAGAAGGTGCCTGTCCCTTTTAATCTCAACTCCATCTACGCCTTGTTCCCTCCCAAATATGCAGAAAAGCTGGAAGCGCTGCTGATTGACCACTTCGGTTATGGCGTCAAAGTGCCGATCTTGAAGCTTCGCCAAAGCGCAAGCGGAGAACTAAGCGACTTGGCCGATTTTATTTATCAAAACGTTTTCTACAAATACACGCTGAAGCACTGGGAGTTAGATCCGGAACAACTTGCTCCGTCTGTAACCGCAAGAGTCCCTGTCTACATCTCACGGGATAACCGCTATTTTCAAGACACCTATCAAGGACTCCCCAAACACGGCTATACGCCTATGTTCAACAAAATGCTCAATCATCCGAATATTAAAACCCTGCTAAACACCGACTACAAAGAGCTCATCGGCGAAATAACGTACAAACGAATGATCTATACAGGTCCGATTGATGAGTACTTCGACTATATGCACGGTCAGCTTCCATACCGCAGCATGCGCTTTGAATTTGACACGCTGGATACCGAGTATCATCAGGAAGTCGGAACGGTCAACTATCCGCATGAATACGACTACACAAGGGTCCTGGAGCAGAAGCATCTCACGGGCCAGCAATCTCCCAAAACAACCATTTCTTACGTGTACCCTGAAACCTATACCATAGGTAAAAATGAACCTTATTACCCGATTCCGCGCGATGAAAACAAAGAACTCTACAAGCTGTATCAAGCGGAAGCTGACAAAATCAAAGATACCGTGCTGTTTGCGGGAAGATTGGCTGATTACAAATACTACAATATGGATCAGGCCGTCGCTCGTGCGTTAACGCTTTTCCATAACGAGATTCAGAAATAAGCGTATAGGCAGAGGAGGCTGCATTCATGATCTGTATGGCTTTATTAGCTCACGAGAATGAACAAGCATTGCGTAATCAAATTCGGAATATCCGCAAATATAATCCCCAGGATGTCCAAATCGTCTTCTACAACGGCGGTCAGGATACGAATTTCGGTAAAAAAGTTTGCGAAGACGAGAATGTCCTGTACTGTCCTTATAGCCGTCCTTTGAAGCAGCGTACCAGCGGCCGGTTTTTCTATGATGTCATGAGGTTTCTTGAGGATAAAAAAATAGCCTATGAGTACCTGGTTTATTTGGAATATGACATCATGTTTGTCAATGGCGGGTTTCGTGAGTACTTGTTAAGTAAAATGGATGGCTTCGACTGCTTGGTTAAAATACTCCGCAAAGAAGTCGATCCGAAGAATGCCTCGTGGCCTCCTGCCAGAGACATGTGGAAGGACTGGGAACGGTGGAAGTCGATTTTCGAGTCCGATGCCTTCTACCGCACCTCCTCCCCGATGTCCGTCTTCCGTCATGGCATCATTAAGAAGATGCTTGGAGGACTGAATAAGAAGCGCCTGGAGCATCTGTTTGATACGTCGAATATCCCTTGTCTAGGTGAAATGTTATACATTACATTAGCCAAAAAATACGGTGGCAAATGTAAAATTTACGGGGATAACACCAAACGGTTTCTACGATTCCGCCCCGCCATTACACGGAAAGAAATCAAAGAGGCTAAAAGCCGGTCTGACGTTATGTTCGTTCATCCCGTGAAAGACGCTGAAGTTCGTGATTGGATTTTTAATCAACCCTAGGAGGCTGGAACATGCTCTGTTTTGCACTATTAGCGCATGCTGATGAAAACGCCCTCTACAAACAAATCCGTAACATTCGCAGATATAACCCGAATAACGTACTCATTGTTTTGTACAACGGCGGACCGGATGCAAACTTCGGCAAAGCCCTTTGCAAAAAAATGAAAGTTATGTACTGCCCGTACAGCAGGCCTTTGCAGAAGGGGAAGACGGGGCGTTTCTATTATGATGTCATGAGATGGCTAGAGGAGAAGAACGTCAACTACGATTACTTAGTCTACACCGAATATGATGTGATGTTCGTCAATCACGGATTTGAACGTATGGTCGAGAATGAGCTTAGAGACCACGACGCTCTGGTGAAATTAATCCGCCATGAGAAGGACCGCAAGCGCAATTGGTGGATTCCCGGCAAAACGATGTGGAAGGAATGGCACCGCTGGAAGCCGTTCTTCCAGACGGACGATTTCTATGGGACCTTTAATCCGATGCAAGTGTATAGGCGTTCCATCCTGAAGCGGATGTTGGCTATCATTGATACGCCTATGCTGGAACAGTTGTTTAGCGCTACGAACGTATACGCCTTAGGCGAGATGCTCTATATTACGCTGGCCAAAAAATGCGGCGGACGCTTAAAAGCTTACCCTAAACCGAGTGTAGATTACCTTCGCGTGTACCATCGCATTCGTCTGGACGACGCCAAAGAGGCCAGTCAGCGGTCTGAGGTCATGTTCGTCCATCCGGTCAAGGACGCTGATGTTCGCGATTGGATTTTCAACCTTAAAAAATAAAGGAGGAAGCCGCATGATTTGTTTCGCTCTATTAGCCCACGAGAACGAACCTGCGCTTCGCCAACAAATTAGAAACCTTCGGAAGTATAACCCGAATGCTTTTATCGTGCTTTATAATGGCGGCACAGACAGGAATTTCGGCAAAGAGGTCTGCCAGAGCGAGCACATCCTCTATTGTCCGTACAGCAGACCCTTGCGCAGAGGACGGACTGGGAGATTCTTCTACGACGTCATGAGATGGCTGGAAGATATGCGAATTCCCTACGAATATTTGGTGTATACCGAATATGACGTGATGTTCATTCACGGCGGATTTGAGTCGTTCCTGAGCAATCACATGGAGGACTACGATTGTTTAGTAGAGGCTCTCAAAACAGAGAAGACGCCTCACAAAAGCAATTGGACAACGGCGCTTGGCATGTGGAAGGAGTGGGGACTTTGGCAGCCGTTTTTCCAAAGCAATCACTTCTACGGCACGTTCAACCCGATGCAGGTTTACCGGCATAGCCTTGTGAAGAAGATGCTGGCCAGAGTGAACAAACCTTTGTTTGAGCAAATTCTTGCTAAAACGGATGTTTTTGCGCTGGGAGAAATCCTGTACATGACGTTAGCCATGCAGTGTGGAGCCAGATGCCAAGAATATCCCAGCAAAATCAGACAGTGCTTCCGCTATCGGCCGAATATTTCCTTGCAAGAAATTCAAGCGGCTTCACAGAAGTCGGAAGTCATGTTTGCCCATCCCGTCAAAGACGATTCTGTCCGCGCTTGGATAAGCGCATTATGATCAAGCAGCCAAGGAGGAAACCATGATGAAACAAAAAATTCTGGTTACCGGGGGGGCGGGATTCATCGGAAGCCACCTGGTGGACTCTCTTCTCTTGGACGATAATTACGAAGTGCTTGTGATCGATAACTTTGACGACTACTATGAGCGCAAAGTGAAAGAGAACAACATTCAGAATCACTTGCGTTCACCTAAATATGAACTAATCGAAGCCGACATTCGCGACAGAGCCGGTATGGACCGCATCTTCAGCGCTTGGAAACCGGACGCCGTCGTCCATCTGGCCGCCAAAGCCGGGGTCCGGCCATCCCTCGAAATTCCGAGCACCTACGTCGACGTCAATCTTGCGGGCACGGTCAATCTGCTGGATGCTGCCGTCAAATACGGCGTTTCCAAGTTTGTTTTTGGATCGTCCAGCTCAGTGTACGGCTTGAATGACAAGGTGCCGTTCTCGGAAACGGACCCTACCCTGCTCATCGCCTCGCCATACGGCGCCACCAAAGCTTCAGGCGAAGCGCTGTGCCGCAGCTACAGCCATTGCTTCGGCTTGCCTATTGTCGCTCTGCGCTTCTTCACCGTATTCGGTCCCCGGCAGCGGCCGGATCTGGCTATTCATCTGTTCGCCAAAAAAATCGCAAAAGGCGAACCGCTTTCTCTGTTCGGAGACGGCACGACCAGTCGCGATTATACGTATGTAGCCGATATCGTTGCCGGCATCCGTAAATCCATCGACTTCGACCATCCCGGCTACGAAGTGTTTAACCTCGGGAACGACCACCCGACCAGTTTACTGGACCTTGTCACCGTGTTGGAGAATGCGATGAACAAGAAAGCAATCATCCACTGGAAGCCGATGCAGATCGGCGATGTCCCGCGAACATGGGCCAATTTCGAGAAAGCGCGCACACTACTCGGCTACACGCCATCGACGAGCTTGGAGGTTGGCATTGCGCGCTTCGTGCAGTGGCTGGAGGAGGAGTCGTTGTCTTAAGCGGCTTGGCCGTTGGCGGAAACGACGGCGCAGAGCGGGCGACTAAGCACCGCCACACGCTGCTCCTCGCAGCCGTTTCGCAGTCGCCCTCAACCGCCCCAAACCCTTAAAAAGGCCAACCTTGCGGTTGGCCTTCGTACATAGCACATGCTACTTGTAGATAACGCCGATTTCTCCTGCTATTTGCTGCAATTGTTCCACTTTTTCCTAAGTAGCTGAGTATGCCCAATTCTCGCCTCCTATCGGCAATTTAGCTGTGGTTTCTACCGTTATTTCGTTCCCTGCCACTGAGCAGGAAGATTAAAGGTAGTTTTTCCAGCTACTTTAGCTGAGGCGCATCAGTGAATGCTCGCCTTTCAGCACATAGAGGAACCTGAGGGCACTATTTCTGCGTTTCGGACCGTTTTCACATTCTTGGGGAACTATTGGGACTTATTTCAACGATTTGGGCGGAATTTCAGCCAAATCCGTTGAAATAAGGAACCCTAGTTCCCCTTCCGTGCGAAAACGGTCTATTTCGCCGAAATAGCGGCCTGTGGTTCCCCTCAGCCGGGCGGCAAACTCGGGTTCTGGTCCTGGTCCGGGTTCTGGTCCTCCTCCCGCCCCGGTCCCAGCTCCAGCCCCTGCCCTTGCTCTGGCCCCACCGGCTCCGCCCTACCCAACCGTTGGCGGCAGCCCCTAACGCGGAGCCGCCCCACAACCCAAAAAGGCCAACCGTAAAGTTGGCCTTCCCACTCCCCGCTGTCGTACCCTCACACATACAGCTCTTGCAATCGCTTGGCAACATGCTGAAACCCATAGTTGCCCTCCACAAATTTGCGGCCAGCACGACCTAATTCATTCGCTTTCGAAGGATTCGTGAAAATGTGGCTGATCGAGTTCGCGAATGCCCATGGATCGGTATAGGCGCTTATGACGATACCGTTCTTATGGTTTGAAATGATCTCGGCATTGCCCCCGCGATTCGTCGTAATGATCGGGAGGCCCGCCCCCATGGCCTCATAGTGCACTCTGGCCAGCGGCTCCTGCCACTGGGAACTGCAGACGAACACATCCCCGAGCAGGTAAATCGAGGGAATCTTGCTGGGAGGCACAAAGTTCGTGAACACAACTCTGTCTTTCCCCAGCGAATCGCCAAGCCTTCGCAAATTCGAGATATAATCGTCTACACGGTTATCGCTGAACCATTTGCTTCCGACGATGACCAGCACGGCGTCATTATGTTTTTGGACGACCCGCTGCATGGCCTGCAGCAGAACATCTGCCCCTTTATTGGCGGACAGCCGTCCAACGAATAACACAACCTTTTTATTTTCGACGCCGTATTTTTTGCGCAATGCCTTTCTTTCGGCCTGAGCATCCTCTCGCCATATGGGTTTGTACTGATCCAGATTGATACCAGAGTACACCGTCTTCACTTTACTTGCAGCTTCAGGGAAACGATCCACGATCGTTTTTCCAATGTAATTGGAGATAGACATGATGTTGTGGGTTATTTTCACCACATGGCGACCCTTGTCATCCGGCAGTTTCTGTTGGCGAAACATCTCATTATGACAGCTCAAAACAACCCGGCTCTCAGGCATAGCCTGCTTGATAATAGGGACATACATGGGACGGTTAAACACATGGATAACATCAAATGTCCGATTACTGGCCTTCAACTTTTTCAACTCGTTGGCGACGTTTATTTGATAATCATTTTTCGGCACCCGGATATAGGTCACACCTTTTACTACCTCCCGGTCACGAAGGTCATTATCTTTTATGCAAAATACCGTTATTTCATGGCTCTCGCTTAAATAGGGAATCACGCCATCGATGAAAATCTGAATAGCTCCTCCCCGAATAGAAGGAACGGTTAGCATTTCCGTACAAACCAAAGCAATCCTCACCCTGTTCACTCCAATCGTATACGGTTTGATGTAGTTTGATATAGATTCGATAGTCGTTGCGCATACTTCTCAAAGTTATAACGATCCGTAATCAATTTCCTGTTCTCGCGTCCTATTCGGATGCGTTTTTCGCGGTTGTTTAATAAGGTGATAATAGCCTGAGCGTAAGCTCTTGGATCTGTATAAAGATCAATGATACAACCGTTTTTCTCATTTTGAACAAGCTCGGGATTCCCGCCTCGATTCGAGCTGATGATCGGTATGCCGGCTGCCATAGCCTCATATTGAACTCTTGCAAGCGGCTCCTGCCATTGGGATGGGACCACAAGCACGTCGCTCATTGTATAATAGCTGGGAAGCCTGTCTACCGGTATAAAATTGGTAAAATATATATAAGAGGACACAGCCAAAGCTCTTTTTCGAAGTTTCGTGACATAGGTGCTAATGGTCCGGTCACCATACCACTTGCTGCCAATGATCACTAGCGCTGTTTTGGGATATTTTCTGATAACGAGCTTCATGGCGTTAATTAGATGATGGCACCCTTTTTTGGGCAGCAGCCTGCCGACAAAGAGGACGACATGGAAGCCAGGAGGAATACCTAATTCCCCTTTTAGCTTGTCAGCAATCTTTTTACCTTCCCTTGTAAAATGAGGCGTAAATCGCTTAGGATCTTCTCCCGTATAGAGCGTGGTGATTTTGCTACTGACTGCAGGAATGGCTTTGATGATATCCTGTGCAACGAATTTACTGACCGTAATGAGATGATCGGCTAGTTCGTAAGCTTGAAGTGCAGCCTGGTCACGAGTCTCGTGATTGATTAATAAGTTGTGAAGCGATAAATAAACGCGGGCATCCGGAACGGCTCGCTTCATTTCTTCAACCCAATTCGGTCTATTAAATAATTGAACTACGTCAAACAATCGTTTTTCACAGTAGCTCAGCACATCATTGAAATAAGTGGATTGGTCATAACGAATGAATCTCACACCATTCATCCGTTCATCATTACTGAGCGAAGGATCCTGTATCGAAAAAACCGTAACCGAATGGCCCAATCTGCTTAAGCAAGGAGCCATGCGATCAATCAATAACTCAATCGCTCCGCTTTTGATCGGTGGACAGGGCAAAGAATCCGGGCAGACTAAGGCAATTTTCATGAAAGTCCTCCTTTCGTAGATACATGCCATTTAGGGTTATTCTCTATCCTATTCTTCAAGACGCATAAATGATTGTACATATCCAAAAAAAGCTCCGCGAATCACACAAAAAAAAGGATCACGCACATGAGACGCGATCCTTTTGGAGGAAGCCATTATCCTTTTGTTCCTATGGAAATCCAGTTTATGATTCCGTACGCGTCCGGTGAGAAACGGGAACGCACAATAATCATTTGGGCTGAATGCGTTTGTTTTTGTTTGATTACGGCATAACACGAAGAGTGGCTGGTTGTCGCTGTGATGACATAGTTAACATCCGCATAAGGCTCATCAAAGAGTAACGTGACCTCGACGATTTCGTCCTGCACTTTCAATTCAAAAGGAACCAACCCGAATTGTTGCAGAGCCGCCGGCTTTGCCGCAGGAGTATGCACGGCATTGAAGCTAAGCTTGCTCTCATCCACACTGCCAGCCGCCAGCTTCGTACCTTCGACTGCGCCCTCAGCCAGATGTTCCCCATGAACGGCGCCGGCGATGATTTTACCGCTGTCTACACTGCCCGGCGACAGATGGAAGCTGCTAATCGAGCTAGCTACCAGCTTGCTGCCGTCCACACTGCCCGGCGCCAGCTTGCCGCTATCCACGCTGTTAGCGGCCAGTTTGGAACTGTCCACGCAGCCTGCTCCAAGATGGAAAGCGCTAATCGAGCCGGAAGCCAGCTTGCTGCCATCGATGCTGTTCGCTTGGAGCTTAGCGCCATTCAAAGCACCTTCCGCAAGATGTTCGCCACTCACCGCACCGGCTGCCAAAATGCTGCCATCGATGCTGCCTGCCGCCAGCTTCGAACCGCTCAACGCGCCGTCGGCCAAGTGATCTGCCGTCACTGTGCCCAGAGCCAATTTACTGCCGTCCACGCTATTCACAGCCAGTTTGCTGCTGTCGATCGCGCCATCCGCGATGTGGCTGCCGTTTACCGCGCCGGCTGCAAGCTTGCTGCTATCGATACTGCCTGCCGCCAGTTTCCCGCCGTCTATAGCACCTTCCGCAAGATGTCCGCTGCCCACCGCACCGGCTGCCAACTTGCTGCCATCCACACTGCCGGCGGATAAATGGTAGCTGCTGATCGCGTTGGAGGCTAGTTTGCTGCCGTCAATGCTGCCTGCCGCCAGTTTCGCGCCAAACAGGGCGCCGTCTGCCAAATGATCTCCTGTGACTGCGCCAGCGGTCAATTTGCTGCTGTCTACGCTGTTCGCAGCCAGCTTGCCGCTGTCAATCGCGCCATCCACGATATGGCTGCCGTTCACTGCGCCAGCGGTCAACTTGCTGCCGTCGACACTGCCAGCCGCCAGCTTCGCAGCATCCACTACGCCGTCAGCGAGATGGTAGTTGCTTACTGCACCGGCTACCAGCTTACTGCCGTCCACACTGCCTGTTGCCAGTTTCGCGCCTGTCACCGAGCTCACACTAAGATGCTCGCTGCTCACCGCGTTATCTACGAGTTTGCTGCCGTCCACGCTAAGCGCCGCCAGCTTGCTGCCGTTCACTGCACCTGGTGCAATGTGATCGCTGTTCACGGCGCCGGACACCAATTTGCTGCTGTCCACACTGCCGGGTGCCAACTTCGCTCCATTGATGACCCCGTCAACCAGATGATCTGTTTTTACAGCACCTACTGCCAGCTTAGAGCTAACGACACTGCTGTCCGCCAGCTTCGACGCATCAACGATCCCTGCCACCAGATGGCTTCGGAGCACAGCGCCTTCCGCCAGCTTCGTGGAATCAATGATACTATCCGTCAAATGTTCCCGTTGAATAGCACTTGGAACCACTTTGCTGCCGTCCACGCTGCCTTTTGCAAGCTTACTGGCGTCAATCACACCGTCCACGATGTGCTCATGGTTCACAGCGCCAGCCGTCAGCTTGCTGCTGTCCACACTGCCTGTCGCCAATTTCGCGCCATACACCGAGCTATCCGCAAGATGATAATTGCTAATCGCGCCAAGGCTCACTTTGGTGCCATCCACGGAATTCGCCGCAAGGTTGTTATTTTCGACCGCCGCTTCTGCCAGATGCTCATTAGCGATTACGCCAAGTCCAAGCTTCGCTCCACTAACGGCTCCATCGGCCAGCTTATCGCCGGTCACAGCACCAGCTGTCAACTTCGTGCTATCCACGCTTTCCTTCGCCAGCTTCGCGCCGGTCACAGCCCCTTCCGCGATGTGCTCGCTGCCAATCGCCCGTGCAGCCAACTTCGCGCTGCTGATCGCTCCATCGGCCAAATGCCTTGAGCTTAACGCACCGGCTACCAGCTTACTGCCATGAATGCTCTCATTAGCCAGCTTCGCTGCCGTAATTGCGCCGTCAACAATATGCTCGCTGTGCACGGACTTGTTGGAGATTTTACGACCCGTTACGCTGGAATCAGCCAGTTTAGCTTCAGTAACAGCCTGCTCACCTAGTTTGCTAGTTGTTACGGCCTGCTCCTGCAATGACCTGGTAGAAATTGCTCCCGGTTGCATATGCTGCGAACTAACGGCGCCATTCGCCAGCTTATCTTCGGTGACTGCCGCTTTCGCAAGCGTTTCTCCGGTAATGGATTGTTCCATTAACTTCGTTCCATCCAAGCTCCTGTCAGCGAAAATATTAAGTGTAATCGAGCCCTGCGCCAAGTGCTGGGACGAAATCGCCCCCGGCTTCAGATGGCTGCCATCGATACTATTTTCCTGAAGATGACGAGTTTCAATGCTCATGGAAGCAATTTTCGTACCCGTCACCGCTTCTTCAGCAATTTTACTTGTCGTAATCGTTTGATCCTGCAAATGCTGCGTTGTCACGGCCTCTTCAGCAATATGATCGCGCCCGATCGCCGATTCCACGATTTGTTCAGCGCCAATCTCGCCATTTCCGATATGCTCCGAGCGGATAGCGCCTAAGCCCAGCTTCTCACTCGTAATGATCCCATCGAGCAGGTGTGTCGTTCCAATCGTCTCTGGCGAAAAGTGGATACCAAGAATCGCCCCTTCGGCCAAATGCTCACTCGCAACGATGCCTTGGTTCAAATGCTCGGCGGTTATTGAACTTACCGCAAGCTTATCGGATGTCACGCTTTGCGACTTCAGCTTCGACGTATCTACACTGCCTGCCGCCAATACATCTGTCGTCACAGCTCCCTCTTCCAATTTGGAGGTAGAAATGATCCCATCGGCCAAATGCAGCTGCGTGATTGCCCCTTCGCTGATGTGCCTTTCCTCAATGAGATTCTCTGTTAAATGGCTTGATGTAATGGATTGATTTTGCAATTTCGAGCTGGAAACAATGCCGTCAGCCAGATGCCAGTTTTGAATCACTTGCTGCCGGATATGTTTGCCTTCAACCGTGCCTTCAACCAGCTTGGATGAAGTGATCGACTCATCTTGCAGCTTGGCATTGGATATGCTGTTGTTGGCAAGATGTTCGCTCTGAATCGCCTGCTGTTGGATATGTTTGGCTTCAATCGAACTTTCCACCAGCTTCGAAGACGTAATCGATTCATCCTGCAGCTTCGCATTGGAAATGATATTGTCAGCGAGATGTCCGATTTGAATGGCTTTCGGGAAAATATGTTTATCCTCTACTGCATTTGCAGCAAGTTTGTCTGCCGTAATGGAGCCATCCTGGATCAGTTTGGCGTGCACCGCACCTTCTGCCAGATGTCCGGATTGAATCACGCCGGAAGCAAGATGTGAGGTTTGGATAGACCCGTCTGCCAAGTGCTCCGTGCGGATCGAAGACTTCACGATGTGCTTAGCTTCAATCGACAACGGGGCGATCTTTTGAGTCGTTACGGCTTGATTGGCCAACTTCTCCTCTGTGACCGATAAAGGAGCGAGTTTATCCTCTGTAATAATCTGATTCTCCAGATGGTAACTGTCGATGGCCCCGTCAGCGATGTGATCGGCTTCAATTTGACCTGGCGCAATACTCCGGCTCTGAACGCTTCCATCGGCCAAATGTTCGTTGAAAATAACTTTAGGCTGGATATGAACGGAGCAAATGCTTTCATTCGCGATTTTTTCTTCCGTAACCGCTTGATCTCTTAACTTATCCGTCGTTATCGCTGCATCCATCAGCTTGGCGGTGTCGATGCTATAATTGGAAATATGTTTGGCCTGCACTGCACCGCTACGTATTTTATCAGCTGTAATCGACTGGTCGTCAATCAGCTCATTCGTAATAACCAACTCGGATAAATGCTGCGATAAAATGGAGCCGTCCGCAATCTTAATGGAATCAATCGTTTGATCGGCAAGCTTATCCGCTGTGATACTGTTATCCAGCAGTTTGCTTCCGGGAATCGTTTGATCCTGGATTTTATCACCGGAAATGCTGTGCGGAGCGATATGTTCATCATAAATGCTATGGCCGGCGATTTTATCACGCGTCACGCTGGCTGATGCTAACTTTGATTGATCGATCGCAAAATCCTTAATGACTTTAGTCCCGATGCTCTGCGGCTTGATTTTACTTTCGTCAACCGAACGATTCGCGATTTTCTCCCAAGTAATCGCTTCTTCCACGATATCATCCGTATAGACGACAGGGTTTACAAATTTGCCTGTTTTACGCTCAGAAAGCAGCAGCAGCGGAGGTGCCGGCACGGAGGTCTGAGATACATTTACCACCGTTGCAGGCTTATTCACCTTGGCTGGCTCAACAATCCCCGTTTTCACTATCGGTGTTTTGGCCGTCGTCGTTTTGGGAGTAAGACTTGCTTCAACGGGTGTAACCTTTGGACTTGTTTCCGCTTTCTCCTGCTTAACCGGAGCAGGTGAAGGCTGTTCACTTTCATCGAGCCATTTCAACTCATTTGTTCGGGAGTTCACTTTTTGCACATAAGGCCTTTCTCTGTTGCTGCTGCTCTTACGCTTACTCATAGACTCCTCTCCATTCCACATAAATTGGTCATTTGTAACATATTCAAGCTCCATCCCAGATGTACGTTAGCCCTGAAAAATGTGCGGACACCCAGATAAATAGTTACCTCCCCAATTTATGCTTGTATAACTCATATCTCGTTTCTGCCGCCTTATCCCACGTGAACAATTGATCGACTCTTTGAATACCTTGTTCCCCCATAGCTCGTCTCAGCTCTTCATCTGCCAAAAGACGCAATAAATAAAGGGGCAGGTCCGACTCGATCTTACCCAAATCCACTAAATATCCGACCGTCCCATTTTTAATGACCTCGCCGATCCCGCCCGAGTTTGTCGCTACGACGGGAACTCCGGATGCCATAGCCTCAATGTTTACGAGTCCAAAAGCTTCTCCTTCCTCGGAAGGCACGGCAACAACGTCAGCGAGGTGATACCATTTCGGGATATCAGTGTGTGACGTGTAGGGGACGAATTTCACATTCTGAGGCATCTTGCTCCCTTCCCGGTACAGCCTTTTCACGTAAGCCGTCGATCTCCTGGAGCCATAGAAGGCGCCGCCGACTAGAATTAAGACCGCATTCGGCTCCGTCTGAATCACCGTTTTCATCGCTTTGAGCAGATGGTGCACCCCTTTTCTCGGGATAAGCCGACCTACGAAAAGAATGATCTTCCGATTCTCATAGCCGAGCTTTTGCAACATTTGAGTGCGGGATTCATTCCCCTCCGGAGACCATCTTGACGTAAATTTGGTAACGTCCACGCCCAAATGCTGCGTCACAATTTTATGTGCGGCGGACGGCACTTTCGCCTGCACTGCCTGCTTGAGATAATCGCTATTGACGATCACGACATCCGCCGCGGCTAGGCATGCCTTCAAATATTTCTGCGAGATATAAGGCAGGGAAATAAATATTTTTGAGTGCAGCACCAGACTAATGAAGCATCTTGGAAAACGTTTGCGCAGATAGAGCACGAAATGCGGCCGATTCTCAACCTGAATGACGCTGGGTTTTCGCATCGCGATTTGCCGAGATACGGCGGAAATATAGGAACGAGAGCCCCCGTAAGGAAGCCTTATATACGTACATCCTTTCCGCATTTCACTTCTTGGTTGATACTTCGTTCTTCTCCCCAGAACACAAACGGGCATAAATGTAACGAGCTTTTCGGCCGTTTTTTGGACAACCTGTTCGACTGAAGAGCTTTTTCCTGAGGGAATGGGAAAAGAACCTGGCGTAACAATGACAACACGCATAGGTCTCTGGCTCACACGTAACTCCCCCTTCCTCTTCTATACATATGCGGATATACAGGCAAAGTTTGGGCAGCTGTCCGCTACTTACGTAAAAGTATCAGCATCCGTACAAACAAGCTGCACTGCTTTTCCATAAGCTGTAAAGGAGCCTCTATCGTGTCGCGGCGTGTTGGCAAGCCAGTTTTTCTGGCGAAAAACTCTAAGCCTATGCTTTCGACGCCAGTTTTTCTGGCGAAAAACTCTAAGGAGTGAAGTAAATGGTCAATCCCTATGTGGGTATATTAGTGAACGATTCCTTATACGAAGGCATTCCCCTAGGGAACACAAAATATGAAGCCATCCATTTTTACAGTGACGCTGGCAAACAATTTGGCATCACCCCTTGCTACTTCCGCATGCAGGATGTTCACATTCATACGATGAGAGTTCATGCCTATGTGCAAAGAGGGACTCGATATGTACGTGAATGGATTGCCCTGCCGAAAATCATTCATAACCGCGCCATTTACTTGGATGCCACCTCCGATCAGGAGCTGGAAAGTTGGACACAGCACGGCATTCACGTGTTTAACCGATGGAATCGGTACAGCAAGCTGCAAATTCACGAAATCTTGCTGCTGGATGACGCCATCAGACCCCATCTGCCCGGCACCTACCCCGCCACCCTCAAAAATATGAAAGTCATGATGAGTGCCTACGACTCTATCATTATCAAACCAACAAACTCCAGCATCGGGCGCGGTGTGATGAAAATGGATCGAACCCCTACGGGCTGGCAGCTTGTTTATCCCGCGACACTGAAAATCAGCAATAAAGTTTGGCGGCAGGTCAACTTTCGCAAGCAACTGCCGTTAACCCTGCGGCGCAAAATCCAAAGCCGCGCCTACCTCGTGCAGCAGCGCCTGCCTTTGGCTACCTATGACAACCGTCCCTTCGACATGCGTGTATCTGTGCAGCGCGGAGCCTGCGGCGATTGGGGCGTGACGGGAATCGTCGCCAAGGTCGCTTCACGCAAGCTGTTCTTGACCAATGTGGCGCAAGGAGGCCAAGTGAGGACGTTGACGGAAATTTTGGCGGCCGACTATCCGTCGCTGAATTCCCGCGCGGTGTGTGAGCAAATCTCGGAGTTCGCCCTTCAGGTAGCGAAGTTTCTAAGCATGCATTTGCCGCATTTGGCCGACCTCGGACTGGATATCGGGATCACCACGGATGGTTATCCTCTATTCATTGAATGCAACGGCAAAGATCAGCGTTACAGTTTCCGAGAAGCCAACATGCTGGAAGAATGGAAAGCCACCTACTATAACCCCATGGCTTATGCCAAATATTTGTTGGATGGCGGTACCCCGGTTTATTAGCCCATACCGCGCTACAATGGGAACTACGTTCCCCTATTTTGGCGAAACACAGCGTATTGGGAAATCAAAGGGAACTAGGATCCGCTAAGCCCCCGATTTTCTGCCAATTTAGCCCATTCGCCACAAATAGAGCCCTGTAGTTCCCCTCCTCTACCACCAGCTCTCTATCGCACTCAAAATGACACCACATGGGTCCTGCTTCTTCCCCAAAAATCAAAAAGAGTGCCCAAGCGTCATAACATGACTAGGGGCACTCTTTTAATTGCGCTATTTCGTACTTAGCACTTTCTTTACAGCTTGATTGAGGGCGGCTACATCAACCGAACCGACCCTTTCATCCTTCAGCTTATATTTCTGCTTCAGCTTCTGAATTCTTGCTACACTCTGATCGACCGTTTCCATCGGAATCCGTTTGTCCTGAACAGCTTGCCGCAGCGCCTCGATCACCTTTACAACTTTGTTGTAGTCATGTCCGACCATAATCACATTAGCTCCGGCCAAAACGGATTTTACGGCGGAAGCGCCGATATCATAGTTTTGTTCAATGGCTCCCATCGTCATGTCATCGGTCATGATGACACCTTGGAAGCCCATCTCCTTGCGCAGCAAGTCCGTCATAATTTTCTTCGACATCGATGCCGGGTTCTGTCCGTCCACTTTGGGCAGCAAAATATGGGCAACCATCACAGCATCTGCGTCTTGTTTAAAAGCTTCCGCGAAAGGGATTAATTCCAGCTTACGCAATCTGTCCAAATCGTTCTGGACAATGGGCAGCCCTACATGCGAATCTACCGATGTATCGCCATGCCCCGGGAAATGCTTAACGACTGATGTGATCTGCTGATTTCGCAGCCCCTTCATTTCTTGAATACCCATAGCGTTAACTATAGCAGCGTTTGCTCCAAAAGAACGGTCGCCGATCACCGGATTTTTCGGATTGCTGTTAATGTCCAGCACAGGAGCGAAATCAACGTTCAATCCATACGCACGAAGCTCTGAACCGAGCAAATTGCCGATGTTATAGGCATACGTCTTGTTATTCGTCTTGCCGATCTCCTGATTCGTTGGCGTTTTCTGGAGCTCATCCGGCAGCCGTGTTACCCTTCCGCCCTCCTCGTCCACACCGATCCAGAGCGGCTGCTTATTTTTTGCATTCTTTTGCTTCAGTTCATTCACCAGCGAAACCAGTTGGCTTGAATCTTTGACATTTGGCTTATATAAAATAATGCCGCCCACGTGATACGTTGAAATCAACGCTTGGGTATTTGCATTTACACTGTATCCGTCGATGCCAGCCAGGATCATCTGTCCCAGCTTTTCGTCGAGCGACAAACCTGCCGTCGGGTTTGCTGGCGTTGGCGTAGGACTTGGAGTCGGCGCTGCAGTAGGAACTGGCGTAGTTGCTGGAGCAGAAGCAGACGGCGCCAACGAAACGGGTGCGCTCGAAGACGTGTTGCCTTTTGGAGAAGATGCACACCCCGCTAAAAAGAAAGATAACGCAGCCGCACACATCATACTCTTGGTATATCTGGAAATTATAAAATTCACTTTAACACCTGCCTTTATGATAAGTCATGCCTATTAGACGATGTGCCAAATGAAATAGTTACATAGGAGGTTGTTACAAATAACACAAAACTACTCTTTCCTGATCTCTACTAGCAGCCGTTTCCACATTAAATAGATCCCATAACATCCCAAATAACCTCCGCTTAAAAGGAATAACTGGTTGTTGAAAACGCCATGAATATTCGTCATAAATACCGTATCGTCCCGTAATATGTCATTAACCGCCAAAGCGGAAATAATACCAAAGACATATGCACTGACCATAGCCAGAATATGAAACCAAATACGGCAGCTTATGAACATCCATGAGCCAACTAGCATGCAGGCTGGAATCAGTAACAGAATCAATATAATCATAATGGACATTGTACCCGTTCACCTCATTAACAGCATTGACAAGCATATTTCACCTCAAACAGCCTTCAGACTATTTTTTTAGCCGCCTACCTTGCCGTTTCTTCTTCATTCGACAATTGATTCTTTTACCTTTCTGTGGCAAGATTAGCGAAGAACCATAAACAGGGATCTTTGAAGAAACTTGAACGTTGGTCAAAAGCCCGCCTAACCACGAATGAACAGGAGTTAATTTATGTCAAAACCGTTCTTCAAATTGCTAACCGAGCTCTCCTCACGTAAATGGGTATCCCAAGTGACAGGAGCTTTTGCCAGGTCCAGAGCAAGCCGGATGTTCATTCCCCGTTTTGCCCAAACTTACGGTATACGTATTGAAGATGCTGAGAAGCATGTAAAAGATTACAAATCCCTAAATGATTTCTTTACTCGCCGCTTAAAGCCGGGTTTACGCCCGATTCACGAAGACGAGACGCGCGTCGTCAGTCCGGTTGATGCCATGATTACCGGGATCGGGGACATTAAAGACGGCTTGATCGTCAACGTCAAAGGTCAAGATTACACCATTGAGGAGCTGCTTAATCGGTCGCCCCGCACAGTCAATTACAAAAACGGCTTCTATTTCGTTCTGTACTTAAGCCCAACCGATTATCACCGCATTCATTCTCCGATTACGGGGGACATCCTTGAAAAAGAGCACGTGCTCGGCAAAGTGTATCCGGTGAATGAATTCGGGCTTCGCCACATGAAGCGAGTTCTTAGTCGCAATGAGCGATTAATCACTTTCATTCAGCATCATACAGGTGAAGTTGCCGTCGTAAAGGTCGGAGCGCTGAACGTGAGCTCGATTCAGTATGTCAAACCGCTTCCCAAAACATTGGAGCGCGGTCAAGAGCTGGCTTATTTCGAGTTCGGCTCAACCGTTGTGCTGCTTTTTGAAGACGATATGTTCGAACCTCGCCCGGACCTTAAGCTTGGTTCCAAAGTGAAAATGGGAGAAGACCTCGGCCGTTTCCTAGATAAATAGCGAGAGGAGCGCATCATGGCTGCCATAACAACACCATCTCCCAAATCCAATAGCTTGCAGGGTGCAGGAGATATCAAACCAACTGTTTACCGGATACTGTTTGCCATCGGTCTTGTCCATTTGCTGAATGACTCTATCCAATCCGTCATTCCCGCCATCTTTCCCATTTTGAAAAGCGAAATGGGATTAAGTTATACCCAAGTCGGTTGGGTACAGTTCGCCATCAACTTCACGGCTTCCATCATGCAGCCCGTAGTCGGCTTATACTCAGACCGCAAGCCATCGCCCTATATGCTGCCGATTGGCATGGCATCGACGCTTACCGGGATGCTGTTGTTAGCCTTCGCTCATTCATATTGGGTTGTGCTGCTGTCTGTATGCTTTGTGGGGCTTGGCTCCGCTGCGTTCCATCCGGAAGGCTCGCGGGTGTCGCATATGGCTGCCGGAGGACGCAAAGGCTTGGCACAGTCCATCTTCCAGGTGGGCGGTAACTTCGGCCAATCCTTGGCGCCGGTCATGACCAAATGGATTTTCATTCCGCTCGGACTTTTCGGCTCCATATGGTTCACAGGCGTTGCTGCGATTGCGATAGCCGTTCAGATGTTCATTGCTCGCTGGTACAAAGCCGAGCTCGCAACGACTCCGGTTAGAGCCAAGTCCACTGTGAAGCGGACCGTCAATCCCGTGCATCGCAAACGTGTGTTTTTCGCTATCTATGTATTGATTTTCCTTGTATTCGTCCGATCATGGTACGGAGCTGCAATGAGTGGTTACTTCGCTTTTTTCTTGCATGATACATACGGCTTATCCATCAACCGTGCGCAGGACTTCATCTTCTTGTTCCTCGCTGCCGGCGCTGTAGGTACTTTTTTTGGCGGTCCAATCGCGGACCGGTTCGGTAAGCGCAATGTCATATTCTTCTCCATGTTAGGCTCAGCGCCATTCGCATTGCTGCTGCCGCATGTTGGGATTACTTGGTCTTATATCTTACTTGTCGTTATCGGCGTCATTCAATTATCCAGCTTCTCCGTTACCGTTGTTTATGCCCAAAGCCTGTTCCCTGGCAAAGTAGGAACCGTATCCGGCCTAATTACCGGGCTCGCCTTCGGACTCGGCGGTATCGGCAGTGTCGTGCTTGGAAATCTCTGCGATGCGATCGGTACGACGCGCGTAATGGAATTATGCGCGTTCCTGCCGCTTCTCGGTATTCTAACCTTCCTTCTCCCTTCTGACCGTAAGCTAAAAGAATGGACGGAGGAACAGAATTAAAACAAAAAACCTTGCTCTGCAAGCTGGAAACAGCTGCTGGAGCAAGGTTTTTTTGGCTTTGATTACTGATTTTTATTCGTGATGAGACTCTTGTGTTTCACGTTGGCTGCGGCGACGAGCTACACCGGATTCAAACGCTGCTTCCATAACCGCTTCGCGTACTTTCTCAACAACGGCATGATTGAATACGCTCGGAATAATATAATATTCATTTAGCTCATCTTCATTCACTACCGCGGCAATCGCTTTGGCTGCAGCGAGCTTCATTTCTTGCGTGATCCGGGAAGCGCGGCAGTCCAGCACCCCGCGGAAAATACCCGGGAAACAGAGCACATTATTGATCTGATTCGGATAATCCGAACGGCCTGTCGCCATGACGCGTACGTAAGGTTCTGCCTCTTCCGGCGTGATTTCCGGTGTCGGGTTCGCCATCGCGAATACGATTGGATCCGTAGCCATTTTCTTCACATCTTCTACCTTCAGAACGCCTGGACCGGATAGGCCGATGAAAATATCAGCGTCTGCAATTACATCGGACAAAGTCCCTTTTAGCTTGAAAGGATTCGTGTTATTCGCATACCAATCCCACATGGAATTTGTATAGCTTTCACCGCGTACGATTGCGCCTTGACGGTCTACACCGATGACGTTCGTGACGCCTGCAGCAAGCAGCATTTTCGTGCAGGCAATTCCTGCCGCTCCGATGCCCGTGATAACAACCTTACAAGACTCCAGCTGTTTGCCCACCACTTTAACTGCGTTAAGCAAACCGGCAAGAATAACAACCGCAGTTCCGTGCTGATCGTCATGGAACACCGGAATGTCCAATTCATTGATCAATCGTTCTTCAATTTCAAAACAACGCGGCGACGAAATATCCTCTAAGTTAATTCCGCCAAACGCAGGTGCGATGGCTTTGACAGTACGAATGATTTCCTCTGTATCTTGTGTGTCCAAGCAAATTGGGAAAGCGTCAACGCCCGCCATTTGCTTGAAGAGCATAGCTTTACCTTCCATAACCGGCATAGCCGCTTCAGGGCCGATATTGCCAAGTCCGAGGACGGCTGTTCCGTCAGAAACGACGGCAACTGTATTACGTTTAATCGTTAATGAGTGCGCTTTGGATGAATCCTCATGAATCGCCATACAGACACGAGCGACTCCTGGCGTATATACACGGGACAGATCGTCCCGATTTTTAATCGGAATCTTCGGAGTGACTTCAATTTTTCCGCCCAAATGCATAAGGAACGTCTGGTCGGATACGTTAATTAACCGTACACCTGGAATACCTTTCAATACTTTAACAATGACTTCGGTATGATCCGGATCGCTAACTTGAACGGTAATATCACGTGTTGTTGTTGTTTTGCTGGCTCGCGTCACGTCAACCGCGACGATATCGCCACCGGCATCGCCTATGGCTGTAGCAATTTTCCCAAACGTGACCTGTTCTTTATGTATTTCCAAACGCACAATCACGCTTGTGCCTCCACCATTTAATCCTGCCATTTAGGGATCACTCCTACAATAAAATGATTAATTGACCACATGTTAGATCATAGCATACTCTGTCAACCATGCCAAAATCATATTGTTGATTTTATGACAATTTCTGAAACTTCTCGCAAGGCGGCAACGCCTTGGCGTATTTCCTGCTCCGTGAGATGCGCAAAACCAAAGCATGCCCCGGCCTTCCCCGGCGGGATGCCGTAGGAACCGGCGTCACTCCAGGTGACGCCGATCTTACGGCACTCGGCTGCATAGGCGGCATAGGTGCGGGGATCTCCCCGCCACCAGCCGAACAGATGCAGCCCCGCGTCACTCTCCACCCAGTCGAAGAGGGTGGAGAGCTGCTCCTGCAGCAGCGCTTGCAGGAGCAAGAACTTGCTCGCGTACACCCGCCGCATGCGGCGCAGGTGTCGCTCGTAGCCGCCGCTCCCCATGAAGGCGGCGAGCGAGCGCTGTTCGAGCAGCCCCGAAGGGTGCGGCTCGTATAGCCGCTTAGCGGCGACAAAGGCGTCGTGCAGCGCCTCCGGCAGCACGACGTATCCGATGCGCAGGTCCTGCAGCATCGTTTTGGAAAAGGTGCCGATGTAGACCACTCGGCCCTCCTGGTCCAGCACCTTGAGCGGCTCGATCGGCCGACCACGGTGCCTGAACTCGCTGTCATAGTCGTCTTCGACGATGACAGCGCCTTGCTCCGCCGCCCAGCGCAGCAGCTGCTGGCGGCGCTCTAGACCCAGCACCGCCCCCGTAGGGAATTGGCGGCTGGGTGTCACGAACAGCAGCCGTGCGTTCCACGGCTGCGGGACAAGCCCTTGCTCATCCACAGGAGCGTGGATGGGCACACCGCCGGCCGCCAGCACTGCTCGGCTGGCGCCTTGGTAGCCCGGGCGCTCCAGGATGACGGGATCGCCTTCGTTCACGAGCATCTGGGTCAGCAGCGCGATCGCTTGCATCGACCCGTTAACGATGACGATGCTCTCTGGCGGCGCATCGATGCCGCGTATTCGCCTCAGGTGCTGTGCGATCGCTTCGCGAAGCGCATAATGCCCCTCGGCGACGTATGCCTCTTCCTGCGGCGACTCCGTCATCCTCCGCACCTGCTCGTACATCCCGCGGTTCCACAACTCCCGCGGGAACTCATCCAAGTGCGGCCGCCCCATCACGAACGCAATCTTTTTCCCTTGATCTGAACTTTGGCCTTGATTTTCTCCTTGCCCTTGACCTCGCTCTTGCTCTTGCTCTCGCCTTTTCTCTCGCTCTCGCCCTTGCCTTTGCTCTTGCTCTTGCCCTTGACCTCGCTCCAGCTCTAACTCCCGTCCTTGCTCCCGCCTCTTCCCGTGTCCATCCCGATCTGCCTCACAAACCCGCGCCCCCCAGTCCGAAAGTCGAATATCCTTCCCTTCAAACGGCAGCTGCTTCTCCTGCCCCCCGTTATAAACAACATAAGTCCCTCTGCCTACATCAGCTTGCAAATAACCCTCAGCAATCAGCATATCGTACACTTGATTAACAGTTCCCCGCGATAGCCCATAGAGTGCAGCTAATTCACGGCTTGATGGCAGCTTCGTATCGCGCAGCAGCTTATTCGCCAAAATGTTGTCATGCAGGGCATGATACAAAGCCGCATATTTACTCCCGTATTTCGCCTGGTAGGTATGGTACGGTATATGAAAATCCATACTCGCCCCCCTTTTGCCTTTCTCAATTGGTTCATAAAAACATACTCAAATTGGATCTTTTTATTAAACCATTTTTCCATTATGCTTACTAAAATCTCATAAATCCGACTTTTTGACAAGGAGCATATGCCCATGAATATCCAACCCATCATGCTAGAAAATACCCAAGTTATTCTACTGCCGATGCAGGAATCTCACATTAGCGCACTAGTGGAGGCGGCGGCGGATCCTGCTATCTTTTCTTACATGACTCCGCTGCTTCAACCTTCAGCCGTTGAACATTTTGTCCACCAAGCGCTGGATGAGCAAAAAGCCGGACTAGGCATTCCTTTCAGCGTATATGACAAACACTCCGACAGTTTCGTCGGCAGCACGCGCCTTTTCGACTACTCTGCCGCAAATCGGCACGTCGAGATCGGCCATACGTGGTACAATCCGCGTGTTTGGAGAACCAGAATCAATACGGAGTGTAAGTATTTGCTGCTGCGGCACTGCTTCGAAACCCTAGACCTCCTGCGTGTGCAGCTTAAAACAGACCTAAGAAACGAACGCTCCCAAGCGGCAATTGCGCGTATAGGCGCCCAGAAAGAAGGTACGCTTCGCCAACATCGCGTGCTTCATGACGGCTATGTGCGGGACACCGTGATGTTCAGCATCATTGACCGCGAATGGCCGGATGTGAAGCAACGCCTAGAAGGATTTTTAAATCGAGTAAATGTTTAGATCCAAATAAAAATCCATCCAAAAAAATTTGTTTCTCGCAGTGACGTTCTCCAGGGAAAGTGGTATAATAACTGCAAAAAATGAATAGCACATTGGAAGGAATGACCCATGCTTATGAATCCTCTGGCACGACAGTTAAACGAGACCCTGGAACGTGAAAATTCTCACGTATTTGACATGCTTTCTGCATTAGGTAAATCGATTTACTTCCCGAAAGAAGGCATTCTTAGCCAATCGGCTGAAGCCAAGGCAAAGGCCAAAAAATACAATGCTACGATTGGCATTGCGATCGAAAACGGTCAGCCGATGCACTTGAAGGTCATTCAAGATACTCTCTCCACCTACGCACCCAAAGATATATATGAATACGCGCCGCCAGCCGGTAAGCCCGAACTCCGCAGCGCATGGCGCAAAAAAATGCTCGAAGAAAACCCTGAGATCGGCAGCAAACTGATCGGCAACCCGATCGTAACGAATGCGTTGACTCACGGTCTTAGTATTGCAGCGGACCTTTTCGCTGATGTAGGCGACTCCGTTATTATTCCAGACAAAAACTGGGAAAATTACGAGCTCACTTTCGAAATTCGCCGCGGCGCAAAAATTGTGAACTATCCGCTCTACAACGAGGAGCAGAAGTTTAATGCCGCTGGCCTGCGCGAAGCGCTGCTGGCTCAACAATCCAAAGGCAAAGCCATTGTTGTTTTGAATTTCCCGAACAACCCGACAGGCTACACGCCTGGGGCAGAAGAAGGAAATGAGATTGCTGCCGCTATCAAAGATGCAGCTGAAGCTGGTATCAATGTTGTTGTACTAACCGACGATGCCTATTTCGGACTTTTCTTCGAAGGGTCCCTGCATGAGTCCTTGTTCGGTAAATTAGCTGACATTCACCCGCGCGTGCTCGCTGTCAAAATTGACGGTGCTACCAAAGAAGAATACGTCTGGGGCTTCCGCGTTGGATTTGTCACTTATGCCGGCCAAAGCGAAGCGTTGCTTAGCGCACTAGAACAAAAAACAATGGGAATCATCCGCGCAACGATTTCCAGCGGCCCTCACCCATCGCAGACTTTCGTGCTTCATGCGCTGAACTCCCCGGAGTTCAATCAGCAGAAGCAAGAGAAATATGAGATCATGAAAGGCCGTGCTAACCGTACGAAGTCCATTCTGGACTCCGGCAAGTTCGACGATGCATGGGGCTACTACCCGTTCAACTCCGGTTACTTCATGTGCCTGAAGCTCAAAACAGTTGATGCCGAGGCTTTGCGAGTCCACTTGCTGGATCAGCATGGTGTAGGTACTATCGCTCTTGGAGCGACTGATCTTCGCGTCGCTTTCTCCTGTATTGAAGAAAGCAGCCTGGAAGAGCTGTTCAACCTCATCTACCAAAGCGTGAAAGAAATCGAAACCGTCTCCGCTAGCAAATAGCCGAAACGAAATAAAGAGGCTGTCTTATAGGGTCTATACCGACCTATGAGCAGCCTCTTTTTATGCGATTATTATGCAAATTTTCCCATTCAGGCACTTGCCACCCGAGCATGATTACCGGGTAACCAGCTGTCCTGTCCTGATCCATGGTATACCCCTCTGCCGGGAACCTGCCAACCAAGTCTAACGGACTCCACTGCCGTTAAAATCGTCAAAATAGCCTCGTCCCACTTCTAACGGACACGAGAAACCTTATTTGCCGATTTCGAGGCGAAATCAAGGTAGAAACACGCAAATAGCTGCGCTGGTGTCCGTTAGATTTTCAAAACGCCAATAATTCGCCGAATAAGAGCGGCTGTGTCCGTTAGAGAGTCAGGGAAGCGGAAGCGTACCAGGACAACTGTTCCGATCAGCCTACCTATCAACCAACCTGTTTCACCAGCTCCCCATACTGCTCGTACCATTTCTTCCACTCATCCATCGGGAATTCCATCACTTGCCCATCCAGCAGCGCAGACAACATGTCCAGACAAACATGCCAGCCGGCTAAGTCCTTTGGCGTGTGATCCGTCATCGTGCCAATGAATTCTTTTAAAACAAGTAAAGAACCTTCTGATCTTGCCGAAACTTCAAACCGGACACGATCCTTCCCCCACATGAATTCCAAGACGGAAAGCGGCTCATAATCGGTAATCTCCATATCAATTAAAGTCCCCGAGCCATCCTTCATATCAAATTTCATATGGCCACCCTTGCGCAGATCATCGGCTTGAAGATTGGCCATCCATTTCTCTAGGCGTTCATTATCGGTAAGGACTGCCCAAACCTCGCTGATAGCATGCCCAAGCGGACGATCGAACTGTGCGATATACCCGTTTTCCTTTTTATGAATCGAAGCAAGCATGTGCATGTCCTCCTTAGATTTTAATTCAATTTTAAAGGATGCGTGCCGTAAACATCGATCTGGCCACCCTGGCTCCATTCGCCGTGATTTCCATATCAATTTTACAGAATCGGCGCGTCATTTCCACAATCGTCGGGACAATTTCAAAGACCTCGTCCATTTGCAGCGGAATCAGAAAATAACTGGATGAGCTATCCAGAATGAGATCGCCTTTCTTATGCTCCTTCACCGTGCGATAAGCCGCACGAATCATAATCGTGGTGAGTACCCCCTCCGATACCAAACCCTCGAAGTTCGTCATTTGAGGCGTAATCGCCCCTCTGAAAAACAACCTGCCCTCGGCATCGCGCACTTCGTCGATCCCTGCATAGATCTGCACCTCGAACGTCTCTGCGTTCTGCGGCTGCTGCTGCATATGCTGCATTGCCTTCATGACATCTTTGCGGCTAATGACGCCGATCATTTTCCGCTCGTTATCAATAACAGGCAGCAGTTCAATCCCTTCCCACACCATCATGTGCCCTGCTGAAGCGACCGATGTTTTTAAATTAATCATGAGCGGATTCGGCGTCATTAAGCTGCTGATGAGTTGGCTCGGCTTCGCACCAACAATATCCTTGGTGGTAATCATCCCAATGGGCACCCTTTTGCCGTCGATGACAGGATAGCGCGTGTGCATGGTTTTCTCCGCCAGCTTTTGCATATCTTTGACGGTGTCCGTTCCTTCCAGCGAGTAAATCGGACTGTCCTTCCGCATGATGTCACCGACCATCAGTATCTTCTTCTTAATCAGCCTGTCTTCCATCGCGCGATTGATCATCGTAGCCACCGTGAACGTATCAAAAGAACTTCCGATAATCGGCAGGTGAAGTTCATCTGCCAGCTCTTTGACTTCAGGCGTCGTATCGAACCCGCCCGTAATTAGCACCCCTGCCCCTTGGCCAAGTGCGCACATATGGGCTTGCACGCGATTACCGACAATTAGCAAGTTGCCCGCTTCAATATATTTCAGCATCGCTTCCAACTGCATAGCGCCAATTACGAACTTGTTCAGTGACTTATGTATGCCTGTTGATCCTCCAAGAACAACGCCTTCCACCACATTCACGATTTCTTCGAACGTTAACTTGTCGATGACGGGCTCTTCTTTTTTCTCCATGCGTATCGTACCAATCCGTCGTTTGGTGCTGACCAGACCGATGTTTTCCGCCTCTTTGATGGCCCGATAAGCCGTTCCTTCGCTCACATCCAAATCTTGAGCAATTTGCCGAACAGACAGCTTGGTGCCGACAGGCAAAGATTCAATATACTTCGTAATTTGTTCATGCTTCGTATGCAGCTCCGAATGGCCTGTGCTCATCGTTCACACCTCGCTGAACTGTGCTATAACATTGAAATAAGTATAGTCTATTCAACTGGAAAAAGTAAGATGAGCGCCCCATCAGCCGCTGCACTATATAAAAACCTGCCGGATTACCCGACAGGCTCTGTGTCATAATCAAATCCGTAATAAAGTGCCAAAGCTACTGGTGATATGGGATAAAAAGCTGTTTCTCCACACTCCTCGTGTTCTCTTCGTTCCTGCCGATTCGCCATAACTCTCTGAAAGTCGTAGGTGCGGTGTCGTGGAACCTTTTTACTCTCGAACTCCATCGAAGATGCCAAGCTGCTCATAACATGCTCCCCCTTCATCACACTCATCAATGTATTACTACATTAAATATATTTACAATATATTATATAAATAATGAAATTATATGTGAAACAATGCCAAAAATTTAATTTATTTTATAACAATGTATTGTCTAATCCTTTTAATAAAATATTTCATCCAATTTGATTCCTCGTGACTTGTATTTCGTTGTATATAACATACAATAAGTGTGAAGTAAAAAATTGGAGGGGATTCGCTGAATGGCTAAGACATTTTTGAAAATTGCTGCGATTTACATCACGCTCGCTGTTCTACTGGGAATGTTGATGGGCATTATTCAAGATTTTAGACTGGCCTCGGTCCATGCACACTTGAATTTGCTAGGTTGGGTTTCGATGGCGATCTTCGGTCTCATCTATCACTTCTATCCGCATGCAGCAGAAACGCGCCTTGCCAAGCTTCACTTCTGGTTACATAACATTGGCTTGCCTCTCATGCAGGGTGGACTCGCGATTGAGATTATTTCCGGCAATTCCGCCTTGCTCCCGCTTGTCATTGTCAGCTCCTTGCTTGTCGTTATTGGCATCATCCTCTTTACGATAAACTTGTTCCTGCAGCTCGGAAATACAGCTGTGAAACAAACTAACAAGAAGGATCTCCCCGGTTAATCCTATAAATAAGCAAAACCTCGACCATCCTTCGCGGAGTGTCGAGGTTGTTTTGCTTTGAAATTGATTATCAGAGTAACCAATCCTAACGGTGTAATCATGTATTCTTAAATCCTAGTTTCAATATAAATAGGCAACCAAATCTTAAAAATTGAACCCTTACCTTTAGAACTAGTAACTTCAACAACTCCCTCATGCTCATCTAATATCCATTTTGCGATTGATAACCCTAATCCGGTTCCTGGGGTCTTTCCTCTAGAAGAGTCCGCTCGGTAAAATCTATCAAAAATATGATTTAATTCATCATTATCCATTCCGATACCGGTATCCTTAATAAACAATCCTATCCTATTTCCAATCCTTTCGAATTCCATGTTTACAAACCCTCGATATGTAAACTTAAAAGCATTTTCAATAAAAATGAAAAGCAATTGCTGCAAGTAATCCCTGTCGGCCAAAATATAAACCCCGAACAAAGACTCCATGTTTCCTACCGCCCATTCAACTGATTTCGGCATAAACTCAGACTTTCTTATTACTGTTTCAACAATAGGTTGTAGTTCATAAACTTCTTTATTTATCTGAAAACCTCCATCCGCTCTCGCCAGTGACAATAGATCATTCACAAGTTTCCCCATCCTCAATGACTCGTCTGTAATGTCATTCAGAGCCTCTAAAGAAATTTCGATTTCTTGTTTTTCAGGTAGATCATACAGTTTTTGATGCAAAGATTTCATCAGTTTAACAAGAAATTCAGCATTTCCACTAATAGTTGTAAGGGGCGTTCTAAGCTCATGGGAAGCATCCGCAACAAATTTTCTTTGAGTGACTGATGTTTGTTCTAACTCACCATAGATTGAGTCTATACGTTGGAGCATGCTATTCATCGTCTCGCTAAGAAGTCCAATTTCATCCGGAGGACCTTTATAATTTATTTTTGTTGAAAAGTCTTCACTATTTTTAATATTTTTTGTTGCGTTGATTAAAGCATATATTGGTTTTAAGGCTCTTCTAGAAAAGAACCATCCCATAAACATCGCGAGCAGCACCACAAAAACTGATAACATAACAAGTATCCATCGCAGACTAGAAAGGAAATTATTTACAACACCAACGTTATATGCCGCCTGTAGAACTCCAACTAACTTTCCATTTAATATTAGTGGATCACTGTATATTAGAAAAGGTGAGTTATGAATACTTACTGAGGAATAAAAACCTTCTCTTTTCTTTTGTAAATCCTCCGTTGAAAATGGAAGATCCACATTCCATAAATTAGATGATTTTGTTGTGTAGCCACTAGTGAAATTAGTTATTTGCATAAAAATACCGGAGCCAACCGCATCAAAATCATCAAGCCGAAAAAATAAATTCCAGCCATTAGGGGAACGTTCTATTTGATATGCTACGTTCTTTTGTATAAGGTCTGTCTGCTCCCTTAGCGATTTTTTTAAATCATTAAATATATAAAATTGCAAAAAAAAGTAGAGTGCTATACCAAAAACTAATAATACGAATCCCAGAATGGCTGAATAAAGTAGGGTTAGTCTTAAACGAATCGTCATTTGTTTTACCACATCCACAACAAATTTATATCCTTAATTATCCATATTTTGATTAATTTAATATTAATATAAAATGAATTTTCTTAGGTAGATAAACAACCATCAAAAAATAAGAAAAACCGTCAGGAATTCCACATCCTGACGGTCCTTTAAGCGAACATCCCCATATCAAGGAAACTAGAGTCCCTTATTCAGAGCAAAAAGAGCTGTTTCCTTTCTAAGCGGAACTACAGGCTCTTATTTGTCTCCTGTGACGCATTTTTCAGCTCAAATTGATAAAATAGAGGATCGTAGTTCCCCTACTTCATGAAAATGTTCCATTTCATCAAAATAGGGGACCATAGTTCCCTTCCTCCCATTTGATGTGTTCCTCATCTTCCATTCGGCCGACTCACCAGCTCAAAAAGGCTTCTTCCCCTCATTTTCAATCAGATGCTCGCGTTCGCCCTCATCCATAATATTACGCGTTGAATTGCGGAACTCTCGCAGCGTATCACCAAATGCTCTTCCAAGCTGCGGCAATTTGGACGGGCCGAAGACGATTAAAGCAATGGCCAAAATCAAGATTAAACCTGATACACCAATATTGTTAAACATACGTATCCTCCTTTTATAAAAACTTTGCTAATTTTTCAGACTGGTTTGTCTTCCTCAACTATTCCCCAGACTGCTCTGCCCCATCCCTCAACTATTCTCCAGCCTGCCTTGCCTCATCGCTCTCCACTGCCAGTTGGAAGCCAACGCGCTAATCTCAAACAACAGCAGCAAGGGCACGGTAACCGACAGATGGGAAACCATATCCGGAGGCGAAATGCAGGAGCCTGTAATCGTTAAAGCGATGTACGCGTATTTCCTGGACATTTTCAAGCGCTCCGGCGTCAGTAGTCCTATTTTGGTCAGAAATAGAAGAATCACAGGCAGTTCGAACGCGATCGCCATCGGAAAAACAATTTGGAACAGAAACCCAAAGTACCGGTCAATGCCGTACGTTTCCACCGCGCCAATGGTCTGATTCATGCGCATCATAAAGCGAACCATCATGGGGAAGACGACCCAGTAGCTGAACGCTACCCCGATGATGAAAAGCGCAAAAGCCACCGGGATGTAGGGAAGAGCGCTTTTGGACTCCGCTTCTGTCAGCCCTGGCCTGACGAATGCCCACAGTTGGTAGAGCATCACCGGCACGGTAAACAATAAAGCGAAGAGAAAAGCGCACTTCATGTAGATCATCAGCCCGTCTGTAAACGAGAACACATTCCACTTAATCTCACCGATCATAGGCTGCGTTTTCAAATACAGCAAAATGTCACTGGAAAGATACAGCCCCGCGCAAAGCATAACCAAAAACCAAGCAAATACAATAATCAACCGTTTGCGAACCTCAGTGAGATGCAAAATCAAATCTTCTTGCCCCATCTGATCCCTCCGATCTATAGGGTCATGTCGGCAGCTTGTTTAAACGACCATTCCGCCTTGTTTCAAATATTTGGCGACCCCTTCGGCAGCTCTGTAGGCAAGAGCACCAACCGTCCCTGTCGGATTGTACCCGCTGTTATGAGCGAATGCCGATGCTCCCACTACGAAAACATTTTCAGCATCCCACATTTGCAAGTAGGAATTGACAGCAGAAGTAGAAGGATCCGCGCCCATGATGACACCGCCTGTGTTATGCGTGGACTGATACGGCACGATATTGTAAGGCCCGAGCTGATCCGATGAACCAATGCTTGTTGGATTCATTTCCTTCATGATTTCAGCGGCTTTACCGCTCACGAATTTGATCATCTGCCGATCCTGCTCTTCGAAATCAAAGGTAATTCGCGGTAATGGGAGCCCATAGGCATCTTTATAGGTAGGATCCAGATCGACATAGTGATGCTTCCAAGGCAAGCTTGATCCTTGCGGGGATACAGCTAAGACACTGTTCGCATATTTGAGCGATTTCTGTTTGAAATCTTTCCCCCACGCAGGCGTGCCTTTCGGAACGGAGTTGGTCGCAATCGGCCGTTGTCCGGTTTGTGAAATCCGAATACCGGCTCCATGAAGGAAATTAAGATTACTGTGATCAAAATTATCTCCATTAAAGTCCGGAATCTCCATACCCAGCGATCCTGCACCGGCAAACAGATTAAACTCTTTGTCATCAAAAAATCCGGTCGCCGAACCGCCGTTCGTTTGGTAGCAGTAATTTTTACCGATTACTCCTTTACCCGAAGCTGGGTCATAAGGTTTCCCCAATTTGGAAGTCAGCAGGAGCTTAATGTTGTTGAACACATAGCTGGCCATAATGACCACATCGGCAGGCTGCTCGAACTGTTCTCCTGTCACTGTGTTGACGTACACAACGCCACTAGCTTTTTTGCCGTCATTTAACACTTGAATCACATTCGAGTAAGAACGCAGTTCGAAGTTACCCGACTTCTGAGCAACTGGCAGCACAGTGACCACAGCATCTGCTTTGGCTCCATACTCACAGCCGAAACGCTCACAATATCCACAATACTGGCATGCTGCTCGGGTGATACCGTCCGGATTCGTGTATTGTTCGGATAGATTCGCTGACGGCATCATGTATGGGTGATAACCCAGTTTTTTCGTCGCATCCTCGAACAGTTTCAGAACCGGCGTTTTCACCATAGCCTTGGTTGGAAACGGATTTGAACGCTTGCCCACCATCGGATTCTGTTCCGGGTCCCCCGAGATGCCAGCCAGCTTTTCAAATTTATCGAAATAAGGCTCTAATTGGTCATATGTAATGCCCCAGTCCTGAATGGTCATTCCGTCCGGGATTTTCTGCTTGCCGTATCTCTCGACCGTTTTGCTGTAGATTTCAAAATCGTACGGAAGGAACCGATACGTTTGTCCATTCCAGTGAATGCTCGACCCGCCAAGCCCTTCCCCCAGCAAAAAGGAACCATATTCTCGCATAGGAACTGCCGCAACCTTATCCGTATTACGGAACGTCACCGTTTCTTTGGATAGATCCTGCATCAGATCGTATCTGGAGGCGTATCGCAGCTCGTCATGTACCATGTAGTAATCCTTGGTGTCTCTTGGCTTTCCGCGCTCCAAACCAACCACCTTGACTCCTTGCTTGGACAACTCGGCAGCAATGATGCCCCCGACCCATCCCATTCCAACAATAACTACCGGAACTTTTGGCATTTTAGTAGCCATGTGCTTTATTCCCTTCCCTCATTGAATTTCATATTTAATGAACAAAATGATCATGCAAGCTCCGAGGTTCCATAACGGCGAATTGATCCTTGTCCATGATATTGGTATAACTCATTTGGTTGCCCGGATATTTCCGCATCTTCCAGCCCTGCATATCCTTATTCCCACCATATAGCGGGTCTGAATACACGCCCTCCATCACAAGCACACGGAATTGGTTGAAAAAGGTTTTACCCGTTACGCCATTTACCACATTAATTTCGCCTTTTTCCATCGAGGTCAGGATCGCATCCTGTTCCTCAGGAGCCAACTCCACGAAGGATTTGGTATATTTCGACTTGCTCGTTTCCTCCATGCTCTGCAGGCCCATCGTAATCAACTCGTGGCGCTGAATACTTAAGTAGTCGCCTTGCGTCGCTTCCCCTTTCACAAAGGGACCCGTCCGATACGTACGGGCATTCACGCCCCATGGGCTTGCCAACTGATGATCGATGTAAAAGGCAACTCCCAAGTCCGTCGCCCCCGGACCGCTTTCATCTTTGGGGAAAATGCGTTCAGCCGCAGCTTCTGTCATTTGCAGCTGAGCCTGATTGAAAAACATAGGCGCTCTGTTGTAGTCCATGCCGGCTTGAGCTTGTGGGGATGCCGATGGGGATGGCGAAGGGGTTGGCGTCGTGGACTTTTTGGTAAATCCACCGGAAATCGCACTGCCAATTACTCCTCCGACCACCACTCCACCTATGGCAGTACCGGTATATTTCAGGAAACTGCGTCGCGACTGGTCAGGAGAATTTTCCACATTTTTCTCAGCCATTTGATTGCCTCCTTGGAATTTTATGAACAATAGGTTAGTTATGGTAGTTATGGATATCATGAGCTCAGACCCGTTATCTTATTCATTGTTGTATGAAAAATTAGCAATTCGGGCAATGTAAATTTACAGTCATTATGCAGATTTTGCATGCAACCGGTGGCTGTCTTGCACTTGAACCTATGTATATGAGGAGAAGTTCACATGAAGAAAACGCTATTAGTCCTCACGCTGCTGCTCGCCAGTTCTTTAGCTGCTTGCGGCAAAACCGAAACAAAACCGAGCCCGGCCGCTTCTGCAAGCCCTGTCGTATCAGCTAGCCCGTCTGCGAGCACAGGGACTACAACGAAGGTGGAAGCATCCGCTGTGTTCAAAGCCAACTGTGTTAGCTGCCATGGCGTCAACTTGGAAGGTGCCGTAGGTCCTAATCTTCAAAAAGTAGGCAGCAAGCTCTCTAAGGACCAAATTGCTTCAACGGTGACAAACGGGAAAGGCGCAATGCCTAGCTTCAAAGGCAAGTTATCCGATGATGAAATTTCATCCCTCGCTACTTGGCTTGCCGACAAGAAATAAACACAAAAAATCCCGCCTCATAATGAGTGCGGGATTTTATATTAATTAGAGACGATTAGCGGTACAACTTTGCCGCTGTTCACGTCGATTAGACCATGGTCTGTAATTTTCAAAGCAGGACTTACAGGTAAAGAATGCGTGCTGATCGACATAATAGGATTATAATGACAGTAGCCTAATGATTCCATCGCTTTACGCAGATGTTCTACTTCTTTAGCAACTTGCTCAAGTGGAGCTTCCGTCAAAATCCCGCCGACAGGCAGCTTAAGAGAAGCGATGACTTTTCCGTCTTCTACGACGCTAAAGCCCCCCTGATTGTTAATCACTTCGTTCGCCGCGATGACCATATCCTGAGGATTGTGACCGACAACAAGTAAATTATGATTATCGTGGGAGTACGTCGTCGCCACAGCTCCGCGTTTAATCGTATCGCCGCCAATTAAACCATAGGCACGATTTCCGTTTTTACCATAGCGTTCAAAAGTAGCAATAAGTCCTTTTCCACTATCCTGCCACATAAGTTCACCAGAACGGACATGAACCTCCGTATGATGCTCCTCTGTAAAGGTAGAGCCGTTTTTCACCATCATGACACGGCAGGCATATGAACCGTCCTCTAAGTCTACGTTAACTGAGAAATCCGCTTCTGTTAACGGCGACATCTGGACGCTTTGATAATAATGCGGCGGAAAAGCAGGTTCGTTCGTGACTGACGTATAAGCCTCTCGAACATCATAAACCTTGCGTCCGTGCTTGAACACTTGGTCAATTGTCAGAAGTTCCAGATCAGAAATCAGCTGAAAATCGCCGACTTTGCCCGGTGCAATAACACCACGGTCATACATCCGCATTCTTTTGGCTGGGGAGAGAGTACTGGCATAAATCGCATGCTCAGGCTTCATGCCCATCTCGATGGCTTTACGCACAATGTGATTCAAGTGACCGCGCCGTTCGAAGGAGTCCGCCATGACATCGTCGGTAACAAAGCAAAAATGCTCCGATACTTCATGCTCAATCAAATAATCCATCACTTCAGGTGTCATTGATTTCTCTTGAATTTCAATAAACATGCCCGCAGCGATTCTGGCTTCCATCCCCTCAATCGTCTGATGCGTGTGATCGGAGTCGACTCCGCTGTAAATCATCTTATGCAGGTCCAAATCCAACAGTTTCGGCACATGCCCCTCAATAATAAGTTGCGGATAGTGTTTGCGAATATGGTTGATAATCTGATTTGTTTTGCAGTCCGGATCGGTGATGACATCTACGAAGTTCATAATTTCACCTAAGCAAATAATGCGCTCCGTCCGCAGAAGCTCATCCATATCCTCGATTTCAATCGAGCCGCCGGACGTTTCCATGGACGTGGCAGGAACCGAACTAGGAAGAGCATAGAACATGTCCGCTACACAATTCTGGCTTGCTTTGATGAATTCTTTGACCCCGTCCAATCCGAAAACATTGGCAATTTCATGCGGCTCGGGAACAATCGTTGTCACCCCGTTGCGAATAAGGCCGTACGAGAACGTCTCCGGAGTGACCATTGTGCTTTCGATGTGCAGATGGATGTCAATGAGCCCTGGAATCATGTAGCGCCCTTGCCCGTCCAGACGTTCGGCAGCTGCAAAGCTTCCCGCACCTTTAGTCCCGATATATAGAAACTTGCCATCCAGAATGGCTGCATTACCTTCAATGAATGTTTTAAAATAACTATTATAAATCTTTACATTTTCAATCAGTAGATCAACCTGCATATGCCTTTCCCTCCAAGTACACTACTCTACTAGAACCAATTTCTCGCTTGGAAAATGAAGCCGAACCTCTTGCCCGCTCGGATACGGGAGTTCCATTTCTTTATTGACCGTAATGTCTCCCAGTATCGTCTGAACGACGTATTGATAGCTTCTGCCTAAGAAGGTGCTCACTTTCACACGTCCTGTCACGACATTGGGACCTTCCTCGATGTCTCCCGGCATACCAAGAATGACATCATCCGGACGAATAGCGCCTTGCATCCCGACCTGCTCTCCCTTACTGGCATGTTTGGTTACAGTGAACATATGATCTTTCACTTTAAGAGCAATTACCTCTTTTTCATCATACCTGGTATCAAAAGAGATAAAATTCGTGAAACCAATAAAACGAGCTACGAACTCTGTTTTGGGATATTTGAAAATCGTCGCCGGAGCTCCCAGCTGCTCAATAATCCCTTTGTTCATAATGGCCACCTGATCCGAGATAGAGAAGCACTCCTCCTGATCATGCGATACATAGACGGTAGTGATACCAAGCTCCTGCTGAATACGGCGAATCTCAACACGCATATTGATGCGCAGATTAGCGTCCAGATTGCTTAGGGGCTCGTCGAAGAGCAGCAGCTCAGGTTCGATGACTAGCGCCCGGGCAATGGCCACCCGCTGTCTTTGACCGCCTGAGAGCTCCTTCGGATAACGCTTCTCGAAGCCGGATAAGCTTACCGTTTCCAGAATGCTGCGAACACGACGATCAAGCTCCGCGCCGCTTACCTTCCGAAGACGAAGACCAAACGCCACATTATCGTAGATGGACAAGTGCGGGAACAGCGCATAACTCTGGAACACGAAGCCGAAGTTACGTTTGCTGACGGGAATGCGCGTGTAGTCCTTCCCATTTAAAGCAAATTTGCCTGATTTAGCTTCCAGAAAGCCGGCGATGAGCCGTAAAGTCGTCGTTTTCCCGCATCCGCTTGGACCGAGTAGCGATATTAAATTTCCTTTTTCTACACTTAAATTGAAGTCCTTCAAAATATATTGCTGGTCGTAGGCAACCGAAATATTTTCCAAAGTAAGCAATGCCATGGATGAAAGCCTCCGTTATCGTTTGGTGAAGTAGGATAAACCCATCAACCGTTCAATGATGAACATAAGTACCGCAGTTAAAATCATAAGTAAAACCGAAATAGCAGCAATCGTAGGGTCAAAATGATTCTCCACGTACGTCAGCATCTGAATAGGCAGCGTGCTGATGCCGGGACCCGTCATAAAGACCGAGATGTCGACATTATTAAAAGATTCCAAAAATGCAATCAGAATAGCTGCAATAATACCTGATTTAATGTTCGGCAGGACTACTTTAAAGAACGTTTTCAGCCGTCCGGCGCCAAGACTTAAAGCAGCTTCCTCTACCGCGAAATCGAAGTTCGATAAGCTTGATGCCACGACGCGGATAATGAACGGAAGCATGATCACCGTATGTCCAATCAGCAGAGCTGCATAGATCGGAAGGTTATACGTGACGATAAGATACCTCAGCATCGTAAAACCAAGAACGATACCGGGAATAAGCACAGGGGAAATAAAAACGGCATTCAGCGCCTCTTTCCCTTTAAACGTAAACCGGCTTAACGCATACGCCGCTGGAATTCCAAGCAGCAAAGCAAACAAATTACCGATCAGCGATACAATAATAGAGGTACCCGCGGTTGTCATGAACATCTTAACTTCCCAAATGTTGCGGTACCATTTCAACGAAAATCCTGTCGGTGGGAATTTCAGTACACTCCCTGGCTCAAATGAAGCAAATGCTATAATAACGAGCGGCCCGAGCAAGAAAATATAGACAAGAAGGGTGAAAAACGCCAGCCCTCGATTCTTTTCCCGCATACTTCTACCCCTTCGGATTTAATTTAGTCGCCAGTTTATTCATAAGCGCGATGACGACGAAGGTAATCACGATCATAATCACGGCTATGACGGAGGCAAGATGCCAGTCGTTAAGCGTAATCGCATTCTGATAAAGGAAAGTGGAGATGACCCGCTGCTTGCCACCGAGCAACGCAGGCGTTGTATATGCCGTCAAACTGCCGACAAAAACAAGAATACTTCCTATGATTAATCCGGGAACGCTGAGTGGTACAATGACCTTCACGAAAGCTTTAAATCGGTTAGCACCCAAGCTCTCCGCTGCTTTAATCAGATCCGGATCTATATTCTCAAGAACACCGACCAACGTAATAAGGATGAGCGGTAAAAACAAATGGATGAGACCGATCATCATGGCCGTTGGCGTGTACAAAATATCCAGTGGCTCCTTAATGAGACCGATCGCGATCAGCGCGTTGTTGAGTAACCCTTTTTTACCTAAAATAATCATCCAGCTGAACGATCTAACGACAGAGCTTGTCAGCAGTGGAAAAATGGCCAGCGCAAGCAAAATCGCCTTCTGTCTCGGTCCTTGTTTGGATATAAAATAGGCTACCGGGAACCCAAGAATGATACAGAGAATCGTGGTGACCAAGCTGACACGCAGCGTCGTCCACACAATTTTGAGGAAGTAGGGGTCTTTGAAAAAATTTAAATACCCTGCAAAGGTAAATGTTCCTTTATCGAAAAAGGTCGAACCTATCGTAAGAAGGATCGGAACTACCATGAAAACTGTCAGGAATAATACGCCCGGCAGCAATAGTAATAATAAGTACGTTTTTTTCATGCAGCTATACTCCTGTTCCTTGGTTCGCTATGCACGTAACGTGCGGATAAAAAGTTCGAGAAATTCGTCAGCCGCAACCTCCGTGCATACGTGCACGTTGGCCGCTTTGGACAAGCGATTCTGAAAATCGCACACCGTTTGCCCATCGCATAGCTCACTTTTGGTTTCTACATCGACGTAGTACTTGCGGGTCGTGACCAGCTGTTTATTTAGAGCAACTCCGACAGCAAGCGGATCATGAAGCGCACAAGCTCTAACACCATTGCGTTCATAATAACGCTCCATATATTCCGCAGTGCTCTCCTTCACATATCGGGCTATCGGCGAGTCTCCGAGTGCACGGATATGGTCATCTGTCAGCAGCGCTTTCCTTGTTACATCCAACCCGACAAGCGTCAGGTCTGGAAATCCTGCCTGGAATACGATTTTGGCCGCTTCCGGATCGACGTACATGTTGAACTCCGCTGTAGGCGTCACATTGCCGAATCCTTGAACGACACCGCCCATCACAATCACTTCTTTCACCTGATGAACCAGCTCCGGATACTTCATAACCGCCAAAGCCAGATTCGTCAGTGGAGCCGTCATGACCAATGTGACCTCTCCCGCATGCTGTTTCACTTGTTCCACGATGAAATCAACGGCATGCCCGTCCGCTGCCTCCACGTGAACCGGCATGTCAAGTAATGCCCCGCCAAGCCCATCCTTACCATGGACGCGGTGCTCAAAGAACGTCGGGCGCATCAAAGGTTTATTCGCGCCTTGAATGACACGAATCTCATGCTCCTTCTCCAGTAATTGGAGAATTTTGCATGTATTCTTTGTCGCTTGCTCCAGCGATACGTTTCCATTCACCGTAGTGATGCCTAGTACGTCCATTTCTCCGCTTCGTACAGCAAGCAGGATGCCTAACGCATCATCGATCCCTGTATCCACGTCGAGGATGACTTTCTTTTTCATAACCAAGCCCCCTTCAAGTCCTTTTAAGAAAACAAAGGTATACACCCAAGCATATACCCTTGTCCACTTTGATATTATTGAGCAACTTCCTTGTTCCAACGATCAATCCACGATTTAAGATGCTCATTCACGAATTTCATATCCAACTTGATCAGCTTGTTTACAACATCAGCGCCATAAGTAATGCCTTGCGCTTCATCAGCTGAGAGTTGCAGCGTCGTGTTTACGGGTGAATCCACTTTTGCTTTCGCAGATTTCTCTTGTACTTCTTTGCTCAAATGCCAGTTGATGAAATCTTCCGCTAGCTGCTTATTTTTGCTTCCTTTAATAACGTTGACCGTATTCATTACGGCATATGCCCCTTCTTTCGGGGAAATGAACTTCGTATCCGGCACTGCTGCTTTCAAATCCTTCACATACATCTCCATGATCGGACCTGCAGCAATTTCTCCTTGCGCGAACATATTCACGAATTCAGAAGTTTGTCCATAGTACTTGACGACTCCTTTATTCAGCTCCTTGACCTTGGTAAAAGCTTGATCCTCATTGAACTTTGCATTTCCGGAGACCAGTGATGCTGCATCCAGTACCATTGGGCCCGTCGTAGACGTAATGTTTGGCAGCGTCAGCTTCTTGGAGAGCTCAGGACTCCACAGGTCGCTCCACGACGTGATCTCTTTACCTACTGCTTTCGGATTGTAAGCAATTCCGAAACGGCCAACGGTATAGGCCGGACCGTAGTCTTCACCAAGCGGTGCTTTCGCAATATCGTAGATATCTTTTAAATTCGGAATACGGCTGCGGTCGATTTTCTCAAAAAGTCCTGCTTCAATTCCTTGCTGTGCATAGTAGTCGGATAAATAGATAAGATCCACTTTGGAACTGCCTTGTTTCACTTTGTTTAAACGCTCGGAGTTATTGCCGATTTCCAAAACAATCTTCACATTATGCTCTTTCTCAAAAGGTGCATACACTTCTTTCTTGAAGAAATCATCGGAAAAGCCCCAAGTGGAAATAACCAATTGTGTAGGTTCCCCTGATGTTCCCGCAGGTGAAGCTGTTGCGGCACCAGTATTCCCCTGATCTTTCGCAGGCGCGGTACCGCATCCCGTCAAAGCCAGTCCTACTACGGATAAAGAAATCAAACCTCGAAGCATTTTTTGTTTCATCGTTAACATCCTCCCAATATCATATATATAATTTGTAGCGCAAATCCCTTTGTTAAATTTTTACTAGTATTCTACACGGGCTCACAAATATATGCCGCGCACTTGCTAAGACCTGCAAAAAATAGAAAAGTGCCCTTGGTAGAAGATAACTTCTAACAAGAGCACTTTTCATCGTAAACAATGGAAAGAGACATCAAGTGATATTCAAGCGGGTAAGCCCTTAAGATAGATCAAAAGAGATACACCGTGGTCTAGACTATTTAGTTGGTTTAAGAATAATGTTCGTGATGGCCCATTGCGTCGGCGGATCATAATCTCTTAACACCGCATCCATGGACAACCCTAGTTCTTGCTCCAGCTTTTCCCGGATTCTCTTCTTGTAAATCGAGGACATGTAAAAATCGACCTCGTGTTTAAGCGTAGGAGCCTCTCCTTCTAAAGCTGTTGAGCGGGGCGACCGGCGATGCTTTGCATGAAAAGTAATGATATTCTGATCCAAGGAAACCTTCAGCAAGGTGGTACCAAAACCGAATAATTCTTTGGATATCTCGTTATACAGGTGACACAGCTTCTTCTTGTATTCATTAGAATCATCCGGTACGGACATTAAATCACCTTCAAGAGGAATAATTGATCTGTATTTTTTCGAGCTATACTAATAATACATAGGATTCCTTAATTAATCAAGGTTATTGTTCGTGATTTTATATGGAATTTAACGTAAATCGACCTAATCTCATGTAGAATATCCGTTTTTCCGAATGTCTTTCTTTCAAGTGATCGTCTCAATTAGCAGCAATTGGATATCGCAGGTTCATCGTTATTTGATTAATCGGATATATAACAAAAAAACCTTACATTTGTAAGGTTTTCTCGTAAAA
>NZ_BILW01000024.1 GCF_004000765.1 Paenibacillus chondroitinus NBRC 15376 | reverse complement strand
GCCGCCTCCGGCGAGCGGCGCGAGCAGGCTGCCGTGCCCGCTGCCACGGGGCACGGAGAGGGGGCAGTCGCCGCGTTCGCGACGGCGACTTGGCTGGCGACTGAGCGGCCAACTGCTGCGCAGGAGGCCGCCTTCAGGCGCCTGAGCGAGCGCGCTGCGCCGCTCGCGAAGCCCTTGCAGCGTGCGATTCGGCGCACGCTGGAGCAGAAGCGGATCGCCCCGCGCGGCGATCGGCTGTTCGGGCGGCTCGATAAGCGGCTGACGCGAGCCTTCACGCAAGAGATGCCGCGCCTCTTCTATAAGAAGCGCGCACCGATCCCGCAGCTCGACGCCGCATTCGCGCTGCTCGTCGACTGCTCCGCGTCCATGTATGACAAAATGGACGAAACCAAACTGGGACTCGTGTTATTTCACGAGACCCTTCAGTCCTTGCGAATCCCCCACGAAATCGTGGGATTCTGGGAGGACGCGGACCGCGTGACGGAGCACGAAGCGCCCAACCTGTTCCAGGTTGCCGTGGACTTCGGCTCCTCGCTCGTTCCTGGAAGCGGCGCGGCTCTCATGCAGCTCGAGCCGCAGCAGGACAATCGCGACGGCTTCGCGATCCGCTGCATGACAGAGCGCTTGCTGCGGCGTGCTGAGCGGCAGCGCATCCTCTTGGTATTCTCGGATGGGGAGCCGTCCGCAGCGAATTATAACGACGTAGGCATTCTGGATACCTACGAGGCTGTAATGAGAGCACGCAGACTGGGGATCGAAGTCATCTCCATCTTTTTAGCGAGTGGTGGAACCGTCCATGAAACCGAACGTGCCGCCATGCGCAACATGTATGGGCGGAGCAGTATAGTTGTCCCGCGTGTGGAGGAATTAACCGAGCAGCTCGTGCCGATTTTACGCAAACTTTTGCTGAAATCTATCTTTTAATGTCGAAATCCTTTACAATAGATCAGGGTATTTGCTTGGGATAGCTGGCGAATTACCCTGTTTATGCCATTCTTGTTATGTTTACTTACATACATAGCCATTTGTTATAAGTTTACTTCCGTTGGGAAAAACATTAAGGGGGAAATCATTTCATGTACGGTGCACCATTATCAAACAAAGCAAAGAAAATCATGCTGCTGGGATCAGGAGAGCTCGGGAAGGAAGTTGTCATCGAAGCACAGCGCTTGGGGATTGAGACTATTGCCGTGGATCGTTACGCGCATGCTCCGGCTATGCAAGTCGCACATCGCAGCCATGTCATCAATATGTTGGACGGGGAACAGCTTAGGGCATTGATTGAGCAAGAGCGGCCGGATCTGATCGTACCTGAAATTGAAGCCATTGCTACACCTGAGCTTGTAGAACTTGAGAAAGAAGGTTACCGGGTAATCCCAACAGCAACAGCCTCTCGATTAACGATGGACCGGGAAGGCATTCGCCGTCTTGCCTCCGAAACATTGGAACTGAGAACAGCCAAGTATGCTTTTGCCAACAGCCTTGAAGAACTGCATGCTGCCGTTGCAGAAATCGGGACGCCTTGCGTTATTAAGCCGATCATGAGCTCCTCGGGCAAAGGTCAAAGTGTGTGCCGCACGCCTGATAATGTGGAACAATCATGGAACATTGCCATGGAGGGCGGACGTGCCAAAAACGCTCGCGTCATTGTTGAAGAATTCATTCATTTTGAGTCTGAAATCACGTTGCTAACTGTTCGCTCTGTTTCTGGAACGACCTATTGTGAGCCCATCGGCCACATCCAAAAAGACGGGGACTACATCGAATCCTGGCAGCCGCACGCCATGACGGAGCAGCAAATTCTTGATGCGCAGCATATGGCCAAAACGATTACAGACGCACTTGGCGGCTACGGCCTTTATGGCGTTGAGCTATTTTTGACCAAAGATGGCGTGTACTTCAGTGAGGTATCGCCTCGTCCGCATGACACGGGGATGGTTACCATGGCGACACAGGATTTGAGTGAATTTGCTCTGCACGCGAGAGCGATTCTTGGATTGCCGATCACGGGCATTCGCTTATTAACGCCAGGGGCAAGCTACACGCTCAAGGCAGATCGCGAGCAAGTGGAATATACAATCAGCGGGCTAGAAGAAGCGTTGTCCGTTCCGAATACGCAAGTTCGCGTCTTTGGCAAGCCGGAGACGAAAGTCGGCCGCCGCATGGCAGTTGCGCTCAGCAGCGGGGAATCTGTTGAGGAAGCACGCAGTCTGGCCAAACAAGCCGCAGGCAAGCTTAAACTAAACTACGAATAAGAAATCATACATGATCAGCCATCAGGAGGAAACGACATGGAAGCTAAACCAGCAAGACTCTCCCGAACCGTGTTGACCGAAATTATTTTGCCTGCTGACACCAATTATCACAATACCGTGTTTGGCGGACGTGTGATGCAGTACATCGACAAAGTTGCAACGATCGCCTCCATGCGTCATTCGCGCAGGGGGGTTGTCACGGCTTCAAGCGACAGCTTGGACTTTTATGCGCCTGTTAAGCTTGGTGAAGCTATTCAATTAGAGGCGTTCGTTACGTGGACGCACCGGAGCTCCATGGAAGTGTTCGTGAAAATTGAGTCGGAAAACCTGTTGACCGGCGAAAAAAAGCGCACGGCCAATTCCTATTTAACTTTCGTCGCTCTGGATGAGTATGGCCAACCTGTTGCGGTTCCGGGCATTATCCCCGAGACGGAAGAGGAGAAACGACTTTTCGAGACGGCTGAGATGCGTTATGCCGCACGCAAGCTGCGGAAAGAGGAGCGAAATTTACAACAGTAGGCTGTAGTCTACATCGAGCAGATCCCTTACGGGGTCTGTTTTTTTATTGTAAATAACGGATCATAGTTCCGTTCAACATCTCGCTTCCTCGTCTAAAGTGGTGAATTCATGCCAAAAGGATTATTATGGAAAATATAAGTAATTCTAGACGCGAAAGGAGCTCTTCATGAAAAGAAAGATAGTTCGATCTTTGATCTTCGCCATTATTCTAGTTTTTGTGTACTATGCTTTTCAAATGCTGATGGGTGTCTATCTCACTTGGAAATACGTGCCGGACATTCTTGATTCGTATTCTGCGATTGAAGCATTCGGAAGTCATCAAGTTGCTTTTGGGGTTAAAGCTGCATCTGTTGAAGTGGTGGCTGAAATTATCATCATTATGGCGATTGGTGTCGTTACCTATTTCTCGGGGAGCTGCGTAACGAAGAAAATAAGAAACCATTGAAACCTGCCATCTCCAACAGCGTATTAGAAATAAATCGGTTTTATTTTCAACTTATACTATTCGGAGGTAATCTCACAATGAATGCACATGAAATTGATTATCGTATTTTAGGCAATGAAATGCAGTACGTAGAAATTGAGCTCGACCCGGGTGAAAGCGTTGTGGCGGAAGCTGGCAGCATGATGATGATGGATCAGAATATCCAGATGGAGACGATTTTTGGGGACGGCAGCAGCGATAATAAAGGGTTCATGGGCAAGCTTCTGGGAGCGGGCAAACGTTTATTAACCGGCGAAAGCTTGTTTATGACCGTATTCACGAACCAAAGCCGTGGCGGGAAAGAGCAAGTTAGTTTTGCAGCGCCATATCCCGGTAAAATTATTCCGATGGACTTGTCGATGCTGGGGGGACGACTCATCTGTCAAAAAGATTCTTTCCTTTGCGCAGCGAAAGGCGTTTCTGTTGGCATAGCGTTTCAGCGTAAGCTGGGGGCTGGTTTCTTCGGTGGCGAAGGCTTTATTATGCAGAAAATTGAAGGTGATGGCTTGGCCTTCGTACATGCCGGCGGTTCGATTTGCGAGCGTGTGCTTCGTCCAGGTGAAGTCATTCGCGTAGATACGGGCTGTTTGGTTGCCATGACGCAAGATGTGGATTACGACATCGAGATGGTGAAGGGCGTGAAAACAGCGTTATTTGGCGGTGAAGGTTTATTCTTCGCAACGCTTCGCGGTCCTGGGCGTGTATGGATTCAATCCTTGCCATTCAGCAGGCTGGCAGATCGGATGGCAGCGGCATCAAGACCAGGAGGCAGGAAAGAAGAGGGAAGTATCTTAGGCGGTTTAGGTAATTTATTGGATGGGGACGGAAGATAAGTTCATTCGTCCGCACAAAGAAGCCCGGCAGCGAATCTGACATTCGCTCCGGGCTTTTTTGTAACTGTTTTACTTGGCTCCGCCTTCTGCGAGGATTGTTTCCCAGATTGCGCCTTTACCATACAACTCTTTGTTGACTTTATCCCAACCGCCAAGATATTCGATGTTGAATACGCCGGCAGGTGTTGTGTAGTTTTTCTCATACTGCTTAGCAACTTCTGGAAGTACGGAGCGGAAGCCTTTATCTGCAAATACTTTTTGAGCATCAGGGCTCCATAGGTATTCGAGGAATGCCTGAACCGCTTCGCGATTACCATGTTTATCTACGTTTTTATCAATGAGTGCAACCGGGTTTTCAATCGTCGTTGTGTATTGCGGGATTACTTCTACATATTTTTTGCCGGATTGAATCCGGGAAATGAGCTCATTTTCATAAGTGACGATGGCATCGCCTACGCCTTTGTCGAAGGTCGCAAGGGAATCTGCGCCGCTTTTATCAAGCACTTTGATGTTTTTGTAGACTTTGGCCAAATAATCCTTGGCGAACGCAGGATCTTTTTTGCCAGCCGCTTCGGAAGTTTTCAATCCAGCCCCATAAATGGCGTTAATGTCCCATTTGGCTCCGCCGGACGTGCTTGGATTCGGGATCAACACTTCCACGCCTGGTTTTGTTAAGTCAGTCCAGTCTTTGATGCCTTTAGGATTGCCTTCACGAACTCCGATTGCCGCGATAGAAGCTGTAATGTTGCCTTTATAAGGGTTGTTTTTCCAATCGTGCGTGATCAAGCCTTTTTCGACAATTTTTTGGATGTCTCCTTCAAGGGAAAGAGGGGCGATGTCCGCTTCAAAACCTTGGATGATTGCGGTAGCTTGCGAACCGGATGCCACATAGGATTCTTGGAATTCTACGGTTTGGCCGGTTTTCTTTTTCCACTCTTCTTTGAACTTAGGCAAAATGACGTCAAAAGAATCTTTAAGAATGGAATAAGCGCCAATCGTGATGGTTACTTTTTCAGCTTTTGGTGCTGAGCTTGCCGCTGTTGTAGCTGCAGCTGTTGCCGCGGCCGATGGAGCAGGTGTGCTTGCCGATTTTGTACTACCTGTACCGCATGCCGTAAGCGCGATACTTGCAGTGAATAACGCAGCAGTAACAAGACCTAGTGATTTGAATTTTTTCATGGTTTACAACTCCCCTTCATGTGTAAGCTTATTTTTTTATATAAAAACAGGCAGCGGATCTTGTTTAGCCTGATTTTCAATGACGATATTCTCGGTTTTGGTGAAGACGGAAATTTGATGGATCAAAATATTCACGTCATCGCCTGGTTGATAAATTTTTTCTTTTACGGATTGATAAGCGAATAGCTTAATGGCGCCTGTATCGATTTCTAGATACCAGGAATCCCCGCGGAAGTGGACATGCGTCACTTTCCCTTTCTCTCCAGCTGTCGCCAGATGGCTTACGTCATGCGGGCGAACCTCAATAGCTTCCGGTCGAATCAAAACGTTCACATCGGGCAGCCATTTGCCGTCCTGCTGGATCTCATCTAAGTAAGGGAACCCGACTAGAGGCGTGTATTGTGAGATCACATTAGATTCACCGATGAATGACGCCACGAATGAGGATGCCGGCTTCGTATAAATCTCCCAAGGACTGCCTTGCTGCTCGATTTTCCCGCCTTGGACGAGAATGATTTCATCAGCAACTTCGATGGCTTCATCTTGGTCATGAGTAACGAAAAGGGTCGTGACTTTAAATTCATCGATCAGGTTACGCAGCCAGAGGCGCAGTTCTTTACGAATTTTGGCGTCGATGGCGGCAAAAGGTTCATCCAGCAGCAGCAGTTGAGGTTCTGGAGCCAATGCTCTGGCAAAGGCAACCCGTTGGCGCTGTCCACCGGAAAGCTGGTGAGGGTATTTGCGCTCATTGCCGGCAAGCCCCATTAAATTCAGCAGATAGGTCACTCGGTCATGAATGAATTCCTTCGGCTTTTTGAGAACTTTGAGGCCGTAAGCGACATTGTCAAACACGGTCATATGTTTAAAAAGGGCATAGCTTTGAAAAACGAAGCCAATTCCTCTTTCTTGAACAGGCAGATGTGTAGCAAGCTTCCCGTCGAAATAAATGTCGCCTGTCGTCGGGCTCTCGAGTCCGGACAACATGCGCAGAATGGACGTTTTACCGCCGCCGCTGGGGCCGATCAAACCAACGAGATGCCCTTTCGTGATGCTGAAATTAACATCTTTAATGGCATGAAAGGATCCGAAATTTTTATTTAAATTTTTAACTTCGATATGCATACAGGGTTCCTCCTTAATGACTGCTTACTTTTTCGCTTCTTCTTTTTAACCACTCAAGTGTTAACAAAATAGTAATCGAGATGAGTCCCAGCACAAATGCGACACTGTTCGCTGCAACAAGCTGGAACTGCTCGGCATCCTGATACACGAGTGTGGTAGCTGTCTGCGTTTGGTTGATGATATTGCCTGAGACAACTAAGATAGAGCCGAATTCACCAAGCGATCTTGCGATGGTTAAAATGAGACCGTAAACGACACCCCACCGAATACCTGGCCATGTGATTTGAAAGAAGGTCCGCCATGGACCAGCGCCAAGCGTAGCTGAAGCTTCTTCGGATTGGGTACCGATTTCTTCAAGCAAGGGAACGACTTCACGAACCATAAGAGGAAATGTAATGAACATCGTAGCAAGAATCATACCGGGAATGGCATAAACAATTTTCATATTATGATCTTCAAAGAATGCGCCAAGGGCCGTATTTGGCCCGAAAATCAAGATGACCATTAAACCGACGATAACCGGTGATACGGCAAAAGGTAAATCAATCAGCGCATTGATGACTGGTTTCAACCAGCGGGAGATCCAGGAACCTCTAACGATTTCTAGAGAAACGTAAACACCAACAATTGTATTAAGAAGAGTAACGATAAGGACGATGATAAAAGAGATTTTCAAAGCGTGCAGTGCTTCAGGTCTTACAAGTGCGTTGATAAAGGCTTGTGGACCTTCTTCAAAAGCGCCAAAGGTAATGCCCAGGAACGGCAGCATAATCAATAGAAAAATGACAAGAAACGAAATGCTGATTAAAATTTTTCTCATGCCAGGCGCCCCTTTCCGCGTGTCAATACATTGATGATCCAAAGAATGAGGAGCGACAATGTAAGGAGCACAAGAGAAATAGCGGCTGCGCCTTCGGGGTTATAGTTCTGCGTCTCACCGTATATATAGACCGAAGCTACCATCGTTTTCCCCGGCAAATTTCCGGAAATCAGTGAAATGGCGCCAAACTCGGCTAGTGATCGAGAAAAGGCAAGCATGCTGCCGGCAAGAATACCCGGAACAATAGCTGGAAAAACAATTCGGCAGAAGGTGTAGAACCTGCTGGCGCCGAGTGTGAAGCTGGCTTGTTCCTCAGCGGGATCAATTTGCTCTAGCAAAGGCTGGACGGTTCGAATGACAAATGGGAAGGTAACGAAGACCAAGCCAATCACAATAGCTGTCTGATTGTAGAGCAGCTTAATGCCGGCGTGATCAAGCCAGACGCCCAGCGGACTAGAGGGTCCAAGCAAAGTTAGGAACATGAGACCAGCCACTGACGTTGGCAATGAGAAGGGAAGGTCGACCATACTGTTCAGAATGCTCTTGCCTCGGAATGTATATCTTACAAGAACATAAGCAATGATGGTGCCTACTATGGCTTGAATAACTGTTGATACAATACTGAGTTTGACTGTTAGTAGAATGGACTTCCAGGCTAGTGGTCCTGTTACTTCTTGCCAAAAGGGCTCCCAACCTAAGGAAAAACCTTTGAAATAGATGGAGCCAATCGGGATGAGCAGTAGCACAATCAGATAGCCAATAAGCACAGATCGAACCGTAGCTTTAAACACCTTGTTAATCACATTACACCACCCATTAATATTAATCATAGTGCTTTACTCGGAATATTTAAATTGACTATAACAGCGTGTGGTCGAATTTGTCAATATACCTATTTCCGATATTTATGGATTTATTCAAAAAAAATTATAAATGACACAAAAGTACAAGGATCTAAGTTTGACATTAGATGAAAGGATACGGGAAGGGGGTCATCAGGTGGACTAGCCTCTGAAAAAAGCATTGACGAAGCAAATAGGCGATGGTAACATAGGCATCAATCAATATCCGAGTAAAACAATATGATTTATTAGTTATCGGAAAAAGTCGACCAGATGACTGGAGACTCCCGTCCTTGCTTCGTATTTTACAAGCAGGATTAGGGAGTCTTTTTGTTTTCAAACGCCTTTTCACTTTATGAAAAGAAAGAGGGATTCACATGCTAGCGAATCGAACAACACCACTTGCCCAAACCAAGGTTTGGCAGCCCTGGGTCATACCGATACTCATCTTGCTGCTGTGGCAGGTGCTCGGCTTAACAGGATGGTTATCAGAACGGATTCTGCCGACACCTTGGGAAGTCGTGAAAGCCTTGTACGGTGTAATTAAGGACGGCACTATTTTTGAATATGTAGCGGTCAGCACGAAGCGGGCGTTTCTGGGCTTTCTGATTGGCGGCAGCATTGCTTTTGTCATTGGATTGCTTAACGGAATATTTCCTATCGCGGAAAGATATATTGATTCTTCGGTACAAATGGTTCGAACGATCCCGCATCTTGCGATGATCCCGCTAGTCATAATGTGGTTTGGCATTGGCGAGACTTCCAAATTATTTCTCGTTTCTCTCGGTGTTGCTTTTCCCATCTACTTGAATACCTTCCATGGCATCCGCTCCGTTGATCCGGGTTTAATCGAAATGGGGAAAGTGTATGGGCTCAGGGGGTTCTCACTATTTACGAAGGTGATTTTACCCGGAGCGCTGGCGAACATCCTCCTCGGTATCCGCTTCTCCTTGGGGATTATGTGGTTAAGCCTGATCGTTGCTGAAACAATAGCGGCTGATTCCGGGATCGGGTATATGGCTACACACGCCAGAGAGTTTATGCAGATGGATGTCGTGGTGTTATGTGTGATTTTATACGCCGTATTAGGGAAGCTTTCGGATTTGATTGCCAAGTTTTTCGAAAATCGTTGGTTGAAATGGCATCACAATTATATTCGCAAAGCTTAGAAGGAGGGGATTCTTATGAGTAAGGTTGGCGGTACTCAGCTTCATATTCGTAACGTGAACAAATCTTTTGGCGCAACACGAGTGCTCTCAGGTATCGATTTAAACATTAAACCAGGAGAGTTTGTTGCGATTGTGGGCCGTAGCGGATGCGGAAAAAGCACGCTGCTTCGCCTTATTGCAGGCTTGGATGAATCGACGAGCGGAGCCATTCTGCTGGATGCTCAAGGCATTCAAGGCGTGCACCAAGATACGCGTGTACTTTTTCAAGAACATCGGCTTCTTCCTTGGAAAAAGAATATCGATAATGTTCGGATTGGCATTAAATCCGGCGACAAGGAAATTGCTTTTAAAGCGCTGCAGCAAGTTGGCTTAGAACATAAGAAGGATGACTGGCCGGCTGTGCTGTCTGGGGGTCAGCGGCAAAGAGTGGCGCTTGCGAGGGCGCTTGCCGGTAATCCTAGGCTGCTGCTATTGGATGAGCCGCTAGGCGCTTTGGATGCGTTAACCCGCATCGAGATGCAGCAGCTCATTGAGCAGCTCTGGCTGGAGAAGCAATTCACCGTCTTGCTTGTCACACACGATGTAAGTGAAGCTGTTGCGTTGGCGGACAGAGTCATTGTGATTGAAGACGGGAAGATTGGGCTGGATTTGAAAATATCGCTTGCCAGACCTAGAGAGCATGATAGCGGTTTTGCCTATTTCGAGAAAGTTATTTTGGATCGATTGCTTGTGAAACAACCGTATGAGACAGCGAAAACAGCTGCAGAAGCTTTTTCCATATAGGGAATTTGAGAATGAGGAAATAAGGGAGGGCTTATAAGATGGCTCAATATGATTTGCAATTACAGGCGGATGTACTCATTATCGGTGGCGGGCCTTCCGGAGCATGGGCGGCAATTACAGCTGCCAAAGAAGGCGCAAAGGTCATCCTTGTCGATAAAGGTTATTGCGGAACGAGCGGTGCAACAGCTCCGTCGGGAACAGGGTTGTGGTATGTCAATCCAACAGCCGAAGAGCGTGAAGCCGCAATGAAGAGCAGAGAGGCGCTGGGCGGCTATCTTGCGGATCGCGGCTGGATGAAGAGGGTATTAGACCAAACATACAGCAATACGAATCAAATTGCAGCTTGGGGATACCCCTTCCCGCTGGACGAAGCAGGTACTTCACATCGGAAAAGCCTGCAAGGACCAGAGTATATGCGTTTAATGCGCAGACAGGTGCAGAAAGCGGGTGTCCGCATTCTCGACCATAGCCCAGCGCTGGAGCTGCTGGCAGATGAACATGGTGTGGCAGGAGCGAAGGGAGTAAACAATCAAACCAAAGACACATGGCGCGTTGACGCTGCATCGGTCGTTATTGCAACGGGAGGCTGCGCGTTCCTGAGTAAAGCGCTGGGCACGAATGTATTAACCGGCGACGGATACTTGCTTGCCGCAGAAGCAGGAGCCAGCCTTTCCGGCATGGAGTTCTCCACGGCGTACTCGTTAGCCCCGGCATTTTCTCCGGTAACCAAATCAGCTTTCTACACTTGGGCAACGTTTTACTATGAAGATGGCACCGTAATTGAAGGGGCCGGTTCGCAGAGAGGGCGTTCGGTCATTGCCAAAACGCTGTTGACACAACCCGTTTTTGCCCGAATCGATAAAGCGGATGACATTGTCAAGAAGGCGATGCGGCAAGCTCAGCCCAATTTCTTTTTGTCCTTCGATCGCTTGGGCATCGATCCGTTTACACAGAAGTTTCCAGTGACGCTGAGATTTGAAGGGACTGTTCGTGGAACCGGCGGCATTCATATTGTCGATGAAACGTGCGCGACGGAAGTGCCGGGCCTTTATGCGGCGGGAGATGCCGCGACGAGAGAGCTGATTTGCGGCGGATTTACCGGCGGTGGCAGTCACAATGCGGCATGGGCGATGTCTTCGGGCTATTTCTCGGGTGAAGCTGCAGCGAAATATGCGCTTACACTAGGCGTAGGTGCTGCGGATCGCAAGGCCAAAGGTTTGTCAGAAGCAAGCGGCGTTCCCAAAGTCGCAACGACGAGAGCCGGGGCAATTGACACGCAAGAAATTATCAAAGCGGTTCAAGCTGAGGTATTCCCATATGACCGTAACTGGTTCCGCACAGGGGAAGGTTTGCAGAGCTCTTTGGGGCGCTTGGATAACCTGTGGAATGAATTGAAACAAGGAATTCAAGCAAGTGACGGCAATATCGTTCGGGTTCGCGAAGCGGCGGCCATGACGGCCACAGCAAGATGGATGTATACCAGCGGACTGGAACGCAAAGAAACCCGAGGTATGCATCGCCGGGAAGATTTCCCGCGTATCGATGAAAATCAAAAATACCGCATTAAAAGCGGCGGTTTGGATAAAACATGGGCGAAGCCATTAGTGGATCAAGCCCAGTCAAGGGTGATTAAGGAGGCTGTTGTCTAATGATAGAACTATTAAGTAAAGATCGCTGCATAAGCTGCAACCAGTGCGTTTCCGTATGCCCAACGAATGTGTTTGAGGCGGTTCAGGGAGAGATTCCTGTCATTGCCAGACAATCGGATTGCCAGAGCTGCTTTATGTGCGAATTATATTGCCCGACTGACGCCTTATATGTATCTCCGGTAGCAGAAGAGAAGACAAAGGTCGATGAGAGCGAATTAGTTCAAGATGGCTTATTGGGCAGCTACAAACAGAACGTGGGCTGGGGCAAAGGCAGAGTTTCTACCGCCTCTTCCGACGGTTCCTATATCATTTTCCAACGTATGCATGCATCGCATTAATCGGTTTATCATTTATTTCATTTACCAATCAGGGGGTCAAGACTTATGAAACAGAGCACTGTGAAGGTAATCAACCTTGCACTTATGTTAACTTTATTTACCTTTTTATTAGCGGCTTGCGGGGCTAAAACAGAGAAAACCGCGGCTCCGGCAGCCTCCAATGCGGCATCAGACGCAAAAATTTCGCTTCCTGAAACACTGCGAATCGGATTTATTTCGGCAAACAATAACAAGACGATTACCGGGCCTGAAGGCTGGGCGCAATCCAAAGGATACTTAGAAAGTGAGTTAAAGAAATACGGAGTTAAAGAGTTCAAATATTTCACCTTCCCTAACGGACCCAACTTAAACGAGGCTATCTCGGCAGGAACGCTTGACGTTGGCATCTATGGCGACACGCCGGCGATCAATGGGAAAGCGGCAGGTCTGAAGACACGGTTAATCAACGTCACGCAAGTGAATATGAATGCTTGGCTGGTTGCGAAAGCGGACAGTTCCAAGTCGTTGGATGATCTCAAAGGTAAAAAAGTGGCTACTTCACAAGGTTCTTATATGAGCCGTTATTTAACTAGCCTATTGAAAGAAAAGGGGCTTGATAAAGATGTGAAGATTCTGCACTTATTGCCTGCTGATGCAGAAGCTGCCTTATCTCGTGGGGATATTGCCGCCTATGCGTACCCGACTGGTTTCGGACCCTTATTGCTGAAGAAAGGGTATGTGGCGATTGACGAAGCTGCCAGTCATCCGCTTTTGCAAGGCTCCAGCCTGACCGTGGTGACGGAGGATTATCTGGCCAAAAACCCGCAATTCCCTAAGCTGTGGAATGATCTGCGCACCAGAGCGGTCAAAGAAATTCGTGAGAACAACGAAGAATATTTCAAATTTTATGCGGAAGCATCGGGTTATCCATTGGATGTTGTGAAAGCATCTTTCAAAATTGAACAATGGCCGGTAGAGGCAGCGCAACCTGATGGACTGAAACTGATTGAAGAAACGAAGAAATTTTTGGTCGATCAAGGCTTGGCGAAGAAAGATTATGCGATTAAGGATTGGTTGGCGAACTAGGAGTGACGCAAATGAGAGAAGTCCCGATATCCTTCGTAAAGGCGAATCAAACAGGAATTGTTGTCTTTGTTCTACTAGCGATAACGTTTCAATGGCCTTGGTTAATTGCTGTTCTTTGGGTTATACAGGTTCTTGGATTAGCCGGAGGGGCGAAGCGGAACCTGTTCGTAACGGCCTTAAAGGGGTTTTTTCAGGGAAATCGAACAGAAACGCAAGCGCTTGAGTTGACCAGGTTTAACAATATTTTGGCTGTTCTATTTCTTTCCATATCCTCCTTGGCCTTCGCAGTGGGTTGGTCTTTGGTTGGTTATCTCTTTGCGGTAGGTTTGCTTTTGGCAGCTGGTGCAGCATTGTTCGGTTATTGTGTTGGCTGCACGATTTACTTTCAATATAAGCAATTTGTGAGCAGACAACGAATGAAACGTGGTTAATGCATGCCAAATATGGAAAGACTCTCACTTGAAGATAATTTTAGTGGGGGTCTTTTCAAATCAAACAATGTTTCCGAAAAATTGTTAAAAACAGGATTGACACCCTCGTACGCGGATGCTAATATTGGTATATAGTTAATTCATACTAATCTTATCGGAATTATACGAAAGGGAGTAAACATCATGGAGCATGCCATCACAATACAAAGCGACGACATCGAATTGTCGGCTACACTGCATTACCCAACGAATCAAACAGGAGCTGCGAAGGCTGATTGTCAGCGCTGGCCGTTGATTATCATCTGTCATGGATTCATCGGCAGCCGGATCGGGGTGGATCGGTTGTTTGTGAAAGCAGCACGTGAGTTTAGCTCGAAAGGCTATTTAGTCTTACGGTTTGATTACGGCGGCTGCGGCGACAGCACAGGGGATTATGGTGCAGGCGGTCTGGACATTCTCATTGAACAAACACGCAGAGTGATTGATTATGCATTGACAATTGATTGCGTCGATTTGAGCCGCGTGATATTGGTTGGACATAGCTTGGGTGGAGCTACAGCGGTTCTGACAGCAGCGAAAGATTCCCGTGTCAAAACGCTCGTATTATGGTCGGCAGTAGCCCATCCGCATAATGATATCGTTCGAATTGTTGGCAGAAACGAATATGAGAAATTGCCGCTTGGCGGCGCCATCGATCATCATGGCTATTCACTTACCAGCCGATTCTTTGATACATTAGCGCAGCATCAGCCGTTTGAACAACTGCGCAAATTTAATGGCGATGTACTCGTCATACATGGTACAGCGGACGAAGTTATCCCTGTTGATTATGCCCCGTTATATCAAAAGATGTTCTGGCTGCGCAATGAAGGGCAGTGCGATCTGGATCTGGTCTATCAAGCCGATCACACATATTCGACTTCTGGAGCGACCAAGGAATTATTGGAGAAAACCAGCAATTGGCTATCCTTCATTCAGAAACAGAAAAACGATTGGAATGATTGGACGATCTGATTAAGAAGCGGAGGAAAAATGAAATGGCGAAACCATTGGAGTTAGATGACATTTGGGTGGAAAGAATTAAGCAAATGTTGAATGGGTTAGAATACGGATCGGTACAAATTGTCGTACACGACGGTAAAATTGCGCAAATCGATAAAACAGAGAGAAAACGATTTGACACACCTTCGCAAGCGCAATCGCAGCTGCAAGCAGTGAAATCAGTCAAACAAACGAGTAAAGTTTAGCTATTATATGTATTTTACCGACAGCCCGCTTTCTTCGGAAAGGGGCTGTTTTCATATGCAAAGAGCAGTATACTAAAGAGAATATAAGCAATTGCAGGGTAAGGGGACTCGGATGTTATGCGCAAACAGCATTTTATTTGGCAGGATGATCAAAATGTGAATCATTATGTGTATGAATGGCTCCCTGAGGAAATGGTTACGATTAAAGGGCTTGTGCAGATTGCACACGGAATGGCCGAAACGGCAGAACGATATGAGAGACTGGCTGAGAGGTTGACGAGAAGCGGGTATGCCGTGTATGCGAACGATCATTTGGGACACGGGCGAACAGCCGGATCGCCGGATGCCGTTGGCAAGTTTGGGAAAGACAGCTTTCGGCGGATGGCGGGAAATATGGGCCAACTGACAGGGCAAATTCGGAAACGGCATCAGAAGGAGCTCCCCTTATTCGTGATGGGGCACAGCATGGGCTCCTTTTTGACCCAATATTACATGGGTACTTACCTCCCGCAACATCCCAACCAAGTACAAGGAATCATATTATCAGGCTCTAATGGCAGTGAAGGCGCTGCTCTTAACGCCGGAATTGCGTTAGCGGCTTGCGAAACAGCCATTCGGGGAGATCATCACCGGAGTTCGCTGCTAACGGGCTTGTCTTTTGGTGCGTATAATAAAAAATTTGAACCTAATCGTACGGCTTTTGACTGGTTAAGCACAGATCCAGAGGAAGTGGATAAATACGTGACGGATCCTTACTGTGGCGTCGTGTTTACTTCAGGATTTTTTAGGGATTTCTTCCGGGGACTGAAGGAAATTCATCGTTCGGCACATGTGCAGCGGATACCGAAGGAGATACCGGTCTATATTTTTTCCGGTGAAGAGGATCCTGTAGGTGGACATGGGAAAGGGGTGCGGAAGCTCATACGGATGTTTGAGAAGCACGGACTCCGGAACATCAGCAGTAAGCTTTATCCAGGCGGGCGGCATGAAATGTTGAATGAAGCGAATCGTCAGGAAGTGATGGCTGATTTGGCCGCTTGGCTGGATGGACAGGTTGGTAAAGATCATGAGTAATTGTAAATGCAGTTGGAATTAATGATTTGACATATTACAAACTTGCAATATATAATGGGTGACATGAACAATTCAATTGAGATTTTTAAGGCACTGTCCAACGAAGCGCGTATTCAAATTTTAGAATGGTTGAAAGATCCAACAACCCATTTTTCACCCCAGGAAGGGGCTGACCTTATTACTGTCGGGGTATGTGTGAGTCAAATAACTGAAAAATTAAAGATGAATCAATCGACAGCTTCGCAGTACCTCTCAATGCTTCAAAGAGCAGGACTGGTTCATGCTACACGTTTAGGGAAATGGACCTACTACAAAAGGAATGAAGATGCTATCAATGATATTGGTCGTTTCCTTCAGAAATAACTATAAATCATACAGAAAACTGAATTCATTCTTAGAATTCAGTTTTCGTTAGAACTATCATATCGACAATTTGCAAAGTATAAATTTTTTTATTTTAATACATTTACAATTCGAAATATATAGATGTTTATTAAGGGGGTGATGTGCATAGAACTTGTGAACCGTGCTTTAAATAGTCATTTATTTTTGCATTTGGCCACACGTATTTGAATGTCATGCTTGTAATGCATTGACTTCATTACAGTTAAGTGCGTATGTCAAAATGCTTGGCGCAATCCTGCCTTATAAGGTGGATTAACTTGTAACAATAAAAAAATAAAATCTAACTTAAGAGAGGAATGTCTATTATGCAAAACTTTGAATTTCAAAACCCAACTAAGCTTTTATTTGGAAAAGGTCAAATAAGCAGCCTGAGAAAAGAAATTCCTGCTTACGGCAAACGCATCTTGCTAGTGTACGGTGGAGGAAGCATAAAAAAAATTGGATTGTACGATAAAGTTATCAATGAACTGAAGGAAATCGGCGCATTTGTCATTGAGCTGGGAGGGGTTGAACCGAATCCACGACTAACAACCGTGCAAAGAGGGATTAACCTCATAAGAGAAAATCAGCTTGATTTTATTCTTGCAGTGGGCGGCGGCAGCGTCATTGATGGTGCTAAAGCGATTGCCGCGGGTGTGCCATACGATGGCGACGTATGGGATATCGTGACTAGTAAGGTGAGTGCGCCTTCTAATTCCGTACCGATTGGCACAGTTATAACGATAGCGGGTACGGGATCAGAAATGAACGGAAATTCCGTCATTACGAATTGGGAAACGAATACGAAAGCATTTTTTAACTCTAATCATGTGCTTCCAAGATTCAGTATTTTAGATCCAGAGCTTACAATCTCTGTACCTCGGGATCAAACGGTATACGGCAGTGTTGATATTATGTCACATGTCTTCGAACAATATTTTCATGGTTCGAGCAATGCACCTCTTCAAGAAAGAATTGGTGAAGCGATTCTTCGCACCGTTATCGAGACCGCGCCTAAGCTAGTGAACGATCTGAACAATTACGAATATCGCGAAATCATGTTATTAAACGGAACACTGGCTTTAAACGGGCTAACTGCAATGGGTGTTAGTCCGGATTGGTCGACTCATCTAATCGAACATGCCGTATCAGCTGTCCATGACATCCCACATGGCGGAGGGATTGCGATAATTGCCCCGCACTGGATGGAACATGTCGCGGCCGTACGTCCAGAGAAAGTCGCACAGCTGGGTGTTCGTGTATTCGATCTGGATCCGGCAGGAAAAACCGATGCCCAATTAGCAGAGGAAGCGATTCAGTCTCTCAAGAAATTTTGGGAATCCATTGGAGCGCCTACGAAGCTGTCGGACTATGGCATCGATGACAAGGAAATTGAACTGATGACAGAAAGATCTATGCTCGCCGATCAAATAGGGAGTTATGTCTCTCTTTCAAAAGAAGATGTCAGAAAGATTTTGAGAAATTCTTTATAATGTAGTCAAAATGGGCTGTCTCAATAAGAGGCAGCCCTTTTATTAAGAATTCATATGGCAAATAGCTTAATGATGTTTCCCGTGATGTATATGGGTTATTGGGCTAGGGAAACTTAACTGCTGATGGCGAAATGATGAAGTGTCTGGAGGAATTGAGATGTCAGGAACTAAATTTAAGGCTCGAAAAATAGCAAGGCTGCTGACTGTAGCGCTAATACTTCTCCCTGTAAGCTTGGCAACCTACAAGCAAAATGTCGCAACGGCAACAGAACCGACATTTATTTCTGCCACTTCGGAATCGGGTAGTAACGATAATCAGGACGAAGAATTAGTTAAAACTCTTCCGGGTTTTCAGAATGGAACTAAATCGGTCAATGGAATCAAACTTCACTATGTTGAAGGCGGCAAAGGCGAACCGCTATTTCTACTGCCAGGATGGCCCGAAACGTGGTATGAATATCGTAAAATAATGCCTGAGTTAGCTAAGCATTACCATGTTTATTCCATTGATATTCGAGGAATGGGCAGTTCCGATAAGCCTACAACCGGCTATGACAAGAAAACGATGGCGTCCGATATTTATGCATTAATGAACGAGTTGGGCTATAAGAATATTTATATTGCAGGCCATGATATCGGGTCCACGGTTGCTTATGCTTTCGCAGCCAATTACCCGCATGCCACAAAGAAACTAGCCATGCTCGACATTTCACATCCAGACAACAACATGCTGAAGTTACCGCTCGTGGCACCATCTGGTTCGTACGATGAAAGTAATCCAGCGCGTGTAAAGTTCCCATGGTGGTGGGCGTTTAACGCTGTACCCAATTTGCCTGAGCAATTACTGCATGGTAAAAATCTAGACATAGCCTACAATTGGGCTTACGATTATTTATCCTATGACAAACCTGCTCTTACCCCACAAGAAAAAGCGATCTATCTCGCGGCCTATGCAAAACCTGATGCACTTCGCGCAGCTAATGATTGGTTTCGTACATTTCGCCAGGATATCGACGATTTTAATACATATAAAAAACTATCTATGCCGGTCTTGGGTATCTATGGTTCAACGGGCATTAGCGATCTAGGTCCTTTCCTAAAGGAAAATACAAGGAATCCTAAAGTGGTTGAACTTAAAAAAACCGGACATTGGATTGCAGAAGAGCAGCCTGAAGAAGTCATTAAACAGTTTAAGGAGTTTTTTCGATGACAAATAAAAACACATCGCGTCCCAATAAACGGGTGACGATGTGTTTTTTTGATTTTGTAAGCGTGGAAATAAGAGGGGATCAAGCATTTCGCTGAAGCTGCAAACGGATGCCTTCGCGGTCGATTTGAATCCAGTATTCGACGATTCGTTCGTTTTCGATGCGATAAACAGCGCTTGCGATTTCGATGATCGGTTTGCCTGTAGGCGCAAATCCGTCTACCTCGCCGATATGTGTGCCGGTTTGCTTCCAGCGTACATAGACACGATCATTCTGCGCGATCATTTCTTGAATTTCGAGCTGAAAATTACCGTAAGCGGCAATCATCTCCCTGACGTGATCCGCATAATTGGCCGGTGTGCGGTGAACGGTGGTTTCGTTTTCTCCCGTCATTTGATGGGCGAGCACGTGCTCAGCCATATAATCATGAGCGGCATCAGGTTGTATACCAGAGCGAGCTTTCGCAAAAAAATGTTGAACAACTTCGGTTGGGGTCATGGACATGATGAGAACTCCTAACATTCTGGAATGTACGATGAGTTTACTGGAACAGCAGAAGAATTTCAAGATAATAGTTCGTTCGGCGAACCACAAAAAGGAACTAGAGGGCGCTATTCAGGCTAAAACAGCCAAACGAGAGATCTAGGGGAACGGCAGGGCTCTACTTGCCCTGGAGACCTGCTAATCCACCCCGAAACGGGGAATTAGCGGATCACAGTTCCCTAAGATCGCCGTTTGGCTGTTTATGCAGCAAATAGCGACCTGCAGTTCCCACTCGAGCGATACGGATTAGCAGAGCAGCTACTTCAGCAGCTGCCGGAACTCCTCGGTCAGCAGCGGCACGACCTCGAACAGATCGCCGACAATGCCGTAGTCGGCTACTTTAAAGATCGGCGCCTCGGCATCCTTGTTAATCGCGATGATGACGCGCGAGGAGCTCATCCCCGCAAGGTGCTGGATGGCGCCGCTAATGCCGCACGCGATGTAGATCTCCGGCGTCACCACTTTGCCGGTCTGGCCGATTTGCATCGCGTATTCGCAGTAGCCCGCGTCGCAGGCTCCGCGGGATGCCCCGACAGCGCCGCCCAAGACGGCAGCCAGCTCTTCGAGCGGCTGGAAGCCTTCGGCGCTGCGCACGCCCCGTCCGCCGGAGACAACGATCTTGGCTTCTGCCAAGTCGATGGCGCCGGACGTTTTTTTCACTACCTCCCGAATGATGCTGCGCAGGGAGGGGGCCGGGTAGGCAACATCGATGACCGAAGCCTGACGCGTGGCGTCTGGCGCTTGGGGGGCGATGTTGTTCGGTCTGATCGTAACGACCCATGGGCCATCCGGGTCGGTAAACGCTTTCTTCTCAACGGCTTTGCCAGCGTAAAGCGGCCGGGTGAATTCCACGCGATCGCCGCTGCGCGAGATCGCCGTTACGTCCGACAGCTGGCCGGCACCAAGCTTCGCTGCGGCCAGTGGTGCCAGATCTCGGCCAGCAGCCGTATGGCCGAAATACAAGGCAGCTGGCTTCACAACGCCAGTTACGGCTAGCAGTGCGCTCGCATAAGCTTCCGAGTTGTAGTTATCAAGAGCAGCATCTTCAACAACATAAATGGATTCTGCACCATATGCAGCAAGTTCGCTTGCCAGAGCTTTGGTGCCGCTCCCGCCAATGAGTGCAGCGTGAATCGCATCGCTTTCCGCAGCAGATAACTGAGCAGCGCGTAAGGCTTCAAAGGATACTTGGCGCAGCTTGCCTCCGCGAGCTTCGGCGACAACGAGAAATGTTTTAGCCATGATCGTAGCCTCCCCTTCGTTAAATCACTTTGGATTCGTTGCGTAACGCTTGAACAAGCTCCGTCACCTGCTGCGCGATTTCGCCTTTGAGAATGCGGCCGGCTTGGCGTTCAGGCGGCAGTGTTAATTCAAGTCTTGTCGTCTTGGCGGAAGCTGAGCCAGCGCCTTCAATGTCATCAAGGGTTAAGTGTTGAAACGGCTTTTTCTTCGCTTTCATGATGCCCGGCAGGGAAGGGTAACGAGGCTCATTCAAACCTTGCTGTGCAGTGAAAAGAGCAGGGAGCGGAACCTCAACGACTTCAATGTCCCCTTCCGCATCACGGTGGGCAACCGCACCGCCACCAGAGATTTCAAGTTTTGTAATGGATCCAACATGGGGTAAATCAAGAAGAGAGGCTAACCGAATGGCCACTTGTCCAGCACCATTGTCTACAGAGAAGTTACCGCCTAGCAAGAGGTCGTAAGATTGACTGCGCAGGTATTGTGCTAAAATTTCAGCAACCTCGTATTCATCGCCTTGAATGCGCCCATCGGTGATAAGAACAGCCTCGTCTGCCCCCATAGCCAGTGCGGTACGAAGGGCTTCAGCCGTCCTGTCGGGACCGACGGAGAGCAGGGTGACTTTACCCCCGAATTCATCTCGCAGCTGAATAGCCTGCTCCACAGCGTATTCATCATAAGGATTGATAACGAATTTGGCGCCATCCTCTTGAACGCTGCCTGCTTGCAGAACAATTTTCTCCTCTGTATCAAAGGTTTGCTTCAATAATACAAAAATGTCCATAGCCAAGCTCCTTCCTGAATATACATGTTATACAGACCCTTAAGCCTCGATGCCTTTTATGAAAAAGTTAACCGTAGGGCCGACTTGAGCGGTTAAGGAATACTTTTGCCCGGAGATGAGCCAGGAGGTCACAACTTCATCCATGCCTCCAAAGATGAGAAGCCTTACAAGTTTGGCGTCAAAATCTGCGCGAAAGCTCCCGTCTTGTTTGCCTCTTTCTAATATATTTTCAATGAGGATAATATATCTCTTGAGCGCAAGGCCAATTTCTTTGCGCAGCTCCAAATCGCTTTGTCTCAGTTCAATTTGCGTAAGAAATGCAAGATTGACATTCCCTTCAAGCTCGCTGAAATGAATTTCACAAACTTTATAAAGGGCTTCTTTCGCACTCATCTGTTCGTTGACGCCAGTATTGAATTTCTCAACAAGTTCGCCCAATTTCTCTTGGAACAGACTGGTCAAGATATCCTCCTTCTTTTTGAAATATAAATAGATCGTTCCGTCAGCCACACCGGCTTCCTTGGCAATTCGGGATACTTGTGATTTGTGAAAGCCGTTCTCTGCAAATACTTTCAGAGCGCCTTCGAGAATGGCGTAATACTTGTCTGGTTTTTTGCTACTTGTCAAGGAGATCACCTCGGTGTTAAGATACAATTATCGGTGAATGAATACTCATTCATTTTTGTAATTTCATCATAAAATACGTAGTACGCCTTGTCAACGACTTATTCAGCTTATGAAGCAAGTAAGAAAGTTAGCCGGCTTACACGAACGATCAAGCATTTTTCAACTCTGGAAATAGGGGCATATGGAACTTGCTTTTTTACGATGTTTCCATGTAAGCGCTATCTTTTTAGGTGAGGAGGTTCTCTATGATTGGTTCGCTCATTCAGTTTGTATTGTTTCTAGCGGTTACCGGTTATGCGTTGTTCTTATTTGGCCGAATTGTGTACCACCGATATTTGTACATCCAGTTAGGTAAATCAGTGAATTTGAAGAAAGAAGCAAAAGCCCGTTTGAAGGAGTTTGCCATTCAAGTGTTTGGCCAGACGAAACTGTTGAAGGATAAGAAAAGCGGAATCATGCACATCGTTATTTTTTATGGTTTTCTTATTTTACAGTTAGGAGCGCTTGATCTGATTCTAAAAGGATTAATCGGCCGTGGGCTGCCAATACCCGGGTACGAATATTTTACTTTTATCCAGGAAGTGACGGTTGCGCTGATTCTGCTGGCTATGGGGTATGCGACTTATCGCCGTTATGTTGAAAAGCTCAAGCGACTAAAACGGGGGTGGAAGCCCAGCATTGTCGTGTTCTTCATCTTTTTCCTCATGTTATCCGTTGTGGTCAGCGGAGGTTTTGAACGGGTGCGAGAGGGGCAGGGAGCTTCCGGTTATGCGCCTATTTCATCCGTTTTTGCCGGGATGTTTAATAGTCTTTCGCACACGGGGGCGACCATCGGATTTTATGTCAGCTGGTGGATGCATTTGCTGATCTTGCTGTCTTTTCTGATCTATGTTCCGCAATCCAAACATTTTCATATCATTACCGCTCCTCTTAACATCTTGCTACGGCGCACAGAGCCTACCGGCAAACTGGCTTCGCTTGACTTGGAGGATGAAGAGGCGGAATCGTTTGGTGTCGGCAAAGTGGAGGATTTTACGCAAAAGCAGATGCTTGATTTCTACTCATGTGTAGAGTGCGGGCGCTGCACGAATGTATGCCCAGCCAATACGACCGGCAAGCTGCTTTCACCCATGCATCTGATTACGAAACTTCGTGATCATTTGACAGAAAAGGGGGCAGCTATCACATCCAAATCGCCGTGGGTTCCGGCGGCAGCATTCGCTGCACATAGCGGGAATAACCCGCTGGAGGTGGAATTGATCGGCGGTGTCATTACCGAGGAGGAGCTATGGGCTTGCACAACCTGCCGCAATTGCGAAGATCAATGTCCAGTCGGCAATGAGCATGTAGATAAAATTGTAGATCTGCGCAGACACCTGGTGTTGACACAAGGCAGTATGCCGCATGACGGCCAGCGTGCCCTGCAAAACATTGAGCGTCAAGGGAATCCATGGGGAATTTCCCGGAATGATCGCGTGAAATGGGTGAAGGAAGTAGATCCGGGAAATGAACTGAATGTTCGTACGGTGAAGGATAATCCCGATTTTGAGTATCTCTTTTTCCTGGGATCAATGGGGTCTTATGATAACCGCAGCCGTAAAATTACGCATGCTTTTGTGAAGCTGATGAACGAAGCCGGCATCTCCTTTGCGATATTGGGAAATGAGGAGAAAAATTCCGGGGATACCCCCCGCCGTATGGGGAATGAATTTCTTTTTCAACAGCTGTGTGCCGACAATATTGCGACTTTTCAAAAATATAACGTTAGGAAAATCGTAACGACCTGCCCGCACACGTATCATATTTTCAAAAATGAATATCCCGAATTTGGCCTGGAGGCCGACGTTTTTCATCACACCGAACTGCTTGATGTTTGGGTGAAAGAAGGCCGTTTGAAGCCGCAATACGAGGTGCATGAACGCATCACGTATCATGATTCTTGTTACCTGGGCCGTTACAACGAGGTGTATGAGGAACCACGCAGCATCTTGCGTGCAATTCCAGGGGCCGTACTCGTGGAGCAACCGCGTTCCCGTGAAAACAGTATGTGCTGCGGTGCCGGAGGCGGCATGATGTGGATGGAAGAGACCGCCGGCACACGCGTTAATGTAGCGCGCACGGAGCAACTGTTGAGTGTGAAGCCGACGGTGATCACCTCAGCCTGTCCCTATTGTTTAACGATGGTGGAGGACGGCACGAAGCTGAAGGAGGTAGAGGAGCAGGTTAAAGCGCGAGATATCGCTGAAATTCTAGCCTTGTCTGTATTTGGAACTGCGTAAGACAGTCTGAAAATTTCATGTAGGAGGAAATTTCCATATGACAAAGATTCGTACTGCTGCCGTTATCGGCTCCGGTGTGATGGGCTCCGGCATAGCTGCCCATTTGGCAAATGCAGGCATTCCCGTTTTATTGCTCGATATGGTGCCGACCCAATTGCTGCCGCAAGAAGAAGCCGCAGGATTAACGCTGGAGCATCCAAAAGTACGGAACCGTCTTACGGTTAGCGCGATGGATAAGCTCAAAAAGACGAACCCGGCCCCCTTATACAGTGAGGCTTTCATCGAGCGACTTACACCAGGCAACTTGGAAGATGATTTGGCAAAGCTTGGCCAAGTAGATTGGATCATTGAAGTCATCGTGGAAAATTTGCAGGCGAAGCAGCAGTTATTAAGCCGTATTGAAACGGTGTGGAAGCCTGGGACGATCGTCTCGTCAAACACCTCCGGTATTTCGATTCATGCGATGACCCAGAACGTAGGCGATGAATTTAAAAAACATTTCTTAGGCACTCATTTCTTTAATCCTCCTCGTTATATGAAGCTTCTGGAAGTCATTCCAAGTCAATACACGGATCCGGCGATTATTTCTTTCATGACAGAGTTTTGTGAGAAAAGGTTAGGGAAGGGCGTCGTGCAAGCCAAGGATACGCCGAATTTTATTGCCAATCGGATTGGCACTTACGGGCTTCTGGTTACACTGCGCGAAATGATTGCCAACGGGTATTCCGTTGAAGAAGTCGATGCCGTGACAGGTCCTGCTATGGGCCGACCGAAAAGCGCGACATTCCGAACGCTGGATCTCGTCGGTCTGGATACTTTTGTCCATGTCGCGAATAACGTGTTTGGTCTTGTAACAGATCCGAGCGAGAAAGCTGTTTTCGACACACCTGCTATTTTACAGACCATGGTGGAAAAGGGCTGGATCGGGGAAAAGACAGGTCAAGGCTTTTATAAAAAAGTGAAAAATGAAGCTGGAAAAGAAATCCATTCGCTAGATTTAAACAGCATGACGTATGCCGCAAGCCGGAAAATTAGTTCAGCCTCTCTTGAAGGAGCTAAGCAGGCAAAAGGCGCAAGCGGCAAGCTTAAGGCGCTGCTAGGCGGCAAAGACCGATACTCGGAGCTGGCGTGGAACATTTTGAAACCGGTGCTGCTGTATTCGGCGGCAAAATTGGATGAGATCGCAGACTCTATCGTAGAAATCGATAATGCGCTCAAATGGGGATTTAACTGGGATTTGGGGCCTTTTGAAACATGGGATGCTATTGGACTTAAGCGTTCTGTTGAGCGAATGGAAGCGGAAGGCAGCGAGGTGCCGGAGTGGGTTAAAGCGTGGATTGCTGCAGGCAACGACAGCTTTTATACAAATAAAGAAGGGCAAAGCTTTTACTATTTAAAAAATGAGTATAAAGGAATTGAATCAAGGCCCGAATTGATCTCTCTGGCAGCTTTAAAGCAGCAAAAGAAAGTCATCCGTTCGAATAGCGGCGCAAATTTAATTGATATTGGAGATGGAGTTGCCTGCCTGGAGTTTCAATCTCCAAACAACGCCGTAGGCGGAGATATTCTTACGATGATTCAGCAGAGCGTAGATGAAGTTCGCAGCAATTACCGCGGGCTTGTCGTCGCAAACGAAGGGAAAAATTTCTGTGTCGGCGCCAACTTAATGCTTCTGCTTATGGAAGCGCAAGACGGTGAATGGGATGAAGTGGACGGTATTATCCGCTTATTTCAAAATTCCATGATGAAGCTCAAAGGCTTGGATAAACCGGTGGTGGCAGCGCCTCATAAAATGACGCTCGGCGGCGGCGTTGAAGCTTGTATGCCGGCCGATCAAATCATTTTTTCAGCGGAGACATATTATGGACTCGTTGAAGTTGGTGTAGGCTTGATTCCTGCCGGTGGCGGCTGTAAAGAACTGGCGCTCAGGGTGAGCTCGCTGGTGCGCGATCCTGAAGTGGATTTACAACCATGGATTAATGCTAGTTTTGAGACTGTGGCGATGGCCAAGGTGTCGACAAGCGGGCATGATACGAAACGCCTCGGGTATATGCGGCCACTAGATACGGTTGTTATCAACCCGGATCATCGGATTTATGAAGCCAAACAAGCTGTTTTGCGCATGGATGCGGCAGGTTATACTCCACCTGCCCGTGAGAAGATTCGCGTTGTCGGCGAAAATGGCAAAGCGGTCATGCAAGTTGGCGCGTACTCCATGAAGCAAGGCGGCTACATCAGCGACCATGATGTACTTATCGCGAACAAGTTAGCGCATGTGCTTGCAGGCGGTAATGTGCCGGCTGGCACGCTGGTTACTGAGCAATATTTGCTTGATTTGGAAAGAGAAGCTTTCCTCAGCCTGTGCGGGGAGTTGAAAACACAACAACGTATGCAATATATGCTTTCCAAGGGAAAACCGCTGCGTAACTAAGCGGTGTAAGCGTAGGGAGAGATGAATGGAAATGTAAATAGGAACAAAAATTCAAACGGAAATTTATAAAGTGCATGCCTTACTACTCTAATTGAGGTGAGAAACGATGAAGGAAGCAGTCATTGTATCGATTACGCGCACCGCCGTCGGACGCGCGAAGAAAGGCAGCTTCGCTCAAACGAGAGCGGAAGATCTGGGCAAAGCCGTCTTGGAGGAGGCTGTGCGGAGGGCTCCTGGCCTCGATAAAGGCGACGTTGACGATATCATCATCGGCTGCGCGATGCCAGAGGGCGAGCAAGGGCTTAACTTCGCCCGCACGATGTCGCTTTATGCGGGCTTTCCGGTGACCGTGCCGGCGATCACGGTCAATCGCTTTTGCTCCTCCGGGCTGCAGGCCATCGCTTATGCGGCGGAGCGCATCATGCTGGGCCACGCGGAGGTGATCATCGCCGGAGGCGTAGAGAGCATGAGCCACGTCCCGATGACGGGCTTCAAGTTCTCGCCGCATCCGCAGCTTGTTGAGACGATGCCCGAGGTATTCATGGGCATGGGGCATACGGCCGAAGCTGTTGCGCAGCGCTTCGGCATCTCGCGCGAAGCGCAGGATGGCTTCGCAGCGCGAAGCCATCGGTTGGCGGCTGCGGCGATTGCAGCCGGCAAGTTCGTGGATGAGATCGTGCCGGTGGCTACGAGCGTGAAGGGCCTTGACGAACGCGGCAAAGCGTTTGAGCGTTCGTTTGTTTTTGCCGCGGATGAGGGCGTTCGCCCCGATACATCCGTGGAAGTGCTTGCCAAGCTGAAGCCTGCGTTCAGCTTGAACGGCACGGTGACGGCGGGCAACGCGTCACAGACGTCGGACGGCGCCGCGGCGGCCGTGCTGATGAGCCGCGAGCGCGCGGAGGCGCTCGGGTTGAAGCCGCTCGCGACGTTCAAGTCTTTCGCGCTTTCCGGTGTGGAGCCGGAAATCATGGGGGTTGGCCCGGTGAAGGCGATTCCGAAGGCGCTGCAGATGGCGGGGATCACGCAAGATCAGGTGGATCTGTTTGAAATCAACGAAGCATTCGCTTCGCAATGCTTGCATATTATTCGCGAGCTCGGATTGAACGAGGAGCTGGTGAATGTGAACGGCGGCGCGATTGCCCTCGGGCATCCGCTTGGATGTACCGGCGCGAAGCTGACAACTTCATTGATTCATGAGCTGCAACGACGCGGTGGCGGTTATGGCGTAGTATCGATGTGTATCGGCGGAGGGATGGGCGCTGCTGGAGTATTCCAGGTGCATGCTTGACCGGTTTAATTAGCTGCAATTCCAGTTAAGCATCGTTGGCAGACACTTTCAGCTCTTGCACTTGTTCCAGCACTTTCATCATTTATTAACCCTTGTCCAATTCATTCTGAGGAGAGATGAACCATGTCAGATAAAGTTGTAGGCGGCAGTTTTGTCATTTCAGATCTCGATTTCCACAATATCGTGACTCCGGAGGATTTTACGGAGGAGCATCGCATGATCGCGGAGACGACGCGCGATTTTGTAGCGGGCGAAGTGCTGCCGAATGATGAGCATATCGAGAAGCTTAATTACGATTTGACGGTTAAATTGATGCGAAGCGCCGGTGAGCTTGGCTTACTCGGGGCTGACGTGCCCGAGATCTATGGCGGTCTTGGACTGGATAAGGTTAGCTCCACGATTATTAGTGAAAATCTGGCACAAGCGTCTGCTTTTGCTTTATCGATTGGAGCGCATGTTGGAATCGGAACGCTTCCCATTGTATTTTTCGGGACTCCTGAGCAAAAGAAAAAATACTTGCCGGATCTCGCAACAGGCGCCAAGATTGCGGCTTACTGTTTAACCGAGCCAACATCCGGCTCCGATGCATTGGGTGCAAGAACGACTGCGCGCCTTTCTGGTGATGGCAAACATTACCTGTTAAATGGCTCCAAACTGTATATTACGAACGCGGGCTTTGCTGACATTTTTATCGTGTATGCCAAAATTAATGGAACGGATTTCACGGCGTTTATTGTGGAAAAAGGCGACCCGGGTTTTACGATGGGACCGGAAGAGAAAAAGATGGGGATTAAAGGCTCTTCAACCAGACCGCTCTATTTTGAAGATGTCAAAGTTCCGGTGGAGAATTTGCTTGGTGAAATAGGGAAGGGTCACCTCATAGCTTTTAACATTTTGAATATCGGCCGCTACAAATTGGCTACGGGGTGTTTGGGCGCATCCAAGGAAACGATCGAATTGTCGGCCAAATATGCGAATACGCGCCAACAGTTCAATACGCCGATATCCAAATTCCCATTGATCGGGAAAAAGCTGGCTGAAATGAATATTCAAACCTTTATGCTGGAGAGCATGGTTTATAGAACGACGGGACTGATGGATCACATCCTGAAAGACATTGACCATACAAGTCTGGATGCCGGCAAACACTCGGCGAAGGGTATTTCTGAATACGCGTTGGAGTGCTCGATTAATAAGGTGTTTGCATCGGAAGTTTTGGATTTTGTTGCTGATGAAGGCGTACAAATTCATGGCGGATACGGCTACATTCAGGAATATAAAGTAGAACGCATTTATCGCGACTCACGGATTAATCGCATTTTCGAGGGAACGAATGAAATTAACCGTCTGCTTATACCGGGGACATTAGTGAAGAAAGCGATGAAAGGCGAGCTGCCTTTGATGCAAAAAGCGCAAGCGCTGCAAGGAGAATTGCTGTCGATCGTCCCGGGCCAGACGTTTGAAGGCACACTTGCCGAAGAGGCGCATTTGATCTCGATGGCGAAGAAGATTTTCTTGATGGTTGGCGGACTTGCCGTTCAGAAGTATGGCATGGCCTTGGAGAAAAATCAGGAGGTCTTAAGCAATTTAGCTGATATCATGATTCAGATTTTTGCGGGAGAGAGCGGACTTCTGCGTACGCAAAAGCTGATTGCCAAAAGCGGAGAAGAGAAAGCGAAAAATGCGATTCAAGTGACAACCGTTTTCGTGCATGAAGCTTTTGATAAAATTGAGGCATACGCGAAGGAAGCGCTAAGTACGATGGAAGAAGGAGATGTTCTTCGGACGCAATTATCGATTTTGAAAAAACTATCAAGACGCAGTGCTGTCAATACAACCCAGCTGAAGCGCGACATCGCCGCACGTGTTATTCAGGGTGAGAAATTCATCGTCTAGTCATCCGTGGGAAGAACCTGAAGGGGATGGTTTGTATGAGTGAGGCAAAGCCTTGGCTGCGTCATTATCCAGAGGAAGTGGCGCCGACGTACGAGTACCCTAAGATTAACCTTGCACGTTTGTTGGTAGATTCCGCGCATAAGTACCCCGACCGACCAGCCTTGCACTTCCTTGGTAAAACAATGCGTTATCATGAGGTGCTTGATGCGTCTTATCGCTTTGCAAATGTTCTGAAGGAACTCGGTGTGTGCCAAGGAGATCGTGTATCGATCATGCTGCCCAATTGTCCGTCCGCCATTATCGCCTACTTCGGAACGCTTATGATGGGCGGGATCGTCGTGATGACGAATCCGCTGTATATGGAGAGAGAGCTGGTCCACCAGCTCTCCGACTCTGGGGCAGAGATCATTGTTACACTGGATTTATTATTTAATCGTGTGCAGAAGGCTAAAGCGCAGACGTTGATTCGACATGTCATTGTGACATCGATTAAGGATTATCTGCCTTTTCCGAAAAATGTCTTATATCCGATTAAAATGAAAAAAGAAGGCGCAAAGCTGGACGTTGCTTATGGCGAAGGCGTGTACGCTTACAAGAAATTGCTTCGGGCTGCTTCAGCGAAACCTATTTGTGTGGAAGTTGATGCGGATACGGATATTGCCTTGCTTCAATATACGGGAGGTACAACTGGTGTTTCGAAGGGGGTCATGCTGACTCACACGAATTTGATCGCCAACACGTATCAGACGACAAAATGGTGCTATAAAATTCAAGTGGGCGGAGAGCGGTTCCTGGGAGCGATTCCCTGCTTCCATGTGTTTGGTTTAACGGTTTTGCTGAATCAATCCATGCTGCAGGCAGGTATGCTGATTCTGATCCCCAAATTTGATATCGACCTTATTTTAGAAACGATTAATAAGATGAAACCCACGATTTTTCCTGGAGCACCTACCATGTACATTGCAATTATTAATCATAAACGGGTCAAAGAAGTTGATATTTCGTCCATAAATGTCTGTGTAAGCGGTTCGGCACCACTTCCTTTAGAAGTTCAGGAACGTTTTGAGGCTTTGACTGGAGGTAAGCTCATTGAAGGGTACGGGTTAACGGAGACCTCCCCGGTTACGCATGCCAATCCCATTTGGGGTTATCGTAAAATCGGTTCGATTGGTGTTCCTTTACCCGATACTTCAGCGAAGGTTGTTGATGTGAATACCGGCGAAGAATTGCCGATCGGGGAAATCGGTGAATTGCTGATCAAGGGCCCGCAGGTAATGAAAGGGTATTGGCAGCGAGAGCTTGAAACGGCGATGACCATTCGTGATGGTTGGCTTTACACAGGAGATATGGGACGCATGGATGAGGACGGCTTTTTCTCCATTGTCGACCGTAAGAAGGATCTCATCATTGCCGGAGGCTTCAATATTTATCCCCGTGAAATTGAGGAAGTGCTCTTTGAGCATCCGGCTATTTTGGAGGCGACGATTGTTGGGGTCCCGGATGAATACCGGGGGGAAACGGTGAAAGCCTTTGTTGTGCTGAAACCCGGAATGACGTTAACGGAGAAAGAGCTTGAACTGTGGTGCCGTGAACGCTTGGCGGCTTTTAAAATTCCACGGAAAGTGGAATTCCGCGATTCTTTGCCCAAGACGATGATTGGAAAAGTATTGCGAAGGCAATTACTGGAAGAAGAGAAAAAGGGGTAGCCCTTTACAAGGAGAAAGTGGAGGGGAATCCTATGGATAATGCTCAAGAGCGAGTGAATAGACGACTGCAGCAGCTGGCCGCAGCGGCGGAACCTACGTTTTGGGGATTTCTTGGTTGTGAATTTGTTGATCTGAAAGACGGTATCATTACAATTGCTTTAGAGGCAAAACCTCATCATTTGAATCCAATTGGCATTGTTCATGGCGGTGTTCTGTCCTCTTTGCTGGATAATGCGATGGGGATTGTCGTCATGACGGCAAGGCCGGAGGATAAGGTTGTTACAACGAATTTGAACGTTCATTTCGTTGCTCCGCTATATGAGGGGCGGCTGATTGTAACGGCTGAGCTTGTTCATCAATCCCGCAAAATGATTACGACACAAGGGCGAGTGATGGATCGCGAAGGAAATTTAGGGACCATGGGCACGGGAACGTTTCGTGTGATTTAATGGGGTAAGGCATTAGGACGAGGGGCATGTGCAAGCATGTCTCTCGTTTTTTGTGTATTTATGTTATAATAAATAACATCTCCAAGCGAAAAAGACATAAATTGTTCAAAAAAATTTAACCAATGTCATATAATCTAACACAAATCCATTGACTGTTTGGTCATGTCATCCTATAATCTGTAAAAAGGCATAAGGGGGGAAGCACGATGCATCTTACCATTCGTGAAGCATTATCCATTTATCCATTAACGGAAGCGAAGCTTGTAGCTGGCAAGCAAGGGGAATCCCGCATCGTTAAATCTGTCAATGTTATGGACGCGCCAGATATTGCGGATTGGACGAAATCCGGCGAGATGCTCTTCACCACCGCTTTCGCCATGAAAGATAGTCCGCAGGAGACCGTCAATTTACTTCGTAAATTAAATGATCGCGGCGCTGCCGGGTTAGGGATCAAGCTTGGCCGTTTTTGGACGGAGCTGCCGCAAGTTGTTGTAGAGGAGGCGGACCGGCTGCATTTTCCAATTATTGAGATGCCCTTCCAGTTTACTTTTTCTGATCAAATGAACGCCTTGTTCAATGCGGAATACCGCCGTAACACGAAGCTGCTGCAATCGGTGCTGGAAAAACAGACGAGGTTGATGCAATTCGGTTTGAAACAGGACAATATGGCGTCAATGTTCCAATTACTCAGTAATATTCTTGGATATCCCATGGCTGTCGTTGGGGCCAGAGGGCAAATTCTATATAATACAAGCGCGTGGAAGCAAGAGCAATTAGCTCAGAACTGGCCGAAGAGAAAATGCGGCTGGGTCTACTCGAACAAAGACCGCGCGTACCGGGTAGGGCTCTACCATCAGGATGATGAGCTCCTGGGCCATTTGCTGATCATGCCGGATGCCGTGCTTCTGGCCAATGTCGAGGAAGGTTTATTCCAGCAAGCGGCAGACATCTTAACTTTTCATATGAACTATACGTTTCGGTCACATGTGGAGGCATCAGCGGAGCGTGATTTGCAAAACTCGCTGTACCGCTATTTGGAAAAAGGGACGTCGCTTGAAGAGTTCCTGGAGCAGGCAGAGGGTAGAGGGTTAACGCTCTTTACAGGTGCTTACCAATGTGTGATAAGCAAAAGCAAGCCGGAAGGGCAGTTAGATGAACAACACCAGGGGAGAATGAAGCGGCTGAAAGAGTACATGGAGCTGCATCCCAAATCGAATCTGTTGCGCGCAAATCATTTTATACTCAAAGATCTCATGTTTTCCATTTATTCCTCGACTCAGACGGAGGGTTTCCCGGAAGATGAGTTGGCACAGCTTCTGATCAAATATGCAGGAGATTCAGGCTGTCGGGAGGAAGCCGGCGAGATGGTGTTCTATACAAGTGCCATGAAAAGCAAGCCAACAGCATTAAGAGAAGCTTACATGGAATGTATGGAGACACAGCGAATGGCCAATAAGCTCGAGTTGTCGGATCGCGTGGTTCACTATGAAACGATTGAGTTCGCTCATTTGTTCCAACATGTGTCGGTCAATATGATGGAAGACTACTGTGCCAAAGTATTGCGCCCGCTCTTGGAGAAGGATGCCGAATATTCGCAAGAAATGATCCGAACTTTGGAGGTCTTCATTCGTAATGACGGTCAAGTTAGCGAAGCGGCCAAGCAATTATTCATTCATAGAAATACCGTTACCTACCGGTTAGAGAAGATCAGTGATCTTTTGCAGGTGGATTTCAAGAAAGTTAATGATCTGTTGAAGCTGAAAGCTGTTTTCTTATTCCGTCAATTTTTGCATGTCAGACAATAAATCCTGAACCCTGAGACGCTGTGTAGGCGCTCAGGGTTTTCGTTTTTCTAACGTGATCACGGTGATTTCAGGTCTGCAAAGGAAGCGGAAGGGGAGAAACGTTGTGCCGATCCCCCGATTCGTGTAGACAAGCAGCTTGGAATCAGGTACTTCGTAAAGCCCCATTACGTATTTTTTACCTTGAAGCGGCGTAAAGAGCGCACCTACGATAGGCAAGCGAACCTGTCCTCCATGAGAGTGGCCGGATAGCTGCAAATCGACGGGTTGTCCGATGACTTGATTAGCGAAATCGGGACAATGCGAGAGCAGGAGTGTGAACATTTGAGCATTGGTGCCTTGGAGGGTTTTGACGATATCAGGGGAGCCGGTAAGTCGATCTTCAACACCTGCGATCTGAATGGATTGTCCTTTGTAGGTAATCTTCTTACAGGCATTAAGCAGCGTTTGAAACCCGCCGTTTTGGAGGATTGGCAGCGTATAGTTTTTATCGATCCATTTATCATGGTTGCCAAGTACGGCCCATTTGCCGAGTGGTGCTTCTAGGCTGGCGAGGAGATTGCTCGTTAACGTTTCGTCTTCTGTAATCCGGGCATCGAATAAATCTCCTGTGAAAGTTAGTATATCTGCTTTTTCACTATTAATAAGGGTAACGACACGTTCTAAATCCTTTAAATTAAAATGATGACCTATATGTAAATCGCTGAACTGTAAAAGCTTAAGTCCATGGAAGCCATTGGGCAGCCGTTCAAATGATAAGGTGATTCTCGTAATATCGTACCATTTGGTTTCGATAAAGCTGGAATAACTGCCAACAAGACCTCCGGAAGCCAGTAAAGAACCTGCAAGCAGAACGCCTTTTTTTAGAAATGTTCGTCTTGACACTGGGGGTGTTGGTTCCATTATGTTCCTCCTAGTTCCAAAGCTCATTTTATATCTTGATTATAGCAATAAGCCTGCTCTGTTTGCGAATCTTGCGAGGTTTGGCTAGGTCTGTTTTGGTCTGTCTATTGTCTGGCGAGTTGCATAAGCAGCTTGGTTAATTTATAATAATTTCAATGTAATGCGAAGGGAGAGATTGGAATGTCAGCATGGAAAGAGCTCACAACGGTTGATCAGTGGCAGGAAGTATGGGATCGTTCCTCCGATAAACCGGCGGTCGTTCTGAAACACAGCACAACTTGTCCGGTAAGCGCAAGCGCGCTTGATGAATATGAACAATATTTGTCAGGGAAGCCGAACGAAGGTGTAGATTATTACTTGGTTAAGGTCATTGAATCTCGCCCGGTTTCTAACCAAATCGCGGAGGATCTGGGCATCAAGCACGCATCACCGCAAATTCTTTATTTTAAAAATAAAGAGTCTATCTGGAATACATCGCACTGGTCTGTTACAACCAAGCATATAACGGCTGTTTTAGACTAACAAAACGCTGGATTTAAACACAAAGCCCGTGGAGGCTGCCTATTTGTATTAGGCGGATCGCCACAGGGCTTTTTTGCTTATGGGACAATAATTGAACAATGTCTAAAAAAGATTGGCAATAGTGGCATCCTCCTATATAATAATTTGGTGTTTGGCAACAACAAGGTAACTATGCAGCAAGGAGTTTTGCAAGATGAATGCAATGAATAAAACGAAAGTTCCAATTCCTGTTTTTTTGTTAATCGGTATTATCGCAATCTCATTTTCGGCTATTTTTGTGAGATGGTCCGATGCACCTGCCGCAGTCACGGCTATGTATCGATTGTTGATGACGAATGTGCTTATGCTGCCTTTTCTATGGAGTTATCGGTCAGAGATTACTAGAATTCGTTTGAGAGACTGGTTGCGGACGGCAGCTTCCGGTATCGCTCTTGGGTTGCATTTTCTATTTTGGATGGATTCTCTGCGATTTACGACGGTTGCCAGCTCAACAGCGATTCTCACGTTAGAGCCGATTTTTGTGCTTGTCGGTGCGTTTCTGCTTTATGGACAAAGAACCAATCGCGCGGCTGTTTTGGCGATGTGTGTGGCGATCGTAGGCGCCATTTGTATAGGTTGGGGAGATTTCCAATTTTCAGGTGCAGCATTGAAAGGTGACTTTTTATCCCTCATCGGCACCGTTGCAGTTGCCCTGCATATGCTTTGGGGCAAAAGCCTGCGAGAGCGGATTTCCGCTTTCGTGTACAGTTTCTTTGTTTTCCTGTTCGCTGGACTCGTACTTGCCGTCACGAATGTGATTACGGGAACTTCATTCACAGCTTATCCAGCGAAAGAGTGGGGCGTTTTCTTGCTGCTTGCCGTCATTCCAACGGTCTTCGGCCACTATGTATTCAATTGGCTGCTCAAGTATATGAAGGCATCCTCCGTATCGATGACCGTTCTGGGCGAACCGCTTGGCGCGACGATATTGGCTTATTTTTTACTCGGGGAAAAGATTACTGCCATCCAGCTTTTGGCGGGTTGCCTATTGTTAATTGGCGTAGGTTTGTTCTTGCGCAGCAACGAGAAAAAGTAATTTTTCAACGCATTAATTGAACGAAGGTGAAATACGAGGCTCGGCAGATTTGTTTTTCCACTTGGAGGGATCACGTGAGATTTCGAGATTTTCATCGTAATGTTAAATTAAGAATCGGCCTTTCTTTTATTTCCGGTACCGCGAACAATATGGTGCTTCCCTTCATGTCCATTTATTTTTCTGGAAAATTAGGTGATACGAGCGCTGGGCTTGTTGTCATTCTCGGCATTCTGGCGGGTGTCATCGCAGGAATTGTAGGGGGCTATTACGCGGATCGAATAGGCCGCAAAAAGCTGATGCTTACCGCAGAAATCGGTTGGATGATCTGCTTTATGGGGATGGCTTTGTCTAATTCGCCGTGGTTGTCGTCCCCGTGGATGACGTTTGTACTGATGATTTTCGTGAGCATGTTCTGGGGTGTTCATGGACCCGCCAACGATGCGATGCTGCTCGATGTTACAGCTCCTGATATTCGCAAATATATGTATGCCATTATGTACTGGATGAACAATTTATCGTTCGCAATTGCTGGTATCGCAGGCGCGTTTTTATTCAAATCCTACCTGTTTGAGTTGTTTATTGGCTTATCGGTTATCGGCTTGATATCGCTAATTATCACCTACTTCTTTATTCATGAGGCCTACCAGCCGAAACCCTTATCCGGTCGTGGAGGAGTGGGGGGCAGCTTTCAAGGGAAGACGTCCATGTGGTCCAATTACAAGCTTGTGCTGTACGATAAAACATTCATGATCTTCACAATAGCTTCTTTATTGTTGGTCTCTGTAGAGTTTCATCTAGGTAACTATGTCGGTGTGCGATTGGAAAAAGAGATGATATCCGCTTCGCTTATCCCTTGGATGGAGTCATCCTGGACCGTTGACGGTCTCAAAATGTTAGGGTTTATCCGCACCGAAAATACCGTGCTCGTCGTTGTGCTTTCCGTTCTTATGGGAGTTTTGATGCGGCGTTTCTCAGATAGCAAAGTGTTGTTTATCGGCTACACCTGTTACATTCTGGGCTATAGTTATTTAGCTTATAGCAATCAGCCTTGGCTGTTGATGTTATCGATGTTCATTGCAACGGTTGGCGAATTGATGTATGTGCCGATTAAGCAAGCGTATTTGGGTAATATTGCTCCCGACCATGCAAGAAGCTCTTATATGGCTCTTTATGGGATGGTCTACAAAGGAGCAACACTGCTTGGCGGTGTCGGCGTGATCCTTGGCGGTTGGATGCCGTCTTGGATGATGGCAACGCTCATTGGGATTAGCGGAGTCCTTGGCATGGGGATGTTTTACGCGATCTTGGCTCAGCTTGAAGAACGAAAAGATAAGGCGGAAAAGAAGCACAGGGAGGCAATGGCAACTGCTGCAGCTTCGGCTTCTGGCGTTACGGCTTGAGCCATCTATTTCAGCTGGGGCGAGCCAAGCTAATCGCTCGGAAAAAAAGGGGCTGTCCCTCAGGACTTTCATGTCCTGTAGTGACAACCCCTTTTTCATCTTATTTCGTAGCTGCCGCAAACTCATCTTTGATTCTTTGCAGCAGATCCGGGCTGCTGAGAACTTCGTAAGCTGTATTAGCCAGCGCTTTGGCTGTGAAAATCATCGCGTCAAGGGCAGGCTCTTGCAGCGCCAAATCACGGAACTCCTTGGTATGCAGCATGTGCTTCTCGCTAACGACCTTGACGAAAGGATGAATCGTCGGACACTGGATCGATACGTTACCCAGATCAAGCGAGCCGTGATCCTTGCCGACTTCGACGTCTTTCGGGTCGATTCCCATCTCGCTTAGTTGATCCGAGAATACTTGGGACAACGTTTCGTTGGTACGCAGCTCGTCATACGAATATTCGTAGAAGGACGTTTTGAGCGTACATCCGGTTTGTAATGCAGCGCCTTCTGCGCAGTGGAGCACCTTCTGGACGAGCTCATCCGTATAGGTGCGAGTCGCTGATCGAACATAGAACTGAGCGACAGCATAGTCAGGGATAATGTTAGGGGCTTTGCCGCCTTCGCTAATAATGCCGTGAACACGCGCGTCGGATTTCATCTGTTGGCGCAGCGCGTTGATGGAATTGAAAAGCTGGAGAACGGCGTCCAGCGCGTTCACGCCCTCATAAGGCTGCGCAGCGGCATGCGCGGGACGACCGAAAAATTCATACTGAATCGCATCCATGGCCAGGGATTCGCCCGATTTCTCATAGGTGTAATAAGGATGCGCCATCAAGGCGATATCCACATCGCGGAAAAGTCCTGCTTCGGCCATGGGCACTTTCGCACCTTTGGTTTCTTCGGCGGGAGTCCCATACACACGAATGCTGCCGCCTGTTTCGGCAAGAACAGACTTAAGGCCGATGGCTGCGCCTATGCTCATCATACAGATCAAGTGGTGGCCGCAGGCATGACCCAGATCCGGCAGGGCGTCATACTCCGCTAAGAAGCCGACGACAGGTCCTGTTTTCCCGGAATCATAGGTGGCTATAAAAGCAGTTGGAATATCCAATACGCCACGTTCAACCTGGAAACCATGATATTCAAGCTCTTCCGTCAGGCGAGCGGCAGCCTGAAATTCTTCATGCCCGAGCTCCGGATTTGCACCGATAAAGCTGGAAATCGCTTTGAATCTATTGGCGTTGTTGTCAATGGTTTGAGTAATGGTGGATTTCAATGTCATAAGTGAGAAGGCTCCTTTATCTAATTACTTGCTTTTATTGTAGTATAAAGGAGCGCAAACTACCACTTTAAGCAGCTCTGAGTTACAATAAATGAACGAAGTTCAAATTGAATTAATCAGCTTTTGAGATAATAATGTTGCGGGGGAACTGTCAGATGATGAAATATGGCGCAGAGCACGTTGAACACAAATTTATTTTATCTTTTGTTGAATCTGAGGTGCGCGGACAATGGCGCGATATTTATTTAAGCATGCGTCTGGAGGCTGGCGAGACGTTTCCGGAAGATCTCATCGATCCATCTATTCTTGTAATTTGCAATTTGGATGGGGACATTGTGCAGATTGTGCTTCATGACGAGGGCTGCGACTGCGAGTTTCAATTTACCTACGCGGAAAAAGCGCAAATCGAAAATTTTGTTCAAGAGCATGTAAACGTATAAAAAAACTTGCCGCACAACTGGTGACAGTGTCCCTTCCCAAACTGGGCGCTGACGCATATACTATTCTACGTCAGCTTTAGGGAGAGGATAGCATGGATAAGACGATTAATTATTTGGCATTTGGTGATTCACTAACCGTTGGTTTTGGTGCGCCGGATGGTCGTGGATTCGTGTACAGCTTTAAGCAGAAAGTTGAGCAGTGGCTTAACGTTCCAGTTCGATTGATCCAAGCGGGCACGAACGGTGCTACGACTAGCGAATTGCTCCAAACGCTGCAGTCCGATCCGCAAATTCAGAAGGATATCCAAACGGCGGATATCATCACGATTACAGCTGGCGGCAATGATTTAATCCAAGGTGCGATTCCTTTCTTTTATCAAAATGACCCCGCTTTTTTAAAAACAGCTCTTCAAACCTACGAATCGAATTACAAAGAAATCATGGTGCAAATAGAAACGCTGCGGCAAGGTATCGATACCCCCTACTTAATTGCTTTGATTGGATTGTATAATCCTTTACCGCAGGTGCCTGAATCGGCTTATTGGGTGCAGCGTTTTAACATATTTTTGCGAAAATTAGAGCAGCCGCATATTCACATCGTTCAGGTCTATGATGCTTTTGTGGGGCAGGACACTCGCTACCTTTCTGACGATGCCATTCATCCGAATGAGGAAGGTTATGATGAACTGGCGCGACAAGTTGAGAGCGTCGTTTCCCTTCAGCAGCTGCAGCGGCTGATTCCTTGACTAGGACATGATGACATATCCGAAGATGGAAACGAAATGACAGGCGCTACCGGCGAGCACGAAAATATGCCAAATGGCATGGTGATAAGGGATGCGCCTCCATACATAAAAGATGGAACCGAACGTATACAGCAGCCCGCCAACTACAAGCCATACGATGCCACCGAAGGGCAGGTTCAAGTAAAGCGGCTTAAAAGCAATAACAATAAGCCAGCCCATGAGTATGTAACAAAGTGTAGAGATAAGGATGAATCGCTTCACATAAAATATTTTGAGCACGATACCTGCCAAGGCAAGCCCCCATATCACACCAAAGAAAGTCCACCCCATAGGCCCGCGTAGGGTCACCAGCAAAAAGGGGGTATAGGTGCCGGCAATTAAGACGTAAATAGCGGCATGATCGAGCACCTCGAAAATGTCTTTCAGCCGGGGGTGCCTGACGCTATGCAGCAGGGTGGAGCAGGTGTACAACGTAACGAGCGCCACACCGAACACGCTGAAACTCACAATATGCCACGCATCGCCATGCAGACAAGCCTGAACAACGAGCAGGATAAGCGCTGCGCAGCTTAAAAGGACGCCAACCCCATGACTGATGGCGTTTGCTTTCTCTTCTTGAACGGAATATTCCATGTGAATAACCTACTTTCTTTTTTTAGCTGCAAAAAAACTATCTAATAGATTGGACGATGAGAATATGTTATTACCTTCATTTCGACTGGAAAATAAAATTGCCTTAGTTACAGGAGCGGGAAGAGGGATCGGTAGAGCACTGGCGATCGGGCTTGCCGAGGCCGGCGCTGATGTCGCCCTTTTTGCGCGTACGTCAAGTGATATCGAAGAAGTTGCAGCTGAAATTCGTGCTTTGGGCAGACAAGCTTATCCGTTCCAAGTGGATGTCACAAGTAGAGAACAAATTGAAGCGGCTGTGGAACAAATCATCGAAAAGGCAGGTAGATTGGATATTCTGATCAACAATGCCGGGATGAACATACGCAGTCAAGCGCTGGCCGTAACTGATGAAGAGTGGGATACCATCATGCAGACGAATCTCAAATCCGCCTTTCTGTGCGCCCAAATTGTTGGCCATCAGATGAAAGAGCAGAAGTATGGGCGGATCATCAACATCGCCTCTGTTGCAGGACATGTTGCCCTACGGACTGGAGTCGTATACGCAGCTACAAAAGCAGCCATGATTCAAATGACAAAGGTGCTGGCGCTGGAGTGGGGCAAATTCGGAATTAACGTGAACAGCATCGGGCCTTGGTACTTTAAAACAACGCTTACGGAGAAAATATTGGCTAACCCTGATTTTCTGGCTGATGTTATTGCGCGTACACCTCTGCAGCGTGTTGGGGAGCTTGAAGAGCTGGTAGGACCTGCTGTTTTCTTTGCTTCGGATGCCGCGAACTATGTGACGGGTCAGACGTTATTCGTTGACGGCGGCATGACGATCTATGGTTTCTAATTTATAGTTACTTCTTTTGTATGATTGAGCTTTCATCTCATATCCGATATACTGAACACACAATAATCCATAGAATTCATGTGGTTTTCAGTTTATAGACGGATAGATAGAAGGATAAGGTGGTTGACCGTAATGTCCCGGGTGCGTATTTTTACTGACAGCACGTGTGATTTAAGTGAGGAGCTCATTCATCGATACCAGATTGAAGTTGTCCCTCTTTATGTTATTTTTGACGAATTATCGTTAAAAGATGGCGTTTCCATCAAGCCAGACCGACTTTTTGAGCTTGTAGATGAAACCGGCAAACTGCCCAAAACAGCGGCGCCTTCTCCGATCGATTTTGAGAGGGCGTTTGAAGGGGCTGTGCAGGCTGGTGAAGCTGTCATTTATATCGGACTTTCGTCGGAACTATCTTCGACAATTCAAAATGCCTCCATAGCGGCTGGAAATTTTCCTGATGGTAAAGTTACCGTCATCGATTCTAGAACTCTATCAACAGGGATTGGTTTACTAGTGTTGAAGGCTGCTCATTCGGCTCAGGAGGGTAAAAGCAGTTCGGAAATCAAATCCATGATTGAGTCGTTTCGATCCCATATTGAAGTAGAGTTTATTATTGACACGCTGGAGTACTTGCATAAAGGCGGAAGATGTTCGAGCGTCCAGCATTTCCTCGGAAGTTTATTGAAGATTAGACCTGTTGTGAAAGTGATTGACGGGGCTATGACATTAACGGACAAAGTTAGAGGGAAAAGGGAGAAAGCGCTTCAACAACTACTGGATAATGCACTTACTTTAAAAGATGAAATGGATACGGAGTTTCTGTTCGTCACTCATGCGATGGCAGCCGATGAAGCTGCGTATGTCAAAGAGCAAATTGAGCAACGAACCAATATTAAGCAAGTCTATATAACCGAAACCGGGTGTGTAGTATCCAGTCACTGCGGACCTCGCACACTTGGAATCGTTTTCGCCAAAAAATAAGAAATGAGTGTACACAACATGACGACAATCAAGATTATCACTGACAGCAGCTGCGACCTTCCCAAATTGATTGTGGACGAGCTAGGGATTACCATTGTACCTTTGTCCGTACATTTTGGAGAGGAATGCATGCCTCCTCACATGGAGCTTTGTGAATTTTATGCGAGAATGAAAACGGAGAGTGTACTGCCTAAGACGTCTAGTCCCTCGCCGCTGCATTTTCTCACGGATTTTCAGAAAAAAGCTGAGGTCAATCAAGATATTCTTGTGATTTGTCTATCTTCTGCGTTAAGCAGTACGTACAATCATGCTCTTATGGCCAAAGAGATGCTCATGGAGGAAGGTTATCAAGGACGTATTGAAGTGATCGATTCGAAAACGGCTTCATTAGGGCTTGGTGTGCTGGCGTATAAAGCGGCCAAAATGGCTGAAAATCAAGTTCCTTTTGAGCAAATTGTTGAGACGGTACGATGTTCGGTTACTTCTTCGGGGACACTGTTTTTCTTGGATACCTTAGAAAATGTGATTAAAGGTGGACGTCTTGATCGGGTCAGAGGGGCTGTCGCTTCTGTTTTGAATATTAAGCTCGTCATGAAGGCCAGTGAAGAAGGCTCGATTGAAGTCATGGATAAAATCCGCGGCACTCAGCAAGCGTTGAAGCGAATGATTGCCAAAGTGGGCGAGGCTGTTCATGACTACGATAAAGATGTGATTGCCGTCGCCCACAGCAATTGTGAGGAAAGAGCACGCGAGGTTCTGGACCAACTCCTCCAAAAGCATCCGTTCCGCAATGTGCTATTCGCAAACATGGGCACCGTCATTGGCACGTATGCTGGAGAAGGCGGCGTGCTGATCGCCTACTAAAAAAGACACCTGATCGATTTCTAGGGCACTTGGCCTAAGAAAAATCAGGTGTCTTTTTTTAAGGTGAATCCGTTGTGACAATGTCCGCATCGTCTGTTGAGACAAGAGGCGATAAATCGCCAGGAGCCATCAGCCATAATTCATGTAGCGCGCGTGTACAGCCAACATAAAGCAATTTGGCATCCATCAGCGTTGCTTCATAATGTGCGGCCGTTACATCCATCAGCAGAACGGCGTCAAATTCCAGTCCTTTGGTTAAATAAACCGGTACAACCGAAATTCCCCCGCGATACACACGTTGTTTGGATGTGATGAGATTTGTTTCTATGCCGGCTTTGGTCAGGACGTCGTGCAAGTCCTCAGCCTGCTTCTCCGTACGAGCAACAACGGCAATTGTACTGGACGTTCCTTGTTGTAATGTCGCGATAGCCTGCAGCAGCAGGGGGATTCTTTGTTTGAGGTCAGTCTGCAAAACCCGAACTTTGTTCCCGCTGCGGAACACGGGCACGGCAAGGAGCGGGTTCTCGACACCTCGTTGCAGCACCAGATTGGCGAACTGAATGATTTCCATCGTTGACCGGTAACTGCGCTCGAGTTCGAAGTAGCCGCCTTGCTCTTCCTGAAACAAACTGGAAAATTCTTTCCAGTCTTTGATACCTTGATAGGCATGAATCCCTTGCGACAAATCACCGAGAATCGTAAAGGAACTGTTGCGTGTGTAACTATCAAGAACAGCCACCTGGAAAGGTGAAAAGTCTTGGGCTTCGTCAATGACGACATGGTCGAACAATTGGTCCGATGGAATGCCATATAGACGTGTATGGATATGAAGGAGTGGAGCGAGATCTTCAAGCTGCACTTCTTTTTTCTTGAATAGCTTAAGCGATGCGCTAACAATGGACTCAGGAAGCTTATGCAGAAGCTCTGCAGGCAGGCTGTCCGGGCGATTGTTTTCAGCGAACAACATTTTGTAGAAGCTGAATGCCGAATGCTCCGGCCAACTGGTCAAATACGTCCGCAAGCGCTGCGCCGACTTCTTTTTCAGCTCTTTTTTCCGGGTTTGCTCCCAGATTTTGTCCAGCTGCATTTCCATCCAGCGTTTGATGCGGGCTACGACGCGTTCGCGGCGTTTGACGAGCGGATAATGCTTATTCTCCACGAAAAACCATTCGCGGATGTTCGCAAGCGGCAGCTTAACGCCCTCCCACGGAATGAAATCCGCCGTTGGGACGTAGGAGGACTCGAATTTGGTCAAGCAATCATCCAAATATTGTTTGAATTCCATCGAACCCTTAAACCTGCCTGGGGCGTTATCGTCGAGTGGTGGTCTTTTGCTGCCAAGTGAGAACCAGGTTTGCAGGGTTAGCGCTTGATCCGCTAACTTCACTTCTTGATCGAGTACATCGAGCGCCCAATCGGTAAAAGTACTCTGCTGAATATTGCCGACACCTAGTTCAGGCAGAACGCCGGATATGTAGTCGAGGAACATCGAGTTCGGTGCAAAAATAATCATTCGCTCAGCACGAACCTGTTCACGGTATTGATAGAGTAAAAAGGCGAGACGATGCAAGGCAACCGTCGTTTTACCACTACCTGCGACCCCTTGGATAATGAGCGCGGTATTTTTGGCGGCACGGATGATGCGGTCTTGCTCCGCTTGAATGGTGGAGACGATATCGCGAAGCTTGTTGTCTTTATTTTCCCCTAACCGATAGAGCAAAAATTCGTCGCCAACAGCCAAAGAATCTTCGTTGCGGTCATAAGTGTCCACGACGCGTTGAAGAATTTGCTTGCGGACCACGAGGTTTCGCTTTAAATAGACGAGGCCTTCGATGAGACCGTCCGGTGAGTCGTAGGAAGCAGCATCAAGTCCGCCTGTGAATGAGTAGAACAAGCTGGCCACCGGTGCGCGCCAGTCAATAACGAGCAATTGGCCGGTACGTTCGTCTTCAACGCCTGATTTGCCGATATAGAGCGGCTGGGATGAAGCGGTGCCTGATTCTTGAAAATCCAAACGGCCAAAATAGGGTTCATCAACCGCTTTGGCTAAGTTGTTCCGCCCATTTTCACGTGCGACTTCTAACGCTTGTTCCGTTAAATCGGGGCCGTAATAGACAGGCGTGGCTCTAAGCCTAGCCAGTTGTTTGTCAATTTCGATATTCGTTTCTTCGAGTCGCTGCAGTTCTTCTTGATAGGCACTTTGAGTCTTTGTGTCCAAGATCAGTTACCTCCTAAGATCAGATGATATGTCTATTTTGCGAATAAACAGGTAAACAATATAACACACCTGTCAGGATATGGGAAGCTAAAACGTTTTAACATGAAGATATTTGGGGGTGTTGGCAAACAATGCTATAATGGACAAGTAGTTATTTTATCATTGAAGGAGTAGATCACTGTGTCCATTTATGATATTGAAGTTCAGACCATTACGGGAGAAACGAAGTCACTTTCCGATTACAAAGGCAAAGCATTGCTTATTGTCAATACAGCAAGCGCTTGTGGACTTACTCCTCATTACAAAGGTTTGCAAAGTTTATACGAACAATATCAAGAAAAGGGCCTTGTTGTTCTAGGATTCCCTTGTAATCAATTTGCCGGTCAAGAGCCGGGGACCAATGAAGAGATTCAAAGTTTCTGTGAGCTTAATTACAATGTCACTTTCCCGATGTTTGCAAAGATCGATGTGAAAGGTGAACACGCTCACCCTTTATTCACCTATTTGCTAAGCCACACACCAGAGCCTTATCGCACTGGCGATATTGAATGGAATTTCGTGAAATTCCTTGTAGACGCAAACGGCAGCGTAGTCAAGCAGTACAGCGCGAGAACGGAACCTTCCGATATTGCAGCAGATATTGAAGCGGTTCTAGCCTAAAGAATTCAGAAAAAAGTTGTTGCATTGCTGACAACCCACCGCTATAATCAGTAATAATCATGACAGTGAAGGAGTCGAATCAATATGAAGAACACAGCTTGGTTCGTACAATTTCATTATTTTTATAGGCGTTAGCACATACCTGAACTTATCAGGGTGGGCTAACGCATTTCGCGTTGGCCTCCCTGCGGGATAGCAATTCGCGCAGGACCATAGGTCCGGCGCGTTTTTTTATCTCGGGAGAAGGGACTAGGTGAAGGTATGGAAAACAGCAATCAAAGGTATGAGAGTCCGGAAGATGAGAGTCGGTTCATGAATCACCTCGAACAAGCCAAAGTCATCCTGTTAGCGCCCAAAGCTTCCTTGCAAGTGAATGCACGGGCACGTGAACTAACGAACGAATTGCAGCTAGTTGGCATTGGGGTAAGAATGGAATGTCTAGGTTCAGATTCTGGGAAACATATAGCGGAAGGGCTTGGCATGCGCTTCGTCATCTCCATTAGTGATAACTCGAAGGCAGAGAACGAAGTCAGTTTGATGGATTTGCAAGAAAACACGGAGATGACAATGCCTTGGGATCAAGCGATTTTCGTGATTGAGAACGTGTATCCGCCCGCCAATTTTACATAGAAGAAAACGGAGTGAAGAGGAAGATGGGAATCCAAAATGGATTTGTTTATGCGCATCCGGATGATGAGACCTTTCTCAGTGGATGTTTAATTCGCAAATATGCGGATGAAGGCAACGCGCCTGCGCTGCTGCTAGCGACGCGGGGGGATGCAGGCCGGCATGGTTTGGAGAGAGCGACGGATAAGTCGGAGCTTGCCAGGGTGAGAGAAGAAGAAATGAATGTTGCTGCTGAAGTGTTGGGAATTTCCATTGTGGAACATTTGGGCTTCCCGGACGGTCAGTTGGCGAATATTGATTTCGATGAGCTGGTCGCAGGCGTTATTTCCTTTCTTCAGCGTTATGAGGTGGAGAATGTATTCAGCTTCGCAGAAGACGGTGGGAATGGGCACCCGGATCATGTGACCATCTCCAAAGCTGCGACAGCTGCTGTATTAAGCGGGAAATGCCCAAGCGTTCGCAAGCTGTACTATGCGGCGTCTGGCATTTTACAGGAGCGGGGGCTGCAGCCTTCAATTGTTGTGGATACGGAGCTGGGATGGTCAGTCAAAGCAGCTGCCCTAAAGGCCCATGCGACCCAGCATGTGGCTATCGCGAAATATTTTGGCGATTTGGAGTCTTTTCCAGAGACGCGCAGATGGGAAGCTTTTGTACTGGGATGGGAAGACGGAGTTATGTGGCCGGAGATGGCGGAAAGCCGGTAAGCTGAAAAGTGTCAAAACGTCATTAACAACAAATGCCGTACGTGCATATGGATAAGTAAGTTGCGAAATTTTGGACAAGGCGGGTAGGCTATAGATGACCATGTTGATAAAAGTTGAAGCTGTGCTTATTGCGGATAACCCTGACACATTTATTACAAGAGAAATTGACGGAGCCGAGTTGAAATTTGGCGGTATTGAAGGTGATAGGCATTTTGGTCTATTTGCTAAAGCCGACTCCAGACAGCCCATGTATAAGAGAGGGACGGAGATCTTTAATCGTCGTCAACTTAGCCTCGTATCTGTCGAGGAGCTTCAAGGAATCGCAGACCGGTTAGGTGTCGGAACGATACGGCCCGAGTGGTTGGGAGCGAACATTCTGGTGAGCGGCGCGCCGGACTTAACCAAGCTTCCCATGGGCATTCGCATGATGCTATCAAGTGGTGGCGGGTTAGTCTGCGAGGGTGAAAATGAGCCCTGTGCCGGACCGGGCAGAGTGATCGCGGAACAGTATGACGACAAAAGTTTAACGAAACATTTTATCATTCAAGCGCAGAAAAGCAGGGGAATTGTCGCCTATGTGGAACGCCCAGGTGAGATTAAAGCAGGGGATCATATCGAAATTCACCTACCTACCCCCTGAAAACAGATTGCCGTTGCGAAAGCTATTTTGATTGGAAATAGCCTGGTCAAAGTTGGCTCTGGAAGGTGTAAAAAAATGACATTAAGCAACTGTGAGGCATGCGGAAAAGTTTTCATAAGACAATTTGAAAAACGCTGTAAACCCTGTGTGCAGCTGCAACTGGTCGAGTCGCATAAGGTCAAAGATTTTGTTCGCAGCCATCCGGGTGCCACACTGATTGATGTGTATCATGAGACGGGCGTACCGCTCAAGACGATCAAAGAGTTGATACAGGAATGAGTGAAAAAGAAAATCGTGACTTGCTTTTTTACATACATAAAATGAAAATAAGCGGACATACTATCTTTGACGGTGAAAGCAGAGAGGTGTCGTGTCAAAGATAATTTACACCAAGGGAAGTTGTTGTTGAATCCGTATAGAAGCGAGGAGATGTGCCGCAGAAATCATTAATGTGGTCAAGTACTGCAATAGTGTGATGAGGTAGAGACCAAGCTGAGTAAAGGTTCATAGCATATTACCATAAATCTATTCACCGTCAATGAGGACCCCGAGAGGGGTCCTTATTTAGTATGTTTTGGGGTACACTCTTCCTAGAAGTACGACAAAGGCAACTAGGCAAAGAAAGCCATTTATGGTCAAGGGTCATAGGTGATGAGTAAAAGGCCCCCGTTGCATTATATACAACGTAATGGTCTCTTCTGACCACGAATGCGGACTTTGATTGCACAATATACAACCATTTATAGTGAAAAGGTGAGATGTAAGCGATTTAGTGTATGATTCGTTGCATAAAGTACAGTATAGAGGTGTGCTGAGTGCTAATTACAGTCAAATGGTTGCACAATGTACAACATAGTATAATGCTCCAGTCTATCTCGGTTATGAGTGATAAAAGGTGTGTCGGAGTGAAGTGACGAAGGTACGGCTGAGCAGCAAAATCGAAGGTTTACGTTGCACTGTCCGACGGTACAATGCGGTTACACGAAAAAAATCCCCCGGTGCCAGCCAATCGAGTCAAGTCGAGTCGCGGCAATTGGGGGATTGTTTGCTGTGGTCATCGCTTTGCAAACACATCAAGCAGCAGCTCATCCTTAACGGGATCCTGCATATCCCAAGCTGTTGCAAATCGTACCTGATGCGAAACGCCCATAATCTCGTATTTTTGCACGAGATGCTGGCGGGCGGAGCCGATGATCAGGGAATGCAGCCGCAGCTGCTTTTTTTGGCTCAGCAGCGCAAGCTGCTGCTGCGTTGCTTTGGAGATCTGGCCAACGCCATCGGTGACCATCACGAAATCGGCATCGCGAAACTGCGGCTGATGCTGAACGATGTCCATGCCTCTGCCCAGCGGGGCATCAAAGTTGGTGCCGCCGCCGAAGGCAAGCTGCGCAAGGCCATAGAAGCGGTCCCAGTCGGGACGTTTGTAAGACAAGATGTGCTCGACCAGCTCGCCTTTGGCGCCGAACAGCAGCAGGACGAAGTCCCGCCGCTCAAGAAGCGCGAAGGAGGCGAAGGTCGCGGTGAATAGCTGGGCAAGCCGGAGTTTGCTGCCGCGCATCGAATGCGACGTGTCGAGCATACAGATCACGGGCCCTTTTTGCGGTTCTGGAGAGGAACCGCTGTAGTTGTAAGTCATGAGCTTATTTTCCATCCATTTGACGAGAAAATAAGGCTCAAAATCATCATCCGCGAGCAAACTGGCTTCGCTGGGCAGCAAATGCGCGATGTCTCCGGAATGCCGCAGATCATCGTAGGATTCAGGGACATACGGCGAGCGCTGCTTCTTCCGCTGAACCCGCAGATGATGGATGTTGCGGCCCACCTCCTGCAAGAAAGCGACCAAATCCTTGCTGCGCTTCAGCTTTTCAATCCACTGCACGTAATGCTCGAACGTCTGCCTCCGCAGCTTCCCCAGCTCGCTGCCCCAGCGCCGGTTCGCGAGCCGCTGACTCGCCTGCACGAGCTCGTGCACATTAAAGCTGTCCGCCTCTTCGAGCGACAGCGTCTCCTTCAAAGATCGCCCGAGCCAGTCGCCCAGCTCGGACTCAAGCTCCTGCATCGCGGCGAGGTCGCGGGCGCTCATGCGGTCCAACTGGCGCTTGCGGCGTTCGAGTTCCTCTTCCGCCTTGCGCAGCTTGGCTTTCAGCTTGTCGCGTTTCATGAACTCCGTACGCAGCTCGCCTTGCAGTTCCAAGATGCGCTGTTTCAATGCGCGAATCTCGTCTACAACCAGCGGCCGTGAGTCGGAGGCCTCTTGCTTGTCCTCTACAGCTCGTTTTCCCTGCTGCAGGGTATATCCAACAAGCCTCAACTTCTCAATTTGCTTATCGGTGAGCCGCTCGCTGACGCTTTTGTCCTCTTGACCGCTCATTTGCTGTTTTTTCTCCAAACCGATGCCGATTTGCTGCTGCTCCTTTTGCCGTTTTTTTACTTCTTTCTCGTATGACTCCGTCAGCCACATTAGCGCTTTGAGCGCCGTCTTAAAGGAAGCGTTCACTTGTCCAATTGTGCGCGGATGAATGGAGACATAGAAGTATTGTTTGGTCAAAGTCAATACCATCCAGCGGTGGAAAGGTGTTTCCTCGGAAGCTGCATCGATCTCAGGTTTCGATAAGTAAAAGCACATGAAGAAATCGGCGAACAGTTCAAGCGAAAACCAGGGAGCTTGCCGCACCGCTTCGCGCATCCATTCCTGGGCGACGCGGGAAGAATGAACATAACCTTCAAACACATACCGATCGACCCGTGTGCAGCGAATGATCATAATGTAACCTCTTATAGGGTATAGTCGTACACGATTCCTGGAATTTCACGGTCAAACAATGTGCGATATAAACCTTGAATGGATTGTAAAATGCGTTCACCCTGGATGCGAAGGTGCGTAAATTTGACGGCATATTGCTCGGGATGCTGCAGGAAAATGGATTGTGAAGCAATCCATTCGGGCAATTTCTTTTCTTTTTCCTGCCAAGAGACAAGTCTGCCTCGTAAGCTGCGTGCCGTATCCTCCAGCTCCGTGCGGCATTCTTCCAAGCTGCCCTTCAAGCGCTCGGCGGCGTCTTTGGATAAAGAACCGCCGATTTCTTTTTTAAATTGGAAGGCATGGAGCTCATCTTCCTTGTCCAGCCATTTTTTAACCGTCATATTGTACTGCTGCAGAGGAAGCTCCTGTTCCATCTCGCGTTTGAGCATATCCTGAAATAACGTATCAAAAACCGCTTTAACTTCAGGCAAATCCTCTGGAAAATCCCATAGCATGTGCGGAGTGAGAACGGTGTCCCAAACACCAACGGCACTTCGTCCGTGAATAGCGGCTGAAATTTTCCAAGTGTGTCCTATTTTATTCCAACGCCGATCGGAGAGCACGTATTCTTTCTCTTGAAGGGCTGTTTTTAACTGGAAGAGCATGTAAATCAAAGCATCCGGCAACTGCACGTCCATTGCTTGTGATCTCAATTGGTTAATTAGCTCTGTTGAAAGCAGTGTAGGAAGTGGCGATTTCGGCGCTTGAAACATCAGCTCGAAGCTGGAAATTTGCTTGACATACTCGACTTCAAATCGGAACAAAAACCGATCGTAAAGTGCAGCCAGCTGCTCGTTATCTTCAGGCAATTCGTTGGAGGCCGCCATTAAAAATAACAGAGGCGACGGCTGCTTCAGACGTCCATTGAAGAAAACGCGCTCATTTAATATCGATAAGAGTGAGTTAAGAATCGCACTGTTTGCTTTGAATATTTCATCCAGGAAGGCGAAACGCGCGCTGGGCAGATATCCTTCCGTGAGGCGACTGTACTCATCTTGTTTTAATTTTTGCAAAGAGACTGGGCCAAATAGCTCGTCTGGCGTCGTGAAGCGAGTCAATAAATAGTCGTAATAAGGCTCGTTGCCGAATAATTCTGCTGCAGCTCGGGCCAGCTGCGATTTCGCCGAACCGGGAGGTCCGACCAATAGGACGTGTTCACCGCTCATGATGGCAAGGAGCAAGACTCGGATGAGTTCTTCACGCTCCATGAACCTTTTCTCGAGATGCCCCATAGCTTCTCTTAATTTGTTCTGTATGACGATGGGATCTTTCATCATCGGTGTCCCCCTTGGCGTAGACTTCAGCAATATTGTATCAAACTGATCTGCAAACATCGAATTTTTAGGAGATCTGTCTCTTCATAAGTCAGATACCTTAGTCTGCTCTTTATTCTGCCTTGTATTTGCAGTTCCTTCCGGCGAATGAGAAAATAGGAGCATATGTGAAAAAAGGAGTGATTTTATGCGAATTGGTGTCATTTCCGATACGCATCTATCCGCAAGGGTACATAAGCTGCCAGATACGCTGGTAGCAGGATTAAAAGGTGTTGATCTGATTCTGCACGCAGGAGATTGGGTGAGTGAACATGTCGTCGAACTCGTTGAACAAATTGCTCCATGCGAGGCTGTGGCCGGGAATAATGACGGTCATGACATTGTAGAGCGGTTTGGATTGAAAAAAATCGTGACCGTCGGGAAACACCGAATCGGTCTTATTCACGGTGACGGCTTCCGTAAGACGACAGAGGAAAGAGCCCGGGAAGCATTCCGGGAAGAGCAGCCGGATATTATTATTTTCGGGCATTCCCATATTCCTTATCATCAAACCGTTGACGGGATTCTGATGTTCAATCCGGGCTCGCCAACGGATAAAAGAAGGCAGCCTCAATATTCATACGGCATTATTGAACTTGGCGATCATATTCAGGCGCAGCATTTTTTCTACGATAGCAAAGTTTAGTCCGGGATTAGCGTGTTCACTTTTTGCTTCCACCTCGTCTACATTCGACGAATGTTAAATAATTCCTTCACACTTTTCGTTCGTGTATAGGTATTTACCGTGTTACTCGTTAGCAGAGAGACATACACTGACAATGTTCTTATTTGCGAATGATGGTGGTGATTAGGTGGGAGCGACAGTAGGCGTCTTGCTTGATTTAAAAACATATAGAGGGATTGCAAAGGGAAGGACAGGGAATGAACGCATAGCGTTGTATAATCGAGCAGGGAACAAGTGCGGAATTAAACCTTTCTATATGTGTTTAAACTATGTGAACGGAAAATCAGCCTTGGGTTATTTTTACGCCAATCCTAAATACAAGCTTGTCCGGAAAAGCATTCCTCGTGTTACTCATAACCGCGCGATAACCCTAACGCCATATTTGAAAAAGAAGTTAAACCAGCTATCACGCTATAGCAATTAAGGAAGAATTACATCAAGCATCGTTAGCGATAGCGAGACATTTAGGCAATAGTCTGCCTCACACGGCTGATCTTGGGCTTGATATAGGTGTCGATCAAAACGGAGGCATCAAGTTCATTGAAGTGAACGGAAGAGATCAGCGTTATTCCTTCAGAAAAGCGAAAATGCATACAACTTTTTATAAAACATATGAAACTCCGTTAAAGTATGCGAAATTTTTGCTGAAATAACGACAGCACGAAATGACATTCCCGGGAGACCGTGAGTGTTTTTAGTGTTGGCTGCATCTGTTTTCTGAAATACTAGGTTTCGATTTCATTCAGTCTGTTAAGCGCTTCGCCGGCAAGGGTATAGGTTGGGGACAACTCGTAGGCCTTTTCATAGGCGTTTATTGCCTCTTGGTCATTTCCTAATTTTTCCCAGCATAAACCTAAATAAAAGTACGCATGAAAGCTGCCTGTACCTCGTAATGTCAGATGTTGCCCTGTTATTTCCCCCGACTCTATGCAATGCCGAAAAACGTCAATTGCCGCAGTGTACCACCCCTTCAAATAGCAAATTACACCTTTATAAAAATGTAGATCGACATAATCGGGATACAACGCAATGGCTTTCTCGATACCGGGCCAGGCGCCATCGATGCTTCCTGTGTTAAAGAGGATGGCATATTTCAGTTTATACAGCATAGAAGGGGGCATTTTTCCCGATTGAATGAAGCGGACAATGGATAGATTCACGTATTCAAATGCTTTGTCATATTGGAACACGCGATAGTACTCGCTGGCTATGTGGTATTCAATCCATGGATTCGAAGTTGCCGCTGGAGCGTTTGCTTCTTGCTGCAGCAGGGTCATATTGCGGGCAAACTTGTTTTTCTGAATCGTAATTGGCTCCAGATACCCGTGGTGAAATAATTTGAGAGGGATCATTTCCAAAAGGTCCGTCATGTCACGGTCAAGGAAAATGTCGTCGATATTTAGTGTTTCATGTATGGCATATTTAAACCTTAGCCCAATGTGATTGCGAAAAAAACGTGGATGTGCAATATGAAATGCTTCGTCTTCATTTGGCGTTTCGCCAATATAATTGACTAAATGGAGGGATAAAATGGAGGCTTGTGTCTCCTGAAGCGCCTTGTGCAAGTCGAAATTACCTAGCGGCGACAGCTCTTCATCGGCATCCAAATAAAGGATCCAATCCGATTTGGCATGCTCTAGCCCATAATTCCTGGCATCTGCAAAATGGTTATTCCATTCGTAAGTAAGGACTGAAGCCCCCATGGAACGGGCAATCTGCACGGTGTTATCCAATGAACCCGTGTCCACGACGATCATTTCATCAATCCAATCTTGGACACTTCGTAAACAGGCTTCAATCAGGCGTTCTTCGTCTCTCACAATCATGCACAGCGAAACTGTTGGGCGGCTCATCCAAAGGCACCTCCGGTTTAATCACTTATGGCCATAGATATGCGCCCACCTTCAATTACATGAAAGAAGGGATGATCACATGCAGCCATGTCCGCTTTGCGAAGCAACAGAAAGCATTATTTTTCATACTTATGAGGTCGCGCATGAAATTTTTTGCGTTGCGGGGCTGCGCCATGAGTAAATTGACACTTTCCATGGTTGTAAAAAACGAAAGCCACCGCTATTTGAGCAAGGCACTACTCCAGCATCGCGACTGGATTGATGAAGCAGTCATTATTGATGACGGAAGTACAGATAATACTTCAGAGATTTGTGAAGAGCTTTTGTCCGGCATCCCTCTGCATTTGATTCGTAATCCTGAATCGCGCTTTGCCAATGAGGTGCAGTTAAGAAAGCAGCAGTGGGAAGCGACAGTGCAGACCAATCCGGAATGGATCCTGAATCTGGATGGCGATGAGCTCTTGGAGGATCAATTTGCCCATCAAGTGCGTGACTTGCTGAGCCACTGTGAACAGGATGCCATCTATTTTCGGTTGTACGATATGTGGAGCGAAACCAGCTATCGGGATGATGCTTACTGGAGTGCCCATCATTATTACCGTCCTTTCCTGATCAGATACAAACCGGATTTTCCATATCTCTGGAAAGAGACACCTCAGCATTGCGGCCGCTTTCCGGCTACAATCAACCAGTTTTCCTATTTATGCCACCCAGCCAGAATCAAGCACTTCGGATGGGCGAAACCGGAAGACAGGATCGAGAAATATGAGCGGTATATGCGGCTTGATCCGAACGCCCAATATGGCTGGAAAGAGCAGTATGATTCCATTCTGGATGAACATCCCAACCTTGTGACTTGGGAGGAATAACCAATTGATAACGATTAGTTTATGTATGATTGTCAAAAATGAGGAGCAGTCCCTGCACCGCTGTCTTCACTCTGTAAGAGAAGTAGCGGATGAAATCGTTATTATAGATACAGGTTCTACGGATAAAACCAAGGAGATAGCTTCTTCTTTTACGGAATTTATCTATGATTTACCATGGAAAGATCATTTCGCGGAGGCCAGGAACTTTGCTTTTTCTAAAGCGACTAAGGACTATCTCTTATGGTTGGATGCGGATGACGAGTTTGAAGAAGCAGATCGACAGAAATTCAAAGCACTTAAAGAGAATTTGGATCCTTCCGTTGACAGCGTGATGATGCCTTATCACTTAGCTTTTGATGCCGATCATAACGTAACAACGAGCCTTAAACGCAATCGTTTAGTCAGGCGGGCAGCCGGGTTTCGTTGGGAAGGTCCCGTGCATGAAGTGCTGATCGTCAGCGGTAACGTGATTCAGTCGGATATTGCCGTTACTCATAAGAAGGATAAGGCATATACCGACCGGAATTTACGGATATATCAAAAACGTGAGTCCGAGAATGAATCCTTTTCCCCACGAGATCTGTACTACTTTGCTAATGAGCTTAAAGATCATGGTCTTCATGAAAAAGCAGTAAAGTATTACGAGCGTTTTCTTGCTACCAAACAGGGATGGCGTGAGGATTGTTTTGCCGCTTGCCTGAAGATGGGGGATTGTTACGGCAATCTAACGAATCGGCAGATGCAGCTGAGGTCTTGGTTTAGAACCTTACTTTACGGGAAGCCAAGAGCGGAGATGATCTGTCGGGTGGGAAACTTTTTCTATGAAGACAACAAGCTGGAACTTGCGATTTACTGGTTTCAGAAAGCAACATCGTTAGGAGAGCCATCCGACTATGCCGGTGTGGTTGATCATGCGGCTTGGACTTGGATGCCGCACCTTCACCTTTGCTTGTGCTATGACCGAATGGGGCAGAAGCAGAAAGCGGAGCTGCATAATGAGATCGCTTATGTTTACAATCCGACTCATCCGAGTATTTTGCATAATAAAGCTTATTTTGCTAATCTCCGTCGAGAGGAGAAGGCACTTTGAGTTCTAAAAAGCGTGTCCTGATTGGAAGCCCCATTCGCCAAGTACCTGAAATTCTTGCTCCATTTCTTACTTCGCTTGCTGAACTTGAGCGCAATAACTTTACGGTGAGCTATTTATTCGTCGATGATAACGAGGTAGAAGCTTCACGACAATTGCTGCTTGATTTCCAAGCGAAACATGACCGGACAGTCATTCACAATGAAGAGATACAGACCCAAACCTATGAGAAAGATGAATTCACTCACTATTGGCCCGAGGATACGATTTGGAAAGTAGCCAGGATGAAGGACGCTATCCTTTCATATGCCTTGGAAAAGAAATTCGATTATGTCTTTCTGATTGACTCCGATCTCGTTTTACACCCGCACACGCTTGAGCAGCTTGTGTCAGCGAACAAAGCGATTATCGCGAACATTTTTTGGACGAAATGGCAGCCGGAAACGATGGAAATGCCCCAGGTTTGGCTGAGCGACCAGTATACGCTGTACCACAAAGGCAGGCAGGAATCCTTATCCGATGAGGAGTCGGCTAGGCGGACTTGGCAGTTCTTCGCTCAACTGAGAATCCCGGGTATTTATGAGGTTGGCGGGCTTGGAGCGTGCACCTTGATCAGCCGCAAAGCCATTCAAGCCGGTGTGCGTTTTGCGGAAATTCCTAATTTATCATTCTGGGGGGAAGACCGGCACTTCTGCATTCGCGCACGTGCGATGGGCTTCTCGCTCTACGTGGATACTCATTTTCCTGCCTATCATATTTATCGCAAGTCAGAATTGGCCGGTGTTGACGCCTATAGGCAAGGCAGCATTGGGGTGAACTCCGATGAACGCAAGATCACAATCAGTTTGTGTCTCATTGTCAAAAATGAAGAAAACGCGCTGCCGATATGTCTCCATTCCGTACGCGGTATTGCTGATGAAATCATAATTGTCGATACGGGCTCTACGGACAGCACGAAGGAAATTGCCGCCAGATATACCGACCGAATTTATGATTTTGCTTGGGTGGATGATTTTGCCGCAGCCAGAAACTTTGCTTTTTCCCAAGCGACAAAGCAGTACATTCTATGGTTGGACGCTGATGATACGCTGACAGAGAAAGACCGGCTGTTATTTCTCGAATTAATTCGGACGCTGGAGCCGCTTGTGGATCGCGTGTCGATGAATTATAACCTCAGCTTTGATGAGAATCAGAATGTGACATATAGTCTGCGCAGAAACCGGCTAGTTCGCCGAGATTGCCAGTTTCAATGGATTGGCGCTGTGCATGAATATTTAGAGGCAAGCGGATCCGTGCTCCATAGCGAAATTGCGGTCACACACCGGAAAGATAAGCTGCATACGGATCGCAATTTACAAATCTATCGGAAGAAACTTGCCGGAGGAGAGACGCTAAGTTTACGTGATCAATTTTATTATGCTAACGAATGTAGAGAACATGGTCATTATGAGGAAGCCGTGACGTATTATGAAGATTTCCTTCAATCGCCAGACGGTTGGTTGGAAGATAAAATCGCTGCTTCCCTTCATTTGGCAACCTGTTACAGCCATTTAGGTAAGAGAGATGAACAGCTAATGGCTTTGTTCAAGTCCTTCGAATTCGATACGCCTCGTGCAGATTGCTGCTGCAGGATCGGGTCTATTTTTCTGGAGGAACAAGATTATTTACATGCGATTTATTGGTATGAGTCCGCTGCGCAGTTATCCAAACCGAAGGAATCGATGGGCTTTATGGATCACTCGTCCTGGACGTGGTTGCCGCATGTTCAGCTTTGTTTGTGTTACGACCGGATCGGCAATCTGGATAAGGCGAAATTTCATCATGATATTTCTTATTCATACAATCCCAAACACCCATCCGTCATTCATAATCAACGTTATTTTGAGCAAATTGGAGTTAAATAGAGATGAAAAAAAAGTTCGATAAAACAAGTTCTGTAGCATATATATTAGCAAACGAAGGAACTTGAGCCGATAGGAGGGAAAGCGAATATACCTAATATTACTCCCATAATATCACTTACATTAGGCGGGACTGTGAATTTATTATTAGCTTCAATCGCTTTGGAAGAACTTGCCTTGGCGCATATCGTCAATGCGGAAGCAGAGAAGATCCAATATGTGGTTGGTACATTATTCCCGGCGGTTACGCCACCAACGACTACTATCTCAAATTTGTTGCTGATAAATGACAGTGTTAGGAAAACGTTACAAGACGTGATAAAGAAAGAAATGCTGCTGCAATTTAAGATGGAAAATATTTTGGATCATTTCCCAAATGAAGTGACTTAGATTGTTTTGCAAAAAGAGCCCGAAAGGGCTTTTTTGTTTTTAATTTCCAAATAGAGGCTGAAAAAATCATGAATACAACAGGTGATACAGGAACCAGTCTGACCGCGAATTCAGCGTTTGCATCAAACACGTCAGGCACGTTATTAGTTGTACTCGGCGGACTTAATATTCCGCTGCCGAATAACCAAGACATTGGCCCCGGAATTACAATTAATGGTGCTAATACAACTTTTACGCTCGCGAATGCAGGTCGATATTACATTTCCTATAAATTAAGCGCCACGGCAGGCGTACTCGCGCAGACGCGCGTTATGCTAAACGGCGTAGCCATTCCAGCGTCCGTGACATCACCTGCGGTTGCCACGTCATCTTATTTAGCAGATTTTATTGTTACGGTTACGGCAGGATCCACCATTATTCTCCAAATGTTCGGAGTGGTTGCAACGGTCGTGTTATCGCCTCCGGGAGCGACAATCAATATCATTCGACTTAGCTGATCAAGTGATAAAAGGACATCTTACTGGACTGTAAAAATCATAAATTGAACCTTTGCCATATTGCAGACGCTTATAAAGTGGGATACACTGAGTCGATAGATGAGATCCATTTAGAAAGAATGAGTAAGGAGCGATACTCTTTTGAAGACACTTATTATTGCGGAAAAACCGGACATGGGGCGAAATATAGCCGCCGCAATAGAACCTAAAGCCAAAAATCTTAGGTCCTATCTGGAGGGTGAGCAGTACATTATCACCTGGGCGATCGGACACTTAATCGAGTTGGCTGAACCAGATCAATATGATGAGAAATATAAAAAATGGAACATAAGCCATCTGCCGATTATTCCTGATGAGTTTAAGCTGATTCCCAACCCGCGGACGTATGATCAATTGAAGGTAATTGCTGAACTAGCGAAAAAGTGCGATCAACTCGTCAACGCGTGTGATGCGGGGCGAGAGGGCCAGCATATTTTCTCTTTGATCCAGCGGCACTTAGGACTGAAGCAGCCGGTGAAACGTCTTTGGATTTCGGACTTAACGTCGGAAACGATTCGCCATGGCTTCGCAACGTTGAAAGACGGATCCGAATATGAGAATTTGACCCGGGCTGCACGCTCCCGAAGTGAAGCGGATTGGTTGATCGGCATGAATGGCTCGCGTGCTTTTACAACAAAGCATAACGTCCTGCTTTCAGTAGGCCGCGTTCAAACGCCGGTCCTTGCGCTCATCTATGATCGCCAGAAACAGATTGAAGCCTTTTCCTCACTCAAGTTTTACGAGCTGGAGGGCTACTTCACACAAGGCGATACCACGTATAGAGGCATGTGGCAGGGCGAACGCTTAACAGATCAACAGAAAGTGGAGGCCTTAGCGGCCAAGGTGAAGGGGAAACCGGCGCGCATTATTTCGTATGAAGTAAAGGAAACGAAGGAATACCCCTTTAAATTGTATGATTTAACGCTGCTGCAGCGCGAGGCGAACGGGAAATATGCTTTCTCGGCCAAGAAAACGCTCGATACCGCACAGTCGCTTTATGAGAAACATAAGGTCATTTCGTATCCCAGAACAAATTCCAACTATGTCACGGAGCAAAATATTCCGGAAATGCATAAGTCGTTATCGGCTTTGCAAGGCACGGCGTATCATGACCTTGTGCAGGGAGCTAACCGCAATCTGGTGCACAAAAACAATAAAAATATATGCAACCCGTCCAAGGTGGAAGACCATCATGCGATTTTGCCGACGAATCGTAAGGCATCTGGACTCACGCCGGATGAACAGAAATTGTACGATTTGATTGTGAGACGTTTCTTATCGCAATTTTATCCGCCTGCTGAATATAAAGTTCACACGGTCATGACCGAGGTCGAGCAGGAGATGTTCAAGACGACGGTGAAAGAACTTCTCCATTTGGGCTGGAAGGTCATTTATGCCGATCAGAAAAAAGAAAAGCCCAAAAGCTCCAAAGGCAAAGAGAAGGAAGAAGAAGAAGACGAAGAGGTTGAAGTCAGCGAACCCTTCTCCATCGATGCGCAAGGTCAAGTTGTTTGCAGCGATGCTGTTGTCAAAGAGAAAGATACCCAGCCGCCAAAGCATTTCAACGAAGGCACACTGCTTAAAGCGATGGAAAGCGCAGGCAAGCAGATTGAGGACGAGGAGCTTCGCGATGCAATGAAGGATTCTGGTCTCGGGACACCAGCGACACGCGCAGCAACAATTGAACGTTTGAAGAAGGTAGGCTATATTGACATGCAGGGCAAAAAGATTGTCCTTACCCAGAAGGGCAGAATGGCTGTCGAACTCATTCGCGGAGCCGGCATTGAGCTGCTTACTTCTCCGGAAATGACGGGCCAATGGGAACGCAGGCTGAACGAGATCTCCCGCGGCACGGCGTCGGACGAGCAGTTTATGCACAATGTCAAAAGGTTTGCGACATTAATCGTCGACAAAGTCCGCGTGCAGCCCAGAGCTGCCAAAACAGCCTTCGAAGGTGAAACGCCTGCTCCTGCGGGAACGAAGAGAGGAACCGCGGCACGTGCGAAATCATCTGCTCCTTCGGGCAGCGCCAAGGCTAAAACAGCGTCCAAGAAATCGGCGGATGCCAACAGCAGCCCTTCGGATGGTACCAACTCCTTCCTGGCAGCTTGTCCACGGCGGGGCTGCGGCGGCTCCCTTTTTATGGGGCGTAAAGGTTATGGGTGCTCTCATTACAAAGAAGGCTGCAAGTTTGTCATCTGGAAGGAAAGTTTTGGCCGGAATTTGACCGATACACAGGTGCAGGCACTTGTTCAAAAAGGGAAAACGACGAAACTAAAGCTCGTACTTCCAGACGGAACAGCAGCAGACGGACGTATTATATTGAAAAACATTGATACAGGAGAGCTTGGCACGGAAACAGAGTAATGGGGGACACCAAACGTGTTTGATTTAACAAACGATTGGGCTAAAGTAGTGGGTTCCGAGTTTGAAGAGCCTTATTTTCAAGCATTATGTGATTTTCTTAACGAAGAATACCGAGTTACAACCATTTATCCCGAACAAAATGAAGTTTTGAATGCTTTGCAATTAACCTCCTATGAAGCAACGAAAGTTGTCATACTGGGACAAGATCCTTATCACGGAAGAGGCCAAGCGCATGGCCTCAGTTTTTCCGTTAAACCCGGCATCACACCACCGCCGTCCTTACAAAATATGTACAAAGAATTGCAGTCCGATCTGGGCTGCTTTATTCCCAATAATGGCTATTTAGTGAATTGGGCCAAGCAAGGCGTACTTCTCCTAAATACGGTGTTGACTGTTCGAGAGGACACACCTAATTCCCATAAAGGGAAGGGATGGGAGCGTTTTACGGACAAAGTGATTGAGGCATTGAATTCACGGGAACAGCCGGTTATTTTTGTCTTGTGGGGAAGCCATGCCCAAGCCAAGGAGCGGCTCATTCATACAAACCGGCACTTTATTCTAAAATCTGTTCATCCTAGTCCGCTTTCTTCTTATCGCGGATTTTTTGGCAGTAAGCCATTTTCGCAGGTTAATAAGCTCCTTAAGGAGCTAGGCAGTCAGGAAATTAATTGGCAAATCCCCAATTTATGAGGTATAATGAAGAGGCAGCCGTTACATTGAATAAAATGCGAGGGAGAGAAGTCAATGAAATTTCAAGACTTTACCTATGTAAGACCCGAATTTAGCACATTTGAAGCGGCGTTTAAAGAGCTTTTAGAACAGTTCAAGCAAGCAGGTTCTTTTGAGGAGCAGGACCAAGCGATGGAAGCTATCGTAAAGCTTCGGAGTGAGCAAGAGTCAATGGAATCTATTGCACGAATTCGGCACACCGTGGATACGACGGATGAATTTTATAAAGCGGAACAAGAATATTTAGATGAAATTGAACCTTTATATCAAGGGTCCATCACTGAATTCTACAAAGCGTTGATCGGTTCGGCCTATCGTGCTGAACTGGAAGCCAAATGGGGCAAGCAATTGTTCAGAATTGCTGCTTTATCGCTCAAAACCTTCTCACCGGAAATTGTTGAAGATCTCGTCCAAGAAAATAAACTGGCCAGCGAATATTCCAAGCTGCTTGCTTCGGCAAAGCTGGTTTATGCAGGAGAAGAACGAAATTTATCACAGCTGATCCCTTTTCAATTATCAACAGACCGAAATGTTCGCAAAGAATCGAATGATGTAAAATATAACTTTTTTATCGAAAATGAAGCGAAATTGGATGACCTCTATGATCAGCTGGTCAAGGTTCGTACGGCTATTGCTAAGAAGCTTGGATACAGCAATTTTGTAGAACTGGCCTATGCGCGCATGAACCGCTCCGATTATAATGCCAAGGACGTGGAAGCGTTCCGCAATCAAGTATTGGAACATATTGTACCCGCGGCTACGAAATTGAAGGAACGGCAGAAAGCTAGAATCGGCGTAGACGCTCTTCATTACTACGATGATAAGTTCGGCTTCCCGTCCGGAAATGCAACACCAAAAGGGAATGCCGATTGGATTGTCGAGCAAGCACGGAAGATGTATGCGGAGTTGTCGCCGGAAACGGATGAATTTTTCACATTTATGATCGAAAATGGTTTGATGGATCTAGTGGCTAAGAAGGGGAAACGAGTTGGGGGCTACTGCTCTTATATTAGTACATACCAAGCACCATTTATTTTCTCGAATTTTAACGGTACATCAGGAGACATTGATGTCTTAACGCATGAAGTTGGCCATGCCTTCCAAGGTTATAGCTCCAGAGAGTTTCAAGTGCCTGAATATGTTTTTCCAACCTTGGAGGCTTGCGAAATCCATTCTATGAGCATGGAGTTCCTGGCTTGGCCTTGGATGTCACTATTTTTCGAAGAAGAAACGGATAAATATAAATTTAAACATTTGAGCGAATCTCTGTTGTTTATTCCTTATGGCGTAGCGGTTGATGAATTCCAACACCGCATCTATGAGCAGCCTGAACTGACGCCAGTGGAACGCAAACTTGTTTGGCGCGAGATTGAACGGAAATATTTGCCACATCGTGTTTATGAAGATAACGACTTTTTGGAAAGAGGAGGCTTCTGGCAGCAGCAGCCGCACATTTACAAAAGCCCGTTCTACTACATCGACTACACGCTCGCGCAAGTATGTGCGTTTCAGTTCTGGAAACGGGCAAATGAAAATCCGGAGCAAGCCTGGGAAGATTATTTAAGATTATGCCAGCAAGGAGGAAGCCAAAGCTTCACGGAACTTGTTCAAGTAGCGAACTTGATCTCGCCTTTCCATGATGGCTGCGTAGCTTCTGTAATCGGGCAAATCGAGAATTGGCTCAATCAAGTCGACGACTCGAACCTTTAAAGCATGGGCTTCACATGCGTGATTTCCAGACCGCTGTCGCAGTCTTTCCCGGTTTCGTAAGAGCGATTGCCTAGAACGGCAGTAAAGGTTTGCAGGTCGGCAGACGAACCTCTCAGTAAAACTTGAATTGCCGCTTGGAGGACGGTTCCACCATCTGCCATAGCTATATTCCATAAGTCCCAGATGCTATGCGTATAGGTCTCTTCTAGCGATGTCGGACAGTTCCAAACCGTGTGGGCTTCGTTTAAATAGTCGAGCGGAGCCACACGCTTTTTATAAACCAACGGCGATATTTTACCGAAGGTTAATACCCTCTTGATTCCTTTGGGATCGTGAAAAAGACGCTGTGCTTTAATCAGATCATAGTAAGCGTCGTTCCAATCTTTCTCCGTAATGTTCGTAGCGATGTCCGGGTAGTTGTTAGCCGTTGCTTGCATTAGAGCAGGTGCAACGCCAAGCGGCAGCTTTTCACCCACAAAAATTTCTTTCCAAACCGGTGTTTTCCATGTCTGAACTCCACGTTTGCGTTTGACGATCAGAGTGTCCATAATGATTTCAAAACGTTGATGATCCCATTTCTTGAAACCTGATTTATAGAAAACATATGGATGCATGTTACGGTCTAAAATATGGTGCGTAATGAATCCAAGTACATAAACAACGGCCGGATTATATAGACCGCGGCCTTGCACCTGTCGTAGTAAATTCTCCAGGAATGGACCGCAATTTTTTGCATGCATGAGACTTCCTAATTGATTTAGCGTTATATCCTTTTTCCAAGGCAAGAAATTATGGTAGAACAAGAAGTCCGGCCCTTGACAGCCAAGGGAGAAAACCTGTCGCAGTTGTCTGTCATTGAGCATTTGGTCATGACCCAGTTGCGCCATCAATTCTTGGCCGAATATGAGATGAGTCCAGATGTTTGGCAAGCTGTCATTCCTCCTTCGTACAACCCGTTAAAAGATAGTGTGACCACTTACATTCTAACATAACAATTACGCTCAAGGTCACATATCGCGAATAATTTATGTTCCAACAGCTTCTATAGAAGGAATAATATGCAAGTTGTCGAATTCAAAAAACGATCGGTACTGAAAGCCATCCAATGCATATCTATGATAGGAGATAACGTATGAATAGGGTCAATAATCCGCAGGATCGTTCAAACCGTGCAGATCCTGACAATATTCAGGGTTTGCTTTCGAGCACAGAACCGTCTTTTGCCGCAGTTTTCGAATTCACCACGATGGGTATCGCCATTATTTCGCTGAACGGGTTATGGATGAGAGTGAATACGAGTTTATGCACCTTAACCGGCTATGCGGAGGAAGAGTTAGTCAATAGGGAGCTACATGCGATATTTTCGCAGGATGAAGCCGAGGAATTAGAAGCTTATTTCGAGCAAATGCTCGCTGGAGATACAAGCTTCTATCAACTTGAGAAAAAATTGATTCGCAAAGATGGGAGCATCGCCTGGGTGGAATTCAGGATCTCTTTAATGAGAGATTCACAGGATGAACCGTTTTATTTTATGTCTCAAATCAATTATCTTTCACAAAAAACGGAAATGGAACGGAAGCTTGCAGAAAGTGAGCAGAGATATAAATCATTAATCGAGCATAATCCTGCCGGAATTCTCACCTGTGATCTTAAAGGGATGATTAAAAGTGTGAATCCCGCCATGGAAAGGATTCTGGGGTATACGGAGCGCGAGATGGTAGGTCAGTCCATAAACCACCTGTGGAAGCAGGATCATCATGTAAATAATTGGATCGATAGCATCGTTTCTAAGAGCGATAATTACATGCTCCGAGTTAAGCATAAAAACGGTGAGCAGATTGAGTTAGGCTTGAAGAACGTGCCCATTATCGTTGATGGCATGAATGAAGGGATATATGTGATTGCCAGAGACATTACCCAGCATAACAAAGATCGCGAATCCCTGCGGGTTGCTCAACAGGATTTACACGATACGGTACGCAGACAGCAAGGCATGACGATGAAGTTTAGACAAATGCAAGGAAAATTCATTCACACGTTATGCGACGGCGAGCTTCTCTATCGATTGGGATTTCAACCTTCGAATATCCTTGGCAATCATCTCTATGAAATTTGGCCGTATTCTATGGCTGTTAATATGGATTCGTTTTACCGCAGGGCGTGGAATGGCGAGGAAAATGTCATGTATGAAGCGACCTTTCGTGGAATTACTTACCTAACTTCCTTGCGACCGATTTTTGAAAATGGCCGCGTCATTGAAGTTATCGGATCCTGTGTGGATATTACGGAACGAAAACGTATGGAAACTGAACTTAGAGAGACCAAGGATCTTCTTGAATCATTCATCAGCAATACGACAGATGCCATTTGTGTGCTTGATTTACGTGCTAGAGTTATTTCGGTCAATGGGGCTTACGAGCAAATATTTGGTTGGCACCAAGATGAATTATTGAATAAGCCGCTGCCGATTTATCCTGATTTCCTGGAGGAACAGCGCAAAGAAATCTATGACATGCTGAAGGCTGGCAAGCAGATTTCTGGGCTTGAGACCGTCAGACTGCGGAAGGATGGACAGCTTGTACATGTGAGCGTAACAAAAACGCCGATCAAAAATGAAAAAGGCGAAATTATTGGCTTCGCCGGCATCTCAAGAGACATAACAGAACGGAATCGAACGGAGGAATTGTTACGTAAATCGGATAAGCTATCTGTCGCAGGACAATTAGCCGCAGGATTAGCGCACGAAATCAGAAACCCCCTCACTTCACTTCGCGGCTTCTTGCAGCTGCTGCAAAATGACGTAAAGGGGAAACAGCACTATTTTGATATCATGCTCTCCGAACTGGATCGAATTAATTTTATCGTCAGTGAATTTCTTTTGATTGCCAAGCCGGAGGCGATTCATTACAAAAAAAGCGATCTGAAGGAGATTCTTCAATCGGTTACTGCTCTGCTCGAAACGCAGGCCGTGTTATGCGATGTGGAGCTTGTCTTGGAATTTGAAACGGAGAGCACACAGCTTGTTTGTTCGGAAATGCATTTGAAGCAATTATTTATTAATTTGGTTAAAAATGCGATGGAAGCCATTGCGAAGGATGGGCAAATCAAACTGACGGTTTCCCTGCAAGGTGACGATTGGATAAGGGTTCGGACAGAAGACAACGGCTGCGGCATTCCGGATGACCGATTAAAGCAATTAGGGGAACCATTTTACACGACGAAGGAAAAGGGGACAGGTCTCGGATTAATGATGTGTTTTAAAATTGTTGAGGCTCATAAAGGGACAATGACCATCCAGAGCCATTTAGGAGAAGGAACGGTCATTGATGTGTGTTTACCTACGCTGACAAGTGGACAAAACATCATGGAATGGAACTGAAGTTCGCGTGAAAAAACCGTCTTTCCACTAATGGAGAAGGGCGGTTTTTTCGTTAATTAGAAACTGATGCTGAATTCATTGGATTCACGGGAATACCATTTTGAAATCGATGCGTCTTGCTCATTGTGGATTCGTACTTCATCAGGCGTATATTTGACAATAATCCCTGAGCTGACCTGATAATAAACGCCTAGAGGATCTAACGACCAAACATAGACAGGTGTTTTGGTCAAGGCTGCAATAAAAAGCTCTATATCTGTATCCAGTAGTTTGGTTCCGTAAATCATCGACACACCTCTGTCTTATTTTTTTATGAACTTGCACTTATTATTAGTGACAGTATGAACAATTAAACAATCACGAAACCATTGGAACATTTTTTTTGTATGTTTTCGGAATAGACGCAGGATAAAGCAAAAAAATAATGTTTGCAGGACCTTGATTTCCTTGTATAATAGGAAAGCTTTGCGAAAATTGACAGTAGGTAAATTATGATTGGGTAGAAGGAGAAAGGGGTCAATGGCTGTGATTGTGGTTGGGGGAATGATCGGTCTCGGTAAAACATCAGTATCCACTTTACTTGGAAAAGAACTGAATTCAAGTGTTTTCTATGAAAGTGTAGATGATAATCCGATTTTGCCGCTGTTTTACACGTCATCTCCGGAAGAGATTGAGAAGAAGCGTTATCCGTTTCTGCTTCAGCTGCACTTCCTGAATACAAGATTTAAGGCGATTAAACAAGCATTGGTACATAATCGAAATGTACTTGATAGAAGCATTTACGAGGATTGGTACTTTGCAAAAGTAAATAGGGAGCTTGGGCGAATCTCTCAACTGGAATTCGATGTGTACGAAGGGCTTGCAGACAATATGATGTCTGAACTTGCAGAGCTTCCCAAAAAGGCACCTGATCTGATGGTCTATCTCAAAGCCTCCTTTGATACCGTGATGTTTCGTATCGGATTAAGAGGACGCAGCTTCGAGCAGGATCAATCCTTAGTTGACTACTATCGACAGCTTTGGTCAGGGTATGATGATTGGGTAATGAATCATTATCACGCTTCTGAAGTGTTGATCGTAGATATGGACCAAGTGGATGTTGTGAACCGTCCTGAAGATGCGCAAGAATTAGTGAATCGAGTACGAGCTAAACTTTCCGAATTAGCGATTGTTTAATAATGAAGACCCCCTCTAACCAGAGGGGGTCTTTCGAATTATATACAAGGTTAAACGGTTTAAAAAAGATAGCATATTGCCCCGTGCAGTTGCATATACATATCGAATATTGACGGTGTCCCGCTTTATTTGTCGGAAAATACAAGAAGGCTGCGCAAAAAATTCATAAAGGAATGGTGATGAATTTGTTATTTATCGTATGTTATAACGGGAAACCGATGTGCCCTCCACTGCCGAAATTGGCTGCTTCTGAAAAAATGCAAAAACTAAGCCTTTTTTTCTCCAACTTAGAACTGATAGAAGTGCAGCAAGAAAAAGTTGCCAATTAATCGTTAGATGAGAATTAATATGCATGATTGTAATACTCCTTAGTCTTTGGATTAAGGAGTATTTGTCTTTCCCGGAATATGATAAAGTAGATGGAAATGACTGGAACTAGGAGGACGGCATGGAGTCTGTTGCACCCGGCAAGAAAGCGATTATCATTGGGGCAGGCATTGGCGGCCTCACTACGGCCCTATTTTTACAAAAAATCGGATGGGAAGCCGTCATTTATGAGAAAAAGGAAGCGCGTGCTGAATTTGGAGCAGGGATTGTCATCGCCGCGAACGCATTGGAAGTCTTGAATGATCTTGGAGTCGCCGATAAGGTGAAGCAAGTAGGTGCCAAAGTCGGAATGGCTGACATTCGCTCTTGGGATGGCAAAGCCATCACATCCGTTCCGGTAGCCAAACAAGCAGCCAGCTATGGGACGTATAGCTATCTTATTCATCGTGCGAAGCTGCAGGCTATTTTGGCAAAGTCTCTGAGGGATGAGACGAAGTTGTATGATCGGAAAAAGATGATGTCAATTGAACAAAATGAGCATGGTGTCAGCGTTCGGTTTGAGGATGGGACGGAAGACCATGCGGATATTTTGATCGGTGCAGACGGACTGCATTCTGATACGGCTAGGCTCTTGTTTAGGGCAGGTCCGCTGACGTATTCAGGATTTACGGCTTTTCGTGGCGTAGCTGATTATGTAGACCCTGCTTACACTTTAGAGGTTGGCGGAGGTTTTGAAGCTTGGGGCAGTGGGAGGCGATTTGGATTTTCGCAGCTGGGCGAAGGTCAAATCTATTGGTTTGTTGCGATTAATGCCCCTGAAGGCCAAGAAGTGCGGGGAAAGAAAGAGCATGTTCTTCAGCAATTAAGCGGCTGGCATGCTCCAATCGAAGAGGTGGTGATGGCGACAGACGAGCATGAGATTCTCAAACATGATATTTATGATCGTGATCCGCTTACTTCATGGAGCAAGGGGAGAGTGGTATTGCTTGGCGATGCGGCACACCCCATGCTGCCGAATTTGGGACAAGGCGGAGCGCAAGCGATGGAGGATGCTTATGTATTTGCAAAGTGTCTGAAGGAAGCCGCCGATATAACGCTACCTAGTATTAGAAGAGCGTACGAGACGTATGAAGCCATTCGCATCCCACGAGCTAATCGCATTGTACGGCAGTCGAGACGCATGGCCCGAATGGTACAAATGGAAAACCCGATAACCATAAAATTACGTAATTTATTGCTGAGTTTATTTCCTGATTCATTCAAAATCAAGCAGCTGCATTGGTTGCTGGGGTATCGCATGTCCGATTGGGATTGTAAAGAGTGGCTGAAATGATACGATTAGAAGATATAACAATGGAGGGTACTAATGAAAATACTCATTCTTGGTGGTACTAAGTTTCTTGGACGAGCCCTAACGGAAGCGGCAATAGCGCAGGGGCATGACGTTACCTTGTTTCATCGCGGCTTGCATGATGCCAATGCCTTTCCAAACGTTCGGCATATTATTGGCGATCGGAATAACGACTTAGACCTCCTGCAAGGTCGTGAGTGGGATGCGGTGATTGATACCAGCGGGTATGAACCTGAGTCGGTCTTAGCCGCCGCTAAGCAGCTAAAGAATCAAGTGAGACATTACACGTTCATCTCTACGATTTCAGTTTACGAGGATCTGAAAAAAGTGAGTGTTAATGAATCAGCTCCTGTTGCTAAACTGACAGATCAGATGGATCCTGGTCAGAAATACGGCGCAAAGAAAGCCCTTTGCGAACTAGCCGTTCAGCAAGAATTCCCGAATCATACGCTGGTTATTCGTCCCGGTCTCATTGTCGGACCGTACGATGTGTCTGATCGTTTTACATATTGGCCAGCTCGTTTTCACCGTGGGGGTGAGGTGCTAGTGCCATTGCCGAAAGAACGGAAACTGCAATTTATTGATGTGCGCGACTTATCAGCTTGGATTATTCGTTTGGTGGAGCAAGAGATGGTAGGCACGCTGCATGCTAGCGGAAGTGATTATACAATGGAGGAGGTTGTTCAATCTTGTACAGAAAATACTCAGAGTGAAGTTATCTGTACGTGGGTGCCGGAAGAGTTCCTAGTGGCAAATGAAGTCGGAGAATGGATGGAACTGCCGCTTTGGATTCAAAGCGATAGTCTAGTCGGGATGTTCTCCTTGGACAATACGAAGGCTTTTGCAAACGGTTTGACAACAAGACCTTTGATTGAAATTGTTCGAGATACGTTGGCATGGGATCAAAATCGTGCTATGAATGCGGCGCGTGCAGCCGGAATGGACCCTGCCCGTGAGGAGGAACTCTTGCGGATATGGTCGGAAAATATTTTTTGAATTGTGTGAAAATCAATAGAATAGATGGAAAAGTCCGAATATAATGAAATAGTATACTTTGAGAAAAGAGGTGCTGACCATGTACGATTCCACGGATATTCAAAGTAATAAAGGAATGGCTATTATTGCTTATATCTTGTTTTTCGTTCCGCTGATTGCTGCTAAAGATTCGAAGTTTGCTATGTACCACGCGAATCAAGGGCTGACACTATTCCTGTGCTGCGTGATCTTGAACGTAGTGCTGGGAATCATCCCGATTATCGGTTGGATTCTGCTGCCGCTCGCCAACCTGGCGCTATTCATCTTCGCCATCCTGGGCATTGTTGCAGCCGCTCAAGGTCAAGTCAAACCGCTGCCGGTAATCGGCGCATACACGCTATTAAAGTAGTTTGACGTACATAATGGAAAGCAGGTTGCCTTTGGGGCAGCCTGCTTTTTAATTTTAAGAAGGAAACAGCTCGTATTTCGCCACTCAATGCTCTGTTGCTAGCTCAGCAATCCGTGCGTTCGTTTTATCATGAAACAGCCCGCCGTGATAACAAATGACCGTCTCGATGTCATAAGCGGCGAACTTCTTAATCGATTGCTTCGCCAACTCATAATCGTAGCAATAAGCAGGTATAGGACCCATCAACTGTCCGTCGGCAACAACCAATGCATCCGCGGCAATCAACGTTTTACTTGGTATGTGATAAAAGCTTAAATGCCCAGGTGTATGGCCTGGCGTCAAAATGACTTGAAGGCCACCGGCGATCGCAAGCACCTGGCCATCTTCCAAGATGCCATGCACTTTCCCTTTAGGAGGATTTTCTAAATTCGCTCGAAAAGCTTTCCGCCATTCGGGCGAAACATTTGCGGGCAAGCTTGCGACAGCGCGCTCAATGGCCTCCGGCGTGACTTTGATCAACATTTTCTCGCCTTCGATATAAGGTTTCTCGAGCTGGCTGGCAAGTACAGTTAGTTTGCCTGGCATTTCTGTTAAAAATGCTGGCAAACTCCCGATATGATCAATGTCCTGATGGGAGATCACAATCGTTTTTAAATGTTCAAGAGGGACAGAGGCCTGTTCGAATGCTTTACAAAGAAGAGGGTAGTTCCCTGGATAGCCGGTATCAATTAATACCGCACCGTCGCTATCGCTCAATAGGATAGGATAAATAACGTTTGTTTGTCCCATGATGAGAACTTCCAGCTCCAACATATGAATTCCGTTTGCGATTTGCATCGTAATCCCTCCAACGTGATAGTAAAGAATGAAACTATCATACCTATAGAGGGGTGTTTAAGTCAATAAAATATTTAATTATAACACAAAAACAATAATATGTCAATAGTTAATTCTGTGAAAATCCGATTTTTATTTTTGTCCAAAATTTGATCAACGTGTGAATAAAATATGAACATTTTTTTATTTTTTGTGTTATAATAACTATATTAGACTTTTACTTCTGAGTTTGGAGTGATGATGATGGCTGTTAAAACAGTAACCGTAAGTAATGAACGCAGTGAACGTGATGTGGTGCCATTAGTGAAGTTAATGACTATCGCGGCATGGGCTTTGCTTGGCATAGGGTTAGTATTAAGCTTGTTGAGTTTGGATCATTTCAGTGATCGCAATGCTATGTTAATGATTGGAATCGGATTCATGGTAGGCAGTGTTTTCGTTTATGTGATTCGCACAGCGATTCATTTGGTTCATTCCCGTGCGGTGTCGAAGGACGAATGAGTACAAAAAACTTGAATAAATTTAGCCTTTCAGGTGAATAACTTGAAGGGCTTTTTGATTTTCATGGATTTTCATACTTTTACATAATAGTCAACAAACGTTGTGTGACATTTGTTTTACAGTAAAACGTCGATCCTTTGACGTATTTGTTAAGTCCTGCTAGTGCCTGTGTACTTTTAAATGCAATTTGTTATCTTAGTATTAGATAAAAAAGCGCATGTTAATAAATACTTAGAAACAGCACTTTGTAGATTGTGGATTAGGAGGTTAGTTGGATGAAGAAGAGAAAACTCGTAAAAGCATTGCTGCCCTTGATGATGATTGCCATCGTCGTGTTATTGGCAGGCTGCAGCGGTCAAGCAATGGTATTGGATCCGAAAGGACCGATTGCTGAAACGCAAAAAGATTTGATGTACATCTCCACGGTTATGTGTTTGGTCATTCTTGTTCCGGTTTTGGCACTAACGGCATGGATTGTATGGCGGTATCGGGATCGAGAAGGAAGTAAAGCTTCTTATAAACCGAACTGGGCACACAACACAACACTAGAAGCTGTATGGTGGTCAATACCGATTATTATGATTGCGGCACTCGCTGTAATCACGGTTAAATATACGTATGCTTTGGAGCCATCCAAACCGATTAAGTCGGAGAAAGCTCCAATTACGATCCAAGTGACATCGCTGGATTGGAAATGGCTGTTCACTTATCCGGAGTTAGGCATTGGCACACTTAACTATGTGCAAATTCCAGCGGATACACCAATCAAGTTTGAACTGACTTCTGATGCTCCGATGAACTCATTCTGGGTTCCGCAGTTAGGCGGACAGATTTATACGATGTCAGGAATGGCCATGACCTTATATTTGCAGGCGGATGAGATTGGTCATTATTTCGGAACGGGAGCTAATTTCAGCGGATCCCATTTCGCCGATATGACATTCGACGTGAACGCGACGTCCCAAGCGGACTTTGATGCCTTCGTTGCAAAAACCAAGCAATCGCCAACCAAACTTACGATGGAAAGTTATGAACAACTGGCGAAGCCTGGTCAATTAAAAGAGGTTCAGTATTTCTCCACCATTCCAGACGGACTATTTCAGAAGGTGGTAACGAAATATACGAATGGCCAATCCGCTCATAGTGGCCATGGAGCTTCTTCTGAAACCAATCATGATGCGATGAAAACCTCATCGGCGTCAGAAAAAAGTGAAGCGAAAGATTCTAAAAAAATGGATCATAGCCAAATGAATATGTCAAAATGATAGAACGAAGTTTTTACGAAAGGAAGTCATGCTCATGTTGGATCGTATTAAAGAGTTCGCATCAGAGTTTTTCGTAACGGGCGACCCGCTTATTCTGGGCGCTCAGGTAAGTATCGGGCTCTCGATGGTTGCTATGGTTTTCGTACTGACTTATTTTAGGAAATGGGGCTGGCTCTGGCGGGAGTGGTTAACTAGCGTTGACCATAAACGGATTGGAATCATGTACATCATTTGTTCCATCCTGATGCTTTTCCGCGGTGGCGTCGACGCGCTTTTGATGCGTGTACAGCTCGCCGTGCCAAATATGCAGTTTCTACAAGCCGATCACTATAACGCAATTTTCACAACGCATGGCGTTATTATGATTTTGTTCATGGCGATGCCGCTCATGTTCGGTTTGTTTAATATCGTTGTACCTCTACAAATTGGAGCGAGGGACGTTGCCTATCCGTTCTTGAACTCACTCAGCTTCTGGTTGTTCTTCTGGGGAGCGATGCTGTTCAACGTGTCCTTCGTCATCGGCGGATCGCCGGATGCAGGATGGCTGAGCTATCCACCGCTTTCCGAGCTATCCCACAGCCCGGGCGTCGGACAGAACTTCTATATTTGGGGGATTCAGATCTCCGGTATCGGTAGTTTGGCGACGGGGATTAACTTTATCGTCACGATTATCAAAATGCGTGCGCCAGGCATGACGCTGATGAAAATGCCGATGTTTACTTGGTCTGTATTTTCCAGCTGCGTCACGATTATCTTTGCATTCCCTATTCTAACGGTTACTCTAGCGTTGTTGTTCCTGGATCGCTTCTTCGGTGCGCATTTCTTCACCTTGGATGGCGGCGGAAATCCGATGATGTACATCAACTTGATCTGGATGTGGGGACATCCTGAGGTTTACATTGTTGTCCTTCCGGCATTCGGGATTTTCTCGGAAATCGTTGCAACGTTCTCCAAGAAGAAATTGTTTGGTTACAAATCCATGGTTTTCGCGATGTTCATCATCAGCTTGTTGTCCTTCTTCACATGGGCGCATCACTTCTTCACGATGGGTTCAGGCGCGGATGTCAATGCGTTCTTCGCACTTACGACGATGCTGATTGCGATTCCTACCGGGGTCAAAGTCTTTAACTGGTTATTCACCATGTTCCGAGGGAAAATTCGTTTCTCGACGCCGATGATGTGGACGATTGCGTTCATACCGTGTTTCGTCGTAGGGGGAATGACAGGGGTCTTGCTTTCTGTTGCACCTGCTGACTTCCAATTCCATAACAGTTACTTCCTGATCGCGCATTTCCATCAAGTTTTAATTGGCGGTGTAGCTTTCGGATACTTCGCAGGTTTGTACTACTGGTGGCCAAAAATGTTCGGCTTCAAGCTCAACGAGCACTTGGGCAAATGGGCTTTCTGGCTGTGGAATATCGGCTTCTATGTTTGTTTCATGCCGCAATATTTCTTAGGCTTAGACGGTATGACTCGCCGTACGTATACGTACGATTTCGATATGGGCTGGGGACCGCTCAACTTGGTATCCACCATTGGCGGTTTCTTGATGGGGATCGGGTTCCTTTTCCAAGTATGGCAAATTGCTCACTCCATTAAGTTCAGAGAGCCGGATGTAACCGGCGATCCGTGGGATGGCCGTACACTGGAGTGGTCAATTCCTTCACCGGCGCCAATTTACAACTTTGCTGTTCTTCCACAAGTGTCTACGATTGATGCATGGTGGGAGACGAAGCAAAAGCAAGGTACACAAGCTAAAGCAGCAGCGGCGGCACCAGTCGTCTATGAACCGATTCATATGCCCAAAAATTCGGCTATTCCATTCCTGAAATCCGCATTTTGGTTCTTCGCAGGATTTGGTTTCGTATGGGATTGGATGTGGCTCACGATTCCAGCGCTGATCGGTGTCGGAATTTGTATGATAGCTCGTTCATTTACTTATGACACAGACTACTACATTCCGGTTGACGAAATTAAACGGACAGAAGCCGCATTGAAAGGAGCGAAAGTCTAATGGCACATGCAGCCGCGAACGGTGGGCACGACGCTCATGCACACGACCATGAACATGATCACGAATCGCTCAAGACCTTCGGATTCTGGATTTTTCTAATCACGGATGTCATTTTGTTCGGATCTTTATTTGCCACATATATGGTTCTCCATCAGAATACGAATGGGGGACCTACACCGGAAGAGCTTTTCAAAATGCCGGGTATCATCGCTGAGACATTTATTTTGCTTACCAGCTCATTCACGAGCGGTTTAGCGGTGTTAGGCATGAACAAGGGGAACATGAAGCAGTTAATCGGCTGGCTAATTGTTACCGTCATTCTAGGGGCTTCTTTCGTCGGCCTTGAGGTAACGGAATTCATTACCATGGTGAATCACGAGGGAGCATCCATTAGTACAAGTGCTTTCTTGTCCGGTTTCTTTGCACTCGTAGGGACGCACGGGCTTCACGTTTCAGTGGGATTGATCTGGATGATCGGGTTAATCCTGCAGCTTAGACGCAGAGGCATTACAGCTGTGACCAAGCGCAAAGTGGAAATTATTTCTCTTTACTGGCATTTCCTTGACGTCGTTTGGATCTTTGTTTTCACAATCGTTTATTTGATGGGGGTGATGTAAGATGAGCGGACACCAACACCATACTGGAACTCACGATAACCATGCACACGGGTCGTTAAAATCTTATATCATCGGCTTCGCGCTCTCCATCATCTTAACCATCATTCCACTGGTTGTTGTTATGAACCATATGATGGGTAAGACTGGAACACTGGTTTTAATTCTCATCATGGCTATTCTGCAGTTTGCGGTGCAATTGTTCTTCTTCATGCATGTGAAGGAAGGCGAGAATGCACGTTGGAATATTATGACGCTGATATTTGGTCTCATTATTCTCGTGACCATCGTTGGCGGCTCCATTTGGATCATGACTTACAACCAAGTGGCGCATTAATACAAGCTTAAAAGGAAAAGACGCTCTGAACCGCGATCACGCGTGAAGGGGCGTCTTTTTCCTATTAGGAGCTTAGCATGATGACTTGTTATTGCGTTCTTTCATTTCACGTTTATCTTGTTGGGCGGCTTTGTCTCCAAATTGATCCAAGCGAGAAGGGCTGCCGGATGGTCCGTTGTTTTTCGGTTTGCTGTTTCTCCCACTCATCTCTATCACCTCCGAGATTCAGCTTTTGCTAAATAGACAAGGTTCATGCTGGTGCTTTCAGGAAGCAAGAAAGGGGTTGTTTTCATATCAGTAACATGATACATTATGTATCAGAGATACTAAACGTATCAGTCATCCGTTATGGACAAGCTAATCTATTGAACGGAGAGGAGCCGAATGATACGCCGGAACCAGCGATTTCGTAACCATCTCGATGACAATCTCATTCATTTGCGCAAGAACTTGTTCATTTCTCCATCCGACCCGATGTACTATGAGAAGGTGATCCGGTATCTGGATGCTACTTCACCGGAAGCTCATTATAAGATCGGGCAAAAGTTTCAAAAAAGAGGGAATTTCAAGCGAGCTATTTTTCATTACAAGGAAGTTCTGCGCACGTACCCATCACCGTTCTACTCCGCCGCAAATCGAGCGATTCGCGACATCGAAGAGGAAAAGGCCGCACATGCGATGAACATGCAGCAAGCTTTCCCGGAGGAAGCGAAGGGGATTTTGCCGCCTTTTATGAAAACGCTGCTCATCGTTCTACTCGTCCTTAATCTTTTGTTAATCGTTTTGTTTGCTGGGAGTAATCCGCTCTACAAAACCATTTCTACAATGAAGGTCTGGGGCGCTGGGAGTGACATTACCTACGAAACGGTTGACGCGCCTTTCGTGATGTACATCGCACCTGAGACCGAAAACCAAGCGATTGAAACCGCATTGCACAAACAAGCGCTGGAGCTGGCGAAGGAAATGCCGAAGACGAACATCCTGATCTACGGCGTTATTTCCCAGGATAACACGGCTCAGGGGAAAACCATGCTGCTCCGAGATGAGGAATTGACGAAGAGTGCAGTGGTCGTTGCACAGTACCATCCCGCGACAGATGAAGCCGTAAAAATTCGTTTCTTGAATACCGAATTTGGAAAGCACCAACCGCTTAGTGCGTTTGGTGCTAATTTAGTTCGCACGGCACTGGAGGCATATAGCAATGATCATGGCAGCCCGCCAGCCCGTCTGGATGCGCTGCTGCAGGATTATCCGAACAACTATCTTAGCTTTATCCCTTTGGAAGCGACAACGGGTTCTAATGGCATTTCTGAGGCTTTCACAGGGAAGGGGGGCTGGGTGTACTCACCGGATGCGGCAAACCCTTCTCAGATGTTCTATGCGAATTCCGCTGATGTGCAGGATATCCCGTACGAACCCGTTCATATTGAAATCAATAAGAAGGAACATCAACTTAAGCTTGTAAGCGGAGATTATATTTTATGGGATAAAGAAATCGGCCTTGGCGCAAATGATCGCACACCGCAAGGTCAATTCCTCGTGAAGGACCGCGTGCAAAACCCTCAGGGAAGCCGCACACAGAGTTACGGGGAAGCCGGTTTGGGGCTGGGGGCAATTGCGCTTCACGGCACTTACGATGAGAGCTCCATCGGTTCGGACAAATCGCTGGGGTGTGTGAGATTGACAAACGGGGACGTGCAGCAGCTCTTTCCATTTGTACCTAAGGGCGCAGAAGTGCAAATACAGGCAGCGACATGGACTGGGGCAAGCCATAAACAGCTGAAGGACATCAATCTGCTTATTCCTGCCACGCGGCCGACTTTAGATGAGTCGCCGGAAGACGTCATGTTCCATTGGCTTGGATAAGTAAATATGCCAAATTTAATGCCATTACATAAAAAAGCAGCTGAAGCTATCCGGTCGTTACGGTATGCCTCAACTGCTTATTTGATTACATTAAGTTTTCCGGATTAAGCTTCTCAAGCTCCGGTAGGACGAATCGTCCATCTTTGCGAATAAGCACATCGTCAAAGTAAATTTCTCCGCCGCCGTATTCCGGACGTTGGATCAGGACCATATCCCAGTGAACGGAGGAACGGTTCGTGTTATCCGCGGTTTCATAAGCTTGGCCTGGCGTGAAGTGGATGCTGCCGTCAATCTTCTCATCGAAAAGAATGTCTTTCATCGGATGCTGAATATAAGGATTCACCCCGATAGCGAATTCGCCGATATAACGCGCTCCGTCATCCGTATCCAGAATATCGTTTAATTTCTTGGTATCATTGCTGGTTGCTTCCACAATGCGCCCGTTTTCGAAACGAAGCACGATGTTCTCGAAGGAAGTGCCGGAGTAGATCGTTGGCGTATTGTAGCTGATTACACCGTTCACAGAGTCTTTCACCGGTGCTGTGTACACCTCGCCATCCGGAATATTTCTCAGCCCGGAGCAAGGAACTGCGCCAATATTTTTAATGGAGAAGGAGATATCCGTGCCTTTGGCAACAAGACGAACTTTATCTGTTCGTTTCATCAGGTCTACCAGCGATTCCATAGCTGTCGCCATTTTGCTGTAATCGAGGTTGCAAACATCAAAGTAGAAATTTTCGAATTCTTCGGTGCTTTTGCCGGCAAGCTGAGCCATGGAAGGGTTCGGGTAGCGCATGACACACCATTTGGTATTGTTAATGCGCTCGTCAAAAAGCGGACGTTGGAAATATTTCAAGTACAGGCGCATTTGCTCATCTGGCACGTCGGACGATTCTGTAATGTTATCTCCGCTGCGAACGGCTACATAAGCATCCATCTTCTTCATGCGGGCAAGCTCGAAATCAGCCCATTCACTAAATTGTTCTTGAGTCCCTTTCATTTGCAAGCTTCTCATGACCATAGGATCACGCAGTTCAATGAACGGCTTGCCGCCTACGGCATATACTTCTTCGATGAAGCATTTGGCGAGTTCGGGATCTTTGACGCCAATCATCTCAATCAGAATGTTCTCGCCAGGTTGAAGGCTAACCGAGTAGCGGATAATGTTGCGGGCAAATGTTTGAAGTCTCGGATCTCTCATTCTATAGGTCTCCCTTAATTGAAAATTAGTACTTAGAAAGTATATCGCAATGGGAGCCTTAAAGCCAATTGAGCCCTCATTTCATAGAACTTTAAAGGGTATGCTACAATAGAGAATTGTGAAGAACTAGACTTGCTTAAGCACATCAAACATCAAGAGGAGGACATGCATGGCAAGAGAGCAAATTAAAGTACCTTTCGGGTATGAACCCCCTGCCCAAACGCACAAAGGCACGGTGTTTGTATTCGAAACATTCGAAGATTGGACGGAATCCGACATGCAGGCTTTTACGGCATGGGCGGAGGAGAAGAAATTCGTCAGAGCCATCTTTTACCCGCAGCATGAAGAAACGCTTCGTAGAATGGCTATTACGAGCAGTATGCCCTATTATGCCAGAGTGAAGCATTTGGAAAGCCTTGTGAAACAAGTGAACACTTCGGTTCAAGTGGATGTAGACACATGGGAGGGAAAACGCAAGAAATATACCCCTCTGGATACTTCCTTGCATTTTTTAACGGAGAAATCATCAGGTCCTTATTTTTTATGCCTAAGTGATCGCTATGCCAACTTGTTCGTTACGTATCCGTCCTTCAAAGAATGGATTAAGAATCTAAGATTATACATTCATGAGCAGTTCCATGTCCCGCTCCATGGCAAGCTGCACGATTACGAACAAAGATGGGAAACTGTTCGTTTTGGAAATGGCTCTTAGAGAGGGGCTCGCCCCCAGAAAATTAACCATATTAATTATGGTCATTATCGTAGCGGGCATGAGCCAAGGCATGCTTCTGCCGCTGCTTACGATCTTGCTGGATCGATCAGGTGTATCTACCGATGCCAATGGTCTGAATGCCGCTGCTCTGTATATCGGTATCTTCTCAACGATGTTCTTCATCGAAAAGCCGGTCAGGCGGTTTGGCTATAAGCCGGTTATTATGGTTGGGATGGGACTGGTCATCGCGGCGAACTGCTTGTTTCCTGCCTGGCAGCATATTGGATTCTGGTTTGTGCTTCGCTTAATGGTAGGAGTAGGGGATAGCGCTCTCCATTATGCCACACAACTATGGATTGTAACGTCCAGTCCCAAAGAGCATAGGGGACGCAATATCACGCTGTACGGAATGGCCTACGGCATCGGGTTCAGCATAGGGCCAGTTGGGATTACGCTCTTAAAAGTGGGGATTTGGGGGCCGTTTCTGACCACAAGCAGCTTTTTTATTGTCATTTTGCTGCTCATGACAAGGCTGAAAAATGAGCGTCCTGAAAGAGGCGAACGCGTGGAAGCTGTACATAAGCGTGCTTCAAAAGTGGCGGCCATAGCTTGGTTTCCACTAATTACTTCGCTTCTGTATGGGTATATGGAAGCCTCTATGAACAGCAACTTTCCGCTCTACGGTTTACGCATAGGCCTGTCAGAGGCTAATATTGGAGTTCTTTTGCCTGTCATGGGCGTAGGCGGCCTTATCATGCAGCTGCCGCTGGGCATATGGAGTGATCGCATCGGGAGGAAGAAAATCCTCATTTCATCCGGACTTATTGGCGCCTTAGCCTTTCTATGTATCCCTTTTGCAGGCACGAAACTATGGCTGATTGGCTTATTATTTGCCATAGCCGGAGGCATGGTAGGTTCGTTTTTTTCGCTTGGACTAGCCTACGCGGCAGACATTTTACCTAGACATCTGCTTCCCACGGCCAACGTATTGGCATCTATTCAGTATAGTGTGGGGAGCATTGCCGGGCCTTTAATCGGAGGAATGGCAATTCGCTATTCGAGTGCGGCCAGCATTTTTTATGTGCTCAGCCTAATTTACGTCCTATTTGCACTCTCTGGGCTTATGTTTCGCCGTGAAAGAGCGGCATAATGAAAGACACTCTTACCAAGAATGGCGAGAGTGTCTTTTGCTTGGTTTAGCCTATTTCATAATCGGCTGCCTGATCCGTCATATAACGTTCCGTCAGAATCGTCAGCATGGAGATCCCGATTTGGTTTTCTCCGCCTTCAGGAATAATAATGTCCGCATATTTCTTGGAAGGCTCGATGAAAGCATCATGCATCGGCTTCACCGTCGTCAAATACTGATCGAAGACCGATTGCAGCGTGCGCCCCCGTTCGTTAATGTCCCGGGAAAGTCGGCGAAGGATACGCACATCCGGGTCCGTATCAACAAACACCTTGATATTCAAAGCGCTGCGAAGATCTTCATCGGTTAATACATGGATGCCTTCTAGCAACACAATAGGTTTAACTTCAACTCGGATCGTTTCTTGCGAGCGCGCATGCTTCGAGAAATCATACACGGGGATATTGACTGCGTTTCCGTTCTTCAATTCATTCAGATGCTTAAGCAGCAGCTCGTTCTCAAACGCGCGCGGGTGATCGTAGTTGATGCGCTCCCGCTCTTCAAAAGTAAGACCACTATGATGAAGATAGTAATTATCTTGTGAAATTAATGTCACGTTCGTGGATCCCAGTTTATTAATGATCGATCTGGCTACTGTAGTTTTTCCTGAACCGGTACCTCCGGCAATTCCGATAACGAGCATGAAATGTAGTGCCTCCCCAAATAACTTGAAAACCTTCCCCAGTAGTTTAACATATTGTTCATATAAAAAGAAAAAAGCGATCGAATTTCGATCACCTTTTACATAGAACCGATGTTTACCGAATTTGTTTAGGGGTGTGAAATTTCACCTGATTGGCATCGACGTCTTGAGAAGCTTGATTCAACTGCTCCAACGTTTGCTGGATTTGCTGCCCATACTGCTCATTATTGTACGTTTCAAGTTGGGCCTGTGCATCCCTGACTTTGTGCTTGGCTTGCGTCAGAGCGGCTTGTGCGGATTGTATATCTTGAGGGTGAGCCTGCACGATGGCTCTTTGCAGTTTATACTCAGCGTCTGAAGCCAATCGTATGGCTTGATCTGCTGCGTCAATGGCGTGTTGGACCTGCATCGAAAAATCACGGGTGTCGGACATAGGGGAGAGCCTCCTAAGATCGAGTTATTTTAAAATGAACAGTGACTTTACTACATTGCTCCAAAGCTGGGGAAATCATTCTTCATTCGGGAAATGAAATTATTTCCTGGGCAAGCGCAAAATGTGAGCGTTCTTATGACGATTCGACAAGAAATGTCTGAAAATTAAGAATACATTGAATAGTGTTCTAATAAAGGATTTTGTTTCCAAAATATAAGTGGACAAACCATATGAATATTCATAAGCTAAAGAGGATAGCTTTTTTTGACATGAATAGACAATTAACGATTAAATAGGGGATGAAAAGATGAGAATTTGTAAAAGTATTTACTTGGCAGCTGCAATGGCCATCTTCATTTCCGGATGTGGGTCTGCGAAAACGAGTACAGCGCCGACAAATACGTATACGCCAACATTAGAAGTCAGTGCGGCTGTTAATGGCGATGCCGTAACGCTGCAGATGACGACCGACCTGAAGATTTCTAAGGAGCATTATGATCATCAACGAGTTGAAGGGGAAGGGCACATCCATATTTCCCTGGATAAAGGCGAGAAAATTGTCGTGACGGACAAACAGAAAGTGCTGGACCATTTGAGCAAGGGGCCGCATGAAGTCAAAGTATCCTTACATAACAACGACCATACGCCTTACGACGTTAGCAAAACGATAACGTTTGACGTGAAATAGGAGCCTCTTGCATATGCTCATACTGCGAAAGAAGCTCAGTTTACAGAAACGAGTCGTATTTCTGATTACATCGGTGACGGTCATTATGATTTCGACGATGATGGTGTTCGATACGAAGAGTTTAAATCAATCCATCAAAGAAGCTTATGTGAGCCAAATTAGCGGCATGACCATCGCCATCAACGGACGTTACGAGGAATCCCGATCGATTTCGGATGTGCAGCAAATTTTTGACTATATTCAATATAAAAACACGCGGGTTCTCGAAATGAAGCTCTACAGCAAAGACGGAGCTATCCTGGCTGCTTCTGATCGTGAACAGGTCGGCAAGCGTCTGGATCCATCCAGCGTGATTATTCCAAAGCAGGACAAAACGATCGTAGACCGGCTGCCAATGGCGAAAAGCGAGAAGCCAGTTGTAAGACTCATTGCGCCGCTGCAAGAAGATGGCATGGTTGTTGGAGCCGTGGAAGTCATTTTCGACTCTTCCGAGGAGTCTGTGCTGCTTAAGAAGCGTACGAAGCTCATTTTAGCTGTAGGCATTAGCATTGCTATCATCTTATCCGTTTTGCTATGGCTTATCTTACGCACAATTGTCATTAGACCTTTAAGCAAGCTTCGCGAAGCTGCTGTGATTGTCAAGCAGGGCGGGGAGCTTCCGCTGCTGCAATTTCAGGCTTCTCCCGAAATTTCGGAAGTATCCGAAGCTTTTAATGATATGGTAAAAAATCTGGATGAACGTTATAAGGAGCTCCAGCAGGTGCTCAACACGCTGCAAATTACCCAGGATCAATTGGTTCAATCCGAGAAGATGGGAGCCTTAGGCAACCTCGTTGCGGGTGTTTCCCATGAAATTAATACTCCAATAGGCATCGGAGTTACCGCGATCACCTATTTGGATCAGAAGACGAAGGATTTCCGGAGCTTGTACGAAACAGGTAAAATGAAAAAGTCTGATTTGGAACAGTTTCTTTCCATCATCGGCGAAACGAATGCCATGGTCCAGACGAATTTGGAACGAGCCTCTTCACTAGTGCGGAGCTTTAAGCAAATTTCCGTCGATCAGAGCGTGGAAGTGAAACGCACGTTTCTTTTGAGGGAGTATCTAGAAGGAATCGTTGCCAGTTTGAAGCCATCACTGAAGAAAACGAGACTTCGTGTAGACATCTATTGTGATGATGGCCTTAATCTGTATACATATCCAGGAGCGGTATCGCAAATTGTTACGAATTTAGTTATGAATTCAGTGAATCATGCCTATGGACCAGAGGATGAAGGAAGTCTAAGCATTCGTGTCACTGAACACCAAGATCATATTCAGATCGCTTATTCCGATGATGGCAATGGAATGACGCAGGAGGTACTGGATCATATCTTTGATCCCTTCTTTACGACCAGCCGCGGCAAAGGCGGTACCGGCTTAGGCATGAATATCGTTTATAACCTTGTCACGCAATCGCTGAATGGCAGCATCCAGTGCTTGAGTACGCTGGGACAAGGCAGTTTATTTATGATCACGATTCCGTTAGAGGAGGAGTCCGAGCTATGACGAGACAGGATGGGTTAATGGACCTGGATGAACTTCTTTTTGCTGATGAGGAAGAGAACGTTCCCACAAATGATGTGGTAATGGAACAGGATCCATGGATTGTCTTAATTGTCGATGATGAAAAACAGATTCATCAAGTGACGAAGATGGTTTTGCAGGAGTTTGAGTTTGATGGCAGGAAGTTGGAGTTTCACAGCGCTTTTTCCGCTGCAGAAGCTAAACAAGTCTTGCAACAGCAGCCTAATGCAGCATTGGTTTTGCTCGATGTAGTGATGGAGCAGGAAGATGCAGGGCTTCAAACTGTAAGATATATACGCGAGGAATTAAAAAATACCGCGATCCGCATTATCTTGCGTACAGGCCAGCCTGGTCAAGCTCCTGAGCGTACAGTCATTATGGATTATGACATTAATGATTACAAAGAGAAAACCGAGCTAACGACGCAAAAGCTGTTCACGACCGTCGTTACCGCGCTGCGCTCCTATCGGGATTTGAAGACAATTGAGAAAAGCAGATCAGGCTTGGAGGAAATCATTAAATCTTCGGCAACGCTGTTTGAGCTGCAATCTATGAAGAAGTTTGCCTCGGGCGTATTAACGCAAATGACCTCAATCGTTAATTTGCATAAAAATGCCATTCATTGCAGCTTTGCCGTAACAAAGGGTGTCGAGGATATTTATATCTTGGCTGCGAGCGGCGACTATGCGTCCAATCAGGATGAAAGAGCGCGTGACGTCGTTCCCGAGCACGTTCTCGGTGAAATTGAGCTCGCTTTTTTAACGAAAAAAAGCTCGTTTGCTTCCGACCGTTTTGTGATTTATTTTCAAAGCAAGATGGGCATGGAGAATGTCATTTATATGAATGGCTTCAAAGAGCTCAGTGAGTGGGAGCGGTATTTGATCGATATCTACTGCACGAACGTTTCCGTTGCTTTCGAGAATATTTATTTGAATGAAGAGTTGGAAAGCACGCAGCAAGAAATCATCTATACGATGGGGGAAATCACGGAAACAAGATCCCGTGAAACGGGGCATCATGTGAAGCGAGTAGCGGAATATTCGCGTTTGCTGGCGATAAAATACGGATTGTCAGAACAAGAAGCAGAGGTTATTCGTCTAGCCTCGCCGATGCACGATGTCGGGAAAGTGGGGATTCCGGATGCGATCCTGAATAAGCCAGGCCCATTGACGCAGGAAGAATTCGAAATTATGAAAACCCACTCAAATTTGGGTTATGAAATGCTGAAACATTCGAACAAGCAAGTGTTGAACGCAGCGGCAATCATTGCGCAGCAGCATCATGAGCGATTCGATGGTTCAGGGTATCCGCATGGACTTCGCGGCGAGGATATTCACGTCTATGGGCGTATTACGGCGTTAGCCGATGTGTTTGACGCACTATGCAGTGATCGTGTTTATAAGAAAGCATGGGAGCTGGATAGGGTGCTGGATTTATTAAAAACAGAACGCGGACGCCATTTTGACCCCGTGGTTGTGGATCTTTTTCTGGAGCACTTGGATGAATTTCTGGTGATTAAGGAGCTTTACAGAGAACAACGTTAACGGCATTAAGGATCGATAAAGCATAATAAGCCGGCAGCCTTCTCATACTAGGTGGGAGATGATGGAGGTGAAGGCAATGACCAAAGTGAATCGTCCTGATAAGAAGAATAATCAGCAGAATGACGCTTCCTTGATGGAAGAAGCTCAGACGTTAAAGAAGCAAAATGCTGCTGAATTTCCACCTAGCTTAAACAACATTAACAAAACGAATTCATAGTTAAAGCGGTAAGGCTGTTCAAAAGGTCACGATAGACCTGCGAGCAGCCTTTTCTTATAGGCTTGCGGAATTTGGTCAAAAACGCGGATTATGTGGGGTAATTCCCGAATCCATATAAAAAAAGGGCTTGAACCTGCTTCTTTGTCATTCTTACGGAGACGGAGGAGCATTTATTTTAATTGACATTTCCTGTATGCTAATAAAGGGCTAGAGATAGACAGAAAGAAGGTGTCACGATGGAAGGAATTGGACTCGTACTGGAAGGCGGAGGTATGAGAGGTGTATATACCGCGGGAGTCTTGGAATACTTTATGGAACAAGATTGGTATTTTCCGTATGTAGTTGGTGTATCAGCAGGGGCCTGCAATGCGGTATCCTATATTTCGAAACAACCTGGTCGCAATAAGAAAGTGACCATTGACTATATTGGAGATCACCGGTATTTAAGTTATCGCAATTTATTGCGTCAAAAAAGCATTTTTGGCATGGATTTTATCTTCAATGAACTGCCTAATAAATTAGTGCCGTTTGATTACGATGCATTTTATCGTTCCCCTCAGCAATTTGCTATCGGAACTACCGATGCGCATACAGGAGAGCCGGTCTATTATACGAAGCATCAGCTCGACCAGCAAACGATGCCGATCGTTCAAGCCTCAAGCTCGCTGCCGTTTGTTGCGCAGCCCATTCATTATGATGGCCGTACTTTGTTTGATGGCGGCTTGGTAGATCCAATCCCTGTGAGGAAATCAGTTGCAGACGGGAACAGAAAACATATCATTGTCTTAACCAAAGAGATGGGTTATCGCAAGACCCCTTTTAAACAGCGCTGGTTGGCTAAAAGCTTTTACCCGAAATATGATGGCTTGGTAGATGTATTAGTTAATCGTAGTGAAATTTATAATGGCACTTTAGAGCTCGTTAGGCAAATGGAAGCGGATGGCAGCGCGATCGTCATTCGTCCATCGTCCAAAGTGCTGGTAGGCCGAATGGAGAAAAACCCTAAGAAACTCGAAGTTTTACATGAGTTGGGTTACCAGGATGCGAAGCGGATGGGCTCGCAGTTGAAAGAATGGCTTGTAAATTAAAAATTTGTTATCTTGATTTACAAATAAAATCATCCCAATGAAACCACATTCCAACCAGGGAAGGTGGTTTTTTTATGTCATTAAATGTTACATATAATAAATCTAACAAGTGTTTCTCACCAATGGAATTCAATGATTATTAGTCTTTTCTACTAACGACATCCCATTATTCATGTAATATAATTAGAAACATCAGAGAGATAGAGAAGTTATGTTATGAAAAATAACATGGATGAAGAGGTGTTGTATGGAGACCAACCTGGATTCAATTCCTCTAGCGCCTTTGCTAGAAGCTAATCAATTGGTCAAACGCTTCGGGGAGCTACTCGCTTGCAATAAGGTTGATCTTCAGGTATTGGCCGGGGAAGTGCATGCCATTCTCGGCGAGAACGGAGCGGGCAAGAGTACACTAATGAAAATGATTTCAGGTGTTTACAGTGTAGACGAGGGGACAATGAAGTGGCTCGGTGAGGAGGTTAGGCTCCAATCGCCAGCGAAAGCCAAAGCGCAGGGTATTGGTATGGTTTACCAAGATTTTCGTCTCGTTCCAGCACTGAGTGTACTTGAGAACATTGTTTTAGCTATCACGAATAAGGGCGTCTTCATGAATCGAACGAAAATACGGCAACAAATCCTTGAAGTTTCAGTTCGCTATGGAATTTCCGTTAATCCTGATGCTTGGGTATGGCAGTTGGATCTAGGGGAGAGGCAACGTGTTGAAATTCTCAAGGTGCTGCTAATGAAAGGGACACGGCTCATTATTTTTGATGAACCAACGAGTGTCTTAACGCCAATAGAGGTTGATGCGTTCCTACAAATGCTGGATCGTCTGCGAAAGGACCATTACGCTGTATTATTAATTACACATAAAATCAATGAGGTAATGGCAGTTGCAGATCGTGTGACCGTACTCCGTCACGGGTCAGTGATCTATACAGCAACCCAAGAAGCTAATTTCACAGGGGATCAGCTTGTGGCCAGTATGATGGGGATGAAGCAGCTTGTGAAGCTGGAAGAACGAACTCCATGGATCGCCAGCTCTCAGGTTCCTGTGCATGCTTTGCAAGGGCGCCAGCTGACAATTCAGGATGATCATGGCCAAATGATTGTGGATGGAATTGATATATCGATCGAGAAAGGGAAGATTGTTGGCATTGCTGGCATCTCAGGAAATGGCCAAAAGGAACTATTCGAGGCACTTTTTGGTCTGAGAGCCCTCTCATCTGGTTCTCTAATAATTAATGGTATTAATCTAACGAGCTCGCCAGTCAAAGCTTACATTGATGCAGGTATGGTCTTAGTCTCAGAAGATCCTTTGACGGATTCGGTCATTGCTGGTTTTACCATTCTCGAGCATATGGTGCTTGCAGGTCTTCCGATGAAGCCCAAGGGTCTCGGTATGGATTGGTCGTATATTCGTTCACAACTTCAAGCAAGAAAAGAAGTGCAAGTGCTAGGACTTGCGGATCCTGACAGAAGGGCAGATCGTCTATCGGGAGGGAATGTACAGCGAATGATCTTGTCGAGAGCACTCTTGAAGGAACCTAGTGTTCTCCTCGTTAGCTATCCAAGTCGTGGGCTTGATATCGGAACGACGCGTTCAATTCAGAATATGTTGATTGACCTCGCTGATAAAGGCGCCGCTATTCTCTTGATTTCGGAGGATCTGGGTGAACTATTCGCCCTTTCGGACGAGCTGCTCGTATTATCGAATGCAAAGCTGCATGGACCGTTTATACCTTCAGAAACCGATGCCTATACAATAGGTCAAATCATGTTGAAAGGGGAAACAGCATGAGTGTGATTGTGCCCCTAAAACAACGTCCTGCTAAACCGAAATGGGGAGTTATCCTTACTCCTGTATTCGTTGTTATTGCACCGCTTCTAGCGTTTGCGCTATTTCTGCTTGCTTCTAATGTGAATCCCATTGTTTTGTATGGTACGATGCTTCGCTCCACATTTGGGGATTTGTATGGTTTTGGAGAGGTGGTCATTAAAGCCACACCTTTTATTCTTACGGCTCTCGCGGCAGCACTGCCAGCGAAGGCAGGGATGATCAATGTAGGTGGTGAGGGGCAGCTAGCGATTGGTGCCCTGGCTGTTACCGCTGTTGGCATGTACCTACTTCCAACTGTGCCTGGTTGGGTTGGCATTCCCATTCTCGTCATCGTCGGCGCCTTAGGAGGCGCAACGTGGGCAGCGATAGCGGCTGTTGGTAAAGTGAAAGGTAAAATGAATGAAACCATCACAACACTGCTCTTAAACTATGTGGCTTACTATACGATTGGTTTCTTCGTACACAGTCTCCTCAAGGATCCCGCCTCTTTTAATTGGCCGTTCTCCAAAGAACTCGCCGAACAACTTCGTTTAGTCACGTTCTCAAGCTCAAGTCGCGTACATATTGGCATTTGTTTTGCACTTATCCTAGCAGGAGTCGTATGGTTCCTTATTAGCCATACCCGTTTAGGATTCCGAATTCGCGTAGTTGGTGGTAATGTGCTTGCTGCTAAACGAGCCGGTTTTCAAGAGACCCATATTCAGCTTTGGGTCCTGATCGCGGCAGGCGCTTTGGCTGGCATCGCAGGCATGATTGAAATCACAGGAATTGAAGGACGGCTCCGCCCGACAACCGGGATGAATTATGGTTATTTAGGCTTCTTAGCCTCTTGGATGGCATGGAATCACCCGTTATGGCTGATCGCGACTTCCTTCATCATCGGGATGATCAGTGTTGCCGGAAATTCTCTTGAGATGACTAGTGGATTACCTGCATCCTCTGTTCAAATTCTTATGGCCTTTGTTCTCTTCGCCATTCTAGCTCTCGGTAGGAGGAAGCAAGCATGAACGTAGTCGATATTGGAACAGGAGCCATTCGTGCTGGCACATCTGTCCTCTATGCAAGCCTAGGCGAATTGATTGCTGAAAGGGCTGGCGTCGTAAACCTTGGGACAGAAGGCTCCATGTTGGGCGGGGCTTTAGGCGCTTTTGCAGTAACCGTTTGGTTCGGGAATCCGTGGTTAGGGGCACTCGCAGGGGGGCTGCTTGGTGCCGTGTTAGCCCTGATTCATGCCTTCTTGGTTATTTCACGCAAAGCCAATGCGTTAGCCAGCGGTTTGACCGTGATGTTCTTCGCGATAGGCTTGACTTCCTTTCTTGGCCGAGGTTTCGTGAACAAACAAATTAATGGCTTTGAAGCGATTTCCATTCCTTACTTATCCCAAATCCCTTTTATTGGACCGCTGTTATTCCAGCATGACAGTCTAACGTATATCTCTATTTTGATGGTTCCTATGATTTGGTTCCTCCTATTCAAAACAAGAATAGGCGTCATATTACGGGCGACAGGTGAACGAGAGGAAGTCGTCTACACGTACGGCTTTTCGCCGAAATTAATTCGGTATTGCGCGGTGATGACAGGAGGTTTTCTAGCGGGAATAGGGGGCGCGCAGCTTTCTACTGCCTACACGCATACCTGGGTCGAAAATATGACTCAAGGTAAAGGAGTCGTAGCCGTTGCTCTTGTGATCTTTGCAGCTTGGAGGCCAACCAAAGCCCTGCTTGGTGCTTATCTATTCGGAGGTGCGCAATCCTTGCAGCTTGTTATTCAACAACAGGGGTACGATATTTCCCCCTTTCTGTTATTCATGACACCTTATGTGATCACATTGCTGGCGTTATACATGGTAGCTCGCAACCAGCGGAGTCAGATGCCGGAAGGCTTGTCCAAAGTGTTCACAGGTGCGGGAGGAGGCTGAGCAGCTAAAGAGTCTGGAGCAATTTTAACTTATAAAAAAAATAGGATAGAGGAGGTCTTTAACCATGCGAATTATTGTGAAAAAGTGGGGCCTTATTGCTTGTTCAATTGCTTTATTCATGACCCTTGCGGCATGCAGTGCGAGTTCTGCACCTACTTCTGGGGTATCATCGAGCGGGGGAGCAGCCGGCACTGGAGGGAAAGCTGTAGGCTTTATCTTCGTTGGTGCGAAAGATGATTATGGCTATAATCAAGCCGCCTATATTGGCAGTCAAGGTGTAGAGAAAGCATTTCCGGACTTAAAAGTGCTGCGTAGTGAAAATGTTCCGGAAACTGCAGAAGCCGAGCGGGTCATGGAAGAGATGATACGAAACGGAGCCAAAATTATTTTTCCAACTTCGTATGGTCATTTAGATCCTGCCTTGAATGTAGCGAAGCGGCATCCGGATGTGCTGTTTTATCATCAAGGTGGTTTGAAAACAGCTGCAAACTTAGGAACCTATTTTGGAACGATTTGGGAACCCGTCTACTTAGCTGGGATTGCTGCCGGTAAAATGTCGAAATCCGGCAAGCTCGGTTATATCGTTTCGGTACCGATTCCTCAGGTATTGCTGAACGTCAACGCTTTCGAGTTAGGCGCCAAATCCGTTAATCCAAGTGCGACGACGACCGTTGTATTCACGGGCAGCTGGTGTGATCCTGCTCAGCAAGCAAATGCGGCGAACAGTATGATTGATCAAGGGATTGATGTGTTATCTCAGCATCAGGATTGCACCAAAACCGTTATTGAAACTGCGGAAAGACGTGGTGCGCTCTCAGTGGGCTATCATGCAGAAGCCTCTGCGCTCGCGCCAAAGGGTTGGGTTACAGGCTCGATTTGGAACTGGTCAGATCTATACGTAGATATGGTGAGAACAGGAATCGCAGGCACATTTAAAGGAAGCAAATATGACGGGAAATATCGTGGACAGCTTAAAGATCATGTCGTTCAGTTGGCCTCATTCGGCAATCAAGTTCCTGATGATGTGAAAAAACTCGTAGAGAAAGGGAAAGCAGATCTCATTGCTGGCACATTGAATCCGTTCAATGGACCGATAAAGGATCAGAAAGGTACGGTGAAAATTGAAGCGGGAGCAAAATTAGAATTGGATAAACTCGAAGCAACTGACTATTTCGTTGAGGGTGTTATCGGAAGTATTCCAAAATGAACAAGCCTCTGATCTTAAGTAAGGAGTAGATTATATGAACATAGAAGCTGTACCGTATGCGTGGCCCTATGATAATGAATTGATACCAGCTAAAATGGCACTTCTCGTCATTGATATGCAGATTGATTTCTGCGGGAAAGGCGGGTATGTGGATCGTATGGGCTACGATCTTTCTTTGACAACAAGGACCATTGAGCCCATCAAAAGGCTGCTAGCTGAAGTACGTGCTATACCTGAATTCACGGTCATCCATACAAGAGAAGGCCATCGGCCTGATCTCTCGGATTTACCTCCAAATAAGCGCTGGCGAAGTCAACAGATCGGTGCTGAGATCGGCTCGTCAGGACCTGCTGGCAGGATCTTAGTCCGAGGCGAGCGTGGCTGGCAAATCATTGAAGAGCTTACCCCGTTGGAGGGGGAATTGACCCTAGATAAACCGGGTAAAGGGAGCTTCTATGCGACAGATTTGGATTTAATTTTGCGAACCAAAGGAATAACACACCTTCTCTTAACAGGGATCACCACCGATGTATGTGTACATACCACGATGCGTGATGCGAATGATCGAGGCTATGAATGTTTGCTTATCTCGGATTGTACAGGTGCAACGGATGAAGGCAATCATGAAGCTGCTTTGAAAATCATTACGATGCAGGGCGGGGTGTTTGGTGCCGTAGCTCATTCCGAACAGGTGATTAAGGCTTTGAAGAAGCTGCGATTGGCATAAATCGCACTTCAATAATGATTACGAATGGAGGATGTTCATGTTAGCCAAGGAAACAACCGTATTACAAGGTGAGCCACTGCCTTGGACACCGATAATCGCCCATCCTGAGCTTTATCACAGGGAAATTATGGATGCAGCCATGGCGGATGCTTTTGGCGTTAGAGTTAGCTCGATTTTGTGGGAGCGAATCGGCGTTGGCGGACAAGTGCTGCCGCACTATCATGATGTTGTGGAAGTGATACACATTACAGTTGGTAAAGTAAAGCTGTTATGTAATGGTGAATGGATTAGTTATAAAGCTGGAGATACGTTTCATGTTCCCGCTCAGACGATCCATTCTGTAGCGAATGATGATTCTCAGCCTACAGAACAAATCAGCATCTTCTTACCCGCAGATGCGAACGTGCCGAGCAATAGCTTTTTTCAAACTTACCTTGTGGACGCCACTGTTTATGGACATCCAACAGCCACAGAAGCGAAGCCGAATGTCTGAGCTTGTGAAGCTTCCAGCAAAGCCATTCCACTTCCAATGCGACAAGCGCGCTACTGCGCTTGTCGTTATTGACATGCAGAATGACTTTTGCTCACCGGGCGGGTTCGGCGAGCTGCTGGGCAATGATATTTCCCAGACAAGGGCCATTATCCCGAAGCTGCAGCAGGTGCTGGCCGCTTGTCGTGAACATGGCGTGCTGGTTATTCACACCCGAGAGGGGCATCTCCCCGACCTCTCGGATTGTCCACCGACGAAGCTGCGGCGCAGCCGGCTTCAAGGTGCGGGCATCGGCGACGAAGGGCCGATGGGGCGAATTCTCGTGCGCGGAGAGCGCGGGCACGAGATTGTCGATGAGCTCGCGCCCATTGAGGGCGAGCTCATCATTGACAAGTCCGGTAAAGGGGCTTTTTACCGGACTCCACTGGATGCGCTGCTGCAGGAGCGGCGCATCGCTTCACTGGTACTGACAGGCGTGACGACGCACGTCTGTGTACATACGACGCTTCGCGAAGCGAACGATCGCGGGTATGAGTGTCTCGTCCTTGAGGACGGGACGGCGGCTTTTGATCCCGCTGACCAGGAGGCTGCGCTCTGCATGGTGCACCAACAAGGCGGTATTTTCGGCTGGGTGGGCAGGGCGGATGATTGGATAGCGGCATTAAATAACACTTATGACGGATAAGGGGCCAATGCGGATGAGCGAGCAGCGGGTGGGTCATGGATTGATTTGTCGAGATTTGCTTGGGATGCCGCACTTGGCAGGTTCCAAGGTTCTTGCTGGTCATCCAGGTTTGGATACAGCGGTCATTCGCGTAAATGTTATGGAGGTTCCAGATGTGATTGACTGGGTTATGCCAGGTGAATTTCTCATCTCTACGGGTTATCCTTTTCGTGACAATCCAAGCGCTTTTGCTGAGTTAATTCCTCAGCTTGTGGAGAAAGGAGTCGCGGCATTAGGCATCAAGACGAAACGGTTCCTAGATGAAATCCCAACTCGGGTTTTAGATGTAGCAGAACAATATCAGTTTCCAATTATTGAATTGCCGCCAGGTACCGTATTCTCGGAAGTTGTTCGCGAAGTGATGGAACGCGTTCTCGTGCATGAAGCCGCACAATTGGCTTTGCTGCAGCGGCGATTTCAGCGCTTTTCAGAGCTGCTTTTGGAAGGAAAGGGATTAGAGGATTTACTCGGACATGTAGAGGAGGAACTTACGAATCCAATTCTGCTATTAAGCTCGGTTGGTAAGCTCCGTGTATCCCCTTCAACGGAGCGGCTTACACAAGAGATGGGTTTGAAGAAGCAGTTGACGTTGGAACAGCTCCAGAAAAATAGTAAGTTAGGTATCCAGCATTTGGTCATCGGAGATCGCGAAATCAAGATGACAGTGACCAAAATCAAAGAACAGTATGGTATTGAATCCTTTCTTTTACTTCTGGAGTGGCATCAAGAATTAACACCGATCGATACCCTAACTTTAGAGAGATTGGGGGTTTTGATTCATTTAGAGATGATGAACATGAATGCTAGACGTGAGGTGGAAGCGAAATATATTGATCAGTTTTTACAAGACTGGCTCATTGGACGAATTGGAACTCGAAGAGACTTGGATTTACGTGCTGAAGCATGTGGTTGTCCAATTGATCATAATGGTTATTTCCGTGTAGTCCTCGTTCGATGGCTGGCTGCTGTTCCTGACGCCGTACAGCTCAAACGAATTGTACAACAATTAAGACAGCAAGAATCGCTGCACAGCCGAGATTTCCTATATGTCATTCTCGGTGATCATTTAGTTGTATTGTTCAACTCGGAAGCGAGTCTGCAGGAGAAGGAGCTTAGACGGCGATTAAAGGCATCCTTGCAGGGGATAAACAGTCAACATTCGTCGCCATTTACTTTTTCTTTTTGCCTAGGAAAAATAGTGAACTCCGCCGAGGATGTGAATGAAAGCTACTTACAAGCATCCAACATATGTACGATTAGTTATATTTGTGGCATGGAGCAAGAAATGATCACCTATGAGGACTTAGGTATTTATAAAATCTTGTATTTGCTCCCGCAAGGTCGTGAGTTAGCGAAATTTCGAGAGGAGTGGATTGCTCCTCTGGAGGCTCATGATTGGAAGCATCAAAGTTCGTTGATTTACACGCTTTTTATTTACTTTGACCAAAACGAGAATGTTCGAAAAACCGCGCAAAAACTCTATACCCACCACAATACGGTGATATATCGGTTGGAACGGGTGAAAGAACTGTTAAATGTGGATCTTCAACATGCAGATGATCGGTTGCAACTGCAGATTGCGTTGAAGTTGTATGCGATGGAAATGCGTCGTCTGGAGAATGGTAACGAACCGTTAAGAGGTGGATTGTGACTTTATAAATCTTCGATTTTAATAGGGAACGGTTAGTCTGCACTGAATTTATAGGTTTGCATTTTGTCAAAACATGCGGTATGGTAATATCAAACCAATAAGAACCCACGGGAGCTTGAGTCGTCAGGCTGAGATTGTGACCGAAATGTCACTAACCGTTAATCTGATCTGGGTAATGCCAGCGTAGAGAATTCACACAAAATGCTCCTTTCTTATATTAATTTTGTATGGGTTTATAATTTTTCTACCAATGGCGCTCCCGGATAACGGGAGCTTTTTCTTGTGGTTATATAGATATAAGGGAGAGGGAAACAAGAAATGAACTGGAAAAAAATTGCAACACTTATGCTGGTGAGCTTGACTGTCCTTGCAGCAGGTTGCGGGAAACAAGAGGCGAAACCAGCCAATCCGGCTAGCCCGGCTGCTTCAGCCAGCCCTGCCGCTTCGGCAAAACCGCTTACAGATGTGAAGGTTGTCCTGGACTGGACGCCGAACACCAACCATACGGGTCTGTATGTGGCGAAAGACCAAGGATTTTTTGAACAAGAAGGACTGAATGTTCAAATCATTGCGCCTGGCGAAGCCGGAGCGGATGCGATGATTGCTTCAGGAGCGGCCGAATTCGGGGTTTCTTATCAAGAAAGCATCACGCAGGGACGTATCCAAGGTGTACCCCTCGTTTCCATTGCAGCTGTTATTCAGCATAATACATCGGGATTTGCTTCACCGGTAGCGAAGAACATTAAAACACCTAAGGATTTCGAAGGAAAAACATACGGTGGTTGGGGAGCCCCGGCTGAAAGCGCAATGATCGATTCGCTGATGCAATCCGAGAAAGCTGATCCAAGCAAAGTGAAAAACGTAAATATCGGTGATGCCGATTATTTCACAGCGGTCAAAAGAGATATCGATTTCGCATGGATTTATTATGCTTGGACAGGTGTGGACGCGGAGCTTCGCGGAGAGCCGCTGAACATGATTTATTTGAACAAATATTCGGATAAACTGGACTACTATACTCCTGTATTGGCAACAAGCGAAAAGCTGATTAAAGAGAAGCCGGAGCTTGTTAAAGCGTTCACGGCCGCAGCAGCCAAGGGTTATCAATTCGCAATCAGCAAGCCTGAGGATGCCGCCAATATTTTGATCAAAGCTGTACCTGACTTGGATGCCAAACTCGTGATGGCCAGCCAAAAATGGTTAAGCCCTCGTTATCAGGATGATGCGCCGCGTTGGGGCGAACAAAAACGTCAAGTATGGGAAAATTATGCGAACTGGATGTTGGAGCATAAGCTGTTGGAGAAAAATCTAGATGTAGACGCAGCGTTTACGAACAATTTCTTACCTGCTGGCACGAAATAATTTTATAACTCGGAAGGGGCATTTACGATGGCTAATGCACTTGTAAGTATTCAAATTATTCCCAAAACAAAAAACGGTGAAGATGTTATCCCTTATGTAGATCGAGCCATTGAAGTCATCGCCAAGTCAGGCGTGAAATATTTCGTTTCCCCGCTCGAAACGACGATGGAAGGGGAGCTCGATCAGCTTATGCTGATCATTCAAGATATGAATGCAGCGATGATTGAGATGGGCAGCCCTAACGTTATCTCGCAAGTGAAAATCTATTTTAACCCGTCTGGCGCATCGATGGACAAGCTGACGGAGAAATACAGATAATGAAACTGAAGAACGGATTGAAAGCAGGGTGGCCACCGATTGTTGTGGTCATCCTTCTCTTGCTTATTTGGCAGCTTGCGGTGACTTGGGGAGGAACGGCAAGCTGGCTGCTTCCAAGTCCGCTTAAGATCTGGCAGGACGGTACTACGGACATGCCACGGGTATGGATGCACACATTTGCTACAGTACGTTTAATGTTAATTGGGTTTATTGTTGGTGTAACAGGAGGCGTTATCGTAGCAAGCTGCTTGCATCGAGTGCCTTTTCTGAAGGCAGGGTTTTATCCGCTCCTGATTTTGTCCCAAAATGTCCCGATTATCGCGCTGGGACCGCTGCTCATTATTTTATTTGGTTTTGGCATCTTACCTAAAATTATTTTAATCGCACTAGTTTGCTTCTTTCCTGTCACCATGTCAACCTTGGACGGATTTATGCAGACGGACCGAAACATGTACAACTATATGCAAATGATTGGTGCCAGCAGACGGCAGATTTTTTATAAATTAGAGCTGCCACACGCACTTCCGTTTCTGTTTACCGGCCTGAAAATATCCGCTACCTACAGCGTGATGGGGGCTGTCATTGCAGAATGGTTGGGCGGCGGTGTCGGTCTGGGCTATTATATGATTTTGCAGAAATCAGGCTTTCGTGCAGATCGTGAATTTGTCGCCATATTAATCATTGTTGTCATTAGTTTGTTGTTCTTTTGGCTGATTGCCGGGCTTGAAAAGCTCTTTATTCGGTGGAACGTGAAACGGTCGTCTTAAGGAAGGGGAGAAAGGAACTTGAGCAAATTAGAACTGAAAGGGATCCATCACACGTTCACGGGCAAAAAACAGCAGGTCCCCGTGCTATCTGATATCTCACTGCATGTCAAAGAGGGAGAGTTCGTTTCCATCATCGGGCCATCCGGAAGCGGGAAAAGCACGCTGTTTCACATCATTGGCGGGCTCATTGCTCCTTCCTCAGGAGAGGTTTGGCTGGATGGCTTGAGCGTGACTGGAAGCAAGGGGCTTATCAGCTATATGCCGCAGCAGTCGGCGTTATTCCCATGGCGCTCAATTGAAGCGAATGTTGCGCTCGCGCAGGAGGTTGCAGGGGTATCGCGTGCTGATGCCTTGGACAAAGCAAGAGAATGGCTGCCTAAGGTTGGATTAGGGGGCTATGAGCATGAGCTGCCGCATGTGTTGTCTGGCGGTATGCAGCAGCGTGTGTCGTTTCTGCGCGCACTCTTGAGCCCCCAAGAGGTCATGTGCCTCGATGAGCCGTTCGGCTCTTTGGACGCTTTAACACGGCAAGCAATGCAGTCTTGGCTGCTAAACATATGGGAACAAAACAAACGGTCCATTCTGTTTGTGACACATAGCATTGAAGAGGCGATATTCCTCTCGGATCGCATTTATGTTCTCTCGAGCAAACCTGCACAAGTACTCGAACAATTTGTTGTGCCATTTGATCGGCCACGACATGAAAAAGTGATGACGGACCCGGAATTTCACGAGCTCCGCCAACATATTCAAGGGCTACTGCGTCAGGAGATCCTATCATGAATAATAACAATGCCATTGATGCACATATACATCTTGATATGTATTCAGAAACAGAAGCTCAGAAGATCGTGTCAGAGCTGGATCAATCGCAAGTCGAGGCGTTGATTGCGGTATCCAGACACTTGGCATCCTGTTTGGCAACGGAGCGGCTGAGCTTACAAGCACCAAACCAGGTTTATGCGGCGTATGGCTTTCATCCCGAGCAAGAGATCCCTCATGAAGCTGACGTCCAGGAGCTGTTAAAATGGATAAACGAACGTGCAAGTACTATGGTCGCAGTGGGTGAGATCGGCTTGCCGTACTATCGCAGGCTCGAAGCGGAAGAAAGAGGGGAACAACTTGATTATACCCCTTATGTTCAACTGCTGGAACGATTCTTGGAGCTTGCAGCAAAGTTAGAAAAACCTGTCGTCCTGCATGCGGTCTACGAAGATGCCGATATCGTGTGCGATCTACTTGAGAAACATGGTATTTCTAAGGCGCATTTTCATTGGTTTAAAGGGTCGCCTCAGACCGTTCAACGTATGATTCAAGCCGGATATTATATCTCCATCACGCCGGATGTTCTGTATGAAGAAGAAATTCGTGAGCTCGTTCGAAATTATCCGCTTGAACTGCTTATGGTCGAAACAGACGGACCATGGCCGTTCGAAGGCATCTTCGCGGGTCAAATGACACATCCGCGAATGATCCACAATGTCATTGAGCAGATTTCGCTTCTGCATGCTGTGGAGTCAGACATCGTGGCAGAGACGATCCTGCACAATACGAAACAATTTTACAATCTGCTTACCCTTGGTTAATTGAAACTGGACATCTGTTCGCATTGGTTCTATAATAAAGGAGAACAAGTGTTCGATATCTGGATGAGGTGAGTGTATAAAATGACGGTCAGATGCTCTTGGGTCAATGAGGATCCGTTATATGTCAATTACCATGATCATGAATGGGGTGTTCCAGTCCATGATGATCGCAAATTATTTGAGATGCTGAATCTGGAAGGGGCACAAGCTGGATTAAGCTGGTATACCATATTGAAAAAGCGGGAAGGTTATCGCGAAGCATTTGATGGATTTGATCCGGAAATCATCACGCAGTATGATGACAAGAAACTGGCAGAGCTTCTGCTGCATCCCGGGATCGTACGCAATCGATTGAAAATCGCAGCGGTCGTCCAGAATGCCAAAGCTTATCTGAAAGTGCAGCAAGAATTCGGGTCTTTCGACCGATATATATGGGGATTTGTTGGCGGTCAACCGATCATGAATCACTGGACGGATATGAGTCATGTGCCGGCGACATCGGAGATTTCAGATGCCATGAGCAAGGATTTGAAAAAACGTGGTTTCAAGTTCGTAGGTTCGACGATTTGCTATGCGTACATGCAAGCCGTCGGCATGGTGAACGATCATAACCAAAAGTGCTTCCGTTATCACGGCGTGAATTAAAAAAGTGAAGGCCATCGGTTAAGGATGAATGTCCCTAGCAGATGGCCTTTTGTGTGCTTTCACTCAGGCATATTGGAGTTGCTTCTCCATCAAATTATATTTGATTAAATAGATCCGCTTGCGAATGTAAAAATCATAAACGGCGCCAGTTAATTCTCTTGGCTTGATTCGGTTATTCGTGTCATTGTCTATGATAATCACGGAGCCGTCGTCATAGAACTTGAACGTATAATCGGCATAGTGAGTATGTGCTTCATCCAGCATGGCGTCAATCTGTCCAGGGAGCAGATGGTCAGTGTCACACAATGCCTTATGGTACCAATAATCTCTCTCAATAAACCGGAAATTGTGACTGGCGTTCATCATGTAACTACCTCCTCATCTAAATGGAACATTTGTTCTTGTTTTTATTATATCAAACAAATGTTCGCATTGGAAGAGGGATCTATGAAAAACAGGAAATATTTTCATAGAAAAAAACCTTCAATCAGCTAGATTGAAGGGTAATTGTGGACATGATATGTTTGGTAATTGCTAAACCATGCAGCCGGCCTGATTCAATGAAAATTTCGTTCGCATCATACTTGGAGGAAGCCACGACACCCGCCACATACAACCCCGGGATACTCGTCTCCATCGTTTCAGGATTAACAATCGGAGCATTCGTTTCTTCATGAAAACCGACGCCGAGCGAAGTCAGCAGTTCGCGATCAGGCCGGAAGCCGGTTAGCGCCAACACGAAGTCATTATCCAAGGTGACTCGTTCGCTTTCTTTACGCACCAAGATGGAGTGTTCATCAATCTGTTCAACCTGGGAGTCAAACCACATCTGGATTCTGCCTTTGTTCACATTGCTTTCAAAAAGAGGTCGGACCCATGGTTTAATACTGGCTGAGAAATGGCTCCCTCGATAAATAACCGTGACCTCAGCGCCTACGCGGAGCAAATCCATAGCGGCATCGACAGCGGAGTTATTCCCCCCGATGATGGCGACCTTGGCGCCGGAATAAGGATGAGCCTCCTTATAATAGTGCGTCGTTTTCGGCAGATCCTCTCCAGGGATTCCAAGCATATTCGGATGATCAAAATAACCGGTAGCTACAATAACTTTCTTAGCTGTATAGACTTTCTTTTTGCCAAATTGATCTGCGGTATGGACGCTAAATCCTGTTTCTATTGGTTCAATAGAAACAACTTCCTCATAGGAATTAATGCGAAGCTGCTCTCTTCTGGCGACCTCTCTATAGTAAACCAGTGCTTCTTGGCGATATGGCTTTTCATGAGGGGTGGAGAAAGGGTAGCCGCCAATCTCGAGCAGCTCCGGTGTGCTGAAAAACTGTAAATACGTAGGATACAAATAAATGGCGTTCACAATGCAGCTTTTTTCTATCAATAAGGGGGAAAGACCTTCACGCTGCAAAGCGACAGCGGCGGATAATCCGCAAGGCCCTGCCCCTACGACGATAACCTGTTCCAAAGTATGACAACCTCCTCTTAGCATTTCCCTCATCCTATAGTAGCGCAAGCTGAAGGGGATGCCAAGTTTGGGCAAGTAAAAATAGAGCAGAGAGCAACCCGATTAAGTTTCGGAAAGCAATCTGCCCTTCATCTACGTTGCCTGAATTACTTCTGATTTAATTGATGGCCCTCATCGCTTTCGCTAATATCGTCTTTAGCTAAATTGACAGGGGTGATACTAGGTGCATTTTCCAACGTGTCATTCACGAACTCCATGTCCTGATTTTTTGCATTCATATTCGTTGTTCCTTTGTAGTTGCCTGTATGTTTTTTGTTTTCCATCGTTGGACATCCTTTCTGCGTCAGATTAACGTTCAGCCTTAACGTGTACACTTGGGGACTATTTTATTCTCCATAATAAGGAAGGGATGCGAAAAATCTCTTTAAAGCTGTACATGAAAGCTGATCTATAGGTTGTGTAGTTCACACCAGCAAAATCCGCTATAATAAGTGAAGTTGGATAAAAAAGGAGACATGAGACGATGAATTCAAAGCGTATTAAACATATGGTTGTTTTTAATTTGCAAGTTGGCAAGGACACTCCTGAAGCTGAGCAGTTTCTCAGAGGAAGCGCGCAAGAGCTTGCGGCCATACCTGGGGTCGAGCAATTTGAAGTATTTCGTCAGGTGAGTGCCAAGACGGATTATGATTTCGGATTTTCCATGGTTTTTGCGGATCAAGCGGCCTATGACGCGTATAATGTTCATCCCGTACATACGAAATATGTTGCAGAGCGTTGGGTAAATGAAGTCAGCCGTTTTCAAGAAATTGATTTAACTGTATACGAATAAGGAGCTTCAGGATGAAACCGTTGAAACTACCGAAGGAAGAGAAAAATATACTGATCAGTGACTTGCAGGAGCATATGGAAAACGATCATGGTGTTACGATGGGGAATTTAGCGGCGGAACAACTGTTGGACTATATGATCCAACAATTGGCGGCACCTATTTATAATCAGGCGATTGAAGATGCCGGCAAAACGTTAATGGATAGAATGAGTGTCTTGGAAGAAGATCTGTACGCGATGAAAATTTCCAAAAAAACGCGCAGATAGCTAGTTGTCAGGTTGGTCTGAGGAGGAACAGAGCACGTTGAATAAGTCCGAAGAAATGTTTGATATTTATGATGAGAAAATGAATTGGCTTGGACAAGCTCCACGCTCGGAAGTCCATGCGAAAGGTTTATGGCATGCTACTTTTCAATGCTGGATTGTAAGTCTGGAAAGCGAAAACCCTGCTCTTTTGCTTCAGTTAAGACATCCAGATAAGGACCTGTTTCCGAATCTGCTCGACATCTCCTGTGCTGGACATCTGGCAGCGGGGGAAACCGTTCAAGATGGCGCGCGAGAGATGAAGGAAGAGCTGGGATTGAGCGTGGACTTCAATGAGCTGGTACCATGTGGACTTTTTGCAGAAGAAGATCTGATGTCTGATCATCTTATCGATCGTGAGTTTTGCCATGTTTTTATTTACCGCTGCGATCAATCTCTGGACAAATATGTTTTACAAGCAGATGAGGTAACGGGTTTATTTAAAGTGAGTGCAGCGGGGTTAGAGCGTTTGGTGCATGGAGAAATCGGAGAGTTGAAAGCAGAGGGCTATCGAACAGGAGGAAACGGACAGCTGGAAGAAACGAGTTTGCTCGTGTCTCTGAATGATTTGGTCCCGCACCCAGCTGCTTATTACGATCTGGTTTTTCAAACGCTAAGGAAACATGCCTTGTTTGTGTGAAAAAGAATGGAATAGCGCCGGTGGAGATCACCCAGCACAGGCAAAATTCAGCGTTACTGGGATAATTGGCGGAGGGGGTAACCGCTCAAGCGATAACAGTCAATTTCATGGGTCCAGTGCTGAACACAGCTAAATTAAGGGGAAGCTTAGAGTTGAAAAAGAACCGATCAGCTAAGCCGACCGGTTATCCAAAGCATGTTAGACGAAGTATTTAGTCGCTATGTAGGAGTAAACGATATAACCTGCGATGGAGAGTCCGAAACAAACGATTCCAAGCGCAATTTTACGTTTAAACAAAAGCAAGAATCCGGCGCTAAAGGCCGATCCTATCACCAGCATGGCTACAAATGTTAGAATTCCCATTGATTTTTATCTCCTACCCTTTGTTTACGTAATCGCGTACCATGTCCTCGGTTACATAAGAACGTAGAGGAGAGATACCTTCTTTGGCGTGGGCGATGATTTGAGCCGTAACCGCATTGATCGCATCAACGGTAAACGGCTGTCCGCTTTTGCACAGTTCAACTGCTGCATCAATCGCACTCTCGCGCTGCGCGTCCAGTTCGGCAAAACGCACCAAGTGCAGATGCTGTGCATTCGAATGTTTGGTTATCGCTTCGTGTACATTCATCTTCAAGTACTCCTTTTCGTGACCAGATATTCCTTCAGTATACACGATTGAGTGGGTCAGGAACAGTTTTTACAAGCGGAATTCCGAATAATAATCGACAAATATTCGGATATTTCGGAGTGGAGGACCTGAAAACCTATCAAAGCGTATAGATCAATCGATAATAAGACTTATTGACAGCTCGGAGTGAAAGAAATGAACACATTACCGATTGAGTCGGTTCTCCCGCAATTGAAAGAAGCTTTGCGAACACATGCCTGCGCTGTGCTGGTCGCTCAACCGGGTGCGGGGAAAACAACGCAAGTGCCGCTTGCCCTTTTGCAAGAAACATGGCTGCATAAGCAGAAGATCTTAATGCTGGAGCCTAGGAGATTGGCAGCCCGCGCTGCGGCGCGTTATATGTCGCGACTTCTGGGCGAAGCTGTTGGACAGACCGTGGGATATCGCGTAAAAAATGATACCTGTGTCGGACCCAACACACGGATTGAAGTCATCACGGAGGGAGTCCTTACCCGTATGCTTCAAACAGACCCTGCCCTGGAGGGGGTGGGGATTGTTATTTTTGATGAGTTTCATGAGCGAAGCCTTCATGCAGACTTGGGCTTGGCACTCAGCCGGCAATCGCAAACGCTTCTAAGGGAAGACCTGCGAATTCTCATCATGTCGGCGACAATTGAAGCTGAGCCTGTAGCGGACATGCTGGATCAGGCTCCGATTATTCAAAGTGAAGGGCGCGCTTATCACGTGGCTACGCATTACTTGAATGCGAAACAAGAGGAAAAACTAGAAGCCACGGTGGTCAAAAGTATTCGCCAAGCCTTACAGACGGAGGAAGGCAGCCTGCTCGTTTTTCTTCCGGGCGCAGCGGAAATCCACCGAGTGGCAGGCAGCCTGGCAGCGCTGCAGCTTGGAAAAGAGGTGGAAATCGTACCTCTCTACGGGAATCTGGCGCAGGAAGCGCAGGATCGGGCCTTGGCGCCATGCCTGCTGCCAGGGCACCGCAAGGTCGTGCTCGCGACCTCGATCGCCGAGACCTCTTTGACCGTCGAAGGCGTCACGGTTGTGATCGACAGCGGCCTCATGCGGGTGCCGCGTTTTTCACCGCGCACCGGCATGACTCGCCTGACGACGGTGCCTGTGTCCGCAGCCTCTGCCGATCAGCGGAGAGGCCGTGCCGGCCGTCTCGGTCCAGGCGTATGCTACCGCCTGTGGACCGAGACCGAGCAGCGGCAGCTGGCGCCAAGCTCCACGCCAGAGATCCGCGAAGCGGATCTGGCGCCGCTTGCGCTCGAGCTGGCCGCCTGGGGCGTGACAGACCCAGCGGAGCTGGTCTGGCTGGACATGCCGCCTGCTGCTGCTTATCAGCAGGCGCGGGAACTGCTCGTGCAGCTCGGCGCGCTGCACGAGGATGGCGGCCTAACACCGCACGGGAAACGTGTGTCGGCGTTAGGGCTGCACCCGCGGCTTGCGCACATGGTGCTGCAAGCCATACCGCTTGAGCTCG
>NZ_BILW01000023.1 GCF_004000765.1 Paenibacillus chondroitinus NBRC 15376 | reverse complement strand
AACTGACGTCCTCTATTTGTCCGTTTTCTTGAAGAAATTGGGGTTCGGCGGCAAATAGGGCCCTACAGTTCCGCTTGAACGCGGAAACGGACTTATTCTGTTAGAATAGCGCCCTGTAGTTCCTCTAAGTAGCCAGCCAGCTTACCTCTCCTATGAGGAAGCCCTCTCCGCCAAATGTCTCAGTAACGCTGAATTTTTAGCGGCGTTGGGTGTTCTCCACCTCCAAAATTCGCTCCCACTGTGCTTTTAACAAGCTAAACTATGGAGGAAAATTAACTCCTCCAACGATTCCGTTCTCCTCAACGAACTACTGGGCTCTATTTCATGTGAACTCGCCAGCCAATTCTAACGGACTCCACAAACGTTAATAGGGTGAATATCGCCCTGTTTTAAATCTAACGGACACAGGAACCGTTATTTGCCGATTTCGGGGCGACATCACAGGAAATAAGAAAATAACTGCGCTGGTGTCCGTTAAATTTTCAAAACGGCTATATTTCGCCAAATAAGAGCAGCTGAGTCCGTTAGACAGTCGAGAAGCGTTGCCACGCATTGCCAACCGGCTTGTTTGAAATTTGTCATTGGCAATTAAGGAGGCAGTTGGCTGAAGGGGGAGTAGTGTGATGAAATGTGGATGTGCCTATTTTTCGCGAAACATCCGCTCCTATGTCCACGCGTTAATTAACCGTAGTATAATAATTGACGGCATCTACAATTTTAAGTAAGATAAGCACGATTCGATCTAGTTGTATAATCCACAAGGAGGGCTTTATGTCCAGAGAACCTTTTTATTACTCCCAAGAATTTGCCCGGCAACTTGATAAAGAAGATGAGCTAGCCCGCTTTCGAGATGAATTCTATGTGAAGGCGGAATCGATCTACATGGATGGCAACTCCTTGGGCCTGTTATCCAGACGCGCAGAGCGAACGCTTTTGGAAGTCGTTGATGCTTGGAAAACCCAAGGCATCGATGGCTGGCTGCAAGGCCAATACCCATGGTTTTACCTACCGGAAAAATTGGCGGCTTTAAGCGCTCCGCTAGTTGGTGCATCAGAAGATGAGATCATTGTGACGGGTTCCACGACAACGAATTTACATCAGCTTGTGGCGACTTTTTATAAGCCTGAGGGGAAGAAAACGAAAATTTTGGCAGATGAATTGACGTTTCCATCGGATATTTATGCCCTTCAAAGTCAATTGCAGCTGCACGGATACGATCCGGCGGAGCATTTGATTCAAGTGAAAAGCCGTGATGGGCGTATCATTGAAGAAGCGGATATCATTGCGGCCATGACGGACGAAGTTGCTTTGATCATTCTGCCGACGGTGCTCTACCGTAGTGGTCAGCTGCTCGATATCGAGCGTTTAACGGCTGAAGCGCATGCTCGTGGAATCCTCATCGGCTTTGACGGATGCCATTCGGTCGGTGCCGTTCCCCATTACTTAAGTCAATGGGACGTTGATTTTGCTTTTTGGTGCAACTACAAATATTTGAACAATGGTCCCGGCGGCACAGCAAGTTTATACGTAAACCGCAAACATTTCGGCCGCTCGCCAGGTTTGGCAGGCTGGTTCGGTTCACGGAAAGACAAACAATTTGATATGGAGCATCAATTTGTGCCAGCGGAGCATGCAGGTGCTTTTCAAATTGGCACACCGCATATTTTAAGTATGGCTCCGCTTATCGGCTCTTTGGAAATGTTCGCAGAGGCCGGCATCGAGAAACTCCGCGCAAAATCCTTGCATATTACCTCGTATATGCTCGATTTGATTGAACAGGAACTGGCCGGAATGGGCTTCACGATTGGGAATCCACGGGATGATCTGCGCAGAGGCGGCCATGTTTGTTTAGAGCATGAAGAAGCGGCCCGCATTTGCAAATCATTAAAAGAAAATAAGATCGTACCGGACTTCAGAGCTCCGAACATTATTCGTCTGGCTCCGGTTGCGCTTTATACAACTTACGATGAGGTGTGGGAGACTGTACAGCGTTTAAAAGCCATCATGGTTGAAAAGCAATACGAGAAGTTTGAGAATACGCGCGACGTAGTCGCTTAAGTAGGAAAGAAAGGATGACAACCATGTTTGATATTTCTCGCCTATTGGCAACAGGGGTGCCGACTTGGCCTGGAGACACGCCATTCTCTTACGAGGTCAGCTGGACGAAGGAACAAAGCGGTTCCGTGAATGTCGGGAAACTGACGATGAGTATCCATACGGGCACGCATATCGATGCGCCATTTCATTTTGACAATGAAGGTCGGAAGGTCATGGAGCTGGATCTGGAGCTGTACATCGGACCTGCGCGGGTTATTGAAATTTCGGGTAAATCGAGCATCGGTGCAGAGGAGTTGAAGGCGTTTGAGTTGGACGGCATCACTCGGTTGCTGATTCGTACAAATTCCTGGACAAATCCGAATGAATTTCCTACAGAGATTACTTATTTGAGGGACGATGCGGGACCTTATTTAGCTGAAAAGGGAATACGGCTTATTGGCGTGGATGTCCCCTCTGTTGATCCGCTTGATAGCAAGGTGTTGGCTGCGCATCATACTCTGCATGCTAACGATATTCATATTCTGGAAGGTATTGATCTTGCAAAAATTGCGCCTGGCGATTATGAATTAATCGCACTTCCTCTACCGCTTGTTGAGGCGGATGGAAGCCCTGTCAGAGCTATTTTGCGCCCTTTGACATAATCGAAAACAAGAGTAGGAGTGAATCACGTGTCCAATTCAGAGAACCATGAACAAACACAGTCTAAAGCAGCGGATGCCAGCATTCATGGCGATTTTTCCAAAGAAATGTCCTATGGGGATTATCTCCAACTAGATAAAGTATTATCCAGCCAACAACGGCTATCCGGGCATCACGATGAAATGCTGTTTATCATCATCCATCAAGCCAGTGAACTTTGGATGAAGCTGATATTGCACGAGTTGGAGGCCGCTCGTCTTCTGATTCAGCAAAATAACTTGGAGCCGGCTTTCAAAATGTTAGCCCGCGTCTCTAGAATCCAGCAGCAATTGATCCAATCCTGGGATGTTCTGTCGACATTGACACCGGCTGAATATATGCAATTTCGGAACAGTCTGGGCCGCTCATCCGGGTTCCAATCCTTCCAAAATCGGCTAATCGAATTCATGTTGGGAGGCAAACAATCCAAGGTTTTGTCGGTCTATGAGCACCAACCGGAGCTCCACCAACAATTGAGCCAAGCTCTTCATGAACCTAGCCTTTATGATGCTTCGGTTAAAGCTCTTTCTATGCGAGGCTTGGAAATCGATGCGGATCATTTGCAGCGGGATTGGTCGCAGGAATACAAGGGGAATGCCAGTGTCAAAGCCGCGTGGTTGACGGTGTATCAAGATGTGGAACAGTACTGGGATCTATATGAGCTTGCGGAGAAGCTGGTTGATATCGACAGCCGCCAACAACAATGGCGATTCAATCACATGGTAACGGTTGAAAGGATCATCGGATTCAAGTCGGGGACAGGCGGATCAGCAGGTGTGGAGTATTTGAAACACGTTGTTGCGCAGCGTTATTTCCCGGAATTATGGAGTCTTCGCACAGACTTGTAAACGAAAGGATCCGCTCCCTCTTCAACTCATTCTGGTAGGGCCGATTGTTCGGTATTTATTTGCTGCTTTTATTTAAAAATAGAAGAGTGAACGAGTCGTTCAGTTAACGCCAAAAACCTTCCTCTTGCATTAGGGGGAGGTTGTTTTTTTTGAGGGAATTACAGTACACTATATCGCTGAAAAGGGGGCATTCCCACACGCGAGGGGAACTACAGGTCGCTATTTCGCCAGTTTCACTCGAAAAACATGGTATGGGGGACAAATAAGCGCCTGTAGTTCCGCTCGGAGAGGAAACACCTCCTTTTCGCCAAAATAGAGGCCTCCAGTTCCGCTAAGTAAAATACGGGGCGCGCTGCTTCGCCGACGCATGGCGGCGGTCCCTGCCAGACGGATTCTGAACGAGCTGAATCCGATACGTGTTGCGGCATAGGACCCAACAATCAAAAAGTTGTATTGCAACTTTGGTGAAGAGAAGATACAATTTCTAATAAATTCGCTTACGGAATGGACGGTGGGTTTGTTTTGAAATTGCCCTTCCTCTTACGCCTCGTCGATAGCCGCAAAAGTGCGCTTTCAACGATCATCGCCTCCAACTTATTTATACTTTTGATACCGCTTGCAATGGGGCTTTTTCTGTATACGAAGGTGGAACAAAGCTTGGAGAGAAGCACGACAAGATCGAATGGCGCCATGCTCGAGCAGTTGAAGCTGTCGCTGGATAACAAATTGGCGGAAGTAGATACGTTAATGCGCCAAGTTGTGTTTGATCCGAAGCTGGATTATATGCTTAGAATCCCTGCCAATTCAACGGATGTTGACAAATATGAATTCATCCAATTCATGCGCGACAAAATGAGTAAGTATCACAGTATGACCAGCAATTTCATCCTCGATTATTATGTCTACTTCGCAAACAGCGATACCATCGTCAAACCGGACCTGGTGTCGGATTCGCGGACGTTTTATTCCATCTATTACGCTTATAAGGACATGTCCTACGAAAAGTGGCATCAGCTGCTGGATAAGGAGCATAAAATGTCCTACTTGCCGGCAACTCCCTTATCCAACGAGCAAGAGCAAATCCCGAAAAATGTGATTACTTATATGCAATCCCTTCCTGTTCAATCGCAATCCCAAAATCTTGGAAGCTTCATCGTGCTGATTGATGGTGATCAAGTCAAGGAATTGTTCGCACAAATGGAGTCCGCCAGCCATAGCTCTGTTTATATCATTGATCATGCTGGGCAAACCATTATGAGCAACAGTGATTCCCCGTTCCCAACCGACTTGTTAGAGCGCGTTCAAGAGAGTTCAGGCCCATTTGATTATCGACTCGCAGGGGTTGACCAAGTGGTTTCGGTGTCCTCCTCGCAAAAAGCGGGCTGGAAATATGTATCGATCATGCCCAATGACGTATTCATGCAGCAGGTGAATCAAATCCAGAGCTGGTCCATCGGCTTGTTCATCCTTTGCTTAATTTGCGGTTTAGTGGCTGTCAGCATTGGCGCCTACCGCACGTACAAACCTCTCCAAAAAACAGTAAACGCGATTATGCGCGGAAAAGAGATGATCCGGCGCCCGGCCTCGAATGAATACGAATTTATTCGGCAGACCGTCGAGGGCTCCATCCATGAAGAGAAAAATCTGCGTATGACGCTAACGCAGCAAATCCCGTTCATTCGAGCCAACTACTTATCCCGTCTTCTGAATGGTCATATGGATGTGGATGTGTCGGCAGCAAACGGAGATTCGCTGCAATTTATGGATTTGAAATTTACAAGTGACTGTTTTGCCGTCCTGCTCGTCATGATTGAGGATATTCCGCTTGTAGCAGTGGAAGAAGATGAGAAGCAATGGGCGCATGCAAGGTTCATTATTTCAAATATTGGCGCGGATCTGATTGCGGCGAATCATCGAGGATTTTCGGTCGAACTCGACCGGGATCGCATTGCGCTTCTCATGAATCTAACAGCAGATCGCGAGGAATTGGCCGAATCCGATATCCGGGATATCGCGGATTCGCTCTTCAGCATCACGTCGCAAAGATTCCAGATTGGCATTACGATTGCTGTCGGCGGGATTCATTCAGGACCCAAAGCCATTCGAGACTCGTACCCTGAAGCACTGGCAGCGCTTGAATACAGGCTGATTTTGGGGAAACATGCCACAATCCATTTTCAGGATATTCTCGAAGTGAAACAGCATTACTACTTTCCGCTTGAAAGTGAAATCCAGCTGATTAATTTCGTGCGAAGCGGGGATACCGAAAATGTGGAAAAGCTGCTTAATAAAATATATGCGATGAATTTTGACTCCGGACATATGACGCCTGAGTTAGGCAAAGGTTTGTTTTTCAACGTGACGAGTACGCTTCTGAAAATTGTTAACTCCTCGAATACGAATCAGGAGGAAGTGCTTGGCGCTGACTTTGATCCGATCAAAGAAGTGTTCAGTTATCCAACTGCGCAAGGGATGTACGCGAAAACGAAGGAGTTATACGAAACGCTGACCCGTTCTTTTAATGTGGATCGATCCGGCCATAGTACGCAGCGCCTGGAGGAAATTATTAGCATTGTACACGAGCACCTCGATGACTCGAACCTTGGCGTGGCTCAAATTGCTGAACGTATTCAAATGACACCGCAGTATCTGTCTACCTTCTTCAAAAAACATCAGGGACAAAACCTGCTGGATTATATTACGCATAAACGGATTCAACAAGCTAAGCAGTTAATGGAGAACAAAGAACTGACCATTGTACAGATTGCTCAAAAAATCGGCTACAACAATGATGTCGTTTTCATCCGGGCATTCAAGAAGCTCGAGGGCGTAACGCCGGGTAAATACCGTGAAACGATGTTGCCGGAAATCATTAGCTCAGACGCATAAAAGGCAGCCTCTTGGGGCTGCTTTTTCTGTAGCGCCAGCTACTGACGATTTCTAAGATGGACTGATGAATTCTCATATCGCCCGTATTTCTTACTAAAATACAACGGGGATGAGAACTAGGCAGTAGTCAGGTCGGTGCTGGGGAAGCATACTGGGGAACAGGTGCTGGAAGACGATTGCGGTGCCAACCAAGCTTAGGGTTACTCATATAAAGGGAGGCATGAAGAATGAAGAAACGTTTGAAACAAGTTGGATCTGTCGTATTGCTTTCGGCTCTGGTGGCTTCGACAGCTGCCTGCAGCAGTAATTCGGGTACCGAAAGTTCATCGGCTGCGCCACAGACGGGCAGCGGTGCTGAACCGGCAAAATTGGCTAAATTATCGTATTGGGTACCGAATCACCCTGCAGCTTCCAGTCAGATGAAAACATACGCTGAAATGGGCATGTACAAGGAGCTTGAGAAAGTAACCGGCGTCAAAGTTGAGTTTCAACATCCGCCCCTTGAAGTTCCGCAGGCACAAGAGCAATTCAACTTAATGGTTGCAACCAACGAGCTGCCGGATGTTATTGAAGCGAGTTGGGGAGCCACTAGCGGTGCAGTCGTCCGATATCCCGGCGGACCGGAAAAAGCGATTTTAGATAAAAAAATCATTAAATTGAACGACTTGATCGATAAATATGCACCAAATTTAAAAAAGCTGCTGAATGAGCATCCGGATTGGAAAAAGCAAATTTCAACAGATGAAGGAAGCATCTATGCCTTCCCGTTCTTACGTGGCGATGACAAGGTCAGAGTGTTCTTTGGGCCGTCAATCCGCCAAGATTGGCTGGATAAGCTGGGCCTCAAGATGCCGACGACAATCGACGAATGGTACACCGTCTTGAAAGCATTTAAAGAAAAAGACCCGAACGGCAACGGCAAAGCGGATGAGATTCCCATTTATTTAGACAAAAATCTGTTTGCTACCGACGCGCCTTTCCTTGGAGCTTGGGGTATTAACTACAGCTTCTACCAGGACGGAGGAAAGGTGAAATACGGACCGATCCAGCCTGAATACAAAGAATTCCTGACCACGATGAACAAATGGTATAAGGAAGGTTTGCTTGATAAGGATTTCGCAGCGCCTAACGATAAGCTGTTCGATAACAAAATGACGACCAATCTCATAGGAGCAACCGCTTCATTTAATGGGGGAGGCATTGGGAAATATGCAGGGCTCATGAAGGACAAGGATCCCAAATTCGATCTGGAAGCTGCTCCTTACCCGGTATTGAAAGCAGGGGATAAAGCGATTTGGGGGCAAAAGGATTTTGCCTATAACGGCGTTGGAGCGGCGATTTCGACAGCCAATAAAAACCCGATCGAAACCGTCAAATGGCTGGATTATGCTTATGGTGACAAAGGTGATCTGCTCTTCAACTACGGGGTGGAGGGCACCAGCTATAAGATGGAAAATGGCAAAGCAACCTTCTTGCCTGAAATTTTGAACCCTCCGGCAGGAACCAGCATCCAGCAAGCCATCGCCAAGTATAATCGGGCAACATGGAGTGGTCCTTTTGTCCTCAGCGATAATTTCCAATTGCAATATTTGGCTCTGCCACAGCAGAAGAAAGCATTGGAAATCTGGTCGCAGCCAACGTCGGAGCGGAAGATCCCGCTTGTATCTCCAACGCAGGATGAAAGCAGCAAATTCGCATCCATTGTAACGGACATCCAAACGTACCAAGATGAGATGCTGCTGAAATTCATTATGGGGGTCGAACCGATCAGTAACTTCGATCAATATGTGAAAAAGATTCAGGGCATGGGGATTGATGAAGCGATTAAAATCCAGCAAGGGGCTCTTGAACGTTTCAACAAACGGTAAGAAATAATTGAATGTGGGGATGAACCGGAATTGTTTATCCCCTTGTTTTTTTAGCAGCTTGAAAGAAAGGATAGGGAGACGATGAGGCAAAGTCCTGCAAATGGAAAGGCTGAATACGCCGTAACGACAATGAAAACGAGTCGCAATCCGACTGTCCTGCAAACCATACGCGCTGATGTGAGACGGCACTGGTCCATTTACGTTATGGCGCTTCCCGTCATTGCATATTACCTTATATTTCACTATGGCCCGATGTATGGCTTGCAAATCGCGTTTAAAGATTTTTCACCAGCCAAAGGGATTCTGGGAAGTCCATGGGTTGGATTTAAACATTTTGTGAGTTTTTTTAACGGGATTTACTTCTGGCGCTTAATAAAAAATACGATCTTGATCAACCTTTATGATCTATTGTTCGGATTCCCGGCAGCGATCCTTCTGGCTCTGCTGCTCAATGAAATCCGCCATAGTGTATTTAAGCGGGTTGTTCAATCGATCTCGTATTTGCCGCATTTTATTTCGATCGTGGTTGTGGCCGGGATGATGATCGATTTCTTAAGCCGCAATGGGCTTATAAATCAATTGACCGGAATCTTTGGCATAGAGCCGACTGATTTCTTGCAAAATGAGAACTGGTTCCGCTTTTTGTTCGTTTCGTCGGGCATTTGGCAAGGCATTGGCTGGGGTTCAATCGTTTATTTGGCGGCAATGGCGACGATTGACCCGACGCTGTACGAGGCTGCCAGAATGGATGGCGCTAACCGCTGGAAGCAGACGCTGCACATTACGATTCCAGGCATCATGCCGACCATTGTTATCTTGTTCATTTTACAAATGGGCAATATGTTGACGGTTGGCAGCGAAAAGGTGCTGTTGCTTTATAATCCGCTTACCTATGGAACTGCAGACGTTATTTCGACCTATGTCTATCGTAAAGGGGTATTAGAGGCAAGCTACAGCTTCACCGCAGCAGTCGGGTTATTTAACTCGGTGATCAGCTTTATTCTAATCGTTGCGGCCAATAGCTTTGTCAAACGGATCAGCGAGAACAAACTGTGGTAAGGAGATTTGCACATGAAACTAACCAGTGGAGAGCGAACATTTGGCTACTTCAATATGCTGTTGATGCTCGTGCTTTGCGCGGTCACGCTGTATCCCTTCTTATATGTGGCATTCGCTTCGCTTAGCGATGCGACATCCTTGCTGCAGCATCGCGGTATAATGCTCAAACCGGCGGGTTTTGATCTCGGTGCCTACAAGGCTGTTTTTGAAAATCCGATGATCATGAAAGGGTATCAGAATACGCTGATCTATGTCGTGCTAGGTACGACGATTAACTTGCTTATGACGTCGATTGGCGCCTACGTGTTGTCCAGGCCGAATCTCTATTTTAAACATATCATCATGTTCTTCATCGTTGTGACGATGGTTTTCCATGGGGGACTCATTCCGAGTTACCTGCTTGTGAACTCTCTGGGGATGATGAATACGATGTGGGCGATCCTCATTCCAGGTGCGATTAATACGTTTAATATGATTATTATGCGAACTTCTTTTCAAGGCATCCCGGTCAGTTTGGAGGAGTCGGCCAGGATGGACGGGGCCAATGATTGGGTAATTTTATTCCGAATCGTCATCCCGCTTTCGATGCCGGTTATTGCCGTTATGATTTTGTGGTATGCGGTTGGGCATTGGAATTCCTATTTTAACGCGCTTGTGTATTTGCGGAATCGTGAAGCGTATCCTCTCCAGCTTGTGCTCCGTGAAATATTGATTTCCAACAATACGGATTCGATGATGGCGGGTGGAGGCGACGATAAATATGCCATTGGAGAAACGATTAAATATGCGGCTATTATGGTCTCTACGCTGCCGATCATTTGCTTATATCCGTTCCTTCAAAAGTATTTTGTCCAAGGCGTGCTGATTGGTGCCATTAAGGAGTAAACAGGGACGATTTCACCATGAGATGGATGCAGAAGGAGGGGATCCTGTGAGAGGCGTTACTTTTGAAAATGCTCCTAGCAGCTGGAACGAAGCTTTACCGATCGGCAATGGACACTTTGGCGGTATGGTCTATTTTGAAGACAACAAGCTGACGCTGGCGCTTAATCATTATGAAGTTTATTATCAAAAACTGCATCGCTACAGCAAGAAGTACCGGAATGGTGAAGGACCGGATTTCACGCTTCAACATGGACGTACATTTGATGAATTGAAAAAGCTGGCTGATGAGAGGTATCGTGACCCCGAACAAGGCCCGTTTTATCTATATGGCGACGCATTAAGCCCGAACAGCATGTACAGGAAATATGGTAAAGCCTCGGGTGGGGCCTCCCATTATCCGACGGGGGAACTTCATCTTTTTCCATCCAAGGAGCTTTCAGACCCTGATCATTATTCGTTATCCCTTGATATTGAGAAGGCAGTTGTTCAGTTAAATGTGGTCAAAAATGAGGATAAACTTGGCGTGCGCACGATCATTGCTCAGGATGGCGATTACGTCATCACCACAGTCAGCCAGACGAATGGCGCGTTGTTACCCTCGGTTGCGCTAACTGTTCCCCGTAGAAGATATGTGGATATGCAAGTGACGTATCATCAATTGGATGATACGACGTTGTATTACATGGGCGCTTTCTACCCGGACGGTGAAGAGAAGGATTGTTACGGTCCGTTTTCGTTCATTGTGATGGTGAGAATCATTGGTGCCAAAGGAATTGTTGTTGCTGGTCCCGACGACAGCTTGCAAATTGCTCTTCGGGATGCGGAGGCAAACCTGACACTGCTAACAACGGTGGTCACGGAGGAAGAGACCGAGGAACTCCTTTCGACTGCGCTGATGAGGCTGACGAAGCCAGCTTCGCATGTGGATGTGGAGGATATGGTGGAGCATCACCAAGCGCATTGGAGAAGCTTTTGGTCCCGGAGTTCGATCACCTTGCCGGATAAAATGATGGAAGATCTCTGGTATATCAATCTATACGCAATCGCCTGCAGCAGCGGAAAAGGCGGCAGGATGCGAGAGCAAGCGTGCGGATTGAACGGCTTGTGGGATATTAAGCAGCCAACCAAGTGGGGCAGCATGTGGTATTGGGACGTTAACATTCAAGCGGCATTTTGGCCGCTTTATACGGCTAATCGGCTTGAAGTTGCTGAGGCGTTTAACGAGGGGCTGCTTTCTTATGTGCAGCTCGCAGAGCGAATGTCGCAGCAGTTTTATGGTCTTGAAGGCATTGCGGGTGATTACCCGCATGCCTTGTATGTGAGCATTTGGCCTTGGTGCGCACAATTCCTATGGGATTATTATCGCTACAGCATGGATATTGATTTCTTAAGAGAAAAGGCATATCCGCTGTTCGAACGGATCGCCAGATTTTTCGAAGGATATTTACAGCTGAACGAGAGCTCGGGGTGTTATGAGATATTTCCTGACATTTCTCCGGAGCAGGGGCCTCTGACTCGGAACTCAACTTGCTCCCTTGCAGCTGTGAAATACTTATTGAAGATCGCTTCGGATGCGGGAGAGCTGCTTGGTGAAGCGGAAGAGGATCGGCTCAGGTGGAGGACGCTTGCGGACAGCTTGGCCGAGTATCCAACAGCCGTTTCCAAATCGTATGGCGATGTTTTCCTGGACTCGGAATGGGCGCCAGCCGACATGCATTTGCGGCATCCTTCGCTGCTTATGCCCGTTTATCCCATTGGAGAAATTGATAAGAATAGTGAAACCCATTTGCGGAAAAGAGGAGAAAATACGCTCCGGTATGCTGCAAAACAGACGGAATATGGGATGTTTCAATTCGGTTGGCTCTCCTGTGCCGCTTCGAGATTGGGGAAGGGCAACACAGCACTTAGGCTGCTCTATGAACAAGGCATCGATTTGTCGCTCAGGTGCAATGGCTTGTTTGCGGAAGAAACGGAACGCTGGATGAACTATTGCAACATCACCAATGAGCCGTTGTACCATCCCCACATGATGGAAGCCTCGGGTGAAATGGTTGCTGCTGTGAACGAAATGCTGCTTCAGAGCTATGATGGCGTGATTGACGTGTTCCCGGCGCTGCCTGATGGTGAGCTAGAGCCAGAACTTTCGCTTGGTCTCTACGAACATGAGGTAGATTGGAAGGTTAAGAAATATGAGAAATGGAGCGACTGCTCCTTTCGAGGCCTGTTGGCTGTAGGCGCCTTCGAAGTTAGCGCAGAGCTGAAAAATGGCCGAACCGCTTGGGTTACGATCCAGAGTAAGGCTGGCGAGCGGGTAGTGATTCGCAATCCTTTTCACATTAGTGATGAGGTACTGGTTGCAAGAAAAAAGGGTCAATTCTGGAACAGGGTGGACCATGTCGACGAAGACGGACGGATTTCGTTTGAAACGGAGAAAAACGTGGAGTATGCGATTTATCCTCGCGGAGAATTTTCCACTCCTGAGTTATTTGGAGTTGACTCTGATGGGCGGGCTGGCGAGCGAGACTATCCGCTTGTTCATGAAGCTCATACACATCGGCGAGTGTTCCTTGGCAAAAACCATGATACGCAGCATGCCAGACTGCTCGACCACTTCACCTTTGATTATTACTCAGGTAATACCAGGGAATCGAGGTTGGCTGCTTATCGGTTGGATTTTGGCGTGGCATCGCATCTCGTGGAGAAAGATTATACCGACGTGCTGCCCAGACAGGTTCATGTGGATGGGGTTCTCGGTCAGACGTTCCGTAAAGTAACATTGGATTCGATGTTTAAGCCTTATACCGGCATCGGCTGGGAGTGTGCGGAGGATCTCGGAGCGATGGACCGTGGGGGACCGGACGAACTGCGGAGGGATTTTATCGGTGGAAAGAGGGAAGCAACGTTTGTGGTGGAGCTTCCAAAGGGCAGATATGATTTACTCTTCGTATCCGGCGATCAAGAGGAGCCTTCTTATACGGAGATAGAAATCGTAGGGGGAACCACCACGTGGAAGCCTGAGAAAATGTTAAAGGCAGGCGAATTTGCAACGGATATTGTGCCAATCGCACAAAGAGGTGATGGTTACTTAAAGCTGCGTCTTCGCACCTGCGAAGGCTCGCAGTGGAGAATGAATGCGCTGATTATTAATAAAAATTACACGTATTTATAGAAGCGGGAAGGGGTGATGATTTCACCGGATCGAGCAGATTTCGTGCAGCAGCTACCGATATAGATGGAGTTTCTACAGTTATTTCATTCCCTGCCTCAATTTGATGCAGAATAACGGTAGGTTTTCCATCTGTTTCAGCTGAGGCGTCGCCCCTGATGCAACTGGGACTGGGCAACGAAGTGGAGCTTCCTAGTTTCCGCCTGCCCTAGGAAGCGAAAATAAGACCGATAAAGCCCATATGGGCTTCATCGGTCTTATTGCTATTCCCCACAACTGCCAGCTACTGCGGGTTCGTTGTCCAAATCCCCGCCGTCTTCAGGAACACGCGCTGCGGCAATTTCAAAGCAGCCATGATGAGCTCGGCCACATCCTCCGGCTGCATCATGCGGTCCTCATCGCCTATCGGCAGACCCGCTTTGACGGATAGTTCTGTGTTCACGGTAGATGGCGTGAGCGCTGTAACTCGGATGTTCGATTTGCGAACCTCTTGCATGAGCGCTTCCGTCATTCCGATGACAGCGAATTTCGAGGCGCAATAGGCTGAACCGGTGGCGAAACCTCGTTCTCCTGCGGTTGAGGCAATGTTGATGATGCTTCCGCCATTTTGGCTCAACATGGTTGGAAGAGCAGCACGCGTCACATGATACGTGCCCATCAGATTGGTTTGAATGATTTGCTCCCATTGATCGGGATCCATATCGACCAACTTGCCGAACTGTGCCGTTCCGGCATTATTGAGCAGGATATCCAGGGAACCCAGTTCCTCGATTAGCAACTCCACGGCACGTACCGCTTCGGTTCTCTTGGAAATGTCCGCTGTGGCAATGCTCACTTTGATGCCGTATCCACTTGTCAATTCTTGTTGAAGGGATTCGAGGTCGGCGTGGCTGCGCGCTACTAATCCAAGATGGACACCTTCTTTCGCCAAAGCGATGGCGGCAGCTTTGCCGATTCCTTTTCCAGCTCCTGTAATGATGGCCGTTTGGTTGTGTAAGCTCATGAGAAATCTCCTTTTTATTGGTGAAATAGGTATTCATATTTTGAAAAGTATGGCCTCATTTTATGCCATTTACCTGGCGGAGTCAATTTTAGCTGCTGGGATATTTTACTATTGCCAAATGGGTCATCTCATATGTATGTTAGTTTATATTACATTAAAAATTCAGACATTATGATAAATTGATGGGATACAAACCCGGTAAACGTTAACATATAATAAAAGCGTAAGGTGAATGTCAAAAATAATAACATAAAGTGAGGGGTTCATGGATGATTCATGGAGTAATTAGAAAATCGGTGTTAGCTGCTGCTTCGGCTGCTTTACTGACAATTACGGCTTGCAGTAATGGAGCAGAACCGGCAAAAGAAACAGGAAAAACGCAAGCCTCAACACAGCCTGCCTCGAAACAACAAGTTACGCTCACTTTTGAGGAGAATTGGTCCACCCCGAACGTAGATAACCAGCTGTACAAAGAAAGAATTCAGAAATTTCAACAGTTGAACCCAGATATCAAGATTGAAATGCAGGATATCCCGTCGGCCCAATACCGGACTAAGCTCCGTACCGAAGCAGCGGGCAACAGCATGCCGGATATGTTTATTCTGTATCCAGGTGTTGATATGGATCCGTTCATCGATGCCGGCGTACTGATGCCGCTGGATGAAATTATGGATACTTGGAAAGATATTTTGCCGCCACAGTCGTTAGGTGGATATAAAGTAAACGGTAAGCAGTACGCTGTGCCAACCAAAATGACTTTTGTCGATATTATCTACTACCACAAAGATATGTTGGCGAAAGTAGGCTACAATGAGTTTCCGAAAACGTATGCCGATTTCCTCGATATGGTGAAAAAGCTCAAAGCTTCAGGCGTTACACCGATGGGAATTGGCAATAAAAATCGTTGGCCGCTTCAATCCACGGTGATGTCCGCTGTTGAGGATCGTATTGCCGGTACGGATTTCTTGACGAAGGTGAAACAAGGACAAGCTAAGTTTACGGATGCTGATTATGTGAAAGCACTTGGCATTTTCGATGAGTTGACGAAGCTTGATGCTTTTAATGCTGATTTGAATACGATGGATGAAGTGCAAGTGCAAGATTACTTCTTACAGAAGAAATCGGCTATGACCATGACAAGCTCGACGATTGATACGAAGTTCCGCGTCAGTAACGCAGAAGGTGGCGCTAATATTGGGATCGCTTTGTTCCCATCCATTGACGGCGGAAAAGGAACGGCAGGCAAAAGTGCAGGCGTTGTCCAATACGGAATAGGCTTAAGCAAGGAATTAACGGGAGCTAAAAAAGAAGCGGCGTATAAATTCCTGAAATATTTCTACTCCCCTGAACTGTACCAAAACTTGATGAGTAAAGGGATCGTCGTACCGGCGAAAGTCGAAATGCCTGCGGACACCAGCAAATATTTGAAAGAAATGTTGGAACTTACGAAATCGGGCGATGCGCTTGTCTTTGACAGTGTAATGCCGGCGGTAGTCAAAGATTCGATTGAGAACGGGCTGCAAGCCATTACGATGAAACAAAAAACACCTGAGCAAATCGCCAAAGAAATGCAAGAGGCCATGGATAAAGTGAAAAAATAATCGGCTAGCTAAAGCCAAAGTAAGCTTGAAGCTAGCGATTTGAAAGGGTGATGGAGATGAAAGCTTCTCTCGGAGCATTTTCCTTCTTTCAGCTTTTAAGTCAAAACGAAATGAATATATACGGTTATCTGGAGACGGTGAAATACCGGTATCGCTTGGATGCTGTAGATCTTTGGAACGGCTTTTTCGCAAACCGTGAGGTTCCCATCTGGGAACTTCCGGATAACGATGAGTTGTTGAAGATCAAACGCAACCTGGATGAGAGAGAATTAACAGTTGCTAACATAGCGGTGGACCGCGCTCATTTATGGGATGCTGATCCGGATACCAGGCAGTTGCTGTATCAGAATGCGATAGCACATATGAAAGCGGCGAAATTGCTTGGTGCCAAGACGGTTCGGATTGATGCCAATCGCGGCCCCGGTGAAGTGACAGAGGAGCAGTTCGAATACACGGTTCGTACTTATCAGGAATTGGCTCAGCGAGCTTCCGACTACGGATTTACAGTGGGGCCTGAGAATCATACAGGGATTTCGCTGGATCCCCTTTGGATGAAGCGCGTTGCTGAAGCCGTGGATCATCCGGGATACGGTATTTTACTACATATCGATCGTTGGATAGACGGGAATCAAGGCAATGAAATAGTGGCTCCCTGGGTAAATCACGTCCATTTGGACAAACGAACATTAAGCTCGGAGAATACGGAATCAACAATCAAGTTCCTGAGTGAGTTTGGTTATCAGGGGTATTGGGCAGTCGAATATAATGCTTTGTCCAATCCTTATATCGAGATTGAGTGGGCATTGGCAGCTGCGAAACGATTGCTTGCATCTGCGTGCCCGAACAATGGATAAGTGATCTGGAGGCGTGCGTGATGGAATATGCCAAGATTCGAATTGGTGTTATCGGAACAGGAATTATAGGGAAAGCCCACTTGGATCAGTATGCAGCCATAGAAGGCGCCGAGGTCGTGGCTTTGTGCGATATTAATGAACAGGAAGCGCGCCGAGTCGCAGACAAGTACGGAGTTGCTCATGTCTACACCGATTATAAAGACCTGTTGGCGCGAGATGATATCGATGCGGTGGATGTATGTCTGCATAACAACTTTCATGCACCATTAACGATTGCTGCTCTGCAGGCGGGTAAACACGTATACTGTGAGAAACCGATCGCAGGCTCCTATTACGACGGCAAAGCTATGGTTGACGCAGCCAAGGAGTATGGCAAGAAACTTCACATTCAACTTAGTACGCTTTATAAAAAAGAAACAAAAGCGGCCAAAGCGCTGATTGACGGCGGTCAATTGGGTAAATTGTTCCACGCTCGGTCGAATGGCTTCCGGCGTCGCGGTAGACCTTATGTCGATGGCTTCGGCACCGCTTATTTCACGAAAAAAGCAAGCGCAGGCGGGGGAGCTTTACTCGATATGGGTGTTTATCATATCGCTCAAATGCTCTACTTGCTTGGTGAAACCGAAGTAGAGCGAGTCACCGGGAAGCTCATTCAAGAAATGGACATGGATGAGGGCCGGCGTGCCGAAAGCGGATTCGATGTGGAAGAGTTGGCGCTTGGGTTCGTTACACTTCGCAATGGACTCACGCTGGACATCTTTGAAGCTTGGGCTGTTAATCTTGGTGGCGTTGAGGGAAGCAGCATTATGGGATCCAAAGGCGGTATCCGGCTTCCATCGTACCATTCCGGTGAAATGACTTCCGATATTACTTTTCACACGACAGTAGCCGACATTGATTTGGACAGCAAGATTGATCTTAACCGCATGGACATTCGCTGGCACAGAATGAGAGACAACGAAGAGGCTTATGATTCATCGCAGAAGCACTGGATCGCTGCTCTGCAGGGACGCGTAGAACTTATGCCGACTGCGGAAATAGCGCTTGCGACGATGTTGATTAGCGAAGGTTTATATTTATCCGACTCGCTCGGGCGGGAAACGACAGCTGCGGAAATTGTGGCTGCATCTCGTTCACTGTCAATCCCATTGTAAGAGAGGCGACAGCCGTTCTTCGGCTGCCAAGAGGCGGAGCCTACGGGGTCTCCGTCTTCTTGGCATCTCTCAACTTATCATTTAGCGCATAAGGAGGGCTATGTATGCATGTAACGAGGCGGATGGGCTGGGCAATTTTTATCGGCATGCTGCCAGCCTTGATCATTTATATTGGCATCGCCATGATTCCGATCTTGATGTCATTTTATTACTCATTTTTCGATTGGAACGGTCTATCCCATATGTCTTTTGTAGGGTTGGACAATTATATCTCGGTCTTGAAAGACGGGATCTTCTGGAAAGGTGTACAGAACAACCTGTTTATGATGGTTAGCGGTATTGTGGGGCAGCTGCCGGTAGGTTTGTTTTTTGCCTTGCTATTGAACCGCTCGATGCGCGGGCTCAAAGTTTACCGCTCTGTGCTTTTCCTGCCAGTCATCATCTCGGCGGTTATCGTTTCACTCATTTGGAACATGGTCTACGGCACGGAATCGGGTCTGATGAATAACATGCTCGGACTCTTCGGTTTGGACAGCTTGAAACAAAACTGGCTGGGTTCCCCGCGTTGGGGCATGCTGTCGGTAAGCATCACGTATCTATGGCAAAATTACGGTTTCTATATGGTCATTTTCTTGGCCGGTTTGCAAAATATTTCCGAAGAAGTAAGGGAAGCGGCGGTCATGGACGGCGCTACGGGTTGGAAGCGATTCTGGTTCATCACCCTCCCGATGCTGAAAGAAACGATCTGGGTCACCCTGATCTTCTCCATCAGCAACAGCTTCAGGGTTTTCGATCTCATCTATGTCATGACAGCCGGTGGGCCGGCTCATAATACCGAAGTGATGACCATCTATATGTATACCCAGGCCTTCAACAACAGTTACTTCGGACTTGGGAGCGCAGTTTCTATTCTTATTCTAATTTTTAGCCTATTAGCCATCTATGCAGCCAAGTTAGTCACCCGTCGAAACGGCTAATTGCTGTATGTAGAGAAAGGAGGAGCTTATGCGAACATCTTTAGGGAAAAAAACGATCATTCATTTGATCCTAGCTATTCTAAGTGTTATTAATGTCATTCCGATTGTATGGATGGTTGTCAGTTCATTTAAATCAGAGGAAGATTATGCGACGAATCCGCTGGGATTGCCAAAGTTTTGGCAGGTCAGCAATTATACGAGCGCTTGGAAAGTCGCGCATTTAGGTACGTACTTCTGGAACAGTGTCATTGTTACTGTTGGTGCAATTGTATTAACGGTGCTGCTCAGTGCATTGACCTCCTACTTTCTTTCCAGGTTTAACTTCCGTATACGCGGATGGCTTTACGGTTTGTTTATTATTGGCATGACGATACCGATTCACGCTACGTTGGTGCCGATTTTTATTATTATGAAAAAAATAGGTTTGTTGAATTCCCATCTTGCCCTAATTCTTCCTTACACGGCATTCCACCTCTCGATCACCATCTTCATTCTGGTAGGTTTCATGCAGGCCTTCCCTAAAGATATTGAGGAATCTGCCGTTATGGACGGTGCTGGACTTTATAAAATTTTCTGGTCCATCATTCTTCCGATGACTCGTCCAGCACTGGCAACAGTCATTATTATCAATTTCATTTATAACTGGAATGAGTTTTTATTTGCACTTGTCTTGATCAATAAAGCGGCTCTCAAAACGCTGCCGTTAGGCTTGGCTAACTTCGCCGGCACCGAAACACGGTTCCAGACGCTTCAGATGGCTGCCTTATCAATGGCGCTTATTCCGCTTGTTGGCTTTTACTTGGCCATGGAGAAGCAGCTGGTGCAAGGGATGACGGCCGGCGCTGTTAAAGGGTGATGATGTGATGGTGGCGGCACTTTAACCGCTCGAAACTTTTCTCAAGTCATTCTACATCCTTTTCAGGTAGGTCGACCCCGTTTTATAGTAAAATGAGGAAATACCGACGAAGGGGATGGACCTTGATGATACTAAACAGATATCCTTTCTTGCACTTCAGTTTGAGAACAAAGTCGATCGCTATCTTCATCCTTCTGGTAACGCTCCCCTCCCTTTTGATCGGGAATGTCATTCTGAGCCGTTATGATGCTGTTCTCCGGCAGCAATATATTGATGCCATGGAAAAGAATTTGAATACAATTGAATTGAATTTATCCGAGAAAATAAAAGCTATTGAAGATTTATCGAACTATATGATTTATCAAGAAAACTTTAGACGGTTTATGGAGACACCAACCACACCCGGCAATATGGAGCAAATGAACAAGGATCAAACGACCATCGAGGGATTTATTGCCTTTCAAATTATGTCCAAGGTGTACATTAAATCGATTTCCCTTGAAGGTGTTGGAGGCAATCAACTCCAGATGGGCGAGCCTGTCAAAGGGTTGGAACAATCTTGGACAGATCTTGCTAAGGAGAGAAGAGGCGGGGTCATTTGGACGGACTCCTATCAATTGGAGAGTGGTTGGACGGGAAATAAGCGTGTTGTTTCCATGGTTCGTGTCATTAATTCCTTCGATAACACTTCGCATCCGGTGGGCGAAGTGATCGTTCGTTTGGATGAGTCAGAGATTACGGACTTATTAATGTCTGCTGTACCTCAGGATCAAGGTTCCATCTTTATTGTTCGGCCTGAGGGCAATGTCGTTTTGCATCAAAATCAAAACCTGGTTGGGCATCCCTACCCAAGCGATACGCTGTTGAGCCAATTTCACGGGGGGCTGTCCAAAAAAGTCTCTTCCTTGAAGGAAGACGGAGCTTCTTACGTTGTTTTTAGTCAACCCATGAAGTCGACGGGCTGGTATATCGTTGCGATGGTGAAGGATCAAACCATCGTTCAAAAAACAGAAGCGATTAAAGCCTCGCTCAAATTTTTGATTCTGATTATTCTTATTTTTGGATTAATCGCTTTAATCGGGTTCGAGTTTGCCATGATTCGCCCCATGCTCGAATTGAGCAAACAAACCTCCAAGCTCAAAAAAGGTGATTTCTCGGCGCAGGTCAAAGTCAGATCGCGAGATGAGGTCGGGGAGTTGGGCCGACAGTTCAACAACATGGTTATGACCATCAAAGAGCTGATCGACAAAAAGTATAAATTGGAGATTCGTCAGAAAGAATCGGAGCTTCGAATATTGCAAAGCCAAATGGACCCTCATTTTTTATATAATACGCTGGATATGATCCGTTGGACGGCGAGGCTGGAGAAAGCGACGGAGACGAGCCAGTTGATCGAAACACTATCGCTTTTCTTTCGAATGGGGCAGAATAGCGGCAAGCGATATACGACATTGCCTGAGGAATTGGATTTTGTTCATGCTTATCTGGATTTGCAGCAGAAGCGAATGGGGAGCAAACTCCAATTCACTCTGCACATGGACGAGGAGTTGAACCATGCCGTCCTTTTGAAGAAAATCATTCAGCCTTTGGTGGAGAACAGCATCAAACATGGTTTTAAGCGTGGGGGTGGCCGCATCGAGGTGCGCTGCTATAAGGCGGAGCAGGATGTGCTGATTGATGTTGTGGATTCCGGCGTCGGTTTTGTGAAGAACAAACTGGAGGTCATCCGTCAGGTGCTTCAAGATCGATCCGGGGACGAGGGCATCATGAACCATGCGATCTGCAACATTCATGAGCGCATAACGCTTGAATACGGCGAGGGGTATGGCATCGAGCTTCCTTCGGAACCGCCCTTTACCGGAGCTTGCGTAAGGATCAGACTTCCATTTCAAATGAGTGCTCAGGAGGAAAAGCGATGACCATCAAAATGCTAATTGTAGATGATGAACCCATTATTTGCCAAGGATTACGTCGTACCATTTCCTGGGAGACGATTGGTGTTGAAGTTGTCGGTGAAGCGTATGACGGAATAGAAGCGCTTGCCTTCCTGGAGCATTGTCCGGTGGATGTCGTGTTGACGGATGTGAACATGGAAGGCATGGACGGACTTGAACTTGCGAAGGAATTGAAGCAGCGCTTCCCTCAGTCGCGTGTGATCATTGTTAGCGGATATGACCATTTTGAGTATGCCAGACAGGCTTTGCGGCTTGGTATCGAAGATTATTTGCTGAAACCGGTAAATATCGACGAGTTGATGAGCATGGTGCAGCGAATTGGTGAAGAGATCATGCAAGAACGGAAGCTTGAGGATGAGCAAGAGGTGGAGCGCACGCGCAAATGGCTGATGGGGCAGCTGCAGCAGAGAGTCATCGATCAAAATGAGGATTATATGCCTTTGATGATGACAACCGGGTCGTGCAGCTATTGGATGATCGCCACGCAGCTCTCCGATTATGCGGAATGGACCCGCCGATCGTCTGAAGAAATGCGCAGAGAGAAGCGGAGCCTCTGGGAAATAAACGTTGATACAGCCTTGCGATCATCCGGGCTGGAGACCGTTTCATTTTTTCAACATCAGAATTTGCTGCTGTCTCTAGTAGTTGGATCTCAATCGATGAGCACGAAGAATATTCAAGGCATTTTAAGCGGCGTACTGAAGTTGTCGGAGGATCTTGATCTGCATGCCAGCATATCCCGGCCCTTCCATAGTTCAGATCAGATTCACGCTAGCTGCATGGAGGCTATTTCCTTGTTGCACTATGCCGTGCTATCATCCCTTGCTCCAATTATTTTCCATGATGAAGAACTGATTCTCAAAAGAAGCCATCGTCTTCCTGAGCTGATCGTATGGGAGAAAAATCTGATTCATGCTTTATTTCAAGAAAATGATGCGGAACTACGCCAGCAAATGGATGAAATCATGCAGGAATTTCGCGAGAGCGGCAGCTTGATTAAGGAAATATGGCAGGCGTTCCAGGAGCTGGTCATTATTCTTCAAAGGCGGCTGCGTGCGGCGGGGATCGATTTGACGGGATATCTCAATGTCTTTCATTCTCAGGAGATCGATCTTTTGGTGCACAACTCCTACAGAGCGATGGAGTCCTTGCTGCGAGCGGAGCTAGAGTCCATGTTCTCTTTAATCAACAACTCCCTTACAGGGAAAAATCATTGGCTGGCAGACAGGGTGAAATCCTACATTGAAGCCAGGTACAACAAGGATATTAAGGCATCTGAGGTTGCTGCGTGGTTAAAAATAACGCCAAATTACTTCAGCATCCTCTTCAAGCAAAAGTTCGGCAAAGGGTTCGCGGAGTATCTGAACGAAGTGCGCATTGAACAGGCGAAAGCGAAGTTGTCCGGGACGGATGATCGCGTCTTCGAAATCGCCGAAAGCGTCGGCTACAAAGAATATAAATACTTCTGTTCCATTTTCAAAACATACACCGGAGTAACGCCAACGCAATATCGGAAACTTGTCCATTCGACTTAAGAGCTTAGAAAGGATAGCGTGGCACCTATGTCAGTAATCGGAAGACTGAAAGATCACCCGTTCGGCGTCATCAAAGCATTCAGCTTTATTTTATATGGCGCCTTCGCGATTTATAGTGCATTTTTCCCGTTGTACTTGAAAGAATTAGGCATTTCTAGCGTAGCGATAGGCTTGCTGCTGGCCGGCGGGCCTATTCTTTCGTTATTCGCCAATCCGTTCTGGGGCTATTGGAGCGACCGTTTGTCTAATGTAAGGCGCATTCTGATCATTCTCCTGATTGGCAGCTTTCTTAGTCTGCAAACGGTCTTTTTTACAAATTCTTTCCCGTTCCTTGTCACTTTTTTACTTGTTTTTTTCTGCTTTCAGAGCCCTTTATTTGCTCAATCCAATAGCCTTATTTTGGAGGCGATCGAGCATACGAATCATAAATTTGGTTCTTTTCGTTTATGGGGGGCGCTCGGTTGGGCGTTGATGGCCTTAGCGACAGGTCCTGTGATGGAGTGGCTGGGCATTCGGGATTTGTGGAAAGTATGCGGCGTCATGATGGGGTTAGCCATTGTGTTCGCTTGGATGCTGCCTCAGGCTCAAAATAGTGGGAAGCGGGAGTCAGGCAGCTCAATCCAAAGCGGCAAGAAAGGTAATTATCTGCAAATTATGAGTGATAAATGGTTTCTAGTCTTCATTCTGATGGGAATTCTTATTTCGATTCCGAATGCGATGAACAACACATTTGTCTCTATTTACATGTCTGAACTGGGCGGGAATAGCTCCTTGATCGGATGGTCCGCATTTTTTGCCTCTATATTTGAAATCCCGGTTTACTTGCTGTTCGACCGTTTTTTGCGAAAAGACCGTAGAAGTATGTTTTTCTGTCTGGCGGCTGTTAGCTTATTGTACGCGCTGCGCTGGTTTCTGATGGCAGCGGCGACATCGCCGTATCACATCCTTTTCATCCAAGCGTTAAATTCCATTACGTTCGCCGGTTATTACTATGTGGGGACTCAGTTGACGGCATATTTGATTCCGCCGGCATTCAGAGCGTCAGGGCAAGCGGTTTATGCTTTGAGTTGGGGAGGCTTGTCCGGTATGGTTGCCGGGATCGCCGGGGGCTTGATCTTCCAGGAACTAGGCGCGCATGCCATGTATACGATCAGTGCGATGATGGCGCTTATAGGTGTAGCGGGGTTCACTTCTATGTTCGTGATTGCCGCTAGAATGGAAGTGCGCCAAAAAAATGCTACACAGTACGAAAAGACTTTATTATAATGGATTTATAAGAATCAAATCTTTGACAAATCAGGTCGAAGGAGGATCTCCTTGAATTCTTTGGATGAACAGATTCAGCGGGTGATGGACAAGCATCGAATCGTTGGATTGGCTGCCTCCGTGATGCGTGAAGGGAAACAGATTTGGAGTACGGGATATGGATGGGCGAATGTCGATAGACGCATCCCTGTTACATCTCGAACAATATTTCGCATCGCTTCAATCTCGAAGACGGTGGTTGCGACTGCGATAATGCAGCTTGTCGAGCAAGGCTTATGCGGAATCGATCAGGATGTGAGCGAAATACTCGGATTTCCGGTGCGCAGTTTCAAGTATCCGGAAACGCCGATAACGCTCAGGATGATCATGACGCATACTTCGGGACTGCAAGATGAATATGTTCGTTTTGTCGTTGATTCGCGCAATGAGAATTCACCGAAGATTCGTCTTACGGATCTTCTTCTTCCAGGCGGGACTTATTACACCGACAGCCTCTGGGGAGATGGACGGCCGGGAGATCCGGATTACTTCGAATATTCAAATCTGGGGGCTGTCATTCTAGCGACGGTGGTGGAGCGGCTTTCGAATGAACGATTTGACGAATACTGCAAGAAGCATCTGTTCGAACCGCTTCAGATGGATGATACTAGCTTCAATATCGCGGATTTGAACGACATGGACTCTGTCGCTGTGCTTTATGAATATTCAGCGGCCGATGAGCGATTTATCGCAAGTGCGGATGATTTTCGCGGGGAGAAACCGGAAGCCATCGATTACAGCGGCTATGTGCCAGGCACTAACGGAGCGTTATTTAGTCCACAAGGCGGACTTCGCACAAACGTAGATAATTTGACTCGATTTATGGAAGCGCATTCTAATGGCGGTAAATTGAACGATGTTCAAATCCTGAAGCCGGAAACTGTGGATCTGATGCACGCGCCGCATTGGTCGGGGCACCGACAAGAGGGGTTTTTCCGCAATTGCGGACTCCAGTTCCAGATCACGGACGATTTGCTCCCGGGACACCAACTGATTGGGCATTCCGGTGACGCGTATGGGCTGCTAAGTGACATGTATTTTCATAAACAGGAAAAGTGGGGCTTCATTCTGCTCATTAACGGGGTTATTCAGAGTAAAGGGAGAGGCGTATATTTTGAGGCGGAAGAAGAGCTTGCGCAAGTATTGAAGACTGCTTTCCTCGGATTGTGAGGGAGAGAAAGAGATTCGATATTTACATATTTACAACATGTTATTTCGATGTTAGTATATATTACATCATTAGTGTTCTAGCTTCTGGCGGTCGTAGGAGACTCTATCTCTCTCACATCCCGCTCAGAAATCGAACGGAATGCTAATAAGGAGAGTGGTCGTTTGGTCTACGACAAAGATACAATTTACATCATCGGCGACGCGCAAGCTTCTGTGAACAATCCGATTACCCAACAGTTTAACGCCTTTTTTATTGGTCTTGTTGTCGATACGGCAAGCCATAAAATTGTTGATGCAGGATGTTCATCCACCATACCGCTCACATCGGATTTTGTCCGCTCGATTTTCATTGGACACAATATGCTTCTCCTTGATGTGGTGGCGGAGGAAATCCGCCAGAGATATCACGGATCATCTCAGAAGGCCCTTATCGTAGCGTATAAAGACGCACAAAAAAAATACAAATTAGCACTTAGCGGCCGGGAAGAGCTGGGATTTCAATCTTCCGGTACAGTGTAAAGCTGCTTTATTTATCCGTATGGCAACATACACGTAAATAAAACCCAGCAAATGGTTTCTTGGGACACAGGTTCCTGGGGCTGTTTGCTGGGTTTTTGTTACTCACAAACCTGGAGGCGACCTATGAAACTTTATATTTCCATCGATATGGAAGGGATAACCGGACTTGTTGATAACACGTTTGTTGATTCCAGACAGTACAATTACACGCGCGGGCAGCACATCATGACGGATGAAGCAAACCATGTCATCAGATCCGCTTTTGATGAAGGCTGCAAGGAAGTCATTGTGAATGATAGCCACTCCAAAATGAATAATCTGCTTATCGAGAAGCTGCATCCCGAAACGCAGTTGATATCAGGTGATGTGAAGCCTTTTTCCATGGTGCAAGGATTGGACGCTTCCTTCTCTGGCGCAGCTTTTCTAGGTTATCACACGAGAGCGGCGACCAAAGGCGTCCTCAGCCATACGATGATTTTCGGCGTTCGGAATATGTATATCAATGATAGAGTCATTGGCGAACTTGGGTTTAATGCTTATGTTGCCGGCCATTATGGTGTACCTGTTCTACTGGTCGCTGGGGACGATGAAACCGCCATTGAGGCGGAGGAGCTGATTCCAGGTGTTACGACAGCCATTGTGAAAAAACGGATATCGCGAACTTCGGCCATGTGTTTGACCCCCGAGAAAAGCGGACTGCTGCTTCAGGAAAAAACAAAGGAAGCGTTGGCTAACGCGGGCCGAGTGAAGCCGCTTGTGCCGCCGGATCAGCCGGTGCTGAAGATTGAATTTGCCAACTATGGCCAAGCGGAGTGGGCTCATCTGATGCCGGGTACGACCATAGATGATAACAGTCCGACTGTCACCTTTCAGGCGAAAGACATTCTTGAGGCGTACCGGGCGATGTTGGTGATGACGGAGTTGGCGATGAGAACGGCATTTTGTTAAAAAGCGAAAGTAGGTGATGGCGTGACACAATATATTCTTCGTCGATTTATCTCCATGATTGTCACACTGTGGCTAATTATTACGGTTACTTTTGCATTGATGCACGCTGTTCCGGGGTCGCCCTTCGAGAAAGAGGGCAAGAGTTCGAATCCGACGGCGGTTCAGAATTTAATGGAATTTTACCATTTGGACCAACCTGTCACGACACAGTACCTGCTTTATTTAAAATCACTGCTTTCCTTGGATCTTGGACCTTCCATCGGGCATTTTCCCGATACCGTTAATTCCATGATCTCCCGGGGATTTCCGGTTTCGTTTAAGCTGGGAATCGTATCGATCCTCATTTCAATCGTTACCGGTATTGCGCTAGGAACGGTCGCTGCACTCCGGCAAAACCGTATGGTCGACTATCTCGCCATGATCTTTGCGGTTATCGGCATAGCAGTGCCGAACTTTATCGTAGCTACTTTGTTGATTAAATATGTGGCGGTCGAATGGAAACTCCTTCCGGTAGCTACTTGGGGAACATGGAAGCATGTTATTCTTCCGGCGCTTGCCCTTTCTACCGGACCGCTTGCGATCATTGCCAGATTGACGAGAGCGAGCATGTTGGAGGTGCTGACTGCCGACTACATCGAAACGGCGAGGGCGAAGGGGTTGTCGCCCGCGACAATTGTTATCAAGCATGCGCTCCGAAATGCGGTCCTTCCGGTCATCACTTTGCTTGGGGCTCTGGTGGCCAATGTTCTTACAGGGAGTTTTGTGATTGAAAAGATTTTCGCGATCCCGGGAATGGGGAAATACTTCGTTGATGGCATTAATAATCGCGATTACTCGCTCATTATGGGGACGACCGTATTTTATAGTGCGCTGCTCGTTGTGATGATGTTTCTGGTGGACGTGGCCTACGGGCTGGTTGACCCCCGCATCAAGCTGCACAGGAAGGAGGGGTAAGCGATGAGCGTGCCGGATTCCTTATTTGTTCCAATGGTCAATAACAAAGGGACGGCGGAAGCGATCGTTCGAGTACGGCTGTCGTTTTGGCAGGAAGCTTGGATTAGATTGCGTGCCAACAAATTGGCCATGGCGGGGCTAATGATCATTATTGTGATGGCGCTGCTCGCGATAGTCGGACCTCATCTTACAGACCAAAGCTATTCGAAGCAGGTGCTGCTGGATGCCAACCAGAAGCCGTCGGCGGCTCACTGGTTCGGTACGGATGAACTGGGGCGCGATGTCTACGCCCGAATCCTTTACGGGGCGCGTATCTCCCTATTTATCGGCCTAATGGCGGCTTTCATCGATCTGGTCATCGGCATCATCTATGGTGGTATCGCCGGATACTTGGGCGGACGAATCGATAACATCATGATGCGGTTCGTTGATCTTTTGTACGGAATTCCGTATCTGCTCGTAGTTATCTTGTTGATGGTTGTTATGGGACCTGGGCTGTTGACGATCATTGTAGCCTTAAGCGCAACGGGCTGGATCGGAATGGCGCGAATTGTGCGAGGGCAGGTGCTCAGCCTGAAATCTTCGGAGTATGTGCTGGCGGCAAGAACGTTAGGTGGAGGCGCAGGATACATCATCCGCAAGCATTTGCTGCCTAATGCTATCGGCGTCATTATCGTACAAGTGACGTTTTCAGTGCCCTCCGCCATTTTCGCGGAAGCGTTCCTAAGCTTTCTCGGCCTGGGTATTCAGCCTCCCTTGGCTAGCTGGGGCGTTATGGCCAATGATGGTCTGTCGACCATTTTGTCGGGGCAATGGTGGCGGTTATTTTATCCGGCGTTTTTCATATCGATTACGATGCTTGCTTTTAACTTGGTCGGTGATGGCTTGCAGGATGCTTTTAATCCGAAAAGGAGGAGGTAGCCGTGGTGAAAACAACGAACTCGCCCGACGTTATATTGGAAGTGGATAATCTGCACGTCTCGTTCACCACGCATGGTGGAGAAGTGAAGGCGGTTCGCGGCGTCAGTTTTTCGTTAGGAAAAGGAGAAACGTTGGCTATCGTAGGCGAATCCGGCTGCGGCAAAAGTGTAACGGCACGCAGCGTGACACGTCTTCTTCCCGAGCAAAGCTCGAAGATCAGCCAAGGCAGCGTTCGGTATAAGGGAAGGGAACTGACCGAGCTTAGCGAAAAGCAGCTGAGAGAGCTAAGAGGCTCAGAAATATCCATGATTTTCCAGGATGCCATGACGGCGCTGAATCCCACCATCTCCATCGGTGAGCAGATTATGGAAGGGATTATTCGTCATCAAAAAATATCACGGGCAGAAGCTCGTAAACAAGCTACGGAGATGCTGGGGTTGGTTGGCATTTCTAATCCTGAGATGCGCTTGAAGCAGTATTTACATGAGTTTAGCGGCGGGATGAGACAACGGATTATGATTGCCATCGCTGCGGTTTGCAAGCCTTCGGTGCTAATAGCGGACGAGCCGACTACCGCGCTCGATGTCACCATTCAAGCGCAAATCATTGAGCTTTTCAAAATGCTTCAGAAGAAAACCGGCGTGTCCATCATCATTATCACACATGATCTTGGTGTTGTTGCGAATATGGCCGATCGGGTCAATGTGATGTATGCCGGCAAGGTGGTTGAATCGGGCACCGTGGATGAGCTGTTCTATAACCCGCAGCATCCCTATACGAAAGGGCTGCTGGCCTCTATGCCGCGACTGGACACGGACAAGTCGCTTCCGCTTACGCCGATTGCAGGAACGCCGCCGGATTTGTTTGCTCCACCGCAAGGCTGCGCATTTGCAGCGCGCTGCAGTTATGCCATGGAAGTGTGCGGTGTCTATCAGCCGGAACAGACTGCCGTATCAAGCGGCCATTCCGTAGCCTGTTGGTTGCAGGATCCGCGCTCTCAAGTTGTATTCCAGCCGTCGATTCAAAGAAATAACATGACGGCTCTAGGATAAATAAGACGATGAATGAAGGGGAGAAGTGCTCATGAAAAAAGTATCAGCATTGCTAATCAGCTCCGTATTGGTAATAGGTACGATGCTTGCCGGGTGCAGCAAAGATCCAGGTTCCGGAACGCAAGCGTCTGGAGCCAGCCAGACGGAAGCGGCCAAAGAAACGAAGTCCAAGGTCCTCCTCTACAACAATTTAAAAGAGCCGACATCTCTCGATCCTCCGAAAGGATTTGACCAAGTGTCTTACGACGTTGTCAATAACGCCTTCGAGGGGTTGACGCGCCTTGGCAAAAACCAGACGCCTGAGCCGGCGATGGCCAAAGAGTGGAAAATCACGCCGGATGGGAAGAAATATACCTTTACGCTGCGCGACGGCATAAAATGGTCCAACGGAGATCCGGTGAAAGCTGCCGACTTTGAGTATGCGTGGAAGCGTCTGCTAGATCCCAAAACAGCTTCCGATGCGGCATTCCTTGCCTATCCGATTGAAGGCGCAGAAGCTTATAATTCCGGCAAGGGATCGGCGGACAATGTGAAAATCAAAGCGTTGGATGACAAAACGCTGGAGATTACTTTGACACAGCCTGCTTCTTGGTTGGTGGGCATGGTATCCAGTCCTGCCTTTTTCCCGGTGCATAAGGCGACAGTGGAAGGAAACGCCAAATGGGCGGGTGAAGCGGCTACGATCGTAAGCAACGGACCGTTCAAAATTACGGAATGGAAGCACGATAGCGAGCTTACAATGGTAAAGAACGATCAGTACTGGGATGCCGCAAATGTAAAATTGTCCGGCGTTACTTTTAAAATGATCAATGATACGAACACGGCTTACCAACTCTTCACGACTGGCGAGCTTCATACGACGGGATCCATTCCGGCTGACATGAGCGACAAATTGTTCGCGGATAACAAAGTGAAAGTGGAAGATGCCGCAGGTACAGCGTTCTATCGTTTTAATGTAAAAATGGCTCCATTCGACAACGTCAACATTCGAAAAGCTTTCGTTGCGGCTGTAGACAGACAGAAGCTTGTAGATTTGGTGCTGAAGCAAAAGCAGAAGCCGGCAGACGGTTATGTATCTCCGGGGCTTAACGATCCTGCTGGGGGAGATTTCCGTAAAGTAGGCGGCAGCCTGATCAAATTTGATGCGGGAGAAGCGAAAAAGCTGCTGGAAAAAGGAATGCAGGAGGCCGGATACTCGAAGCTGCCTGAAGTAACTTTGACGTATAACACAAATGATGTTAGTCAACGGATTGCCCAAACGCTGCAAGCGATGCTCAAGGATAACCTCGGTATTGATGTGAAACTGGCAAACAAGGAAGGTAAAGTACTGACTACGGAGCAAAAGAATCTGCAGCTGCAGTTGTCCCGCTCATCCTTCCTGCCTGACTTTGCAGATCCGATCAACTTCCTGGACGGTTTCCAATCAACGAATCCTTTCAGCCGTACAGGGTGGGTGAATCCTACCTATGATAAATTGATCAAAGATGCCTATGTAGAAACAGACGAGGCGAAAAGATTCAAAATGATGCATGATGCGGAGAAGATTCTGATGGATGAAGCTCCGGTTCTACCGCTCTACTTCTACAACTCGACTTACTTGCAAAGCGATAAATTGGAAGGTGTCGTTAGACATGCTTTCGGTTTCCTGGACTTTAAGTGGGCGGATTTGAAATAAAGTTGGAAGACGGAGGGGTGCACCGTGCAAGGGGTACTTCTCCCTTTTTCATGCAGGAAAGGAGATGGGTAATCATGGCTGAACTCATAAAGCCAAAGCGGCTAAGTCCTGGCGATACAGTAGGCATTATGGCGCCGGCGTGCTGGGTGGATACAGAGCAGGTGAAAACCGCCTCAACCGTTTTGGAGAAAATGGGGCTGCGAGTACGGCTTGGAGATACTTTGAATAAGAAACATGGTTATCTGGCGGGGACGGATGAGGAGCGGGCAGGGGAATTAAATGCTATGTTTGCCGACCCTGGTATTAAAGCTATCATTTGTGCGCGTGGCGGCTACGGTACAGGAAGAATTGCGGATTTGCTGGACTATGACCTGATCCGCGCTAATCCGAAGATTTTTTGGGGATATAGTGATATTACTTTTTTACATGCTGCCATTCGTCGATTTGCGGGTTTGGTTACTTTTCACGGCCCCATGTTGATTGATCTGGGCAAAGATGAGCTGCATCCGCTCACGGTTCAGAATTATGAAACGTTACTTCGTCCTTCCGTTCTTCGGTATACCGAAGAGATTTCCCCGCTCCAAACGTTAGTTGAGGGAGAGGCTGTTGGACATATCGTTGGAGGAAACCTTTCTTTAATCGTGAGTACGCTAGGGACGCCTTATGAGTTGGATACAAAGGGTAAACTTCTATTCATTGAAGATATTGACGAAGAGCCTTACAGAGTGGATCGTATGTTAAATCAGCTCAAGCACGCAGGGAAATTTACGGATGCTGCCGGCATATTGATTGGCGATTTTCATAACTGCGAGCCGGATAAACGGAAAGTGTCGTTCACGTTAGAGGAAGTTTTTCATCATCATATCGTACCTGCCGGGAAGCCGACATTATCCGGATTCAAGATTGGCCACTGCTCTCCGAATATTGCAATTCCCTTTGGTATTGGGGCGAGGATGAGTACTTACGAGAAGTTGCTGGCATGTACGGAACCCGGTGTAGAGGCATAAGGAGGCAAATTCATGAGCATGATTCAAAGTGTTGAAGTGATGCGGCAGTCGACACCGCTTAAGAAACCATTTAAAACGGCATTGCGTACCGTGTACAGTACGGAATCTATCATTGTCCGAATTCAGAGCGATGACGGCAGAGTTGGTTGGGGGGAAGCCCCCGCGACCATCGTTATTACAGGTGACAGCCTGGATAGTATCCATTCGGCAATTGTACATACATTCACACCGTTGTTAGTGGGCAAAAGCTTGCTGGCCTATGAACGTATTCTGCAGGAGATTCATCAATCGATGATCGGGAGCAGCAGCGCTAAGGCGGCTGTGGATATGGCGATCTATGATTTGGTTGCGCAGCATTGCGGTTTGCCGTTGTATCAGTTCCTTGGCGGTTATAAGGATCAGATTGAAACGGATTTTACGGTTAGTGTCAATTCCCCTAAGGAAATGGGAGAAGATGCGGTTCGTTATGTGCAAGAAGGCTTCAATGTATTGAAGATTAAAGTTGGTAAGGATGACATTCTCGAGGATATTGAAAGGATCAAAGAAATTCGCAGGTGCATTGGCAGCAGCGTGAAGATCCGCATCGATGCGAATCAGGGATGGCAGGTCAAGGATGCCATTCGTACGATACGGCGTATGGAGGATTTGGGTCTGGACATTGAGCTGGTTGAACAGCCGGTGAAAGCGGGAGACATCGAAGGGCTGAAGATGGTGACGGATCACGTAGAAACCCCTATTATGGCAGACGAAAGTGTATTTTCACCGATTCAAGCCTTCGAGGTACTGAAAAGCCGTGCGGCGGATTTAATTAATATTAAGCTGATGAAATCCGGAGGAATATACAAAGCGCAAATTATTAATCATATTGCAGAAGAATTCGGGGTCGAGTGCATGGTGGGCAGTATGATCGAATCCCGTGTGGCTGTGACGGCCGCCGCTCATCTTGCGGCCAGCAAGAAGAACATCACCCGTTGTGATTTCGATGCGCCTTTAATGATGCTTCAGGATATTGTAGTTGGCGGTGTGAAGTATGATGGAAGGGTCATGACCTTTCCGAAAGCATCCGGGCTTGGCATCTTGGATGTGGTGCACAGCCAAAGTCCAGTGGGGTCGTGAGTATGGAGGTGAATATGAGAGTGCCGGTACGGAAGATGGTCGCTGTATCTGTTGCAACCGTATGGTCAAAGCCGGATTCGCCGCGTCCTGTTGATGAAGCGGCATTAAGGTGTCCAGCCGATATGAGAGAATGGCTGGGGAATATGACACTTGGCGATAGGTTGGATTTGTGTCTGGCGAACCGTGTTCAGACGCAGATTCTTTATGGGGCATCTGTTCTTGTTATGGAAGAAGTGGAGGGCTGGAGCAAGGTGCTTATCCCTCAACAGGGAACGCGCAAGGATGACTTGGGTTATCCTGGATGGGTGCCAAGCTGCCAGTTGGTTGATGAATCGGATGTCCCTCTCGGCTCGAAAAGAGCGGAAGTGATTTCCGATAAAGCATGGTTGTATAAAAGTCCGTCCCAACAGTTGATTGAGTTGAGCTATCTGACCTCTCTTCCTGTACTGGAGGAAATGGAGAAGCTGGTGAAAGTGCAGACACCGGAAGGGGCGGGGTATCTGAAAGCGGATGATATCCGCTTGATTGATGGCCCTGCAGCTTCGTCGTATGCAGGAGTAGCTGACATTGGGCAAGGGATTGTGGAACAGGCGAAGAGGTTCCTGGATCTGCCTTATTTATGGGGAGGCATGTCTTCCTATGGTTTTGACTGTTCCGGTTTTGCGCATACCATGCATAGATATTATGGGATTTTGATTCCTCGGGACGCCTCGGACCAAGCGAGGCAGGGAACTCCCGTTGAGAAGGAACAGCTGGAAGCGGGGGATTTGCTCTTTTTTGCCCATGATGAAGGTGAGGGTGCTATTCACCATGTAGGGATCTATGCAGGGGACGGACAGATGATTCACTCTCCTGAAACTATCAGTTCTATTGAGATGGTGGATTTGAAAACGTGTAAGCTCGCCAAGGAGCATTGTGTGTCTAGGCGGTATTGGAAGTGACATAAAAAAGCGCGTAAGATGCTGATCTTATGCGCTTTTTTTGTGTTGTAGGGGGTGGTTGTGGCGGCTAACGGACCCAGAGGACTCTATTTGCTGTTTTTGGAGCATGTTCAGCATCTAATGGACTCAGGAGCCGTTATCGGTGCTGAAAATGCCGAAAACAGCGGCAAAATCCATACATAACGTTATCTCAGTCCGTTAGCTGGCCGGATCAGTCGAGTATGGCGGAATAACGGCTACTGAGTCCGTTACGGAACTTTGGCTACTTTGGTGGGGAGGTGTTTGTGTCACCGTTGGTCTCATGCGGAGGTTTGTCGGTTAAGTCACTTTTGAAGGTGGAGGTGTGATGATGGAAGAGTGGTTTGCGGTTGATTTGCTATGGGTGAATGGGGTGAGTTGGATAACTGCATTGGTAGAGTGGTCTCATGCGGAGGAACTGCTATTGATAAAGTTTATAGCGCTCTAACTGGACTCATGATGCTAAAAATAACAAAAAATAGTAATTTAATTACCTTTAATGTTATGTAATATAACACAAATTAACCTAAACTATAAAATTACTTATTTATATGTTACTTTAATTGACATAAACTATGAATTTTAATATGATAAATTAGGAAGGTTCACGTATTGAAAGTGCCGATGGAGTAGTTTTTGTACGAATTTCGTAGCTTAAATCGAAGTTCTGAATGCTGCTATATCGGCATTTTTGCGTACCAAATTATCTGAGGAGGATGTTTCATGATTTTGAAAAAGACGGCTCTACTGATCTCAGTATCGGCTCTTGCCATTAGCGTGTTGGCAGGATGCGGAAATGAAACAACTTCTAGTACTGCTACAGGAACAACTACACCCAGCAGCACAGTCACGAAGAGCGTCATCAAAATTGCTACTCAGTCGCCTTTATCAGGAGGCAGCGCCGTTCAAGGAGAAGCGATCAAGCTAGGCGCCCAAATGTCCTTGGATGACCACAAAGAGGAGTTCGCCAAATTAGGCTTTGATCTTCAATTGGTCCCTTATGACGATCAGGCAGATCCCAAAAAAGGCGTTGCCAATGCCGAGATCATTAGTGCGGATCCAGCCATCCTCGGAATTGTCGGGCATATGAACTCGGGCGTGGCAATCCCCTCCTCCGTTGTTTACGAGAAGAACAATATCGTTATGGTGTCACCGTCGAATACAGCGACGGAGGTAACGGACCGGAATCTGAAGGTTGTGAACCGAATCGTTGCAAGGGATGATTTCCAAGGTCCTGCTGCGGCTGATTATGCTTTTAAAACAGTGAAAGCCAAAAATATTTTCGTCATTCAAGATAAAACAGCCTACGGCCAAGGTTTGGCGGAAGCGTTCAAAGACGCGGCGACGAAGCAAGGAGCCAACATAGTAGGCTACGAGGGAATTACCGTAGGGGAGAAGGATTTCAACGGAGTGCTGAACATTGCGCTGAGCAAGAAACCGGATTTCGTATTCTTCGGTGGTTTATATGCTGAGGGCGGTTTGCTGATCAAGCAAGCTCGGGACAAAGGAATAGCGGCGCCTTTCATGGGGGCTGACGGTTGGGACACGCAAGGCCTGGTTGATGTAGCCGGCGATAAAGTCAAAGATGCCTTGTACGCCTCCATCTCAACGGATATTACGAAATCGCCGGAGGGCATGAAATGGGCGGATCAATACAAAGCCAAGTTCGGCAAAGCCCCAGACGGATACTCCGCATACGCTTATGACTGTATGACGATCATTCTTAACGCAATTAAAGCCGCGAGCAGTGCAGACGGAGGAAAAGTGCCTGCCCGCGATAAAGTTCGCGATGCGGTGCGCGCCACCAAAGACTTCCAAGGCGTGGCAACGAAGGTCTCTTTCGACGGCAAAGGTGACAATACATACGCCAAAGTATTTATTTACAAATTCGATGGCCCGAAATATCCAGGCACGATGATTTCTGAAGTAGGCAAGTAAATTTAAGTAAAGAGGTATGTGCTTAGGGAGATATACCTCTTTACGTTTTATTTATCAGCGAAAGGAGAAGCTCAATGATCCTTAACATCCTGCACGCACTCCCCCAAGTATTGATCGACGGGCTTGCTTTAGGAGCTATTTATGCGGTCGTTGCCTTAGGATATACCATGGTTTACGGCATTCTGGAACTGATCAATTTTGCGCATGGTGAAATTTTTATGACTGGGGCATTCGTTGGAACAGGGGTCTTATTCCTTTTCCAATCGACAGGATGGCTTGGCGGAATGCCGGGATGGGTCGCCTACGTTCTGATTCTCGCTATCGCCATGCTGGTTACGGGATTGCTCGGGGTTGGTATTGAACGAATTGCTTACAAGCCTCTGCGAAAAGCACCCAAGCTCATCTCGCTGATCTCCGCGATTGGTGTATCCTTCGTAATTCAAGATATCGTTCGTTTTATTTCCGAATTGCGCACAGGAAACTACATCATTAGCAGTATTACGTTATTCGATAAAAGCATGACCATCGGCATATCATCTCTTAGTTCTTGGTTCGGTGACGCATCTTTGAAAACCAATACGGTCATTATCATTGGAGTAGCAGTTCTTTTAATGATCGGCCTTGACTTTTTTATTAACCGTACCAAATGGGGAGTCGCCATGCGAGCGGTCGCGCAAGACCGGGAAACGGCTTCGTTAATGTCGATTAACGTGAATAAAATCATTATCCTGACTTTTTTTATCGGATCCGCTTTAGGTGGGGCAACAGGGGTTCTATTTGCGCAGCAATACGGTACAATCGATCCATTTATCGGCTACATATTAGGGTTGAAAGCGTTCACGGCAGCTGTTCTTGGAGGTATAGGAAACATTCGGGGAGCCATGTTTGGCGGATTGGTCATCGGCGTTCTCGAGATGTTTGCCTCGTCGAATCTGGGTTTACTGACGGGGGGCAGCTTCGGTTCAGAGTATAAAGATGTGTTTGCTTTTATGATTCTTATCATCGTATTAATTTTTAAGCCGGAAGGCCTGTTTGGCAAAGCCGTCAAGGAGAAAGTGTAGGTGACTCATATGGATAAAATAAAACAGGCATTCGCGCAGAACTCGAAAATGCAAGCTCTGATCCTTGTTCTTCTTGTCTTGGTTTCGGCGCTAAGCGTTTATACGATGGCTAAATCGGTCATCGCCTTTTTATTCTTGCTGGCATCCTTGCTTTTGCTGCACTACACCTCCTTCACGACGAAGATCAAATGGATCATTGGCGGTGTCCTGGTCATTCTTATTATTCCGTTTGCTTCATCGGGAGGCCCGGCCTACGAGTCTTATATGGAAGTTGCTACGCAAAGCGGCATTTATATCGCCATGGCGCTCGGACTGAATATTGTCGTTGGTTTTGCAGGTTTGCTGGATTTGGGTTTTGTCGCTTTTTTCGCGATTGGAGCTTATACATACGGCATCTTCTCTACCGCCCAAGCGAACAAGTTTTTGTCAGGGGATTTCTTTCCGCTTTCAGGCTCAACGTTTTGGCTGTTTATTTTTATTGGCGGATTTATAGCTGCGCTGTTCGGCGTCCTCCTCGGATTACCCGTACTTAGGGTAAAAGGCGATTATCTGGCGATTGTGACATTGGGCTTCGGTGAGATTGTTCGGATCATCTTCAATAACTTAGAGAAGCCGATTAATATTACGAACGGCGCAAAGGGCATCTCGTCGATTAAGCCGCCTGATCTCTTCGGACTGGAATTCACGCATCCTCATGAATTTTATTTCATTGTGATTGGGATATTGGCGTTCGTGATTTTCGGGGTAAAACGATTCGAGCATTCCCGCATAGGGCGTTCCTGGAAGGCCGTTCGAGAGAATGAAATTGCTGCCCAATCGATGGGCGTTCCGCTAATTCGCACGAAGTTGACAGCATTTGCTGTTGGAGCATCGTTCTCCGGCATGATGGGGGTCGTTTTTGCAGCCAAACAGACGTTTATCGATCCGTCCAGCTTCACCTTGCTTGAATCCATAACGATATTAGTCATGGTGGTATTAGGCGGAATGGGAAGTGTTCCCGGTGTCATACTTGGAGCTGGGCTTATTACGATTCTTAACTTGCAGGTGCTGACGGAATTTGCGAATTGGCTCAATCAATTGACGCTGCAAGGCGTCGTCCACATTCCTTTTGCTTTATCTCCAGCTAAGATGCAGCGCTTCATATTTGGGGCTATTCTGATTCTTTTCGCCGTATTTAGGCCCAATGGATTGATTTCCGTGAAAAATCGTAAAGTGAACGAAAGGCTGATTCAGGAACGGGTTTCATCAACATCGACGCCTTCAACGTCGGTGAATCCAATAGCCCCGCAAAGCGGAGGGATCGTCCAATGACCGTTTTAAGAGTTAAACAGGTAGTCAAACGTTTCGGCGGTCTTGTAGCCGTTAATGGTGTTCATTTTGATTTTCAAAAAGGGAAAATCTCCGCAGTTATCGGTCCCAACGGTGCCGGGAAGACGACTTTTTTTAATATGATTACCGGTATTTATATGCCTGATGAAGGTGAAATCGAATTGGAAGGCAAGTCGATTGTGAATGTCAAGCCTGATCGCATTACGGGAAGAGGCATTGCCCGTACGTTTCAGAACATACGTTTATTTGGCAATATGACGGTGATTGAAAATGTGATGGTCGGCATGCATATCCATTTGAAAGGTGGAATCGTCAGTACTTTACTGGGATTGGCGAAAATTCGGCTTGAGGAACAAAAGGCAATGGATGAAGCCTATCGGTTATTGCAGTATGTAGGTCTTGCCTCATCGCTTAATGAAAATGCGAACAGCCTTTCTTACGGAGCGCAAAGACGGCTTGAGATTGCGAGAGCGCTCGCCGCAAAACCTAAAGTGCTGTTGCTCGATGAACCCGCGGCGGGTATGAATCCGAGTGAAACCAAAGATTTGACGGCACTTATTCGTAGGATTCAACGGGAAATGGATCTTACGATTATATTGATTGAACACGATATGAAGCTAGTCATGGAATTATCCGATTACATCCTGGTATTGGATCACGGTGTGAAGATTGCGGAAGGATTTCCTCGGGAGGTTCGTTCAAACCCGCGTGTCATTGAAGCCTATTTAGGTAAAAGCGCCTTAGTAGAAGGGGTGAAATGATGAGCTTATTACAGCTTCAAGAGGTTCAGGCTTATTATGGAGGTATTCAGGCATTAAAAGGGATTTCTCTTCATGTTCATGAAGGAGAAATTGTTACCTTGATCGGGTGCAACGGAGCGGGAAAGTCCACGACACTGAAGTCCATTTGCGGTCAAGTGAAAACGAAAGGCTCCATCGTGTTTAACAAGCTAGACATTTCGAGTTGGCAGCCTCACCAAACGGCAATGGAAGGAATCGCGCATGTTCCGGAGGGCAGGCGCATATTCCCCAAGCTAACCGTCAAAGAGAATTTGGAGATGGGCGCATTTTCTGTGAAAGATAAAAAAGTGATGAAAGAGCGTATGGAGCAATCTTTTGATTATTTTCCGCGTTTGCGTGAACGCTTGAATCAAACGGGAGGCACCATGAGTGGCGGCGAACAACAAATGTTAGCCATCGCCCGCGCGCTTATGATGAGGCCCAAGCTGCTGCTGCTTGACGAACCATCGATGGGGTTGGCCCCGGTTATCGTGGATCAAATCTTTGACATTATCCGCGAATTGAACCGAATTGGGATGACGATTCTACTTGTGGAGCAGAATGCCTATCAAGCTCTGCAAATTGCGAATCGCGGTTATGTCATACAGACGGGAGAAATTATTTTGGAGGATGACGCCAAAACATTGCTTGTCAATGATCAAGTAAAAGAAGCCTATTTAGCGGGATGAGTTCATTTCTGCCGATGTTATATGGCATCATGGCGTCATTCTTTTTCTCATTTTCCTTCATCATGAACCGATCCATGGAGTTATCTGGAGGCTATTGGGTATGGAGTGCTACACTTCGTTATCTATTCATGCTCCCTTTGCTCTTGTTAATAGTAGGGCTCAGGGGGAATCTACAGGTTCTTCTTTATGAAATAAGAAAGCAATTATGGGTGTGGATGGGGTGGAGTTTTGTCGGATTCGGGCTATTTTATGTGCCGCTTTGCTTTTCCGCCGCCTATACACCTGGCTGGTTGCTTGCAGCCACTTGGCAAATAACCATTATTGCAGGTTCATTGCTTGCTCCATTATTCAAGGAAAAACTCCCTGTACAGGGTTTGCTTATTTCACTTCTTATTATAATTGGTGTAATCGTTGTCCAGGCGGAGCATAGCGATCAACTCTCCGTGAAAGAGGATCTTGTAGGTACGCTGCCGGTGTTACTGGCAGCTTTTGCATATCCGCTGGGCAATCGGAAGATGATGGAGGTTTGCAAAGAGCGGTTAGATACGTATCAGCGCGTGCTAGGCATGACAATAGCCAGTCTTCCCCTATGGATCGTACTCTCGCTTTATGCTGGTGTTAAAGCAGGCGCACCTACCGTAGGGCAAATCGGGCAGTCCGCTCTTGTGGCTGTGTGCTCAGGCGTGATTGCCACGGTTCTTTTTTTCACAGCAACGGAGCGGGTGAAACGCTCATCTCAGCAACTGGCTGCCGTAGAAGCTACGCAAGCCGGTGAAATTATTTTTACCATATTCGGTGAAATGTTATTTCTTGGTGCGGCATTTCCGACGATGCTCTCTTGGACGGGGATGTGCTGCGTGATTTTCGGCGTGATTTTCCATAGCTTACTACCAAAGAATAGATGATTAATTCCATTTTCATGATACAATAGCTTTCTATCAGATGAATGGAACGGAGTGATTACATGAGCAAAGGCAAAGGAACAGGCAGAGGAACGGACAAAAAAGGCTGGAATAGATGGCAAGCTAGTGCCAATCGAGCAAAAAGCGCCCCGAAACCGTACAAAAGCAAAGGGGTTAAAAAAGAAAGTGACAATCAAGTAAGTACCAGCAGTAAAGAATAGATTGCAAACTAGTTAAAAGAGACCTACATATACGATATGTGGGTCTTTTATGCATGTCCATTGAATAAAAATAATATTACAGGTAACAATTTCTAATAACATAGTAAAGAAGGTGAACTAGAATGAAAGATAAAAGACGAGAAGATGCTTGGACAGATAATCATGATGTAACGTTAGCTCAAACGGTAATTAGCCATATTAAAAATGGGAGTACGCAGCTTGCTGCATTTGAAGACTCAGCGAGTAAACTGAATCGCACGGCGGCCGCCTGTGGGTTTCGGTGGAATAAAGAATTGAGACATCAATATGAAACCGAAATCAATGACGCTAAATTTTTCAGGATGAAACGCAAACAACAAAAAAGAGACATCCATGCAGCAAATCCTGTCATGCCAACATTGGATGATGAACCGATTATGCCGAAATATGAGGATGCCTTTAGGCAAATCATTAAGATCGCGAAGGATCAAGCACAAAAATTTGAGCAGTTGATGCACGAGAATTCGAAGCTCAAGCTTGAAATAGATGAATTGAGAAGCCAGAAGGAAAACGTAAACATCGTCAGAAGCAATGAAGATGTGGCCACAGAGGATCTTCAAACCTTCCTCAAAATCATGAACAGAGCAAGAAATTTAACTTCTTTGAATTTGAATGTATAAGTCTTCCTTTCACTCCGCATGATAAGATTACACCACGAGAAGGAGTGATTTAGTTATGGCAAACAGTAACACATTAGTTGTTCCAGAGGCAAAAGCGGCTCTAAATCAATTGAAATATGAAGTTGCTCAAGAGTTAGGGATTGCGTTGCAACCCAATGGGTACAATGGCAATCTGGCTACGCGCGATGCGGGCTCAATTGGAGGTACTATCACCAAACGTTTGGTACAAATAGCAGAGCAGCAATTGCAAGGCTTCAGACGCTAATCATTACCTAATAGCTAGAGCTAAAAAGACTACAATCACTCTTCCTCCTTGGGTGAATGCAGTCTTTTTTATGTTGGGAGGCGCCATTCAAAAAAGGAGAGAGCTGGCCGCTCCCTCCTTTTCCTTATTCGTGCATATGAGAACCCATCTCCATACCCGGCTCCATGGCCATAGCTTTGATTAAAGTAATGGACCCATCAGCTTCGTTCCATTTCACATCCCAGCCTAGCAATTCAGTGATGAAACGTAACGGGACTTGTGTGCGTCCATCTTTGAGAACAACAGGAGCTCCGATCTCTTTTTTCATCCCATTCACTTCCATGTCATCTTTACCGACCCAGAACGTTAAAGTATCATTCCCGGCCTTCACCCAAGCCGTTTGGCTGGCTTGATCCCAGGTCACATTCGCACCAATGCCTTCTGCTAAGAAGCGGAGGGGGACATAAGTGTTGCCTTCCCACATGAAAGGTGCGGTGTCCATCATCGTCGATTTGTCATCAATCATGATGTTGCTGCTTCCTATTTTCAGCCAAATTTTCATGGTGGAAGTCATGTCAGGTGTTTTAGGATCATGGAATTTCTCTTGGAATTGTGCAACAATACCTGATGCCAAGTAATCGCCAGTATGCGACATGTGGGCATAAGCTTCGCGAGCACTGGCATAAGTTTGGGGATAATCTTTATTCACATAGCTATCAAACGCTTTAACCAATTGGGCAACATGAGGCTTCAAGGCGCCTGCAATATCGGCTGTTTTAAAATTATTTGGATTGGCTGCTTCTAAAAAAGCTCCGAAATCCGTTCCGTATTGGTTTAGTTTATCCAAGGTTTCTTTGCGCTTGCTCTCATCTTTCGCAGCTGTTGCTTTCACATAATCGACAAAGAATCCGATATGCGTGTTCCATAGTCCTTTGAATGCTTTGCCAGCGCCTTCCCCATAGACAGAGGTGATTGCTGCTGTTAAGTCGTCACTATTCGCCAGTAAAGCGCCTGCTGCAGCATCGAAATCCGGGGCTCCGCTTATTCCCTTTTGCATAGCCAGTACAGCCAAGCCACCATGTTCGCTTAACAGAGCATCCAGCCCGGAACGCAGATCGACAGAAGCGACGGATGCACCTTGATTGGTGAATTTATCGGGATATTGCTTTACAATGGCATCAGCCAGCACGTGGCCGAAATGAATCATATGTGTGTAAGCTTCACGATCGGCTTTGTAGGCGCCGGCATAATCTTTGTTTACATAGTCATCGAAAGCTTCAATCAGTTGACTAACGTGGGATTTCAGTCCGTCAGCCACATCAGCTGCTTTCAGGTTAGGGTTGGCACTTTCTAAGAAAGCGCCAAAGTCGGTCCCGTATCTCTCTAATTTATCGAGTGCGGCTTTACGTCCTGCCTCATCTTTCTTCGCAGTCGACGTTACGTAGTCAACAAAGAAGCCGATGTGTGTATTCCACAGTCCCTTGAAAGATTTCGCTGCATCAGCGCCATAAACAGAACCAATAGCTGCCGATAAATCATCGCCGTTGTCGAGTAAAGCGGCGGATACATCGTTGAAATCGGCAGCACCGTCAATGCCCTTTTGCATCGCAATGACTGCCAATTCGGCATGTTCGCCCAGCAGACTTTCGAGTGTGATGCGCAGGTCGGACGCCCCGCTTTTAATCGAATACGTATGTGCGCTTGCTACGGCTGGAAAAATAAGTGTAATTCCAAGTGCAGCGGTAACGAATGTTTTCATCATGGGTTTCATAGTGATCGCTCCTCAAAATGGTTTTTGTGTTCTCTCGGATAATAGAACGTGGCATGTTGAGATCTGGATCACATGGATCACAATTATTTTTATCTATCATCCATTACAAAAGAATTTGCGAAGTATATACTAGGAAGGAGACTTTGGAGAGGAGATCCTTCATGAATGGTACGCGTACCGATCAAGAGCTTATGATGCTAATCGTCAATAAAGATGCCGATGCGCTTAAATTTCTATATGACAAGTATGAGAAGCCCATATATGCATTTGCTTATCGAATCGTACAAGACGCGATGATGGCAGAAGAAGTTGTGCAGGAACTATTCCTGCGAATATGGAAAGCTGCTGAACGCTACGATGCAGCTCATGGAAAATTAACGAGTTGGATGTTCGCGTTGACTCGAAATATTGCCATCGATCTACTGCGTAAGAAGCAAAATCGCACGATTGTGCAAACAATGGAAGCCGAACAGTTGAATCAAATACCGGATAGTGGCAAGAGCACGGAAGAAGTCGCCCTGGAGGGGTGGAGAGGTCGAGAAATACGTGAGGCTTTACATGAACTAAATCCGGATCAGAAGCAAGTTGTTGATCTTATTTATTATCAGGGTTACACACAGCAAGAAGTGTCTGATCAGCAGGCAATCCCGCTTGGAACGGTGAAAAGCAGGGTAAGGCTGGCTTTAAAGCAATTAAGAGGACGTCTTGCAGGTGTGGGGAAGGAGGAAGTTCAAAGATGAATAAGCCAATGAATGGTTGCGAGAATCTCGAAATGTATGCGGTTGGAGGATTAGATCCGGAAGAACGGGCGGAGTTCGAACGCCATCTCAAAGAATGCTCGGCCTGTGCAGAGGAACTAGTTGAGCTTATTGCACTTGTGGATCTTCTACCGATGGCATCGGAGCCTGTCCCCGTACCTGAAGGAATGAAAGCTCGTGTACTTGAACATGTTCTGGGAGAGAATAACCTTCAATCCAGCACGGTCAAAGCAACACGAATCCGTCCATGGCTGGTTGGAGGGTTGTCGGCAGCTGTACTTCTCCTTGGTGTATATAGCTACACGTTAAAGCAACATGTCAATGATTTGCAGTCGAAAATAACACTGCTGAATCGTCCCGCAGAAGCTGTTCAGGTGAATAATGTTGTGGAACTGAGCAGCACGGCCAAAGAAATCGTGGCGAAAGGACTTGCGACCATCGTGATTGATGCCAAGGGCACACATCTGCTCGTCCAAGCGGAACAACTGCCTGAACTTAAAAATAACGAGGCTTATCAAGTGTGGTTGATCAAGGGAAAAGAAACGCCGGTTAACGCAGGCACATTTCTGACGCATAACGGTACAGGTGGTTTATACTACACGTTTGACCCCAATAGCTATGATACCATCGCCATTACGCTGGAGCCTGACGCTCACGGTGATAAACCAAGAGGAACGCCTGTTTTGGCGGCGGCTTTGTTGAAGAGTTGATAATAAGAAGTTATTTTTTTAGCCGAAAGTAATCCGAATCCTCCTTTGTTTCGTTACTCATAAGAGTGGATGAACACACAAAGGAGGATTTTTATGTTGAGAAAAAGTTGGCTGCTGGTTTGTCTATGTGTCGCAATGTGGATGATGGGAGCCGTTTCTGTATCTGCTGAGGAGCATCAGCAAATTAAATCGGATATGAAGTTGGAGTTAAATGGAAAGCCGCTGCAACTAGATGAGTCGTACCTGATCGATAATTCCCTATTTGTTCCGTATCGCTGGTTCGCCGAGGGGATCGGTGCCGAGGTGAGCTATGAAGCATCGTCTCAGAAAGTAACTGTCCAAAAAAACGGGTTGACGGTTCAATTAACCATCGGATCCTCAGAAGCGCTTGTTGGTGGCAGCATTCATAAGATGGTGGGGCCTGCCCAACTAATAAATAACTCGACGTTTGTTCATTCCCGCTTTCTTTCTGAAGTGTTTGGTATCAAGGTTCAATACGATGAAGCGACGAGGACTGTTCATTTGGTCAGTAATATTGAGCAAAGTTCAGAAAAACCGGCTTCTAAAACCTACTATGTAACGATTGAGGGATTCCAATTCAAGGGCGGGAATATCACAGTGGAGGCAGGTTCGACCATTGTTTTTACGAATAAAGATAAAGTTAAGCATAATGCCGCAGCGGAAAATGGAAGTTTCAAAACTCCGTTTCTCGCAACAGGTGAATCGGGGAGTATAACACTTACCGAGCCAGGGGATTACGCGTATTACTGCGAATTGCACAAAAATGCGATGCAGGGGACGATTACTGTCAAATAAGTCGTGAGCGACTGGGGGACCCCCCCTTTTTTTGTGTTTACTTGGAATATTTTATGGGCGATTGGGTGAAGTTAGGAAGGCGAAACTAATCTTGATTCAAGGAGACAGCCGCGATGAAATGCAAAATAAACCGCAATGCAGCTAAAATTTTAAAGGATATGTTGAGTCAAGAAGGTGCAGAGGGGAAGATGGTCCGAGTCATTATTACACAGAATCATGGGGATCATGGCCATTATGACGTTATCTTGGATGATGCAACTGAAAATGATGAAATCGTAGAAACCGATAAAGGGATTCCTGTGTTGCTGGATAAAAGAGAGAGCCTGTTAGACGGCGTTTGGATTCAATATTTTCATGTTCCGGAAGAAGGTTTTTTTATTACGAATCCTTCTACAGGATTTCTTGAGAAGTAATGAAATGACGTATATTCTTGTCGCAAAAGAGGGACAGGAACATACGTCTTTTTCGTTTCTATTCACGTTTAATAAAAAATTTAAAAACGCTATTCTTCAAATAGTCCAGCGAATAGAAGACGGGGCGATCCTCTTCATCGAAATGCAGCTGTTTTAATAATAAAATTTCATTGCCGAGCACGTTCACTGCATTCTGATCCATTTCTTCGGAGCTGCTTAACGCGCAAATTTCGGTGATGGCGTAAGCGATGTTGATGCCCATTCTGCTCTTTAAGAAATCAAAGATAGCTCCGGAAAATTCCCCCTCAAAATGACCTGCGACCAAGCTCTGCGGGAAAATATTATAATAAAATGCCACTTTCTTGCCATTTGCTGTTCGCGAACGCTCCAAAATGACAACCTTTTCCTCATCATCGATTTGCAGTTGTTTTCTCCAATCTTCCTCAGGCTCTCTTGTGTAGATCTTGATGTCTAATTCGCTTTCGATATACCCCTCATTTTTGATCATTTGACCCACGCTTTGCAGCTTGCTAAGGGGATTGATAATGAAATCCGGACGATTGTTGACGTAGGTCCCGACACCGTTTTTACTTATGAGCACCTTCTCCCGCTGAAGCATCTTGAGCGCTTCCCGGAGTGTAGGGCGGCTTACCTCGTATTTCTTGGCGAGCTCCGGCTCAGACGGAAGCTTGTCTCCCGGCTTAAGCTCGCCTTCGTTGATGCTTCGTTCAATCTCTTCTTTGACTCTGAGATAAAGCAGCTTTTTCTCCAAATTTCAGCGATTCCTCTCTATAGGTTGATGATGGTATGTTCAACGTTTACATAAAATTCAAAGCTGTCTGACAACAATAGTGTATCACATTTTTTGAAATTTGAAAGACTAGTTAAGCCATATTATTAGCAAAATCAAGCCATTTATCTACACAATTACTTAACATTGGATTGATTGACACAAACGAGATATCTTACCTATAATTTTAGATGTCAGACAGCATGATACGCATCGGGGAAGGAAGGAGGACTTGCTAATCATAGGGTGACAGGATGTTGAATGAAAATAATTTGATTTCACGGAGGGGCATTTTAAATGAGGAAAAAAATGTTAGGTCTAATGTCGATTTTAACTTTGGCGGTTCCTTTCTTCACTAGTGCGAGCACCACTCATGCTGCAAGTTACTCAGAGCTGGCTGCCTACTGGGCACCTCAGATTTACCAGGATGTGAATGCTGATCTTGATGTAAGGGCAGATTTTATTACCAATTTCAACTATGACGGCGATTATTTGGCTCGGAATAACTGGGATAATCTCTCCAATTACAATGAGAATGCGTATGTCTACTATAAAGTGTCCGAAACGACAACGCATTACTTTATCGAATACGACTTGTTCCATGCAAGAGATGATGCTTACACTAGACCGCTTGATGCCCACGAAAATGACCTTGAAGGCCTATTCCTAGTCATCAAGAAGGATGGATCCAATTATGGTTCGTTCCAGCTGATGGAAACCATGGCACATAATCAATGGTACGATTACACGAATGATCCTAACATTACCTCTGGTTCTGATAACGTTGACGGTGGCGTTCTCTTCAACGGAAGTCATCCCATGGTGTTTTGTCAGGCGAATGGACAGAGTCCTAGCGGTGGGCATGGCGTCAAAGCTTACGACGGATCAAGCGCACCAGGCGGAGATGGTATTGTCTACGATTACACGGGTGTAGCGCAGTTTCCGACGAATACATCAGGCAGCTATACGAACCATTACGGCTATGCCTTAATCGAGTGGGGAGATCTTTGGAGCCGCCGGAATGACCCTAACATTTTCGCTTCTTGGGGGACCTTTGCAGGAGATAACAATACGGCTAATTCAGCGAATGCCCCATGGGGATGGGACGATAGCGATGATGGCCCAGCATTACAGGGGATGAACTGGTCTGATCCGGCTCATCAAGTCGATGTGCACCTGAATGGTCTCGGTAATTTCTCGCATACCTATGTGTTTAATCCTTACTACTCTCATAAAATAGTTCTCCAGAATACGCAAAGTCTTGAAGATCGCGATCCGTTCGGCGGTAAAAGCGATATCTACATTAAAGCTTATGTCAACGGCCAAGGACAGACGGATGCCAGGTTCTGGAAGAAAAATGATGCACCTAAAAATCAAGTGTACAATATAGCTTTTGGTGCTAACGACGCTGAATTCGGAGCTAACTTCTCAGAAAACTACAACACCGTCTATGTTGCGAAACCATCAAATACCAATGTTGAAATCCATGTCTATGATTCAGACGGAACTTCCGGTGATGACGATATGGGATATGTATCAGCGATTGTAGCGCCAGGAACTACCAAATCTTGGACAGATGCACTGACAAGTAATGGACAAGCCAAGGTTACAGCTACGGTAACTGCGCAATAGGGTTATTGCAGGAGTAAGTCGATTCAAACCAAATATACGAAAGAGAACACATCTAGGAGGATGGAAATGTTTCTGAAACCGAAAGCACGTACTGTAAGTTTGTTATTAGCAGCTTCTTTCATGCTAACCACTGTTTTATCAGGGTGTGGAGCTGGTGGCAGCAAGACAGCCAGTTCACCAACATCAACGCCAGCCAGCACGGCGAGCAGTGAGCCAGCGAAAGAGACGAAAGCACCGGAGTCGAAGAAACTGGTTGTCTACGCAGCATTAAATGAAGATGATATCGTACAAATTCAAAAGAAGTTCAAAGAAGATACGGGCATTGAGATTGAATACTTGCGTTTAAGCGGTGCTGGTGAAGCGAGTACGCGCATTCAAGCTGAAAAGGCTGCGCCTAAAGCAGATATCTTTGTAGGAGGTTCGGTCGAATTCTACGAGCCGCTTGCTCAGCAGGGTTTGCTTGAGAAGTACACATCTCCTAATGCTAAGGATATCGAAGCTCGTTTTAACGATCCGAAGGGCTACTGGCAAGGTTGGTACATGGGCGTTCTCGGTATCGTTCTGAACAAAGACAGATTCCAAAAAGAGCTTGCGCCAAAAGGTGTGAAAGAGCCGGCGACATGGGACGATCTGCTCGATCCTAACTATAAAGGCCTATTCCTTACGTCCAATCCGGCGACAGCGGGCGGCGGTTATATCTTCGTGGCTGACCAGTTGTTCCGTTTGGGAGAAGAAAAAGGCTGGGACTATTTGAAAAAGCTAAATGCAAATGTTCATCATTATACACCAGCAGCAGGGGACGGGATTACGCTTACTGCGACTGGCGAGTTTGTAGCTGGTATGTCATGGGCGCATGATATCGTTAAATCAGCTCAAAAGGGTTACCCGATTAAAGTTATCGTTCCTGAGCAAACGGCTTTTGAAATCGGCGGTGTTGGTGTAGTTAAGGGTGGAGCGAATACAGAGAATGCGAAGAAATTCGTGGACTGGTTGTTAACCAAACCGGTTGGGGAAATGAATACGAAGATGTCTAATCGTTATTCTGTAAGAAAAGATGTAGCGCCACCAGACGGTATGATCAAGATTGAGGATGTCAAATTGGTCAACTATGACAGAGATAAAGCTGCTCAGATGAAAGCAGATGTTGTGAAGAAATTTACTGAAATGACAGGCAAATAATGTTGTAAAGGAAAAGCTTGTACACCTCCTCCTGCGGCCAATCGGCGGGAGGAGGTGCATGCTTATAACCGAAAGGTGTGGAAAGATTTGATTTCATCTACTGTCAAAGATACCTGGTCGGAAATAAAGAGGTTGCGGAATGAACCTGCCCTAGCGTTGGGGGTGGCAGCGATCATTCTGATCACATGTTTTTTTGTCATTTGGCCCATTCTGAAGGTGCTAAGCTTCACTCGCCCGGAGGATTATTTTAAACTTTTTACGTTCTCCAGATGGTATCATGCAGCTCTAAACAGTTTATTCATGACAGCTATCTCAACCGTTTCATGTACGGTCATTGCGTTTATTTTTGCCTACACGATCACAAGGCTGAAAGTTCCTTTCAAAGGACTCTTTAAATTTATAACGATTTTGCCGATTGTTTCACCTCCATTCATTGTTGCTTTATCCTACATCCTGCTCTTCGGCAGGCAGGGAATTATTTCAAAATATGTGCTGCACGTTAATATAGATATCTACGGCTGGCATGGGCTTTGGCTAGTTCAAACGATGACTTTTTTTCCATATGCTTATGCGGTTATTCACGGTGTGCTCAAGTCTACTTCCACCAATTTGGAGTATGCCGCATATAATCTTGGAGCCTCTCATTGGCAAGTTTTCAAACAAGTTTTTCTTCCTCTGTGCAGGCCGGGTATTGCAGGCGGAGCCTTAATTACAGCCATGAATGTTCTGGCTGACTTTGGGAATCCCATGATCATAGCCGGGAACTTTACGGTTCTTCCAACAGAGGCTTATATGCAAATGTCGGGGATGTTCGATTTAAATTCGGCTGCTGTGCTCTCAACCGCGCTGCTGGTTCCCGCAGTTGGTCTCTTTATTTGGAACAGGGCATGGGTAGGAAAACGTTCCTACATCACCGTGACAGGTAAAGAATCTTCACTGGAACATTTTCCACTGCCTTTTGCGGTGAAATGGGGGCTATTCGCTTTCTGCATGCTCGTCACGGTCATCGTTCTTTCGGTCTATGGGGTTCTGTTTTATGGAGCTTTCACCAAGACTTGGGGATTTGACTGGTCCTTCACGCTGCAAAATCTCCTTTATGTGGAGGCCAAAGGACGAGAAATTTTCAACAGCTTGAAATTTGCTTTGTTTGCATCGTTAGCGGCCGGATTCTTTGCCCTGCCATTAGCTTATATTGTGCAAAGGAAGCGTATTGGCATCAACCGACTGCTTGATTTCTTGACGATATTGCCGGGAGCTGTGCCGGGCGTATTCTTAGGGCTTGGTTTTGCAATGGCCTTTAATGAGAAACCGCTGATGATTTCGGGAACGTCTCTCATTATGGTTCTTGCCCTCATGTTCTGGAATTTACCGACCTGCTATAGCGCCAGTCTGGCGGGTCTTCAGCAGATCAGCGGAGCGCTGGAAGAAGCTTCACTTAATCTCGGCGCAAGCAGTTTCGCTACCTTCAGGAAAATTGTGCTTCCTTTGTTGAAAGGACCGTTTATCTCGGGGATTGTCGTGTCTTTTCTGCGATCCGTTACCTGTTTGAGCGTTATTATTTTCATTTATTCGGCGAAAACTTCCGTAGGTACGGTGTCCATTCTTGGATTAGTGCAGAACGGGGCTTGGGGAAGCGCATCGGCCTTTACGGTTGTGCTGATTTCCATCGCTTTCACAGTGCTGTTGGCAGCACAGTTTTTCTTGAAGAAGCAGGGCAGATCGATAGAACTATAAGTGGAGGAAACCATGAACACGGAGAAACCGATGATCCAAATCGTCAATGTTTCAAAAAAGTTCGGAGACTTCGACGCCATCAGTCAAGTGTCTCTTGATATTCCCGCAGGCAGTTTCACAACACTCCTAGGGCCAAGCGGTTGCGGCAAAACGACGTTGATGCGGCTGATTGCCGGATTCCACGAACCGGATGCCGGTAACATTTTTATAGAAGGTAAAAATATGAATGAGCTGCCTGTATATAAACGGAATACACCGCTTGTGTTTCAGGAGTATGCCTTATTCCCTCATATGACCGTCTTTGAGAATATTGCTTACGGTTTAAAGCTGCAGAGGCCGACTAGGCAAGAAGTGAAGGACAAAGTCGATGCCATGCTCAGCATGTTCGGGCTTCAAGGGCTGCATGACAGGATCCCTAGAGCGCTAAGCGGAGGACAACAGCAGCGCGTTGCTTTTGCGAGGGCACTCGTTATGGGGCAGAAAGTGCTGTTAATGGATGAACCGCTCAGCAATTTGGATGCCAAAATGAGAGTTGAAGTCAGAGATGAATTAAGAGAGCTGCAGCAACGATTGGGCATTACCGCTATCTTTGTTACGCATGATCAAGATGAAGCGTTATCGATTTCGGATCGAATCGCTGTGTTTAACAAGGGGCGTATCGGGCAGGTGGGGACACCTTGGGATATTTACTTTAAACCGGAAAGCAAGTTTGTTGCCGATTTTGTTGGTACGGCTAATTTTATAGAGGGCGAAGTAGCGGCTGAAGAAGGCGAGGATTTGATTGTAAAATGCGGAACCACCGTATTTCGCGTTTATCGAAGCGATTACCGCTTTCGGATAGGTGACCGGGTGACGGTTGTCATCCGACCGGAATGCATCTCCTTCGTCGATAAGACGACGGAAGGTCACAATGTTTGGAGCGGCGTCATTCAGAGAAGCAGCTTCCTGGGGCGCATGATCCGTTATTGGATCAATGACGCTCCGCTGCAATGGATTGTCGATGACTCAAGTCCTAGCATGCGAGGGTATTTGGAGGGAACGGTGCATCTGGCGTTGGATAAGCATCACATTCATTTGCTGCCATTTGAGAAGGATACAACGACAAACGAACGATAAAGGGGGAAATTCTTATGTTGAATACGAAAGTTCAATTCCTGAATGTCGGGTGGGGGGATGCTCATCTGATCAGGCTGCCTTCCGGCGGTGTTTGCTTAATTGACGGAGGGGACGGTACGTTCTCCGAAGAGCAAGATCATCCCTTGTCCTGGATGAACCGCAATGACGTTGATCAGCTGGAGTGGATGCTGCTTACACATATTCATGAAGACCATGTCAACGGGCTTCTGGATGTAGCAAGAGCCAAGTCGGTCGTCCAAGCCGTTTTGCCGTATGAGCCCTTTGTGCTGCCACCGGTGGAGCTGGTCGAAGAGCTAAGGGACGATTTTACTAATCGAGTATACCGCATGCTGGCCACTTATCTGGAATTGATTCAGGTTTTAATTGAACAGGGGACAGAGATTAAATGGCGCAGCGCGTATGGATCAAGCGATCAGTCGACCATTTGGTCGGAGGGAGGCATCACCTTAACCCAATTATATCCCTGGGAAGGAGATCCACTTCCAGCCTACGAGATGCTCTTGAAAGCTCTCTCAGATGATGAAGCTGAGGACAATGGGTTTAAAGAGAATTTACCGCGTTTTTTTGATTTATCTAATCATGATAGCTCCGTTTATCGACTTAGCAGCGAAGGAGAGTCGCAGTCGAGCGTTTTATTCGGAGGGGATCAATTAGAACCGGGATGGGAACGGCTGGCACAGCGGACAGATCTTACGTGCAGCATTTGGAAAGTTTCCCATCATGGGATGGATGACGGCTTTAATGCCCGCATTCTCGCATGGATTCAGCCTGAACACTGCATCATTCCTGTCAGTATCGGACGCTCACATGTGCTGAAGGGAGAATGGGAAGAGCTCCGCTCTGAGACGGATGCCGCTTTTTATTTGACAGGGAGTTACGACAGAGGGAAGACTTGCCGGATTGTTAATGGATCATTGCCCATTGAGATTGGCTTTTAATTAAAAGGAGATAAGCGAATGTTAGTCAACAAGATCAGCTTCATACTTGCTTTTTCTGCTGGATTATTGGGCGTTACCCAAGGAATGATGAATGCGCACATCGGGAAAGTGCAGGGACAATACGGAATGATTATCGGTGTTTCCGCCATCCAAATCGTGTTTGCTACCTTTTTATTATGGCGTATGAAATCTCCTGCTCCGCTGCAGCTTCATGTGATTCCGTGGATTGTGATAGCTGGTGTTTTGGGTGTAGGCATCATGTTCAGCACTTCCTATGCCACAGGGAAAATCGGCACCCTTCCCGTATTTATTCTGATCATTGCCGGGCAAATGGTTGCCTCATCGATGATTGATCATTTCGGGCTTATGGGTTTGCCGAAAAATCCGATTACTTTAGCGAAATTCGGAAGTATTTTACTTATTATGACAGGTATTCTTTGCTTCATTAAGTCATCCAGATAAATCAAACAGAGAAAGCTTAGGAGAAGGAGCGCATATGAACGAGGAACAAGCTTATGAGAATGCAATTATGCAAGATGCAATCAGTTATGTGAAAGAAGCGGGCGATTTGATTATGGAACTCATGAAGATGCCGCTGCACATTCAGGAAAAGAAGAATCAAGCCGATCTGGTGACGGCAGTTGATGTGCAAAGTGAGCAATTGCTGCGCAGTCGGATTAACCATGCTTATCCGGATCATTGGATCCTATCGGAGGAAACAGATGGGGGCAGGGAGGATTCCCACCATACGTTAAAGCAGTCGCCAACAGGCTACGGATGGATTATCGACCCTGTTGACGGCACGATTAACTTTATTCACAACATCGCGCATTTTGCGATCTCGGTTGGAATTGTGAAAGACGGCATTCCGATTGGCGGAGTCGTTTATAATCCTGTAACCAATGAGCTCTACTCGGGTCAAAAGCAGGGCGGGGCTTTTCTCAATGGCCGCAGGCTTCAGGTCGGGCAGGAGCAGGACATCAGCCAAGCTTTGCTGGCAACGGGATTCCGCGCTTTGGACTGGAAGCCAAATTCTGTGGTCGTGGAACAAATCGGAAGAATGACAGGCAAAGCCCGGAGCGTGCGCATCATGGGGGCGGCCAGTCTTGATTTATGCTTGGTTGCGTCAGGGCGATTGACGGGATTTTGGCATGATGGACTATATCCTTGGGATGTCGCCGCCGGAATGGTTATTCTGCAGGAAGCGGGTGGTCTGTTAACCGATGCGGCAGGAAAAACATTTGTCCTAAGCGATGATAGTTTGGTTGCCTCCAATGCGGCCGTCCATGAGGAACTAATGTCTCTATTAAAATGATCTTTTGTCATCCTCTCGTGCCCCGTGGTATGATTCAATCAAATGACTGTTTACTTACTGGCAAGTAATTCTCGTAAGGACGGTGTCTTAGATTGAATAACCAAGTTCAGAGCTACTTAGATCGCATCGGCTTTAAAGGTTCGCTTGATGGCAGTGCCAAGACGTTGGCTGCTCTGCAAGAGCGACATTTGTACTCCGTTCCCTATGAGAATTTGGATATTCTGGAACGCAAAGCGCTATCTTTGGATCCAGAGGAGCTGTTTCAAAAGATTGTCGTGCGCCAGCGGGGCGGATACTGTTTTGAGTTAAACGCCTTATTCGGTTGGCTGCTGCGCGAACTGGGGTACAAGGTGACTGACCTTGTTGCCAGGTTTTGGCGCGATGAGACGCAGCTCCCGCCCAAAAGGCGCCATCACGTCCTGAAGGTAGAGGCCGAAGGCTCCGAATATTTGTGCGATGTCGGAGTGGGTGGGGTCGTTCCCATCAGGCCGCTTGCCCTTATCGAAGGGCTTGTCCAGCAGCAAGGCGAGGAGTATTACCGCCTCGAGAGAGATTCCGAACATGGCTGGGTGTTATGTGAACAGAAACATGGGGGTTGGCCCCGTATTTACTCGTTCACGGAGGAGCCGCAGCTGCCGAAAGATTATCTGTTTGCGAGTTTCTGGTGTGAAAATGCGCCCGATTCAATTTTCACCAAATGCCCGATTGTTGCAATCCGGACGCCGGAGGGACGGCATACCGTCTTTGATCGTGAGTTTCGTGTTTTCAACTCTGAGGGTGTGCGAACTTTTACCCCTGAGACTGATGAAGCGTATAAAGAAGCGTTGTTAGCCTATTTTGGTATTGTTATATAAAAAAAGGGTGCCCGCCAGCCATGGATATGGTTGGGGGCACCCTTTTTATGATGATGCACTTTGTTGCGCTAACGGACACAGGAGCGCTTATTCCAAGAAAATAAGGCATGAATAATTTCTAACGGACCCAGGAGCAGTTATTTACTCCTTCTGAGTGCAATTTTGTTACCTTTGGCGCCATTAACGGCTCTGGTGTCCGTTACACCGAAATTCACAAGGCTGCACACTCGGGATGAATCAGCTCAGCGTAGCAAGAGACTCCCGCGTGAACGGCTGCAATTCATCCGTGCGGTTATCGCGGATTTTGGCTGCCCACGCAGGGTCAGTCAATAGCGCGCGACCGACGGCGACGAGGTCGAACTCTCCGCGATCCAGACGCTCGATCAGGCTTTCGATGCCGGCAGCCTCGCCACCTTTGCCTTCTTCAAATAGGCTGGTGAAAACGGAATCCAGTCCAACGGAACCGACGGTAATCGCCGGTTTTCCGGTGATTTTGCGCGTCCAGCCCGCCAGGTTGAGATCAGAACCTTCGAACTCAGGCTCCCAGAAGCGGCGTGTGGATGCGTGGAAGATATCAACGCCAGCTGCGGACAACGGTGCAAGGAAGCGTTCCAGCTCCTCTGGATTCGCTGCGAGCTTGGCATCGTAATTCACCGGCTTCCACTGGGAGAAGCGGAAGATAATCGGGAAGTCAGGGCCAACCGCGGCACGTACCGCTTCGATAACTTCTACCGCAAATCGGGTGCGGTCAACAAGGTCTGCGCCGCCATACACATCTGTGCGTTTATTGGTAACGTCCCAGAAGAACTGATCAATGAGATAACCATGCGCGCCGTGAATTTCTACAGCATCGAAGCCTAGACGCTTCGCGTCGGCTGCGGCTTGCGCATAAGCCTGAACGAGACCTTGAATTTCTTCGACCGAAAGGGGCTCGGATACTTTCTCGCCTTTCAAGTTGAGGCCGGATGGGCCGACGGAATCGATATCCGAATCGGGGAATTTATTCTTATCGCGGGCAGTTCCGGTATGCCAGATCTGCGGAGCGATTTTGCCCCCGGCTTCATGCACTTCGCGAACGACACGCGCCCACCCTTCCAGAGCTTCCTCCCCGTAGAAATGCGGAACACCGTGATCCGCCGCCGCCGCCGGATGGTTAATGACGGTTCCTTCGGTGATGATCAAGCCAACGGCGTTCTCCGCTCTTCGGCGGTAATAGCCCGCTACGTTAGGTCCTGGGATGCCTCCTGGGGAAAAAGTACGGGTCATCGGTGCCATGACAATACGATTATCAAGCTTCAGGTTACCAACTTCAAAAGGTTGGAACAAAGCTGCTGTTGTTTGGGATGTAGTCATCTTATTTTCTCCTCCTGCATGTAAAAGGTTTATAATTAATCTATAAATACAAATATATAGATTAATCGATAAAGATGCAAGTTCTACGGAGAAAACTTTTGAGAGCTACTTCTTCATGCCTTGCAGCCCTGCGGAAAAGTTCGCCAAAAACTCGGCGATAGCTTCTTCATTTCGTCTGTAATAGGTCCATTGACCATACCGACGGGACTCCAGTAATCCCGCTTTCTGCATGGAAGACAGGTAAGAGGAGATGACAGACTGTGCCAGCCCGGACTTCTCTTGAATGCTTCCCACGCAAACACCTCCCGGGAACTCTTCTTTGATGACGTTCGGCAGATGTTCGTTCAACTTATCCGGCTCCCTGAGCCAGCAAAGGATGTTGAGACGGGTCTCATTGGAGAGAGCCTTCAGCACCGCAAGCATTTCTTCATGTTTCACTACTCGACACCCATTTCTGGTTGATTTGTTCCCAGTATACCAAAAGTACGGCGCTTGAGAAATAGAGGGATCTCTAGAACGGGAGGAACTACAGGCCGCTATTCTAGCAAATTCAGCCCGTTTCCGCGTTCAAGCGGAACTGTAGGGCGTTATTTGACCTTCTAACCCCGTTTCCTTTAAGAAAACGGACAAATAGGGGACCACACTCCCCCCGCTAAGCTAAAAGAGCCAATTGCGAAAAAATAGCGCCCTGTAGTTCCCCTCTCGCGGAGGAATCGCTCATGTTAAAAAATCCGAGCCAAGGAGAGTAACATCTTGGCTCGGATCCATTGTTTGGTATTGTTCAATCACCCTTGAGCCGTCTCGCGGGCAAGCTCTTTGCGAACGATTGGCGCGACCTTCGTGCCGAGCAGTTCAATGGTGCGCAGCACTTCGCTATGCGGCACCGAGCTGACGTCAACGTGCAAGAGGAAGCGCGTTAGGCCCAGGTTTTTGCGCAGCAGCACGATTTTCTCGGCGACATATTCGGGATCGCCGACGTAGAGTGCTCCGCGAAGACTGCGGGCGTCGTCGAACGATTCGCGGGTATAGGGACCCCAGCCGCGTTCGCGCCCAATGGTGTTCATTTGAGCAGCCGTTGGCGGGTAAAACAGGTCGGCGGCTTTCTCTGTTGTATCAGAGATGAAGCCGTGTGAATGCGTAGCAATCTGCAGCTTGCTGACGTCATGCCCGGCTTTCGCAGCGGCTTCTTTGTATAGCTTGACGAGAGGAGCGAATCTCTCCGGCATGCCGCCGATGATCGCAAAAACGACCGGCAGCCCAAGTAGGCCGGCGCGAATCGCGGACTCCGGATTGCCACCGGTTCCGATCCATACGGGCAGCGGCTCCTGTACGGAACGCGGGTAGACGCCAAGATTTTTGATGGCGGGGCGATGGCCGCCGCCCCAGTTTACTTTCTCCGTTTCACGGATCGCGAGTAAAAGCTCCAGCTTTTCCTCGAATAGTTCGTCGTAGTGGTTCAAGTCATATCCGAACAAGGGGAACGATTCGATAAACGAGCCGCGGCCCGCCATAATTTCCGCCCGCCCATTGGATAGGCCGTCCAACGTGGAAAAAGCTTGATACACGCGAACAGGGTCGTCCGATGACAACACAGTTACGGCGCTAGACAGCCGAATACGCTTGGTTGTAGAAGCCGCGGCTGCCAAAATAACGGCAGGGGCCGAACTCGCGTAATCCGCGCGGTGATGTTCGCCGATCGCATAGACGTCCAGGCCGACTTGCTCGGCAAGATTAATTTCCTCAACAGCTTGACGGAGCCGCTGTGCATGCGTGATCCCGCCTGCTCTCGGGGCAGCCTCGAGAAAAGTGCTTATTCCTATTTCGAGTGAAGTAGTTGTATGATTAGACATGGTTCTTCTCTCCCTTCTGTATAAGATTATTATACTTTATATTTTATTGTAACTCAACAAAAGTAAGTAAATATCAGATCGCGCCGTGACGCGCTAATAGACCGGAAATATTTATGAATACCCTAAGCAACGGGTTTAGAGTAAAATAGAGCTTGTTGAAAGGTGGAATGGTATGCAAAAGAGAATGCGTAAAGCCGTATTGTTGGGTTTAGCAGGCGGGATTAGTTGGGCGGCGGTGAACTACTCTTTAGATAAACATATCAGTGTCAGCTTCGTCGGTGGAGCATCTTGGTTTCTTTTCACCATTGTAGTATCTTTTTTTTCGCAAAAAATTAACCAAAGCTAAATTGAAAAAATGTAACACAATTGAAATCTTATATTCATCTGGTTTTAATGAAACAAGCCTATAATAAAAGTCGACCCCCCTTTAAAATATAAAACTTTAGACCCGCAGCCCGTTGCTGTGGGTCTCTTTTTGTGCATTATGCGGTTCAGCTTGTAGACGATACTAATTGTGAAATTGCCTGTTGTGTTGACCACGTAGCGCTGCTGAATGCCTGAAAGTTGGTCAGCGCGGCCTGAAAAGCCTGTTCACTTATCGTAGCAGTGGCATCATAAACAACAGCGGTTTGGAAGCCGTTTTCGATCAAATCACGCATATGCGACTCCACGCAAATATTCGAAAGGATTCCTGCGAGAACGATCTTTTCTTTCCGGTGCTGACGCAGTTGGTAGACTAGATCATTGCTCTGCGGGCTGGCTACCTTATGGGCTGTTGTTATGACGGTTCGACTAGAAAATATGTATGGTTTAAGTGAGGGCACCCAGTCGGCGCCGACCGAAGTATAGTCGTGTTGTTTTTGAAAGACACCGAGTTTTAATAACATTTCTTGTTCAGCGCCCGTGAATTGCCAATTGTAATCATGCGGATAGATATAATGGGGCGAGATAAAAAGCTGATATCCTTTGCTCAACGCAGTATGCATCAGAATTTCCAGGTTCCCTAGTGTATTGTAATGCTCAATCAAGTTTTTAGTTAAATGGTAGCCCTTGCCTCCAGGGGAAAGAAAGTCGTTTTGCGGGTCCGTAATGACAATTGCTGTATTGGCGGGATGAGGTTTAAACATGTAAGTTCCTCCAAATCACATTGAATTATGAGGATTCGTCTCGTCTATTATCCCATGAATATATGAAGGGGAGCCTGGTCATATTCCGGTAGAATAGTGTGGTAAACTATGGTTAAAAAAGAATAAGCAGCCAAAGTAAATTGGCTGCCTGTCTATTGCTATTTACAATGGTTTGGTGAGAACAGCCCGCCACTCGTCAATTTCGAGGTATTGAAGCTTGCCATTTTCAATGTGAACGGAAAAATAATCTTGAATCGCCTGATCTGCGCCGGTAATAAATTGCTCTACCGACTTCGCTTGTTCTTCGTTCTCGGCGGTACGCATGACCCATGCAGGGAACTTATGTGGTTTGCGATTCATAAGGGAAATACCCACTTGTAATCCTGCTTTTTCGGCAAGGTTTTGCCACTCGGGGACGGTTAGACACCGAACATGGCTCGTATCGCGCATAGCTTCAAATGTATTCATAAATTGATCAAGTGCTTCGTCAGAAGGAGCGACGTTATCGATGAGAACCAGTTTGCCGCCCGGTTTGAGAACACGTGCCGCTTCATGAAGGAATAAGTGCGGATTAGGAAAGTGATGAGCAGCTATGCGGCAGGTGACCGCATCAAATGAACGATCGAGAAAAGGCAGCTGTTCGGCATCGGCTACAACGAAAAGGACATTATCGCACTGCGCCTGCTTCAAGTGATCAGAGGCAACAGAGAGCATGGGGCGCGTTAGGTCGGTAGCGACGACCTGCCGGACATGAGCAGAAAGCTTCTTGGCTACATGCCCTCCACCCGTTGCAATATCCAGCACATTCCAAGTATTTTCCAAGGGCAGCCAAGTAAGCAGCAGTTCGAGATCATCACCCTTTGCGTGATTCTCGCTTGTCACGTACTTGCTGGCATGTTTGCCGAACTGCTGCTGAACATGTTGTTTGATGGTACTTTCATTTTCCATAAGAAACACCTCCGAAATAATCATTTCATTAGATGAAACTCAGTATCACATTACGGAACTCATACTTATTTTATCACAATAATAGCTAAGGTGGTATCCACGATGGGGAAAATACTGTCTTATTTTTTCATGCGTCTCAAGCCATAATCGTTTATTTTCAGCTTCACGCTGTAGGTAACAGGGATCTTGCTGAATTCTTGATCCCAGTTCTGCTTCACTTTTTGCCAAACTTTGGGGTAATGGATTCTTAATTGTGTTCCAAACCCGGCGACTTCAACAGAATATTTGCTTTGCATCGTATGGAGAATCAGGTCGATATGCCGTGCAACTTCTTCTTCCGCCGCTTTTTCCGCGGATCGCAGGTAGCTGTTATCGAAATAGTCGACTTTCTCACGCCAGTCCTCCGTTAGACGGCCTACTGAATCAATGTCCACGTGAAAGGAAATCCGGTCTCCGGATACTTTCGGTTGAATATGGCTTTTTAGCGATTCCAGCTCATAGATGATAAAGGGATGATTGCCCTCATCCGTAGTGTTAACCAGGTCAAGCCTTCCAATTCTTCTTCACTTAGAAAGCCGATCAGCTTATTTTCCTCTTGCTTGAACACGGCAGCTCCGGCAAATTTCACTTCTCCCTGCGAAGCAGCTACGCTTTGGATCAGGAAGCTGGAATGGGTTGCGATCTTTTCCATCACATTTTGAATCGTCATGGACGGTAAAATCCTCGTAGATCTGTATTGATTTTTTGAAATTCGGACTAGCCGGTCTACGGGGATTTCCGGGCTTTTTGACTCTAATGTATCTTTGGCCAACCCTCGGGCTATGAGGACAAGACCGCTTTCTCTCACCTCATTATCGCGGAAATGTTGATCGATCAACGTCTGTAAATCCATGCTGCGCACGAGCTTCTCCCCGAAGACGAACATTTTCTGATGCTGGTTGAAAAGGGGTTTGGACTCGAGTGAAACTTCGCGTGCGAATTGATGAATCATATCTCCTGACAGGGAGTGATTCTTATACGGCTTCAGGTCGCCGGAGGCATTCCTTGACGCAGCAATCTTGGGGATAACAACTTGCCATGTGATGGTGATCAAGTCTTGTTTGCGGTAGCCGCCGCCTTTTTCGTCCAATTTGTCCTCTTTCGGGGCTTCATCGCCTTGATCGATAGCTTCGCCAACGACAATCGACATTTCCGTTATGTTTTTACTATCCCAGCATCCCGTTAACAAGAATAGCGACAGCAAAAGCAAATTGGCGGTGAGTACTTTAATTTTGAACATAAGAGATCTTCCTTAGCACAGTAATGAGAAGAAGAATGGGGGCAACCAGGCCGATGATTCCAAAAAAGATGCCGCCGATAACATCTCCGAGCGCTTTAACTTGATTGATACTTTTGGGATACATCGCTATGATGAAAATCACCGGTAATACGGCGTAAATATAGCGGTAGTAAGCTTGATTAAACGTATGCGATAGCCCCAGAGAGACAATGTAAAGGTACATAACAAATCCCGTGAACACTTGGACTAAGCGAACCACGATGAGCAATGATTCATAACGTTCCAGGAAAAAGCCGGTAAGCTCATAAGACCGGACGATGGATATCGCAGGCCATGTCAACGTGGCGACTTGTTCGTGCGGTATGCCTCCCAAGACGACGATGATGGTAATTAAATAAACGAAAACGGAAATACTGATTCCGGCTAAAAGTGCTTTGCTAGCTTTTTCAGGCCGACTCATATAAGCCGTAACGAATAACATCGTTTCAATACCTGCAAAGGCCCTCCAAGTCTCCGGTAATCCTTTGAAAATGGGTCCAATCCCCATACCCAGCACCGGCCGTAAATTTTCAAGTTCAAAAAGATTTAAGCTTAACGAATAGCTTGCAATAATAATGACAAGGGTGAGCGGTAAAATGAATTCAAATAGTCTTGCGATGGAGCTGATCCCTCCGGTGGTAAGGTAGACGGCAACGCACATAAAGACGAGAATAATAAACTCCTTAGGCGTTTTTTCAAGGAAAAGATAGTTGATGATCTCGGACATATCACGGATTTCAAATCCGGCAAACAGAGCGAAATACACGATCAAAATCAGATTAAGCAATTTTCCTATCCATTTGCCTGCGATGATTTGACTGTAATCAAAAAAGGTTTTCCCAGGAAAGCGCTGGCTAAGTTTGACCATAATCAAACCGAAACCAAACGCCAGGATGCCACCGACGATCACCGTGATCCATCCGTCAGGAGTTTCCATCTTGTCCGCCAAAAATCTTGGCAAGGTCAGAATGCCCACTCCTAGGAGAATATTCGCTAAAATGACAGCAGCTTGAGGAGTCGTAATTCGATCATTCGGACGGATCATGTGATTGTTTCCCTTTCAATGAAGGATTTCCTTGCCGTGTTTGGTCTAGCGGATGCATCATCCGGGGCCGTTTTTTCATACTCGAAAGAGGAGCACGTATGAAGAGATCCTTCCAATCACCTGGCCGCTAAGGGACAAATGGGCTGGCATAAGGGATGCCAAAGTTTTTAATTTTGACAAAATGTATGCTCAGGAAAAGGGTGAACATGACAACTCCGTAGATCCCAAGCGCCGCTGCCGATAACATGGCGACAAAACGCAGCATGCGCAAAGCAATACCAGCATCGTATTGAGGTATAGCAAATGAGGAGATAGCGGTTAAGGATACAACGATAACCATTAATGGACTTGCGATGCCTGCTTCAACCGCGGCTTGACCGATGACCAGTCCACCGACAAGGCCGACTGTCTGACCGACAGGTTTGGGCAAACGAAGTCCTGCTTCACGCAGAATTTCAATAACAACCTCCATGATCAGAGCTTCCAAGAATGGGGGGAATGGAACGCCTTCGCGGGTCCCGGCCATAGAAATAGCAAGTTTCGTCGGGATCAGCCCTTGATGAAACGATAAGAAAGAGATGTAGATGGCAGGTCCGAGCAATGCTACGAAAGCGGCAAAAAAGCGCAATAAGCGCACCAAAGAAGATGGAATCCAATGCACATAATAATCTTCGGGTGATTGCAGCAGCATGCTGAACGTCACTGGAACGATGGAAACGTAGGAGCTTCCATTCGTCAGAATGGCTACTCGGCCTTCCAACAAGGAGCCAATGACTCGATCTGGACGTTCCGTGCTTTGAACCTGTGGAAATGGTGACATGAAGTTATCTTCAATCAATTGATCGATGTATCCCGATTCGAGAACGTCATCGATCTTGATTTTCTCGATTCTGCGCTTCACCTCATCCACCAGATTCGGATCCGCGATTCCCTCTACGTAGGAGATAACCAGGTTCTTCTTATTCCTCTCGCCAACTTGGAAGCTCAGCATTCGCAAATTCGGATCGGATGCTCGTGAGCGCAGCAGGGAAATGTTCTCGTCGAGCGAGTTGACAAAGCCGAGCTTTGGTCCGCGGACAAGCGATTCCGAAGACGGTTCTTCGAAATTTTGCGGCGCAGTAGAACTGGTTCCGAGGATTAAACAACCGGAAATACCTTCAATAAGCAATGCGGTTGAACCTGTTATCACCTTTTCAATGACCTCATGGACAAGTTCAGCCTCGTTTATTTTGGAAAGCGGTAAAACATGATCTTTAATAAAAACTTTGAAATCGGTGCGGGCATACATGTCTGTCACATTGGATTTCCAAAGATCCAACATCAACGGTTTGAGAATATGCTCTTGAATGATGGTTGAGTCGGACAATTTGCTCATACTGACAATAGCCGCACGAATAGAGCTCCCTCCGATGTTAAATTCGCGCACGGAATAGTCCGAGTCGCAGCCAAGTCGTTCGGATAGCAGATTTAAATTCACTTGTAACTGGTTAGTCAGCGTATCGCAAGGCGGCCAATTCGTCCATGGTTTTGATGGTGAGTTGCTGCTGTTGGTTGTGAAGGGGTGATTAGGAACTGTAGATTTATTTTCTTCGTCCCAACCGCGATTAATCCGTTCCTTTTGATGAAACCAATTGAATAATTTAGAGGTACTATAAGGAATAAGAAAAGTGAATAAAGCCCAAATGAGCGTTTTCCAACCCGGAAGAGCTTCCACAATTGTGCGCCACATCGACAACACCCCCGCATTTATTATGTTTATTTAACAGAATTTTCATGTATGGATGAGTGGCGATACAAGCTGAAATCGGGGAAGATCAGAAGCCTGGTTTGTGGATGGTTCATAAAATTTCGAATTGGTTGATGAATTCAGCGGCTAATTTCTATATACTTTTCATAGTAAGATAGGGGGAATTGGAGAGAGATGGATAAATTATCGGGTAAAAAGATCGTTATTGCGGGTTCCAGAAAAACAGAGGAAATGAGTTTGCTCATTCAGAAACAGGGTGGAATACCCGTAGTTCGTCCCTTGCAGGGCTTCATTTATTTGGATGAGTCGGCCGTAGAGAAAGAATTGCTATTTTGCGCAAATAACCAAGTGGACTGGTTTGTATTCACTACCGGAGTTGGCACCGAAACGCTGCTTGACGCGGCTGAAAAGTTAGGTGTTGCTGCCATACTGCTGCAAAAAATGAAAGATGCGAATGTTGCTGCGCGCGGATATAAGACAATCAATTTACTTAAGAAGTTAGAGATAAAACCTACCGTCATTGATGAAGATGGGACGATCCAAGGTTTAATTAACCGTCTGGATAATTGCGATTTCGCGAATCAAACAGTCGTCGTGCAACTGCATGGAGAACCACAGCCCGCGTTGATTCAATTCCTGGAGGAGCGGGGGGCTGCTGTCGTTCAGCTTTTGCCTTATCGGCATATTGAACCGGAATCCGCCGTACTTGAAACGTTGTGCCACGAACTTACAACAGGTTCGATTGATGCGGTATGCTTCACCACCGCCGTGCAAGTGAGGTACTTGTTCGAATATACGAGACGCCAAGGGATTAGTGATGCCGTGAGACAAGCTTTTTCCACCCAGGTAAAAGCAGTTGCAGTCGGCAAAGTAACCGCCGAGGCACTGAGAGATGAAGGGCTGAATCAGGTTATTGTGCCTGAAACGGAACGAATGGGAGCTATGATTATTGAATTAGTGAAGGATTACAGTAAATAATTTTTAATATTCCTTTACAGGAATATTCCTTTCGTGGTATATTCGGTTTAGCAAGTGAAGCATCCATGACTCACACGAACCGAAGGCCCCGTATACTTACAGCAAGAGAACGGATGATGACAATGGATATTAACGTCATGAGTGCCTTAGCAGAACCAACCCGCATGCAAATGGTTGAGCTTTTGCGCGAATGTCCGCTGACCGTAGGGGAAATCGCCGAACGGCTGCAGCTGCGGCAGCCACAAGCTTCCAAGCATTTGCGTGTTCTCAGCGAGGCCGGCATTGTGGAAGCCGAGGTGGATGCGAATCGCCGAATCTACAGGCTGCGGCCGGATCCTTTTCAAGAACTCGACAAATGGTTGGAGAACTACCGCGTCATCTGGGAGGAGCGCTTCGACCGCCTGGATGACTATTTGCAAAAGCTGCAGGGTAAGGACACCAAGAATTGAACGATTGTGACCCATCAAAGATATCGAGGAGGAAGTTAAAATGGCGGATCAACTGGTATCCAAGGTAGAGGATAAGGTATTAATTTTGGAGCGCGAGTTCAAGGCCCCTCGCGAGCTGGTATTTCAGGCTTTCACACAAGCGGAACATCTGAAACATTGGTGGGGACCTAGAGGATGGACGGTTCCAGTATGTCATGTTGATTTCCGCGTAGGCGGGGTATGGCATTATTGCATGAAGTGCGAGGATAAGAACCAGGGCGACTTCTATGGCATGGAATCATGGGGCAAAGCTGTGTACCGTGAAATCGTCGTGCCTGAGAAAATCGTGTACGTGGATTTCTTCTCCGATGCAGAAGGCAACGAAGCGCCAAATATGCCGTCAACGATCGTGACACTGGAATTCATCGAGACGGAGAACGGGACCAAGGTCATTAACCGCGGAGAATATGCTTCAGCAGAAGGTTTGCAGCAAGTAATGGATATGGGCATGCTGCAAGGTATCACAGAAACTTGGGACAGACTTGGCGAACACTTGGAGTCGGTTCAGGCATAATCATTCAGATAAAAAGAGGGTATTCTTCAGTCATTGTAGTGACCGAGGGACACCCTCTTTTACGTGTAATGGTGGAATGGGGAAATAAAGCCCTGTAGTTCCCCGCGGGCAGTCCGATCCCCGCTATGCACCGAAATAGCGGACTGTCGTTCCTTTAAGTTGGCTGGGCAGCCAACTTAACTCTGTTGAGGTTGCACCTCTCCACCAAGCTCCTCAGTAACGCCGAATTGTCAGCGGCGTTACGCGTACCCCCGTGCTCTTGAACAAGCTAAATCCCGTCCCCGCCGTATCACCTAATATGCCCTTTGTGGAAGCGAGTACAATTTACCGTCAAGAGAAACCTCCTGGCGGTTTTATTTTATAGATATACATCAAAATTGAATTGTGATACGATGTTCTGAATTTAACCATAGGAGGGACGCCCTTGATCAGTCTTACTACATTAGTTGCTTTTGGAATTGTATCGCTAGGGATGGTATGCTCTCCCGGGCCCAATATGATTTACTTGATCTCGCGTTCGATATCGCAAGGTCGCAAAGCCGGCATGATCTCTTTAATGGGCGTTGTGCTCGGATTTCTCGTTTATCTGATTGCCTCTATGGTGGGATTGATCGCTATTTTCAATACGGTGCCGGTTATTTACACGGCTATGAAGTGGGCGGGAGCGGCGTACCTGCTTTGGCTGGCATGGAAAGCAATGAAATCCGGATCCGCCTCACTGCTTGAACCCATCGCGCTCCCGATTGAGAAACCAAGGAAATTGTTCCTGATGGGTTTCATCACCAATTTGCTTAACCCCAAAATCGCCGTGTTGTACATCTCGCTTCTTCCGCAATTTCAAGATCCGACACAAGGCTCCTTGCTGGCGCAAAGTGCGACGCTAGGATTGACGCAAATCGTAATCAGCTTTGCAGTGAATCTGTTAATTGTGCTTACTGCAAGCAAAATTGCCGGCTGGTTCGGCAAACGCCCGACATGGCTTAAAGCACAGCGATGGCTTATGTCCGGAGTGCTGGCGGGGCTTGCCGTGAAGCTGGCGATCCAGCGCCGGTAATTTCTCTCCTAAGCAAGGAATTATGATCGCTGTAGCGAATGTTTAAAGCGAACGTTTAATTCGAAGGAGCGTGAACAGATGAAAAACAATTTGAACTGGGCTGGAAACTTCCGGTACAGCGCTACAGAACTGCATACTCCCGTAAAAGTAGAAGAAGTCCAAGAATTAGTGGCTAGAAGTAAACAAATCAAGGTGCTTGGCACACGGCATTCGTTTAATAGCATTGCCGATTGTACCGAAAGTTTGCTTTCGCTTCAAAACCTGAATCGCGTAGTGGCATTAGATACCGTTCGCAATAAGGTAACGATTGAAGCAGGAGTCCGGTATGGCGAGTTAGGTGAGTACCTACATAAACATGGTTACGCGATTCACAATTTGGCGTCCCTGCCGCACATCACCGTTGCGGGTGCCTGCGCTACCGCTTCGCACGGTTCTGGCGATCGGAATAGCAACCTTGCTAGTATTGTTGACTCGATAGAGGTAGTTCAGGCGAACGGAGAACTGGACGTATTCTCTCGCGAACAACAAAATATCGAAGGCGCTGTTGTTGGACTAGGAGGACTGGGCGTTGTTACTCAAATGACGCTGGATGTGATCCCGGCTTTTGAAATTAGCCAGCATGTCTATGACAACCTTCCTTTTGAGCAACTGGAGGCGCACTTTGATGATATTTTTTCCCACGCCTACAGCGTAAGTTTATTTACAGATTGGAAGAGTACGACCATTAATCAAGTTTGGCTAAAAAAGAAAGTGACAGATCCTGCTTCAACTCAGGCAGAGGCTGAATTTTTTGGCGCCAAGTTGGCAGATGCGCCACGGCATCCGGTACCGGGACACACGGGGGAGAATTGCAGTGAGCAAATGGGGATTCCGGGACCATCGCACGAAAGATTGCCTCACTTCCGCATGGATTTCACGCCGAGCGCCGGAGAAGAGCTGCAAAGCGAGTATTTCGTGCCACGTGAAGCAGCTTATCAGGCCTTGTGTGCGATTAATGAAATCCGGGAGCAAATTGCACCGCTTTTGTACATTTCTGAAGTTCGTTCAGTCGCAAAAGATCTTTTGTGGATGAGTCCGAATTATAAACAGGATTCTGTTGGTATTCATTTCACTTGGAAGCCGAATTGGGAAGCCGTGAAGCAAGTTCTGCCGGTCATTGAAAAGCAGCTTGCACCATTTCAGGCTCGTCCGCATTGGGCGAAATTGTTCACGATGCAGCCTGCGGTTTTGAAATCCTTATATGAGAAACTGCCGGATTTCCAGGAGCTGCTCCTTCGTTATGATCCGCAAGGGAAGTTTAGAAATGATTTTTTAAACACGTATGTATTAGGCGAATAAAATCTGCGAAAAGAAGTTCATCTTGCTTGAATGGACGATTAGGATTATTATGGATGTGTAGATAGAGGTGAAACCATGCCTATAATTCAAGCGCTGGACAGAGCATTGAAGATTATGGATTTATTCGACGAGTACACGACAGAGTTAAAAATTACAGAAATCAGCGCAAGAATGGAGCTTCACAAAAGCACGGTACACTCCTTATTGAAAACGCTTCAGATGCACGGTTACATCAATCAGGATGTAGAGACTGGGAAGTATAAGCTGGGACTTAAGCTTTTGGAAAAAGGACAGCTGATGCTGCAAAGCTTGGACATCCGTACTGCAGCCCGCAAGCATTTGGTTGCTTTGTCGGAACAGACAGGGCAAACAACTCATCTCGTTATTCTTGATGGGAAAGAAGGCGTGTATCTGGATAAAGTCGAAGGGGAAAAAGCTGCAATTCGTTACTCCCGAATAGGGCGCCGAATTTCACTTCACAGCAGTGCGGTAGGCAAGGTCCTGACAGCTTTTAGAACGAAGGATGAGATCGATGCGCTCCTACGCAATTACCAATTCTCCAAGATTACAGACATGACGATTACGGGAAAAGACGCTTTCGTTAACGAGCTTAATCAGGTAAGAGAGCAGGGTTATTCCATTGACAACCAGGAGAACGAACCTGGCGTTCGGTGTGCAGCGGCACCTATTTTCGAGCATAATGGCTCGATTGTAGCAGCAATCAGTATTTCAACTTTACTCTCAACGGTGGATGATTCATTGTTTAAGGCGTATATTGCTCTTCTTAAAAAGGAGGCAGAAGCAATTTCGCTAACCCTGGGGTTTCGGCACGTTTGATCGAGCATGTCGAGTCCAGGCATTTTTTTCAACTGTATTATAGAACACTGTTTTATAATATAAAACAAATTAGAGGAGTGAGCTAACAATGAGAATTATCCGTTATGTAAAAGAAGGGTCTACACAGCTAGCTGCCGTCAATGATCAAGAGCAAATTTTTACGCTGCCGCAAGGCGATTTTTTGGCACTGATTCATGAAGCTGACGCTTTGGGAACAACACCGCTGGCATTGGTTCTCAAAACAATTGAAGGTAGTGAAGCGTTAGCTGATCAAATCGAGCAACTTCAACTTCTCGTTCCCATTGAAGCACCGGAAGTGTGGGCTGCCGGGGTTACCTATGAGCGAAGTCGTGATGCGCGCAATTATGAAGCAACGGAAGGCAGACTGGATGCTTCCACATTTTACGATAAAGTTTATGATGCTGTGCGTCCGGAAATCTTTTTTAAGTCAACCGCAGCGCGAACAGTAGGTCCCGGCGGCGAAGTACAGCTTCGCAGCGATTCCGTATGGCAGGTGCCAGAACCGGAGTTAGGACTTGTTCTTAACGCGAAGGGGAACATCGTCGGCTATACCATTGGCAACGATATGAGCTGCCGGGATATCGAAGGCGAGAATCCGCTGTATTTGCCGCAAGCCAAAGTGTGGAAGCGTTCGTGCTCGCTAGGACCCGCAATTCGCTTAGCCGAAACCGTAGAAGACCCGTATAACTTGCAGATTACAAGCCTAATTTATCGGGACGGGGAAAAAGCAGTCGAGGGAACGGCGAGTACCGGTCAACTCAAACGCAAACTTGAGGAACTGACGGAATATTTGATACGGGATAATGAGCTGTTTGAAGGTACCGTCTTGCTGACTGGAACGTGTATTGTCCCTCCTAACGAATTCACGCTCGCTCATGGCGACAGAATTGAGATTGAGATTTCAGGTATCGGGACACTTGTTAATCATGTCGTAAGTGCTGGCCGCTAATTTTACCTTATAAAAAACATATCTTGTAGGAGGATTAATCATGACAACCAAATTCGTCGGCGGACAAACGTATTTGAATTACATCAACGGGGAATGGCAGGCAGCCGGTACTGGGCAAACGGTCCCGAGCATCAATCCGGCTAAAAAAAGCGAAGTCGTGGGCTACGTGCAATCGTCGTCATTGGAGGATTTAAACCAAGCGGTTGCGTCCGCCAAATCGGCACAGCAAGGTTGGAGAAAGCTGTCGGGAGCAGCAAGAGGCGACTATTTGTTCAAAGCAGCCAATGTGCTTGAGAGCCGCATCAATGAAATTGCGGAAAGCATGACGCGTGAAATGGGCAAAACGCTGCCGGAAGCCAAAGGGGAAACGGCAAGAGGCGTAGCCATCTTGCGCTATTACGCCGGTGAAGGCATGCGGAAAATCGGCGATGTCATTCCCTCGTCAGATAGCGAAGCGCTGATGTTTACGACTCGTACTCCCCTTGGCGTTGTCGGCGTTATTTCTCCTTGGAATTTCCCCGTGGCCATTCCAATTTGGAAAATGGCTCCAGCTTTAATCTACGGCAATGCCGTTGTGCTGAAGCCTGCTCAGGAGACGGCCGTAACGGCTGCCAAAATCGTGGAATGCTTCGCAGAAGCGGGACTTCCAGCGGGTGTATTGAATTTGGTAACCGGCAGCGGAGCCGTTATTGGGCAAGGCCTTGCGGAGCATCCGGATGTGAACGGAATTACGTTTACGGGCTCCAATCAAGTTGGCAAACGAGTGGGCCAAGCGGCACTTGCCAGAGGAGCGAAATATCAGCTCGAGATGGGCGGGAAAAATCCGATCCTGATCGCTGCGGATGCGGATCTGGATTTAGCGGTTGACGCGACGATCAGCGGAGGCATCCGTTCGACAGGCCAGAAGTGTACGGCGACAAGCCGTGTCATTGTGATGAGCGAGGTCTATGAAGCTTTTAAAGAAAAGCTGCTGAGCAAATTAAAAGGATTAACCGTAGGTCACGGTATGGATGCCGGAACATGGTTAGGACCTTGCGCAAACGAAAATCAGCTAAAAACGGTGCAATCCTACATTCAAAAAGGGATTGAAGAAGGCGCTATGCTGTTGTTCGGCGGTTCATCCCCGGACCATCCGGATCTTGCCGAAGGCTTTTATGTACAACCAACCGTCTTCGATAAAGTAACGCCGGAAATGGCGATTGCCCGGGAAGAAATCTTCGGACCCGTTCTTGCGCTTATTCAGGTTGAGTCCATGGAACAAGCCATTCAGGTAGCGAATGATTCGGATTTCGGCTTGAGCGCTTCCATTTACACGCAAAACATCGGCAATATTCTTTCGTTTATCCAAGATATGGATGCCGGTTTGGTAAGAATTAACTCGGAGACAGCCGGCGTGGAGCTGCAGGCACCGTTCGGTGGTATGAAGCAGTCCAGCTCTCACTCGCGTGAGCAAGGGCAGGCGGCTATTGAATTTTTCACCTCGATAAAAACCGTATTTCTCAAAGCGTAGCTCCTGGTTAGAAGCTGATTCGGAAGGGTGAAGGTTAATGACTGAGCAGTTAGCATCGATTATGGCTAATGAAAATAACGATTTATATACCATTCATACGCATGCACAAGGCCCAAAAGGCTCGTTGCCGTTAACGAAAGAGATGTTATTGAACGCTCCAAGCGGAGAGTTGTTCGGTCTGACCCAAAATGTGGGGATGGGGTGGAAGCCGTCTCGCCTGAAGGGGAAGCAGTACCTTTTGCTCAGCACGCAAGGCGGTATTCGTAAGGAGGACGGCAGTCCTGTTGCTCTTGGCTATCATACCGGCCACTGGGAAGTTGGCCTTTTGACGCAGGCGGCTGCCGAAGTGATTACAGAAAGCGGCGGGGTTCCTTTCGCCGGTTATGTGAGTGACCCTTGCGACGGCAGGTCCCAGGGAACGGAAGGGATGTTTGATTCTCTTCCATACCGGAATGATGCAGCGATTGTTTTCCGGCGTCTGATCCGCTCGTTGCCGACACGCAAAGGCGTTCTCGGTGTGGCAACCTGCGATAAAGGACTGCCGGCGATGATGATTGCGCTGGCCGGGATGCATGAGCTTCCATGCGTGATCGTGCCTGGGGGCGTAACTTTGCCTCCGACGGAAGGTGAGGATGCCGGGAAAATCCAAACCATTGGCGCAAGGTACGCGAATGGGGAAATCAGCCTGGAAGACGCTGCGGATCTCGGCTGCCGGGCTTGCGCAACACCGGGCGGAGGCTGCCAATTCCTTGGAACGGCTGCTACTTCGCAGGTCATTGCAGAGGCAATGGGGATGACGGTGCCGCATGCTGCACTTGCCCCATCCGGACAGCCCGTTTGGGAAGAGATGGCTAGGCAATCGGCACGCGCCATGATGACACTGGAGGAGAAGGGCATTCGGATGAAGGATATTTTGACGGAAGCGTCCATCCACAATGCCATGGTCGTTCATGCGGCTTTCGGAGGATCGACAAACCTGCTGCTGCATATTCCGGCTGTCGCCCATGCGGCAGGACTGCCGGTTCCGACAGTTCAGGACTGGATCCGTGTGAATAAGCAAGTGCCAAGACTAGTCAGCGTTTTGCCGAACGGCCCGGAATATCATCCGACTGTGAGGGTATTTTTGGCTGGCGGGGTGCCGGAAGTGATGCTGCATCTTCGCCGTCTGGGCGTCCTGAAAGAAGAGGCGTTGACCGTAACAGGCGAAACGCTGGGGACTGTCCTGGATTGGTGGGAGTCAAGCGATCGTCGCCGTAAAATGCGGAGCCTGCTCATGGAAATGGATGGCATTGATCCCGATCAGGTCATCATGAGTCCGGAACGTGCCAAAGAAAGAGGATTAACTTCAACAGTCACGTTCCCTATGGGGAATTTGGCGCCGGAAGGTTCGGTCATTAAATCAACAGCGATTGACCCGACAACCGTCGGGGAAGATGGCATTTACCGGCATCGGGGCAAGGCGAAAGTGTTTACCTCGGAGAAAGCCGCTATCCTGGCCATCAAAAATGGCGGCATTCAAGCCGGCGATATTATGGCGTTAATCGGACGTGGCCCATCGGGTACGGGGATGGAGGAGACGTATCAATTAACCTCGGCGCTAAAACATCTGCCGTTCGGCAAATACGTGTCCCTAATTACCGATGCGCGTTTTTCGGGCGTGTCCACAGGTGCGTGCATCGGCCATGTGGGACCTGAGGCGCTGGCCGGCGGTCCGATTGGGAAGCTGCGGGATGGGGATACCATCGATATCGTAGTGGACCGCAACAGTTTGGAAGGCACAATTCATTTCCTAGGTGCCGGTGACGAAGTGCTCAGCCCTGATGAAGGAGCGCTTGTGCTTGCAGCCCGCGAGCCTCATCCCGAGCTCGCCGCAGATCCGAAACTTCCAGATGATACGCGGTTATGGGCAGCTTTGCAGGCTGTCAGCGGTGGGACATGGGCAGGAAGCGTTTATGACGTCGAGCGGATTATCGCTGTTTTGGAAGCAGGTAAAAAAGCTTTGGCTGAGGCCGGGCGGAATGCGTAGAACGGATAGGTCGAATAAAGCAGTTCTGTTGATGATTTCAACAGGACTGCTTTTTTGCGTTTGTTGAAAGGTTGTGCCGGTTTATTGTTTTTTCATTGAATTATTCCGAGTTAAATAGTAAGATTAATTTTAATTTATCGCTTGCTCATTTCATTTATTTTACAATCGAGAACGGCGTGCTGATTTTTTTGATTTTTAATAAAACCTTGATAGGACAAGCTTTTCGGACGTTTAATTCAAATTTTTATCATTAGTACAAAAACTAAATATATATTCATACACGCATTTTATACATAATTAAATTAGTCGGAATTAGCCGAATGACAATAGCGTTTGACGGAGGAGAGCTAGCAGATGAGTTCAAAAGGAGGCAACCTATTTTCAATTTTCAATATCATTTTTTTAATCGCGTTAACCCTGGCCACTCTCTACCCGATGTGGCGGGAAGCGGCCGTGTCCTTCAGCGGTATGGAGGAGGCAATGAAAGGCGGCCTATTTCTGTGGCCAAGAGATTTTACTACGGATGCTTATGTCAACATCTTGCATTCCCGGTATTTATGGCTTGCGTATGGCAACAGTTTATTTATTACAGTGGTTGGCACATTCATCGGCGTATTTCTGACGGCGGCAACCGCATTTCCCCTCATTAAACAAGACTTGCCCGGTAAAAAGTGGTTCGTTCTTCTTATTTTGTTCACGATGTTGTTTAGCGGTGGAATTATCCCTACTTATTTACTGGTAAAAAGCGTTGGACTTATCAACTCTTTATGGTCGTTGATTCTGCCGACGGTGATATCGGCGTATAACGTCATCGTTATGATGAGCTTCTTTCGGACGCTCCCCCGGGAGTTGGATGAATCGGCAACCATGGATGGGGCTCACGCCATTCGTATTTTTGGCAGCGTTATTCTCCCTCTCTCGAAACCGGTGCTCGCAACAATTGCCTTGTGGGAAGCGGTTGGGTATTGGAACAACTATTTGCAGGCGCTTTTTTATCTGAATGACAAAAGCAAGTACGTACTTCCCGTTCTTCTCCGGGATATTATCAACGGGCAGACCATCGCCCAAATGACGGGGGAAAGCACAGGTTCCTCGACGGAATCGGTCATCGCAGCAACGACGATTATGGCGGTGCTTCCGATCCTTATTGTTTATCCGTTTTTACAAAAGTACTTCGTACAGGGGACCTTGATCGGTTCGGTTAAAGCTTAAGATAAGCTTCGGATTTAATATTATTGTGGAGCAAGATGGAATAGATTGTACAGGAGGGGACAAAACCATGTCATTTCATACATATAAAACGGTTCTTATCTTAACTATAGCAGCTGGCCTTACGGCCGCGTGCAGCAGTAACCCAGCGTCCGAGAACAGCGGGTCGACAAGCGCACCTAGCGCAGCAGCTCAGCCAAACAATGCTTCCGGCGGTGGGGACTCTGCCAAAGTCACATTCAAGATTTTCCGCAACTTCCAAGCACCTGAATACCCGGCAGATGGCGGGCCAGCGAAGCAAAAGGTGTTGGCAGCGCTGGATCAAGCGGGAATCAAAGGGATTGATTATAACATTTCCATGGCTTCCGGGGATGAGTACAAGACCAAGCTGAACTTGCTTGCTTCTTCCGGGGATCTGCCGGATTACTTTAGTGTGCCGGATCTCCTGACACTGAATCGGTTGACGGATGAAGGCTTGATTCTGCCATTGGACGATTTGTTAAAGAATGCGCCTAATGTTACGAAGTTTCTAAAGCCTGAGGATTTGGACATTCTCAAATACAAAGGCAAGTTGTACGGTTTGCCGCCTGGCTATCGCCCGGAGACCTTCAATGGACCTAACGTGAATGGGCTTCTCATACGCCAGGATTGGCTCGATGCCCTCAAGCTGAAAACGCCGACCACGTTGGATGAGCTTCATGATGTGCTTAAGGCGTTCACGTTTAATGATCCAGACGGAAATGGGAAAAAGGATACATTTGGCATAACGACTAACAAGCTTCTCGGAGCCGGTGCCAATGGGAATTATTTCAGCACGGTATTTGGCGCTTTCGGTGTCGTTCCGACGTTCTGGCAGCAGCGTGACGGGCAATTGAAGCAGGGAATGGTCTTGCCGGAAACGAAGCAAGCGCTTGCTTTATTGCAAAGCTGGTACAAAGAAGGCATTATCGATCCGGAGTTCCCTATTATGGAAGCGAAGCAAATGAATGAAAAGATCATTAACTCCAAAGCCGGCATTTTTGAGGGAACAGCCTTTGATGCCGATCCTACAGGAGCCAACTATAGCGCTCTGAAGAAGACCGTAGCGACTGCGAAACTTTCCTTCCTTACACCTCCTGCCGGCGCGGGCGGGAAAAAGGGAGCTGCCGAGAATTCGCCGGCCTATAGCGATATTCGGGCGATTTCGGCCAAAGCCAAAAATCCGGAGAAGCTGATGGAGTTGATCAACTGGTCGGCGGGCCCAGGTTTTGATCTGGTCACTTACGGGATCGAGAATGAGGATTATCAATTCGATAAAGACAAAAACAAAATTAAGCTGCTTGTACCGAATTATTCCGAGCTGTATAAGAAAGGGTATTCGAATCCAATCCGCTTCCTGCAAGTCGTAGACCGCCGTTGGTTAACGGACGAAGCGACAGCGGCGATGACCATTTCCAATGACCCTCAGAATCTGGTTCACAACGAGTTCTGGAAGAGCGTGCAGGCCATGAACGACTATCCGGATATCAAAAAGCTTTGGGATGAGTACTTCGCCAAAATTGTCACCGGTGCCTGGTCCGTCGATAAATGGGATGAACTAGTCAAACGGTATTACCAAGAAGGCGGGCAAGAAATTGAGAAGCAGGTTAATGCGGAATGGAAGAAAGCGAAATAATCGGCAAGTAAACAAAGGACGACGAATCGAATCATGCTTGAAACAGAGAGGGGACAGTCTATGTTTAATAAAATGCTCGTATCCTATATGACTATCATAGTGATCCTCATTTTGGCGGTCGGTTCGTCGTACCTGATGATTGTATCCCACGATATCAAATCCGAGCTTGCGCGTTCGTCTCAGAACGAAATCTCGGGGATGATGAAGCATACCGAATCATTGATTGAGAATATCGAGCAGCTGTCCTTGCAAGTTTCTCTGAAGCCAGGAGTCAATGAGGCGCTAACGAATCCATATCCTTATTCCATTTTGCAATATGGCGCTTTAAAGAATCAGTTGAAAGAGGAAGTGAATTCCAACAATCTCTTATATTCCATCTATTTGTATTTTCGCCTTAACAACCGTATTTTGACGACGAATGAAGGCATCTATGCGCTGGATCAATTTTTTGATAAGCAAATTATTACGACAAATTTTGAAGCTGACAACAGCAAAGGTTATCAGATGCGAAGTCTGAAGGATACATCACCCTCGGAGCCGGTTGAACTGCTTACCTTTCACAGGCTGGTACCTTTGACCGCCAAAGAGCCTCTTGGAGAACTCATTCTGAATGTGAAGCGTCAAGCGTTCTTCGATGCCTTGTTTCGTTATGCGAACGTGGATAGCAGCAAAATGATGATTATGGACAGCGAAAGTTATGCCATTCTTTCAGAAAATAATGCCAGAAGCAAAGCATTCACGATGGCTTTGCAATCTCTGAAGACGGGACATTCACTGTCAGATTCCACAGGGATGGTGAAAGTACAGGGGGAAGATGGAACTTATTTCCTCAGCTATGCCAGGTCTGACACGACCCCTTGGATGGTTGCAGAACGCATTCCCTACGCGGTTTACCAAGCTGCCTGGAAAAGTAAAGTACATGCTGCAACTCAGGTGGCGGCAGTCATTATTTTGATCAGTATAGCGCTTGCATTCCTCTATAGTATTCGCTTCACCAGACCATGGAAAAACATGGTGAGGGACTATGTCGAACAGCAGGCTGGCCACCCTGGGAATATCGTGAAAAAGGATGAAAGCCAGCTGGTCGCCGAGGCGATCCGGGAGCTCATATCAGAAAATCGCTACATTAAACAAACCTTGGAGCAGAGTAAACCGATCATCCGGTTCCGGTTGATCTATGACATTTTAACCAATCGGGTGTTCGAAACCTCGGTGATGGCGAATCGACTTCAGCATCTTGGCATTGTATTCCCCCATTCTTATTACGCTGCCATTATTGTGCGAGCAGACATGCAGCCATTGGAGGACCAGGAGGACTACAACGATATCCGCTTGCTGCTGTTCAGCACCATTGAGAAGGAACTGAGGAGGCGCTTGTTTGTTGTCGGCACCATACTTGAAAATCATCAGTTCGGGTTTATTTTGAATGCGCCTGTTGCTACTTACATGACCCAGCTAAAACTGGAATTGGATGCTTGCTGTCAGGCAGCGAACCAGATCGGGCAGGAGGAATTCGGAATTACCCTGCAGATTGCCCTAGGGGGCATTTATTCGTCGATGAACAGTTTGAACAAGTCCTATCACGAGGCCAAACGTGCGCTGCACAATACGGCTTGGACCTACCAAACCGATTGTGTTTTTTTCGAAGATACGGCGGATTCCAGAAAATGGAGTTATCCACTGGCTATCCAGAAGGAGCTGCTGCGTCGCCTTAAATCGGTAGATAGAGAGTCAGCCAAGTTGTCTCTCGACGAATTGTTTGACCGTTATATGGTCGGCAAATCCTATACCCGAGATGAAGTACAAGACACCATCACCTTGATGATGGGCGCGATCGTACAAGAGCTGTATGAGGATGGTTATTCGCTGGATAAGGTCCATTTACGGTTCCAATCTGTTAGTGAATGCGAACATATTGGTCAAGTAAAGGAGCTGTTCTATGGCTATATCACCGACATCATGAACCTGCTTGAACAGTTCCAGGATAATAAGATGAGCAATGCCTACATCAGCAAAGCAATTGACTATATGCAGGCCCATTACGATCGGATCGAATCCATTGCTGATATTGCCGAGCACGTCGGTGTCAGCTCCAGCTACTTAAGCCGAATGTTTCGTGCGGAGACGGGGAAAGCACCGCTTGATTACTTGACCCGGCTGCGCATTGATAAAAGCAAGGAGCTGCTGTTCGTAGGTAACTGCCAATATTCCTTGCAGGAAATTTGTGGTCAGATCGGTTACCACGATGTGCAGAGCTTCATCCGATTTTTTAAAAAATGGGAAAAAATCACGCCAGGTGAATACCGCAAGCTTCAGTTAGAAAAAGGAGGTGCCTTATGAGCAGTCAAGCGAGCCATCCAAAGCCTTCTGTTTTAGGTACAAAAGCAGCGCCATCCAGCTCTTTTATTCGCAAGCTGCTGAAGTATAGATATTATTACGCGTTGCTGCTGCCGGGCCTTATTTATTTTATTGTATTCAAGTATATTCCGATGGGCGGCGTTATCATTGCTTTTAAAGACTATAAGCTAACGCAGGGGGTAATTGGCAGCCCTTGGGTGGGGCTGAAGTGGTTCCGTATTCTTTGGTCAACAGGGGATTTCTGGAATGCGCTCTACAATACGCTTCTAATAAGTTTTTATAAGCTAATCTTTGGTTTTCCTGCGCCAATTGCTCTTGCCATTTTGCTGAATGAGGTCATCCATCGCAGATTCAAAAGGATCATTCAGAGCATTTTGTATTTCCCGCACTTTTTATCCTGGATTGTTCTGGGAGGCATTTTGTTTGCTATTTTATCGCCGGGAACGGGCTTAATCTCGTGGTTAGGGTTCAGCAGTTCCCCGCTTATGCAGCCGGAGTCGTTCCGCTCATTACTCGTCGTCTCGCATATTTGGAAGGAAGTGGGCTGGGGGACGGTCATTTATTTGGCGGCGATTGCAGGAATTAATCCGGAAATGTATGAAGCGGCACGCATGGATGGCGCCAATCGATTTCGGTTAATCAGCCACGTGACGCTTCCGGCGATATCAGGGACGATTGTGATTATGCTGATCCTCCGAACAGGGCAAATTTTGTCCGCAGGCTTCGATCAGGTCTTTATTTTATCTAACGATGTTGTGCTTCATGTTGCGGATATTTTGGATACGTACGTCTATCGGGTCGGGCTCAGTTTGGGGCGGTTTTCGATTGCGACTGCCGCAGGATTGTTTCAGTCCTTGGCTGGTTTGCTGCTGCTGCTGTTTACCAACTGGCTGGCGCGCCGATTCAGCGATCAAGGATTATGGTAGATTACAAGAGAATATAGTTAGGGATCAGATGAAGGAGGCGTGATGTTATGGGAGAAAAGGGAGCTGTACGTCCGAACGTTATCGTATTTTTTACCGATCAACAAAGATGGGATACCACAGGGGTGCATGGCAATCCACTGGGGCTTACCCCGAATTTCGACCGGATGGCGGTCGAAGGTACGCATGTGTATCATTCGATCACCTGCCAACCGGTATGCGGTCCCGCTCGATCCTGCCTGCAAACCGGCAAGTATGCAACGTCTACAGGCTGTTACCGGAACGGGATTCCGCTGCCTGCTGAAAGCAAGACGTTAGCCCATTATTTCCGTGATTCAGGATACCATACGGGGTATATTGGCAAATGGCATTTGGCTGGCACGGAACCTGTACCTGAGGAACAAAGGGGTGGCTACGAGCATTGGTTGGCCTCTAATGTGTTGGAATTTTCCTCCGATGCGTACGATACGGTCATGTACAATAATGATAATGAACCCGTTAACCTGCCGGGTTACCGAGCGGATGCTTTAACGGATGCCGCGATCCAATTTGTACATAAGGAGCAGAAACGGAACCGTCAGGAGAAGACGGAAGATCCTTTCTTCCTATTCGTGTCCTATATCGAGCCTCATCACCAAAATCATCTGGACAATTATCCGGCTCCAATCGGGTATGAGGATCAATATAGCGGACGTTGGATACCGCCGGATCTCGCTGCTCTCGGTGGAACTGCCCATCAGCACTTGGGCGGTTACTACGGGATGGTCAAGCGATTGGATGAAGCGCTTGGCCGCCTGATTGATGCATTGCGGAGCTTGCAGCTGCTAGACAATACAATCGTGTTGTTCACATCCGATCATGGTTGTCATTTTAAGACGCGAAATTCGGAATACAAGCGTTCCTGCCATGATAGCTCAATTCGAGTTCCAACGGCCTTGATAGGGCCAGGCTTTCAGGCAGGAGGTAGAATTCAGGAGCTGGTTAGCTTGCTGGATCTGCCGGCTACCCTGCTAGACGCTGCTGGCATTCCTGTTCCGGAAAGCATGCAGGGGCGTTCCATCTTGCCTTTGGCGCAAAAGAAAAGTGTGGATTGGCCGAAGGAAGTGTTTTTGCAAATCAGTGAATCCGAAGTAGGTCGGGCGATCCGGACGAACCGGTGGAAATACAGCGTTCATGCGCCAGACAAAAATGCTTGGAATGATGCGGCATCGGATGTGTATGAGGAACAGTTCTTATACGATCTTCATGCGGACCCGCATGAGTTGAGCAATCTCATCGGCGTGGAAAGCTACACAGCCATTACGGCTGAACTGAGAGAGCGACTCCTTGCCCGCATCGTTGAAGCAGGTGAAGAGGAGCCGGTGATACGCCCAGCCAAAGCTAGAAAGCTGGAGCAAAGAAGGATCTCGGTTGCGGAAGTTAGAGTGCCGTTATAAAAAAAGATTTCTTCATGTATATTTAATTGAATTCGGGGAATACTAGCTTTTATTGCGTGAAAAGCGGAAAAGAAAGAAAACCTGTTTACCGGATAATGTTCGCTTAGAAAAATGATATCCAAATTGGAATAGAAAATTGTATGAAGTATTGCCTGCAGCATGGTTAAATTCTACTGCCACATCAAACGCAACAAAAAAAGAAGCTGGGATCTATGATCCGGCTTCTTTTTTCATTTCCTTACTTTTTAAGAAAATACTTTTCCAGGTCATCAAGCAGTAAATTAGCCGCTTTAATGCCACCGGCTGTATTCCAAATGGCGTCGCTAACTTGTTGAACATGACCTTTTTGGACTACATCTAAATTTTTCCATAGAGGGTCGTTTAGCCACTCCTGCTCAATTTTGCTGCCTTCGCCTTTATCATTCTCATAGGTGAAATAGAAAAGCACGTCGCCATTCATATCCGGAATTCGTTCTTTTTGCACATCATCAGCGAATTTTTCTTGATCTTGCGGTGCTGGACGCTGGAAGCCGAGTTTTTTCAAGATAACGCCAGAGAATGTATCTTTCATATAAATCCGAACTTTACCTGGCATGAAGCGAACGATGGATACTTTGGTATTGAGTTTGTCCCCAGCTTTTTGTTTGAAAGCCGTAATGCGATTTTCAAAATCACCGATGATTTTATCGCCTTCGGCCTTTTTGTTCAAAGCTTCCGCGTACACACGATAGTTAATTTGCCAGTCGCCCATAAGCTTTTCGGAAAATACAGTTGGCGCGATAGCGGACAATTGCTGATAGACCTTCTCTTGGCGCAATTTATTGCCGATGATGAGATCAGGTTTCAGGGAAGCAATCAGTTCCAAATTGGGCTGATTTTCGTCACCTACGACTGTAACACCTTGCATGTCAGCTTTAATATGCTCGTACCAGTCACCCGTACTTGTAAAAGATTTTACAGCTCCGACAGGTTTGATACCTAGGCTTAAAACGGCCTCTGTTCCTTCGTTCGTCAGAACGACGACTTTCTTAGGTGTTCCTGTTATTTTCGTTTCACCCATGGCGTGTTTTACGGTGTACTCTGCAGAACTGCTCGGTTGAGCGGACGGTGAAGGTGCAGGCGAATTACTTGCTGCTGCCTTATCTGTGGTTTGGGAAGTTGGTGCTTGTTGACCGCAACCTGCCACAATGAACACACAGGCTGTGATAAGGATTAGCGCCATACTCCTGAAATTGCGAAACATCTGGACATTTCTTCGTAACATTGATCTCTGTACCCCCTGATGAAGATGATTTTTATGAGAATGATTATCATTTTCGAGTCTAATTCTATGCATTATGGGGCAGATTGTCAAGGTACAATTGGTGAATTTGGCTTGTCGGATCAAACTAGCGCGACCGCAGGCATACGCCGACTTCCCAATGCGTGCCGATGTTTAGCGCGCGCGTTGGGAAATCGACGGTAGTGCATAAGTATTGCTCGCCAGAGCGGAGTTGTGCCGGATAATTAGCAGGGGAAGGGAACTAGAGGGCGCTATTTTGCTCAGAACTGTCGATTTGATTCTGCCAAGGGAACTGTGGTTCACTATTTCGCCGTTGCTGGCGGAAACTTGGGGGATTGGGGCGAAATAAGACCCTGTAGTTCTCCGCCAACTCGCAGAATCGCGCTTTTGGGTCAAATAAGGGACAGGAGTTCCCCTAAAAACCGGGCAAGGCAAGTTCGCTCATTGAAGCTCCTCGATGGCCAGGACAAGATTGCTCAATGAAGCTCCTCGATGGGCGGAGCAAGATCACTTATTGAAGCTCCTTGAGCGGTTCAAAATTAGGATAAACATACGGCGAGCTGGGCGCTGCCATTTTATCAATTTGCGTGGCCTTGATGATGAAAATATCATTGCCATTGTAGCTGCCGTTTTGAACAGTCCCCGTGACCTTGACCCACATGTCCTTGGCGTAAGTTGCCGCAGTTGGGAAGTCAATCATAACGCCGTAAGGAGTCGCATCCGCGGAACAACAGCTAACCGCAAAGCGGCCAACGACAAACTGGTTGCTGGCCATATTGTCTTCCCGATAAACGAAGCCGGTGAGTTCAATTTTTTTACCGATAAAATTATTTTTGAATAAGTCGATCGAGGAGAGGATCTCCATATAAATTTCGGGTTTCACGACGATGGTATCTTTTTTATAAAGGATCATGCCGATTTTGGAAAAGTCTTCGTCCCACTCCTTATCCGCTTGAAATAATTTCTGCAAGTCCGCATCCGTGTTTGCGGGAGCTGGCATCTCCGTGCTCGGAATGGAGGGAGCCGCTGCAGGGGCTGGATCCGTCGCTTTTGTCGCTGTCTCTGTCGTTGCTTTCGATGTTGTTGACCCTGTTGTCCCTGTACTCCCTGTCGTTGGTGCCGCCGCAGTCTTCGTAAGACTCGATTTGGAAGCCGAGAGATTCATCCCTTTGGCAGCGACCATTGTACTGCTCAATGCCGTATCCGGCAGCCCAAAACCGATGAACAACGGTATTATCAAAAGCCCGTACGCCAGCGTATTCCGTAAAACGGAGCGGGAAACGGGCTGTTCGCATTCACAGGTGACAGGATTTCCCCAGTAGGCGCGTAAGGCCATGTAGCCTTGAAAACAAGCAATGATGTACAGGACAACGGAAGCTATTTTCACATAGATCATCATGCGCGGCGCAATGTAATAAGTAAGGGCATTCGCTTTGGAAAGGACTACAATATAGCTTGAGAATCCCAACAAAATTGCTGTGCGTAAGAAATAATGAAAACTGATGATGCGAGCTTGACTCAATTTTATTCCTCCTTGGAAGCTAATTTTATAAGAAATGTTGGGCGAGCAGCGAGCAGCTGAGAACCGTAATGACAATCAAGATCGAAAGCAGAAGGACAAATTTAGATTTAAAAATGGAAAGCAGCATGAGCGTGCTTTTGAAATCCAGCATGGGCCCAAATACCATGAAGGTAAGTAGAGATCCGGACGTGAACGAAGTCTGAAAAGAGGAAGCGACGAAGGCGTCCGAGGTCGAGCATAGCGAAAGAATGTAGGCAAATCCCATCATAAACACATGGGAACTGATCGGGCCTTGACCAATCGCCAGGAGGCTTTCGCGCTGCATAAAGATTTGAATCAGAGCTGTAAGCAGGGAACCGAAGATCAAATATTTGCCCATTTCGAAAAATTCATCAGAGGCATGTACGAAAAAGGTGTTTATTTTGCTTGTGAAGCCTCCCCCTTGATGCGAATGGCCTTCCCAATCAGCTTGATTTGAGAAGTTAGCGCGGCTGTTGCGCAGTGGATTGCTTTTGACAAATCGATAGAGGATAAGGCCTATGATAACAGCGGCGGCAAAAGCTAGTCCTATGCGGGAATAGGCGATAGCAGGGTGATTTCGGAAGGCCATGAAGGTGGCTGCAAACACAATCGGGTTAATAATCGGACCGGTCAGGATGAAAACAACGGCTATGTAAACAGGCATTCCTTTGAGAATAAGCCTACGTACGACAGGGATCATACCGCATTCGCACATGGGGAAAAGGATACCCAGCAAGCAGGCAAATAAAATGCCGAGGATAGGGTTCTTTGGAATAAAGCGACGAATGGTTTGTTCGGATACAAAGGTTTGCAGCAGCGATGAAAGCAATACACCTACCAATATGAAAGGAATGGCCTCTAACAGGATACTTATAAAAATAGTTTTAAATGCTTGCATAGACTCCGTTTGCAGGATTACCGGCAGCGAGACATCTTTGTTCCAAAAGATGAGGACGAGAAGGAGGAAGATGAGGGCGGTCATGAGATGCATACTCACTCGAAATACGGTGTTCGGCATTAGAAAAGGCTCCTTCCTGTTATCTCGTTTGAGAGTCATTCAGCCATTTTTTCCAGTCATCCTCGATCAATTGCACGTCCAAATCAAGCCCTATGAGAACCAGATAAGGAGCTTCTTGATAGGCAGCAGGTTGCCAAGTCGTACGTTTGCCTGCAAACTGCAGCAGGAAAGTTTCGCGTTTGGTGCCAATTCGTAAATAGCCTTTGGCGCGAAGCAGCGATTTGCCCCATTTTCCCAAGTAATGCTCCACAAGACTTTGATTTAGCACAACATCATGTCCAATTGAAATGGCGAGTGTTTGAATACGTGAGAAAGAAGCGGTGTGCTTGGAAGCCGTGCGAGGTTCTTGTGCAGCTTTGACTACGCGCATGTTTATACTTTTACTCAAATTAGGTGTGGCCCGGGGTTGCGATTGTCTGGATGGGAGGTTGCCGAAAAGCGGCTCTAAATCCAGTTGACTGAATGTCGTAGGCAGCAACAAAGCTTGACTGTTGAACTTGCGAACCGTTTTCTCGATAGACTTCAGCTGCTTGTCTGAGATGAGATCGATTTTGTTCAGTAGAAGAAGGTCGGCAACTTCGATCTGTCTTCTAAGCGTATGAACGAGCTCGCGATCTGAAGCAAAAATACTGTTGTAATCAAGTACATGCTCGGCGTCAAGAACTGTGATGACAGTATGAAGTTTTATATGAGGCAGCAGTGCCGGTTCTGTTATAGCATCGACGATTTCTTCGGGGTTAGCGACACCGGTCAACTCGATGAGAATGACATCCGGCATACGTGCTACTAGTTGTTTGAGCGAATCTTGGATATCGCTTTTTTTGGTGCAGCAAATGCAGCCATCCAGCAGTTTCGCCAGAGGAAGGTGTGGAGAAACGTCCAACAGCAGATGTCCATCGACATCCTGTTTCCCTAATTCATTCATTAGAACTGCTGGCAAGAGGTGATAGGCGGCAGCTTCTCGGAGCATGCGAAGAAGCAGAGTCGTCTTGCCGCTGCCTAGAAATCCACTCAGTATGATCACGGGTACTTTATTCATAAGGAGGTTCCCTTCTCTTTTAAGTGTAATGTTTACGAATTAGATTGTAGTACAAATAAGGGATAGCTGCAAGATAAGCTTTTAAATAAAAAACAAGAAGATAGGCATCTGGTGATTTCGGTGTTGACAACGTCTTTTTAACAGGCTATATTTGTCGGAGTAATAGTAAAAATTACGATTTAATGATTCGGTTGTCATCACTTTTACATGTATAAGCAGGTGCATCTTTTTTTATTAATGTTTATTCGTAATTTTTACATGTAGGGAGGATTGCACGTATGTTAGTGGCTTCTTTGAAAGCGGTGGAGTTCGGCTATAACGATATTCCCTGTATACAAGATGCGAATGTTGAGATTCAATCCGGTGAGTTTGTTGCGGTTACAGGCCCTAATGGCGCAGCGAAGTCTACCTTGCTTAAGCTCATGTTAGGCTTGCTTGAGCCATGGAAGGGGAAGGTGTTCTTATCGACAGCGAATGAAGAGGGCAGAAAGCTGAAAGTGGGCTATGTATCACAGCAAATCTCGGCGTTTAATAGCGGATTCCCAAGCACAATCCTGGAGTTTGTCCGTTCAGGCAGATACGCGAGCAGCTCCTGGTTCAGGAAGCTGTTGAAAGAAGATGACCGCTTGACGGAGATTACGCTGCGGCAGGTGGGCATGTGGGATTTGCGGAAGCGCAAAATAGGAGAACTCTCCGGCGGACAGAAGCAGCGGATATGCATCGCCAGAGCTCTCGCGCAGGAGCCGGATCTGCTTGTGCTAGATGAGCCTACGACAGGAATGGATCAAGATAGCCGGTGCGGGTTTTATCAACTTATGCATCATCAAGTCAAAGCTCACGGACGCACAGTCATTATGGTGACGCATAATCTTGAAGAAGCAGCCCCTTATCTCAATCGCATCATTGAACTGGAAAGAAAGGAGGATGGCGGATGGAAATGCTGCACTACGACTTCATGCAGCGGGCATTTTGTGCCGGTGGGTTAATCGCGATCATAGGTTCCATTCTAGGAGTGTATCTGATGCTTCGAAGACAAGCGCTTATGGCGGATATGCTCTCGCATGTCTCCTTGGCGGGCGTAGCGGGAGGTGCTTACTTGCATATCAACCCTACTTTATCCGGATTCGTTGTGGCAACTTTGGGGGCGATCGCTGTTGAATATGTGAGAAGGTCCTATAAATCCTATAGTGAGATCTCAGTTGCGATCATCATGGTTGGCGGCTTGTCTTCCGCTGTCATCATCATGAGCCTTAATCCAAGCATAAATAAGGGCTTTTCCGCTTATTTGTTCGGTTCCGTCGTTGCCGTCAATGAAATCGAGCTGCTGTTCATGTCCATCGCAGCCTGCATAGGCGGTCTCTTCTTCTTTGTATTTCGCCGGCCGTTGTATCAAATTACGTTCGATGAAGATACCGCGAAAACGAATGGATTGCCTGTAAGGTGGATCTCCCTTGGCTTTAGTGTTGTGACGGGCATGATCGTGGCCGCTGCCATGCCGATTGTCGGCGTGCTCCTCGTATCCGCGCTTATTATACTTCCAGCGGCATTGGCAATCCGGATTGCGCCCAGCTTTGTTTCATCCCTTTTTATCGCCATGGGGATTGGTTTGGTTGGTGTTTTTTCAGGCCTTACAGCTTCCTATGAATTAAGCACCCCGCCTGGCGGAACCATTGCGATTTTTTTATTAATCGTCTTAATCACCGGCTTAAGCATCAAAAAGTTAATCATCAAGTTCAGCAAAGTCAGCAGCCGAAAAAATCTTCAAGCCGAACAAGCGGCATTCAGCGCTCTGCTTCCATCTTCACAGGAGTCTGCTTGATGCTTATCATTTCACATCTATTTGGAGGAATTAACGACAATGAAAAATTCATGGATGGCAAAATCACTCGTATTCACTGCTTTATCAACACTCATTTTATCAGGTTGCGCAGCCCAGTCCTCGGGCACCGGGAAACTTAACGTCGTCACCACCTTTTATCCGATGTATGAATTTACCAAGCAAGTAGCTGGGGAGCATGCAGACGTTATCGCTTTAATACCTGCGGGTAGCGAGCCGCATGATTGGGAGCCGAGCGCCAAAGATATGAAGAAAGTGAGCGATGCCGATGTGTTCGTGTTCAACGGGATCGTCGAAGGTTGGGCTGAACAGGCGCTTGCGAGCGCAGGCAATTCGAAGCGGGTTGTTGTGGAAGCCAGCCAAGGCATTGCATTGATGGAAGGACTGCCGGAAGAAGAAGAAGAGCACAAAGATGAACACAAGGACGAACACAAGGAGTCTGCTGACGGTAAAATCCTTGATCCGCATGTGTGGCTAAGCCCTGCCCTCGCTCAGAAAGAGGTGGAGGCCATTGTGGCTGGGTTGACCCAAGCGGATCCTGCGCACAAAGAGGACTATCGGAGGAATGCCGATGCTTTTATTGCAAAGCTCAAAGCCTTAGATGAGTCCTTCCGTACGGGGCTCAACAATGTGAAACAGAAAGATTTCGTGACACAGCACGCCGCATTCGGTTATTTGGCCAAAGAATATGGGTTGACGCAGGTGCCAATCGCGGGACTCTCGCCGGAAGAAGAGCCATCACCGGCTAAAATGGCCGAAATCATTGATTTTGCCAAACAAAATCAAGTCAAAACGATTTTCTTTGAAACATTGGTCGATCCGAAAGTCGCCCAAACGATTTCCAAAGAAATCAATGCGAAAACGGATGTGCTGAATCCATTAGAGGGCTTGACGGACGATGATAAGAAGCAAAATTTGGATTATCTCGCGATCATGACCAAAAACCTGGAAGCACTCAAGAAAGCTTTAAATGAATAGGAATGGAGAATGAATATGTCAGATCATAAAATAACAGTTACAGTTTTGAGCGGGTACTTGGGAGCCGGTAAGACCACTTTGTTGAATCATGTTTTACATAATCGGGATGGCTTGAAAGTTGCTGTTATTGTCAATGATTTAAGCGAAGTGAATATCGATGCCGGGCTTATTCGTGAGGGGAATGGACTATCTCGGACGAATGAAAGTCTGGTTGAAATGTCCAATGGCTGCATCTGCTGCACGTTGCGGGACGATTTGCTGAGGGAAGTGGAACGGCTGGCCAAAGATCATACATTTGACTATATCCTGATTGAGTCAACCGGTGTCGGCGAACCGCTGCCAGTGGCGCAAACCTTTACCTATATTGATGAGGAACAGGGGATAGATCTCTCCCGGTTTTGTCGGTTGGACAGCATGGTGACGGTTGTAGATGCTTACCGGTTCTGGACGGACTATTCTTCAGGCGAAACGCTGCTGGAACGCAGTCAGGCCGTTGGGGATGACGACACAAGAGAAGTGGTGGATCTGCTGATCGATCAAATCGAATTCTGCGATGTGCTCATTATGAATAAATGCGACATGCTGGAAGAAGAGGAGCTGAATGAGCTGGAAGGCGTTCTTCGTGTGCTGCAGCCAAGAGCAAGGTTTATTCGCTCTGTTCATGGGCAGGTGGCGCCAGCGGATATTCTGAATACGCATCTTTTTGATTTTGAAGCGGCTAGCACGTCTGCAGGTTGGATGAAGGAGCTGGCGAAGGAAGCGCATACTCCCGAAACCGAGGAATATGGGATTTCTTCCTTTGTGTACGAAAGAGCGCGGCCCTTCGAGCCTTCGCGGCTGATGAGCTGGATGGCAGATTGGCCTGCAGAGATTGTAAGAGCCAAAGGGATCATGTGGCTCGCTACCCGGAACGATCATGCCCAGAATTTGAGCCAAGCAGGTCCATCTGTTCGATTCGGTCCTGCAGGATATTGGATAGCGGCGCTTCCGGAAGAGGAAAGAGACGCTATTCTTGAGGAGGAAGCGGACCAGATCTCGCATTGGGATGCCACTTACGGGGATCGAATGAATAAGGTCGTCTTTATTGGGATAGAGATGGATCGGGCTGATATTACGGCTTCGCTGGATGGTTGTTTATTGACCGATGATGAGATGCTCAGCGATTGGCATCAATTTGATGATCGCCTGCCAAATACAGTGACGGAATTCGAGGATGCTATAGAAGCATAGTTTTGGAGGAAACTAGGGTCTGCTATTTCAGTGAAAAAGCACCAGTGCCACGGGGAATGGGAACTACGTTCCGCTATTTGGCCAATTTTCAGCTGAAAAATGCACCGTGGTGGACAAATAAGAGCCTGTAGTTCCGCTCGGATAGCAAACAGCTCAGCTTCCCCAAAAATAAAGGACGCCAGTTCCCTTTTGCTACGAAATCGGCCGGATTCCGGCTCATTTTCGGGAAATTGTGGAGTGGCGTATGTGATTTCGATGAAATGAATAATGACTAGTCGTCATTTTTGTGCTACCATTTCAATTAATCGTGCTACTGCACACGTGAACATTGAAAGGTGGAAATAAAAATGAAACATCGACTAGTCATTTTTTTGATTTTGATCGTCACCATGATTTGGATTAGCGGCTGTTCGGTGGAGAAACCAAAACCGTTGGCAGAGGCAAGCAAGAAAGAGCTCGTTCTAGCTATTGGCGGAGAGCCTGAAGCCGGTTTTGATCCAACGACGGGGTGGGGGCGATACGGTTCGCCGCTTTTCCAAAGTACACTGCTTAAGCGTGACAGCAATTTGAATATTACAAATGATCTCGCCACGGGTTATGAGGTTAGCCCGGATGGCTTGATCTGGACCGTGAAGCTGCGCAAAGATATCAAGTTCAGCGATGGTCAACCGTTAACGTCAGCTGATGTCGTATATACCTATCAAACCGCTGCGTCGAGCGGATCTGCCATTGATCTGAGCAATGTCAAACATGCAGAAGCTCCTGACGAGACAACGGTCAAGTTCACACTGAAAGAACCGCAATCGACGTTTACGCAGATGCTTGTTGCAACCGGTATTGTCCCCAAGCATGCCCATGGCAAGGATTACGCCAACAAACCGATTGGCTCCGGTCCATACAAATGGGTCCAATGGGATAAAGGACAGCAGCTGATTGTCGAATTGAACCAAGATTACTATGGGAAAAAGCCGTTTTTCGAAAAAATCACCTTCCTTTTCCTAGGGGAGGATGCCGCTTTTGCAGCAGCCAAAGCCGGAACGGTGGATATGGCGGCGATTCCTGCGGCTTTTAGCAAGCAAACCGTGAACGGTATGGAGTTACAAACAGCAGCAACCGTGGACAATCGGGGCATCATGTTTCCTTATGTGAAATCCGGAGAGAAAACGAAAGACGGTTACCCGATCGGCAACGATGTCACTGCGGATGTTGCGATTCGTAAGGCAATTAATCTAGCGCTAGATAGAAAAGCTTTGGTTCAAGGCGTTCTAGAAGGCCACGGAACTCCCGCTTACACGTTAAATGATGGACTTCCTTGGTTTAATCCTGAAGCTGTTTTTGCTGACGCGGATATGAATGCAGCGAAGAAAATGCTCGCAGATAACGGATGGAAAGACACCGACAATGATGGCATTGTTGAAAAAGGAACACTGAAAGCAGTAATCAATCTGCTTTATCCTGCCAGTGATGTCACGCGTCAATCGCTCGCCATAGCATCGGCAGATATGTTAAAGCCTCTGGGCATTCAAGTGAAAGCCGAAGGTAAAAGCTGGGATGAGCTCGAGAAACAAATGCACGCGAACCCTGTTCTTTTTGGATGGGGAAGTCAAGATCCCTTGGAGATGTATAACGTATATAGCAGTAAATATGGAGGAGTGGACTATTATAACCCGGGGTACTACAGCAACTCGAAGGTTGAAGGCTATATGAGTCAAGCTTTAAAAGCAACGAACGAAAAAGAGGCATGGGGCTTTTGGAAAAAGGCGCAGTGGGATGGCGAAACCGGATTAAGCACGTTAGGCGATGCACCCTGGGCATGGTTGATTAATCTGGATCATCTGTACTTGGTGAGAACAGGACTTGATATCGGCAAGCAAAAAATCCATCCGCACGGACATGGCTGGCCGGTAACGGATAACATTGAGGAATGGCAATGGAAGTCATAAAGCGGGAATCCTCTAACTTGACAAGGGTCAGCCGAATGCTGGTTCCCTTCCTTTTACGAAAAGGACTAGGGTTGATTTGTCTTTTGCTTGCCGTGAGCGCTATTTCTTTTCTATTAGTTCACTTCTCACCAATTGATCCGGTTCAGGCTTATGTTGGTGCCGATATGATGAAGGTAAGCGCTGAACAGAGAGAACTGATCATGCAGTACTGGGGACTCAATGAACCGCCGGTAACATGGTATTGGAATTGGTTGTGCGCTGTGGCAAGCGGTGATTTAGGAACGTCAATGATCTATCGAGGGCCTGTGCTCGAAGTGATTGGCGAAAGATTTGCTGCCTCTCTTGCGCTGATGGGGATTGCTTGGGTACTTTCCGGCATCATCGGATTTGTTTCCGGTGTTCTAGCTGCTATGAATCGGAATACTTGGATCGATCGTCTGATTCGCTGGTATTGTTACACGCTATCCTCGACGCCTACTTTTTGGATTGGCTTGCTGTTTATGCTCGTTTTTGCGGTATGGTTGGGATGGCTGCCTGTTGGTCTGGCTGTTCCTGCCGGGGTTACTTCAGAGGAAGTGAACCTGCTAGATCGTATCCGCCATATGCTGCTGCCCGCATTGACACTCAGTGTAACCGGAGTTGCAGCAATCGCTTTGCATACGCGAGAAAAACTGGTTGATCTTACAAACAAAGACTATTGGATATTTGCAAGAGCGAGAGGGGAGCGGGGTTTTCAAATTTTTTGGAGACATGGGCTTCGGAATGTGGCTTTACCCGCAATCACGCTGCAATTTGCTTCATTTAGTGAGTTGTTTGGCGGAGCGGTTCTTGCTGAGCAGGTATTTTCGTATCCTGGGCTCGGGCAGGCGGCGGTGGAAGCAGGGCTACGAGGCGATGTTCCGCTTTTGCTAGGCATTGTTTTATTCAGCGCTGTGTTCGTGTATTCAGGAAATGCAATGGCTGATATGAGTTATCGCCTGATTGATCCCAGAATGAAAGAAGGCGGTAAACCATGAAATGGCTGCATGATCGTCACAGGCTTGCGTTAACTTCGGCTGCTGCTGTGCTCTTCTTACTTATCATTTTCGCTATGTCTGTAGGAATGGATTCCTCAGGCTTGTCTACCAGCTTGAACCAGCGTAATTTCGCGCCGTCAGTCGCGCATCCTTTTGGGACGGACTGGTTAGGAAGAGATATGTTAACACGCACGATCAAAGGATTGGCGCTTAGCCTTAGGGTCGGTGTTGTTGCTGGAGCTTCAAGCGTCATCATAGCGGGGATTATGGGGCTTGCGGCAGCCGTTATGGGAAAAACCGTGAATCGACTAGTGAGCTGGCTGACGGACTTATTTCTCAGCGTCCCGCATCTTGTAACGCTCCTCTTGATTGCTTTTGTTGTAGGTGGGGGGGCTAAAGGTATTATCATCGGTGTCGCACTAACGCATTGGCCTGCTTTAACAAGGGTCATACGTGCTGAGGTGATGCAGATCCGCTTCGCACCGTATGTTTCCATATCGCGTAATTTCGGAAAATCCAGTTGGTGGATTGCGACAAGGCATATTATCCCGCATCTGCTGCCCCAGCTTTTGGTCGGGCTTATTCTCATCGTTCCGCATGCTATTTTGCACGAAGCTGCCGTTACCTTCATAGGGATGGGACTTTCCCCGCATGAGCCGGCGATTGGCATTATTTTATCCGAATCTATGAGGTATTTATCTTCCGGCATGTGGTGGCTGGCGTTGTTCCCTGGCTTGTGCTTGCTTCTGTTGGTTCGGGCTTTTGCCATGTTGGGAGAGAACTTGAAGACGTGGGTAGATCCCAGACGCGCACATAAGCATTAAACACATTTTAAGCTTGGAAAAGAGGGATTCAGTTATATGTTGGAGGTTAGTGAACTATCGATCAGCTTTAATTCGTTGGATCGCCACTTTCGCCCTAAAAAAACGGAAGCCATACATAAATTGGAGCTTTCGATCGATGCAGGAGAAATTCTGGCCGTCGTAGGTTCCAGCGGTTCCGGCAAAAGTCTGCTGGCGCATGCCATTCTGGGCATACTTCCCGGCAATGCTCAAGTTACGGGGACAATTCGCTTTAAAGGCGAGAAGCTGACTGCTGAAAGGCAGGCGGGTTTGCGTGGGAAAGAAATCGCGCTAATTCCTCAGTCTGTGCAGTATCTGGATCCCTTAATGCGCGTCGGCGATCAGGTGAGACAAGCGGTTCGGCGAGGAAATCCCGACGAGCTTCAGCGGAAAGCTTTTAGCAAATATAAGTTATCGGACTTTGTCGCCAAGCTGTTTCCCTTACAACTTTCCGGAGGAATGGCGCGAAAAGTTCTCGTCTCAACGGCAACTGTAAGCGGAGCTCAGTTGTTGATTGCGGATGAGCCTACGCCAGGCTTGGATGCGCCTTCTATGAGTGAGACCTTAAGCCGATTCAAGCAGCTGGCTCAGGAAGGTTGTGCGGTCATGTTAATCACACATGACATTGAAGCGGCTTTAACGGTAGCCGATCGGATTGCTGTGTTGTATGCCGGGACCGTAATTGAAATTGCCCCCCGCAGCGATTTCACAGGAGATGGGCAGAGACTGCGGCATCCGTATACGCAAGCGCTATGGAGAGCGCTCCCGGGCAACGGATTTATTCCTTTGCCTGGGGCTCAACCGCTGCCGGATGCTTTGCCGACAGGGTGTGTTTTTGCTCCACGCTGTTCTATGGCCACCTCGGAATGTGAACAGCAAGCTCCTGAGTCGCGCACGGTAAGAAGCGGAAAGGTTAGGTGCATACATAGTGCTTGAGGGAAAAACTTTGGGGTATCGGTATGGGAAAGAGGCGTGGGTATTCCATAACCTTGATATTCAAGTGGGAGCAGGAGAAATCGTAGGACTCGTCGGACCAAGTGGTTGCGGAAAGTCCACGCTAGGTCAATTACTTGCTGGTCATGTGGGACTGCAAGAAGGACATGTGAGTGTGGACGGTGTTCCGCATAGGAGGGGTTTGCGAAACCCCGTTCAGTTCGTGCTGCAGCATCCTGAACAAGCGGTTAATCCGAGGTGGAAGCTGCGGAGAACTCTTCAAGAGTCAGGTATGATGGACCCTGTTATGCGATCGGAACTCTCGATTGAGGACGCATGGCTAGATCGCTATCCGAACGAACTGTCCGGCGGGGAGCTGCAGCGGATTTGTGTGGCGAGAGCGCTGGGGCCGGAAACACGCTATTTGATTGCAGATGAGATGACCACCATGTTAGATGCTATTACACAAGCGCAAATCTGGCATGCGGTTCTGCGCTGGGCTGAGCGCCAGCGTGCGGGTGTTATGGTGATTAGCCATGAGCGGGAATTGATTGAGCGGCTGTGTAGTCGGGTGATTCGTTTTCCATTCTAATGAGGTAGGTAAGTTTCCTCTGTCTCTTACTGATATAGCCATTAACTATATCTAGATATAGTTAAATCCAGTTACTCTATAGCCACAGCTCTATGATATCTTTTTTATAACAAAACGATGCTAAGGAGCAATAGACTGTGGAACAATTACGTAAACAAGACCCCAAAATTGTTGAGGCAATGAATTTGGAGATTGGCCGTCAACGTGACAAAATTGAGTTGATCGCTTCTGAAAACTTCGTCAGCGAAGCTGTTCTGCAAGCAATGGGAACGGTTTTGACGAATAAATACGCAGAAGGCTATCCGGGAAAACGTTACTACGGCGGATGCGAGCATGTCGATATCGTTGAGGATATCGCGCGTGATCGTGCGAAAGAATTATTTGGCGCAGAGCATGCCAATGTGCAGCCGCACTCCGGCGCGCAAGCCAATTTGGCGGTATATTTAGCTGCTCTGAACCCGGGAGATACCGTTCTGGGTATGAACTTGGCGCATGGCGGTCACTTAACACATGGAAGTCATGTTAATGCCTCAGGTATTTTGTATAACTTTATTCCTTATGGTGTCAGAGAAAGCGACGGGCTTATTGATTACAATGAAGTTCGCAAATTGGCATTCAAGCATAAGCCTCGCATGATTGTAGCTGGTGCCAGCGCATATGCTCGCATTATTGATTTTGAAGCATTAGGTGCAATTGCAAATGACGTGGGAGCTTTGTTCTTTGTGGACATGGCACATATTGCCGGGTTAGTTGCCGCAGGGTTGCATCCTAGCCCTGTACCGCACGCTCATTTTGTAACTACAACTACGCATAAAACTCTTCGGGGACCCCGCGGCGGTATGATTCTTTGCCGCAAGCCTTGGGCTGCAGCGATTGATAAAGCAGTATTTCCCGGAACGCAAGGCGGGCCATTGATGCATATCATCGCCGCTAAAGCCGTTGCTTTTGGCGAAGCGCTTCAACAAGATTTTAAAACGTACGCTCAAAATGTTGTTCTTAACGCCAAAACGTTATCAGAAGAGCTTTTGGCTGAAGGTGTCAATCTTGTATCCGGAGGCACAGATAACCATCTGATGCTGATCGACTTGCGTAGTCTGGGTATCACCGGTAAAGAGGCGGAACATTTGCTGGATGAAGTAGGCGTAACGGTAAACAAAAACGCGATTCCTTTCGACCCTGCGAAACCGATGGTTACAAGCGGAGTCCGCATCGGCACTCCAGCAGTTACCGCCCGTGGCATGGATCAAGAAGCTATGAAAACAATTGCCAAAATTGTGGCGTTAACGTTGAAAAATCCTACGGACGAAGCTGTGCATAACCAAGTACGGGGAATGGTCAGTGATCTGACAGAGCAATTCCCATTATATCCAGGGTTGAGCTACTAAATTTGCATCTGGACCAAGTATTTGATCTTTGGATCAAGTACTTTTTTTATTACAAGAAAAATAAAGTTGGTGGCATAGTGAAGTATGAATTTCCAGGTGCTTTACAGAATCAAAAGATTATTTTATCCAGGGAATGTCTCATTGAGGAAGCTAATTGTGTCCTGATTTGTGCATTCTATCAAGGTAAACTGATTCTTGTTCGACATAACAGCCGGGGGTGGGAGTTGCCAGGAGGGAAGAGAGAGAAGGGGGAGCCCGTTCTTCAAACGGTTCGAAGAGAGATGCAGGAAGAGGCTGGAGGAGAGCTGGATGCGATCGAGAGAATTGGGCAATATCTGATTTTTGAAAATGACCAGCTAGTATTTGTGAAAAATATTTATATTTCCACGGTCCTTGTTCTTGGAGCGCTCCCGAGCGGATTTGAGACCGATGGTATCATGCTGGTAGACACGATTCCGAAGCAAGTTGAGATTACGAATGATGAAACATTTAGTCCTTATATGAAGGATAATGTCTATATGATTGTATCCCAATGGATTAAGGATCATCGGTTTATTAGAGATAGTTTCAAGCTAACAGTAAATGAAAGTAAGTAGACAAAACAGTAGAAAGAAGATACCATTAGTTCATAATTTAATAATGTTCTAGATAAAGGTGCAAGTATTCCCTTCGGGTGCTTGCTTAAAAGGGAAGCTCGGTACGAAGCCGACGCGGTCCCAACCACTGTAATTACTGAGCGACTCTTCATAAAATGCCACTGTCTTACATACTAGATTGGGAAGGCGAAGAGAAGCAATGACGTATAAGCCAGGAGACCTGCCTTTGTTCATGGTGTTTCTAATTCTTTGGGGGTGAGAAGAGGGAACCAAAATTATGCGTTAGCATAATTTTATTTGAGATTGTGTATTTTTGCGCGCAATGATTTGAAGTTAGGCCACCCTGAAGAGGGTGGCTTTTTTGCGTTGCTAATTAAATCAGTAAGAGAGAAGGGGAATGTTACTATATAACTCATAGTCATGTAAAGAAGTCGGTTTTTGCACTATTGATGTCTTTTATGCTTTTATTTTCATCTTTAGGTGTACACAGGCATGTATGGAGAAGGAGCAGAACAATTTCTGCTCCTTCTCCAATATTTGATTTGAAATATTGGAGGGAGAGCAATGAGAATGATGAAGAAGCTTTCAGTTCTACTTCTTATTTTTTGTATTTATTTAAGCAGTTCGATTCAAGCTTTTGCAGCAGATCAAGCCGAGATTTCTCAGGTTGTTACGAACACAGCATCCTATCTGACGAAGACCGTTTCAGAGCCGCAGGTAGGATCTATAGGTGGAGAATGGGCAGTTATAGGGCTGGCTCGTTCTGGATATTCAGTCCCACAGAGCTATTATGACGATTATTACAAAGTTGTAGAAAAGTATGTCAAGGAGCTTGGCGGCGTTTTGCATGACAAGAAATACACGGAGTATTCGAGAGTGATTCTGGCTTTGAGCGCTATTGGCAAAGATCCCTCTAATGTAGCAGGTTATAACCTGTTAGAGCCTTTAGGGGATTTCGACAAAACGAACTGGCAGGGCATTAACGGTCCGATTTTCGCTCTGATTGCCTTAGATTCAGGCCGATATGAGATACCTGTGAACAAAAACGCGAAGACTCAAGCGACTAGAGAGATGTATATCGACGAAATCTTGACAAGGCAGTTGGCAGACGGGGGATTTGCTTTATCCGGTAACACAGCTGACCCTGATGTGACGGGTATGGCATTGCAAGCTCTTGCCAAATATCAAAGTAGGGAAAAGGTAAAAGCAGCAACGGATAAGGCCGTTGAAGCCCTATCCAACATGCAGAATAACTCGGGGGGGTATGCGACCTGGGGAACAGAGAATGTGGAAAGCGCAGCGCAAGTTCTCATGGCTTTATGTGAGCTTGGCATCCGTCCAGATGATCGCAGATTTACTAAAAATGGTCATAACCTTGTCGAAAATCTGTTAAGTTATTATCGAGAAGGACAGGGATTTATGCATACAGCTGACGGCAGCGGTGAAAATCTGATGTCTACGGAGCAGGCTTTTTATACGCTGGTTAACGTACAAAGAGTAGGTGCAGGGAAAACTAGTCTTTACAACATGGCAGATGTCAAAAAGGGCTCCCAGACGAATCCGGGCAACGAAACCAAGACACCGGAAACCGAAGGATTGCCGAATAAAAATAAAGATGTTAAGCCGAGCGTTATCACGAATGCAGGTAGAACTTTTACGGATATTCAAGGACATGTCAATCAGAAATCCATAGAAGCGATGGCTGCCAGAAATATCCTTAACGGCATATCGGACACCCAATTTGCACCGGATCGAACGATGACAAGGGCTGAATTTGCAGCCATTGTAACCAGAAGTCTGGGCCTGACACCGAAGGCAGCGTTTGTTTTCAAAGATGTCACTGCAGATAGCTGGTATGCACCCTATGTAGGCACAGCTTACACCTATGACCTCATCCAAGGAACTTCAGAGGATACATTTACACCTGAACAAACCATTACCCGTCAGGAAGCTGCTGTGATGGTTGCCCGTGCGGCCAAACTTTGCGGCTTGGATACGAATGTACAGGACATCGAAATCCGAGATATGCTTGCTCAGTTTACGGATTACACGAAAACGGCCGAATGGGCAAGAGCAAGTCTAGCATTATCTTATCGTGAACATATTTTGTCCCAAGACATGATAGAGATACAACCTGAAGCGGCTGTAACGCGCAGTGAAGTATCAGATATGCTATATCAACTATTAATGATATCTAAACTTTTGTGAAACAGGTGATCCTATGAAAATAACGAAAACGAAACTCGTTTCGGGCATCGTTATCGTGGTTGCGCTCGTAGCCAGTTACCTGTTTATGGGACCGCAACCGAATACCCCAGCGAAATTGCCTGCACCAACGACGGAAGCGGCTGGGCAGCAAGTTGAAGGGAAGAGTCAAGCTGCCCGGCAGCAGCCTGATTCTTCTAAAGCTGAACCCTCAGCCGTGCAGCCATCAACGGAACAGCCTGTAAGTACGGTTAAACCGCCCGAAGCAGCTCCTACGCAAACGCCGGAACCAACGAAGGCAGTACCTGCTAAAGAATCCGATAAAGACTCTCCAAAGGAAACGCCTACGCCTGTTGCCACTCAACCTGCTGAAAGCCAACCTACTGCCAGCCAACCTGCCGTCAAGCAAGAGATTGATCCTAAGACAGGTAAAGATAAATACTTAACGGAGCCAGTTCCGTCCGGGAAGCCGCTGCCTGTTGAACCTCAGAACATCAAAATTTCTGACAAGGCCATGACGGCTACCCTATCCGTTACTTGTTTGACCATTTTAGATAACATGAAGCTGCTGGATAAGGAAAAGGTAGAACTGGTGCCCAAGGATGGAATCATCCTTCCAGCCACTAAAGTAACCTTTTACGAAGGCGAATCTGTGTTTAACGTTCTGCAAAGGGAAATGAAAAAGCATAAAATTCATATGGAGTTCGTGAATACCCCCATCTACAATTCCGCCTATATCGAAGGAATCAACAATCTCTACGAATTTGATGTCGGAGAACTCTCGGGCTGGATGTTTAAAGTTAACGGCTGGTTTCCCAATTATGGAAGCAGCCGGTATCAGTTGAAAGATGGCGACGTGATTGAATGGGTCTATACGTGTGACTTAGGACGTGACGTTGGCGACACTTATAATGCTATGGGAGCAACCAAACAATGAAAGATGCGTTCTCAAGCTATCATCCTCTTGTTAATTTTCTTTATTTTGTTATGGTCATTGCGTGTTCGATGTTTTTTCTGCATCCGGCATGCTTGATCATCTCTTTGTTTTTTTCATTCGCTTACTCGATCTACTTGAACGGGAAAAAGGCGATTCGATTTAATTTTCTGGTTATGCTGCCCATGTTAATCATAACGGCACTCATCAATCCTGCATTTAATCACGAAGGCGTAACGATCCTAACGTATTTGGAGAACGGGAATCCGCTCACTTTGGAATCCATTACGTTTGGTGTGGCTTCGGCTGCGATGCTGATAACGGTCATCTGTTGGTTCTCTTGTTACAACGCGGTTATGACCTCCGATAAGTTCATTTATTTATTCGGGAAACTGATCCCGGCAATGTCGCTCATTTTTTCGATGGTGCTGCGCTTTGTTCCGACATTCAAGGCCCAATTCCAAAGGGTATCGGATTCACAAAAATGTGTGGGCAGAGACATTTCGAATGGCGGCGTGATTACACGGATCAGACATGGCATTCGAATCATGTCCATTATGATAACCTGGGTGCTAGAGAATGCCATCGAAACGTCGGATTCCATGAGAAGCCGCGGATACGGGCTGAAGGGAAGAACAGCCTATTCCAATTACACGTTTGACCGACGTGATCAATGGGCTCTTGCTGCTTTAACGCTAGTAGGAGGTTATGTCTTGATAAGCTCGTTATACGGAGCGATGTATTTCCGATATTATCCGTCGATGAAAGGGCATGGACTTTCCGCTTTTACGATTAGTGCATTAGGTTCTTATGTTGTTATGTGTGCAATTCCTTTAATTATGAATGTATGGGAGGATAGGAAGTGGAAGCTTTTGCAATCGAAAATTTAACATTTTCTTATCCTGGTAGCGATAAACTGGCACTCGACAACATCTCTTTACAAATAAAACAAGGCGAATTCATTACCTTATGTGGAAAATCAGGGTGCGGTAAATCGACACTGCTGCGCCATTTTAAAACTATGCTAACGCCTCATGGCCAAAGGAGCGGCAAGGTTCGCTTTGAAGGTGCCGACCTTGGTGCGGTCGATACAAGAACGCAGTCATCCCAGATCGGTTATGTATTTCAGTCGCCAGACAATCAGATTGTGACCGATAAAGTTTGGCATGAGCTGGCCTTCGGGCTGGAAAGCTTAGGATATCGTACGCCAGCCATCAGGCTGAAGGTTGCTGAGATCGCTAACTTTTTCGGGATGCAAACCTGGTTTCATAAGTCCGTCTCAGAGCTCTCGGGTGGGCAAAAGCAGCTCTTAAACTTGGCCTCTGTGATGGTCATGCAGCCTTCGGTTTTAATTTTGGATGAACCAACGAGCCAACTTGATCCGATCGCTTCTTCAGATTTTCTGAATACACTGGTGAAAGTTAATAGAGAATTAGGAACAACAATCATTATTTCCGAGCATCGCTTGGAAGAGCTTCTGCCGGTTTCCGACAAGGTAGCCATTTTGGATCACGGTAAAGTCATTACCTATGATTCACCCCGAAATGTGGGTAAATTGCTTAAAGAAACGAAGGATGCGATGTTCTTCGCCATGCCTGCGCCAATGAGAATTTATTCTCACATCCCTAATGATCTGGAGTGCCCGATTACGGTTCGGGAAGGCCGGAAGTGGCTGGACGACCTAGTTCAGACTTCGCATGTCATGACAACTACACCGGAAAAGACGCAAGCGAATCAAAAGGGCAAGGTTGCCGTTGAGTTAAAGGAAACGTGGTTTAAGTACGAGAAAACAGCCCCAGATATTGTGAAAGGCTTGTCTATATCCGTTCACTCCGGTGAAATATATGCCATTCTAGGAGGGAACGGCGCTGGCAAAACGACCGCTTTATCTCTGATAGCAGGCTTAAAAAAGCCATATCGGGGAGAGGTTAAACTTGGTGGCAAAAAAATTCAAGATCTATCCGATCATGAGAAATACGGCGGTTTGCTCGGGGTGCTGCCGCAAAATCCGCAAATCCTTTTTGTAAGTAAAACCGTGGAAGCGGATCTTCGCGAGATGTTCATCGGAAGAGATGTCAACAAAGAGGTTGTGCAAGAAAAAATAGAGCAAGTAACTGAGCTATGTGAGCTTGGCGCTCTATTACGAAGCCATCCGTATGACTTGTCCGGAGGTGAACAGCAGAGAGCCGCACTAGCGAAGATCTTGCTGCTTGAGCCTGAAATCCTGTTGTTGGATGAGCCTACGAAAGGGCTGGACAACCATTTTAAACTGAAGTTGGGCGAGATTCTTCATAGTCTCAAGCTTGCAGGAACGGCCATCATTATGGTCAGTCACGATGTGGAGTTTTGTGCATCCTATGCGGATACCTGTGCAATGTTTTTCGACGGCAAGATTGTGTCAGAAGGCACACCGCAGCAGTTTTTTACAGGCAATAGCTTCTATACAACGGCAGCAAGCCGCATGTCCAGGCATCTGATTCCCGGTGCGGTTACAACGGAAGATGTGATCAGGGCTCTTGGTGGAACCGTGCCGGAGCGGGATTTTCGTATCCGAAAGTTGCCAGAATCACGGCTTACAAAAAAAGAAGCAGACTTCCCAAAAAGTGATGTAATGGATCAAACACCTATTGATAAAAGGAAGTTATCTCAACGAACCATCATCGCATCCTTTATGATTTTGCTGATTATACCGTTAACCATATGGTTTGGTATTTATTATTTGAATGATCGAAAGTACTATTTTATCAGCTTGCTCGTGATCCTTGAAACCATGCTGCCTTTCGTGATGCTGTTTGAATCCAGGAAACCCCAAGCGAGAGAGTTGATCGTGATAGCGGTATTATGTGCAATAGCGGTAGCTGGGAGAGCCGCGTTTTTTATGGTTCCCCAGTTTAAACCGGTTGTTGCGATGGTGATTATCTCGGGCGTATGTTTAGGCGCAGAAGCGGGATTTCTTGTTGGCGTGGTTACCGGGTTTGTTTCCAACTTTTTCTTCGGGCAAGGACCTTGGACACCATGGCAAATGTTTGCTTTCGGCATCATCGGCTTTCTGGCCGGCCTGCTATTCAAGAAAGGTATACTAAGGAGAAATAAAGCAGCCTTATGCATCTTTGGAGGGCTCACGACTTTCTTCATCTATGGCGGTCTTCTCAACCCTGCCTCCGTGCTGATGTCCCCTGTACAGCCAACCAAAGAAATGTTCCTGTTAGCCTATCTGCAAGGAATCCCCTTTGATCTTATACATGCCGTTTCTACAGTGATTTTCTTGTATTTTATTGCGAAACCTATGCTTTCCAAGCTTGATCGAATAAAGTTGAAATATGGTCTAATTGATTCCTAGGGGGATAGCGATGACAACTTTGCAGCAATTGAAATATGTAATTGAGGTAGCGAACCGCAGATCGATTAATGAAGCGGCTAAAAGGTTGTTTATTACGCAGCCTAGCCTATCGAATGCGATCAAGGATTTGGAAGAAGAAATACAAATCTCCATATTTGAAAGATCCAATAAAGGAATAACACTTTCCAAAGAAGGTGTTGAATTTCTGAGTTACGCGCGGCAAGTCGTCGAGCAGGCTGAATTATTGGAAAGCCGGTACCTGAATGCGAAGCCTTCACCGCAGCATTTCTCAGTCTCCACGCAGCATTATGCGTTTGCGGTCAATGCCTTTGTCAGTCTGATCCAGGAATTCGGTTTAGATGAATATGAATTTGCGCTGCGTGAAACCAAAACGCATGAAATTATCGAAGACGTCCAAACGCTGCGAAGCGAAATCGGTATTTTATACTTGAATGAATTTAATGAAAAAGTCATAAACAAGATGCTGAAATCCGCCAATTTGCAATTTAACAGTTTATTTAAAGCGAAACCGCATGTGTTTATCAGCGTTAAAAATCCATTGGCCAGTCAGTCGATTGTCACCATCGAACAGCTCGAGGAATATCCTTACCTCTCCTTTGATCAAGGTGAGTATAATTCTTTTCATTTCTCAGAGGAAATTCTGAGTACGATCTCCCATAAGAAAAGCATACGGGTAACGGATCGCGCTACGCTCTTTAATTTGTTAATAGGACTCAATGGCTATACGATTTCAACCGGTGTTTTGAACGCGGATTTGAACGGTAACGAGATTATTCCTGTCCCTTTGGATTGTGAGGAAACCATCCATGTGGGCTGGATATCCCATAAAAATACGATGTTAACGAAGCTAGGCGCAGCTTATGTTGAAGCGCTAAAGCAGGCAATTTCCAAGTAAACGACATGCAATTCCAAGCACTTTCTGCACGTGATCATTATAGCCCAAAACTATAGCTGGATATATGTTATTCGAATTACTTTATATCTGCGAATTTGTGATAATTTTTATATAACAAATTGAAGAGGGGTTTTAATGATGGCGAAAAGCAGTGTATTGGGATACCCGCGTATCGGTGTAGATCGCGAATGGAAGAAAGCTTTGGAAGCGTTCTGGGCAGGAAAAATCGAAGAAACAGAATTTCAAGCTAAACTGCAAGAAATTCGTTTGACTCATTTGCGTAAACAACAAGAAAAGGGCATCGATTTCATTCCGGTTAATGATTTCAGTTATTATGATCATATCCTGGATACAGCCGCTATGTTCGGAATTATTCCGAAACGTTTCTCTTATGAGGGTGGCCCTGTACCGTTATCGGTTTATTATGGCGTAGCTCGTGGAACGAAGGGTGCGGCAGCAAGTGAAATGACGAAGTGGTTTAACACGAACTATCACTATATCGTCCCTGAATTGGCGGATGCTTCCCCTGTACTTACTGAAAACAAACCTCTTACAGCGTATAGAGAAGCTAAAGAGAAGCTTGGTATCGAAGGGAAACCGGTGATTGTTGGACCATTAACTTTCCTCAAGCTTTCTAAAGGATACAGCGCATCGGAGACGGATGCATGGCTGGAGCGCTTAGTTCCGCTTTATGTCCAAGTCCTTCAAGAGCTTGCCGAAGAAGGCGTGCAATGGGTACAGATCGATGAGCCCATTCTTGTAACCAAATTAAGCCAGGAAGACCTACAGCGTTTGTCGAGTATCTATGAAACGATTACTGCAGCCGTTCCAAGCCTTAACATCATGTTGCAAACCTATTTTGAATCGGTAGAGCACTATAACGACATTGTAAAATTACCGGTCAAAGGGATCGGACTTGATTTCGTGCATGGATATACTGGCAATCTGATCGCCATTAAAGCGCTAGGGTTCCCAGCGGACAAGGTGTTAGGCGCAGGTGTCATTGACGGACGCGGTATTTGGAAAGCGTCGCTTCGCGAGAAGCTGGAGCTGCTTAATGAGCTAACGGAATTCGTATCCGCTGATCGCCTAATTGTCCAGTCCTCCTGCAGCTTGCTTCATGTTCCGGTAACGACAGAACGCGAGACGAAACTCACAACAGAATTGAGAAACGCTCTGGCATTTGCCGATGAGAAGCTCGGAGAGCTTGTTCTTTTAACAAAAGCATTAGCTTCCGACACCGAAGGCATTATAGATGAACTAGTCAAAAGCGATGCAGCCATTCAAGCCTTGCAGCAATCGGAGGAACGCAACCGCGTCAACATTCAGCAAGCCGTCGCAGCGCTAAGCACCCAACAACCGGAGCGCTCCCATCCATTTGCCGAGCGCCATCAAGCTCAACAAGCAAAGTGGCAGCTGCCTATTTTTCCGACAACGACGATCGGCAGCTTTCCACAATCGGCAGAAGTGCGCAAAGCGCGTCAATCATGGCGTAAAGGCGAGTGGAATAACGAGCAGTATGCGCAGTATATCCGCGATCAAATCGACACTTGGATCGACCTGCAGGAAGAGATCGGGTTGGATGTTCTCGTACACGGCGAGTTTGAGCGTACCGATATGGTCGAGTTCTTTGGTGAGAAGCTGGCTGGTTTTGCCTTCACACAGAACGGTTGGGTGCAGTCCTATGGTTCACGCTGCGTGAAGCCGCCGGTTATTTTCGGAGATGTGGCGTTCAAGGGTGAGATGACGGTTGAAGAAACGAAGTATGCCCAGTCCAAAACTTCACGTCCTGTAAAAGGGATGCTGACAGGACCGATTACCATCATGAACTGGTCATTCGTTCGCGACGATATTCCGCGTGAGCAAATTGCTTATCAATTAGCTTATGCGCTTAGACAAGAAGTGGAGGCTCTTGAGCAAGCAGGCATTGGCATGATTCAGGTGGATGAGCCCGCTGTTCGCGAAGGTCTGCCGCTGAAAGAAGAAGAGCAAGCCGGTTACCTTGCTTGGGCAGTCAAAGCTTTCCGCATTACCACATGCACCGTACAAGAAACAACACAAATCCATACCCATATGTGTTATTGCGAGTTCCATGACATGATTGACTCCATTGAAGCGATGGATGCCGATGTTATCTCCATTGAGACATCCCGCAGCCATGGCGAGCTGATTCATAGTTTTGAGCTAAATACCTACAAGTTAGGTATCGGGTTAGGGGTATACGATATCCACAGTCCTCGTGTTCCTAGTGTAGAAGAAATGACAGGAATGATTGATCGAGCACTACGCGTATTGGATGCCCGGTTGTTCTGGATTAATCCGGATTGTGGCCTGAAAACACGCGGACTCGAAGAGACCGTTGCTTCCCTGCGCAACATGGTTGAAGCAACGAAGATTGCTCGTGAGAACCATGCTGCAACGGTGTAACGCACAACAACCGATTCAAACATAGAGATTGCATTGAAAGAGCAGATCTGCGATGGCAGCTGCTCTTTTTTTTGCGAGAGAGGGCCAAGTGCAGCATAGTTTTGCCGTTTCCCGAATACTTCAAGTATGAGCATTGAATTACAGAACATGCTTTGAAATAGGGGGAGAGCAAGGTGAAGAAACAAGTTCTAATTTGCTTGATGTTAGGTTTAGCTCTCATGTTGTCGGCTTGTCAGTCGTCCCAAGACGCTATGACCACAACGAATCCATCGGAGCAGCCATCAGTAACGACGCCAGGGCCTACGCCGTCACCCACGCTCGCATCAACAGTAATGCCAACATCGACACCTGCATCGCCATCTGACGCTCCACTTGCGGTATCGCCAACTCCGGCGGCAACGCAAGCACCCGGTTTTGTTCCTCCATTTCATTTCGAATATCCAGATGCCGTACGTGGAATTTATGTGACAGGCTGGTCAGCTGGCGGGGAGCGTATGTCCAAACTTCTTTCACTCGTTGATAACACGGATTTGAATGCAATGGTCATCGATATGAAGGATGATGATGGCTATATCACTTTTAAACCTGATGGCAAGCTTGCGGAATTTGGTCAACCTTACATCAAGGACCCCAAAGCACTTCTGAAGACACTCGAGGAGCATAAAATCTACCCGATCGCTAGAATCGTCGTTTTTAAAGATACGGTTATGGCAAAAAAACGGTCTGATCTTTCTTTTATAGATGGCAGCAGCATTTGGCGTAATTCGAACGGTGACAGTTTTATCAACCCATTCCTGAAAGAAACGTGGGATCATAATGTTGAAGTAGCAAAATTAGCGGCTGAACTTGGATTTAAAGAGATCCAATTTGATTATGTTCGCTTCCCGGAAGGTTTTGAAAGCAGGGACAATGTCCTCAAATATACCATGGGCGATTACAAGGATAAAAAACCAACGAAGTTCGTACAGGAGGAAAAAGACTACGCCGAGGCTTCCAAGAAGTACCAAGAGGATCTGGCTTCCTTGGAGTTGAAGTTAGCAGATGCCTCCAATGCCTACAATGTTGAGAAAAGCGAAGCAAATAAAAAGGTCATGGACGATGCTCAAAAGAACGTGTCTGATCTTAAAAAAGGAGCGCCTCGAGTGCCGGACTTTAGCGATAAGGCACGTATGACGCAGCTTCGTGTTGATGCAGTCAGCGACTTTGTTGCTTATGCCAAAGATCAGCTTAAACCATATGGCGTAGATGTTTCTGTGGACATATTCGGGTACTCAGCGACATTGCCTGAGGCTCCGGGGATCGGCCAGAACTTTAATCGCATTGCCAGCTCGGTAGATGTCATATCTTCCATGATTTATCCAAGCCATTGGTCTAACGGTTATTTCGGTATTTCGAGACCTGATAAAGAACCATATAATCTCGTGGCTGAGTACATGAAAGCCGAAAAAGCGAAGTTTGCCCAGCTTCAGTCTCCACCCCAGTCACGGCCGTGGATTCAAGATTTTACGGCAAGCTGGTTAGGGGCAGGCAATTATATCAAATACGGCAAGGCTGAGGTAGATGCACAAATTAAAGCATTACACGATGCAGGCGTTCAGGAGTATCTCATCTGGAATGCAAACAATAACTATTCAGAAGGTGTGACCTATATTCCGTAAAAAAGCCGCGGCTGTCTTGGACATTATTTCGATGTCCTCGGCGGCTTTTTTTATTGCGAAAAAAGTGCTTGTGTTACCTAAACATCCATGGTATATTATGAAACCTGTCTTGCAAGAAGTGAGATGCAGACTTCTGAATAGCTACTAGAAATTAATAAAAAAAACACTTGCAATTGAAAATCTTACATGGTATATTACTTT
>NZ_BILW01000022.1 GCF_004000765.1 Paenibacillus chondroitinus NBRC 15376 | reverse complement strand
CCGGGGCTACGGGCGCAGCAGGAACAAACGGTGTAACAGGGGCAACGGGTGCAACCGGAGATACCGGTGCAGCAGGAGCTGCCGGTGCAACTGGGGCTACGGGCGCAGCAGGAACAAACGGTGTGACAGGGGCTACGGGTGCAGCAGGTACAAACGGAGCAACGGGAGCCACGGGCGCAGCAGGGACAAACGGTGCGACAGGGGCAACGGGTGCAACCGGAGATACCGGTGCAGCAGGAACAAACGGTGTAACAGGGGCAACGGGTGCAACCGGAGATGCCGGTGCAGCAGGAGCTGCCGGAGCAACGGGTGCAACTGGCGCAACAGGTACGGCTTTCACGAACATTAATAGCTTTGCCGCGAATACGGCTGGCTCCGTCATCGCCGTTGTCCTTGGCGGAACTAATGTTCCACTCCCTAACAATCAACTGCTTAATGGCGGCATTACTGTCAACGGCTTAAACGATACGTTTACGGTGCCGTCAAACGGAGATTATATGATTTCGTATCAAGTAAATGTAACCACCGCTTTGTTAGTCAGCACACGCTTGCTTATTAATGGAACACCATCTACTCCTTCCATTATTTCGCCAGTAGTCTCTATATCAGAGTTTAATAACTTGGTCATATTGAATCTAACTGCAGGTAGCACGATTACACTTCAATTATTTGGATTACTCGGTGCCGCGACGCTGCTTAGTGGTGCTGCCGGTGCTGCTCTGACCATCATTAAAGTCTCCTAATTTCGAGTCACTTAAAAGTTTTTCCAACCAAGTAGATTTAGGACTTAATGTAACTTTCAAGGCTCTTTCGCTTCCCTATGGGAAAACGGTAGAGCCATTTTCATTTTGAAAAGGCCAATCTGCCACGGCAGACTGACCTTGTATAGTTTTTTAGCCATATCAGCTGAAGCTTTTGCAAGTTGAACCTTTTCCGACGATTAATTCTCTAATAGCAATTCCTTTAATACAGAAGTAATCATGTTGTGATCTTCTTCACCAGGTAGCCCTGATACTGAAATTGTGCCTACAATGCCTTCGTCCTTCAAAATTAATGGAAAAGCGCCGCCCTCAGCTTTGTAATCATTCGGATTGAGGCCTGAGGCTTCCACCGTTGAAGCGGTCGATTTCAGTAATACGTGCATGTAATAGGAACTATGCCCAAAATGATTAACGACGTTATTTTTCCATGTCACCCATTCGTCGTTATTAGAAGAAGTGCCGACCATTCTGCTATAAAATAACAGCTCATTGTTTTTACGAATATTGACGACAATTGGTTTATTCTCTTTCATTGCTTTTTCTATAATCCTATTCCCAACCCTGTAAGCAGTCTCATTCGTAAAGACGGAAAACTGGAGATCTGTTTCTTCCTGTAGCAGAGTCATTAATAAATCGTCGTATTTATCCAGAGTGAGCACATCCATTTCAAATAAATTAGCATTTCCTGTTTGATATTATACACGCAAATGATGCTTTTAAACTAGAAGTAATACGGAATTCAAAAGAGTAATAGGAAACTTCGTTTGTTCTAAAAAAAGGCGAAATAGAATAATTTTATAGAATAAGAGGAATTTCTGATAATGGAGGCTGCAGCGATGACCATGATAGAACAGACGATTTTCAATTCAATTGGAAATAAAATTATTACAAAGGATAGAGAGATTCCTATTGTTGCTAGAATGGATGAACCGCTTATTTTAATTTTGGACAATGTATTAAGTCACTCAGAGTGTGACGCTTTGATAGACTTAGCTAATAATCGAATGAAACGAGCTAAAATCGGCAAGTCTCACATAGTAAGCAATTTTAGAACTAGCAGCAACATGTTTTTTGAGGAAAGCGAAAATGAAATGGTTCAAAAAATTGAGACCAGAATTTCTGAACTCATGAATATACCGATATCACATGCAGAACCGCTGCAAATTTTACATTATAAAGTAGGAGAGCAGTATCATCCTCATTTCGACTATTTTACATCTGAAAATGTTGTTAACAACCGGATCAGCACATTGGTGATGTATTTAAATGACGTGGAAAAAGGCGGTGAAACGCACTTCCCCTCGCTTCGTTTTTCAGTAACGCCGAAAAAAGGTTGTGCTGTCTATTTTGAATATTTTTATAACGATAAATGCTTAAATGAACTTACCTTACATGAAGGAAAACCCGTAGAAATCGGGGGAAAATGGGTAGCGACCCAGTGGATGAGAAGACAGAGATATCGCAATGTTTAAAAAAAGGGAGTTTGCAGCGATGCAGCTCCTTTTTTACTATTTATTAGACGGTAGTCTAGCCCAGAACTTTCTCACTCTTCAACATAAATTTTGGTATAATTTAGTAATGATAGTAGAATGCCTTTTGGAGGTCAATCTCGAGCGTGAAACCTTATGTAATTTCAATTGCTGCTGTATCAGGAGGTGGGAAAACCACCGTTACCAATCATTTTCTAGGCAAATTGAATAACTCAAAAGCATTGTATTTTGATGAATATGTTTTTAAAGATTGCCCTGAAGATATTTGTGATTGGGTTAGTAGAGGTGCAAATTATAACGAATGGAATCTGTCCCCTTTGATTAAAGACATCCAAGAATATCTTAAGAATGAATCTCTTGAATATATCCTGCTGGATTATCCATTTGCATATTTGAATGATGCGATTAGTGGATACATTGATTTAACAGTATTTATAGATACACCATTGGATATTGCGATGGCGAGAAGGATTTTACGAGATCAAAGCGAGAACTTGGTTTATGATTTGAATAGTGACTTAAACAACTACCTAGTCCGTGGAAGAGATGCTTACTTAGAAATGCAAAAAAACGTAAAACCGAATTCTGATATTGAAATTAACGGATTATTACCTGTTGATCTAATTGTTGATCAGTTAATTAAAGAATTAAGACACAGAGGTTTGTAATAAAGTAGCATTCCGCTAACAATTATTAGCAGGTTCAAATAATCATTAAAACGAAGAGGAGAAAACAAATATGAAGACAATTAGGTGCATGATGGATCATCTGTATTGGGCGGACGAACGTATTTTGAACGCACTCGAGGAGAGTAAGACGAAGAATAAGGAGTTGTTAAAGCTGGTCCGGCACGTCGCGGTCGCAGAACGCGTCTGGCTGTCTCGATTGCAAGGCAAGGGTACTGCGCAATATACGTTATGGGAGGAAACGGAAGACCTGAATGCGATACGGACGATGTTCGAAGAAAACGCCGAGCAATATCGTGTCTATATTGAAGGGCTCGAGGAGTCTGTGTTGGACAAGATGATCGACTATGCGAACCAGAGCGGGGTTCCGTTCCGAACGTCCATCCGGGGCATCTTGTTACAAGTCCTTTTACATGGGCAATATCACCGGGGACAAATCAACCGGGCACTTCGGATCGAATCAGCAGAGCCTGCCCAAGTCGATTACATCACGTTTGCGAGGCTTTAACAGTGCCTAACACGGGGGTGAAGCCATTGAGTGAAAGCAATATCTTTACTATTGACTGTAAGGATGTCTACCTTAGAGAGTACACTCTTGATGATCTCGATCAATTTCATTTATTAACATGGCAACCTGAAATATATGAATACTTGCCAGGTTGGAACGTATCTAAAGAGCAACGGAAACAATGGTTGATGGAATATGAAATACCCGGAAACAAACAGTTTCTAAATGCTGTATCTAAAGGTGAAGGGATCGACGAACTTCGTCTTCGAATGGGGATCATATTGAAAGGATCAGGAGATTTAATAGGATGGTGTTGTACAGGAATTAAAGAGGAATTGCCGGCACCAAACCGAGAAATTATGTTTGCAATCTCCAAAGAATAGTCATTGCATGCTCCCCTTACTTATAAGGGAAGCATGCAATTGACGATTTTGCCATCAAACCTACAAAAGTGAATTCAAGCAGACCGCTCCGATTTCACGTACGCCGATTTTGAACAGTTCCGTCCCAGTCGTTCGCCCGATTAGTTCCCTATATTCCGCTACAGCTGCATGTGGCAGAACGGCGAGAATGACTCCCGCGAAACCACCTCCGTGTACTCGGCAGGCACCGTCGCCCAATCGGTCGATGAAACGCTCAGTAATGGCGAGTGTAAGCGCAATCCCTTGTTCTCGTGATACGGATTCTTGGTAGATGTTCTGCAGCCATTTCCACGAGGAGTTTCCTGAGGCAGTAATATACTTCAGCACATTCTGCCATTCGCCCGCCTTAATTGCCTCTACCTGACGCCCGACACGGTCATTTTCATCCAGATAGTGGAGGACGCGCAGCACCGCTCGATCTCCGGCAGTTTCGCGGAGTTCCGCGAGCCGGCCGTAGATCAACTCTGCCGTCAAATCGCGGCATACCTCTACACCAAAGGCATGTGCCACCGCCCGCATCTCGTTCGGAATTGAAGCATAATCCTTCGTAAGATCAGCATGGTTACCACCGGTACTGACGATGACAAGGCTGTAACCTGCTGCTTCGAAGGTACCTGGAACACGCTCGATCTGAGGTTCTGCCGGATTTTTAAAGTCGATTGTGATCATGCCGCCGTGCGAACAGGCCATCTGATCTAACATGCCAGAGGGCTTGTTCCAATAAAGATTTTCAGCATACTTGCCAATTCGCGACATCATGACCGCATCCAGATCTCCGTTATTATAAAAAGTACTTAAGATTTGGCAGATCAGAATTTCGAAAGAAGCGGAGGAGCTGAGTCCTGACGCTGGAAGCACGTTGCTGCTGATGCTAGCTTGAAATCCGCCAATTCGATACCCGTGCTGCTGGAAACCGTGAGCAATACCGCGGATTAAAGCAGCCGTCCCACCCTCGCCTGACTTAGGTTCTAGATCATCCAGATGGATGACGGACATGCCTGGATACCCTTCGGAAATGACCGAAATAATACCAGTGTCTACGGCTGATGCAGCCGCAATCGTATCTAACTGGATACTAGCCGCCAGCACCTTTCCATTGTTATGATCCGTATGATTACCGCCTATCTCTGTACGACCCGGAGCACTGAAGTATTTCAACGACTCCGTATCTCCATATTGCGCATGGTATCCTTCCATACACTTCCGGTACCTGTCAATTTGTCGCTCTCGTTCTTCGTTTCCATACATTTGGTCCAATAGCTGTTGTGTTTGAAGTGAATTAAAAAACTGCTCGAATTGGTTGTTCATCTTGAATGTTCCTCCTGGTTCTAACTGTTTAAGTAATAATTATCATACCCATTGTACCGAAAGACAGCGCTCTCAGATAGATATTTATGAAAGAACCCAGGCATCTTATTAAAATTTACTTCCTCACTGAGCGCTGATTCTCAGCGGGAAGCTTGTGAGCATCGCACTCTTGGCGTCTTCGCGCTGAAGCGTGCCCTTTTCGCCATCCTTTGTATAGCTGATACTCATTGGCAGTTTGATTTCAACGGAATATTCGCCAAAAGGAACTTGCTTCTCGGCGGAATCTTTCTGGTCCCAGAGAAAGTCTAGCGAATGTACTTCGCCGCTAGCGAATTTCGCTTCCAGAGAATCGATTTGACCGGACCAAACTAGCGTCAATGATCCATCTATCGTGTTCCGGCGGGAGATATCGATTTTGAACGAAGTCGTGGGCTGCAACGTGAGGGCTTCCTCACTGACATTTCGAATTGCAAATTGAATGCTGACTTCTTTTCCATAAGGCTGAAAAGCTTCGCTAGAGATATTACCGGCCTCGTTCTTAACATGAACGGTTAAATCAAACGGATAATTTCGTACCCCGGACCCGAGTTCGGTCATCATTTTAGATGGATTGATTACTGTAATCGGTTTTACCTCTACTTTTGCCGGGGGAACGTAAGCATCGGGATCCTGGTCCTGCTTCACAGCGTATACCCACGAATCGCCCAGCCAAGAGCTGTGAATATGATACCATCCGCCACCATGCTCGAAAGTGTTAATGGTCTGGGGAGCAAGAGAGCCAAGTACGCGGGCCGCTTTATTCGGATGTTCGTAGACAAGCGCCGTTTCTTCTAATCTAAGTGTCGTTTCTTCGCTGCGCAAATCCGCAGGATACCCGACTTTTGGGTTTATCCAGTGAGGGCCATCCCAAGTATCCACATAGTACCAATCGTTCCATACGATGTTCGATGTGAACCACTGAGGGGCAAGCCAGCCTGCCACATGACTGCCGGCATCCGGCGAATCGAACATCGGTGAAGTCGTCGTTAATTCAAACGACATGCCTGAGCTGTTCGCACCATATGTCTGCACATCGTCAATGATGGGGTGCTGCGGACGCATCCACCGATAGCCGAGCCAGGTTTGGATCAAATAATTGCCATCAACACCATACAGGACGCGCAGCAGTTGAGGAGAAACGGAGCCAGCGATCCGAGAGCCTGGAGTTTGGTCGTTATAGAAGCTCTCCTTCTCGGTCAGCAGGATATGTTGATAGAAGTCTTCCCGAAACTCGGGGTTTTGCAGGTGAACCCAGCGATCGCCGTCAGAAGTCTGAATTTTGAACCAAACAGCCTCATTATTTTGAATCAGTTTACGATCCCAGCCCGATTCCGCTCCTTCGACCTTCACAACTTGAGGTGAGGCGGAATATAGCTGCTGACCTTCGAGTGAATCATACACAGGCGTAAGTTGTTCGTTTAAAACGAGTTCAATGGGTAATGGAAGCAGTGCGGAGTTCGAATCAGCGGCATGCACGCCTTTGTTGAAGATCATTCCGCTAAGCAGGATTGCGGATAGCAAGGTAAGCATTTGTTTTCGCATACAAGGTTTCCTCCAATGCTCTTCAGAGTCGAATTACAGGATATATACATTAACGCATATGGGGATAAAATGTTTCGGCAATGTATTGCCATTGATTGTCATTTAGTTATTACTCTTATTTGGTATACTGTGAATGTAAATATCGAGTGCGTATCTATTGAACTTGTACAATTTATTATTATTTGAAGAGAGAGAGGGGGAGGTAATTTGGAGAACAAACTAACTCCTAGGCAACAAAAACGACAGCAAGAGCGTGAAATTATTGACGAATATCACAAATTGGTAACGGAACAAGCACTGGAGCCCTTGTACCAATCTTTTTTGGATTGGAAGTCAGGCACATTGCCACACTTTGAACTAACTGAACAAATTCATCTATTTCATAAGAAGAATCAGGAGATTTACAAGGACTTTACGTACACAGATAGTAAACACGTTCTTCTACTAGCAAAAATGAAATTGGGCCGTTTAACAAATGATGATATTAGAGAAAATCAGCGCCTTTTAGAATTTTGGGGATATGAGGACAGTACCTCTAATTAATCCAGAGGTTAAATATGCAGTTGATAAGAAAATAAATTCATACATACAAGGGGTTAACCATGGCGAAAAGCAAATTACTAAGAATGGACAATGTCGGCATCGTTGTAGAATCACTTGATGACGCAATTTCTTTCTTCGAGGAGATTGGCTTGAAGCTCGAAGGACGAGCTCTAGTCGAAGGTGAATGGGCTGGTCGCGTAACCGGACTGGGTTCACAGTGTGTAGAGATTGCTATGATGATTACGCCAGACGGCCACAGCCGAATTGAACTTTCGCGATTTCTCAGTCCACCTGCAATATCAGACCACCGAACTGCTCCTGTAAATGCCCTTGGTTATCTGCGCGTCATGTTCGCGGTCGAAGACATTGACGAAGTGGTCTCCAGACTAGTCACTAAACATGGTGCTCAGCTCGTTGGCGAAGTGGTTCAGTACGGGGACTCGTATCGGCTCTGCTACATTCGTGGAAATGATGGACTTCTAATCGGTTTGGCGGAACAACTCAAAAATTAGAATAAATCTCTCGGGAAATGCAATCGCACCCTCTCATAATTATCCACCCTGCCGAATTCATTTGATTGATCATTAGTTATCATGAATCATATCAATGATAAGGGAGAGGGAACGGGATGTTGCATTCGAAAAAGGTAGTCGCAGCAGGACTTGTACTCGTCATGATGCTAGGCAGTGGCACGGCAGCAATGGCAGAAGGCTATAACAAAAACAAAGGCAAACATGATGATGACCGGAAAGGTAATAACAAGATTGAACTGCATTTGACGTTCAACGATTTGAAAAATTCGGAGTGGGCAATGCGTTATATTGCCAGCCTTGCTTCCAAGCGGGTGTTTGAGGGCTATGACGACGGCACATTTAAGCCGCAAAACACGGTATCCCGCATCGAGGCCATCACAGCAGCTGTTCGTTTAATGGGACTGCGCGATCAGGCGGAATCGCCGGCTAAGATGAGTACGAAGCTGAATTTTAAGGATGCTAATCAAATTCCTGCATGGGCTGTCGGCTACGTCGCCGTCGCACTGGAGAATGACCTGTTCTCTGAAAGCGATGACATGGTCAACCCGCAAAAAGTCAGCGACCGGCTGTGGGCAACAACACTGCTTGTGAAAGCGTTGAAGCTGGACGCCGATGCCAAAGCCAAGATGAATACGGTGCTGCCGTTTACAGACGCTAAGCAAATCCCTGCAGGATCAGTTGGTTATGTCGCTGTCGCGCGGGAGCGGGGGCTTGTCGATGGCTTTGAAGACAATACCTTCAAACCGAACCAACCGGTAACACGTGCACAACTTGCCGCGCTGTTGGATCGCGTAGGTGGACAGCTGCCGGATCAGGACAATAACTCGTTAACAGGCACAGTGAATGCAGCTGTAACTGGCAGCACACTGAACCTTACGCGTTCGGGCAGCACGTATTCGTATGCGCTGCATCCGGAAGTTTTTGTTTACCGGAACGGGGCTAAAGTCAACGTATCTGCGATTCAAGTAGGCGACCAAGTGAAACTCAGCCTTTTTAACAATCAGGTTGTGTTCATTGAAGTGACGACTCCGGTGAACTCGAACCCGAGCACAGTTCTATATAACGGTACAGTCAGTGTGCCGGTTACAAATAATACATTGACGATTACAAATGGCACGCAATCTTCTTCGTTGGCGCTTGATCCGAACGTTGTTGTGTACAGAGCCGGTACGAGAATCACCGCTTACGACCTCAGGGTGGGCGATGTGGTCAGCCTGAGCATCGCGAACAACCAAGTGACCTACATCTCCGTAACGACAGCTGCGACACCTGTAACAAGCAGCGGTACTGTTAGTGCAATTGTAAACGATAACGTATTGCAGCTGATGAAAGCAGGAGTGAACACAACGTATACGCTGGATACCAATGCTGTCATTTACCGCAACGGTGTTCAAGCTAGCCGCTCCGCGCTGCAAATCGGGGACGTGGTGAACATCAGCACATCCAATAACTTGGTCACTTATGTTCAGGTAACACAGATGGCGCAAACGCTAAGCACTAGTGCCACGCTGAACGCTGCGGTCTCCAACAATGTGCTGCAAGTGACTTCGACAAGCAGCAGCAGTCCTGCATACTACACGGTTCATCCTGATGTGGTTGTTTACCGCAACGGTGTGCGCGCTACATTGTCCGATCTTCGCGCCGGAGATGTCGTTAACCTTCGCACTTCGAACAATCAAGTGATTTACATTGAGGTTACGCGCAACGCAGGCGTTGACCAGTCATTTGATATTTATGGATATCTGAAAAGCACAACGGTTAACGCACAAGGCGTGATTGCGACGATTACGATCTCCCAAAACGTTAACGGCACTGATCAAAACACGCTCTATAATGTATCGCCGAGTGTTAGCTTATCAGGGAATTTGGGCTTATTCAGTGAAGGCCATCTCGTTGAATTGATCGGCTCGAATAATCTCGTCACTTCGATCGTTGTGAAATAAAACAGAAGGGCTGCCAAGTGGCAGCCCTTTTCTTTTTGAAATTTGCGATGCTAGAAATTCATCCGAACACGTAATTCCGCCATCATAGCCTCGGCCTGCTGTGGATCATCATTTAACAGCTTCCTGTATGTCAGCATCCAATTCAGCGTTACAAGCATATGATCATATTCTTCCTTCTTGCGCTCGATTTCATTGATTTTCTGAAGAATCCATTCTATTACTTCTTGGTTCGTGCGTGTGTTCATATCGTGATCCTGCAAAATCGTCTTCAGCTCAGCCAATGAACAACCGATGCCTTGAAATTTCTTAATCAGCCTTAACCGTTCAATGGCTTCGTCCGAGTAGTTACGATAATTATTCTTTTCTCGTTGAATATGCCTACTGTCAAGCAAGCCTTCTTTCTCATAAAAACGAATGGTGTGGGGGGTTAAACCCATCAAGTCAGCCAATTCTTGAATTTTCACAAATAATTCTACCTCCAAACGCTTGCCTTAGAGTTCACTTCATAGTTTAGACTAGAGACATATCTTCGTCAATTACTTAAGGAGGCGTAAACGATTATGCGTATATTTGTTACAGGTGCAGCAGGTTATATTGGTACAGCTGTTGTTCGCGAACTCATCGGTGCGGGACATCAGGTAGTTGGTCTGACCCGCTCAGAGAGTGGTGCACAACTATTGGAAAATATGGGAGCTGAGGTAGCTCGCGGTGTTTTAGAGGATCTGGATTTTACTGCGCAGCCGTGCAGCATCTTCAGACGGAGTTATTCATCTGGCTTTTAACCACGATTTCACAAATTTCGCCGCATCACTGGCGACGGATCTTCGCGCCATTGAAGCAATGGGAGAGGCTCTTGCAGGCTCTAATAAACCACTTATTATCACAGCTCATGCGAATGGTAAAGCATCGGAGGATGCAGCACTTTCGTTTATAGAAAAAAGCGTGAGAGCATCGATCGTATCGCTTGCACCGTCCGTTCATGGAGCAGGAGATAAAGGCTTCGTTCCCCAATTAATTCGGATCGCGCAGGAAAGAGGCTCTTCTGCTTACATTGGAGACGGCACAAACCGTTGGCCAGCGATTCATCGTTTGGATGCGGCAGTTTTGTTCCGCCTTGCGGTAGAATCTGCGCCTGCTGGCTCACGACTGGATGGCGTGGACGATGAAGGCATTCCATTTCGCGACATTGCCGGCGTTATAGGCCGCCACCTGGGTGTGCCGGTAGTCAGCATCCCGCGGGAAGAGGCACAAGCGATCTTCGGTTTTCTAGGCATGGTCGCTTCGCTTGACTTGGCAAGATCAAGTGAAGAGACGAAGGGACTGCTCGGCTGGAAGCCTGTCCAACAGGGGCTTCTCGCAGATCTGGAGCAAGGACATTATTTCACAACATAACGATCCTGCAAAGTCGTCTTCAACTCATCAGGTAGTTGTACAGGAAGAAATTTCAGCTTATTTTTAGCATGGACTTGCAGAAATTAAGCTGATTTTAACCGGGAAATTATTCCAGTTTAAGGATTGGTTCATGTAAAGTTCAGGAAACACGCCTATACTTCATTATGTCGAAAGCAAGTGACATACCGAAATGATCGGAGAGGTGAAGAGTAGGATGAGAAAACAACTGATGGTATTGATGGGTGCTGCCATTTTGGCAGCATCTACTAGCGGAATCGTGCTTCCGCGGGGAGCATATGCGGATGAAGCGGTGACTGGTGTAAATTCAACGGCGCAGACGACTACAGAGAAACCTGATGCGCAGGCGGCAACTATAGATTTCAGCATCATGTACTTGAACAACTGGCTAAGCAAGCTCGACGTGCATACAGCAGAAGCTGCTAAGATAAATACGAGTGATTTTAGTGATCTGTTACATAATGGATCAAGCTTGGCGACCGCTTCAGGTCTTGCCTTATCGGAGCTATCATCGTCGCTTATTGAGCAGTTTGGGATTGATACTAGCAATGAGGTTAAGCAAGGGACTCTTACGGACGAAGAAGCTGCTAATCTTCAGCAGCAGTTCAGAGAGGGTATAGCGAGCTGGGTGCAGCAATCTTGGCCTAGAGCTAATGCGGCTTCGTACCTGCCTAAGGATGGAAAAAGCATAATCCAAAATCGCTTGAATCATATCATCTCAGATGCTGCTACGGCGTCGGCTGTTGCGGAAACTGATATTCGGCAGGCGCTTCAATCCGGAGATTCGATCGCTGATGCAACCGGAATGGATGCGCAAGCGTTAGACAGCACTTTGAACACCTTGCTGGGTGGAGATTTGGATGCCGCTGTTAATGCGGGAAGCCTGAAAGCCGATCAACGCGACCAACTTGCAGTTTCCGGGGCGGATCAGATTTGGCAGACCATTGAGAAGAAGGGCTACGACGAGCAAACAACGCCATGGATGGAGAAGTACGGTCAGGCACTGCTGAACAAGAAGCTGGATCCTGACATGATGATTCAAGCTGCATCTGCTTTTGCGGGCAAAGACTACCAGGATATCATGGACGGATTAGCTGCAGGCCAAAGCTTGGTGACGGCTTCCGGCCTCGCATCTGCAGATTTATCCGCGCAGCTATTGGATGCAGTAAGCCGTGACTTGGATAATGAATGGAATGCGGGTAATCTTTCCGCTCAATTGCGAGATCAGTTGAAGAAGAGTGCAGCTGAGGCGATTGACAAAGCCATTGACCAAGACGGATACGGCCAAGCGGCTAATGGCAGCAGCAATCATGTGATTGCAGCAGAAAGCATTCAAGCTCTTGTTGAAGACAGCGCGAATTATGCGGAAGCTGCCGTAACGGATCTGCGCCAGTCCTTGGCAGATGATCATACGCTTGTAGAAGCAACTGGCAAGGATGAGAGTGACTTGAGCAGCTATTTACAGCAGAATGCACATGCGTATATCAAGCAGGCGGTAGAGAAAGGCTGGCTCAACGCTGCTGATCAAGCGGCAACCGAGTCGGAAGCCGATAGCCTCGTGCAGGATGCGATCAATCGTCGGGGCTACAAAGATCAAGTGGATGTCAAGCAATATTTGGCGAACCGCGCGGATCGGGTTATCGATGATGTGGCTTCAGTATCCGGCATCGAGACCGCTGACCTGCTTAAGAATCTGGATGGAGGGAAAAGTATAGCCCAAGCTGCCAATCAGGATCCGGATTCGCTCTTGTATAACCTGCTGAAAAAGGCTAACCAAGAGATCAATGGTTTTGCCGCTGCTGGTGCCATCAGTAAGGAAGATGCAGCAAAGCTCAAAGCGGATTATGGCGTTTGGGCTGTAAAATATCTTAGTGCAAACTAAGTTAAAATAGAAGTGACGGGCAATCCGCAATGACGGATTGCCCGTTTTTTTGTCATAAGTCCTTCATAGATGCAGGCACTACAGTTGGAACAACTTTCGCGCATTCTCGCTGAAAATTTTGCGCTGCTTATCCTCGGGCAGCCAACGCAGAATTTTCGTCGGATCGTCGAAATCCCAATGCGGATAGTCGCTCGAGAAAAGCAGCATATTCTCGGCATCGAACATCTCGAACATCGCTGCCAGATGTTTCAGATTGGCCGGTTCTTCGATGGGCTGCGTAGTGATGAAGCAATGGTCGCGGACATATTCGCTAGGCAGCCGCTTCAGCCAGGGAACGGAAGAGCGGAGCGCTTTGTAGTTTTTGTCGAGCCTCCATAACAACGGCGGTAGCCATGCAACACCACCTTCGCACAGCACGACTTTGAAGTTCGGATACTTCTCAAACACGCCTTCGCAGACGAAGCTGACAAGATGTGCCATGAACGTCTGGGAGAGGCAAGTGTGCCACTGCAAATAGTTGGAGACGTAACCGACAGCGGTCGGAGCGTTGAAAATGCCGGCGCCTTCCGAACCCGGATGGATAACTAGAGGCAGGCCATGCCGCTCGCAAGTTTCATAGATCGGATGAAAGAAGCGCTGTCCATACGGCATCTGAGAGCCACCGGTGACACTGACCGCAACAATGCCCGGATGTGGGCCTATGCGGTCAATTTCCCGCGCTGCCTGCTGCGGGTCTTGCGTGCCGATGCACATATAGCCCTTGTACTTCGGACTTTGCGGGAGCCATTCCGCAATTAAGTAATCGTTGTAAGCGCGGCAGATGGCAGCGGTATAATCAGCGTCAGCAAAGCCTGATGCGCCAATGACGGAATCCGAGCACAGCAGCGCATACTCGACGTTAAACGGTTCGACATAATGCTCCAACATATATAGAGGATCGGAACCGACGGGGCCGCCATTCGGCGGGTCGGCATCTTTCCGTTTATTGCCGATCGGTGATGAGTACGGCAGGCCTGCGCCGGGAATGCCAAATTTGGCGGCATGGCTGCGCCATGGTTCATCCAGATAAGGAACCAGATCTTTGCCGCTGCGGAACTGGTTATGAACATCGCAATCAATAACCGGCATTCTATTTATCGTCTTCATACGCGTGTTTCCTCCATATTCGTTTCTGTACCGATGACAAGGTGCACCGTTCCATTCTCCACGACCACCGGATAGCTGCGCGTCCGGACTTTTTCGCTAAACAGCGAGGTCCCCGTTTTGAGATCGAATTCCCAGCCATGCCACGGACAGCGGACAATTTCCTGATCCCGCCCATAAATAAATTCAAAAACATTCGACTCCAGCGTCGTCCCGCACACAGGCCCTTTGCACAGTTCCGCGCCTTGATGAGGGCAGTAGTTGAGCACAGCAAAATAATCACCTTTCACGTTATACACGCCGACGGATCGCTTGCCGACTTGTACAATTTTAAAGCTTCCCTCAGGCAGAGCATCAACTGCTGAGACGGGGAATAAAGTCATTTGCCTCAGATCCCTTCTTGGTTTATGATTTCATTGTAGAGGCAATAGCGTGCGAAAACCATTGAAGAAACCACTTCTATTTGAATGATTCTAAGAAAATGTGGAAGTGCTTTCTTGCACCTTCAGAATAGGAGGAAGAGAAGATATGCTGGAGCTTGTATCCGTGTATTTGGATGATATGGACCCCAATTGGCATAAAGAGGAGGAGGCGACGTTAACCGATATTTTGATCCTGATGACGCACGGGCGCGTGCATTATATGCTGAACGGCGAGACACTGACGGTGGAAAAAGGCGACCTGCTACTGATCCGCAAAGGTGTGATGCGAGCCGGCGAGAACGCACAGGAAGGTGCGCATCAGAAATATTCCGTTCACTTTCATTTGAATGAGCGGGGACACGAGCTTTTCGCCGATGCCGGTACGCATTTAAGGCTGAAAGCCCGCAGTTATGACTATATGAAACAGAGGTTTGCTATTTTGACGCAACAATGGTTCGGACAGCGCATGTACGCAGATGTGATCTGCACCGGCATTGCGCATGAATTGCTGGGCGGTTTCTTGCAAGAAACGGTCGAGAGCCGGTTCACTTCGGTCAAACTGCGGCTCATGAGCGAGGTGCAGAACTATATCGCGGCGCATTATCGGGAGCCAATTCGCATAGAGGAGTTGGCGCAGCTTGTGGACCGAGCGCCAAATTATGTTACACAGTCGTTCAAAGAAGTAACCGGTTTGACACCGATCAGCTACATGCACCAGGTGCGCGTTCATGCGGCTCGGGACCTCATTCTCAATACCCGAATGACAATTCGTGAGGTATCCGACTTTCTTGGCTACAGCGACCAGGCGCATTTTAACCGTGTTTTCAAAAAAATGATGGGTTACCCGCCCTCGTCTCTAATTCGGGAGGTGCAGCGACGGTCATGATGATATTCAATCGATTGCACTCAATCCAATTTAAGTTGACCGGCACGTTTTTGCTCATTTTGCTGCCGCTTGTTTTTGTCAGCCTCTTTGCGAATGATTACTCGCAGCGGATTCTGAACGGACAGATTAATGACCGAACGCGGGGGGCGCTGCTGACGACGCTCGAATACATCGGGCAGTTGACGCAAAATATGGATCAGCAAACACTGCTGATCGGCTCGAATCCGACGATTGTAGACGTATGGAATAACATCGACGATCCGTTAAGTCCCGCGCACTTGTATGAGCTTCACACGGTTCAGCAGCAGTTGTTCGCCTTGACCAATGTGAACGGCGCAATCAAGGAGGCCTTCATTTTGCATGGCAGCAGCGAAAATGGTCTCTCCACAGCTTCCGGTGGCATTAAATGGCCAGGAGTGAATCAGGAGACGTGGTTCAAAAGGACGTTGGACGCCAATGGTGGTCTGGTCGTATACGTGCCAACGGCCTCAAATTCGGGCGCATCCAACTATTTGACGCGGGATACGATTTATTTCGCCAGGCTGCTCGATGTGCTCAGCCGCAATAAGGAGCCCAACGTGCTCGTCCTAGCCGTGGACAAGTCCTCTTTTCGGCAAATTATTCAGCACTTGCAAACGTCCGAAAATATGAACATCACGCTGTATTACAATGAGGAGTTCGTGCTGGATACGAATTTGCAGCAGTCCACAGCTGCTACCGGTCTGGAGAAAAAAGATCTGTCCATCCAAGAAGGCGATGGCTTCTGGTCGATTCAACTGCAGCAGCCGCGTGCGGAATTGTTTAAGCTGTCGCACCAGCTCCAGCAAATCACCTACTGGATTATCGCCGTTAGCATCGTGCTGGCCGTTTGGACGGCGTGGCTTGTCTATGCCGCGATTGCGAAACCTTTGCGCGAGCTGTCCGGCGCGTTCAAGCAGTTCAGCGGGGGGAACTTGTCCGCCCGCGTGAAGCATCGCCGCAAGGACGAGTTCGGCTATGTGATGAACGGCTTCAATCGCATGGCGGAAGCGCAGCGGCAAATGATTGAAGAGGATTATGCCAAAGAGCTGCGGCTGGCCAAGACGGAATTCAGTCTGCTGCAATCGCAGATTAATCCGCATTTTCTATATAACACGCTGGATTCGATCTACTCGGTCGCCCTGAAGCATAAGGTGCATGTGATTAGCGATATGGTCATTAATCTGGCCCGCTTTTTCCGTGTCAGCTTGGGTAAGGGGAGAGAGACGTTTACCTTGGAGGAGACGATTCAGCATCTGATGTATTACATTCGGGTTCAGCAGCTTCGATCGGATCATTTCTCGGTAAACATTCAGCTTGATGAACGTACGAAGCCACTTGTTCTGCTCAAGCTGATTTTGCAGCCCGTTGTGGAAAATGCGATCGTGCACGGACTTGAACGCAATCGTCAGGGCGGCGAATTGTCCATTCAATCTTCGCTTGAAGCAGACAGACTCCTCATCAAGGTCAAGGATACGGGGCAGGGTATACCGCCGGAGAAGCTAGCCGATCTGCAGGCGGCGCTTAGTCTGATAACTAGCCAGTCCTACCGGCAAGCAGAGTCAAGTCCATCGAAGACGTATTTTGGGCTGAAAAACGTTAAATCCCGTCTAAAGCTGTATTATGGCGAGCAGGCGGATGTCACGGTTGAAAGTGTATTCGGTCAAGGGACGACCGTCTCCCTGACCATTCCGGTGAAACAGGAGGAGAAGCTATGAGGCTGCTAATTGTGGAAGATGAACCGCATGTTCGAGAGCGTTTAGCTGAGGGAATAGATTGGCAGGAACTGGGGGTGGAGCTGGTCGATGCCGTATCGACGGGCGGAGAAGCGTTGACTGTTGTGCGCAGCGATCATGTCGACATTATCTTGACGGACATTCAAATGCCGGAAATGAGCGGCCTTGAACTTGCCGGCGAAGTGCGGCGGCAAATGCCATTCATTAAGCTAATCATCCTGACCGGCTACGATGATTTCGAATACGCGCGGCAAGGGATCGAGCACGGTGTGCTGAAATATTTAATCAAGCCGGCGGACAATGAGGAGATTGCGGATGCAGTGTTGGAAGCGAAGGCACAGCGCGAGAAGGAGCTGGGAGAAGCCTACCATCTTGCACAATTGGAAAGCCGGTGGCAGGAGCATATGCCGCATCTGAAAATGATGTTCTACAAGGGCTGGCTCAATGGCCGTTATGCGGAATGGGAAATCGACAGACACCGCCGCGATCTGAAGCTGGAGGGACAGAGCAGTTTCATGCTCCCGGTGACGGTGGATATGGACCCCATTCTTGGACACAATGAACGGTTTAAGGCAGAAGACAGAGGGCTTGTGCAGTTCTCACTTTATACCATAGCGAGGGATTTACTTGAAGGGCAAGATTGCGCGGTCATTCAGGATGATGACGGCATGGTGGTCGCCTTGTTCATGAAGCCGCCGGCTTACGGCGAAGATGAGCTGAATAGTCTGGTTAATCAGCTCATAGCTCAGCTCCTTGGAACTGTCAAGGATTGCTTGAAATTAACGGCCAGCGCGGGCATCGGTTCCATCGCCACAACGTCCCAGCTGTTGCCGTTAGCATACAAGCACAGCCGCGCCGCGTTGCTCGAACGGATGGTGCTTGGGCACGATGTGGCTATTCCTTACCGTGGCGCAAGCATCGGCGCGAAGCGGCAAGCCGAGCTCGGACAGTGGGAAAAAGAGCTGGAGCTCGCGATTTTGTCCGGTCAAGCGGAGCGCAGGCAGGCGATCGTCGCTCGTCTGATGGAAGAAGGCTTCGCAGTAGACAAGCCGCTCTCGGAGGCGAAAGAACAACTGCTGCGCTTGATGTGCCTGCTTGCGGGCATCGTGCACGGACAAGGTTGGACGTTGAACGAGACACTGCGGGAGGAGTACGCGTATTTCGAAAGCTTTGGCGCGTTGCTTGCACGAGAGCAAATTGAGGAATGGCTGCTCCGCATGTCGGCGCGCATCAGTGAAGCCATCACCGGTCAGCGCAAATCCGGCGCGCAGCTGACAATTGAAGAAGTGATTCGGTATACGCGGGAACGGCTGCATGAGGATGAACTCAGCTTGTACGCTGTTGCCGGTCAGCTCTATGTCAATTACTCTTATTTGAGCCGGACGTTCAAGGAAGTAACCGGCGAATCGTTCTCCGACTATGTGCTGCGCTTGCGTATGGAGCAGGCGAAGGAGCTGTTGGCGAAAGGGCTGAAAGTCTACGATGTGGCCGAGCAGGTCGGGTACAAGCACGTGAATTATTTTTCCAAGAGCTTTCAGAAATTTTGGGGCGTCAAGCCAAGTGAGATGAATAAGTAGCGGAGAAGAGGAGCCGGTCATTGGCTTCTTTCTTTTTGCTTGGCATGGACGAATAAGTAAAAAAAGTTGCAACGATAGTAAAAGAAGGTGAATACGAAAAGATCGAAAAAGCGGCTATGATAGTCTCATCCCTAATTAAAACGCTTGCAAGAGAGGAGAGACAACATGAAGGCTGCACCGCTGACATCTATTCGTGCCCGGCAGCGGGAGAAACGTGCTCAAAGACATCCGCTGTTGAGGTATTGGGATTTGTATCTGATGGTACTTCCCGCACTTATTTTCTTAATCATCTTCAAATATGTACCGATGTATGGCGTTGTTATCGCCTTCAAGGACTACAACTTGATCCAGGGCGTGTTTCATAGCAAATGGGTGGGCCTGCAATATTTTCGCGAGCTGTTTACGTTCGATGAATTTCCGCGTGTTATCCGCAACACGCTGCTAATCAGTCTCATGAAGCTAATCGTGGGGTTCCCCGCACCGATCGCGCTGGCGCTGCTGCTGAACGAGCTCCGGCTGGAGAAATTCAAGCGCTCCGTACAGACGGTTACCTATTTACCGCATTTTATCTCCTGGGTCGTCATCGGAGGCATTGCCGTCGATCTGCTGTCGCCGAACAGCGGCATTGTGAACAAATTGATTCAAGCCTTGGGATTCGAGCCCATCTTTTTCTTGTCGGACGAGAAGATGTTCCGCTGGATTCTGGTCCTCTCCGATACGTGGAAGGAAATTGGTTGGGGAGCCATCATTTACTTGGCTGCGCTTCTCGGGATTAATGAAGAATTATTTCAGGCAGCGACGGTGGACGGCGCGGGTCGGTTGCGGCAAATCTGGCACATTTCGCTGCCGGGGATTCGCTCGACCATCGTCATTCTGCTTCTGCTGAGGATCGGGCACGTGCTGGATGCGGGCTTCGAGCAGGTGCTGGTCATGTACAATCCGACGGTCTATGATGTGGGCGATATTATCGATACCTATGTATTTCGTGTAGGTCTTGGAACGATGCAATTTGGTTTGACAACGGCCGCAGGCTTGTTCAAATCAGTGATCGGCTGTATCCTGCTTGTACTTGCGAATACGATTGCCAGACGCATGGGCGAGGAAGGAATCTATTGAAGTGGAAGGGGGAGGAAAGATGCTCCGCTCAAAAGGAGAAACCATCTTCAGTTATATCAACGTGGGGCTGCTCACACTATTGTCATTAACGATGATTCTGCCATTTATCCATATTGCAGCCAAGTCGTTCAGCAGCGAGGCGCATGTGCTGGCAAAAGATATTTTACTGTGGCCGCGAGGTTTTACAACGATTTCATATGATTATGTTCTGTCCAACAAGCAGTTCTACACGTCGTTTGGTAACTCTATCTTTATCACTGTGGTCGGCACAGCCATCTCCATGGCGCTGACGGTGCTGGCGGCGTATCCGTTATCACGAAAAGGACTGCCTTATACGCGTTTCATGATGCTATTGTTCGTCATTACGATGTTTTTCAGCGGAGGACTCATACCGACATATTTGGTTGTAAAAGGAGTCGGGCTGCTCAACTCGCTGTGGGCATTGATTTTACCCGGTGCGCTGGCGCCGTTTAATTTGATTCTTATTCGCAATTTTTTCCTTGGCGTCCCAGACGCGTTGGAGGAATCGGCACGGATGGACGGCGCTTCGAACTTTCGCATCCTGTTTTCGATTTACCTGCCGCTTTCGGTTCCGTCGCTTGCGACAGTGGGGATGTTCTATGCCGTCGGGTACTGGAATCAATTTTTCCAGGCCATGATGTATATTACCGATCGCAGTTGGATGCCGCTTCAAATGTTTCTGCTCCAACTGGTCACGGACGAGAGGTCCGCGGACATGGTCGTAAGCGACGTGTTTCGCGAAGTGACGCCCGAGACCGTTCGTGCTGCGGCGATTTTATGTGCGGTGCTGCCGATTTTATTCGTGTATCCATTCATTCAGCGATATTTTGTCAAAGGGGTTATGATTGGCGCAGTGAAAGGGTAGCGCTGCCCTGGAGCTAAGCGAAGCTTAACATAAGCAAGAGAAGAAAAAGGGAGGGTATATATTCATGAATATGAAGAAAATGGCATTCTTCGGATTATCAACAATCCTGCTAGCCGGGGTTGCGGCTGGATGCGGTGGTAACGATAGCGGCGGCGCAAGCGCGTCACCTGCTTTGAACACGTCGACCGGTACCGGCAGCGTAAAGAACAAAGATGTAACGGTCATGCGATCATACCACGCGTCTATGGAGCAGTTCAAAGGCAACGACAACATCAACAACAATAAGCTTGTTAATGTTTTGAAAGAGAAGTCCGGTTTCAACGTCAAGTATGAATCGCTGCCGAAAGATAATTCCGATCAAAAGGTGTCAATCATCCTGGCTTCTGGCGAAGTGCCCGATATTCTGTGGGTCAGCGGTAAATCGAATTATTTCAAGCTGGCACAGCAAGGGGCTTTCGAACCGCTGGACGATCTGATTAAAAAGTATATCCCGAACATGTCCACTTATTTGAATCAGGAGCTTACCGATGCGGCCCGCTTCGACGGCAAAATCTACGGCATTCCAAGCCGTGTAGCACAAAAGGTCGGCAATGGCATGCTTGAGCGCTCTGACATTCTGAAGGAGCTAGGCCTGAAAGATCCTGTTACCATGGATGACATGTATTCGACGCTGAAAACGATTAAAGAGAAGAAAAACATCGCTCCACTCACCGCTACCGGCGGCAATCCCGGCTCGTTTATGGGCTCTTTCCTTCCTTATGCGGCAGCGTACGGTGTTGGCAACGCAACTGTAGTGAAAGACGGCAAGCTGGCCTTCTCTTGGGTGCAGCCGGAGTATAAGGAATTTCTGGTCAAAATGAGAAAATGGTACACGGAAGGGCTGATTGATCAGGAATTTGCCATTAATAAAGATATTAAGGATAAAATGATCAACGGCACCGCAGCGTTCGGAACGCTATATTGGGCAGATGCCTATACAATCGACAAGTCTATCACCGATAAGAAAAACGGCGGCACTTTGCAGTACATTCCTCCGGTTACCGGCAAGAACGGGCAATCCGGCTTCCAGGAGGAAGGCATTCCGGGCAGCTATATCGTCATTCCGAAGCAGGCGAAAAATAAGGAAGGCGCTGCAGCGTACATCAACTACATCTTGAGCGGCGATACGGACAAATTTTTGACCTACGGCCTTGAAGGCGAAGATTATAAGGTTGAAAATGGCGAGCCTGTCCAGACGCTGGAGCAGAGCAACAATATCGCCTGGCGCACGCTCTATTTCTTTGGGGATACCGACGCGAGCTTCAACGCCCGTTTGAAAGCGAAAGGGTTTCTGCCGTATTACGAGCCGCTGCTGAAATTCAAGCAAAACCGCGAGGAAACATCCTATGCGCCAGCCGTTGATGCATACGATACGAAATTTACAGAGCTGCGAAACTTTACGGAGGAGAATGCTCTCAAATTTATTATGGGCAAACGTGATCTAGGCGAGTTCGACAAATTTGTTCAGGAGTTTAACGCCAAAGGCGGAAAAGCGGCTATCGATGCGATGAATGAGTGGTACACGAAGAAGAAGTAGCTGTTTGGATAGCGATGGAGGTTGTTATGAGCAAACAAAATGTGAGAAACAGGATTACTGATCATCCTTCTCTAGTCGCCTTCTGGGATTTCCAGGAGGCGGCGGGGGAGCTGCGGCAAGCACAAGGGCCATTCGGTTATGCGCTGGAAGAACAAGAAGGGCCGATTGAGCGAGTGGAGGAAGGCGTGTTCGGTTCTTATTCCGCTAAGCTGAACTTCGGGCAGTGGTTCAATCTGCCGAGAGAGGCGTGTCCTGCGCTCGATTTTCATGGAAAAGAAGCGGCGCTGACATTGATTGCTTGGGTCAAACGAGAGCAGCGGGACAACCGTGAGTGCCAAGCTATCGCCGGTATGTGGAATGAAACCGAGAAGAAACGGCAGTACTGCCTGTTCCTCGATCTCGGAATCTGGGACAGCGCCGAACAGGTGTGCGGCCACGTCTCGTCCACCGGTGGGCCGACGCCCGGCCATCCGTGGTGCATGACCACGGCCATCGGCGCTACGCCGGTCACAAAGGACGAATGGCACACCGTGGCCTTCACGTACGATGGCGCCTATGCGCGCACATACCTGGACGGCCGCTTGGACGTGCGCGAGACCTATAATCCCTACGCGTATCCGGAGGGATTGTACGATGGCGGCGCTGCCGGCGCCGACTTCACCGTTGGCGCCGTGTACCGCTCCGGCACCATGGGCAATTTCTTTGCCGGCTGCCTCGGCGGGCTAGCGGTGTTCAACCGTGCGCTAGACGATGAGGAACTGGCGCAACTGGTGTAGGTACAATGGTTTCAGTTCATTATAATAAAACTTTCCCAATAATGTAGATGATCATAATGCTATGATTTTGTTATTGTAAAAGTAAATCATTTGGCTCTGAGGGTAGGATTTACTCTCAGGGCTTTTATTTTTAAATAAAAGTGGTCGTTATACGAAAGGATGATGTTTTATTAAAAGACTCGCTCAATATTTTCGCATTGAACGGACATATAAACTCACACTGGATAAACCGTGTATCACCATAAAAATACCTTTTGACCGTCTCGGCCTGGATGAAAATAGAGATCAAGTTGTTCTCTCCGATTTTGCATTAAGAGATTGGATTAATCATATCGAGGCATTAAATGAATGGATCTATAACCGGTCACGTTCGGATAAAGAAAATGGCGCTTTTTATTGTTTTTGTCCAACCAATGTGGTGTTGCAGCGTTATGCATCTTATGTCGAGTTCATCTCGGAAAAATGGTTTCTATGCTTGATGATTACCGTTCAACTTCCATTCCAAAATCATGATAAAGCTATGCGAATGCTCAGTAAAATGCTTCCAAAAGAAGTGGAGGCGTTTATTGGCAATTGGGATCTGTCCATGCTTGAATAGACGGGTTAAAGTGACGAATAGATCGATTTCTCCCGTTCCTTCTGGAAAATAAAAATCTCATTGCATCCCATCGCGAAATGCGATATATTGCATATACATATAGTATTTATAAGGAGATTCTTATGCCAATACCCCACAATTTTTCTTCACCTAATCGAATATCAGCGAAAGAACGTGCTTTAACTCAAATCCAGCGATGGATCATTGAGGGGACACTCGTGCCTGGCGAGAAATTAATTGATGCTGAACTTGCAGAATCTTTAGCCGTTAGCAGAACTCCAATCAGGGAGGCTTTTCAGCTTCTGGAAATGCAAGGTCTTGTCTCAATGTTTCCTGGCAAAGAGACAAGAGTAACGAATATAGAAAAAGATGATATTCTTAAGCTTTACCCAACACTCGCTGCGCTCTATTCTTTGGCAGCCGAATATGCAGCGAAGCTAATTACGCTTGAACAGATTGAGGTTTTAAAAGAAATAAATCAGCAATTCGCACAAGCCATCCACAGTGGACAGACTTACCAAGCTATGGAACTTGATGAGCAGTTTCATAATTTAATTGTTGATGTAGGGGATAATGGATATATCGCGTCATTCAGTGCATCCTTACAAATCCATATTAGAAGATTTAAGTATGTTTTTCTTAAACAGCCTATCACGGGAACAGTTGCTTCAGTGGAAGAACACGCGTCTATCATTTTAGCTCTGGAGCAGAAAGACGCTGAATCAGCTGCCGCACATATGAAACAAAACTTAATAAGACCTATGCATGAACTATATGCCCTAATTGAATATTGAAAGGATTGATGAGGATGTCTGATCCAAAAGATTTAAGAATTCGAAGCAAAGTAATCAGTGAGGGAGTCAATCGCGTTCCTAATCGCGCTATGCTTAGGGCTGTAGGTTTTAAAGACGATGATTTCAAGAAGCCGATGATTGGGGTAGCCAGTACGTGGAGTGAAGTAACCCCATGTAACATGCATATTGATTCATTAGCGCTTGCAGCGAAAAAGGGAGTTCAGCATCATGGCGGCGCACCTCTGATTTTTAACACCATCACGGTTTCGGACGGGATTTCGATGGGGCATGACGGAATGTTATACTCCTTACCAAGCCGTGAAGCGATAGCAGACTCTATTGAGATTGTTACGAACGCTGAGCGCTTCGATGCGCTTGTTGCTATCGGCGGATGCGATAAAAATACACCAGCATGTTTAATGGCCATTGGCCGACTGAATTTGCCTGCGGTTTATGTGTATGGGGGAACCATTCAACCTGGAAAGTTAGATGGGAAAGACGTAGATATTGTCAGTGCTTTTGAAGCAGTAGGATTATATCATGATGGAAAAATGACGGATGAAGAGCTTCACAAAGTAGAATGCAACGCTTGTCCTGGGGCTGGTGCTTGCGGAGGTATGTATACAGCTAACACAATGGCATCTGCTGCAGAAGCATTAGGGATGAGTCTTCCTGGATCATCTTCCACCTCAGCGGTATCATCTCATAAAGCGTTGGAATGCGAAAAAGCCGGAGAGCAAGTTCTCGAACTACTTAAGAAGGGGATTTATCCCCGTGATATTATGACAAAGAAAGCATTTGAGAATGCGATAACGCTCGTAATGGCACTCGGTGGCTCTACGAATGCGTTCTTGCACCTCATTGCCATTGCGCACTCCGTACAAGTGGAGTTGACCTATGATGATTTCGAACGTATTCGCGTAAAAGTGCCGCACATCGCAGACCTTAAGCCTAGTGGAAAGTACGTCATGCAGGACCTAAGTGATGTTGGGGGTGTACCCGGCGTGATGAAGCTTCTTCTTGAACAAGGCCTTCTCCATGGTGATTGTATGACAATTACCGGTAAAACGTTAGCCGAGAATCTGGCAGCGTCAGCACCTTTGCATGAAAATCAAAATATTATTCGACCGTTACATAATCCCTTAAAGACTAGTGGACCGTTGGTCGTTCTTAAGGGGAATTTGGCGCCGGAAGGCGCAATTGCGAAAATGTCAGGAATGAAAAAATCACGTTTTACTGGTCCTGCACGCGTATATGATAGCGAGTCAGAGGCTACTGAAGCTATTATGCAAAATCAGATCCATAAGGGAGATGTGTTAGTTATTCGTTATTGTGGGCCGAAGGGCGGACCCGGTATGCCGGAGATGCTTTCGGTTACTGCTTTAATTGTCGGTAAAGGGTTTGGTGGGGAAGTTGCGCTCATTACGGATGGCAGATTTTCAGGTGGCTCACATGGTTTTGTAGTTGGTCATGTAGCGCCAGAAGCGCAGGTTGGCGGACCCATTGCACTTCTGCAAGAAGGTGACATGATTACCATTGATAGTAAAACGCAAGAAATTTCCTTTGAAGTTTTAGAAGAAGAGCTAGCGAAACGCGAGAGCGAATGGGTTCAGCCGCAATTGAAATTTAGTCGAGGTGTTCTCAGTAAATACGCCAAATTAGTTTCATCTGCTGCCAAAGGAGCCGTTACAGATTAGTTGAATATAGCGCAAAAGGCAGCCAATGACGGCTGCCTTTGTCACGTTGATTATTTTTTAACCACAGGTACCCAAAATTCGCCGTAAAAAGTGCCGTCATGGTTATCTTTACGATAAGTCGCGTTGGGACCACCGATGTAAGCATAGTCCGTGATTTGGGACAAGACTTCGCCAAACGCACGGTAAGTCAGCTGATCAAATAGAGATTCCTTTTCGCCATTTCCTGCGACCACGATGTACTCGCTCTCTGGAAACTCGATGATGCGCGTTGCGTCAGTCACTGATTTGCCAGCTTCCACCGCGAAATAATTCCACGGTTTTCCTTGATAAACCTCATTGACAGACCATTCACGATCATCTTTTGCAGCGTCTTTGAGTTTAGTAAAACGCCCGTCAGCTTTGAGTTTGTCCCAAAACTCAGTTTTTTCCTTTTGCATAGCCGGCATATCTTGAAAATTCGACTGGATTGAAAAACCATAAGCGGTCAATGTGAATGATTTCTTGTGTTCAAGTGTGTATTCTGCCATGTGAATGCTCCTTTTATCCAGTATAATTTTTGGGAGGTCAGGCTCCATTGTAGTGATTTTGAAAGATTTGGCAAGGATTAGTTTTCGACTTTCATTACACGAAGCCACATTTCACCGTAGAATTCACTTGAATCATTTGCTTTAACGAATGTTGAGTTACCAGGGCCAACGTATTTGTATTCTGTGATTTCCTGGAGCAAGCCCCCAAAAACTTTGCCTGTGATTTCGTCAGCAAGGCGGTCTTTGTCAGCACCTGTTCCTGGCACGACAAGGTACTCGCCAGCGAGGAAATCGAGGACAACTGCACCTTCCACGTTGAACTCACCCATGACACCGAATCCGCGCCAAGGCTTGCGGTCGAGGTTGTAATTGATTTGATATTCTTGCCCGTCAGCGAGTGCGAGAAGTTCAGCAAGCTTGCCGTTTTCCGTGATTTCAGCTTTTTTCGCTGCAGTTTTTGCAGCATTTCCTGCCCAGTCGTTGTAGTCATCAAATGTAACACCGAAAGCAGTCATTTTGTAGTTTTCTGAGATCGTTTTAATCGAGTAGTTAGACATTTTTATTCTCTCCTTTGTGGGGGTTATTGTTTACAAGACTGATTCTATTGGCCAAATGTATCAAAAAATGATACTTTTAATTGGATCCGAATTTGTTCTTACGTTAGTGCTGACATTTAATGCTATATTTTTGATATAATACAATCATGAAGAAAACAGAACGAGTGAACCTGATCATGCGTTACATCAATAACCGCGCACACTTTACAATTGCTGAGATTCAGCAAGAGTTCAAAATTTCCCGCGCGACGGCGATCCGTGATATCAATGAGATACAGGCGATGGGGTTTCCGTTGACGTCCGAGCTTGGTCGTGGTGGCGGATACTTTGTGCTGCAAAATCAGTATCTGCCCGCCGCCCGCTTCACGCCGGAAGAGCTGAAAGCGATTTTTATCAGCTTTATCGCCTCAAAGAATTCGCAGCTGCCTTATCTCCACAATCGTCGCTCAATCACTGAAAAACTGATCGGCATCGCGTCGCAAACTCAGCAAGATGAGCTGATCGAGCTCAATAATATCTTACTTTTCGAAAATACGAATCCCGCCAATCCGAATCTTTTGGAGCTTGATGATGCGGCGCCTCCGGAACTAAACCAATTGATTTCGCTTGCAGTGCAAGATAAACATTTACGTGTGACTTATGAACTGAATCTGGGCTGGCCACAGTTGCTGGACGTTTTTTTGCTTCATATCTTTAACTCGAACGCTACGTGGTTGGTTGAAGTTTATGATTTTGATACGGATGAGTTTCGTTATTTGCCTGTTGAGATGCTGCGGGACTCGGCCATTTCGAAGCAGGAGATGAAGTGGACTGAACAAGAGATTTTGGAAAAGAAACGGCTTCGTGCACGTGAAGCCAATCTTGTTGTGAAGCTTGATAACATTGGGATTCAGCGCTATAAGCGGATGCACCCGCCTGGGATCATTTTGTCCTTAACGGGGATGTTTCAGTCGAGCGGGACTTTTAATGTTCAGTTGGATGTGGCTGATAGCGAGTCGCTTGCGTATTATGCGGATTGGCTTTTGTTTTTGGGAAAAGGGGTCGAGTATGTGCGGATTCCTGATGAACTGCGTGTGATTTTGGAAGAGCGTTTAGCTGCTTTACGATTTATTTGAGATTTTTCTATGGAAGGGACATTATCGCATTAACTGCCGCGAGTATCGTGGCTTTTTTGTTAATCCTAAGATAATGTAATTTAAGGAACTAAGTCTGAAAACTTGACGAAGGTGCTTCAGTAATGGATAACATTAAGTTACTTCAAATGGCTGTATGACAATATGGATGTAACCCTGAAGATTTTGTTTTCGAAAAAGAACTTCAGTCGAATTTTAAAAGAACATCTAACCAAGTATTTAATACGTGGAGAAATACTCTTGTCACTTATGGAGATATAAAAATCCTCGGTCAAGAAAGCAACCGAGGATTTCTATCCTATATTATAACGGCTTATCCGGCTGCACCCACATATCTCCGGCCCAAGTATGAATATGATACCATTGCTCGTTTTGCGGATCGGTCCATCGCTCGAATGCATTTACGGTCTGAGCTGATAACACGCCAAAGGTTGGGAAAGGCATTGTAGGAAACATATAGAGCCTTACGTCCTTCAAAAGGTTTAGCCGTTCATCGATTGGTTCAACCCCTACAGGTTGTGCAAAATCTGGCTGAACCCAAAAAGTGTTGCCGTCTTGAGACCGGACATGGTAAATCCCATTTTGTGTTTTTTCCAAGGCAAACACTTTTTGCGGAGGAATGAACTTGGCATCCGAGGGACGTTGCAAACGACTCGATGTATCGTAGTCCTCCATGTACAAGGTTTCTGTCGGCAGATCCATCTCCTGATTCAAAATCTCCATATCCAGCAGCATACGAGGCTGTGAGACAATCCACATATCTCCTAGCCACGAGGTCTCAATTCGATAGGAGTTGGATAAATACGATACTGGTGATTCGAATACGGCATTCGCATGAACCGTTTGCGGAGCGAGCACGATATCTGTCATCGTCGATGTAGATGGTTGCGTATAAAGAGAGGAGTCCCAGAGTAATGCAATGTTCGTATCGATCGGTTTGACGATGCCAATTTTGTCATAGTCCAGATGCATCCAGAGATCACCTGCCCATGTGGTCTTAATTTTAATCCATACCTTCTCTCCGTGCTGTTTGTAGTACCATGCTTGTTCAGCATCAACTGTAGTCACATCTTGAGGTGTAAGTGCTGCAAATGGTTTGTGAGAATCGTCTGTTGTAGAATAGAGCGGTGTCTGCTCGAATAGGGTGATGACGGGTGGGATTTGGGGTGGGACAATTTCACTGTGCGGCGGCGGCGCAGCACTTGCCTGCAAAATGCCCAAAAAATTCCCCAGCATCATGGCAAAGACGAGAACAATGACGTTCCTGTTAATTGCTTTGAAATTCATATACGGTTATCACCTCAATTTCCTAATGTTGTAAATATAGACTCGATAAAAGGTAAAAGTGTTGCGCAGAAATTGAATTTTTTTCACAGCCAGATTTTTAATTGACGTGTTGATTATTGTAAGATGGGTAATAGAACGAGTGCCTTAACTGGTGTTTTGTAATATTAGGAGGATGAAATGGCCTGGAGTAAATTGAAACAACAACTGGAGAGTTTTCTCAGTCCTGCGCTGCATGGAAGGGTCGAATACCTTTCAACCAGCTACCGTTATTTACCGGATAAAGCAGGGCTTTGTTATATCGCAGTTGATAAAAAAAACGTGCTCAACATGAGTGATACGCTAGTCAAATGGTATCAGACGGAATTGGAGATTAGGAATGATTCAGATATCCAGATTCCTATCAGCCATGATGAAATCGAAGCGGTCAGAAAAGAAACCAAAGGGAATGTTCCGGAGGATCGTTTAAAAGTTATAGCAAGAAGTAGAAAAATATCGGAATTTGCAAAAGAGCTATTGTTAGCACAGTCAACTTTGAGTAAATCAAATTTTAACGTTATAGCGAATAAGTTTTTATCCATTTCTATAGAGGAAAGCCTAGAAAGCAACGATATTTTACTGAATATTTTAGCTTTAGTTGACCGAAGAGTTGGAAAAAAACGAATAATGAACATGACCGAGAAGATGAAGTTAAAACATCCAATTGTACAGTATTTTTTTGAACTTAGACTTGGTACATGATAATCCGAATCATATCCGCCGTAATGGCGGTTTTTTTTATGCCCCGATTGCAGACAAAACCACCAAATATCTACTTTTGAGAAGCATGCTTGCACATAGCTGATTGGAATAATTCTATGATAGCTGCAACATAATATTGGTTATTGCCAGAAAACGGAACCATACCGCAAATGGAACAAGGACAAATGCTGAGTACTTCCATTACATACGTCGGGGGGATTGCTTTACTCATGTTAAGAATCTTTAGCAAACTAAGACTAAATGAATGGATACAAGTCGTGATCAGCCTCGTGTTTATTGTCGCACAGGTTTATCTCGACTTGAAGTTGCCGGATTATATGTCCGAAATTACCCGGCTGGTACAGACACCTGGCAGCGAAATGAGCAACATTTGGATTCATGGAGCGTATATGCTGCTCTGCGCGCTTGGTAGTTTGCTGTCTGCCGTCATTGTAGGATTTTTTGCCTCCCTTATCGCGGCTTCGTTCTCACGGCAGTTACGTACTTTGCTGTTCAACAAGGTAGATTCTTTTTCAATGGAAGAAATCAATCGATTTTCAACTTCCAGCTTAATCACGCGTTCTACAAACGACATCACGCAAATTCAATTGCTTGTAACTATGGGATTACAATTAATAGTCAAAGCACCTATTATGGCGGTATGGGCGGTTACAAAAATCGCGGGCAAGGGTTACGAATGGTCACTGGCAACCGGATGCGCGGTGTTGATTCTGGTTGTTGTGATCGCGTTTATTATGATTTTTGTATTACCGAAATTCCGGAAAATGCAGACCCTTACAGATAATATGAACAAGGTTACCCGTGAAAACCTCACCGGAATTCGCGTTGTTCGTGCCTATAATGCTGATGATTACCAAGAAGCAAAGTTTGAAAAAGCCAACGAGGAATTGACGGGGACTCAACTCTTTACGACTCGTGGTTTGGCTTTTATGCTGCCAGTGATGAGCATGATTATGAGTGGCTTATCTCTTTCGATTTATTGGATTGGCGCGTATCTGATCGATTCCGCACAAGTGGCGGATAAACTGACCATATTTTCCAATATGGTTGTATTTTCATCCTACGCCATGCAGGTTGTAATGTCATTTATGATGCTGGCCATGATGTTTGTCCTGCTGCCGAGAGCAGCCGTGTCAGCCAAGCGTATCAATGAAGTGCTGGATACACGGCCGATCATTGCCGAAGGTTCACAAACCGAAGGAAAGCCAGGGGTGATCGGTGAGGTCGAGTTCAGAAATGTTAGTTTTAAATATCCCGGAGCGGCGGATTATGTTTTACATAATGTCAGTTTCTCCGTAAAGCAAGGTGAGACCGTCGCCTTTATCGGTTCAACTGGCAGCGGCAAATCGACGCTTGTCAATTTGGTTCCACGCTTTTTTGACGCCACGGAGGGCGAAGTGCTAGTTGACGGTGTGAATGTAAAGGAGTATGTCGAAGAAGCGTTATACAATAAAATCGGTTATGTTCCACAAAAGGCGGTACTGTTCAGAGGCACGGTCAGTTCAAATGTGGGTTACGGTGAAAACGGAAAAGATACCACTACAGCAGAGCAAATAAAAAATGCCATTTCCATTGCTCAGGGTACGGATTTTATTGAAGCCATGGAGGGGCAATATGACGCGGCCATATCTCAAGGCGGTACAAACTTGTCAGGTGGACAAAAACAACGATTGTCTATTGCCCGCGCTGTCAGCCGGAATCCGGAAATCTATATCTTTGACGATAGTTTCTCTGCACTGGATTACAAAACGGACCGTGTGCTGCGTAGCGCACTCAAGAAAGAAACGGCAGGAGTTACAAGCATGATTGTCGCGCAGCGTATTGGTACCATTATGGACGCTGACCAGATTATTGTACTAGACGATGGTAAAGTGGTCGGGAAAGGGACGCACAAAGAGCTTCTCGCGACTTGCGAGGTTTACAAGGAAATTGCTAAGTCACAACTTAGTGAGGAGGAGCTTGTATCATGAGTGAAAACACACACAAAAGACCTGCAGGAATGGGGGGACCCGGCGGTATGGGTGGCCAAGGCAGGATGGGGGCCCCGGTTGAGAAATCGAAAAATTTCAAAGCGACTTGGATAAAATTGATTCGATATTGCAAGTCTTATCTCCCAGCTATCCTGATTGCACTTGTAATGGCTGCCGCCGGTACTGTGTTACAGATTATTGGACCCAACAAAATCAAGGACATGACGAACGAGATTGCCAAAGGGCTTCCGGTCATGATCAAAGGCGAGACGGTGCATGGCAGTATTGATATACCCGCGGTTGTAAACATTGCCTGGCTTCTTGTGTTTTTCTATGCAGGCTCAACGATCCTGAGTTTTGCGCAGAGTTATATCATGGCGACCGTAACACAGAGAATATCAAAATCAATGCGGACGGACATTTCTCAAAAAATCAACCGCTTGCCCCTCAAATATTTCGATAGGACGAGCAATGGCGATATCCTCAGCCGCGTCACAAACGATGTGGATGCCATTGGGCAAACCATGAACCAAAGCATCGGGCAGTTGGTTACCGCAATTGCGATGTTTGTTGGCTCGCTCATTATGATGTTATATAACAGTTGGATTTTGGCCTTGACCGCTGTAGGCTCCAGTCTAATAGGTTTTGCTTTGATGATGATCATCGCAAAAATATCACAAAAATTTTTTATCGCTCAGCAAGCGGGGCTCGGAAACATCAACGGACACATTGAGGAAATTTACTCCGGACACCATGTTGTGAAGGTCTATAACGGCGGTAAAGAGGCAAAAAAAACCTTTGAAAAATTTAATGGAGATCTGTACCAAAGCGCATGGAAGTCGCAGTTTTTATCGGGCTTGATGATGCCGTTGATGGGCTTTATCGGAAATATCGGGTATGTAGCCGTTTGCGTAGTAGGCGCAGTTTTAGCGATGAACGGAAGCATTTCTTTTGGTGTCATTGTCGCATTCATGTTGTATATCCGCCTCTTTACACAACCGCTTTCACAGATGGCACAGGCAATGAACAACCTGCAACGGACAGCAGCGGCTGGAGAGCGTGTCTTTGAATTTTTGGACGAGCAAGAGCTTACTGACGAGAGCCAAAAAGTAAAAACCTTGCAAAACGTGAAAGGCAATGTTGAGTTTAAGAACGTTAAATTTGGGTATGAGCCTGAAAAAATAATTATCCATGATTTTTCGATTCAGATAAAGGCAGGGCAAAAGGTAGCCATTGTCGGCCCGACTGGCGCAGGGAAGACCACGATCATCAATCTGCTCATGAGGTTTTATGAGTTGGACGGCGGTGAAATCCTGCTGGATGGCACGCCGACTAATCAGGTGACGAGGGAAAACGTCCATCAGCAATTTGGTATTGTCTTGCAGGATTCATGGCTGTTTGAAGGCACCATCAAAGAAAATATCGTTTACAGCAAGCAAGGCGTTACGGATGAGCAAGTCGTCAATGCTTGTAAGACCGTAGGCTTACACCATTTCATAAAAGCTTTACCAGATACATACAATACCGTTTTGAATGACAAAGCAAGTCTGTCTGAAGGACAAAAGCAGCTTATTACGATTGCGCGCGCTATGATTCAAAATGCTCCGCTACTCATTCTGGACGAAGCAACCAGCTCGGTAGATACCCGAACCGAACGCATCGTGCAAACGGCAATGGAAAAACTAACGGAAGGTAGAACTTCTTTTGTGATCGCTCATAGGCTTTCGACCATTAAAAACTCCGATCTGATTCTGGTCATGAAAGGCGGCGACATCATCGAAAGCGGCAATCATGAGGAGTTATTAACTCAAGGTGGATTCTACGCTGAACTCTATAACAGCCAATTTGAAGAAATGGCATAGTTATTTCGAACAATAGGACTAATCATACCGAACAAAATGCCACCTGGAACTCTTGCAAGTCTCAGCAGGCAACAAATTACCTATCCATCACAAACAACTGTCGGTTTTCCCGTCAGTTCTCCATTCGGTACAATGAAAGCGCATACTGCTTTCCTCAAAGGAGAATTGAACATGAACTTTGACCTGAACGTTGTACCTTTCAGCCGGAGAGAATCCTTTTGGTCAAATAAGGCCCTGTAGTTCCGCTTGACGCGGAAACGGGCTTAATTTGTTAGAATAACGCCCTGTAGTTCCTCCAAGTGGCCAGCCAGTTTACCTCACCTATGAGGATGCCCCCTCCGCCAGATGTCTCAGTAGCGCTGAATTTTTAGCTGTGTTAGGTGGTCTCCACCGCCAAAATTCGCTCACACTGGGCTCTATTTCATTTGAACTGGCAGCCGGCTGCTTTTTTTGTTGACCGAATGAGCAGGTTTGTTCAATATTTTCGCGAATACTGGTAGGAGACAAAGCACATTTAGTGGGAGTGAAAATTCATGAAAATTTTTGTGGCTGGAGCTACTGGAGCTGTCGGGCGTATTTTGCTTCCAAAATTGATTCATGCAGGTCATGAAGTAATCGGAATCACGCAAAGTGAGAGTAAGAAAGCTATCATCGAGAATACGGGAGCAAAAGCATTAATTGCTGATGTCTTTGATCGTGAGTCAATACGGTCCGCATTAGATGAATCTCAACCTGAGGTTGTCATTCATCAATTGACTTCTTTGAGTAATCGTAATTTTTCAGATAATACAAGGATACGTAAAGAAGGCACACAAAATTTGGTAGATGCCGCTATTTCAGTTGGCATCAAACGCATCATCGCACAAAGCATCTCTTGGGCATATGAACCGGGAGAGAGACCGGCAAGCGAAGATGAACCCTTACATGTAGTAGCCGAGGAACCTCGGAAATCAACGATTGATGGCATATTAGCTTTGGAAAATGAAGTGTCAAAAATACCACAACATGTAATCTTACGCTATGGAATGTTCTATGGTCCGGGCACTTGGTATGAGCGTGATGGATTTATGGCAAAACTAATACATCAAAGACAGGTTACTGCTACTGAAGGGGTCACTTCTTTTCTTCATGTTGAGGATGCCGCTGAGGCAGCACTTTTGGCCTTACAATGGCCTTCAGGACCAGTGAATATTGTGGACGACGAACCAGCAAGAGGAACTGACTGGCTTCCGGTTTTTGCACAAGCTTTAGGAGCACCTACCCCTGAAACTACTTCAAATAGCAACGCTTGGGAGCGAGGGGCATCGAACAGGAAGGCTCGGCAGGAATACGGTTGGAAACCGCTATACCCGACTTGGCGGACAGGCTTTAGCGGTAGTCTGGTTGATGAAAACAATTCAATGTTAGATCAATGAGGAACATTAGTTTAATAAACGAGGGAGCAGATCGCCACATGGTGACTGCTCTTTTGTTTCGTTGACGAAAAGGGAGATTAGCGTGGCCAATATAGAACTTATTCCATTTATTTCCGTCTATAATTGAGTAGTCATTATTCATAAGGGGGCATTACTTTGCCTAAGTTAATTGGCGCGGCAGCAATCATTTTAGATTCTGAGGATAAAGTATTATTGGTAAAACATAGCTATGGCAAAAATAATTGGGATCTGCCTGGAGGAAAAGCTGAGGAGGATGAATCAGCGCAGGAAACTGCCAAAAGAGAAGTTCACGAAGAAGTAGGGCTAGAAGTCGGGATTGGTCAATTAACTGGTATATACTACGACCCGAACTATGACATGCATCATTTTGTGTTTCTTGCGAATAACGATGCTAACCAAATACCTCAACCAAGCTCGCCTGAAATTTTAGAATGCAGATTCTTCTCAAGAGATGAACTTCCTAAACCGATTAGTGATTTCACTTGTAAGCGTATTGAGGATGCATTAAATCATGAAAGACAGCATTTTTTCCATACTGTGGGACCGAGACAGTGGATTGAATAACGGTTTGTTCGACTATGAAGAACGTTGGTTCAAAACAAACAAAGTGTTTATCTATCTTTTGAGGAGAGTGTGAAATTGAGATTTTTGAATAACGGATATTTAAATGGATTTTATGCTGTATTGTTAGCCGTAGTATCTATTTTCACAGGGGAAATCGTAACTTTTATTATGCTCGGATTCATATTCATGGCCTTATTGAACATTAACTCAACTCTGAAAAAGATACTTGATAAAAAAAGTTAAGATTACTAATCTATAAAAAGATTGTCGTTTACTTATGGAGGTCAATAAATGGATCTATATAAAATTGCAGATAACATAAATTTAATAAGTGATTTTCTTGGAATAAGAGATATAGACACTTTAACCAGTGATGCTCTAGAAGAAAAATATAAATTTTCACAAGCGGATCTACTCATATTATTCGGTGCTAGTATAGCACATGGTTGTGACGTAGTAGGTAAAGCCGTATCTAATAATATTGCCAAAAATTTTATGATTGTTGGTGGAGAAGGACACACCACAGAAAGTTTACGTAGAGCTATTCATAGTGTTTTACCCGAAATAGTAACTGCGGGAAAAATGGAAGCAGATATTATGAGCGAGTATATGAAACGAAAGTATGATATTGACAACATACTGATTGAACGTAATTCAACGAATTGTGGAAATAACGTTACTTACGCATTAGATGTTATCAAACAAAATAATCTTTCCCTAAACAATATTATTATTGTTCAAGACGCAACGATGCAGTGTAGAATGGATGCTGGTTTTCGTAAGTATCTCCAAGATTCAGAAGTTGAAGTAATAAATTTTGCTTCGTATAAGGTTAGGGTTGTGATCAAAAATGAAAATTTGGTAATTGAACCGTCAGATATTTGGGGTATGTGGGATATAGAAAGATATATTTCATTATTGATGGGAGAAATTCCGAGATTGTTAGATGATAATAATGGATATGGCCCTAATGGAAAAAACTATATTGCACACGTTGATATTCCTAACGATGTATTGAAAGCATTTGAAGAGTTAAAAGTGGAGTATGGAGATTTAGTTAGAGTTGCTAATCCTCTGTATGCTTCAAAAACGTTTGAATAAGGGAATATACTATAAAATAGCTATTATTAAGTTATGGAGGCGAAAACTTTTGCTTGTTGGTGAAATCAGTGAAATAACACGATATCCTGTAAAATCATTTGCGGGAGAAAGCTTGGACGCTTGTAGCGTAGATACATATGGGTTGTTTGGTGATCGTTTTTGCGCTTTTTTGGATGAATCAAAAGAGGGGTGGAATCGTTTTATTACGGCTAGGGATATCCCTAAAATGCTCGGTTATTCGGCTAGATTAATTGATAACGAAATAAGTGTGACATCTCCAAACGGAGAAATTTTTAGCTGGAATGAAGATCTTTTAAAAGAAGTTCAAAGCTACACCAATAGAGAAATATCTAAGGGGGACTATAGAGCACCAAATCCTCAAGACCCCAAACTTATGTCTGTTGATACTGCTAACATTCTTATCGTTACAGATGCTTCGTTGCGTAAACTTGAATCGATATGGGGAAAGCCATTAGATAAACGTCGGTTTAGAGCTAACATTATCTTGTCATTAGATGAAAACACGATGGATGAAACTGCTTGGATAGGAAAACAATTATCAATTGGCGATGTAAAATTAAAAGTAGAATCAAATTGTGAGCGGTGCTCAATCATTACGCTTGATCCTGATACCCTAGAGAGGGATGTTACTCTGCTAAAGAAAGTAAATGAGCAAATGAATTTATGCTTCGGCTTATATGCATCAGTTATTAACCCAGGGCAAATTCATGTTGGTCTGAAAGTTTATTTATCTGATTGAAAGCTCGGATTATAAATTTTATAGAGTGAATAGCTAGACATAAGTCGTACAATTATTTGGCAAGTAATTTAACAGGTCGATTAATGAATATTATGGATTTATATAGAGCAATAACAAATCACTGAGAAATGTTAGATATACCTAGATATGATGCTGCAAAAGCCGAGATGGAACGCGGTGAACTCGTATATCCCATAGAGGTCTACAACATTGGTGATGGAAAGCTTCGGTTGAGTCAGGGCAATCATCGTCTTTGGGCCGCAAGAGAAATGGGGTATGAGGTAGTACCAGTTAATTTTCTCTAAACGAAAGAAAATGGAGAGTCTGTATCTATTGTTTGCTTCTTCTAGATTTTTAGCTCCATAGCCCTCTGCTGTGGGGTATTTTTCTGCCATTTAATTATAGGGCGGAGAAATTCCATTATGTTGTAAGTTTGGATTTATTCAGATAGAAGCTTATTGTTCCACTCATTTCAGGGAAATCTAATACCAAATGTTTTCCCACTACTGTTTACAGTAAACATAATACATCACCATATTTCCTTGAAGGGGGACATCTGTTTTGGATGCGCAGTTTCTAGATTTATTGGCCCTGGAATATGATACGGAAGAAAAAGTTGTAACAGAAATCATCAACCTAGAAGCGATCTCCAATCTTCCCAAGGGAACTGAGCACTTTGTCAGTGATTTGCATGGGGAGTTCCAGGCTTTTCAGCATGTATTAAGAAATGGTTCGGGTACTGTAAAAGAGAAAATAAAAGCCTTATTCCGTGAGGTTTGGACGGAGCAAGAAATCAATGAGTTTACGGTGCTAGTTTATTATCCGGAAGAAAAAATACAGTTGGTTAAAGGTGATCTGTGCAATCATCAAGCCCTGAACCGTTGGTACAGACAAACGATTGAACAAATGCTGATGCTCATTTCTAATTCCTCTTCCAAGTATACGCGGTCAAAATTGCGTAGAGCTCTTCCGGAGCAGTTTGTATATATTGTAGAAGAGCTTTTATACAAGACGGATTCAACCAACAATAAGGACCCTTATTATGAGGAAATATACCGGCAGATTATATCTTTGGGCCAGGCGGACAAGCTCATTATCGGCCTTGCTTATACGACCCAGCGCTTGGTGGTTGACCATCTTCATGTGGTCGGAGATATTTATGACCGCGGGCCGGACCCCGATAAAATTATGGACACGCTGATCAACTACCATTCTGTCGATATTCAATGGGGGAACCATGATGTCCTATGGATTGGCGCCTATGCGGGCTCCCTGGTTTGCCTTGCGAACATTATCCGGATCTGTGCCCGATACGACAATCTGGATATCATCGAAGATGTCTATGGCATCAATCTTCGCCCACTGCTGAACTTGGCGGAGAAATACTATGATGACAATCCGGCCTTTCGACCGAAGCTGCAGACTGACCATAACGGTTCGGAGCAGGAGATTCTGCAGATTACCAAAATTCATCAAGCCATTGCCATGATCCAGTTTAAACTTGAAATCCCTATTATCAAGCGACGTCCCTACTTTAATATGTCTGAAAGACTTTTGCTCGAACAAATCGATTACGACAAAAATGAAATCAAAATCGGCGGTAAAACGTACCCGCTGGAAAATACCTGTTTCGCAACTGTAAATCCACAGCAGCCTGAAAAATTGCTGGAGGAAGAACAGCAGGTGTTGGAAAAGCTGCTCTTCTCCGTTCAGCATTCCGAAAAGCTGGCCCGGCATATGAATTTTTTTATGAAACAGGGCAGCCTTTATCTGAAATATAATGGGAATTTGTTATTTCACGGCTGTATTCCTTTGGATGAAGAAGGAAACATGGAAGAAATGCAGATTGAAGACAAGACGTATTCGGGCCGTAAGCTGCTCGATGTTTTTGAATATTATTTACGTTACGCCTTTGCGCATCCGGAAGAGACAGATGATCTGGCAACGGATATGGTATGGTACATCTGGACAGGGGAATGTTCCTCGCTCTTTGGAAAGAGAGAAATGACCACCTTTGAACGATACTTTATCCAAGATAAAGAAAGCTATAAAGAGAGAAAAAATCCTTATTATCATTTGCGTGAAAATGAGGAGATCTGCCGGAAAATCCTGCTGGAGTTCGATTTGAATCCGGATCATGGACATATCATTAACGGCCATACGCCAGTTAAAGAAATTCGAGGAGAGAGCCCCGTTAAAGCAAACGGAAAAATGGTGGTCATCGACGGCGGTTTTTCCAAAGCCTATCAATCCACAACGGGCATCGCCGGATACACCTTGTTGTACAATTCCTTTGGCATGCAGCTCGTTGCCCATCAGAAATTTAAATCTAAAGAAGATGTGTTATGTAACGGAGCGGACGTATTGTCTGTAAAAAGGCTGGTGGACAAAGAACTGGAGCGGAAGCTGGTGAGGGAAACCAACGTCGGGGAGAAGCTGCTGCAGAGGATCTCGAATTTGAAAAATCTCCTGGAATATCGCTATATGAAATGAAACAACGATTTTTTACGTTTGAAAAAAGAGCTTATCTTTGATTTCTGCTCCGCATACATATCATTGGCATCTAATGGAAATCATAATGCTTAATTATTGTTTGTAGAGGAGTGCTTGGGATGAATGATTTAATCAAGAATGCAGTGTCGCTTGGTCTGGGACTCACGATTGTGACCAAAGAAAAGCTGGAAACCTACGTTAAAGAGCTTGTAGTAAAAGGAGAAGTTGCCCCTGAAGAGTCGAAGGCGCTGGTGGCAAAGTTAATCAAGAAAGGTGAGGAGCAGCAGGACGCTCTTAAAGAAATCGTACGCGTACAGCTTCAGAAGCTGCTGGTTGATTTGCACCTGGCGACCGAGGAAGATATTAAGCGGCTAGAACAACGCATCGACCAATTGGAACACAAGCTACAGGCTTAGCCCATTATGAGGAAAAGGATACGGCAGTTACAACGATACCGGGATATTGTTATAGCTTTGGTTCGCCATGGTTTCGGATTCTTGGTAGAAGAGTCAGATCTGCTGCAGCGTCTTCGTATTCCAATTAGAAGATTTCAAGTGCATGACGATGCAGACCGTAAATCGCTGGGACTACGAATCAGGGATGTCGTTGAAGAGCTCGGACCCACCTTTATCAAACTGGGGCAGATCGCCAGCACTCGCATGGATCTCCTTCCGGAAGACATTGTTAAGGAGTTGCAGAAACTTCAGGATGATGTGAAGCCCATCCCTTACAAACAGGTGCAGGAAATCATTCAGGCTGAACTAGGACAAAGCATCGAGACGATTTATGACCGATTCGAAGAGCAGTCACTGGCAGCGGCTTCAATTGGGCAAGTGCACCTTGGCGTGCTCCACACCGGTGAACGTGTGGCTATCAAAATCCAACGGCCTCAAGCCGGAGAATCCATTCGGATTGATCTCGAAATTCTAGCGGATTTGGCAGCGATGGCTGAGCGACGCTTCGCATGGGCTCGCCGGATTCAAATGGAGGTCCTCATTGCGGAATTCGGCAAATCGCTCTTAAATGAGCTGGACTATACCAAAGAGGCTAGGAATGCAGAGAAAATAGCTGATCAATTCAAAGATGTCGCTCATATCAATGTGCCGCTGATTTATAGCGACTACTGCTCGAAAAAAGTTATGACGATGCAGTATATTGAAGGTGTTCGGCTGTACCAAGAGGATCAACTCGACGCATATGGGTATAACCGAGCGCGAATTGCCAATCGGCTCATTCAAACATTGTTTCATCAGATATTCGTTGAAGGTTTGTTTCATGCCGATCCTCATCCTGGGAACATCGTCATACAGCCGGGCGAAGTAATCGCTTTACTTGACTTTGGCATGGTGGGCAGGCTCACTTCGGAGTCAAAATTTCATTTTTCCTCCCTGATTATTGCTCTCATGCGCCAGAACACCGATGGGGTGATTAAGGCGATCTATCGGATTGGACTTATTGACGAGGAACTCGATATGGAGGAACTTCGGTTTGATATTGAGGAGCTTAGAGAACGATATTTTGGAGTCCCTCTTAGTCGTGTAAGCCTGGGGGGGATCGTCAATGATCTGTTCGAGGTGGCGTACAAGTACCATATTCGTGTTCCGGCGGATTTTATCTTATTAGGGAAAACGCTGTTAACGATTGAAGGGGTTGTTACGAAGCTAGATCCTACGATCAGTATTGTAAAGATAGCGGAACCATTCGGTCTCCAACTGCTGTTGGAACGACTTCGCCCGAAAAATCTGACATCAAGTTTACTTAGAGACGTCACGGATTATGGGTCCTTGCTGATTGATTTTCCAAGACAGTCCCGAGAGTTCTTTTCACAGATAAAAAAAGGGAAACTGCATGTGAATATTAGTGTCACTGATGCCTATGATTTCCTGCGCAAGCTGGATCGCATTGGCAATAGGATCACATTCGGCATCGTTCTCTTGTCTTTCAGTCTCATTATGATGGGACTCATCATCGGTTCTTCCATTGTTGGACGGAAGCATTATTTTTTGTTGAACGTGCCAACGATTGAAGTTGGATTTGTACTGGCATCCTTAATGAGTCTCTGGCTGCTATTTTCGATTTTTAAATCGGGCAGATTCTAGATGAAGAACTTCTTCAGAGTTTGAAACTTTTATATAATCATTTTTTCCCTTGACTTTTAAGAGCACGACTAAGTAATATGATAAAAGTAAACACAACAATAATAAGGCATTGACCAAAGACATGATTTCCTTCACGAACTGTCCAGAGAGAGAAGTTCAGGCTGAAAGCTTCTCCTGTTACCGGCTGTGAAATTACCCCTTTGTAGCCGTGTCGTTGAACCCGTCGATCTGTTCGTCGCGGCAGTAAACGTCACCGTCTTATCCCCGATACTGGATACCAATAAGGACCTTGCAACTGCTACTTTGGAGAACAGCCAAAGAATGACACGCTGCAGGTTAAATTAGGGTGGAACCACGAGCTGAACGCACTCGTCCCTTTGTGGGAGAGATGCGTTTTTTTGCGTTCAAACATAATGAAAAACTAGAAATGGAGGCTAAATCATGGAGATCAATGTATCATTGCCAGATGGAACAATTAGGAGGTATCCCCAAGGTACGATAATCGAACAAGTGGCGGAATCCATTAGTTCAGGTTTGAAGAAAAATGCGGTAGCTGGAAAGATCAATGGCAAGCTCGTTGATCTTGATCAACCGATCGAGCCTGATAGCCTTGTCGAAATCGTCACTCTTGACAGTAAAGAAGGCCTCGAGATATACAGGCACACTACGGCACATGTAATGGCTCAATCCATTAAACGCATATATGGAGATAAGGCAGTCAAGCTAGGAATCGGACCGGTCATTGAAGATGGATTTTATTATGATATTGATATAGAAAAACCTCTTTCTATTGATGATCTTGCAGCTATTGAAAAAGAGATGGAGAAAGTTATCCAAGAAAACCTGCCCATTGTTCGCCGGGTTGTCAGCCGCAGAGAAGCGATACTGACATTCGAGGAGCTCGAAGAACCGTTGAAATTAGAACTCATTCGCGACCTGCCAGAAGAAGCTCTCATTACCATTTATGATCAGGGTGAGTTTTTTGATCTATGTCGGGGGCCGCATCTTCCATCTACTGGCCGGATAAAGGCGTTTAAGCTGATGAACGTGGCGGGAGCCTACTGGCGTGGAGATTCCAATAATAAGATGCTGCAGCGCATTTATGGGACTTCATTTCCGAAGAAGGCACAGCTTGAAGAGCACTTACATGTTCTTGAAGAAGCCAAAAAACGTGACCACCGCAAGCTTGGTAAAGAGCTAGAATTATTTATGTTCTCTGAAGAAGCACCTGGGATGCCTTTCTTTCTTCCTAAGGGGATGGCCATTCGTAATGAGCTTGAAAACTTCGCGCGTGAATTACAGCGGCAGCGCGACTACGCTGAAGTACGTACACCACTTATGATGAATAATCGTGTTTGGGAGCAATCGGGACACTGGGATCATTACAAAGATAACATGTACTTCACCAATGTTGATGAAACAAAGTTTGCGCTTAAACCGATGAACTGCCCGGGACACATGCTTATTTTTAAAAACAGCCTACATTCCTACCGGGAATTGCCGATCCGTCTTTCCGAATTTGGCCAGGTTCACCGCCATGAACTTTCCGGGGCGCTTAACGGGATGATGCGGGTCCGTACATTCTGTCAGGACGACGCACACCTATTCGTTTTACCTGAACAAATTGAGGATGAAATTAGCCGTGTCATTGCCCTAATTGATCATGTTTACCAAGTTCTCGGTTTTGAGTACAAGGTTGAGTTATCTACCCGTCCTGAAGATTCAATGGGTTCAGATGAGCTATGGCAGCAGGCTGAACAATCTTTACAAAATGTCCTTGATAAACTTGGTATCGACTATCATGTCAATAAAGGCGATGGGGCATTCTATGGACCCAAGATCGACTTTCACATTTTAGATGCGCTTAAAAGGAGCTGGCAGTGCGGGACTATCCAACTGGATTTCCAGATGCCCGAGAAATTCGATCTTTCTTACATCGGAGAGGATAACCAGAAGCACCGGCCTGTCGTTATACATCGTGCTATCTATGGATCTATTGAGCGATTTATCGGCATGTTAACTGAACATTTTGCTGGAGCTTTCCCGCTATGGCTTGCACCCGTCCAGGTGAAGTTATTGCCGGTTTCGGAGAACTATATCGACTATGCTCTGCAAGTGAAGAAATCACTAGAAGAGACAGGTATTCGGATTGAAGTAGATGTGAGGAATGAAAAACTCGGGTATAAGATTCGTGAAGCCCAACTCGAAAAAGTACCGTATATGCTCGTTCTCGGTGAGAACGAGAAGAATTCCGATAGTGTGTCTGTGAGAAAACGGGGTGAAGGGGACCTTGGATCAAGAAGCATCATGGAAATTATTGGGCAGATTAATGAAGAAATTCGTGATAAAAAATAAGTGAATATTGGTGTTTGGGGGCTGTTCTAATTGAACAGCTTCTCTTTTTAATTTGTAGTCTCATAAAATAAAGGACCATTATTAAAATTTAATTTTTCATTATTTGGTTTATTTTGTATGATCAGTGGACCGTATTTATCACCTCAGGGACAAGCGTTAGCGAGATGACTCCTTCAGATGTTATGGCGATCTCTAAGCATCTGCCGGTGCTGTATTTCTACAATTTTGAGGATCATGGCTGGGGCTTCACTCTTCATCATCAAGGCGAAGCCGTTTCTGCGTTCGACTTGTCGTATGAGCAAGAGGAAGTCGACCTCATGAATTATGTCCAGGGCAAATTTCCGGATCAGAATGCCGTCGAACTCTTATATATTAGCCCTGATTTCTTTGGCATCTGTTCGAGGCGGAGACCATCGCACAACTTGAGCGGAAGCACGCCATGGTGGATGACTTCAAAGCAATCCTTGGTATCGAAGAGATAAGTTGGGTTCGCGCAGATCGATTGGAATGGTTCGATTCATAATACGTGAACTCAAGTGAAACATCATACGTTATCGGAAAAAGATAGTTTAATTATGACATGACGGCAGCCATACAATGGCTGCCGTTTTTCGTGTCACGGTAAACTTCTAAACAGTATCACTTTTTGATACATTTAATAGTTAGTATAAATGTATCAAGAGAAAACAAAATCATTGGAGGTATGAAAATGAGCACGATTATCAGAAAATGAAAATATCGCGAAAGTAGTATCCCATCCTATTGGAAGGATGGTCGCTTATTGGACTGTTACAATCTCTAATGGAAACACAATTGAAAACAAATTATTTGATCTATTCATAAAAAGGAGTGTTGATAATGTCTTATATCGTTGATTTCAAAAATCTATCTTCGGTTGGTTTAGAGTCTTCACCTGTAGCAGAAGCGCTCACTGGTTTACGAGCTAATGAAGCGCGTTACTTTATGAACAAATACAAACATGAATTTACGGTCGTACCCGCTAGCGAAAGTCAGGAGAACATTGATTATGTGAACCGCATTTTGAAAGAACGTGATATTTCATTTGCGGCCAAACCTTTAGAAACGTCGCGTTTTCAGGTAGAAAATATCCAGTTTACCTACGTCTTTTATGAGGATGGTCTTGGGATCAATGTCATGTATACGGTTGATGACCCTAAGAAACGGGCTGTTGGGTTTAAGCTCTCTGAGGGGATGGAGGTACCAAAGGAGCTAGAGGAGAAAAAGTTTAAGTTTGCCAGACAGAAGTCTAAACTAGCTGGAACGATTCGGGGCTCGTTTTTTGTAATTAAAGGACAATATTAAGCAAGAAAAGCGTAAGAGTGGCAGAAACCAGCCAATATGCGAGATGGCACATATTATTCATTTAAACAAGATACATGACTTAAACAAACTACAAATTGAGGCTACCGCTGTGAAAACGAGTGGTAGCCTCATTAATCTTTCACAAGCATGGTTGAAGATCTAACATGATCAACCGTATCAGAAATAGCGCCTCTTGCAGGAATAATGTACCAAGACCAAAGTCCAGTACGAAACTAAACCTCAGACAGTTATCGCTACTTTACTTATCTGCTAATCTTAATGTCGTAGACAACAACTCGAGAATCAGTATTTTTTGTTTTTGCCTAGATTCAAGAATGAAAGATGTAAGGACGGGCGGCAGTCCAAATGGAGGAACAATGAACAGACAATATAGGACTAATGATGAATTTACTAGGAAGAGAAACATGCAATGGTTAAGGAAGGTCGATCACAGTATATTTGTCTGGTGCAATCAAAGGGTTAATCATTTTGTTTTAGATTGGTTGTTCGGACTGATTACCCACATGGGCGGCGCGTCGTTTACGATTCTATGTACCATGTTAATTATATGGCTTGCACCCAATGATTGGGGATCAGTAGGTCTGCAAATTTTAGCGGCATTGAGTTTCAGTCATGTAATTGTCGTTATGATTAAGAAAAAGATGCGCAGAAATCGTCCATTTCGCGTCTTGCAGCAAGTGAGAGTAGGAAGATTTCCGCTTAAGGATTACTCGTTTCCATCTGGACATACCACCGCCATTTTTGCATTCGTGACTCCTTTTCTTTTCCTATCTTCACAAGGAGTTGCTCTGTTATTGATTATTTTTGCAGGATTGGTTGCCTTTTCACGTGTTTATTGGGGATATCACTACCCAACGGATTGCGTGGCAGGAGGTACGATCGGAATGGGTTCTGCTTTGCTGGTGGTTTATTTGACGAATATAACAGGATAAGCAAATAATAAACACTCGAGGAGCGTAATTATGGAGTGGATTAGATATCTCTATGAGCAGTATGGGTATTTTGTATTAATTTTTGGATTGTTTGCTGAATCATTGGCACTGCCTTTCCCTGGAGAATTGGCAATGGCGATCGCTGGACACATGTCTACTGTTGGAAGTTTAAATATTTTAATTGTGATCTTTTTTTCTTATTTTGGAGCTATAGCTGGTACAACGGTAACTTATTATTTGGGCAATAAACTTGGTACACCATTCTTTGAAAAATATGGAAGGTTCTTTTTTCTGAACCAAGAACGAATCATTACGATCACGAAATGGTTTCATAAATATGGCAACAAACTCATCCTTGTCAGCTACTTTATCCCAGGTTTACGGCACTTCACTGGCTACATGTCAGGTATTCTGAGGGTTCGCTTAAGCACCTTTATCTTCTACAACTTCACGGGCGGACTCATTTGGGTATTGGTTTATGTGATGATCGGGAAAACTTTTGGTTTAAAAATAGAGCAAATGCTTCACCTCATTTCGCAATACTCCCTAGCAGCAATTATTGTATTGGTGGTTGGAGTGGTGATAGGATTTCATATTAAGCATTATAAAGAAGCAATTTTAGATTGGATACGAACATTAAGCTGGCTTAAATGATAAAGGAAAAGCGTTCACTCATTAATTTTGGGTGAACGCTTTTTTCTATTGATAAATCTCAGCCTTCGATACCTTCAACTGGCCCGAGGCCTGGCGGGAAGCGCATAGATCGTGGGGGCTGTTTCTCCAGCGGTGACCATTCGCTGTTTGAGCACCTCGCGCAAATGCACCCGCACTTCCTCGTGCGATTGTTTATCGACAAGGTTGCGCTGATTCAAACCCCGAGAACCAATCGAATCATAACCGGTAATGATACAGGGCATAAAATGGGAAAAAACTAGGTTTAAGTAGGTTGATTAATCTGTTCATCTATTTCTGATAGTATCTCTTCTCCTAAAGCTTCTACCACAGTATAATCCGTTATTTTAACATAGAAGGCTTTAATTTGAGCATCAATGGCTTCAGCAGACGCTAAGAAGGAAGTGGCTTCCTTCATTTTGGCGGAGTACCGTTCTTTAATTTCAGCGATTTCTACTGCATATGCTTCATCGGTACCGGGGGACATTGTTAGCGTATACATATCCAGGATTTCATCCCCATTGCGTTCAGGAAAGTATTCATGAGGGGCCGTGCTGTCAAAAATGGCTGTGCTAAGCTCAGGGAAAATTAGCATATCAAGGCTGTTCGGATCAAAGCCGCAATGAAAAATCTGGACTTCTATACCGTTCGTTTCTGCTGCGGCAGCAAGCTTTTTGAGCAATGTCGATTTTCCAGAGCCCGGTCTTCCTTTAATATAAATCCTTCTCTCTAGGGGCATCGTCAGTCGTTGAATGAAATCGAAAGCACCTTTCGGTGTTGCAGCACCAAAAAACAAGTGACGACCGATGACCGGTATCGTTTTCTCTTGTCCATCGTAAAGTTCTTTGATTAATCCCTGCGCAACTACATCCGCCTTCTCGAAATCCATGCTCTCGATATAATAGCTTTCCCATTCGTCATGAATCTTCAACGCAGTTAAGAAAGTCTCATAAGCTTTGTCATAGGCAGCAGCAAGCTCACCTTGTAGATTTTCAATCGTGGACAGCTGCTCTGAGAGAAGAAGTTTGCTGTCAACGGCCCGCCCAAGATCGATCTTGACGATTTCACAATCCGGAATACCCTCGCAAACACGCCCGTCGATAAGACCAACCTTAAGTTCAGTTGCGATGATGCCATCCAGTTCGTTTGGCCGAAGCGGAGAATGAAAGCATTGCACATGCTTGCCTATATCCAATAAATGATCCGATATTTTACGAAGAATGGTGGATTTTCCTGTTCCTTGTGGACCCGAGAGGACGAATATCTTATTTAGTCCATCAAAAGCGGATTGATACAAGAAATGAGCTCCGCGTGCTGTATTACCTCTTGCAAAGTAATGGGATGATTGATCAGTCAACTTGAAACACTCCTTTTTACCTGTTCTTTACACCGATAAAAAAGTGGGCAGAATAGGGTGTATGGGATAAATAGATAAATGCCTATGGTTTTTGTATATTCGGAAAAGTGTTTAGATGTGAAAGGACAAACATCGCATGTAGCATTGCAGGAGACGTGGAATTACACCGCCGCATGTACTGGACGTTTACTATCCCAACCAAAATATTGGTTCATGGTTACAGCACATGGAGGGGGGGATCGATCAGTTCGGCGACCCTGTGAACGTAATCGCAACCGATGGAGAAGCATTGGTTCAAATCATGCATCAATCAGCCTCAATGGAAGAAGCCGTGCAATGGGGGCTTAATGATATCGGGGTGAAGTCAGAAAATCTAAATCACAACGAGTTCGCTCGCTCTACTCAGTGATTTCACTGCACTGTCGACTGGTTGTACGATCTCTTTGTTGGTAGATGATGTCTTCGTATTTTGTTCTAAAGCCGATTGATTCATGCTGCCGAGCTGAACGTTTTTATTCCACAAAATTTGTTTGTTTAACCTTACATATAACGAACATAGTAAAAATTCGGTTTACTAACGTATTCTCTTGATAGTCTTCAACAAAGACGAATCTCTAGTAAGCCCGATTGGGGTTTCATACAAATGTCTGACATTTCAAATCAAAAATGCAACACAAAAGATAGAGCACTTGCCCATTGTGCAGCTGCTCTTTTTGAAATGAAATATCAAACACAGATCCGGAAGAAAAAGAAGCCGCCGACTAAGTTATATTTTATTTGAGTCTAATTTAATTAAGGTCTGAATAAAACAATGGGACTTTACAAAACCTTTATTTGATATCGTTACACATTAACGGTTCAGGAGGGATTGTTATTAAACCATTGGTCATAATAGCAGCGTTGCTACTAGTTACGGGTTGTTCGAGTAATAATTCGACAAACAATCAATTGAACGCTAAACAAACGAAGATTGAAACTCATGCTCCTAATGCTGCTTCAACGTCAACCTTAACTCAAGCATCATCCATTTCTACTGAGGGTGCAGGAAAATCATCTATTACGATTAAACAAGTACCCAATGAAGCTTCAAATTGGTTGGATTGGTTCCAAAGTAACTATGGACCGGCTGAAAGCCCTGCGAATCAAATCGTAAAACCACAACAGCCCGCTAATCCGCAAGTGTCTGTAAATCCGCAAGAGTCCGTAAATCCATCCCAATCCGCGCAGCAAGTTTTGGATCTGGTGAATCAAGAAAGAACGAAAGCAGGCTTGAATTCCCTTAGCATGAACAGCAGTCTCACGAAAGTTGCTATGGCTAAGGCTCAGGATATGTACAACAATAATTATTTCGATCATCAGTCTCCGACTTATGGATCCCCGTTTGATATGATGACTGCATTCGGGGTCACATATAACTCTGCAGGGGAAAACATCGCCAAAGGCCAGAGTAGCCCGACGGAAGTCATGAACCAATGGATGAACAGTCCTGGTCATCGTGCCAACATCCTGAATAGCAGCTACACCCAAATCGGGATAGCTTACTATAATGGCGAGTGGGTTCAGGAATTTATTGGATAGTGTTGGGTGACAAGAACATGGTTTCATTAAAAGTCGCAGGTTATGCGGCTTTTTTATTTTGTGTCCACAAGTTACGGAGGGAATAAATGCAAAAGACGCGGTCAAGAAGCCGCGCTGACATTATTTACTCGATTCGATTTGATCTACCGTAATTAATTTTGCCGTTGAAAATTCCCTCCATACAGCGTCTTTTGCATCCGAAAAATAATTACTGTAGTTGGCTTTGCGTACAAGGGTATAAATCAGAACAGGCTTCACCGGATCTTCCGTAATCGTAACTGGATTAGTCAGCGGAGGTGTATAGTAGGTTGGGATTACATCGTACGCTTTTAGAAGCATTGATTTTAGTTTTGATTCATCGAACTGTGGGATGTCTGCAGGTAATGTGCCTTTCAAGGAGTTGCTTCAAGAGGCTACTCCGGATAGTTTAAAACGAATCAGTATGTATATTCGGTCAAATCCACAAGAATTTGTGGAAATGAAAGACTGAGTTACAGGTCAGATTGTTACCCTTATGAGGGGCGTTAGTTCAACGCCAAACTTGTGAAAATTGGAAACAAAATAGAATTGGCTGTGCCATGCGCGGAGAGAATCCGTTGGCAATTACAGAGTTGAGAAGCGGGATATTTAATACAACAGTAACTTTGAGTGCTTCCTACTAATATCTATAGAATAACAGTAATATACTTCTATTTGGAAAATTTTATTGTTAGGAAGATGTGCTTGTATGATTGCGTTCGCAACCTTATCGTGGTTAAGTATAATTTATTATGAAATGAAATTCGTTAATGCTTTCAGTTTATCGTTATAAAGCAAAATAAACAGTCATAAAAAAGTGAAGGGAGATGCAGACAGATCATGAAAAAGAGGTTGGTACTTGTCATAACTTTGGCTTTTTGTGTAGGGACTTTGGTTTGGGTGAAGTACTCTGCCAGTGCCGAGACGAATACACCGAAAGAAAACACAATTACCTTGTTTGAAAACACGACACTGCTAAGCGATAACGGGAATACGCTCGGGATACTGGCTCCCCAAACGGTTACAATTCTTAAAACAAGCCAACGGAGAGTAGGGCATGGGGAAGGGTATTTTGTACCTATCTACCAGATCTCTACTTGGGTCGGCAAGGCGTGGATTATGCCATTCAATGCGGCGCTTGGGGAGCAAGTTCCGTCTCATGCGAATCTTGAATTATTCGGTGTTGAACCGATATACTTCGATCCTGGTCTTACTAATCCGACTTGGATTCAATTAGCACCCCAAACCGTCAAAGTCAAGTCGAAATGGGGAGACCGTTATCTGATTGAAACACAGAAGGGCGATAGGTGGATCTCTCCTCGCTACGAATCTTTGTACGGTGTGGAGGAGGTAGATCGTGAGGTTCAACTTCAAAGTGAGATAAAGTTACTTCGCTCCCCCTCTGGGTTGGAAACCGGGGCAGCATTGAGCCCCCAAAAAGTAAAAGTGAATGCAGTGTGGCGCGATTGGTATCGCACAGAATCGTGGCTCGGGCCAGTGTGGTTCAAACTACCGGATACGGATACAACTATCGAGCAGTCAAAATAACAAACAAGTTTTTGAATGGAAAATATTTAGACCTCTAAGCTAACGAGAAACTATAAAATTGACCGTGATCGATTGGCGTGCGGCTTTTTCTTTCTATGTCCTCAAGTTCTTGTCAAAATAAGATGACAAGAACTTGGGGACATTCCCGTTTTTGACAAGAACATTATGACATTCCCGACCAATCGTGCAAAGATTTCGATTGAAAATGTAATCTTAATAATGTCTGCTGCTCTTTTGTGAGTTAAATGACACACATGCATGGACGGTATCCGCGTTACGCTAACGGGAGATAAGTTCCAATATATAGTAGATAAGGGTGAGTAAATTGGTGTTAGGAGGGAGAGTTTGGGTAAAATTAATTCAAAGCATATCTTCATTGTATACTATTAAAACATTTATAATTTCGTTCGCGAGCATTCTTGGTATTGAAATAATTCAATTTGTAACCTATTTAGGATCAGCGGATATTGATGATGTGCTTCTAAACTTGATTGGAAGTGTAATGGGATATGCTGTTTATATGATTTATAGAGCACTTAAGTATAAACTGACAAAGCTTATTGAAACTAACCATGCTACAGAAAATGTGGATTAAGAGCAATAGGGAGAGACTTAGGTAATTCAATGATCCCTATTTAGAAGATTGACAAACTAAATGATATTGATGTCAGCAATAAATAATTTCTAACTAAATATTATAAGCAGAAAGAGGGCACGAGTTTATACTTTGTTAATAAACGATTTAGAGGGATTCAATAAGCTTGGTTTAGAATAAGTAGTAAGGAAGCAATAAAGAGAGTAAAAAATCCCAATAAGATAACATGTCCTCTCTACATTATGGGGAGTGAATTGCAAAAGAGCCCTTAACCTGAGAAATAGAGTCTACAGCGAAAATGTAAATTCAAGGTGGCTTATCTGATTCAAAGAGGTGAAGTATGGAGACGACCGGTGTCCATGTATTAAAACATATGAACTATTTGTCTGAAACAACCGATCATAAGGCGGTCCTTCACAATTTAATGGAAGCCTACGGGAATGATGTATGGAATTATGCATTTACTATTTGCCGTAATACGGATTTGTCCGATGACATTACACAAGATTGTTTCCTGAAGGCATATCGCAATTTGACGACATTCCGCGGAGACGCTTCAGTAAAGACCTGGCTACTCACTATAACGCGTAATACCGCTTATGATTATTTACGCAAAGCATTCTGGCGTAAAGTCACACACGTCGGGTTTATTCAGTCTGCCGGAACCTCAGATTCTGCTGAGAACGAAGTGATGGAGAAACTTAATGCCAGGGATATGTGGAAAAATGTAATTTCTCTGCCTCCAAAGTATCGAGAAATTTTGATTTTGCATGCACATAATCAACTCTCGACTAAGGAAATAGCAGCCGTTCTTAACATTTCGGAGGGGACTGTGAAATCCAGACTCCATCGTGCCAGAATGAAGGTGATCGAGCTGAAGGCGCTTGCAGCGTGTGAACTCTCTTAAAAGGACAACAACTTAAATGCTTTATCAGCCGCGTAAAATGCGGTTTTATTATTTTAAGGGTACGACTTCCTATGCTTTTGAAAAGACAAGATACCATCAACTTCCTCATGTTTGGGGGTATAATTATAGCACAGGACAGTTTAAGTGTTTTTGGGGAGGGACCTTACCTTGAAAGTATTAGAAACAGAACGGCTTATTCTTCGTCAGCAAACAATTGAGGATGCGGCTTTTATTCTTGAGCTTTTGAACGACCCTTCTTGGATTCAGTACATAGGCGATAGAGGTGTGAGAACCATTGATGACGCGAGGGACTATATTTTAAAAGGAGCTATAGACATGTATGCCCGCTTGGGCTTCGGGTTTTATTTGACAGAGCTGAAGGATGGAGGGATTCCGATTGGCATCTGTGGATTGGCAAAAAGAGATTTCCTAGCAGATGTAGATGTTGGATTTGCCTTTCTTCCTAAGTTCAGAGGGAAAGGATACGCCTTTGAAGCTGCTAGAGCAGTGATCTGTTATGCACAAAACGTTCTAGCACTACAACGGATTGTGGCAATTACTTCCGAAGATAACCATGCTTCGGCCAAACTACTAGAAAAATTAGGATTGCATTTTGAAGGCAAGATCCGATATGAAAATACAGATGAAGAAGTGCACATATTTGGGATTAACTAAATGTATTTGATTCTGCAATGATGATGCCAAGTGACTGTAAGATTATCTCATTAGGGGCTGCGAAAATCGCGGCCTTTATTTCTTATGAGATAAGGTTATTGTCAAAAACCATTGCTAAGAACTTTATCCCATTCCCGACGGATCGAAGGAGACCTTAGTGCAAGTTGAGAATACCCGAACACCAGATGGGGAACGGTGTCTTATCTTAATTCAAGAATTTAATGCATCAGGTTTAAATAGGAAATATTTGCTCCATACTGATCGGAAAAATGTTGATGAAATCAATCTGGTTATCGACGACATTATGAGCAACAAACAATACAGTTTAGATGATTAAATTAATGGCACACGTTACTTCTATAGTTTTATAAATGAAAGGGCGGCTCATTTGAATCCGTCCTTTTTTGTTATATTCATAAAAAAATCAGGTCAATAATTTTAAAGAAGAGGTAAAATTAGTTCGTTTAATTTCCAATATATAGAATATAAAATGAATGTTATAACATTTACATTATAAGAATGGAGGTTTAAATTTGAAAATTAGTAAGGGAACATTTTATATTTTTAATATTATATCTGCTATTTTGGGTGTTCTGGGAATAACAGTTTTTCTTATCTCATACAAAGTTACTTCATGGGTTAAGAATATAGAGCAAATAAAGCTAGGGTATTTAGAATTTTTCAAGCAACATGCATTAACAATAAATATTTTCGCTTTATGTTCCATTTTTCTATTCTTTTTTACAACGCTTATTTTAATTCGAATAATTCGAAGAAATACAAGAAAATTAATTGCCGTACTATCCGTAACTTTATCTATATTAATTGGCACATATTTAATCCTTTGCCTCTTTTTTTATCAAAATCTAGACGAACTTATTAAAATTAATCATCTTGTTTACCAACCTAAAAAGATTGATAAATCTACTGCTGAAAAGATCAGGATACTTTATAGTGATGCTGAAGAGGTTAAAATTAATACATCTGACAATATAAACTTGTTTGGATGGCTTATAAAAAAATCGAGTGTTAAAGAAGCCCCGCTACTTATTTACTTTGGCGGTTCTGGGGAAGAAGTATCTGATATGATATCGTTTGCTGAGGGATTAGATGGATGGTCTGTAGCACTGATTAATTATCGATCGTATGGACTGAGTGAAGGAAAACCTAGTATGATTAGTTTATACAATGATGCTAATTCAATTTATGATTATTTTTCAAAAAGAAGTGATATTGATAAGAAGAAAATAGTATCAATGGGATATAGTCTAGGAACTGGAATCGCTGTGAATTTATAGTGTTAAAAAAAGAAATACCAGCAATCAAAAACTTTAAATGCACGTTCACAAGACCTGATTTAACAATAAGCATTGAAATGAAAGAAGTTCCTTCTGAAGAATCGTTAAATTCTATATTGGCCAACGTTAAGCAGTTCTCAACGATTGAGAACATAAACGAAATTGCAAAATCCGTAAAATGGAAAAGTGAGATTTACAATATAAATCTTATTATTTATAGTCATTCAGAAGAAAAACCACTTATAAAATATACTGCAAGTTATTTCAGAACATTTGATGCCTCAAACACATCGGAAGAAAATATTGATGGATACAAAACTTGGACCAAATACGAGGAACCACACACCTGAAAAGTCTGAACCACGGCAGCGAGCCATGAGGATAAACAATAAAGCAGTCCAAGCTGTGGGAATCAGCTATGGACTGCTTTTTCATTTCAAGCACGCTTGCGCGGCGAGCATCGGCGCAATATGATTGCGAAACACATGGAGCGGGATTTTGCTCTTCTTCCGCTCATCGTGCGTTAACACGACGACGGTATCCAGTCGTGGAATGATGTAAATCGCCTGCCCGCCAAAGCCGTAGGCGTTGTAGTAGTCCATTGGTGGCGACGAGGGAGAGGCTGCGTTCACGTCAGCCTCATACGTATCGACCCACCAATGCCAGCCGTAAAAGCCGCGGCGCGGCGGTACCGGCGCGGCCGGGATGGCAGGAGCGCTGGAGCTGGCGACCAGCGCTTTAGAGAGGAGGGGCTTGTGCTCCCACAAGCCCTCCTGCAGGAAAAGCCGGCCGAATTTCAGCATATCGGCCGGCCGGAGCTGGAGACCGAATCCGCCGGTATGAATACCTTGCGGATCGGTCTCCCAGGCGTAGTCCGCGATGCCAAGCGGACCGAAAAGCTGTTGCTCCGCATACTGGGCAACCGGCATGCCAGTAACTTGCACTAAAATCGCAGCAAGCAGCTGGGAATTGCCGGAGTTGTATTCCATGCGGGTGCCAGGTGCTTCCGACAGCGGTTGTGCCAGGACGAAGTCGGCCCAATTAGATGTTCTGGTCATCTGCGGGAACGAATTCTGACCCCCAAATTCGGTCCAGTTCATGCCGGAGGACATCGTGAGCAGGTGCCGGATTCTCAGTTCCCGCTTCCTCGGATCAGCATCGTGAAGAAGCTGAGGGAAGAATGCTGAAACCGGCGTTTCGGGCTCGGGCAGCAACCCTTGATCCATGGCAATGCAGATTAGCGCCGAGAGAACACTTTTTGTGCAAGAATTAATGCGCGTAATTTCAGTTTCTTTTTGTTCGTCGCGATAATGTTCAAAGATTTGTTCACCGCGTTGTTCGATGAGGCAGCTTGCCAAATGCAGCGGTGCTAGCGCGGCAGCCATCTGTTCCAGTCTCATGCCATCCATCCTTTAATTACCTTTTGAGTGAAATGCAGCGTGTGATACACTAGGGCTAACTATGGTATCCTACGATTATACCATCCCGCTAAGCAGTCAGGAAAAGATTGCGATAGGAGTCTTTAGCTAATGAGCATGAAGCGAAACCTTTTGTTGATTCCACTTGCCTTCGTCATGATACTTTCAGCTTGTGAAGCTTTGCCTGTTTTCGGAAAAGAAAAGCTTGCCCGCAATCCCATCTCTGGTTATGGCCAGCTTGTGCCCGTTACCGAGCAGCGCAATGCACTTCAGCATTTTATAACAGAAACATTAACCGGACCTCATGGTACGTATACCAACTTACAAGAGACCGATCAGAACAGCGAAGTCGCAACCGGGCATGAAGTACTTAGCGAGTCAGCCGGACTGCTCATGCGTTATTATGCCTTAACCGGGCAAAAGGATAAGTTCGACGCTCAGTGGCAGCTTGCCAAACGCACGTTCGATGCGCCAACCGGTCTTAGCTACCGGTACAGCCCCAAGCTGAATAAGAAATTCACCGTTAACGCAACAGTCGACGACTTTCGAATCCTTCGCGCGCTGGACGAAGCGGGGGAAGCATTTCAGACAGACGCTTATAAGAAGGACTTGGCGTACTACGGAGATAAATTATATACCTATAACGTTTCTGAAAGCCGTCTGCGTGATTTCTATGACGAGACTTACGCGATGACGAATTCATTTATTACGTTGTGCTACATAGATGTTGCTTCAATGGAGCTGCTTCCCGTTTCGAATCGGAAGAAGCGTGCGCTTGAAACGGACATGCTGGGGATTATGCAAGGGGGCTATTTGTCGGATTCGTTCCCTTTCTATCAAACTCGGTACGATTTTAAGTTGAAAGCCTATCAATCCGAGCAGATTAATTCGGTCGAGTCGCTACTAACGATCCTGAACCTAGCTGAAATTGGAGAAGCCAAACCAACCAGTTTACAATGGATAAAAGCTCAGGTTACCGCGGGCACGTTGGTGGGCGCTTATGATCGAAATGGAAAGCCGTTAAACGATGTCCGTTCGACGGCGATTTATGCCATCACGGCCATGATCGGTTCTGTAACACAGGATAAACAGCTATATAACGAGAGTATTACAAAAATGAACGCGTTTCAAAATCATACCCAAGGAAGCCCGATGAATGGAGGCTTTGGAGATGAGCTCGCGCAGCAAGCCTATTCATTCGACAATGCCATGGCTTTGCTCGCTTATGTTTATTAATAAAGGAGTGAGTGCTTGTCGTGACGAATCGCTTTTTGAGAGGACTGCTTCGCGTGATAACACCAGCTGCTGCCGCGGCGGCCGGCGTATTGGTCATTACAGTGCTCGCCCTGTTTGTTTATCCATATATCGGTATTGCGGATAATGGCGACTTTTTTCGAGTTTTGTACAGCAACGGGCTTTACATCAACGAACCGACGTATGATAGTCAATATCTTGGATTTTTCGTCAAAACGTACGGAATTTTTCAATATTTTAACGAAAATCAAGCAACTATTTTTTCGACTCAATCGTCTTTTGTAAAAGCGGCTATTGGCCTAAATCAGTTGTTCCATCCAGGCACAACCACATTCGATATTCGGTATCAAGCGGCCTTGTATCTCGGACTTTATACGGCTGCGATATATTTGCTTGTTGAAGCATTAACTTGGAAGCTTTCCAAGCTTCGCGGCTATGTGATTGCGGGAATCGTTGTTTTTGTGTTTGGCGACACCGGCTACACGGCTTATTTTAATTCCTTATACGGTGAGAGTGTGATGCTGATCATGACGATGTTCATGGTAGCAAGCGGACTCCTGTTATACCGGAAAAGATATAACGATTACGTGATGCTTGGCTTATTCGTAGTTAGTGCCATGATTTTAACGGCAAGTAAGCAGCAAAACGCCCCGGTTGGGATTTTGACAGCCATATTCGGGGGATTTTTCATTTATATTCGGAAAAGCCGATCGTATCGTGCAATAACCGCAGGACTCCTCGCAGTTCTGATTGGTGTTGGAGTTGGCACCTATGTGCTGATCCCCAAAGAATTCGTTAATATTAATAAGTTTCATGCAATGACTCGCGGCGTATTGATGGGCTCAACAGATCCGGAAAAAACGTTAGAAAGCTTTGGCATCGATAAGCAATATGCGATTTTGAACCACAGTGAGTACTACGAGCCTTATAAATCGTTTGATGTGGATTCTGCACAGTTTGAAGAACAGTTTTTTAGCAAATACGGCTTTGTTTCCATTCTTAGCTACTATGTCGCACATCCTGGACAAGCGGGACAGATGCTTAATATCGCAGCGAGAGACGGCTTTAGTATCCGTCCCATGGCGATGGGGAACTATGAGAAGTCCGTTGGCAAGCCATTTGGTGCGCACACGGTATTCTTTTCTGGCTATAGCTTGCTCAAGCAGGCGCTGGCGCCGAAAACGTTTGGTTTTATTTTACTTTGGACTTTGCTCATTATAGGGCTTTATGTCCCATCGTTTATTCATGCGATTCGCTCGCAACAATGGCGTAAAGCAACGAAGCTGCCTATCGTGATTCTATTGATTTCCATGGGGTTATCGGGGATTTTCGTTTCTATTATTGGAGCGGGCGATGCGGATTTAGCGAAGCATGAATTTCTATTTACATTAACCTTTGATTTTGTTTCTTTGCTTACGGTAAGGGATTTGATTGCTAAACAGTTATGGAGCGCAGAATCTGAGAATCAACAAGTTGAGGCTGCGATGTAAGGCATAAGGAGGGAGCGACATGCGAAAAGTATACCTCTTCGTCACACTTCTCGTTTTATTTTGTACGTTAAGTGTGCCAAGACAAACTTCAGCCGCAGAAAGCGCAAAGGATCCTGTACTGCTTCTCTATGACAGCAAAGCGCTTAAGACACCGCAGGAAGGAAATGTTGAAGCTCTGCAGCGGCTTTTAGCTGGCTTCTCTACACCAGTTACACTGCTGAGCTTAGAGCAATATAAAGAGGGAAAGCTGCACAGCTTTAATAAAGTAATCCTCGTACGAAATAAATCGGATGAATGGATTCTTCCTGATGCTTTTTTACAAGACTTGAAAGCTTACTCTGGTAAGTATATGCAAATTGGAAGCGGCCTTCCAACATCGATTCAGCAAGCACTGCACCTTCAAGAGCAGCATACGGTGGATGATACGATGAACTTGAAGATTAGTGATCTGAACCAAACCTCCATTCCTGTTAGCAACATGGCATGGGTGACCTCTTTTGAAGGAAAATCATATGGGACAGTGAAATCCTCCAAGCATCCGTCCGAAGCACCATATAGTATTGCAAACGGCAACTATGGGTATATCCCGTACTTGTCCAAAGGCAACGTGTCAGAACTGGCAGCTTCCTATGTGTTGAAAGATTGGCTGGAAGTTTCCGCGGCCCCGCAGCATTATGTATTAATTAGCGATATTTTTCCGTTTTCAAATCTGGAACTCGTGAATGCGATGGCGGATCAGCTGTATGAAGCAGGCATTCCTTTTGTAGCCAGCATACAGCCGGTATTCAGTAATTGGGATTACCCGGCGATGCAGCGTTATATGGAGACGCTTAAGCATTTGCAAGCCCGCAATGGCAGCATAATTGTTCAAACGCCGATTGTTGCCTCTACAGATTCTCCGGATGTGAGTAAGCTTCGGAATGAATTGGGCTCTTTTCTTGATCATTTAGCAAGCTCAGGGATCGTACCGCTTGGCGTCAGTGCTGAGATGTATTGGACTTATGATAAGCATTATGCTTCAGATGGACTTTCTTTTTTTGATTCAGGTCTTATTCTTCCTAACAAAGCCGTTCAATACCGGGATCCTTCCGATACTGCTGTTGCATTCCACTCAACAGTATATACGATTGATGCCAAAGAGCTTTTGCGCTATTCGGATGAAGGTAATAGCCTGAATCCACTGCCGATGAATACGGCCATAGTGTACAGATTTCCTAACGATCCATCGAAGCTGGAGACTCTGCTTACGACATTAACATCTAGCTGGACAACGTATGATGATTATAAAAATGGGGAGCACTCCGTTCAAACGTCAGCGAGTAAATTTAGCTCACAGAACGGGCATTTGCTAATCAATGGTCAGAGTATTCAGCTTAATAATCGCATTCAGGATATTGATCCGGCACATGTCTATGTGCAGCAAGAAGTAAAAAGTTTAAGCGGACTTTTCTCCGTGCAAAATAAAATACTCATTGTTTTAATCGGAACATCGCTTTTCTTATTCGGTCTTTTCCTTATCATCGGACACCGAATGTACAAACGAAAATACATGCAATCGTGGAGACAATGATGACACTTGCCGACATACTAATGCTGATTGCTGTGATATGTATCTGGTCACTCCTGCTGATTAATATCATCCTGATTGTGGCAGGCTATCTGTATTACATGCAGATTGAGAATCAACCGGTTCCTCCGATTAAAGGGGAACCTCCTTTCGTTTCCATCATGGTGCCAGCTCATAATGAAGGCAAAGTGATTACGCAAACCGTTGAATCACTGCTCGCTTTAGACTATCCGCATGATCGCTACGAAATAATTGTGATTAATGACAATTCCTCGGACAATAGCCGAGAACTGCTTGCTAAACTTCAAGCGAAATATCCCGAGCGTCAATTGATTGTGTTGAACACGGATGCTGTCACGGGTGGTAAAGGCAAATCCAACGCCTTGAATCTGGGTTTCAAGCTAAGCCGTGGCGAGTTGATCGCCATCTACGATGCGGATAATACCCCGGAGAAGAAAGCGCTGCTTTATCTCGTCGCTGAAATCACGCAGGATCCAGGACTTGGTGCGGTAATCGGCAAATTTCGCACTCGGAATCGTAATGCGAATCTGTTGACGCGTTTTATCAATATTGAAACGCTCTCATTCCAATGGATGGCTCAGGCGGGTCGTTGGAAGCTGTTTAAGCTATGTACGATCCCGGGTACAAACTTTCTGATGCGCCGCGAAATCGTTGAACGAATCGGCGGTTGGGACGTGAAGGCGATTGCGGAGGACACGGAAATTTCATTCCGCATTTATTTGATGGGTTACAAAATTAAGTTCCAGCCTAAATCCGTTACCTGGGAGCAGGAGCCTCAGACGGTCAAAGTATGGTTCAAACAGCGGACAAGGTGGGCGAAAGGGAACATTTACGTCATTGTAAAAAATATCCCGCTGCTGTTCCATCCGGATGCGCGCCGTATACGATTTGATATTTGCTATTTTCTATCTATTTATTTTTTATTGCTGACCTCGCTTGTCATGTCGGATTTGCTGCTGATTCTACACGCATTGGGCTATGTTAGCACCACCATTGCAAGCTTTAGCTCATTTTTGTGGGTACTGGCGATTACTCTCTTTATCGTGGGCACTTTCATTACGCTCATCACGGAAAAAGGGGAAATGCGGCTCTCAAACGTGTGGATTATTGTTTTGATGTACGTGTCTTACTGCCAAATGTGGATGGTCGTGGCGGCTTACGGCATGTACACCTATCTGAAGGACGTCATTTTTAAGCGAGAAGCAAAATGGTATAAAACCGAACGCTTCTAGGGCAGTAAGGATCGGAGTTGACGACGATGTGGAATCGTAGTGTTGTGCGAGTAGCATTAGGTGTTTTTCTATTTCTGGGGTTATTTCTACCGACAGTTCAAGCAGAGAACGAGTCACCTGCCGCCGGGCAAATGCAAACGCATTTGTCCGATACATCTTTAACCGGCGGCATTACATATACGCAGCAGTTTTTTCGTGTAGAGAGCTATTGGAATGTGACCAGCGTTGACATTCATCTCGACTACCAGATGTCACAGCTCCTGCAAAATGAACGCTCCTCCGTCACGCTCTATATGAATGGAACGCCGTTTCATTCTTTTCGACCGCAGCTGGGAGAGAAGGTGCAGCAGCAGCTGGATCTGACCGTGCCGGCTTCAATGATTATTAAAGGCGTCAACACGCTCATGGTACAGGGGCACCTTGAGACGAATGCGCCAACCGTACAGAATGCTTGTCTGCCTACCGATAATCGCGATAATTGGCTGCAAATCGCAAAATCCTCAAGAATTGCCGTGAATTATTCCAGTGTGCCGATACAAGACAGTATTCAGGATTTTCAACGCCATTTTATTGGGCAAGATTCGGTTACCAATGGTCAAATTGCGATAGCTGTTGCACCGGAAAACACAGCTCCTGAATTGGAGGCTGCAACCTATGCGTTATCTGGCTTAGCTAAAGTAAATCAAGTGACGGATAAACCGATTCCGCTTACGACTTATAGCAGCGATATGACGAAAACCAAGAAAGCACTCATTCTTGTCAGTCTCTATGAGCATTTGCCTGCGGAAGTGAAGGCTGTGATCAAAGAAGGGGACGTGGCGCAAAAAGCCGTTCTTCAGCTCCTCGATCTGAATGGAGTCAAAACGCTGGTCATCACTTCGAACGACGCCACGCTCCTCATAAAGGCCGGTCGGCTGGCAGCCAATCAAACGCTGCTTACGCAAATTAATGCGCCGCTGAAAGAAGTACTGGCTTCCACGGAAGTGGACACGCCGGCCGTCAATGTTAGCCGTACTTTGCCGCTGACGGAGTCCGGAGATAAGCTTGTCGGTGACCGTCACCGGGAAAAAGCGTATTTTATTTCCCTGCCGGGCAATCGTTCCATTGCAGACGGCAGTAAGCTGCGCATCAACTTTCGTTATGCGCGGAATGTCGATTTTGACCGATCGTTGGTCACGATTCTCGTGAATGATACGCCGATCGGGAGTAAAAGGCTTTCCACAGAGCTCGCCGACGGCGATCATATGGAGCTTACGATTCCGAAAACCCTGAATATTTCAGGAAATTTTACAGTAAAAGCAGCATTTGACCTTGAGCTTAAAAATAATAGCTGTCTTGCAAATGAAGATCAGATGCCATGGGCCTTTGTCGAGAAGGATTCGCTGCTTCAATTGAATACAAAAGACAGAACGGAGCTGTTGTTCAACAACTATCCGTATCCGTTTCTACGTGATGGCAGCTATAACCAAGTTACGGTTGTATTGCCGACGACACGAGATGTGTACATGTATCAATCGTTAACAAATGTATTTAATCTGCTGGGCCGCTATGCGCAGACGAATACAGGCAATGTACAATATTTAGCAGGTAACCTCCAACCTGATCAGCTCAAAGGTCGTCAAATTATTGCGATCGGCAGCTATGAAGATAACGCTGTGATTGCGGCGAACAATGATAAGCTTTATTTCCGCTATGGAGCTGGGGGACAAGGTTTTATCTCTAACGAAAAACTCAGCATTGAATCCGGCTATGGCAAACGAATCGGTTCTTTACAATTGATTGATTCTCCCTATCAAAGCGGTTTTGGCCTTATGGCAGTGACGGGCAGTCGTCCGGAATATGCTTACTTGGCCTCCAAGCTCATCGGCTCGGAAGGCTCGCTATGGCAAGTGTTCGGCGATGGCGCAATCACGGATGCAGATGGCAACGTCCAGGCTTATCGCTTTAAGAAAGAAGCTGCCTCAGCGCCATCTACTGCGCTTGATGATATACTGGCGCGTAAAGATGTTCTCGGCTTTATGGCCGCGGCTGGACTTGTCGCCTTGCTTGTTATCCTCTCGCTGATTTTAATGATTCGTAAATATGCGAAGAAGAAGCGGAGGGATCTGCGATGAGTCGATTACGAAGTAGTATGATCTCGGACGGCGGCTTCCTGCTGTTTTTACTATTGTGTTTTGTAAGCATTATTTTCACCGCGGGCAATCCGAATCTGTACCTGCAAAATATTTTTTTTCTCAATGTGGCTTTTCTCATTGCCGTTATTACGTACTTTACGAATGTTACAACAGGCTTGATTCTAAACATTCTGTTCATCTTCGGCTATGGGACGTACACCTTGTACCAAACGGTTGTCGCTGGCGGCTTAATCGGGACGCAGAATTATTTTTGGCTCATTGTGACTCCGATCTTTACACTTGCAACTTGGCTCTTGACGCTGGGGAATCGGCAATTGCAGTCGGAGAACGAACAGCTAATCAAAGAGAATCAATCCTTGGCAACCGTCGACTTGAAGACAAGTTTGAAAAATACGCTTTCTTTTCAAGCCGATGCAACCGTATTTATGGCACTTTCTGTTCGGTATCATATTCCCTTAACTTTGATGGTGATCAGTGTGAAGTATTGGGATGAAATTAAACGAATGATTGGTGAAGATCAGCTGATGGAAGCGGTCCTCGATCTATCCAGAATGAGCCAAACGAATATTCGCACGAACGATTCGCTTTATTTGCTCAATAAAGAGAATCCGATGTGGGGCATGCTGCTATTTACGGATCGGCCAGGGGCATCTATCGTCATTGAGCGCTTGAGAAAAAGTGTTGAAGAACGTAATCGCGGCGAATATGCGGAGAAATACAGGGTGGAACTTGTTTTGAAAATGGGTGCAGTTGAGTACAATGCGGCTGATATCAATAATCCCCTGGAGTTTATCGTACAAGCGAAAAAACAGTTAGAATACGATGTGTAAAAAGGAAGGTCTCGGCGAAAGCTGGGACTTTTCTTTTTGTGGGATAGTAAAATTGGTGGTGTTAGGATCGGATCTGCGCAGAGGAGCGGAAGCTGTCTAATTTAACTAATGAGTACCCGCGCTGCCGGAGAAAAGTTGATAGAATGAAAGTCTTCTGGAACTAATTACCATTTAAATCGTATACGGCATTAAGGCTAAAATATTACTTTTTGCATACTATATAACCAGAAAGTAAGTACTTTTTTTTTAGTTACTTTTGTTCCATAATGACTCTTGTGGCCACGACGCATTAACTTAATTGATAAAAATCAGCTGATTGCATGATAGAGTCAATGTAAAACATACTAACCAATGTGCATTATTAATTAAAGTATCCAGGAGAAAAGTATATGAGTACAATAATCGATCAATTAATAAATAAACACATTGAAATTTGGAGTGAAACAGACTCCAAGAAAAGAAGAATTAAGATCCAAGAAGCGTACACATCAGACTGCCAGGTGTTTGATCCGTTTTTCTCCGAGGTAATTGTTGGTCATGACGCTCTGGATAATCTTATTGATGAAGTACAAGCCAAAAATCCAGGAAAAGTGTTCACAGTTATTCCGGGCACAGTAGACGAACATCATGATCAAGCGAGATTTAGTTGGAGGTACGAATCATCTGAGAATCCAATCGTGATTACTGGGCAAGACTTCATTGCTGTAGAGAATGGTTCCATTCATTCCTTGACTGTATTTGTAGACAAGCCAACTTCAGATTAATCATTTCAATATAAACGTTAGTAAAGGGGAAAAAGAATATGGGGAAATTTGATGGGAAAGTAGCAGTAGTAACAGGAGGCACAAGCGGAATTGGTCTCCAAGCAGCCACGCAGTTTGCAAAAGAAGGTGCTCATGTATATATTACAGGGCGCAGACAAGCGGAGCTTGATGTAGCGGTAAAACAAATAGGGAACAACGTAACTGGCGTTCAAGGGGACATTTCTAAGTTGGAGGATTTGGACAAGCTCTATGCTTTGGTCAAGAAGCAAAGTGGTCATTTAGATATTCTTTTTGCGAATGCAGGGCTGGGTTATATGCTTCCATTGGGAGAAATTACTGAAGAGCATTACGATAAAACCTTTGATGTTAACGTTAAAGGAACGCTTTTCACTGTTCAAAAAGCTCTGCCTTTGTTCCCTGATAAAGTTGGAACTATAATCATGACTGGCTCAACGGCGGGTTCTATTGGCGATCCAGCGTTTAGTGTTTACGGAGCTTCAAAAGCTGCCATTAGGCAGATGGCTCGTAACTGGATCCTTGATTTAAAAGGGACAAAAATTCGTGTAAACGTCCTAAGCCCTGGATTTGTTCATACGCCTGCGTATGATTACTTGTTCGCTGAGAATACTAATTCTGTTCTAGAACATGCTAAAAATATAACTCCACTAGGCAGGGTTGGAACCGTTGAAGAAATTGCTAATGCTGTGATGTTCCTCGCCTCAGATGAAAGTAGTTATATTAATGGAATAGAGTTATTCGTAGACGGCGGGGTTGCTCAAATTTAATGGTGTGAATTTCTAATACTAAGAATGAACGAAAAAATAAAATTATTATTGGAGGATTTAAAATGAATAAAACAGAACAGACCGTAATTATTGCCCGTTTTAAGTTGAAAGCTAACTCAGATAAACAATCCTTTTTTGATAACCTAAAGCCGCTCTTTGATACAATGTCCAAAGAACCTACTTTTGTAAATGGGATTGTACATGAAAACGTTGATGATCCTGATGAAGTTGTGCTATACGAAATTTGGAATTGTTCTAAGGAAACTTGGTTAGCAGAGGAAGAAACGAAAGCTTATCGCCAAGGTCCATACACTCGTGCAGCAGAATTCTTGTTGGGTAGAGAGCTTGGTTTCTACTCGACATTCGGAGAATGGGGAACTACGATTACTGCTGGTAAACATTTTTCCTAAAATCAACTTAAAGGATTTCATGAAAAGGTTCAGCTACTTGAAAATTGAGAAGCTGTTCCTTTTCTTATAATTGGCTCAATCGGTAAAAAATATGTAGTAAAGAAGGAATATCATACGTGGGATCATCTAGAATGGATCGACTAAAATTTTTATCTGTTAACTCATTTGGCTCGGTTATGGGCATATCAGGACTTTCGCTTGCTGGAAGGTTATCCCATAATCTGTTTGGAACCTCCTCGCTGATTGCAGAATTGATTGGTTTGATGGGTATCATAATGTTTGTGCTTCTAAGTGTTTTTTTCGTCATAAAGCTGCTGAAATTCCCAAGTGTTGTTTATTCAGAGTTTTCAAGCCCAATTGGCGGTAATTTCTATGGAGCGATCACCGTTGCTATCCTACTTCTTTCATCCGTTATTTTACCTTACAGCATAATCCTTGGGCAATCGATTTGGATAATAGGTACAAGTCTAACCATCTTATTAAGCTACTTCATGGTATCTCGTTTATTTAAAGTTAAACAGGATCCACTACATGCTGTTCCTGCCATGTTAATTCCTGCTGTTGCCATTTTGAATGTACCCGTTACGGGGGTTGCAATGCCGTTTGCTTGGATTCATGAATTCAACCTGTTTTGTTTAGCCATTGGGGGCATTTCATCCCTCATTTTCTTGACTATGATTTTTACTCGATTGATCCATCACGAGCCTATGGCAGCAGGCATGAATCCCTCTTTGTTAATTTTGATTGCACCTTTTGAGGTTGGCTTTCTTGCATATGTATCTATGACAAAATCTATTGATATGTTTGCATCAATTTTGTTTTATTTTGGACTTTTTTTATTCATGGTATTGTTTTTCAAGGCAGTTAATAAATCCATTCCGTTTAGTACGGCTTGGTGGGCAGTAAGCTTTCCATTGGCTGTTCTTAGCAATGCAGCTTTGAAGTATGCACTGTATGTAAACACATGGCCGACGAAGGTCATTGCAGCATTTATCCTTATCTTGGCTACATTTGTTATTGTTATTATTTTTATTCGGACTATTAAACACTTAATTAGTGGAAAGCTGCTGCAGGGATAATGGCTGGAACGTTGACCTGAACTTGACACCCTTTTTCATGAAAGCTGCAGCTACCAGAAAAGATGCATAGAGCGGACCAGCAGCAACAGAACCAATAAGAAAAGCTAGAAAGATTCCCTTCCAGCCTGATGTTTAACCCATGTACTTCACTATGATTTCCTTGCCGATGAAATGACTGATTGTTTCTGGATGAAGGATGGATAGTAAAATGCCCATGATAAATATGATCCCAAGTAATTGAGGCAAAATATTTTCGAATGACTTCCATGCTTTCATTGAAGATCGTTTGGTCTTACCTTTGTCTTTCCAATAGGAGAGAACAAGCAAAAATAAGGTCAGTCCATATATGATCGTATTACTCATAAGTCTTGCCTTCTTTACTATTATTTTATTTTTGAACTAAAATCGAGCACATCATACTTCTGTAAGATAGATTACAGATTAAAATAATTGGTTAGCCTTATAATAGGGGAGCAGAATAGGAGAAAGGAAAACGGGTTGCAATTGAGTTGAAAGACTCAATAAATCCGGATCATCATATTGCTGCTATCATTGCAAAAAATTGCTGCAAACATTGAAAACATTATAAATTAGGAGGCACAATATATGAATTCAAAAGTATTAGATGTCATGGGACCACGTATTCAACTCGTAACGGATTTAATTGAAAATAAGGATTATTCCCTCATGAAGGCTGAAGTCCCAGCAGGAGTTATCGTTCCTGTTCACAGTCATGATGATCGTGAAACGTTTGTTGTTCTCACAGGGGAACTTGAAGCATTCACGGAAGACAGCTGGAAGACAGTAAAAGCTGGTGAGACCGTTGATATTCCAGGAGATGTAAAACATGCCTGGAGGAATTCCTCTAACGAGACAGTAACTTTGTTAGTCGTATCGACAGTAAAAATGGGGGAGTTTTTCAATGAAATTGGCCGCCCTGTTGACACTGTGCCACCAGGACCACCTTCATTAGAGGTACTACAACGCTTTGTTGAAGTTGCGATAGCTTATGGGTATTGGCTCGGAACACCGGAAGATAATGCTTCGATCGGTATTAAGTTAGGTTAGTTCATTGAGGGTTCTATATTTCATAATTAGAATTATGATGAATTTATCAAACACTCGGAGGTTAAAATAATGGATGTTATTTCGTTAACTAAGGATAGCTTTCATAAGCAAATTGAACATGGAGTTACACTTGTAGATTTCTATGCAACTTGGTGTGGTCCTTGTAAAATACAGTTGCCTATAGTAGAAGAAATTGCTAAAGAACTGAAGAGTGAGGCTACAATTGCTAAAGTGGATATAGATGCAGAATCTGATATTGCATCTGAGTATGATGTGAAAAGTATTCCTACTTTAATGATTTTTAAAGATGGTTATAAATTAGAAACATTTGTTGGCATTCAGAGTAAAGCATTTTTAAAACAAAAAATTAGTGAGTATACAGCAATAGGAGATACTTGTTAAATCTATTGTGCAAAAGGATTTGTGAATTAGGTTACAAAAGGAGAAATCGATAATGTCACTAGATAACCAACAAGTCGTATTGAATATTCGGTTTAAAATTAAACCAGGAAAAAAGAGGAATTCCGTACCCAGTTATCTTCGTTGATCCAAGTTATGTCTGTAGAGAAAGCATTCATTAGCGCTATACTATCTGATGATTTGGATCAACCCAATGATTTAGTCATCTATGAGATATGGCAGGGAACAAGGGATAGTTGGTTGCAGGAAGAATTTACGAAACCTTATCGGAAGGATTATGAAGGTACCCTTGGTGAGTTGATTGAGGACAGAATGGTTAGTTGGCTTGAGCCTAAAGGAGAATGGGGAAGTACGTTAACGGCAAAATGAGGTTAGATCCCATGTCTAACTCTATTAACATTAGCATGAGAATGTTTAAAAGACAGGATGTGTGAAATGATACACTATGATGCCGTTATTATCGGATTCGGAAAAGGTGGTAAAACACTGGCTGCTGCATTAGCTAAGAAAGGTCAGAAAGTAGCCGTCATTGAACAATCAGAACTCATGTATGGAGGTACATGCATTAATATTGGTTGTATTCCAACAAAAGCATTAGTTCATTTTTCTAAGCAGTCACAACTCATGAATTTAAAAGATTTTGATGATAAATCCGCAGTCTATCGACTAGCTATAGATAAAAAAACAACTTTGATCACTGGCCTTCGTCAAAAGAATTACGATAACCTTGACAATCTTGATAAGGTAACGATTTATACGGGGAAGGCAAAATTTGAATCATCACATGAAATAGCAATTCAAAGTGGCGAAGAGCTTACATCGATTTATGGTGAGAAGATTTATATAAATACAGGAGCTTCAACCGTTATCCCTGCTATTGAAGGGGTTTCTAGTAGTCAACATGTGTACACAAGTACATCCCTAATGGAATTAACTAATCTGCCTAAAAAGATGGTTGTTCTTGGAGCTGGCTACATCGGATTGGAATTTTCATCGATCTATGCGAATTTTGGTTCAGAAATTGTGGTTTTAGATAAGCATAGTGAATTTCTCTCAAGGGAAGATCGAGACATTGCGAATATGGTTCAATCAACACTTGAGAAAAGAGGAATCGACTTTAAGTTGGGTACTGAAATCCAATCTATTCGTGACGTAGAGCATGGCGTGGTTGTGACTTACCGAGATCAGGACAATAACATTCATGAAGTTTATGCAGATGCTGTTTTAATCGCCGCTGGAAGAAAGCCAAATACGGAAGGTTTGCAGCTTCAAAAGGCAGGCATCGTTGTTACTGATCGAGGAGCTATCAAGGTTGACGAGCGATTACAAACGACAATACCTCACATTTATGCCATGGGGGATGTAATTGGCGGATTACAATTCACCTACATTTCATTGGACGATCAACGTATTATATTAGATAACTTGTATGGCTCAAAGCAAAGAACAACGGAAGACCGGCTTTATGTGCCATATTCCGTATTTATTGACCCTCCTTTATCCCGTGTGGGGTTAAGCGAAGAGCAGGCACTTGCTAAGGGTTATGAAATAAAAGTAGCCACAATGCCTGCCGCAGCAATACCGCGTGCAAAGTTGACGGAAGAAACGGACGGGCTGTTAAAAGCAATCGTTGATGCGAAGACAGACAAGATACTCGGCTGTTCATTGTTTTGTTCAGAATCTCATGAAATGATTAATATTGTTCAGATAGCCATGGAAACAGGTCAACCCTACACTTATTTAAGAGATCACATCTTCACACATCCCACGATGAGTGAATCTCTAAATGATTTATTTCAATTAATTAAATAACATAAATGAGGAGAATATAGACATGAATAGAATACAAACAAAAGATCAATATCAAGAACTTATTGCAAGAGATGCTTTTACAGTTATGAAATTTGATACAACGTGGTGCCCTGACTGTAAAAACATGGACCGCTTTATTGGGGATATTATTGAAGAGCAAACGGATAAGGATTTCTATGCAATTGATGCTGAGGCGTTTCAACAAATAGCCGAAGAAAATGATGTGCGTGGGATTCCTAGCTTATTAGTCTTTAAAAATGGAGAGAAAATTGGTCATTTACACAGTAAACTTGCAAAAACCCCTACACAAGTACGCGAATATCTTAACACAGTAAATTGAGAATAGAAGAAGTTAAATTGAGGAGTGTTCGCTATGCGAATTACTCCTCATTTTTCTTTAATGGTTGTCTAGTGCGAAACTTTCTTTAGCTTTCTTTTGATCTACTAGTATTTTTTTTCTTCCTGATCTGATGATCCCCTGTTTGGAAAGCTCGTTTAATGAGTTAGTAACGGATTCTCTTGTGGCTCCAATCATATGAGCTAACTCCATGTGGGTTAGAGGGAGATCGATTTTAACAAAATGCTCCTCAGGGATGCCGAATTGACTAGAAAGCCGTAGTAGCAAATACAGTACACGTTCATGTACAGTTCCTAATGCTAGTCTTTCTAGTAATTCAGAGGCTTCGTTTAGTTTCTTACTGACCTCCTTCAAAAAGCGCAAAACTAATTCTGGCCTTTGGAGTAGAAATTGCTCGAACTGATCTTTGTGAACCGAGCAAAGTAATGTTTCCTCCAGTGTTTCAATATAACCATCACTTGTTCCAAGCGAAAATGCATCGATTTCACCAAACATATTACCTGCTCCGAGTATTGCAGCTGTGTATTGTTTGCCTTCTGAATTTATTTTGTACACGCGGAGTTTCCCAGTTTTAATAAAAAATAAGCCATCCCGGTTAGAGTCTGGTGTTTGTACAATTGTTCCTTTTGGTATGGCACTAAAATGAGTCATAGGCGTCATTTGATCAATTTCCATTAAATCCTCAGGTGGAAGTGCTTCAAAAATGTGAATTTTAGATAAGTACGATAATTTATCCATCATCAATCAAAACACCTTTCATAATCAGTCTTTCCTAAAGATTCCCTTCTTTACTTTGAAATATTATTCTGTATAGTATTGACTGAAAAAGTCAAGTTGAGTAAATGAAATGAAGATGTGGCTTTGTCATAAACAAGATAAAAATATTTTGATTTGTGAATGAACATGTGACATAGTTCTTCGTGCTAATGCTAATAATACACATGACACTAATATTTGGATAAACATCCAATGTTCATTAGAACTATGGGAGGAGGGAGAATAGAATTGCACAAAGTACCGTTGACTACATCTGCGGCTATGAACTTAGAGCAGCTTCAGCGATGTTATTCCGAGAATGAATTATTAAGCATCAGAGAACTGTGTCATTCGGACTTGAACTGTGGAGCATTCATCGTATATTTAACGATTCTCGTGGATGAGAAAAGATTAAATGAACAAATCGTCCGTAAAATAAAATTGGATTTATCCGGAAATAATGATCATGGACATGCCCAGAAAACGATTCTTGAAACTCTTTATTCTCTAGGCGATGTGCAAGTGCTTACGGATATGAATGAGGTCGTCAGCCATGTTGCTGATGCCAATTTTGTTGTTTTTATGGACGGGCGTACTGAAGGATATGCCATGAGTCTACCAGGCTATGAGACAAGACCCATAGGTGAGCCGCAGCTTGAACTTAACGTACGCGGTCCGAGAGAGGCCTTTTCAGATGATTTGCAGATAAATCTAGGTATGGTTTATCGGAGGATGAAATCTTCTAATTTGAAAGCGAAAATGGTTCATATTGGGCAAGAGAGTCAAACCAAAGTGATGATCCTTTACCTCGCGAATGTTGTCGATAGCGGAGTTCTGAATGAGATGATGCGGAGAATTGATGCAATCGAAATCAATACGCTGGTGGATAGTACGCAAATTGAAGAATTGATCCAGGATAGTACGTTTTCACCATTTCCACAGATTCTAGATACCGAAAGACCCGATCGTGTCATTACAGCAGTAAATCGAGGGAAAATCGTAATTATGATGGATGGGTCACCAAACGCTCTAATTGCACCTAGTACATTTTTTGAAATGCTTCATCCCTCGGAAGATCTGTATGAACGATTTTACTTCGCTAATTTTATCCGTGCCATACGATTGATTACATTGTTTGTTTCTTTGATGGGGCCTTCTCTATACATAGCATTAACAACGTTTCATTTGGAGATGATTCCAACACCACTGATGATGACTTTTCTTACGGCAAAAGCAGGAATACCTTTTCCTACTTTTATTGAAGCAGTCATTATGGAATTATCTTTTGAGATATTAAGGGAAGCGAGCTTACGGTTACCACGGGTTGTTGGGCAATCAGTAAGCATCGTTGGGGCTCTTATTATTGGAGAAGCTGCCGTACAATCAGGTATTGTGTCTCGTCCGATGGTGATTGTTGTTGCTATGACAGGCATAGCATCCTTTACTATACCATCCTTTAGCACAGGTATTTCGTTGCGCATATTACGATTTCCACTAATGGTTCTTGCTGCCAATCTAGGTGTGTTCGGCGTATCTGTAGGCCTGTTTCTAATCGTGTACCACTTATGCTCCTTAAGATCTTGTGGCGTTCTTTTTCTTGATCCACTTGGTTCGGATGATTGGAAGAAAGCTTTGAAAGAAATTATTCTATTTCCAGTTAAGTTCAGAAAAGCAACTTCTCGACAAGAAGCGCGATTGGTGGATTCTTCAAAGCGTTCAATCCATTATGTGCCTACGAAAGAATGGGATTAATATGAGGGATATTGAAAAGTTTATACTTTTATGTATAGTTGTCGTTTTAATGGGAGGCTGCTCGAGGGATGCTAACGAAATCGGAGATATTGCAATAGATACAGCAGTAGCCCTAGATTATGATATTAAATCCAAAGAATATACATTTACATCATATTGCGTTTTGCCGACCAACTCGAGCCAAGAAAAAGCGGGATCATTTACTCAAAAAATCTCAAGTGAAACGGGAAGTACGCTATTAGAAGCAGGTAAGAAAATGCGAGCTCATGCCGGTAAAAATGCCATATATCAGCACAATAAATTTTTTATCGTTGGTGAGGATGCTGCACGGTATTCTTTATACGAAGTAGTAGATTATTTAACAAGGAAACGTGAGTTCCGAATTACATCTTTCCCGATCATTACGAAAGGTCTAGCTTCAGACAAATTAAAACTAAAACCCGAATCTGGAGACATGGTTTCGAATGATTTATTAGGTCAAATTCGGAATAATAAACTTCTCGGTCAGAGTGCTCCAATCCTTTTAAAAGATTTTGTTAACTTATTCCCGAATCCTTATCGGGGATTTGTTGCAGCCAGTTTAATTTTGAAACCATCCGAATCTAAAAACAGAGACGTTCCTTTATTGAGCGGGGGTGCAGTAATCTACAAAGAAAAATTGGCTGGTTGGTTGAATGGAAACGATGTCTTGGTGGTAAACATCTTAACCAACAAAAAAATATGGAGAAATCTTGAATTTCCTGAAAATATTGAATTGAAATCTGGCCTCGATTTTACTTCTGTATTTCATGTGTCGAATTCAGAAATTCACAGTGAGTTTAGCAACGGCAATCCAGTAATCAGACTAAATATGAAATTAGATGCAGCTGTAGAAAGTGTGAATCAGGATACAAAAGTTTTAGATTCAGCAAACATAAATCAGATGGAGAAAGCCGCTGCTGAGCATATTGAAAAAGTTATAAAAACTACCTTAAACTATTTTCAAAAAGATTTGAAAGTGGATATTATTGGATTTTCGGATGTGTTGATACAGCATCATCCTAACGAATGGAAAGTTATTCAAAGGGATTGGGAGAATATTTATCCTACAATGCCAATTCAGACTCATGTCTCAGTCAAAATAGAAAGAACTGGTATGACTACATCCATCGGAGGAAGAGATTAATGGTAAATGCCGTTTTTATGGTTGGTTCTCTCTGTTATGGAATCGTATTATTTGTACATTTACTCAAAAAGTCTTATGTATCGGATGCTATATTGATATTGGTATTATGTTGTGTGATCACGGGTTATTTTACTCCACATATTGGAGAAAAATGGCCAACAGTAGAAAGTGTATACTATGCATTATATTCACCTATATCCGATTATTTCAACTTCAACCATTAGAAAATAAACAGGTGGGGATCTGAATGGCAGGCTTAGAAAAGATATCGCATATACAGTTCAGTTTTCTAATATTCGGTTTTATAACTGGATTCGAAGGACTATTCCTATCCGAAGCAAAAGTATTACAACAAGACGTTTGGATCGCTAATGTTGTGAATATTTTTATGGGAATTGGTGTTTTGTCGCTCATCTGTTATGTTCAACGTCAGTTTCCACAAAAAAGTTTGGCTGAAATTTGTAATCATTTAATCGGAAAATGGGTCGGTAAAGCCATGCTTTGTATTTATCTACTCAATAATCTTGAGAACGCTTCTGGTGGTTTTCGAGCGTTGTCAATGTTCTATACGACGATTTTGTTGCCCAATACAAATGCGAATATTATGATATTGGCTTGTGTTATTTGTTCTACATATGGTGTGTACATAGGCCTTGGCACATTAGTACGAACTAATTTCGCTGTTTTACCATTCTTTTTAATTGGCTTTCTTGCTACTTGCCTATTTGTATTTCCTGAGATTCAAACCAACCCATTCCTTCCTCCTTTTCAAAGTAAATTTTCCGAAATCATTGTGCAGAGTTTGCACTTATTTACATTTACATTTTCTGAATTAATTACATTTGGCTTTTTAATGTCAAGAGTTGAACAACCCCAAAAATTATTTTCAAGTTCTTTGATTGCAATTATTATGTCAGGGCTCTATATGCTAATTATTACATATTTGACTCTTGGTTCATTAGGGTTAAATTATGTGAAAGCATCAACCTTTCCATTTTTTTCAACATTACAATTGGTGAAATTCGGAGAATATTTGGAAAGAATCGAGGTCATTCTTATTGGATTATGGACGGTTCTCACATTAATATATTCCATTGTTTTGCAGTATGTATTTACTCTTATATTAGGAAATGTTTTTAATATTAAGAAAAAAAAACCTTTTGTATTTGTGGTCGGTTTGCTATTTTTTGCACATGCCAGTAGAAGCTTTATTCGAACGGCTGATCACTTTACATATGGAGATAAAATTTTTCCTATTTCATCACTACTTCCCTGTATTATCTTTCCGATATTATTAGCAGTATTTGCAATGATCCGGAAGCGCAGTAAGGAACCTATACGAGGTACATAATAGAAGCTACTGAAAAAGCGGATTTTATTTTTCGGAACAATTAAGATAGTAATTCAACTTATAATGCTTTATTTGATTATTCTTAGAATTGCTGTGACAGCTTTAATTTAAACAGTCCTGTAAACACCAAAGCCAGTGTTCACAGGACTGCATTTTAAGTTATTAAAAGTTTAATAGATATAATTGACACTATTCTACGGATAGAATTTGATACTCATCCTCTGAGAATCTTTTTGCTGCATAATCGCCACCCCAGGAACAAAGTGCTCTCAGCATAGGTTCGAGCGACTGACCAAGTTCAGTAGTTGAATATTCAACTTTAGGAGGTACTTGTTTATACGTCTCCCTGTGAATGAGCCCGTCAGTCTCTAATTCGCGAAGTGTTTGAATTAGCATTTTTTGAGAAATGCTTTGAATAAGTTTTTTTAACTCGCTTGTTCGTTTTGGCCCCTTTATCAAATGGTACAAAATAAGTCCCTTCCACTTACCTCCAATAACCTCCAATGAAATCTCTAGGTCGCAATAATATGTTTTCATATTTGATATAACACCTTCCATTCTAATTGTAACTATTTAATTACTATGTAACAAAAAAGTATGTACTTTTCATATTACTTCATATGATTAATAATATCATTAGTTCGCTGACAAGAGCAGTTCAAGATCAATCATTCAAACTATTAGTATGTTAACCAAGTAAGAAAAAAATAACCATGTCAATGCCAATATTAGTGATTATTTCGACGTAAGGGTGCTCACTATGAGTTTAAAAGGCATGCTCTTTGACCCCAAATGTTTTTTCAAATGCCACCTTTGTTTGTGATAAACTAAGACCGCGAAATTTTAGATTGTATAAAAATGCCCTTCCCGGATAATAGTAATCACAAAAAAGGTGAATTTTGTGTGAGAAAGGTATTATTTACACCTTTATTACTATTTCTACTCATAGGATGGGTTTATCTAGACATTGAAAAAGGCGTAAAAGAAGCTGATGCGGCAAAACAAAGTTCTTACCACTATGCCGATTTTCAGATGTATAACGCGGGACAGGATTTGTATGATTCGCTTTTTTCCGATATTCAAAATGCGAAAGAGTACATTTATATACATTTTTTTATCATTCGAAATGATGAAATTAGTAATAAATTTCTTGCTTTATTGGAGGATAAGGCAAAACTAGGGGTCGATGTTAAGTTATCGACAGATCGAATGGGAAGCTTTCTTTTTAAGAAATCGATGCGAGAAAGATTACGAAAAGCTGGGGTGCAATTTACGTTTAGCGGAAAGCCTACGCTTCCACATTTCTTCTATACTTTACAAAATCGGAATCATCGCCGCATTACTGTGATTGACGGGACGACCGCATATATTGGCGGTTTTAATATGGGAAAGGAACATTTAGATCAAGATAAACGAGTGGGCCATTGGGAGGATTATCACTTTCGTATCAGTGGTGACGGCGCTCAAGAAATGGAAAGACAATTTTTGCTTGATTGGAAAAATAACACGGGTGACAGTTTTCCTGTTCATACCAGCTTCCCTATAAATGGATATACGTTTTATGATTATTTATTTACAGATGGGAAAGGATTGGCGGAGCGATATCAAGACTGGATAATGAAGGCAAGTCATTCGATCGTGATTGCATCACCTTATTTTATACCTGGAAAGAAAATGGTGGATGAGCTGCTTGAGGCAAGAAAACGAGGTGTTGCTATCAAAATTTTAGTTCCGCTTAATAGTAATTTCCCTATGATAAAACAAGCTGCATACCCGTACTTAAGAAAGCTTTTGAAACATGGGGCAGAAATTTATTTATATCAGAACGGTTTTTTTCATGGAAAGTTGTTGAGCATTGATGGAAAGTATGTGATGACGGGCACCCCGAATTTTGATACTCGCACCTTTTATCTTAATAAGGAATCGGTATGCTCGATTTATGATGGACCGATAATAGCTGAGATCCAGAAAAAGTTACAGGATGAATTTCAGATGTCAATGCGTATTTCTGATACTTATTTTGATGATTTGAATATATGGGAACGATTTTTGGAGAGGACGATTTCAATCGTGTCTTTTTATCTCTAGCGATTTTATTATTTCGAGCTAAAGCTGAAGACAGGCCTTAATCCATTGGGAGCTCTAATAAAGGCCCCAAAAACAAATGACTTAACTGAATTACTTAAAGGAATTACATGAAAACACAGAAACGCATCGTATCAGAGGAATTAAGAATTTTTTGAGGATACTGATGATTCTATCGTTAAGTTATAATATGCTTGTATCAAATAAAAAACGAAAAGGAGCTCACTATGAAAGCACTCGTCACTGGCGCAAATAAAGGAATCGGTTTCGAAATCGCTCGAAGTCTTGGTAAGCGTGGCTATGACATTCTCGTTGGAGCGCGTGATGAAGCCCGTGGGCAGGCAGCAGTCGAAAAACTTGCCGCAGAAGGCATATCAGCAACGTTCATCAAGATTGATTTAAATAATCTTGACAGCTTGCACGCAGCGGCTAAAATGGTTGATTCGCTCGATATTTTGGTCAACAATGCTGGAATTCCTGATAGTGTCAAGCCTGGGCGCGCGGCGCTCGACCTCGCAAAGCGCACATTTGACTATACAACAGAGGATTTACGTACGACGATGGAAACGAATTTTCTCGGCACGCATGAGCTCATCAAAAGTCTGCTGTCATCTCTGACAGACAACGCGAAAATCGTCAATATCACCGTTCCGATTTCGCCGACCGACTTTTGGCACCCGCTCGCTTACATTACGAGCAAAGCAGCACTCAACGTGATGACACTGACTTACGCTTACGAGTTTGAAAAAATGGGCAGCCATCGCCAGATTTTCGGCATCATGCCTGGCGCAGTCGCAACCGATTTGAACGGTATGGAAGTTGGTGCGCACGGCGGATTCGTCAAGTCTCCCGAAGCCGCTGGGCAGATAAGTACCGACATTATCCTGTCTGATAAGATTCAAAATGGTCAAATTATCCAATACGATGGAAAGATTGTTACAGATTATGAGATTCAGATGAGAGGCTAGAAACACCAAGCTCTGTCAGAGGTACTACTTCGACTGGCAATTTAGTTACGTAGGGCTAGCCTAATGATTTACACAGCCTCTCCAACAGAACAAAAATTTGGTTTTTATCGTCACGTTCGAGCACTAATAGAATAGAAATCCCTGTTCACTTCTGGTGAATAGGGATTTTTTCTTTCATATATTTTTCTGAAATTCGATTGACACAAGCAGAAAACTGTGGGAATATTTTCTTACGGCAACATTTAGAACAATGTTCATAATAATGAACGAGATGGATGATCAATAAGATAATAGCAAAATAAAAAAAATGATAAGGTGAATTATGAGAGGAAATGTAGCTGTTATTACCGGCTCTGCAACCGGTATCGGAAAAGCCATCGCTCTTCGTTTAGCAAGGGAAGGCGTCCATATTACAATCAATTATTCCAAATCGGAAAATGAAGCATTGGAGACCCAAAAAGAAATTGAGGCTTTAGGAGTAAAATGTCTGTTGTTTAAAGCTACGGTTTCCGATGATCTTCAGGTACGCCAAATGATTAAAGAAACCGTAGGTTCATTCGGACAGTTGGATATTTTAGTCAATAATGCAGGAGTGACCGATTTTGTTAGCCATGATGATCTTGAAGGGTTGAAAGAGGAGTATTGGGACAGGGTCATGGATGTCAATGTAAAGGGGCTTTTCTTTTGCAGCCGGGCCGCAGCGGTCGAATTAAAAAAGCAGAAAGGCTGTATCGTAAACATTACGTCGGTCGCAGGGTTGACGGGGCTAGGCAGTTCGATCGCTTATGCCGCCTCGAAAGCCGCTGCTATTAGTGTAACGAAATCGCTTGCCCGCATCATGGCCCCTGAAGTTCGCGTCAATAGTATTGCGCCTGGGATTGTACAAACCCGATGGGTTGAGGGGCAGGAGGATCATATCAAGCGACTGGCAGAGGGAACACCGCTTGGTAGAATTGCAACTCCGGAAGATGTGGCTGAAGTCGCTTATTCATTAATTGCGCATTCGCATTTTGTGACAGGAGAGATCCTCAAAGTAGACGGCGGGATGTTTATATAACTTATGAAAGCAGAAAAATAAGCTGACCGTGTTTATCAAAAGTCGATTCAAGGCAGCAGGGTCTTCCATTTCATAGCATTTAACCCGCTCCTATCTATGGGGGCGGGTTATTTCTATTTAGTAACTACGGCAGTTTCATTCATGGATTCATACTGTTTCATACGATTGGGAATTGATGTTGTAGCATTTGGAACACTGGCTCATTTTATAAATTGCATATGTGTTTATATTTTGATGATTTACTAAGATCGCCCTTTCCCTAATAATAAAGGGGATCCTTCAAAAGCCTCATGAAGTAATAATTGTAACCGTTCTCATCGTGCCGGGAGGTCATTCGTATGCTGCAGAAGATTCGGAAAAATAATAGGAGTGTTATAACCACATGGCTAATCTCGTATTTGTCTGTGCTGTTGGTTCCTATTGTAATAAGTATGATTCTTTATTCGGCAACGCACAGTCTGGTGGAGAAAGAAATAAATCGGGCGAACGAGCTGCTTCTCACGCAGATCGAAATGTCTATCGATAGTAAGTTAAAAGGCTTGGAACAATTAAGCTTGGAAGTTGCTTTAAACAAAAATGTCTCTTCTTTCGCGAATGTTGAAAAGCCGTTATTCGACGATCATTATTATCAACTGTTTAATATTGCCGAAAGTCTGAGAACTTACCAACGAGCCAATGACTATATTGAGCAAATTTACGTGATGTATGCGAACAGCGATACCGTTGTATCCACGTTCAATCACACCGATTCCCGTGGGCTGTTCACCCTCATGAAGCCGGGGAAGGAGACTTCTTTTGAGGAGTGGAGACGGCTATTTGATCAAAAGTATGTCTATAAGTATTCACCAATGAAATATTGGAACGAAGGTACGGCGATGTCTGGGGTGATGTTTGCCCGGTCTCTCGTTTTGAATAATCCGCTTCAGCCTTATCCCATTCTAATCATTTTGATTAATGAGAATAAGCTGCTGGAAAGCATTCCGAAATACAATGATTCATCGCTACTGATTTTGGATAGAGATAATCGCTTCATTGCTGCGTCCAAAGATAAACAGGAGCTGCAAGAGAACTTGCCATCAGAGCGTTTGTTAGGGAAAAAAGGTTTGGTGTACGCTGAGATGAATCATGACAAAGCGGCTTTGTCTTATGTTACATCCGAACTGACGGGCTGGAAATATGTGTCTGTTCTCCCGGCAGAAATCTTCAATGAGAAGATGGAATATTTGAAAGCGATAACAAGAATGGGTATTGCCCTAGGCTTGTTAATAGGCATTATCGTTACGATTATTTTCTTGAGAAAAAATTATATGCCAATTCAAGTACTACTCCAGAATATGACGCAGCGGTCCGGATTCCGATTTGATGGAAAATCGAATGAGTATTCCTTTTTGCAAAATGCACTTCATCATACCTTTATCGAGAAAGATGAAATTAGCAAGCTGTTAAAGCTGCATAATAATACGATCAGAGCGCATTTTCTGACACGTTTATTGAAGGGGCAGTTGGAGAAAAAGCTTTCGCTTACGGATTCTTTTGCCGCCCACAATGTCCACTTTGTTACGGATCGGTTTGCGGTGCTGCTGTTCAGCATTGATGCTTACGGCAAGCTGCAAACGGATGAAGCGGATGCATCATTCGGGCAGGAGACACAGATGCTTCATTTTGTGCTTAGCAATGTGATCGAGGAGCTTGCTGGTGGCGATGCAACGGTTTATTCCACAGAAATGAATGAGCTGACAGCCTGTATCGTTAATTTGAAACCACTTCTTTCGAATGAGGAAGAAGACTTGGTATTAATCCGAATGGCCACCCAAACGCAAGCGTTCATTAAGGAACACATCCATGCGGAAATGACGATTGCTGTGAGCGGTGTTCATAATGACGTGTATGGCATCTCACAATCTTACCAAGAGGCACTGGAAACTCTTGAGCATCGCATCGTGCGCGGCAATGGGCAGGTGATTTTGTACAAGGAAATCAGCATGGAGGCAGCGTGCTCCGGACGGAATTACTATTATCCGTTGAGCGTTGAACAGCAGCTCGTTTACTACGTGAAGACGGGGAATTTGTCCAAATCGCGGGCGCTGCTTGGAGAAATTTACGAGACGAATTTCAAGGATCATCCTGTTTCAGTGCCGCTTGCAAAATGTCTGCTATTTAATTTGGCAAGCACAATGCTGAAAACGCTCGACGAGGTGAGCTCGATCAGCAAACGAAATTTTGAAGCTCATGCTGAAGATGTGGAACGGCTGTTGAACTGTGACACGGTTCAGGACATGATGGCCCATATGAATCGAGTGCTTGAACAGGTCTGCGAATGGATTCAAACCGACAAGAAGAATCAACATACTTATCTGATCGATGATATACGCGATTATATTCAGACGCATTTTCGAGATGTCAATTTGAATATCTCGATGATTGGGGAATCTTTTTCGCTGACACCTTCCTACGTGTCCAAAATATTTAAAGAACATACGGGAGAATCCCTGCTGGATCTCATTAACCATACGCGATTGTCAGCGGCAAAAGTGCTGCTGTCTGAGCACAACCTGACGATCAACGAAGTCGCATGGCGTGTCGGTTATGCAGATGTGAGCACATTCTTGCGTATTTTCAAGAAATTTGAAGGAATGACGCCTGGGAAGTATCAGAAGATTTAGCTTTTGCTTATCAACAAACAAAGCGATGTGAGCGCATTTTTCAGCGACTGTCGTTCATTCGCGAAATTGATAGGGAGTGAGTTTATGTTTTGCATGTCATTTTAACTTTTGCATATTTCACAAACGAAGCCAAATGAGGTTCAATAATCATGAAATTGGACAAAAAAAACGACTTGATGTGGAAGGGAGGTGAGGAACGCGTCCTGAAGGAATAATTTAGTAAGCGCTTTCGTTTCAAAGTGATTCATCACATTCAGTAAAAAAAGGACGGTGTTAGTTACATGAAAATGTCACCGAAGAAGGCTGCGGCCTTCCTGTTATGCGTACTCTTGTTCATGAGTTTGATTCCTAGTTTCGTTGCTGCAGCAGATACGAAGTTCTCCGTATCGGGTTCCAGCGTGACCGCAAGCTCCAACGATGGCAATGTTCCAGCGAATACGGTTGACGGCGATATGGGTACCCGTTGGTCAGCAAGTGGGGATGGCCAATGGATCAAATTCGATCTTGGCTCCAGCGTAACGGTAGCTTTTGTTAAAATTGCCTTTTTAAATGGCTCTACGCGTACTTCATCTTTTGATATTCAGACTTCTGCGGACAATGCGACGTTCACGACGCAGCTTTCCAATGTAACAAGCAGCTTGGTAGACGGGCTGCAAACCTTCGATTTTCCGGATGTCGCATCGGTCCGGTATGTGCGTATTATTGGTCATGGGAATTCGGCGAGCGCTTGGAACAGCTATTTGGAAGTCGAGGTTTATGGAAATGGAGGCAGCACTCCCGTTGAAGATTCAGTGACGGTTTCGACGTCGGCTCAGCTGCAGACTGCGATCGACCAGGCTATTCCCGGCAGGATCATTTATTTGCAAAATGGCACCTACTCACAATCCGGTCCATTTACAGTCAATGGGATTCACGGTCAAGATGGCCAGGAAATCGTCATCAAAGCCTTGAACCGCGGGCAAGCGATTATTTCCGGGGGAGCTTATTTCAGCTTGTATCAGTCGTCTTATGTGACGATTTCGGGAATGAAATTTACAACTACGACGAGTGCAAGCAACAATGCGGTAAAAATGGATGAGTCCAGCCATATTCGCGTGACACGCAATGAATTCAATCTGAATGAAACCGGGGCTACGAACAATTGGGTGAAAATCAGAGGCGTTAACAGCGACAACAATCGGATTGATCGGAATAAATTCGTATCCAAAGCGGATCCGGGGCCAATCATTGCTGTAGATGGCGATGGAAGTACGTATATGTCGCGCTATACGATTATCGACCGCAACTACTTTTATGACAGCACACCAAGGATTACGAATGGCAAAGAGAGCATTCGTCTTGGCTTATCCGGCGTCTCTTTATTAAACGGGAACGCGACCGTAGAGAATAATCTGTTCGAGAACAGCGATGGCGATCCGGAAATCATTTCCGTGAAAAGCAGCGGCAATACGGTTCGCTACAATACGATTCGGAATTCGCAAGGGCAGGTTACGGCAAGACACGGCAATAACAATCAATACTATGGGAACTTCTTTTTGGGCGATGGCAGTAAAGCCGGTGTAGGCGGGTTCCGAATCTATGGGACGGATCATCGCATTTATAACAATTATTTTGAGGGTCTTACCACGGATGCCATTAATCTCGATGGTGGAGATTGGGATGGTGGAACCAATTCAACCAACTACAGCAGTGGGGATTTAAGCAAGCATTGGCGCGTGTATCGAGCACAAGTTACGAACAATACGATTGTGAACAGCGATTTCGGCATCATTATCGGCAGAAGTTATACATCAGCGCCTGTTGATAGCCGAGTAGCGAATAACATCGTTAATAACAGTGCAGGTACGCTATATGAAGAAGTGAAAACATCGAACACCGTGTTTGAAGGAAATATCGGCTTTGGCAGCACGGTTACGAATCGTTCGAGAACTTCTTCGGAAATTCGGAATATCACACCGTCATTCACAACGATTGGCGGCTTGCAAAAGTTAACCTCGGGCAGTGCAGCCGTTAATGCCGCTGTTGGCAGCTATTCTTATGTCACTGAGGATATGGATGGTCAAGCGCGTTCAACGAACGATGTTGGCGCCGATGAGTACTTCAGCTCCTCTACGTCCATCGTCCGCGTGCCGCTCAGTGCTTCGGATGTAGGACCTGACAGCCCGTAACATGTAAAACGAAACAGGTATGCAAAACCTGAAATTTGAGGTTTTGCATACCTGTTTCGATATTGAAGATAGTTTTTTGGGAATGGATTCGGCAAAATAGGCAATGTAGGCGCTTTCAAATTGAAAAGACAGGTTAACTATGGAATGGGGGATGAACATGGAAAGTAACAAATCAAAAAGAAAGTATCGGTCATACAGCGCTGCTGGGCTAAGTGTTCTCATGTTAACAGGTATCGTACTTTCCGCTTGCTCGGAGACTGGCAGCACAACCAAGAATAGTGCAAGTCCATCCGCAACGGATGCACCGAAGGCAGTTTATCCGCTGAATACGAAGGAAACGTTAACATCATGGGAAAGTTTGAACAACAATGCGACCACGTTTTATCAAAACTTGGCTGAAACGCCATTTGGTAAACAACTGGCCAAAGCTACCGGCGTTGAGGTGAAATATATTCACCCGAATGATCAGCAAACGAAAGAGCAGTTCAATCTGATGATTGTTGCGGATAAACTGCCGGATGTCATTGAATATGATTGGACGGGAAGAAGCGCAGGTTCTTACCCAGGCGGTCCGGAAAAGGCGATTAACGATAAAGTCATTCTGGAACTCAATGATTTGATTGATAAGTATGCGCCGAATTTGAAGAAAAAGCTGGCAGAAGATAAAGAACTCGACAAAATGATTAAAACAGATAGCGGTAAATATTATGTATTTCCAATGATTCGTAACCCTTCCGGACTTGTATTCCGGGGACCTATCATTCGTAAAGACTGGTTAGATGAGCTGCAATTGCCAATGCCTGAGACGATTGATGAATGGGAGACGACGTTAAAGGCATTCCGTGATAAAAAGGGAGCAAAAGCACCATTTAGTGTCACTTACGTCAATGGGAATTTCGAAATTCGCGATGCTTTTATCGGCGCTTATCATACTTCGAATACGTTCTACCTCGATGATGCAGGGAAAGTCAAATATGGTCCCGTTGACCCGCAATATAAGGATTTCTTAGCGCTGTTCCGCAAGTGGTATGCAGAGGGACTGTTTGATAAAGATTTTGCATTGACTGACGGAAAAGCCTTGGATACGAAAATACTTGGAGGTCAAACCGGAGCAACGGTCGGCTTGCTGAGCGGCGGTTTAGGGAAATGGCTGGATGCCATGAAAACGAAAGATCCGAAGTTTAATCTGGTGGGCTCGCCGTATCCAACCCTCAAAAAAGGGGAGAAGCCTTTTACAGGACAATTGGACTTTAAATATAATCCAGGACCAAGTAAGGCGGTTTCGGCAACGACGAAAAATCCAGAACTGGCGGTTCGTTGGCTTGATTATGCCTACAGCACGCAAGGCAGTCTCTTGTTCAACTTCGGGGTCGAAGGTGAAAGTTTTACAATGAAAGACGGGAAACCTGTATATACGGATCAAATTGTCAAAAACGAGAAATACAGCTTGCAGCAAATGGTCTCACAGTATACGAAGCCAAACGGTCCTTATGAAGCGGACGAAAGACGCAACTGGAATACGTACCCGCAGCAGGACGCAGCTGTGAAACTATGGATGAATACCGACGCAGCGAAGCACACCATTCCAGCTTTTCTGACGCCTACTGCCGAAGAAAGTAAAGAGCTTGGCAAAATCGTTAACGATGTCAGCAACTATAAAGAAGAAATGTTCTCGAAGTTCATTATGGGCAAGGAGCCTCTTGAGAACTACGACAAATATGTTGAACAAATTAAAAAGTTAGGCATTGATCGTGCAGTTGAGATTTATCAGAAATCGCTTGATCGATATAACAAGAGATAGAAGTCCGCTAAGGTTTGGATACGGAAGGAGTGGAACGATATGTCAACCAAACCACTGTTAGATTCGAGGACGGCCATAACTGTGAAAACAAAAACAAATGTGTTCCCGGGTTTTGGCATTCTCAAAGATATTCAGAAAAATAAACTGCTTTATGTCATGCTACTTCCTATCTTTTTGTTTTTTGGGGTGTTTCATTATATCCCCATGTATGGCGCGATCATCGCCTTTAAAGATTTCTCTCCAAGGCTCGGCATTTTAGGAAGTCCGTGGGCAGGGCTCGAACATTTTAGAACATTTTTCGAAGGGATTTATTTCTGGCGGACACTCAAAAATACGATCCTGATCAGTTTGTATGATCTTATCTTTGGTTTCCCAGCTCCAATTATTCTGGCGCTGCTGCTTAATGAAATTAAAAAGACATTTTTCAAACGATCGATCCAGACCATTACCTATATGCCGCATTTCGTCTCGCTTGTTGTCGTGTGCGGCATGATCAAAGAATTTACTGCCAGCAGTGGATTAGTCAATGATGTGATTGCTTTTCTGGGCGGCGAGCGACTCTCTCTGCTGCTTGAAGCCCAGTTTTTCCGTACGATCTATGTATCCTCAGGGGTATGGCAGCATATTGGTTGGGGGACGATTATCTACCTGGCAGCCTTAGCCGGCATTGATACGGAGCAGTATGAGGCTGCGAAAATCGACGGCGCAGGGCGCTGGAAGCAAATGTTCCATATCACGCTGCCCGGCATCATGCCTACAATCGTGATCTTATTGATTCTTGAGATGGGACGCATGATGAACGTGGGGACGGAGAAAATTATTTTGTTATATAATCCTACTGTTTACGACACGGCTGATGTCATTAGCTCCTATGTGTATCGGATGGGCCTTCAGGAATTCAATTACAGCTTCAGCTCGGCCGTCGGATTATTCAATTCGGCAATTAACTTTACCCTGGTTATCGGGTCAAATTGGTTAAGCCGCAAGTTGAATAATACCAGTTTATGGTGACGGGGGGATGACCATGTATCGCAAATCATTCGGAGAATGGACGTTTGATCTCGTAAACTATGTATTTTTATCGCTGCTGGCTATCGCGACAATATACCCTCTCGTATATGTCTTGTTCGCCTCTTTAAGCGACCCTACCTTATATATGCAGCATAGCGGAATCCTATGGAAACCGCTTGATTTCAACCTTAGGGCCTACAAATTGGTGTTCGATAACGGCACAATCATGCATGGCTATGTTAATACGATGATCATTGTTGTGGTGGGCCTATGTCTGAACATCCTGCTTACCTCCCTCGGTGCTTATGCACTGTCCCGTAAATGTCTCGGTTATCGGAAGCCACTGATGCTCTATATTGTTTTTACGATGTTCTTCAGTGGTGGCATGATCCCGTTTTATTTTACCGTTAAAGGACTTGGCTTGGCGAATACACTGTGGGCATTAATTATTCCGCAAGCGATTTCCGCCTTTAATCTTATTCTGATGAAAACAGCTTTTGAAGCGATACCGGATAGCCTTGAAGAATCCGCGAAGATGGATGGGGCGAACGAAATTGTGATTTTGTTCCGGATCATGCTTCCGCTTTGTATGCCAGTTGTCGCGGTCATGCTGCTGTACTACGGAGTAAGCCACTGGAATGCTTGGTTTAACGCGCTGATTTTTTTACAGGATCGGTCGCTTTACCCGCTTCAGCTTGTGCTCAGAGAGCTTCTACTGCAGAACGATGCGAGTTCAATGGCGAGCGGCGCCGGTTCCGGCGAAGTATCTGTCATTGGTGAGACGTTGAAGCATGCTACGATTATTATCGCGACAGTACCGGTTCTTTTGATCTATCCATTCCTGCAAAAATATTTCGTTAAAGGCGCTTTAATCGGTGCAATTAAAGGATAATAAAGGAGAAACACAAAACAATGGAAAAACATACTGTAATTGAACCCGCTGTTCTTGAACGATGGTGGAAAGGCGTACAGAGCAAAGTGGATCAGATGCTGAGCCAAGATAGAGAACTTGCGCCCCACGTGGCCAAATCAGGCGCTTACGATGGATTGAAGCTGGATCAGTGGATCTCTGGATTCTGGCCGGGGATGTTATGGATTCTCTACGATCTGACAGGTGAAGAACGCTATAAGGATTCAGCTTGGGATTGGGATGTTCGGATGGAACGTCATCTGTTGGAAGAGAACCATTTCCATCATGATGTCGGATTTCAATATTTGCCGACATCTGTCCTCAAATATAAACTGACCGGCGATTTGGACGGAAGACGTAGGGGGCTGGCGGCAGCCAACTTCCTAGCGGGCCGCTTCAATCTGGCCGGGCAATTCCTTCGGGCTTGGAATCGTGATTTGCACGGATGGGCAATCATCGACTGCATGATGAATTTGTCTATCTTATTCTGGGCTTCGGAGGAGCTTGAAGACCCGCGATTTGCTCAAATTGCCCGTGCGCATGCCGACATGGTACTTAAGCATATGATTCGAGGAGATGGATCAACTTGCCACGTCGCTGTATTTGATCCAAGTTCAGGTGAATTGTTGGAGTATAAAGGCTGGCAAGGCTATGCTCCGGACTCGTGCTGGTCCAGGGGGAATGCTTGGGCGTTATACGGCATGACGAACACGTATCGCTTCACGAAGCAGGAAAAGTATCTGCATGCAGCGCAGCAAGTCGCACATCATTTCATTATCTCGCTGCCGGCAGAGATGGTTCCTCCCTGGGATTTTCGAGTTCCGATTGCGGACGAAGCGCCTTGGGATACGTCCGCTGCGAGCATTGCAGCATCAGGGTTACTTGAACTCGCTGAACTCGTTCGGGCAGAAGATGCCTGCAAGTACCGTTTAGCTGCTGAGCGTATCCTTCTGTCGCTATCTGAGAAATATGCCTCTTTCGATGAACCGCAGCATGAAGGAATTCTCCATGGAGGCACGGGGCATAAGCCGGCAGAGGCCAATGTCAACGTATCTTTGATTTACGGTGACTATTACTATGTGGAGGCTCTTGCCAAGTTGCAAGGCTGGAAGCATCGGGTGTTCTAAGGGAATGGAACGCTTGCAGGTTCCTAAGCTTAGCCGGTAGGGAGCAGGTAGATGGAGAAGGTTATGAGATGAAAGATACACTCCAGCAGGCACTTGACAAAGCAATCGCAGGAACAGTTCTTGATTTGGCGAAAGGGGCGTATGAACAATGCGGCCCTTTCGTTGTTAAGGAGAAGCAGGGTTCTGCCCTGCTGCCAATATGCATTGAAGCTGCTCAACTGGGGAGTGCCATTATTACAGGCGGCAGCTATCTAAATAGACACATTTTGCTGCTAAACTTTTACAACCACAAGCAGTTTCAAAAAAATTAAACAACCTTAGTCCGGTGGAGTAGCGAACTAAGGCTGCTTAATGCTCTTATTTCATTGTTGTTTACTTGACGGGGCGCCACTGGCCTCCCGCTTGGGAAGGACCCAGTTGGGGCGCGGGAAGTGGCAGGTGTAGCCGTTCGGATAGCGATCCAGATAGTCTTGGTGCTCCGGCTCTGCTTCCCAGAAGTCGCCGACAGGCGACACTTCGGTAACGACCTTGCCCGGCCACAGTTCCGACGCGTTCACGTCGGCGATCGTCTCCTCCGCCACCTTTCTCTGCTCGTCGCTCACATAGTAGATCGCCGAACGGTAGCTTGTGCCGATATCGTTGCCCTGACGGTTCTGCGTCGTAGGATCGTGAATTTGAAAGAAATACTCTAGGATGCGCCGGTAGCTCGTCTCCGCTGTTTCGAAGACGATTTCGATCCCTTCCGCATGAGTGCCATGGTTGCGATAAGTCGCGTTCGGAGTGTCACCTCCAGTATAGCCGACACGAGTCGATACGACGCCGGGAAGCTTGCGGATCAAGTCTTGCATTCCCCAGAAGCATCCCCCAGCGAGTATAGCGCGCTGATGCATGTTTAAACCTCCTCAATCTAATTGAGATATTTACCGTAGCCCTCGCTCTCCATGTCGTCGCGATGGATGCAGTAGCATGGGCCATCCCGATAGCCCAGCCACCCAGGTAGACGTGACCGAGATGGTTGTCGCCGTGGTGGATCTAACCTAAGTCCTTATCATCCCATGGGAGGTGTCCCGCAGTTCGTTGATGTTTGCGGAAACGATCGGCTTGGTGAAACTTGGCCACCCAAAGGAGGACTAGACCCAAGGCTGCATATCGGTGATCTCTCGAAGATCCATGTCTAGAATATCCCATAACCGCATTGGAAAAGCAATGTTTTTCAAACTAACTTGGAGCTTCGTGAGATCCTCAACCGTTACACCCGCGGTATGCCTGAGTCAAACTTGTTGTTTTTTTTACTGTTGAACTAAGCAGAACATTGAGTAGTTGTTGTGGGTCACTTTATTATTCATTGAGGTGGTTGAATTATTCAGTTCATCATGAATATACACTAATAGCCAACGACATAATAACCTCCAGAGGTGAACATCATGAGATGCATCTATTGTGATAACGTACAGCAACTAAAAGGCAAAAAACATAAGTGCTTCATTTGTGCCATCACAAAACCACGTTAACAGTTTAGTCAAAGTACTTCACTTCAACATGTTATTACTTTCTCGAGTCAACACCGAGTACAATCTAATTTAAAGGAGTTGCAACAATGGGTATCTTAACTGGTAATTTGGATGCTCCCTCGTTATGATTTAAATTTCTCACTCAAGCTCGTCTATTCGCAGGATTTCATAATAAGTTGCCTTGTACACCCAGGGGAAGATCGAATTGAAAAGTAATATGCAACAAGGAGCAGTTAGCCAATGGCTTGCTGCTCCTTGTTTAATTGGTTCTCATTCTTTACTAATTTTGTCCTCTCACGAAATCAGGGGAGGAAGAAACGGCATCCATTTTTAAACAACTAACGGGCATAGAAAAACACCCCATAGCAGACTTCGGTTAAACCGTTATCCGAATCTCGACTAAAGGGTGCTTTTATTAAGTGGAAAATCTGTTATTTTTGTGCGTTGGATTCGTCTTGTTTCTCTGCGATAAATCCATTGATGCTCTCTTTGCGGCGAGCATTTTTGGATTCGATGCTCTCTTTGTCTACAGCAGAAATTTCATCCGCATGTTCATCTAAATATTCCTCAGCTTCGTTTAGATTGGCCATTGTATTATCGATGGCATTCTGAATACGGGCTGGGTTATCTTCGCGATTGTCTGGCTTAGCCATAATAGTTCCCTCCCTTTGTTGCGATAGATTAACATCCTGTTATACGATTCCAAATAATCAATCAGATTATTCATTCGAACAAAAAAACGACGACTGAAGGCCAGACGACCTGGAACAGTAAAGCAGGGTAGTATCCTCGGGATAGTGAAGGCTGCCGATATTTGCCATGGGATAAAATCATTCCTTTTATCAATGTGCTTTATTTTGTGGAGATTAAGGGATGAGTATGTAAGAATAATCTCATTTGAAAAGCTTTAGTTCCCAGTATGAAATTATTATTTAATTTCGCCTACAAACTAAGTGATTGGCACAATGTGTATGCTTATACTGCTTCTTAAGTGAGTACAATATATATGTTTTCAAATCATTACTCAAAGGGGGTGCTAAAGTTATGACTAATCAAAAGAAAAGTGTGAAATCTGAAAAGCAAAAAAACCAAAAACCAAATCAAAAGGGTAAAATTGATCAGGCAAATATTAATTAAGGTGGTTAGTTAACAAAATAGTTCACATATAAAGCCCTTAAAAAGCCTGAGGATACTTTCCCACAGAACAGGCTAAATGTTTTAAGTTTATTTCATCAAGATAGAAAGGAGGTAATCTCAATGTCGCATAAAACTAAAACTAAGATAACCAAATCTCAACGATCCATTGATAAGAAACTGCAATCTCGAACTCGAAAATCGCCTGACCAGTCTGCACAAAATAATACACACGATCAACCAGGTGATTCTTAAAACATTTCAGCGTACCATTTAATTAACAATAGCTTGATCTGATGGTGTTGATTGTGCAATTGCATGAGACTCTATGCGAAATAATGATGGATAATAACATCATAATATAGTAGAAAGATAAACTTTCGAATTTGGAGGATATATACAATGACTTCCAGTAGAGGACATCAAGGAGCTCATGGCACAGGACAAATTGTTAAGCAACTGAACAATCAAGCCCAAGCCGCGGAGCAAATTCAAGGAAGTAATAAGGTCGATCAAGAAATTATTGCAGCCGCAAACGAACATAGTTCAGAACTGAATGAAATCATTGATACGGATGTCAATTCCTAAGACTTCGGCAGGGAACGATCTAAAGTAATACGAGGTAGAGACCTGCGGCATGCATCATGCTGCGGGTTTTTTTCTTGTTCGGCGGCACATTTGGAGGTACGTGGTTCAGTTTAAATGTGATCTTATTAGAGATTCTACGTATGTTGAACAAAAATGAAGCAGGCACAAAGAGTAGCCGCTAATCTTATTCTCATATTTTTCTCATCTTCATGTTTTAAAGTTATTTTAAATGCATGATAATGTGCAATTAAAATAATTAAAGGATGATGACGATGATTCATGGAAATGAATTTGTGCGAACGAAAGTTTGGCACAGGAAAATAAGTGTATGAAAGCATCTGTTGCGGTCATATCTATTTTTATTTTGGTACTGACAGCTTGCACCAATATGGATCAAAGTCAACAAGTGATAATGAAGCCGTCTCCAGGTGCTACTTCTATCGTTTCACAATCAAGTGCTCCAATTAGCTCAAACCATCCACTTCAATCAGAGATGGTCACTTCTAGGCAAACACCTGCACCGAGCAGTTCGGCAGCAACAGTTCCTGGGCAACAAAAGGTTACTATCCCGGCTGATGAAGGGACACGACCTGATCATGTCGTCATTGTTGTAGAAGAAAATCACTCATATGAGACATTAATTGGGAATCGAGCTGCTCCCTACATCAATGCATTGACCAAGCAAGGTGCGTTTTTTACGCATTCCTATGCCGTTGCCCACCCGAGTCAGCCAAATTATTTTGTTCTGTTCTCTGGCTCTGATCAGGGCGTTAAAGACGACTCTTGCGGGCATTTGTTTAAAACTCCAAATCTGGCGAGCGAGCTGGTTCAAGCTGGCCTTTCATTTTCTGGATATTCGGAAGATTTACCTGGGATTGGTTCTACTGCTTGTACCAATCATCAATACGGTCGAAAACATAGCCCTTGGGTGAGTTTCTCTAATGTTACGAAAGAAAGTAACTTACCGTTCTCTCAATTTCCAACTGATTATAGCAAACTCCCTACAGTTTCTTTCGTCATCCCGAATTTGGATAATGATATGCACGATGGAACAATTCTATCCGCAGATAATTGGCTGAAAACCCATATCGGTCCTTATGTCACTTGGGCACAAAGCCATAATAGCTTGCTTATACTTACGTGGGATGAGGATGATTCTTCGAGAGATAATCATATCCCGACGATCTTTGTTGGAGCGATGGTCAAACCTGTAACTTACGATCAGAAAATAACGCATGTAAATGTTTTGCGAACAGTAGAAGATTTATATCATCTGCCATATATGGGGGCTACCGCGGATGCATCTGCCATTCAAGGTATATGGAGGAACAAGATAAAATAACGTTAAACAAAGGCTATCCCAACAAAGTCAGGAAATGACTAGGGGATAGCCTCTTTTTTGTTTGTTGTGTATTGCTATTGAGGGTTATCAGGGCGTACCACTTTTCAGGAATCCATTCACCATTGTGTCCCGTAATTCGGGAAGTGGTATAGGTTCATGGATTGAAATAATGATCGCATTTTACTAATGACTTTGCTATAAGAAAACACAGTTCCAATAATGGTATTATTATTTTTATCTATCCTGACTAGGAGGAAGAGCTTTTGCAAATCAGAAATGTTGAACCCGAGGACTGTAGCACAATTTTAGCGGTCGCTTTCTATCTATTCAAAAATTTTCAGAATAAATCTAATCTGTTTTTCATCTAGGATTAATAATCTGTTCAATGACATTGCTTTAACATTGAGAAGTTCATTAGGTGATTTGGCAATTCGTATTGATCATGTAGGTTCTACATCGATTGAATGTCTGGATGCAAAACCAATCATTGATATCCAAATATCTGTTCTAAATTACGATGACGTAGCAAGCTATAAGACCAAGATTGAGAGCGTTGGATTTGTATTTCGCGATGAAAATCCAGACAAAACAAAGAGATATTTTAGAGAATTGCCGGGCACTCGAAGAACTCATATTCATGTTAGACAAGGCGGTAGTTTTTCTGAGCAAATGACTTTGCTTTTTAGAGACTATTTACGTGAGCACCCTCAGGATTGTCTAAGGTATGCTGATGAAAAACATCGATTAATGGAACTGTTTAAAGTGACCGTTCAAAATATGTTGATGGAAAGGGCCAATCGTTTAAAAAAAGATGATTCCTGATTAATACAGAAGTCATCTTTTGACAGAATACTGGGATGTAAGGGGAGCGCCCTTTCATTTTTTCCTTCTAACGTTTAAGACAGGAGTAGTGAGGGATAATTGTTTCCGGGTTAGTGGACGAACATAAGCATAATTATTTCTTGGTGCGCGTCCTCCGACGGCTCCGGCTTTGAAACGTCCTGTACTACCTGCCGGAATAGCAACCAATGTTCCATAGCTTCTCATCGCTCTTTCTATCGGATAACAGATGGATCTGCTTCCGTCGGAAGGGCTGGCAAAATGGACGGCTGCCGCATAGTTATTCAGTCGATCGGAGCTGTCATTGAGCCAAACGGAACCGGAGTCTCCTGGGAGGGAACGATTTTCTGTAAATCGTACAACCGTTTGGTCACGGTAAAGTAGCGTACCTAGATTGCCTGTCACCGTTCGCTCCACGCCGATCGCTTCTACGACGCCTCTTCCGAAGCCACTTGTTTTACCCATTTTTTTGAATGTCATCCCTACCTGATAACTTAGCAAATGACCAGGGACCGTGATCAGAGAGCCTCTATCATTAATCAAATACCTTGGATTCAGCAAACTGTTTGAGTTCGCGACAGCAATGGCCGAATCTTGAAAATTTGCGCTAGTCGTTCTTCGTGGCACGAATTGAAAAGCTCTGCCGATCTGATCAGCGGTTCGACCGCCATCTGCCGGAGAAGGCTGAATCGTATTATGGAACTCAGTTGTGTTATCAGGAACGAGCACATGAGCGTTGCTCAAAATAAAAAGGGTATTATTTTTAATGACGATTAGTCCACCGGTTCCGCCCGCAGATGTCGGTACCGTAGTTCCTACACTGACACCTCCCGGGATGGGACGCCATCTCTCGCGTGGCCCCGATTGAGTCGGAGAGACGGAAGACTCCTTGAATTGTCCCGTCATGTAGACTCGGAAAGGTACGGATGATGCTTTGGTCCATTTACCTGTTACTTCATACAAACCGGACTTTTTTGCCGAAGACATTTTTTTATCGGTATATAAAATAATAGCTGCACCTTTCGCGGGTTTGTTCGGGTCAGCGAAGCCGACCCCAATACCAGTAACTCCCGGTCTCCCCAACATACTCCGCCAAATTCGATTTTTCAGCTTAAACGCCTGATAAAAAGTAGAACCCATGAATGCATCTCCCTTTCCACAATTGATATGTAATCATATGGATTAGGGATGGAGGTTGATTGGGCGTTGAAAAATAACCATCTAAAGATAAGGAGGGATAAGCCATGAGTAGTTGTTTATTTTGTTTTTTTCCGAGTCCCCGATGGGAGAATAATTGAAGTGTTGCAAGCAATTTATCCCATACGAAGACCGACTACAGTAGTTAGGATTCAATAATCATGTCTTCATAGAAAATGTATCTTAGGTTACAAGATCCTGAAGCTTAAAAATATATTAGTGATACCGTGAGAAGATTCAAGAAAAAAAGAGACCTCTGTTAGGAGATCTCTTTTTTATCTTATAAGTGATGGTGCCAGAATCTTATATAACATGTAGATCCAGATCACATGTAGATCCCAAAATGGGGGGATAAGTGTGATTAAATACTACATGTGATCTACATTTCCTTCTCGGCGGGGCACGAATTATTTGTCATGTGATTTATGTCACATCAAACGCGTGCTGCCAGCTGTTATATTAAAGGCCGAAAGGGAAATGCGTCAAGTCACTGTTATCTAATTGAAATAGACGGGTCAAGAATATTTTTCCAAATCACTATGTGGAAAAATTCACTAACCAATAAAGGGAGTAATGAGGCCATCTCGACTTTTTCTGGTTTATATACAACCACTAAATCCCCAACTCCTAATTTATGATACACATCACAGCAAGACCCTGACATTATTCATTAATTCTGTCATTAGGAAGAGTTAACAGATCCTACTTAAACCTTTTATTGGTATAAAGGGATTGTTGCACTGTATAAAATTAATTTAGAGGTGAGCGTAAATGGAAATTGCTGCTCTCGAGAAGGTTGAACAGCTTGCCTTGAAGAAGCTCAAGGTATTCAAGCAGAGTCGTCTACGGTATTTCGCGCGTTCCGCGCTCGCGAGCATGTTCATCGGGTTTGGCGTCATCGTTGCATTCAAGACGGGCAGCTTCTTCTACGGGGGAAATTCTCCGCTCACGTATCCGACGGCGGCAATAACTTTCGGGGCGGCCATCATTCTTATCTCTTACGGGGGAGGGGATTTGTTCACTGGCAACACCTTTTACTTTACGTACGCCGCTCTGAGACGGAAAATTCGTTGGAATACCTTGCTGAAGCTATGGCTATATACATACATCGGTAACATCATCGGCGCAGCCTTTTTCGCGTTCATGATCTACACAACCGGGCTATTCGCCGAGTCGTCCGTTAACGGTTTCCTGCTCAGTGTCGTGGATAAGAAAATGAATTTGCCGATGGTGGAGCTGTTCTTCCGAGCCATCCTCTGTAATTGGCTCGTCTGTCTTGCCTTCTTCATCCCCCTGTCCCTCAAGGGTGACGGCGCGAAGATGTTCGCCATGATTCTCTTCGTGTTCTGCTTCTTTATCTCCGGCTACGAACATAGCATTGCCAACATGTGTACGTTCGCGATCGCGCTGGTGCTGCATCATCCCGGAACAATAACCATGGGCGGCGTTCTTCATAATCTCATTCCGGTCACCTTGGGCAATATCATTGGCGGTGCGGTGCTGATGGGCGTGATGTACTACTATGTGAACAAACCCTATTTTGAAGAAATCGATTCAACTACTAAACTTACGGAGGGCGATTCGGATGAGTAAAACGAAGATTGTGATCATTGGAGTCGGAGCCGTCGGCGCGACGACTGCGTACACACTGTTGCTGAGGGAGCGAGTGGATGAGCTGGTGCTCATTGACGCGAACAAAGGCAAGGCAAAAGGCGACGCCATCGATATGAATCATGGCCTTCCTTTCCTAGGGAGAACGAAAGTATGGGCGGGCGAATACGAGGATTGCCGCGATGCCGACATTATTATCATTACGGCAGGCGCTGCCCAGAAGCCAGGTGAGACGAGGATCGATCTGTTGAAAAGGAACGTCGCCATATTCGAGAGCATCATGACAGAAGTTCTCAAGTACAATCATGACGGCATTCTGCTGATAGCTTCCAACCCGGTGGACATCATGAGTTACTTCTCGTGGTGGAAATCAAAGTGGCCCGTTCAGCGGATCATAGGTTCGGGCACTCTGCTCGACAGCTCGCGCTTCCGTTACCTGATCGGAGAAGAGCTGGGCATTGACCCACGCAGCGTGCACGCCCATATAATCGGCGAGCATGGCGATTCCGAGCTTCCGGTGTGGAGCCTGGCCAATATTGCCGGAACCCGCATTCCGTTCGACGAAGAGACGAAGGAGAGAATTTTCACGAACACAAGGGACGCCGCATACGAGATCATTTCGGCAAAGGGGGCCACCTACTATGCGATCGCCCTCGCACTCGACCGCATCTGTACCGCAATTCTTCATGACGAAGGCGCTGTGCTTAATGTCTCGACGCTACTTCAGGATTATCATGGGGTATCGAATGTCTATCTGGGCGTCCCTTGCATCGTGGATAGCAGCGGCGTTCGCGAGGTGCTCAAGTTAGAGCTCTCGGAGTCAGAACGAGAGCAACTTCACCGGTCGGCGCAGAAGCTGAAGGAACTTATTCAATCTGTCGAAGTATGAAGATATAAGGAATGAGCCTGACGGGCAGCTCCTTTATAAGGGGGATTTTATACAGATGTCATTGCTTCTGCAAGTGAAGTCCGGCATCGGCTAGGCTTCTTCCAAATCTTCAATATCTTCTATGGCGCTTGGAATATTAATGAGGAGACTGACGTTCGATTAGCAATGTCATATATCAGCAAACTCCTTATTTATAAATGAATGCAGGTATTGGAAAGGATTGAAAATCACAGAACTGGGTTATTTCTCCAAGATTTTTTTGCGACTGAGTTGAGAAACAATGGGGACAAGGGGACAAGTTCTTGTCGTTTAACGGGTCAAGTTCTTGTCGTCCGATAAAATTCTGTCGGGTGACAAGAACATTATCTCATTAAGTGCCGCGAAAATCGCGGCTTTTTTGTTTTATGGGATAAAGTTCTTGTCAAAACCAAATGACAAGAACTTTATCTCATTCCCGACGGAAGGCCAAGGGGGTATTTTCCAAATGATTAAACGGGCAGATTACGCTAATGAAGGAATTGGATGAGCATCTCCCGAATAATGAAACTGTGAGGGAGCTGCTTTAGGTTATTTCTCTATTATTTCTCATCTTTGCTTCTTTAGATCTGATCTTGAAAAGACATTAATGAAAATTGCAATAAAACCTTTATATTATTTAGGAATAACAGATCCAGAAAATGAAATTAAGTGGGTTCAAAGCTACGTTAAAAAGAAAAGTTTATTTAAAAATAATTACTATTTCACATCAAAACAAGGTGAGAATTGGATTCAGAATGCATTTATTACTAAACTGGATACTGTAGAAGCTATCATAAAAGAAATTGCAATTGAAGATAGCATTGAAAGTGAGACGTAAGTAGGTATGTCACATAATACCATATACAGTTATTAGATCAGCACGGGTTCATTGCGCTAACTGGGAACGATAGTTGAACAATTAGGGTACAGATCGCCTCGGCTGGCAGCTGCTCCCTTTTTCATAATTTCATAAAATCAATGTTTACTATCGAACATATGTTTGTTACTATTAGTGGGTTACTATTCGTAGGAAATGGGGATTCCATTATGGCTGTTAGCTTGGATAAAAATACGATTCTTCGATATAAAGAATTTACAGAGTGGACGGATACCCTACGTGATTTACACGAGAGCATTTGGTTGCAACCGCTTGCTGAAGGAAAAGCATCAGCCGGAGAAATCATTTCACATCTTAAGAACTGGGATACTTACATTATCTCTACAATTATCCCGGCAATCAATAATGACGAAGGCATGATATTCCCGGACTTCAATTCGTTTAACCAAGTAGCTTATGAATATGCCAGATCGGGAGTCTCTAAAGCTAGTCTGCTCGATGAATTTAAGTCAACCCGTTTACAACTGGTGGATATGCTCTTAGCCAACCCTGACATTGTTGCGAAACATGTCACCGCGAACGGAGTAGAGATTTGCCCTCACACTGGTACACCATATTCCTTGCTTTACATCATTCACGAATTTAACGACCACGACAACCATCACAAAAATCAAATTTTAACGGCAATATAAACTTTTTTATTCTAACGTAAAATTATAGTGCAAAACAAGGGACAGAGCGCCGTGGCAGGCTGCTGTCCCTTGTTTTATTGAAGTATCGGGCAGGTTACTTCCAATATGTGTTAAGATACAAGAGAAGTATTTATATTTATGGGGGATGTGTTGGAATGACCAAAAAAGGAAATTTTATCGAATTTATGGTTAAATCGAATGCTCTTATTTTCGGCGACTTTGTAGCTAAGAGTGGTAGAAAGACACCATACATGATTAACACAGGGAACTTTCAAACTGCGAAACAAATTGCTATTTTAGGCGAATATTACGCTGATTGTTTAAACTCAAATGTGGATAAATCCGTAAATGTTCTCTTCGGTCCTGCTTACAAGGGCATCCACTTGGCGGTAGCTGCTTCTGTTGCTTTATACAATAAGTATAATAGAGACATATCAATAACATTTAATAGAAAAGAGAAAAAAGATCATGGTGAAGGAGGACAAATCATTGGTTATATACCTCAGAATAACGACCGTATTGCAATCATTGAAGATGTGATAACTGCGGGTACAGCAGTAAGAGAAAGTATAAATTTACTGAGTAACATTGCAGATGTAAAGATTACAAATTTAATCGTTTCAGTCGACCGACTAGAGAGAGGACTGAGCAATAAAACGACGATTCAGGAATTAAATGATGACTATGGCATTCAAACCAATGCTATTGTAACCATAGAAGATATCCTGGATTATCTACACAATCGTGAAATTGACGGTAAAATTGTACTCGATGGGATCATGAAAAATACAATAGAAGATCATCTCAACCTTCATGGTGTTAGATGAAATTAGATATCGATGATATACGACGCATAATCGCTTGCACACAAACAACGTATGTCCGGTAGGATTTATTTCAAAACGAAATGCCATTAAAGTAACGGGGAACTATACTTCACTAATACGTCAGTTGTGACCACCATGCACTACCAGTCTTGAACTGGATGGTTTAAATGTAATTGATTCTAATCAATATGAGGATCTCTTGGGAGAGAAACAATGGACTTTGACTTAATGAGTTTCCTTGGCAAACAGATTGATGAATTGATGGAGCCCATTCTTGAACAGAACGCAGATTGGTATAAGCTCATGTATGAACTAAATCAATTTGCAAATAATCTTCGAATCCGTATGGCAATCAATCAAGATAACTTGGCAGAAGTAGTTACTGCCGCTTTACTAATTAAAGCAACAAACACCTTTCAATCTGTAATATTATTGAGCAGAAAAGGGCTGGCGGCGGATTGCGGGACATTAACACGCTCATTATTGGAAACAGTAATTCCACTCAAGTTAATTGCCCAAGAACAGGGTTTTGCTTGGGACTTTGTTAGGTATGAGAAGCGTAAACGACAAAAATTAATAAACGTAATTCTCAAAGATAGCGATACATTTGGAGAAATAGCGAATCAGGTGAGTGAGGGAATAAGGGATAGTCTTAAAAAGGAGATTGAAGAAGAGAATATTCCTGAATTAAAGATCGAGGACCTAGCTAAAAAAGCGGGTATGACAACTTTTTATCAACTCGCCTATAGGCAACTCAGTGAGGATGCACACACGACTATATGGTCATTAAATAGATACTTAAATACTGACCAAGAAGGTAATGTAACTGAGTTAGATAATGGACCACAGATTTTTGGTGCGGCCGACTTCAGGACCGCAGCTTATTGTATTTTGATCGCGTTGGACAGTGCAAATGAGATTTTTAAACTTGAATCGGATTCAGAACTTAAGGGTTTTGAGACGAGGTTGCTTGCAATACATTTGTGACCTAGCTCAATTGGGTAATGTAAACTCAATTACACGAGAATGACGGCAAAGTAAGTGTTTAAATAATAAGTCATTAAGCTATAGGGACAGGATCCAGGGAGCAGTTTGCCGTTGCGGCAGCTGCTCCTTCTCTCATTAAGCTATCGGGCAGTAATGATAAGCAATTAGAATGATTATAATTAAGTCGTATATTCACCATTCCACGTAATGTTATGCATCGTACTTGGTCTAAAGAAAGAACGGTTAATCTATGTTTTGAAAAATCCTCCAACGATATAAATGGAAAAATGACAGACAGTCCATCACAGTAATATTAATGCACAAGTCGGAATTTTTCGCTGTTCGTTCCCTGAAAACGAGGAAATAAAGCTTAGTTCGGAACATTCCGAATATAGATGGTCGCCCTTATCTGAGTTAAGTGAGGTCCAAAGAACAAGGGCTCAAGATACAATTAGAATATCGAGGACAAGTTATAAGTCGGGCCTTTTGAAAGACTTGCACGATTTAGTTAAACGGGGAGCTATAGCGCAATAAACACAACTAGTGGAGGCTACCGGCATAGTCGGCAGCTTCCTTTAAGTTACCTGACAGTTCTGCTTAATTCAATTCTTATGAAATTCTATCTGAGCATTTAGTATAATAGGTTTCGGCTTGCATTGACAAAGGAGGTATACTATGACAGAGAATCTCATTGAACGAGCTGCGGGGGGATTAGTTCTTCGTGAGACACAGGTTTACAAGCTCTACTCATTCACGATAGATATGGACATGTGGGGTTTCCAAAAGGACATCTGGAATCTGGAGAGATTTGGGAGGACTCTGCAGTCCGGGAAATCTTTGAAGAAACAGAGATAAATCAAGAATTCTTTCACCGCTTGGCGATGTTGAATATCCTATCATAAAAAATGGACTAACCATTCGAAAGCAAGTCCGCTTATTCCTTTTAGAAGCCATTGAGGAACAGGATGAGCCTGTTCACTAGGCTAACGAAGTTAATAGTGCTGAATATTTAGCTTGGGGAGATGCACTTCTACTTCATATGGAACGAGGCTATATTGACTTGAATTGGGTGTTTGATAAGGCTAAAACACTTTGGGATTGGCATCGTGAAGCTAACGATAAACGTTAGTAGTGTGGCACAAGCATCAGGAGGGGAGCTTTTGATTAGGAATACAGCAAAAGCAATTATTGAAAACGATAATAAGCTACTGGTAATTAAGAAAAAGCTTGATAATGTAGGTATTTACTATACATTACCTGGTGGCGGGCAAGAATCTGGCGAGACGATTGATGATACAATTCTACGTGAATGCACAGAAGAATTAAATATATATACGGTTATTAAAGAATTGGTGTGTGTAAGGGAGTATATCTCCAATAATCACGAGTATTCATTTTTAATTAAACAAGTACATGCAATTGAATTCATCTTTAACTGTTCATTTTCAACAGAAGACAAGATAACTCATTTACAGATTGACGTTGCACAGATTGGATTTGAATGGTTGGATATATCAACAGTAATTGAAACTTTACAGCATAGCGAAGCAAAGAATGATCTTAAGTTTCCTCAGACGCTTCGAGATTTTTTAATCGAATATTACATAACACATAGTGTTAAACCATATTCAAAATTCATATTTTAATTCGACTTAATTGAACTATAGAAAGAACTACAGTTCAGTTCAAAAAGGACATGACGGCAGCTGGCATATGATTGGCTGTCGTTGCCCGTTGAGATAACGACGGGATAGTTTAACCAATTATCGAATGTTTCAATTATAGTGGAACTTATAAAGTTATAGCGTGAGGTGAAGTATGATTCGGGGAGTAATTATTGAAGGATTGTCTACCACAGGAAAAACATCAGTATTTTCTGCAATAAAGAGATTACACAGCCAAACAAACAATGATGAAAAGACGTTAATTGCAATTAGTGAACACTACTCGCAAGTTTTACATTCATACCAAGGTGTATTAAGATCCATGAACAAGGATGAACATATTCAGCTATTAAGTCGTCATGTTGAGTATCTTGAGCAGCAATTCGCATGGATTGATTCACTTGGTCATACGAAACCATCCAAAGGTGTATTTTTTCTTTTAGAGAGGTTCAATGTAAATCATCGAGCGGCCTTTATAAATTCTGAAGAAATTGAAATGATGGAAAAACGTTTATTAAGGCTGAATGCACATTGTGTGCTTTTAACCTTATCCCAAGATGTTGTAGGGCCTAGATATATTGAAAGTCGGGGCGAAGCTTGGAAATCCTACGTAATGAAAAACCACCCCACAGTAACAGAGACATGTCAGAAGTTTTTGGAGGATCAGGAAAAGCTTCGTATGTGTACTAAACAATCGCTTATCCCCACTTTAGAGATAAACACCGATAAAGCAGACTGGGATTCTTATGCAAAACAAATACTCATGGGATTAAACTAAGGGGTAACCATAGTTAAGGAGTTTGCTTCGCGGCAACTCCCCTTTTTATTTTTTTATTAACTGGCATAAAAAAGCAATTACCGTTTCTTACCAACTCCATCGTCAGGAGTGACTTGTTGTTATATTTCCAAAAAAAGAACCCGGTCAAGTAAACCGGGTTTGTTAATGCTTTGATAGTTCGAACTCCTCGCTCGCTTAAGCGCAGAGAGTGGGATGACGGTACGAAATAGCTTTACTTCGATTTCTTTTGTTCTCCGGTTTTACCTGATGACGTGGCATGCTTCGGGTTACTAGTGTCTTTAGTTTTACTCATGTTAATTGTTCACCTCCTGTCTTATTCCATAAAAGTATTTCTCCAAACCGCAATCCTTATTAGAAATATGGTTGTATTTCGGCATACGGGTTTTTGTATCCTCCTATGCAGCTTGAAAAGAACGAGGCAGCTTCGCGCTCACCTAACGGGCAAATTACGCTAATGATAAGTGATATAATTTAAGTCAACGTGTACAAGGGATACTGGGGGATTAATGAATCCAAAGGAAGGTGCATATGTGAAACTAGATGATAATATAGCGACACTAAAGTTAAATCGCTTTATGAGAACTGAATCGGAAATTTTATTATTTGAGGAGGCGCTAGGAGAAATATATAAAGCTAATGATTATCGAATAATTGGTGAATTGGTTTTTTTTTAGTAACTGGCATGAGAATTGAAAAGCTTAGGGGAATTTTAGGAGAATAAGGATATGGAAATGAGGGCTTAAGATGAGTTGTCCATTTTGTTTTCCAGAAAAAGACCGTGAACAGAGCATCGTTCTAAATAATGAATACTGTTTCTTTGTCCAAAAACCCCAAGAAGTCTTAATAGGTTCTGGTTTGATTGTTCCAAAAATGCATAGAGATACCGCTTTTGAATTAACGCCTGAAGAATGGCAAGCAACGTTTGATCTATTACAACAGGTCAAGGAGTTATTAGATAAAGAATATGCTCCACAAGGATATAATCTTGGGTGGAATTGTGGAAGAGTTGGAGGACAGGAAATATTTCACGCTCATCTGCATGTAATTCCTAGATTCGAGGACGAGCCTTTAGCTGGTAAAGGTATAAGGTATTGGTTAAAGCAAACAATGAACCAGCGTTCATTACGCTAAACAATCCTGTAGAGCTTAAGAAATGAGCTTTGTAAAAAAAGGAGCGCCTCTGGGTTTGTCGACAACACATCAGGGAGGCGCTCTTACAATGAAGTTTAAGTAAATAGATACACAAAATCAACGGGTCGAACAAAATACCACCTCGCATCTTGTTGTAGGAATCGATATGGCGAAAGAAATACATGTCGCACAAGCTACAAACTTCCGCGGAATAGTGGTTTCGAAACGTCATCTTTCGTTTTCCACTAGTATTGAAGGGTTTGAAAAACTGAGCCGTTGGATGAGTGAATTACTGCAGAAACATCCTAATAGTCCTCTATTTCCGCATGCCTTGCCCGCCCCCTCAACCGGTCTACCTGTTCTCTATCCTAAAATTCACTTGATTTAAGGTGATGGAATTCTGCGAACGAGTGAGTATATGTGAGATAAACCCTTAAAACCAAGGGACGCGGAACGATAGTTTAATGCTATACAGAAGAAGCTGCCGCGAGACCGTACTAGTAGCTTCTTAATATTCCTAGACCAGGACGAGGAGGATGAGAGATGGCAATTGTACGATTAGCAACATTAGACGATGTAGATGAACTTGTTCAAATGCGTTGGGATTTTTCTATAGAGGATTACGGAGTTAGTACGGTTAGTTTCTGTAAGTTTCACCATACTTGTAGTCAGTTTCTAGTTAAAGCCTTTGAAAGCGGGGATTCTTTTAGCGCGATTTTCCATGTACCATTGGAAGATCCAAACACTGAAAGTGAACCAGAATCCGCTAGCAAAATAAGCGCCAACAACGTCACTCGGATAATGGACACCGAGATAGATTCGACTGATACCAATCGAGAGTATCATCAGAATACTGATTAAAATGACTGCCGTTCGACCGCGTTTTGTAGGGACATGTCGCCACAATAGAAAAGCAAGTGCGGCATACAGCGCAAAAGCTTCCATGGAATGGCCGCTGGGAAAGCTGTACCCTGTTTCTTGAATTAGTCTGTGAAGAGACGGACGATCCCTTTGAAAAATCATTTTCAAGATAAAATTCAAGATGGCGGTGCCCGCTATAAGGACCAGGAATAGAACTAATTCTAGTCGGTGGTGGAGGAATTTAAAGAAGAGGAATAAACAGACTATTGTAATGACAACCACAACGGGCGTTGAACCGATGAAAGTAAAAGCTTTCATTAGCGAAGTCAGCCAGGGTCTTTCCATTTCTTGAATCGCAGCGATTACGCTGCTGTCAAAATGTGCAATCGGCTGCCCTTTTAACAGGGTAGCAACCACTAAAAAGCAAAGCACAGAAATAACGCTAAGAACAAGGAAAATAGTTACTTTTAATTGTGAATGCATAGTGAAGTTAGCTCCAAATAGGATAATATTTGCGCACTTTGAATTGCAAGACCATGGCAGCGATGAATATAAGAACATTAAGTGGTGCTGAAATAAGAAGATTCAGGTGCTCGAATAAGTAGTCAGAAGCGACTTCGCCCATGCTAGTTGGAAGCAGAGGAATTGCCTGTATTTACATAACCTAGTTTATCCTCAGCAATTTTTTTTAAACTAGACAAATCACCTAAAGGTGAGGCTTGCTGAACGTAGCTAGTTGAATCCCCCTGTGGTAGGGCATCTTGGAGATTGGTACAACGCCAATAATAGCCGGATCCTGCCTCGAGCATAGTATACCTAGGACTCTTTCCCGGTTACGAATAATGATGAAGTAGTATTCGCTAACGCCATAGCGAAAGCACGGTAACCGTCTCTTTCTTTGTCCTGTTGAATCAGCTTAAACAAACAGAACGTATAAATGCAAATAAGACGACAACAACCCAAAAAGATGGAGTAGAAGTCATCTTATCATATACTGCATCAACAAAGAAAGCGCGGTAACCTTCCCTTTAGGGTTGCCGCTCCTCATTATGTTGAGGTAATCAAGAAATATCTTCTTATAGCAAGCCTGTTTCATCAAGAATATTCCGAAGGATATTCGTTTGATAATTTACTCGATCAGAAAGGGGTAAATTCCAACTCGTTTCGACGGTGATAGCTCTTGAATTTAATAAACGGTATGCAGCATTACGACCCGAACCAGTAGGTAAATTCCGCAAGCGAACCGTAAAATGTCTTGATTTTTGTTTTATCGTGAGATTCATAAGATGCACAGTTCGTCTTACAAAAGGTATTATTTTGCTTTTAGGATTGACAATTAATGTTTGTCCTAATACCTTTGGGTTGATTTTTGATAAACCGTTTGCTTCATGCAGGTCAATATACCAGGATGGCTGGAATTCCTTTGCCAATTTAAATAAGGCAGCCGAAAGTGGATGACTTGCCAAATGATTGTGTTTACGCGGGAAAGTCCGGTTCAAGTCAGGAATCCCCCTAATCCGCTTTTTATAGGCGTTTTGATTAACAATTGGTATGATAATCAAACTCCCTTTGTTAATGTGGATAAGATCCTTCTGTATCAAACCCAAAAATTTTTTAGCTGCGAGAATGCTTGCTATTTCATCACCATGAATACCTGCAGTTACAATTACGTTCTTCCCTACTGAAGAACCTTTGATCAAGTAATAAGGTGTTTCGAACTTCGTGTCTTTCGCTAAAAGACTTTCAGTTATGTGCATTTTGCAAAAGTCACCTCCAAGATCATTTATAGTACGCACCTACTTAAGCTATTGAAATAGGCACAAGCACTTAGATAAGGAGAAAATCTTAATTATTTACCATTCGTATAGGTTCAGTTCATTGAATTCATCGTTCAAAATCTTGAATACCTTAAAATCTTTCTATACATTGTTTTGTCTTTAAGCGTATTAAAAATACTCATATCCGGCCCAGTATTAATCTCTAGAATCCATGGCTTCATATTTGAATCTATAGCAATATCAACTCCGAAAGCTTTTTTTCTTCTATAACTTTCTCCGAGAACAATACTTGCTTCTCTCCCTAAAGATTTAATCTTCTTTATAAAGTTTGTCCTATCGGCTCCTCTGAGATATGATTTGAGTAATGTCTCAATTTTTAATGGTGTGCCTCCACTGTGGAAGTTAGTTACTATCTTGCTCGGTTTAGCCAACCGCCCAATTATACCTGTCGTTTGCAGTTGTCCATTTCTGTTCTTTTGCACCATAACCCGTATATCAAATGAGCGACCGTCATGTTTTAATAGATCAATACCTTGTTGAACCACATATTTGTTTTTATATAAGAACTTGTGAAGAGAACTGTATAACGCATTAAAGGTATCATAATTTCTTGAGGTAGTTCCACCTCTTAAAACGAACCCATTTTCGGTTTTTGATATTTTATATATTCCACGACCACCGGTGCCCTCATCTGGTTTTAAATAGAGCGAATCATACTTACTTATCATATTAAAGATGTTAGATTTTGTTGCTGCTTCTGTGTCAGGTAATAACGTGTTTATATTGCTATAGTTTCGCATGAAAATATGTTTGCCTAATTTGCCCATTTTGTATTTCACTTTCTTCATTACAGCTACCTCCTACACATTCATTTAGAGGTATTATATGCGAACAAATTTACAGGGGGCACATGGTTTAGATAAGTGTGATGTTCGAAACGGTGAGAAGTATTGTTTCTGCCGGAAAAACGGTACTCAATCATTTCAATTGTCTTAATCTAAGAAAACGTAGACAAGACATACGAACTAAATGAACCCGGGAAGATGGACGTTAATAACGACCCTCTTCTTTTCTTTTTAGGTGTTTTCCAGGGTTCAAATCCCTTCCTTTAGGAATATAAAGATGTATCCGAGATTAAAAGGTGGAGATTGTTATGCAAACTATACAAAGACAAACGATTGACATTGTTATTTTACAAAAAGGCTTTTTTGAAAATACGCGTAAACTTTTAAAAACTAAATAATTATCCTTCTAAACGGAATTCGCTACCTAGCCTTGGACGATGTATTGGAAATTCTAGAGTATGATTTAAAAGGAGGTAATGCCAGGTTCCTGTTTGCTACTGATGGTTCTGAATTCATATCTATTCCACGACAGAGAGCGATTGCCAGAAGAGAGGGAGTTAACTTCCGGATGGATCCCCTCCTTACTGACCAGGGAAAACGATACGTGAGTTTTAGGTCAATCAATAGGCTCTTTAATGTAGATATCACTAGCCCTTTTTAGTTAAGTAGGTACATTACGGCTCGCGAGATACTTTAAGAGGGGGAGAGGATGGCATGCCTGGCAAGTTAGGATTGCACTTATTTTATTCAAAGGATCCTCATATCAGAGCTTATTTGCCGCCGACAGCGGTATTAAATCGGGATTCATTTTATCGCCTAATGAGACGGTATAAATCGGTTTACATAAAACCGAATATGTCTCACATGGGCAAGGGTATCATGAAAGCTTGGTCTATTGATAAAGAGTATCGATTCGTTAAAGTGAAGGGGGATGTCAAATCCTTTCGGAATCTGAAGTCCGCATATAACACGATACAAAAACAGACTTCCAAAGACCTATATATCGTCCAAAAAACGATTCATTTAGCCAAAATCAAAACGAGGCCTTTTGATATCAGGGTCATGATGATGCGAAACTCACAGAATAACTGGCAGTATACAGGAATGTTAGCCAAAGTTGCTGGACGGTCTAGTGTTATTACGAACGTAAATCGGGGAGGCGGATATGTAATTCCAATTGAGCATGCGTTAGACACTTCACTACGTTTAACCCATGAGCAGCAACATAGAACGATTAAAGACCTAATCGATTTAAGTCATCGCATTTGTCATCGATTTAATCGCTACAAATATTCTTCTCAAATTGGCATCGATTTTGGTATCGATCAACATCATAAAATATGGATCATTGAAGTGAATTTTGACTATCCATCTCACGATCTGTTTAATAAACTCAAAGATAAAAAGATGTATCGAAAAATTAAAAGCTTGAGAAATATGTATTTGAAAGCTCTCCAAGCTGGAAAGATTAGAAGGAAATGAGCTTCTTCCAAACTAAAAAACTACGCGTAACTGGCATTCTGGATCTCCACATGCGCTCATGGCGGTCAACCCACCCACATTCCTTCATTCAACCTGTCCATGAGGTGGAGGTCAGATATGCTGCCCGACAGGATCTTTGTCCGTAAGGATAGTGCCTTTCCGACTCATCCGTGCTTCTTGTTATCTTTTCTTTTGTTTAGATCATAACTAAGTATCGTTTTTAAGCTGCTTCCAGAAACTCTGCAATCGAGGGATATCCTGCATCATCTTTTCTTCACTAAATTCATGTCCTTTTATTAATATGCCGAAAAAGACTTGTATAAGTGCTCGAGACTGATAAGCCTGCTAGCAAAAAAGCCTTGATTCTCAGGTCAGAGAATCAAGGCTTTTTTGTGGCCTGTATCGAACATTTGGGCCTATGGTAAAAGTATTACTATGGCAATATTCATTGAATTAGTTATCTTGCTGGTTCTCTCTGTCCGAAGATCTTGCAGGACGGTGATAGACGTGTACCGGTGTATTCGTATGTTTGGACGGTGTATACGTTTGCTTAGGCTGATTTCCAACCGGTGAAGTCTGTGTTGACTGAGGAACGCTAGTTAAGCTTTGAGCATTTGGGAGCAGACCGTTAAGATTAAAGGTCAAGAGCAAGTTCTGAACGAGTTGTGCCATCACTGGTTGTTCGGCCGCTTGGAGGAAAAGGATTTTAATTAAATCGACGTCCGTTGCCACGGATTGCCCCCCAGAGACCGGACCGAGTGGTCGTCGAAAATCTGCTTGTTGATGGCGATAAAGCTGTGAAGACAGCGGCGCCGGCCAAAGGATCGGCTGCTTTTTCGTTTAGTAGGAATATTGATGCGAAATTACACAACTTAGTTATTTTAAAAAACGTCTATATATTGTTGTCGGAGGACAAGAACATATATGCATAAGAAGCCGCGCTTTACGCGTTTTTTATTATAATGGATACAACTTCTTGTCCTTTCCGAAAGACAAGAAGTTGCACAGGTTTCCGTAGAAGGACAAAAAATGGTATGTTCTCCAAAGAAGCAGAACAATACATATTTAATGTTCACTTTTCAGGAATCCATTCACTATTGTGTCCCGTTATTCGGGAAGTGGTATTGGTTCATGGATTAAAATTTGTTATCGCATTTTTCTAATGACTTAGAACCAGGCAACGGGATAGGAAAAACAAATAGCATGAAGTCAATTTATGATTGATTCAGCTAACTTCATTGCGCTAACGGGAGTTTAGTTGAATAAGGAATAACAACTCGGGAAAGGTAAGGAAAATGTATAATTGAGATGCTACCTTATGGTTAAACAGTATTTAATAATAGGATTTTTATTGTTTGCTCTTGCCCCTCTACAAATTGCTGAAGCAGACCCTTTTACTTTCTTAACAGTTCAGAACCAACTTTAGATGATGTAGGAGGGAGAATGTCTTTTGAGGTTTTAGTTCCGCAAGTTACTGATACGGAATGGGAGCTAATTGTAAATCCATATGAGAAGCAGCATGAAAATGACCCTCAGGATTTGGGAATACACTATGTCAAAAATGAAAATTTAATAATATCTATTATCGAAACGAGTTCAGAAGTAGGAATTGGTGCAAATTTGCATTTTACTGAAGAGAAAATCGTCGATATTAATGGGAATAAAGGATACTTTACAAAATGGGTTGCTCCTTCAAAAGGGTAAAAAGGTGGTGTACTTGTGTGGTTACAAGGAAATACACTTTGTAAGATGACATCTTTTATTTTAGATGAAAATGAGATGTTGAAATACGCAAAAAGTATGAGATCAATCGAGTGAAGACAGTTTGGAAAAGCTGTTTGGTACACAGGATTCGTATTGAACTTGAAGAACAGATCTTTACATAAAGAGACGTTCATTCAGCTAACGGCGAACCGATGGAGTTGCATGAAACGGTGACAGTCTAGGACTTTATTTTCTCGTCCTTGGCTGTCGCCGTTTTAATTTCTAGGGGCAGTCTAAAACTTATTTTTCAAAAACTGACGATTTTCTAACCACATAACGGCGTTAAATCAAGAACTCCAGAAAATACTTTATTTTCTGCTGACAGCGAAGTGAAATGCAGGCAGAAGAAATAAAAGAAGCGCAGTTTCTACACTTAAACGAATTTAACATTGATGAATATATTACACGTCCACACATGAAAATTTGACACGGCAGTGGTTGGAACACAACCTGGTCAATATCCGCAGGCAGCCAAAGATGCGTTAGGCGTTGCCATCCAAGCAGCAAAAGCTGTAAATGACAACGCAAGTGCGACACAGTCCCAGGTTGACAGTGCCGCAACAGCACTGGGCAGTGCAGTGGATAACTTCAAGGCTGCTGTAATTAAGTCCGCAGACATGAATAATGACGGAAGTATAAACGTGGGAGATCTGGCGATGGTTGCCTACCATTATGGCAAGGATTCCACAAGCGCAGATTGGGTGACTGCTAAAGCTGCAGATCTGAATGGGGATAATAAGATCGACATTCTGGATCTTGCGATTGTTGCAGTTAAGATACTCGAATAATTGATTTTGAACTTCGGGTCGGGTTTATGCCCTCTCTCGATAAACTAAGCGGGAGGGCATAACTCGAATATTGTTAGAGACCACCTTTTTTTACTACATTGGTAATGATATTTGATCGCTGGCTACCAAAACAGACGATTCGTTTTTTGTTATCGGGTCATCAGAATAACATCAGTCATAAATTTAGGGATTAAATGGTAAAATTAGTATCTGTACTTAATCAACGTTGAAATATAATATCCAAACAGTCAGACGTTGATTATAAAGAGGGCCTAAGTGGAGGCATTTCGTAAGAACTAGTCCCGTAACTCGAACATGTTCGCAGCCAAGAGATTGACTTTGATATCCAGCTCAAGCTCCGGAATATCTTCATTGACGGTCAAGCCTTTACGATAGCAAACTTCGTTTAAGGAGTAGATGTCAACAGATCGTTTCTTGCCAAGTTCATAGGTTTTTGTAATTTCATCTACGACGTTTTTTTTAATCAACATATTCATTTCATTCAGCTCGAGCGGTTTCTTCTGCTCTCTAATGGAGGCGTCCATGCTAATTTCAATCTTAACGATTCGTTTATCATTCTTATATGCGGCTGTTTTCTTTACCTTATTGTTCTTTAAGGCTGCGGTTCCAATAAATATGCCATGATCGTCCTTGATGGGGAGTATACCGCGTAATGTTCTCTCTTTTAACCATTTCACTCCGCTAGCTTCTTTACGGTTGAATCTGACTTCGCTTTTTCCCTTCTTCAAAGCAACAAGACCATCCACGGTTGGCAGCGTAAACGGTTTACCGTCTTTGTCCCAGCTCTCGGAGAGTTTTATATGATCCAACAGCATGGTTTCGAACGGCTCTCTTGAAGATCGTATGAACCTCTGATAATTCAATGGCTCAAAAGAGGATTGCATCTGCTTATATAAAAGATTTGGTTGATAGTACACTGTGTTAATCGAGGAGTTTCCAGTAATCGGCTTTGTGCTTAGAATCTTTCTAAGGTCTTCATTCGTAGCAAATACCCAGGGTGTATAACGTTGATCGCGTGTTCGCATCAAGTCGTCATGGATATTGAAAATCCCCTTAGCAAGCAAACGATCGCTAAATATAAACGCTTTTGTCTGTGTCCAATCCATTCTCATCTGGCTTTCCTTCAGCAGATCGAACATCGCCATCCCGATACTTTCCCCTTCGCCTACTCCAACAACAATCGGATTCGGGGTGTTTCCGCTTCCTTCTTGCTTCGCCATGGACGCGAGATCATTTATTTGCGCATAGATTTTATATTTTCCGTCGATATAATCGATGCCGATCATATTAACGAAATTAAAGTATTGAATGTTCTTTCCGTCCCAGCATCCACAAAGGAATAACATGATGCAGCCGACCAAGGTCGATTTCCAGACTCTATTCATGACTTTCCGTCCCTCATCCTCGTATCGTCCTGCAAATGTAAGTTCTGTGCACGCTTTTTCATTTTATTCGCCGGTTTCCTAAGCAGAGCTCCTGTGATATCTGCCCAAGATGGCGGTGAAAGCGGAGAGAGATATGGGATCCCGAACGATTTGAGATCGGATAAATAGGCGATGACGAAGAAGATAGACAGGAAGAACCCGAACATCCCGAGAAAAGAGGTGATGATCATAATGGCGATGCGTGCAATTGATACGATGCCGCTCAGCGTCGGATTCACCAGCGTGTAGCCGGATATTACCGTGGTCGCGGCCACGACTGTTACTGTAGGAGACGTAATACCGGCTCGTATGGCGGCATCGCCTACGATGATACCGCCGACTACGGTTACCGTAGGGCCTACAGATTTCGGGAGCCGCAGTCCTGCTTCTTTAAACAACTCAAACAAGATGAGCACGATAACTGCCTCTAATGGAAGTGAAACCGGAAGTCCGATGCGATTTGTTGCGATTGTTGCTAACAAAGGCAATGGAATCTGCTCAAAATTGAATCCGATTAGCGCGATGTAGAATCCTGGCAGGAACAAAGCCAAATACCAGCCAAACATTCGGATTAGCCGTTGAAAAGAACTGATCACCGCACGGAAATAGCCGTCTTCCGGTGATTTTATAAGCGATGTAAGTGTAATGGGGGCGATAATGGCAAGTGGCGAACCGTTAAGCAAAACTACGAAACGGCCGCCGATCAAGTACTCAGCAGCAAAATCGGGCCGCCCGGTATTGTCAATAAGCGGTACCACCGACGTAGTCTTATCCGAAATTGCTTCTTCCAGCTGAGAGCTCGTAATAAGCGCATCGATGTGGATGTTCTGTAATCTTTCTCGAGCCTCATCGACAGCCTCCTTATTAACAATATCTCGGATGTAGAGCAAACATATCTCGGTCTGACTCCGGACACCAATTGTAAAAGATTCCACTTTGAGTGTCGGAGTTAGCAATCGCTTGCGGATTAGCGCCACATTGGTCTTGATGCTTTCGGTAAATCCGTCGCGTGCTCCCTTGGAGGACGTTTCCGTCACTGACTCTTCCGGGTCTCTTTGAGGCGGGTCTGCGACATAGTGCAGATAAAAGCATTCCGTTTCCATGTCGAAGAGAAGTAAGTTGCCACTAAACACATATAATGATAGTTCATTCTTCCAATTCGATGTTAAAGTGGCTTGGTGCTGCCTCAAAATGTCTGCACTGCATGTGCTCACTTCATTGATTTGCTCCCGATTGGACATGCCTTGGCAGAAAATGAACAGAAAACCACCGATAGGTTCAAGGCTAACGTCGCCGCAGTCCTCAAATAACTGCCGTATGTCGCTTTCGCTTATTTTAGCCATTTTGCTTCACCGCCTTCTTGTTCTTTCCTGCCCAAAAACAAACTAAGAGCACTAAGCTAGTGACCCCGCAAAATAGACTGGAACTCGTATAATAGGTTTTTACATAATAGTGAAA
>NZ_BILW01000021.1 GCF_004000765.1 Paenibacillus chondroitinus NBRC 15376 | reverse complement strand
CGGCTTGCGCACATGGTGCTGCAAGCCATACCGCTTGAGCTCGGCGCGCTGGCGTGCGAGCTCGCGGTCATGCTGAGCGAGCGCGACATCCTGTCGAGCGCTCGGGGCCGTGATGCGGATGCGCGCACCCGCATCGAAGTGCTTTGGCGCGCTGCGCAGGGTGAGCAGCGCGCAGACGTGGACTTTGGCCTATGCCGCCGGATTACGGCGGAGGCCAAAGGGTTGATGCAGTCGCTCGGCTTGCGGCCGAGCGAGCAGCGGGCATCGGCGAGCGGCCTGCTGCTCGCCTTCGCCTACCCCGATCGCGTCGCGCAGCGGCGATCGGCAGGGCGGTTCTTGCTCAGCAGCGGGCGTGGCGCCGTGCTGCCTGAGCTGCAGGAGCTCTCGAACGCACGCTATCTCGTCGCGGCCGAGCTGGATGATAACGGGGCGGAAAGCCGGATTTTTCTGGCTGCCCCTGTACAGGAGGAAGATCTGCTGCAAGCTTTCGGAGATCGCCTCCTGGAGGAACAGGAAGTGCTTTGGGATGCAGCGGCCGGTGCAGTCAGAGCCAGACATCGCCTACGGTTAGGCGCGATTATACTGAAAGAGAAGCCCTTGCAGGAGCCTGATCCAGAGCTGCTCGTACAAGCTTTGATTGCCGGCATTCGGGCTGAATCGCTGGAGCTTCTGCCTTGGAGTCGCAGTGCGCGCCAACTGCAGGAGCGAGTTGTTTTTCTGCATCACCATCATGCAGGCGAATGGCCGGATATGCGCGAAGGCGCGCTGCTCGAAGCATTGGAAGACTGGTTAGCGCCGCATCTATTCGGGATGACAAGCAAAGGTGCCCTTGGACGGCTTAACTTGACAAATATATTAGAGGAAATGCTAACATGGGAGCAGCGGCGTTGGTTGGATGAGTGGGCGCCAACGCACATTCAAGTGCCAAGCGGTTCTCGCATTCCCGTTGATTACAGCGCGACAGAATCGCCAACTTTATCTGTGCGTCTGCAAGAAATGTTCGGCTTGTCGGATACCCCGCGAATTGCCAAAGGGCGGGTGCCGCTTACGCTGCATTTATTATCGCCGGCACAGCGTCCCGTTCAGGTGACGAAGGATTTGGCGAGCTTTTGGCGCGAGGCTTATTTCGAGGTCAAAAAAGATCTCAAAGGCCGCTATCCCAAGCATTATTGGCCGGACGATCCGATGGCCGCAATGCCGACGAATCGAGCGAAACCGCGGGTTTGACTTATTTGGCACAATGGGTGCCGTGAAGGGAACTGAGTGATCCATGACCGTTCACTCCGAATCGGAGGAAATCGTCATCTATATAACAGCCGGTTTTGCTACGGCGCCGGATTTTTTGGACAGTTTTGGCGCAGCCCTGGCCGCTCGCTTTGAAGAGGCGGGTAAACGTGCCCGCGTTGTAATACATTTTCCTTATGGAGATTGGAGTCGGCAGCGGCAAAAGCAGCTTCGTGAAATTACAAGTGATATGTGGCATAATGCCCACCGGAAGCCATCGCGATATGGCGGCAAAAGCCTGGCCAAGTTAGTCACCGACCAGTGGAACCTTGGTCAAACTTTGCTTTTTATCGGGCACAGTGCAGGTGCCGTTGCTTCTATTCAAGCGGCAGGAGCTTTGATGAAGGCAGGTCTCCCCGTTCTTGGCGTGATCCAAATCGGATCGCCGAAATGTGCGATTTCTCCTGAATTGAAGGATCGCGTATTATATATCAATGGGGTCAATCCCATGGACCAAAAAGTAGACCCGATCCCGCGTCTCGGCACCTGGGGTGGCTGGATCAAATCACGTTTTGGATTATTACGTTGGCACCGTTTGAAGCATGCGCCCATTCATATGAAAACTTTGCCAATGATTGGCGGGCATGCGGATTATTTTAGAGATCACAACCCTTACATATGGCAGGACGCAACGAATTTGGAAACGACGATTGCATCCATCTGGTCGTGGTTGGCACAACAGCAGGAACATTTTAAAGAAAAGGAAGATGAAGATGTTTAACATTTTAAAAGCAAATATGGCATACAGCAAAGCGGAGGGGTACCTCGGTCATGTGCAGTTTAGCGTAGAAGGTCACGAGCATCCTTATGAAATTACGCTGCAAAGCTTGCGTGGCAAAGACGATTGGAGTTATGCGCTGAACTTTTTGAGTGAATCCGGTAAAGAAGAGGACATTGAAGCGGTTGAAGAGCTTTTGGAAGAAGACGAGTGGTTTGATTTGCTTGTAAATGCGGGACTTCAAGTTTTAGAGAAGTAGTTGGATTGTGCACAGGCGTAAAGGGGGATGACAGCTTGGATTCATCAAATGATGCTGGGGTCAAACAGGTGCTGAAGGCGAGTTATGACCAACAGGCTAGACAGCGAAACGGAGAGACGATGCAGTCTTGGAAGATAGATGAGCTGGATGGCTTTCTAGCGAGATTGGAGAAGGCTGGCGGCAGCAAACGTGTGTTAGACCTTGGGAGCGGTCCAGGTCATCAAGCTGACTATTTGCGGGAACACGGCTGCGAGGTGGTATGCATCGATTTGTCTGAAGAGATGGTCGCCATTTGCCGTGAAAAAGGGCTCGAAGCTTATGCCATGGATTTCTTCGCTTTGGATTTGCAGCCAGCTTCGTTTGATGCGGTTTGGTCAATGAACACGCTGCTGCATGTACCGAAAGATAACCTTCTGCAAGTGCTCAGGAACGTTGAGCGCGTGCTGAAGCCTGACGGTTTCTTCTATTTGGGCCTCTATGGCGGGTACGAAAGCGAAGGGATTTGGGAGAACGATTCGTATCGACCACAAAGGTTTTTTGCTTTTTATGAGGATGAACACATTCAGAAGAAAGTGAGCGAGGTGTTCGATCTCGAGCGTTTTAATGTGCTGCAGATGCCGGAGATGCAGCCTAATTACCAGTCGATTATCGCGAAGCGCCGACAAGTAAACCCGTGATCTCACGGGTTTTTGTTTTGATTTTTACATTGTAATGGGGGAGGGCAGACGGTCGCGCAGCAGTAATTAACGCCGACTACTCCTGCTAATTGGGCAGTATTTTCTACTTTATCCTAAGTAACCGGATTTCCTCCTGTTAATTTCAACAAGTGAGGAAGTTTCCAGCCTGCTATCGAAGATTTGGATGCGGTTTTTCCAGTTAATTTCCTGTATGCAGCCGGAACAGCTCAGATTAGGGGTAGATTTTCCTTCTATTCGAGTTGAAGTACGATCCGGGACATTACATAGTTTTAAAGGTATATGCTGTCCCTCCCCAATATGTACATACAAGTTAAGCGAGTGTTATAATACGTTCAGAATCAAACGCCTGAGGTGAAAGCGAAACATGAAAGAAAAGCAAATGCCGAAATACTTGCAGTTGAAACAGGAAATATTAACTTGGCTTCATACGGGGAGATTGAAACCGAACGATCAGATGCCGTCAGAGAACGAAATTGCCGAACAATTTCAGATGAGCCGTCAAACGGTGCGTCAGACATTTGGCGAACTGGAGCAAGAGGGCTGGCTGTACCGGATGCAGGGAAAAGGCACTTTCGTCTCTACGCCCCAAACGCAAAAAAGCCGTGATGTACAGACAATCGGCATCCTGACCACGTATATATCCGATTATATTTTTCCTCATATTGTGAGAGGGGCGGAATCAGCTTTACGTGCAAGAGGCTACAGACTAGTTTTGTCGTCAACAGACAACGATAAGGACAAGGAAAAGGAAAGTTTGACGATGATGTTAAGCCAGCCCCTAAGCGGGCTGATTATAGAACCTACGAAAAGCGCGGAAGGCAACCCGAATCTCAACTACTATCTCTCGCTCGACTATCAGCATATTCCGTATTTAATGATTAATGAACGTTATCCAGAGATGAACTGCCCGTCTCTGGTTGTCGACGATGAAGAGGGCGGCTTCAAGGCGGCGCAGCATTTGATCGAGCTGGGACACCGCAAGATTGCCGGATTTTTTAAGACGGATGACTTGCAGGGGGTCAATCGCTTGAAAGGATTTATTCGCGCTCATCACCATTACCAGGTTCCTTTATTGCCTGAGCTTGTCATCCACTACACAACGGAGGAAAAAAGGCAGAAGCCTTATGAACATGCGCTTTCGCTGCTAGGCCATGTGGACGAGCGTCCAACGGCTTTCGTCTGCTATAACGATGAGCTGGCTGTCCACTTGCTAGAAGCTGTACGTACCTTAGGGCTTCAAGTGCCTCAAGATGTTTCGTTAGTCGGTTTTGACGACTCTTCTTTGGCGATGGCAACCGAAGTGAAATTAACGACACTTTCGCATCCCAAAACCGAGTTAGGCACAGATGCTGCTGAGCTTTTAATTGATATGATTGAGAATAAGCGAGTAACGGGAAGAGAGACAGGCAAAATCTATAAGCCTGAACTCGTGGTCAGGGAGTCTACGATCCGCCTTTCATAAGAAGAAAATTCATCTAGCCAACTTGTACGTACAAGTGTTATACTTGATATAGAGATTGGAAATTCGAAGGAGGTTCTCTATGTCTAAGAAGTATGCAATTGGCGTCGACTATGGGACGGAATCCGGACGCGCCGTTTTGGTCGATTTGAGTGACGGCACAGAGGTTGCAGATCATGTAACCCCTTATCCGCACAATGTGATTGACGAGAAACTGCCGAATTCCGGCATTAAACTTGAATATGACTGGGCGCTTCAGCATCCGCAAGATTATTTGGATGTGCTTACGCGCTCAGTACCTGCTGTTGTGCAAGCTTCCGGCGTTGACCCAGCCGACATCATCGGTCTTGGTATTGACTTTACAGCCTGCACGATGCTTCCGGTCGATGCGCAAGGCCAACCGCTTTGCTTCAATCCGGAGCTGGCGAATCAGCCGCACACCTGGGTGAAACTGTGGAAACATCATGCCGCTCAAGACGAAGCGAACCTGATTAACGAAATCGCTGAGCGCAGAGGCGAAGATTTCCTGCCTCGATACGGCGGTAAAATTTCATCCGAATGGATGATCGCGAAGGTATGGCAAATATTGAATGAAGCTCCTGACATTTATGAGCAAACGGATCGCTTCCTGGAGGCGACGGACTGGGTTGTATCACAAATGACAGGCGCTTCTGATATTGTGCGTAACAGCTGTACGGCCGGCTACAAAGCTATCTGGCATAAGAAGAAAGGCTTTCCAAGCAACGAGTTCTTCAAAGCATTGGACCCGCGCCTGGAAAATGTCACTGAGAGTAAGCTTCGAGGCGAGGTTGTGGCGCTTGGCACCAAAGCTGGCGAATTAACGGAATCGATGGCCAAATTAATGGGCTTACAGCCAGGCATCGCTATTGCTGTAGGGAATGTAGATGCCCACGCGGCTGTACCAGGTGTCGGTGTTGTAACACCGGGTAAATTGGTGATGGCGATGGGAACTTCGATTTGCCATATGCTTCTTGGTACAGAGGAGCGGGAAGTTGAAGGCATGTGTGGTGTTGTTGAAGACGGCATTATCCCTGGATATTTGGGATATGAAGCTGGGCAATCAGCTGTAGGGGATATTTTTGCTTGGTACGTGGAACAGGGAGTGCCTGCTTATGTGCAAACTGCGGCAGAGCAAGAAGGAACGAATGTGCATGAATGGCTGGAGCGTCATGCATCCGCTTACAAACCAGGTGAAACAGGTTTGCTTGCGTTGGATTGGTGGAATGGAAATCGGTCCGTGCTGGTAGATACGGAGCTTAATGGCCTTATTCTGGGCTATTCGCTTTTGACGAAGCCGGAAGAGGTTTACCGATCGCTGCTGGAAGCAACCGCTTTTGGAACTCGTAAAATTGTCGATGCTTTTCACAATAATGGCGTTGAGGTACAGGAATTGTACGCATGCGGGGGACTTCCGCAAAAAAATCGCTTGCTGATGCAGATTTATGCGGATGTAACGAATCGTGAGATTAAAGTCGCGGATTCCAAACAAACGCCGGCACTAGGAGCCGCCATGTTCGGGGCCGTGGCCGCAGGCGCAGCTAACGGAGGTTACGATAGTATCGTAGATGCCGCGCAAAAAATGGCGCGTGTACGCAAAGATACGTTTAAACCGATCCCAGAAAATGTCGCTGTTTACGAGAAGCTTTACCAAGAGTACAGCAAGCTGCACGATTATTTCGGCCGCGGAGAGAACGATGTCATGAAACGTCTTCGTGCAATCCGTGAGGAAGCGCGGCACTAATTCACATTCATCCATTTCCATTATCCAAGGAGGCAAATTGCCATGAAAGCTTCAGCAGAAAAAGTATTTTGGTTTGTAACCGGAAGTCAACACCTATACGGACCTGAGACATTGCTTCAAGTAGAAGATCATTCGAAGCAAATTACGGAAGGGATTGATCGTGATCCTTCGATTCCTAGCAAGCTTGTGTTCAAACAAGTTTTGACAACGCCGGATGCGATTCGCAGATTATGTTTGGATGCCAATGCAGATGACAACTGTGCAGGTATCATCACTTGGATGCATACCTTTTCTCCGGCGAAAATGTGGATTGCAGGCCTTGCCGAGTACCGCAAGCCGCTCTTACACTTACATACACAATTTAATCGTGATATCCCGTGGGAAACGATTGATATGGATTTCATGAACCTCAATCAAGCGGCGCATGGCGATCGCGAGTATGGTTTTATTGGTGCACGCATGGGTATTTCCCGTAAAGTGGTTGTTGGTTACTGGGAAGATCCAGCCGTCCTCTCCCGTATTGCGGGATGGATGCGTACAGCGACGGCTTTTGTTGAAGGACGCAGCTTGAAAGTGGCTCGTTTTGGCGATAACATGCGGGAAGTGGCCGTAACTGAAGGGGATAAAGTTGAAGCGCAGATTAAATTCGGCTGGTCGATTAATGGTTATGGCGTAGGCGACCTTGTTCAGCGCGTAAGAGACATTTCCGAATCGGAAGTGGATCAATTAATGGATGAATACAATGAAGTTTATGATATAACACCTGAGGGGCGCTCAGCAGGACCGGTACGTGAGGCGATTCGTGAGCAAGCGCGTATTGAACTTGGGATGAAAAGCTTTTTGGAAGAAGGCGGATTCGGGGCGTTTACGACGTCGTTTGAGGATCTTCACGGCCTGAAGCAGCTGCCTGGCCTTGCTGTGCAGCGTTTGATGGGGCAAGGTTACGGCTTCGGCGGCGAAGGCGACTGGAAAACAGCTGCACTCACGCGTGTCATGAAGATTATCGCAGGCAATAAAGGGACTTCCTTCATGGAAGATTACACCTATCATATGGAGCCAGGAGCGGAGCTTGTGCTTGGCGCACATATGTTGGAAATTTGTCCGACGATCGCGGCGACACGTCCAACCATCGAAGTTCATCCGCTTGGTATCGGCGGGAAAGCGGATCCAGCGCGTCTTGTTTTCGACGGAGCTTCCGGTCCTGCGCTGAATGCATCAATCATCGATATGGGCAACCGTTTCCGGTTGTTAATTAACGAAGTGGATGCCGTGCAACCCGTGAAAGCGATGCCTAAGCTGCCAGTGGCGCGCGTTCTTTGGAAGCCTCAGCCGTCCCTGCGTGATTCCGCAGAAGCTTGGATCTATGCGGGCGGAGCGCATCACACGGTTTTCTCTTACGAGGTAAGCACGGAGCAATTGGTAGATTGGGCGGAACTGGCTGGCATTGAAGTTGTCATTATTAATAAAAATACATCTACGCTGCAGTTCCGTAACGAACTACGTTGGAGCGAGGCTGCTTGGAAGCGCTAGGATTGCAAGCTGTCAACTGAACGTAAGACCGAGGACCGTTCTTCCCTAGTGGGAAGACGGTTTTCTTTGTCCACCGTGAAGAAGTCACTTTTGTCGATATCGGCGCAATTTTCGTCCATTGACTTCCTTGTTTCTCATGCTTTAAAGTAAATTCATATGAGCCTGTCCAAATTATGGGCATCGCAATAGGAGGATAACACAGATGACAACGAAAGCTTACGAAGGTATATTCCAAGGAGAGAAAGCGGTTTGGCTGCAAGCGGGCCGTTATGAAGCAGCGGTATTGCCGGAAATCGGCGCGAACCTGATTGCTTTTAGAGACAATGAGAAGGAATACCGTTTTCTGCGTGAGCCGTCCCTGGAAGAAATGGAAGCGTTTAAAGCACGTCCAATTATCCACGGTATTCCTGTCTTATTTCCGCCAAACCGTTACGAAGACGGAAAGTTCCCATGGAAAGGCAAAGTTTTTCAATTTCCGGTTAATGAGCCGAAAACGGGCAATCATCTGCACGGTTTTGTCCATGATATTCCTTGGGAAGTAGAAAGATTTGGCACAAATGAAAGCGAGAGCAGCGTTACTTTGGCGCTGAAAGTAAGAGAAGGGCATTCCGTATATACCTATTTACCGTTCGAGTTCACGCTTCGTTTGACTTATGTGCTGAATCAATTCGGTTTGCAGCAGCATATTTCGGTCCATAATGAAGGTCAAGAAGCGATGCCTTGTCTGATTGCCTACCATACAACGATCAATGCGCCTTTTGCGCCGAATTCGCAAGCAGCGGATTACACCTTCAAAATGACCATCGGCAACCGCTGGGAAATGAGCGAGAGAATGCTGCCGACTGGCGAGTATCAACCGCTTTCAAGCGAAGAAGCGAAGATGAAAGTCGGAGGTTTGTCGCCATTCTTCGAGTCGATGGACAATCATTACACGACGGCTCCGCAAAATGGACGAAATTACATGGAATTGACAGACGCACGCGAAGGCGTCAAACTGGTGTATGATGTGGGCACATCCTATAAACAGTGGATGATCTGGAACAATGGCGCTACAGAGGGCTTTTTCTGTCCGGAGCCGCAAATGAATTTGGTTAACGCTCCGAATGTCGATATGCCGGCTGATCAAATCGGTCTGGTGAGTTTGGAGCCAGGTGAAGTGTGGAGCGAGTCTGCTCGTCTTTACACGATTGAAATCAAGAAATAAGGCAATAAGGCAATAAGTCAGCCCCCTTTTGACGCATGGAGAGAATCCACCGTGATGCTCTGCAAGCGGGGAGGGGGCATTTTTATCGAAAGCTCAGGTGAACCGCATGGACAAAGAACAATTACTCGCAGAAAACGAACGTTTGAAGCAGGAGAACGAGAAGCTGAAGCAGGAGATAGCCAAACTTCGCGGCGCTAAGCGGCCAACAGCAGGTTCGATGGACAGCATGTCTACGAAACTGAAGGAAGCGCTCAGAGAGTAGGGAATCCGGGGTCGTTCGACAAATCGGATCTCATTCGTTATAATGAGTACTGGAAAAAGGAGGGAAACATGAATGAACGAAACATTACCGCCAAAAACTTGCACCATCGACCGCCTTGTGACCAAAGAAGCTGAAGTAGGCAAAGTGCTAGCCGGCCAAAAGACAGCTTGCAGACGCAATGGGCGTTATGCAGACATCGGTGAAACGATGGACCTGCAAGGCAATTCTTTTACTGTAACCAAAGTCTATCAGCAAGCGCTCGGTGATCTTACAGTGGAAGATGCCATCGCGGAAGGACATGCAACGATTGACGAATACCGCGATAGTATCCTATCCATTCATCCCGGCATGCCTTGGCTGCCGCAAATGAAAGTATGGGTACACGAATTTCAGAAAGCCGAATAAGTAATGAAAAAAACAGTGTGGATCGCAGGATCTACACTGTTTTATTGAATTTTTCCTACAGAATGGAGGATGGCGTTGTCCTGGTATATCTTGCTTTTATATCTTCATATTTTTAGTGTTGTACTCAGCATTGGCCCTTATTTTGTGTTATTCCCGTTATTGATTAAAATAAGAACCGCCCCGTTTGAACTCCTTCCTGAGTACTTGGAGCCTTTCCGGATTACGGTTCGACTGACGAAACATGCTGGACATGTGCTGGTAGCGACCGGAATTTTGCTTACTTGGCTGACCGAATGGACGTGGAAAACATCCTGGATCGTTTTCACGGTGCTTATTATGGTAGCATCCTTATATTTCATTGCGCGTGCATTTTCACCGCTGCTGAGAAAGCTCCGTGCGCCGCACGAGGACCGGAACGTATTGGTGAACCAACTGCGCAGCGCGTTAATCTGGTACGTGATCATTACGTTGTCGATGATGTGGTTCATGGTAGCGAAACCTTCGTTTTGGTAACCTTAAGCTCCCGGCTTCTGAGCAAACATGACGACAAAATTATAATATTTGTACACACAATCAACATCTGCGAAACCGCTGGCTTTCAGCCATGCAAGCTGCTGGTCGAGAGGCGCCATTTTATCCAGTTTGGTTCTTTCATAGGCAGCTTGAAGCGCTTCGCGGGTTAAGTCAGTCGCCTCTATTTTCGCCTCCCAATCCGCGCGGTACAAATGATCAAGAAAAGGTGATCTTCCTAGAACTTGATCCGCATTTACGAAAATGCCCCCAGGCTTTAACAGCTTAAAAATCCGCGCATATAAGTTCTGTTTGGCTTGATCCTCCAGATGATGAATGGACAAAGCCGATACCACACAATCAAAGGGTTCATCCGATTCGAAAGCGGTATAATCTCCTGCCTGAATCGTTAAATTTGCGTTCATCTCACCAAAGCGCAGCTTCGCGATGTCTAACATCCCCTGCGAGAGATCAATTAACGTCAGCTTCGCATCCGGATATTGGCCCAGGATATAAGAGGAGAGCAGGCCCGTTCCTGCACCTAGATCAAGGATGCGAGGCGCAGCTGTTTGCGGCTGAACAAGCGATGTGGCCGTCCCATAAAAGTCGTCAAAACATGGAATGAGCTTCCTTCGTTGACCGTCATACTTCTCAGCGACTTCATTGAATTTCGTTATCAGCTGGTTATTGTTTTTGTCCGTCATAGAAATCATCTCCATATCGTTGTTTGGCGAGACTTGCTTCTTGGGACTATTTTATAGGGAAAAGAAGTTAAAATCTAAGACATAAATCCGATTATGGTTATAGGTTAAACCTATCAAAATGAAGCGACCTATTAAGATAGGTCGGAAAAAGGCTATTTTGCCCGGCGGCGAAAAAGCTGATTCAACACTTCGGAGAAGACTAATCCGATCGCGATTGCGCCCGAAAGCATGAAGGCTTTGGCAGCCAGCTGCACGGCAAGATCGTAATGATTGAGCACGGCGTTTTTCATCGCGTCATAAGCTAAGCCGCCTGGCACTAAGGGGATTATTCCCGCGACACTGAACACAATGACCGGAGTTTTATATATTCTTGCAAAAAATTGACTGATGACAGTTACGAGAAAGGAAGCCATCAACGTTGACAGAATTGGATCTAATGGAATCAATTGTGTTGAAACGTAAATCATCCAACCGACCATTCCAATGAATCCACATTGTATGATCGTGCTTCGCGGCACATTGAACAAGATGGCAAACGCTGCTGTGGAGACGAAGCTGGTGACGAGCTGCCCAAGCATATTCACACCATACCCTCCCCATTGTAAAAGGATAGTACAAAGGCAATGCCTGCCCCGATGGCAAAAGCCGTGAGAAAAGCTTCTGCCCCCTTGGAAACACCTGACACAAAATGTCCGGCCATTAAATCCCGCACCGCGTTCGTAATGAGAAGCCCTGGAACTAGCGGCATAACAGAACCGATAATGATCGTATCCAAATCATGGCCAAAGCCAATATGCACGAATAAGAAAGCTAACACTCCTATGAATAATGAGGCCAGAAATTCAGCAAAAAACTTAATACGGACTAAGCGATTAAAATAACCGAGGAAGGCTAAACCTGCCCCACCTGTAAGAAAAGCCGGCAGGAAATCATGCCACATTCCTTTGAACATGATTAAGAAACAAGCGCTCGCAACCGCGGCTGCGAGTATTTTTGCCCATGTCGGGAAGCTGGTATTGGCCGCATCGATCTCTGAAAGCAGGCGATAGGCTTCTTGGGGTGATAAATCTCCTTTGCTGATGCGTCTGGAGATGGCATTCACGACGGTCACTTTATGCAGATCGGTGGATCGGGCCGAAATCCGAATCAGTCTTGTCGTCTGCTCAGGCCCATCGATGGAGAATATAATGCCGGTGGGTGTGACGAAACTATGCGAATTAGGGACGCCGAAGCCTTCTGCAACGTGCGTCATCGTATCTTCGACACGGTACGTTTCACCGCCGTTTTCGAGCATAATTTTACCGGCTAATAAACAAACTTGCGCAATTTCATAATTGGTTGGTGGGAGAGGTTCCTTCATTGCTTGTCTCCTGTTTTTGTATTTGACCAAAGTATAATACATTTTGGCAGTAATTCCTAAGACAAGCCTAACGCATGTTGAAGAGCTAGTAAATAGAACTGGACTTTTATATACCCGGTCCGCTTTGGCATTGACGTAAGAACCCAAACCGAGGTGACAGCTATTGACCGGCATGTCAAAACATAGGGGTGTCACATCAGGTTATGAAAACTTGATGGACAACCCCTTTTTTATACGGTAAATTCAACTTAGTGTGCTTGCTTGGCAGGATGAACAGCTGATTCCCAATCCAGCAGCAGCTTGACGGTTTCATCCAATTGCTGCTCGGCAGAAATTTCTGCAGGGTGATCCCCTTTCTGAAAACCGTAGCTGCCGAATTGCGAATGGTTTCCGCCGCGGATTGTATGATATTCCGTCGTACTTGGTAAATCGCTTTTTGCTTTGGTGAACGCAGCCATATTGATGGCTCCATCATTGGAACCAACGACGGAGAACACGGGCAAATTAGACGAAACCAAGCTTCCTTTGGGATCAGGATAAGATGCAAAGAAAAACACACCTTCCAAATCGCTGGCATGTGCTGCAGCATATCGAGCTGCCATCACGCCGCCAAGCGAATGACCGCCAAGCAGGAAGGTCTCATCAGGCTGTTTCGCTGCAATGATCGGTTGAGCACGATCTCCGCCGAAAACGGCCAGATTCAGAGGCATTTTCACAATATAAACGCGATGACCTGCTTGCGCAAACGCTTTCGCATAAGTCGCATAGCTCTCCGGCTTTACGAGACCGCCGGGATAATAAATGATGCTGGGTTGCACAGGTGTTTTGGGTTCAAAACGGATGAGCCGTTTCTCTTCACTGACCGTAATCTCATCAGTAGACTGCATGGCAGACAACGCAGTCTGACTAGGTTGGTAGGGTCTTAAATACCAGTAGATTAATCCCATCAGAAGGATAAGAAGGGCTAACCCCGCTTTCCACCAGTGGCGTTTGAAAGCTTTCACGATCCATCACCTCTCGCCGAGTAGGTTATCAATTCGTAGGGGGAGTGTCAAGTGAATCCATATGAGGAGGTTTTTTGATGAACAAAGGATATTATTTGACGGATTTAGACGGTACTTTGCTTCGCTCAAATGCCGCTTTATCCGATTATACAGTCCGTGTAATCACGGAAGCTTTGGAAGCTGGAACGGTGATCAGCTATGCAACAGCAAGGAGTTATCAAAGCTCATCCGCTGATGTTTCCCAAATTCCTTGGCGTTACCCGCTTGTCCTATACAATGGAGCCTTGCTGTTTGATCCTGTGCATAAACGTGTGTTAGACGGTTACTTTCTTGACCGGGAGCGTACGGAAGCAATTTTAGCAATCGGCAAGTCAAAAGGTTTTGTCCCTCTTTTATTCGCTTTAAACCATGAAGATCAAGAAAAGGTCTTGCATGAAAAACTTGTTAAAACTGGGGATCTGCAGTTTGCTGCGAGTCGACCCAATGATCCTAGATTCAGCGAAGTGAAGGAGCTAAGCTGTCCGCCTCATTTACGAACGCTGATTATCACCTATATTGGTTTGTTAGAGGAGTTGGAGCCGCTTAAAGCGGCGGTTGCTTCAGCGTTTGGTTCAGAAATCCATATTCATATGATGAAAGATAATTATATTGAAAATCATTATTTTCTGGAGTTCAGCCATCCTCAAGCGAACAAGCAGGAAGGACTTCTTTTATGGGCAAAGCACGTTGGCTGTGCGCCCGATAATATCACTGTTTTTGGCGATAATCTCAATGATGTCGGGATGTTTCGTGCTGCTGGCCGCAAAATTGCTGTGGAGAATGCGCATGCTGAGATTCTGCACATGGCCGATAAAGTCGTGTCAAGCAATGATCAGGACGGCGTTGCTGCTTATGTAGAATCCCGGTTGAAAATGGGTGTATAATGGAAAAAATAGGAGGAAGGAGGGAGTTAACCTATGCCTTACAACGATGAACACATGAGTTATTCGAATACGTTCATTCAAGTCGCGACGGATTGTCCCGTTGAGATGGGAGTCGAGCCGCCGATGAAAAAGGAGGGCAAAACAGCTCACCGAATTCAATATGAGCTGTTGTCGCAGAACCCTTACAAATTCACGCAGGGCGAACTCATCTATGCGGTGCATTTGCAGCATAAGCAGATTTCGGATGTGGAGAGGGAGCAACGCGGCGCCGAAATTCGTGAGGCGTTGTTTGCCAAAAATCATCCCTGTCTTCGAGCGTCCATGCTCCCGAAGAAACACGGTTGGGGCGTTCACTACAATGAAGAAGGCAAAATAGCGATATACCCGATGGAATCGGAAGCATACCAGCAGTTTGTTGAAGCGGGGACGCACCAGCCGGACGGGCCTAAGCTTTTGTTTGCAATGCGCAGTTCACGCGGATGAGTGGGAAAATATTTTGAGAGGGTAACCGTCTAGAGGGTTACCCTTTATTATTTTCGAAGATGGTTAGAGAGAACTAAAATAGATGGAAAAACTATCGTTATTTTGGAAATATCTATCGAAGAAAAGGGAATAACGCCGGAAGCTCCAGTTAAATCGTCGTTAGCTAAGCCAACTCTGTTTAGAATAATAACAGGAGTAATCGGAGGTAACGATAAGTCAAATCAACACATTCCACTTGTGACGGCGCTTACAAATAAATGCATTGGGCTGATAGAGTATCATCTCACGCATTGTTGACATATTTATAAACAAAATAATATAATGTCTATGAATTACTAAACAATTTTAGGAAGTGTTTGTTGTGGAAGTGTCTGATCAGTTTTGGCAGGCTTCAATCGACGACTGGAAGCGCGGCTACGTGAAGGAGAATGATTTCTATTGCTGTCTGTTATGCGGCAAGCGGACGGAAGCGGGAATTATTTATCCGGAAAGCGGAGTTTTATACGAAGCAGAACGATATATGAAATGGCATATCCAGCATGCGCATGTTTCGGTATTTCATTATTTAATCGGTCTGGACAAGAAGCTTACCGGGCTGACCGATCATCAGAATAGTTTGTTGAAGCTGTTCTATGAAGGCAAAAACGATAGTGAAGTTCAGCAGGAAATGGGGATTGGCAGCGCCTCGACCATCCGCAATCATCGCTTTGGACTGAAAGAAAAAGAGCGGCAGGCCAAAGTTTTTCTAACGATGATGGAGCTATTGAAAGAAAAGGATCAGCATGCGCCAACTTTTGTAGATATTCATAAAACGGCTACGATGGTGGATGAACGATACAATGTCACACAAGATGAGTATGAGCAGATTGTTAAAAAATATTTCCCGGAAGGTACATCGGGCAAGCTCACTTCCTTCTCACAGCAAGAAAAACACAAGTTTGTTGTTCTTCGTGAGATCGCCAAACGATTCGAACAGGATCGCTTTTATGGAGAAAAGGAAGTTAACGAGCTGTTAAAACCGGTGTTTCACGACTATGTGAAAATCCGCAGGTATCTAATTGAATATGGCTTCCTGGACCGCGAGCCAGATGGCAGCCAATATTGGTTGAAAGGATGATACGAGACCATGACAAAAAAGGAATCAAATCAACGGAGACAAGAATTGCAGCAAATCTATAAAGAAACGAAAAAAGAATCCGGAGTATTTCAAATCCGCAATACGGTGAATGATAAGCGTTGGATCTCGAGCACGAAAAATTTACGCTCCTTGAATGGCAAACGAATGGAGCTTGATATGGGTAAACATATGAATCATGCCCTGCAACAGGAATTAACCGAATTTGGAAGCAGCGCTTTTGAAGTTGAGGTATTGGAAGTGCTTAAAGTAAAGGAAACAGGGTACTTCGATGAGGATGACGCCTTGAGGAAGCTGGAAGACAAATGGCTGGAACAACTGCAGCCTTATGATGATCGCGGCTATCATAAGCGAAAGACTGAATAATTTTTATCATTTTTTCATTCATGAATAAGGTTTTGGTTTAGTAATGGATTTACTGAGATTTTTTAGTATAATCGTAGGTAGAGATTGAAAACTCTTACTACACTTTTACTAATAAGGAGTCTTATCATGTCAAAAACACTTATTTTCGGACATAAAAATCCGGACACTGATTCAATCACTTCAGCAATTGCTTATGCAGCACTGAAAACGAAGCTTGGCCAAGAGGTTGAAGCTGTTCGTCTAGGCAGCGTGAATGGTGAAACACAATTTGCACTCGATACGTTTAAAGTTGCGGCGCCTCGTCAAGTCGATACGGTTGCGAACGAAGCGGCGAATGTAATTTTGGTTGACCACGTTGAGCGTCAGCAAAGCGCTGCGGACATTGATCAAGTGCGTGTAGTGGAAGTTATTGACCATCATCGAATTGCAAATTTTGAAACCAGCCACCCGCTGTACTACCGTGCAGAGCCAGTTGGTTGCACAGCAACAATTTTGAATAAATTGTACAAAGAAAACGGCGTTGCCATCGATAAGGACATCGCAGGTCTGATGCTTTCTGCTATCATTTCTGACTCCTTGCTGTTCAAATCTCCGACTTGCACAGAACAAGACGTTGCCGCAGCTCGTGAGCTTGCAGCAATTGCTGGTGTAGACGCTGAAGAATATGGTCTGCAAATGCTGAAAGCCGGCGCTGATCTGAGCGACAAAACCGTTGCCCAATTGATTTCCCTGGATGCAAAAGAGTTCCAAATGGGCAGCTACAAAGTTGAAATCGCGCAAGTAAACGCGGTGGATGTCAATGATGTGCTTGCGAAGCAAGCCGAAATCGAAGCTGCATTGAACACCATTATTGCTGACAAAAACCTGGATCTGTTCCTGTTCGTCGTGACCGATATTCTTAACAACGATTCCGTAGGTCTTGCCCTTGGCCGCAAAGCTGAAGCTGTTGAAAAAGCATACCATGTAACGCTTGCCGACAACAAAGCGCTTCTGAAAGGCGTAGTTTCGCGTAAATCCCAAATCGTTCCTGTACTTACGGATATTTTCAATAACCTGTAAGCTTGAAACGGCATACCGCAGGCATCGTTCGCGCAAGTGGACGGTGTCTTTTTGGTTATCGCGCAAACTTTTGGTATGATAGAAGTGATTTCAATGAAAGAGGTGGAGAAGAGATGGAAACTAACGTGCAACAAAGTAAATATGACAAGGCAACTTTTGCCGGGGGTTGCTTCTGGTGTATGGTTACGCCGTTCGACCAGCTGCCGGGGATTGTGTCTGTCGTATCTGGTTATATAGGTGGTCATACAAGTAACCCGACATACGAAGAGGTGTGCTCGGAAACAACAGGTCACGCTGAAGCCGTCCAAATTACATTTGATCCCGAACTTTTTTCGTACAATAAATTATTGGAAACCTATTGGCGCCAAATCGACCCTACAGATGCGGGCGGACAGTTCCATGACCGCGGTTCCTCCTATCGTACAGCGATTTTCGCACATACGGATCAGCAGAAGTTGGAAGCGGAAGCCTCCAAGCAAGCCTTGCAGAATAGCGGGCGATTCAACGCTCCGATCGTAACGGAAATCGTGCGCATCGATGCGGATGCTTTCTACCCGGGAGAAGAGTACCACCAGGATTATCATCATAAAAATCCGCTGCGCTACAAAGCATATCGCAAAGGCTCCGGGCGCGATGCGTTTATTGCCAAACATTGGAATACGGCCAAAGATAAAGAAGAGCGCAAGAAAAAGCTTACTCCGCTGCAATATGAAGTGACGCAAAACAGCGCGACAGAACGCCCTTTCGACAATGAATTCTGGGACTCCCATGAAAAGGGATTGTATGTAGACATCGTTTCAGGCGAACCGCTATTTACCTCTATCGATAAATTCGATTCAGGCTGCGGTTGGCCCAGCTTCACGAAGCCAGTATTCGAAGGCAACGTGAAAGAGAAAACCGACACCAGCCATTTCATGGTCAGGACGGAAGTACGCAGCCAGGAAGCAGATTCGCATTTGGGTCACGTGTTTAATGATGGTCCTGGACCAACTAGACTCAGATATTGCATCAATTCAGCTGCACTTCGGTTCGTCCCGCTAGCAGATATGGAAAAAGAAGGATATGGAGCTTATCTTCGTTTCTTTGAAGTTTAATTAAGCAAAAAGACGCCAGTCAGGTTTATGCCTGATTCGCGTCTTTTTGTTTATTTGCTCAGTTCTTTAATCTTCGTACCAGGGATTTAAATGGATGAGAACTTCGTCAACATCGGCGTGCTGGTCCATGATCGATTTTTTGATCACTCGGGTAATATCGTGCCCTTCCTGAACGGTAAGTTCACCAGGGATGGATACTCTAGCATCTACCAGGATGTAGTGGCCATGTTCGCGAGCACGAATACGGTCAATTCGTTTTACTTCAGGCACCGCCTCAATTAGTAAGATGTATTGGTGAAGCTTCTCTTGATCAACTGTTTTTTCCATCAAAATATCAAAGGATTCTTTGCCCATTTCCACGGCTAGTCTTAAAACGAGCAGGGATACGATAATTCCCGCCGCGGCATCACCAAAGGATAACCACGCAATGTTATAGGCTCCTCCGACAAAAGCCAAACCAATACCAACAACGGCAGCGAGCGAAGCGTAGACATCGGCTAAATGATCTTTTGCAGTCGCTATCAGTCCCTTGCTGCTGGTGTTAACGCCAATTCGCATGGTGTACTTATAGAGCACAAACTTCCAAACGGTTGAAATAACAGCAGCTGTAAAAGCGACCCAGCTTGGGGATTGAGGCTCATGAAATAAGGCAATAGTAGAATGATAGCCAATATAAAGTGCGGCAATCAGCAGGATAAATGCGACAAATCCAGAGCCGAGCACCTCAGCTTTGCCATGCCCGTAAGGGTGGTCCTCATCGGCTGGCAGTTTGGATATGCGCATCGCGCTAAGGGCTGCGATTGTAGCGATAATATCGCCGGCATTATGGAGTCCATCGGCTAGTAAAACTTCACTTTGGAACCATAACCCGATAATAATCTTCATGAGCGTTAGAAAGATGTTGCTGATCAGCGAAAGCCATATCGCCAATACGGATGATTTGTTGTCTACAGTCATTAATGATGACCTCCTACAGAAGTGTTTCCCGAAGGAAAAAAAATCCCTTGACCTAGGTAGAGCTCAGGTCAAGGGATTGATTTTTTGATGTATATAGTAATCTAGTAACTATCAATAGGCGCATAATCAACACTTCACTTTACACAAATATCTTTGTATAATACCACACATAGCAGAAATTAACAAACCACGAATCAGAGAGTCTTGGAGAGGCACTAATTTGTGGGGGAAGGAAGTCTGGAGAAACAATGTTAAAGCCATGGTTGCTTGAGATCGAACATCAATTATTGCCACAGTTAGAGATATACAGCAAACAACCCTACGATCCGATTGTAGTCCATTATATTCCGAAGCCGTGGAAATTGCTTGGTTCAGGTAACTATGCGGCGGTCCTTATGCATCCCAATTATTCTGATCATGTTGTTAAAGTATATGCGCCAGGCAGGCCGGGAATTGAAGAAGAAACGGAAGTCTATCGGCGGCTAGGCAAGCATCCTGCTTATTCCGAATGTTTGCATGCAGGAGTCAATTACTTAGTTCTGCGCCGGTTAACTGGCGTTACGCTTTATAAATGTTTGCAGCGTGGACTTCCAATTCCAAGGCAGGTCATAGAGGATATAGATGAAGCACTAGCCTATGCGGTTAAAAGAGGCCTGAATCCACATGATGTACATGGGAAAAATGTGATGATGAAGGATGGCCGAGGTTTAGTCGTAGACGTATCGGATTTCATGAAAGAGGAATATTGTCCGATGTGGGACGATTTGAAAAACGCTTATGACCGATTTTATTATCCGTGGGTTCGTAAAATGCCTATACCCAATTTTGCTTTAAATGTTGTGCGGAGAAGCTATCGGAAATGGAAGAAATTTCGCCGGACTCGTGGTACAATCTAAGTAGAAGAGATGAGATTTCCTAAATTTTAAACATAAGGAAGGCGCGTCTATGAGAGTACATGAATTCGAGTTAGGTGCTGACTTGCAGCGAAGTGATCTTACGGCGATTTCGGCCAAATCTTCCCATTTTATGTCGGACATTACGATTGATTTTGAGTATGATCATTCCATGCATTGTGTCGATGTGAAAAGTTTACTGGGTATGCTGTTAATACCGATCAGAGCGGGGACTACGCTGCGCTTGCTGACCAAGGGCAAAGACGAGGAAGAAGCGATGCACTACATGTTCGATCTGTTTCAATCCTATCGGTAAAATAAAATAGATCCTGAAAAAGACGTCCATTCTAACACTTCCGAATACTTGTTTATTCGATGGTGAGGAAGCGGCGTCTTTTTTCAGAGATGGATGTAAGCGGTTTAACTATAGGACAAGATGTGACGATTTTCCGTCAAGATTGGATAGAGCATGTACCAAACAAAAGGGATAAAATAGGTCTATATAGACGGAATAAAGGAGCGTGGCTGCTAAATGAATAAGCATCAAATTGTCATCGTTGGTTGCGGAGGCATGGCAAATGTTTGGGTTGACTATGTGTTAAAACGTGAGGATTGCTTGATTGTGGCGCTGGTTGATATCAAAAAGGAATTCGCTCAGGCTATGGCGGACCGTCATCAGCTGACTTGTGGCATTTACACGGATCTGGAGCAAGCGATTGAGGAGTCCGGCGCGAATCTGGTGCTGGACATCACCATCCCAGCCAGCCACTTCCAAGTGGCGACGACGGCGCTTCGCCATGGCTGCAACGTCTTCGGCGAGAAGCCGATGGCCGCCACCATGGCGGAGGCACGTGAGCTCGTGCAGCGGGTGGAACAAGCGGGAGCATCGCTCTCCGTCATGCAAAACCGGCGCTATGACGCGAACATCCGCGCCCTGCGCGAGCTGATTCATGCGGGCACGATCGGCCGCGTGGGTTATGTGGGGGCCGATTTCTTCCTCGGCCCGCACTTCGGGGGCTTTCGCGATGCGATGGAAAGCCCGCTTATCCTGGACATGGCGATCCATACATTCGATCAGGCTCGTTTTATTACTGGGGCAGACCCGGTGTCGGTGTACTGCCAGGAATTTAACCCTCCCGGTTCGTGGTACGCCGGGAATGCTTCCGCCATCTGCATCTATGAGATGTCAGATGGCACGGTGTTCTGTTACCGCGGCTCGTGGTGCGCGGAAGGGGCGCCGACCTCCTGGGAGGCGTCATGGCGCGTGACGGGCGAGACCGGCAGTGCGATCTGGGACGGGGCTGGCGCACCGTACGCCGAGGTTGTCGCCGGCGGCGAGCAAGACGGCAAATTCCTTCGCGAGCATACGCGCATTGACGCGGAGGTGAGCTGGCAGGGCCGCAGCGGGCACGCTGGCTGCCTGGATGAGATGTTCGCGGCGCTGGAGCAGGGGCGCCGTGCGGAGACGGACTGCCGCGACAACATCAAAAGCATGGCCATGGTGCTTGGCGCCATCGACAGCGCGAAGAGCGGCCAGAAGGTCGATCTGCGCAGCTACTGGAGATGAGAAAAAGGGTTGAACAGATGAGCATCTGTTCAACCCTTTTCTTGTGTTTAGTGAATGTCTTTCTTTTTGAAGCGGCCGCCTTTGACATCGTGAATGTTGCCAATCGCGAGAAAAGCCTTGGGATCCAGCTCATCGACAATGGATTTTAATTTGGCCTCTTCCAGCCTGGTGATGACACTGAAGATGACTTTCTTGTCATCTCCCGTGAACGCGCCTTCGCCCTTGAGATAGGTAACGCCGCGGCCTAAACGGGAGGTGATGGAGTCACCGATTTTGCTGAACTCATCGCTGATAATCCAAACGGATTTGGATTGATCCAACCCTTCAATGGTGATATCAATCATTTTGAAGGCAATGTAATACGCGATCAGCGAGTACATGGCGTGGTCCCATCCGAAGACAAAACCTGCGCTGCCGAGAATGAAGAAGTTGAAAAACATGACGATTTCACCGACGGAAAACGGCGTTTTTTTGCTGAATAAGATCGCGACAATTTCAGTTCCATCCAGCGAACCGCCGGAACGGATCACAAGTCCGACGCCGATGCCTAGGATAATACCGCCGAAAACTGCGGCTAACAGAGGATCAATCGTGAACGCTTGAACCGGGTGGAGCAGGGTCGTTCCGATGGACATTAAGATAACGGAAAATAGCGTAGACAGGGCAAAGGTTTTACCTATTTGCTTATAGCCTAGCAATAAAAATGGCAGATTTAACAACACCAGAAAAATACCTAACGGGAAGTGGGATAAATGCGACAAAATAATGGAAATACCCACAATTCCGCCATCGATAATATTATTCGGAACCAGAAAAACTTCTAAAGCGACAGATACTAAGGCGGATCCGATGATCATAAACATGACTCTGCGTAAAAATTTGAGGCGGGTCAACTTTTGATGTTGGGAGCTTAATTGTACGGCTCCATTTGGCAGGTTAGACATAATAGATTCCTCTTTTCCTCATTCATTTCCAACATAGCGCTCTTATGAAATAGGAAGTATGAGGCCCGTGTAACCCGAGGTGAATTTAAGGAATGACAGAAGAATTGATTTTAATCTAAGCCAAATTTTCTTGACGAGATAAACAATGAAAATAACAAAAACGGTAATTTCATATTGTGTATAAACATCATACGGCCATTGGAGCTTATCAAAGCGCGTATAGATTGTTTTCTTGGCAGGAACATGCTCCTGAATCGAAAGAACTTGCGAGGTATTGGCGAGTACAAGTATTTCTGTATCTGACGAAAAATGATGGGAAATCGGCGGAGTTAATGGGAAAATAAATAAACCGAGAATGATCCAGACCAATATTTTCCACTGATGTTGTCGTGTAAATCGATGCAAGAGTCATCCCCTCCTTGTGCTAAATACAACTAAATTTGTTTGAATTGTAGCATTTCATTTTATCTGAGTCAAACCGCTGTAAGGTTGAATTATGATTTTCAATTCATACAGGGAGTGATAAAATTGGGTGGAGGACAAAAACCGACATAGTTATGGAGCGAAGTGTCCGATTTACATATTTTGTAAGCGTATACATATTGTTGGGATTAAATTTTAATCTGAATTAACGCATGAGTCGCCTTCATTCATCATTTTTTTTGGAGGAATTAAAGATGAGCATAACCAATTCATATTCAAATAAGATCATATCCGCAGCCAACTTGCATCAGAGTTTCAGCTTCCATGGGGGGAATTTGTTTGATAAAAAGATTACTACATAAGAATTCTTGGTTGCGGTATGGGATTGCGGGCTTAGTGTCCTGCGGTTTATTTCTCGGCTTATATCACATGATGACTGTCGAAGGGGCCGATAACAATCCGCGGTTCATGATGCTCCGATTGGAAGACATTGGCCCCGGCGGGTACTATAGCTCTCTTGAAGGTTTAGGTAAGTTAAGGGCGGTCCTCCACTATTTGGATGAGAAACACGTGCAGTTCGGCATGGCCGTCATTCCGCGCTGGATCAATATTACAGATGACGGAACTCGCTACGATAAATCGATCGATCAACTGGACGATACCTATATTCAAGCCTTTGATAAGGTTATCAAAGAGGCTTCGGAGCATCGAGGTACAATCGGCATGCACGGTTACACGCATCAGGCAGGGGAAGTGCGCCGCGGTGATGGCCAGCACGCTTCCGGCGTCGGCAACGAGTTTAATGTCAGCGATTTGCCGGAGACGACGACGGCGTCGTTCGCGGAGAGTCGGGTTAAAGAAGGGTGGGGGCGCTTTCGCAATGCCGGTATGACGCCTCATTTCTGGGAAGCACCGCATTATCATACAGCACCCGAGCAGGATAAGGTGTTTCGCTCCTATTTTGGACTCCTGTATCAACCGGATGTCCATATTGACCCCAACCCGCCAGTCGCGAGATATGAAAATATGGTGAATAAAGGCTTTGGAAATGCATCGCTTGGCAGTGTATATGTACCGACGACGCTTTCCTACATTCCTATCGGTAAAGACGAGAAATTTATATTGAACCAATTAGGGGTTGCAGAACGCATTTATTCTTTTTTTTATCATCCCTTTTTGGAATTCAATTATTTGGAACCTGAGCTCGATGAGTTTGGCACTCCCGTTGTCCGCGATGGCATTCCAGCTTACCAATATACCGGTGAGAATAAAAGCGTACTTCAAAAATTGATCGCACAAATTCAGCAAAAGGGATATCCATTTTATTCGATCCACGATTATGTTCCTTTTACACCGGGAGAGAGGCTGAAGGTCGGCGGCACGAAAACAGCTTTGACGGAGATCGGGAATGTCAGCGGCAGCGGTCAGATGGACATCGTTGCGTGGGATAAGAAATCGGCAGCCATGTCCGTTATCCAAGGGCAATACAAAGAGCTGCGCAATGACCGTCAGCCGGCATCGCACACATGGGCGTCGATACCGTATGCTGATGGCGCGGCATTTACTTTGAACAGCAGAATCGATAGTAAGAAGCAGGGCCTTTGGATCGTGCGTCCGAACGGTAAGCTAGAAGCCTACGCGTCAACGGGAGATTCATTCAAGCGAAGCCAGACGTGGTCCATTCCGGCAAATCGCTGGTACGATTTATATGAACTGAAACAACCGAATGGAGATTGTATCCTAGCTGGGCAATCACAGGATCGAAGCAAACTTCTCGGCTTATATTTGCACGGGAACGAAATTAAAAGTATTAAACCGTATACGTTCAGATCGAGCGCAGCTCGAGATTTAATCGTGCGGAATTTAGCTGGCAAGGATCAGCAAAAGCTGATGTTATTTAAAGAAAATACATCACAAGGTGTGGAATTTGCGCTGGATCAGGCTAGTATGCAGTGGAGACTGGATAAAGTTGAGCTGGACATTCCAGATGAGCTAGGCAGTATTCGTTTCGGCGATTTTAATGGAGATGGGAGAGAAGATATTCTTCGATGGGATCCAAGAAATTTAACCAATCGCGTGTATCAACAAACGGAGGATCATACGTATAAGCTGCTTTCCATTTTTGGACCTTGGGGCAAAACAAACGGTCGCCTGTCTGTCGCTGATTTCGATGGAAACGGGAAAGATGATATCGCGATGTATGGAAATGAAGACGGGTTTTTGGATGTAGCTTTATCGTTTCAGACCGATCATGTAAAATAAAATAGGTTCATTCGGAAAGAAAAACTTGGAGGATCACCATGCGAACACCTATTTTATATGGATCGGTACACATTTTATTTTATCGAAATGATGAGGTTTTATTGTTAAAACGGCAAAATACCGGGTTTCAAGATGGCAATTGGAGCGTAGTGGCCGGCAGGATGGATGGTAACGAGGAGGTCGTTGCTGCGGCGATCCGGGAAGCAAAGGAAGAAGCAGGCGTCGATATCGAGCCTGATCAGCTTGAAATTATCGGCATGATGCATCGCAAAAACACAACGTCCGAATGGGTCGATTTCTTCTTGAAAGCGCACGACTGGAAAGGCGAGATCATGAATATGGAGCCGGAGAAATGCGAGCAATTGACATGGTTTCCATTGCGCGAGCTTCCAAGCCAAATGGTCAGCTATATTCGCGTGGCGATCGAGCATAAACAAGATGGGCTTTGGTTTGAAAGTATAGGTTGGAAATGAAAGGAGCCGGCGCGCCGGCTTTTTTTGTTTGTTCTTAAGTATAATAATGGAATTTCTAAGTAACAGCAGTATTTCCAGTTGACGGTTGTGTGATTGGCAAAGGGCGAACGATGATGGGGATCAGGGGACAGGGAGGTGTATAAGGTGGCAAAGGGTCTCCGGGGAGTGAACTTGAGGACCTACGTTGCATTTTCTACAGCGTAGTAGCATGAATTGACTGTGAGTACGATGCTTTGTTGCACAAAATACAACCATTTCTCTCGAAAAGCTGAGATCCAAACAGTTTAGTGGTTTAATCGTTGTATAAAATACAATATAGAGGTGATCTGAGGCACAATTACAGCTATATGATTGCACAAAATACAACATAGAACGCTGTTGCAGCGTTTTCCTCTCCCTCTCAGCCCCAGAAGCCAAGTATATGCAGACGTGAACATCCGGTTTAGCATGTGAAAAAAGGTACATGAATGCCGTTCTTTTGGACCAGAAGGGGAGCAAGTGCATACAGTGTTATTGATGGCTTTTTGGGTGGAGGTGTTCATATGCGCAATGTAGTGGGCATTCTTTTGGATCGAAAAACGTACTTAGGAATACAGAGCAAACAGACCGGATATGAACAAATTGATTTGTATAACCAAGCGGCGGAAAAACTGGGTATAACGCTTTTTTATATTTGCTTGCAGGAAACGAGCGCTGAGTCAGCCCTTGGTTTATGTTTTGAAAACAAAAGCTACCGCCTACTTCGTCTTCCAATCCCCAAAGTCATCCATAATCGAGCTATTTCGCTTTCCCCATATATGCTTAAGAAATTGAACCATCTTGCTGCATCAAGTCAGGTCTTCAATCGTCAAAATCGGTATGATAAACTCCGTATTCACAAGTTGCTGCATACGAAGGAGTCGCTTCGGGCGCATCTCCCGGCGACTTTGTCGTATTCTCGCACGCATCTGCTTGAGGCTATGGAGCAGTTTCCCGATTTTTTCGTCAAACCGACAAACAGTTCCGTTGGCAAAGGGATTATTAAGCTTTCAAAGCAGGAAAATGATAAGTGGGAATTGTTTTGGAGCAATAACCAGCCCAAGAAGTTGACCCGTGACCAAGCGCTGGCTTATATCAAAACCAAGGTTGGAAAGCAAACCTATCTCATACAAGAAGCCATTTCTTTAGCAACGCACCAAGGCAGGCCCTACGATTTAAGAGTTTCTGTGCAGCGCGGTGCAAAGGGCAAGTGGCAGGTAAACGGGATTGCAGGAAAAGTTGCCGCCCATGGCAGACAGGTTACCAATTTGGGCAAAGGCGGAGAAGCTTGGCGATGCGAACTTTTATTTCATCGGAGCGGGTTTCAGCCTGAACGGATGAAAGAAGCCGTTGAGCAGGTATCCCTGAGAGTAGCTGAAGTATTGGGCAAACGTTTACCGAATATGGCGGATTTAGGTTTGGATATGGGAGTCGACAAGACAGGGCACATCTGGTTTATCGAGGCCAACGGGAGGGACCAAAGGTACGAATTCAAGCAGTTAAAAATGGAGGATTCGTTCTATCAGACTTATGAGACACCGCTTGTGTATGCCAAGTACCTACTTAATAAACGGGGATAATCACCCATCTAGAAATGGAGAATTCATTTAGTACACTAGCAATGAAAAGTGAATAAATTACTATTATAGCGCTGTAAAGGTGGAGTTTGATAGTGAAAAATAGGGTGTTAGTCATTAAAATGAATTTATTACCCTGGTACAATGAGCTTAGTGATGAATTGGAAATTAACCATCCGGCCTTTCCTATCCCGGTAAAAACAAAAATTTTATTGTTCGGTGAGTATTCAATTGTAGCTATTAATCGAGTTGAAACCAGATTACGACAGATAAGCCAACAATCAGATGAAAAAACCTCCAAACCGTGACTTGGGTAATGGAGGTTTTCTTTTTTTATAAGTGAAATCTTTCTATTTGTTCCCATTGGTGTTCAAGCTCTAAAATTTTCTTTTGGATGGGCCCAAATAAGTCGTAATGCGGATATGAGGGACTGTGGTGAATGTATTGCGGATTGAGACCATGGGACAAGCACCAGTTGGTTAATCGTTCCAAATCCGAACAGCCGACTTTGGTTACGGTACTTATGCCAGCAAAACGATCATCAAGCCAATAGTGGGTTAAAAAGGCGATTTCACCGCGGCTGACAGCGTCTTTCCATCGATAAAGCTCATCTCTTTTTATGCCAAATGCCATGTCAAACTCCATCCTACTGTTAATTTTCAATGTTAAGGCTTAGAATATATAAAAGTGTGTTATAATTATACAATACATCAATGGTTCATGGAAAAGGGGCACAAAAATTGAATGTTCATTTGAATTTTACGAACAAAGGTAAGCTGGTCATCGAGAATTTTAACAACGAGGAACTAATCGAAATTTTTAGTCGATATATGAATACATTGACGAAGAAATATGCCGTAGATGTTAACGTTCCGGAAGAGGCCAATCAAAACATTGTCCAGGATGGTTCATTCAAGGTTGTTCTTAGCAATGTACAATGCGATGTTGACACTTTTTTCAAAGAGCTTGGTCGTGATATCAAAATTCCTTTGAAAAAAAGATCTGAAGGCAAATTGGAGAACGTATTTAAAATTCAAGTGATGGAGTAATTGACGCATGCTCAGTTTAGAAGAAAAATTAGCGATTGTGGAATCATTTCCCGAGTTACATCGTAAGGATGTTTCTCTGGGACGCATTAATTTTCATTATGAAGAAAGCAGCTATGATAAGAAAATTGTTGTCTACCACTTGCACCCGAACGGCAACGGATTTGTTTATGCGGAATATGTGAAGGGGTATGCAACGGATAACAAAGGGTTAATCAATATTCGTGATTTTAGCGCGGAAGAGCTTCGTGACATTATTCGAAAGTCCATCCAGTCATTAACGAGCGCTGCTGCGATTCAAGATCAACCGGAGTCGGACTCATCGCAGGAAGAGCTGTGGACGGATGAAGAAGGCCATGCTTTGGCTGTTACTTTTGAAGAAGATCTATGGTACGTCTATGCCGGGAGTAATCTGGACTGCGCTTTTGAAACCTACGAAGAAGTTGAGGAATACATGGCGGAAGAAGGATTCATCAAGCAATAAGATCATATTACGAGCCAGGCCGTCCCGAACGCTATGGGAAGGTCTTTTCTATTTTGTGATCCCATCAAAGGTTCTTTGTTGATAGAATGTGCTATAATAAATGGAAAATCAAGCTAGCTATAATTGCGGATAGTGGGGGTAAAGTCATTGGAATTTCGGCCATGCATCGATCTACATAGCGGGAAAGTGAAACAAATTGTTGGTGAAACGTTAGGCACAGAAGGAAAAGCTATTATTGAAAATTTTGTATCTTCATTTGACTCCAAGTATTATGCGGCAATGTTCAAAAAGGATCAATTAGTTGGCGGGCACGTCATTATGCTCGGAGATGGGAATCAAGATGAAGCCGTAAGTGCGCTTCAGGAATATCCAGGCGGTTTACAAATCGGTGGCGGCATTCACGCTGAGAATGCCATGTATTATTTGGATCGCGGTGCATCCCACGTCATTGTGACGTCGTACATTTTCCGGGACGGACAACTTAATCAGGAAAATCTGGATAGAATAGTAGATAAAGTTGGAAAGAAACGCTTAGTCATTGATTTGAGCTGCAAAGAGAAGGATGGCAAGTGGTTCGTTGCGACCAATCAATGGAAACAATTAAGTGATTTTGAGCTGAATGAAGAGAATATTCGGTTCCTGGAGCAATACTGCGATGAGTTTCTTATTCATGCCGTCGATGTAGAAGGCAAACAAAGCGGTATTCAACAAAGTCTGGTCCGCACGCTTGCGGAATGGGTTACGATTCCGACAACGTATGCCGGCGGAGCGAGATCGTTCGAGGACATCGAGTTATTTAAACAATTATCCGCCGGGAAGCTGGATATTACGATTGGCAGTGCCCTGGATATTTTCGGTGGAAACCTTTCGTATGACCAAGTTGTCGCCTACATGAAAGAGCAATGAAGTTGAGTTGAAAAAAGTAGCGAACTCTCCATACGAGAGCGTCAGCTACTTTTTTACATAGGAAAGGATGCATAGGATGGCTCTTTGGAAAAAGTTATACTATTCGGCTATGGTTCTGACGCTGCTATTAGTTGTTCTGGGGGAGTTGATTTGGCTCCCGGACCCGCTGCGGCTCAGCTCTACAATCTACTGGATTGATATGATTGATGAACTTATCTATGTCCTCATCCTCATTCCACTGCTTTGGATCACGGGTTCACTCGTCCACTTAAGGTCGCACAGACAGGCAGGGATGTGGGTGAGAGCTGCGTCCATCATCGTGGCAGGCCTGGCCTGTATCATCATCTTATTGACGGTACCAAAGAAGTTAGAGTATTCGGCAGGGGCATTTATTTTGACCTGGTTGCTAGTTTTTGTGGATTTATTCGTTCATGAACGCAAAGGGCGCAAGCTGCCTATAAAAAGTATAAGTCTTTTTGCTGCAACGGTAGGTTTGATGTTAGTGATGTTTTGGCCGACTAAGTATTTAGTGACGTATCCTGGCCTGACGCTAAATATGAACCGATATGCACATACCAGTGAAAGTAATGTTCATGGAGACATCTCAGGGGTGCTGGTGTTTGAACGTCCCGCATTTCCGATCGATTGGATATATGCGAAGCTCTTCGCGAAGTATTCATTTGAAGTCGAAAATTTAGGGATGACGTTAGGCGAATACAATCAAGAAGTAAGGCTCATGAAGGCCGATGCGAATGCCGCGGGAAGTGCGGTTGCTTTTCAAAAGGTCGGAAAAGGGAAGGGAATCACATCCGACGGTGTTCGTATCACAGCCATTCTCAAAGATAGCCCGGCGAGCGCCCAGATTCAGTTAGGGGATGTGATCCAACAGGTGAATGGACAGGCTGTCACCACAGTCCAAGAACTCACTGAGCGTATGAAATCAGTCAAGCCCAATGATCAAGTGGCCCTCATGGTGCTGCGCGGCGGCAAGCAAGTCAGTTTACAGGCTAAGACACGCGCGAATCCGGATGATCCGAGTCGTGCTGCCTTCGGCATACAAGTTGAGAACGAGGTGCAGTATGATGTGCCAATCCTTGTGAGTTATCATGATTATTTATTGCATGAAGGCGGACCTTCCCATGGTGCTATGCTGGCGTTAACGTTGATTGATCAACTTACTCCTTGCGGTGTAACCTACGGGAATCATGTTGCGGGCACGGGAACCATGGAACCGGACGGCACCATCGGTCCTGTAGGCGGACTGGAACAGAAGGCCTACACCATTAGCAGAACGAATGCCGACGTTTTTTTTGTCCCGGCCGCGAATGAGGCGGAAGCGAAGAAAGGGGCGCAGAGCCTGCAGATCGTGCCCGTGCGCACGTTAGATGATATTCTGAAGTGGTTGAAAGATCACCCGAAACAAGCGGCGGGCCAGCTTTCCTGTCCTTAGTCTTTCACCAACATTTATGAAAAGTAGGTTCAATTATATGGTAACGAACGATCAAAAAATGTATCGGTTCAGTGAATCTCCCATCTGGGAGCTGCAGCGAGCCTATTATGAAGAGATGGGCATAAGCGCATGGCAAAATAACGAAGTCCCTGAGTACATCACAAGTAATCCGGTGATAGCTACCTCCTATGCGGAGATTATATTTGGTTTTCTGCAAGATCGAGCACAGCTAGGGTCTCTATCTGAGTCTGTTACGATCGTTGAGCTTGGTGCAGGCTCCGGTCGGCTCGCCTTTCATGTACTGAAGGAATTGTGCGCCATGAGGGATTATGCGGGAATGGCTCTGCCTGCATTTCGTTATGTTATGACGGATTTGGCGCTCAAGAATTTGGCTTACTGGCAGCAGCACCCAAGTTTGCAGCCTTTTGTGGCGCAGGGGGTTCTGGATTTTGCTCAGTTCGATGCCGTGCAAGATGCCGAGCTGAACTTGACGGAAAGCGGCATCAGTGTCCGAAACGGAGATTTGCAGCAACCGCTGCTGGTGATTGCGAATTATTTTTTCGATAGCATCCCGCAGGAGCTGCTCTATGTGGATGATAAGCGCGTCTATGATTGTAGGGTATCGCTGCATTTCAACGATGAGGTCACTGGTGGCAGTGCAGCTGATATGCTGGAAAGCGCAACGGTCGAGTATGAATATCGGCTTGCTGAGGAATACGAGCAACAATCGTATGCGTACAGCAGCGTTATTGCGCAATACACCCAAAAATTGGAAGATTCTCACATCCTATTTCCGGTAATTGGTTTGCAATGTCTTGACCGGTTGAATCAACTTTCGAGGGAAGGATTCGTTCTGCTTACTGCTGACAAGGGAGACCACCGGCTGGAAAGCTGGGAGTACTGTGAGCCGCCGCAGCTGATCCATCACGGCAGTTTCTCGTTAACAGCGAACTATCATGCCCTGAACGAAGTTTGGGAGCAAAAAGGGGCTCTGTGTCTGTTTACACAGCATCCTTATCATCACCTGAACATTGGTTGTATGTTGATGCTCACTCAGCCAGCCGGGTATGGAAACACTCGTTTAGCCTATCGACGATTTATCGAGCGGTATGGGCCGGACGATTTTATCACGGTGAAAGAATGGCTCGATGGTTATTTGGAACAGCTGGAAGTGCCTCAATGTCTTGCCTTTTGGCGATTATGCGGGTATGATGCTCAGTTTTTCCTGCAATTTGTAGGACGACTGACAGAGCTGCTGCCGATGTGTGAGGAAGGCATATACTCTGACATACGTCTTGGCATTTACCAGATGTGGGAAGGATACTACCCGATGAAGGAGCGGCATGAAATGGCTTTGGAGTGCGCAGCGCTTTTGTATCAGATGGAGATGTATCAAGATGCCAGTGTCTTTTTCGAGAAAACGGAAGAAGCTTACCATCAGAATCCGGATGTCCTCTATGATATGGCGATCTGCTATTATGAGGTCGGGGATGTCGAAGCAGCTAGGCGTTACGCAGAGCTTACACGGAATTTTGCCCCGGAGCACGAAGGTGCTTTGGCACTATTGGAGCTAAAAGACTAGCTAGCTGTAACTGAGTCGTCCAATCGAAGGGATGGCGATCACATCGGGTAAGATCGGCTTCTTAAGAAATTATACCAACCCACCGCGCAAATCACGCACATCGTGATGATGCCCACCAAATCGAACCATTCCTCTTGAAGCAGCAGCAGGATACCTGGTTCTTTTTTTATTTGCAGAACAGCTAGTTGCGCCAGTAAGCCGGCTATGACGATTTCGAGCCAGGGCATCTTGAAAAAAAACATTTCCATTTTGGAGGAGAAAAAGAACAGAAGCAATAAAGCCGGGAGTACGCCTGTTGCAATAAAAGCGACATTATCCGAAAGTCTGGCCGATAGCAGAATACTGTCGATGCTCATGACTAGATCCAAAGAAGCTACGCTGCTGAAAATCCATAATAATGAGAAATGTTTTCTCATTTGATTCTTGGGCAGAACCATTCGAATCGCAAAAAATAACATGATAGCGGCTGTAGCCAAGTTGATATAAGGAATTCGATACGAGGATTGGACACAAGCGATGAAGATGATGCGCAGCAAGCATAAGAGTCCAAGTAGGTACAATTTGAATTTACTTCTCAGGCTATATCGGTTAAGGGAATTTTGAATCATAATGGCGTTATCGACGTTGGTAAATAAATTGTATATGAAAATGATAAACCAATTCTGCATCCTTGGTCTTCCTTTCCAGGACATCGGCCTGTCCTTAGAAACTAAGATCATTATATGATTGAGATTCCAAAATAAACCAAATACTATTGGAGAACATTAATGGAAATAAAAAATCTTGCACGGATAACAGATAAACTTACTGAGTTTGACATTCCTTATGCGCTAGGCGGAAGCGGTTTATAGAAGAAATCATAATAGAGCTTGCAAGAAACGAGATGATGGATGAGTCGATCAAAGCGGACTTGCGTCAGCTGCTTGGCTGAACGATGAGTTTTCATGGGAAATTTTGCAACATTTTTCGAACGGCTTACGTTAAGAGGGTAACTACAGATCGAGTCATCACAAAAATGGTAAAGGAGAGAATGAGGATGAAAAAATTAGCAGCCATCACATTAACGACCTTGTTGATCAGCTCATTGACCGTTAGTTCGGCATTTGCCTTTTCTGATCTGGAAGAAGGTCAATCCGATGCTGTTATGGCGTTGAAAGACCGCGGGATTGTAAGCGGAATTGACAGCGAGCACTATGTGCCAAAAGGGAAAATCAGCTATGCGCAAAGCGTGCAAATGATTGTAAAAGGCTTGAATTTGAATATGGATACGATACGTTTCATCAAGCAGCCATTGGCGTCGGACACATACACGAATGTTCCAAATGATGCTTGGTATGCAGACGCCTTCATCATTGCTCATTATAACGGACTGGACATTCCCAAGGATGTGAATCCGAACGCAACCATTTCACGTGAGCAATTCGGGGATTTATTAGTCCGCGCTCTTGAAACGAAAGGCAATTTCCCGCTTGTTAAAATGTTTATTGTGATCAAGGATGAGGATCAAATTAACATCAATTACCAGGGCACTCTGCAAAGATTGCTATTGTACAAAATCACACAGCTGGATAGTGAAGGCAGGTTCAATCCGAAAGCTGAGCTTACACGTGGCGAAGCAGCCAGCTGGGTTTATCAGGCGATTCAATTTGTAGAATCGCATGCGCAGAACCAGGCTCCGGTTGAAGAGGTCTCGGTGAAAGTTGAGAAGGTGAATGACGAAGTCAATAAAGTGACATTGTCCAAAGAAATGCCGAGTCCCGGATATGGCCTTGCTATACAGGCGATCGAGTTCCAAACAGATGGGCAGGCTGTCATTCGGTACACGATTCAGCAGCCAAAGCCAGGCATGATGTATCCGCAAGTGATTACAGAAGCAAAGGCGGAAACGTTTGTATCTTCCAAATATAATGCGATCGCTAAACCAGCGGTCTCGCCATAAGTAGTGGCATGCTGCCGCCTTGAATGAGGTGGCGGCTTTTTTTGTGCTTCTGCATCACTGTCATTTGGACATGTCCGATGCCAAGTCTCTCTCATAGAATATAGCATCCTATTTTCATAGGAGGTGAGAGAGATGAAAGTAAACTACTACACGTTAACTTTGGGCTTAATCGGTGCAGCCAAATTGATTTTGGACGCATATGGTATGGACCTTATTAAAGATGCGGATATGAACGCGATTGCCAATGGTGTTGCTGCGTTGCTATCTGTCGTTGGTATTTATACAAACCATCAGAAATCCTAATTAATTTCCAGAAGGGATGGATGTGGGCGAGGAGGCTTCGAGCGATAGCTCGGGGCTTTTTTGCGTTTTGTGGCGAGGAGTAGCTTTATCTGAAAATATGTCCAAAGGTTCTTGAATATCGTCATGGTAACGTTTTCTTGAAATGATTATAGTTAAGTTGCGAGTAAGAAATGGAAGAGGGGGTTCGACAAAGAAAAAGCGATATAAGGGTCCATTGGTGTGGGCACGCCTTATTATCGCTCGTCGGTAGTGAGACTGAATTTTTGGCGAAATTCAATCATCACTACAATTTTGACACAAGAGGGTCCTGAGATGCAACTACTATAATCTGTGTTTAAATTGAAGGGAGCTTGGAAACAGGATGAAAATGAACAACTTTAAAGTGATCGGTTTAACATGCATTTCTTTTGCCATGGTTTTGTCGGGATGCTCGACCACGAAAACAGCTGAACCAGCTGCGGCGACAACAGCACCAGCTGCTTCAACAGCAGCAGCGACTAAAGCGCCAGAACCGGCAAAAAGCGGTGAGAAAATTACGATCAACTTCTGGAACCCTTTCTCTGGTAATGACGGTCCATTTATGAAGAAAATTGTGGACAATTATAATAAATCGCAAGACAAATACAACGTAAAAATGACGATTCAACCAAACGGCGACTACTACAAGCTGCTGGATACGGCGATTGCGACGAAAAAAGGGGTTCCTGATGTGGCCATTATGCATCTTGACCAAACGCCTACGTATATTGCCAAAGATTTGCTGCAGCCGTTAGATGAAGTGGCTAAGTCCGCAGGTGTGGATAAGGGCAACTTCCCGGCAGCAACGGTGGACTATTCGACCAAAGATGGCAAATGGTACAGCATTCCGCTTGATATTCACCCATTAGTGATGTACTACAATAAAGATTTATTCGCTGCGGCAGGTATCACGGCTCCTCCAACGAATCGTCAAGAATTTGTTGATGCAGCGAAAAAGCTGACAGATCCGTCCAAAGGAATTTGGGGAGCGGCGATGCCAACGTTCTGGATTCAGAACTTCTTATTCCCGACGGTCTTATTCCAAAATGGCGGCAGCTTCCTGGATGAGAAAGGAAATATTGCCTACAATTCACCGGCAGGCGTTGAGGCCGTTACCTTCATGAGAAGTTTAACCACGATGAAAGTTTCCCCGCCAACGGTGGCGGCGGACGGCGATTTCAACTTGTTCCAACAAGGGAAAAGCGCCATGCATTTCAACGGCCCATGGGCGAAAGACGCTTTCGATAAAGCGAAAGTGAACTATGGCGTTGCGGAGGTGCCGCAATTAGGTACAGTGAAAAAAGCTGTTTTCGCCGGATCGCACAACTTTGTCATTCCTAAATCAACGACGGATGCAGCGGTGCTGGCTGGTGTCGGCGATTTCTTGAAATATGTCTCGAATAATTCCATCGATTGGGCCGAGTCCGGCCAGGCTGTTGCATCCAAAGTCGTTCGCGACAGCGCAGCGTTTAAGGCGATGACACAACAACAAACAGAAGTTGCCAAAGAATTTGATTATGTGCAATTTGCACCTAAAGTTTTGAACTGGGGTCCAATCTCCGACAGTATCTGGAGCGAACTGGCGAATGCGCTGCAAGGGAAAAAGGATCCTAAAGCCGCCCTTGACGATGCAGCTGCGAAATCTACGATTGCGATGAACAAAAAATAATACCGAGCGAAGGCAGGCGGGTACACGTTACCCGTCTGCCATTTTAAAAAAAGGAGGGGAAGCCCTTGCCTACAACATCCTCTTGGAAATCAAAGCTGACATCCAGCTTATTCATACTTCCGTATTTTGTGGCCTTTATGGCGTTCACGCTTATTCCGATTATTTATGGTTTTGTGATTAGTCTAAAACAATATAACCTGCTCGATCCCGTACATCCTTTTGTTGGATTGGACAACTACAAGAGCATTTTCACAGAGGGTACGCAAGAAAATGATCTTTTTTTTATCGGCATGAAAGCGACTTTGAAATTTGTTATCTTTTCTGTTCCATTCTTAGTCCTCGTGGGCTTAGGCTTTGCCTTATTGTTAAACGCGCTTCCCGCCAAACTGCGCTCCTTCTTCCGCTCGATTTACTTCATACCGTATGCGGTTTCGGCGACCGTAATGGCGGTCATTTGGAAAAGGATGTTCGATGTTACGGGAGGATTCATCAATTTGCTTTTGGCTAAGATGGGAATCCATGAATTTGACCCGATTCCTTGGCTGCTGGATAAACCGTTTGTGTGGATTGCGTTGGTCGTGGCTACGCTCTGGTGGACGATTGGTTTTAATATGATTATCTTTGTCAATGCGCTTAATGGCGTTCCAGAAGATCTGTATGAAGCTGCCAGAATAGATGGGGCAAATGGTTGGGAAAGACTGAGAAACATCACGCTGCCATCGATCCGGCCTGTGATCATTTTTGTGCTGATTACTTCTACGATTGCTTCTTATAATATTTTTGCCCAGCCCAATCTCATGAGCAATGCCGGAGACGAGACCAAGGTGCTGCTGATGGGCATCTTACAAACAGCTTATACAGCCCGGGAAATTGGCTCGGCATCGGCGATGGCCATTTTGATGGGATTAACGATTATGATCGTATCGGTCATTCAATTTAAAGTCACGAACAGAAAGGAGTAGAGGACGTTGAAACCTTTAAAGCTATTTTACGTGTTGTTGGCTAGTGTATTAGGCATTATATTCATTTTGCCCATCCTGTGGATGTTTTCGAATTCGTTCAAAACCGACGTAGAAGTGATGGCTCCTGTGTTTCATTTATTGCCGCAGGAATTCACCTGGGATAATTTCCATACGATATTTGTCGGCGGTGACGTCGAGGTTCCGATTTTCCGTTGGATTTTCAATTCATTTTTTGTGGGATTTGCTGCGACTTTTTTGGTCATTCTACTGGACACGATGGCGGCGTACGCGTTAACGAAGCTTGATTTGCCTTTTAAAAAGACGTTAATCGCCTTGTTCGTCGGCTCTTTGATGGTGCCAGGCATTATTTCATTTCTGCCGCAATACTTGAACTTCAGTAATCTGAATTTGATTAACACGTATTATGTGCTTATTTTGCCATATTCCGGCGGTGCGCTTGGCGTATTTCTGTTGATTCAATTTTTCCAATCGTTTCCGATTGAGATTATTGAAGCAGCAAAAATGGATGGGGCAAACAAGTGGCATGTGTTCACGTCCGTTCTGCTGCCGTCTTCTGTTTCGATTGTAACAACATTAGCAATTTTCACGTTTATGGGGGTTTTCAACGATTATGTGTGGCCGTTTTTTACGGTGACTGATTTGGAAATGCGCACTCTCACTGCGGGAATTGCTGTTATGGCTACTGGAAGTTTTGTGCAATCCTATGGTAAATTAATGGCACTTGCCACACTATCGACCCTTCCAACCCTTCTGATTTTTCTAATTGGGCAGAGACAATTTATTCAATCTATTACAGCCACGGGAGTTAAGCAGTAGAAAGGCTGTTTAGCGAGGGCGGTGTTTTCAAAAATGCGTACGTTTGTTGTGGTGTTCATCTGCTTCCTGCTTGCAGCGGGTTGCACGAAAGGAGCTGGGAAAGAGGGAATGACGAAGACATTTACGAATCCAATTCTCGATAACGGAGCAGACCCATGGGTGACTTCGAAAGACGGCACTTATTATTATACACATACGACAGGTAACTCCATTAGAGTGTGGAAATCGCAAAAGCTGACGGGGCTTGCTGATGCCGAATATAAGGATGTATGGCTCCCGCCTGTATCAGGCCCTAATACTTCAAACATCTGGGCGCCTGAACTGCATTATCTGCAGGGAAAATGGTACATCTATTATGCAGCCGATGATGGCCAGAATGAGAACCATCGCATGTTCGTGCTGGAATCAGAAACGGATGATCCGCAAGGCCGATATATCGATAAAGGAATGATGGATACAACAGGCAGATGGGCAATTGATGGGACGACGCTGCAAAAAGAGGACGGTTCCTTATACTTCATATGGTCCGGTTGGGAAGGAACGATTAATGTCAGTCAGCACTTATACATTGCTCCAATGAGTAATCCTTACACGATTAGCGGCAAGCCGGTCGAAATCTCCAGGCCTACGTATGAATGGGAATTGAACGGTACACCAACCATTAACGAAGGTCCGCAGGTTTTGCTGCATAAGAATCAAATTTATGTCATTTACTCAGCAAGCGGCAGCTGGACGGATGATTATTGTTTAGGGATGCTAAGCGCAACGATGAATAGTGATTTGTTGAATCCGGCTTCATGGAAAAAGCACGAGCAGGCTGTTTTTTCCAAAACAGATCAGGTATTCGGACCAGGCCACAGCTCTTTTACAAAATCGCCGGACGGCAAAGAGGATTGGATTCTGTATCACGGTGCGAAGACGCAAGGCTCTGGCTGGAATCGCAATGTACGTATGCAGCCATTCAAGTGGCATCCGGACGGTTCTCCTGATTTCGGAGTGCCGATTGCAGAGGGTGTTCCTATCCCTGTCCCGAGCGGTGAATAACAATCGAAACATCTCCAGGATTGGGGATGTTTTTTTGCAATTTATTCGGGATCCAAAAATATGTCCATGTCTGGTGGAAATAGGTCATTGGATTCAGATGGGCCAATTTGTATAATGAAGACACACTATGTATGGAGCGAGGGATTTCTGTGAGAGGCAAGCTGCGAGCTAGAATTAGCACCATGATCCTTCTGATTCCATTCAGTTTACTTACCATAAGCTGCAGCTCTCAGCCGGATATGCAAGTTGATGAAACGGCATCGAATAAGCTCAGAATTACGTTCTGGTCGCCATTTAGCGGTGGAGACGGGCAATTCATGGCTGAATTAATTCAGCAGTATAACAATGAGAACAAAGATCATGTGAAAATTGATCAAATCAATAATAACTCAGGTGATTATTATACCAAGCTGTCCACAGCGATTGTGACAGAAGAAGCGCCAGATATCGCGATTGTCCATTCAGCCAAATATTCGCAGTATGCGCCTGCTGGATTTTTAACGGACTTGAATACGCTTGCTTCAGAAGCGGGCGTGAACTGGCAAGATTTTAACCCGACGATATTGAAAAGTACGGTTGCCGATGAAAAACATTACGGGATTCCGCTCGATACCCATCTGGAAGTGATGTACTATAACAAGGCTTGGCTTAAACAGGCAGGTCTTCTAGATGAGAAAGAGAAGCCTGTTCTGATGAATGGCGAGGATGGATTCTTGCAATTTTTACAAAAAATAAGACAAAGTGTACCCGCAACTGTTACGCCATTGGCTGAACCCAATGTACGTATCGACTCATTTTGGCTATGGTACTCCTTTTACAGTCAGATGAATGTAGATGGTGGCAGGTTTTATACAGACGACGAGAAGGAAGCGGCCATCGATAATGCTTCTGCGCTGCAATCACTGAATTTTGTTAATTCCCTCTATTCGCAAGGGTACATCATTCCCAATATAAACGATTCCGTACAAACCTTTTCGAAGGGCAACGCCGCTTTGTTAATTACGGGTGTTTGGGCGACAGGCACGTTTGAGAAAATTCCCGATCTTAACTTCGGTGTCACGAAAATACCGCAAATTTACGATCATCCCGCAGCTTGGGGGGATTCCCATACCTTTTCCTTGCCTTATCATGAAAAACCGGATAAGAAAAAGCAAATCGCAGCGCTGAAATTTGCGAATTGGGTTGCGGCGCACGGCGCCAGCTGGGCGAAAGCCGGCCACATTCCAGCGGTGAAACAAGCGGTACAATCCCCGGAGTTTCAGAGCTTGAAGTACCGTCCGGACTATGCAAGTTCCGCTGACGATGTGAAATATTTTCCGAATCACCCTAGACAGGGGAAAATGAATGAAGAGATCGTACGCGAATTCGAAAAGATGATGGTGGGGCAATCCACCCCGCAAGAGGTGCTGCGTAATGCGCAAAGGATTATTAACACGAATATTCAAATACAGCAGAATACAGCTCCAGACTAAAAAGCAGTGGATCCAGAATCTTCCGATCGTCACCAAATTGATCGTTATCAGCTTTATCCTCATAGCCGTTCCGCTGGGGATAGCCAGCTATTTGACGTTTACGAGTTATTCGGCTTCGATTCAGAAAAACACAGGCAAATATCAAATGGACGTTGTGAAAGAGTTAATGGCTAATATTGATACATACATGAATGAGCTTAATCTTTTAACCTTATTGCCGTATCAATCCCAGGATATTGTGAAATATTTGGAGTCGAATAAGGGGACGGAAACGACGATCTCGTTTGATGATCGGGTAACCGTTGAAGATTTCGCCAAGCGCGTGTATGCCAATGGACGTGTAGATATATCGGGATTAACGCTGTATCGCCAATCGGGCGGCACTTATACGGCGATGTTAGAGGAGCAAGCGAATTATTCCCTGAAAAAGGCTGAAAATGAACCTTGGTACCCCAAGGTTTCCAGGACAGGGAAGGTTGTCTATATCGGCACGTACAACAAGAACGCGTATGATACGACGAATCAAGTGTACTCTTTTGCGAGGAAAATACGCAGTGTAGATACCGGTAGGGTGCTGGGCTATCTCGTTTTGGATGTGGACAAAAATATCATTCGCAACAAAATCGAGACAATCTCGAACGACAAGAAAAACATTATGATTGTTGACAGCGAAGGGGCGCTCATATATAAAAGCGCTGATTCTTGGATCGATATGGACAAAGTGCAGCAATATCAGGGTACCGGCACAGTTATCTATAAGCAAGGTGTAGATACAGAGCTGTTATCTTACTATACTTCACCGAATACAGGATGGACGATGATTGAGATGGTGCCTCTCGCGTCATTGCTTCAGGATACAGTGAATGTCAGGAATTACATCATTCTGATTGGTGTCGTTTGCTTGCTGCTGGCTGTTATTCTGTTTACAGCTTTAGCTTTTCGTATCACAAATCCGATTGGCGAACTGCGTAATCTCATGAAAAAAGTGGTGCTAGGCGATCTGGACGTTTCGATTCCCATTCGAAGCCGGGATGAAATCGGTCAGTTAAGCCAATCCTTTAACCTCATGGTTTCGAAGCTCAGTGATCTGGGCTACCGGCTTTACGAATCGGAAATCAGAGAGAAGAATGCGCAAATATCTGCGCTGCAAAGCCAGATTAATCCCCATTTTTTGTACAATACGCTGGGCTCCATTAGCATGTACGCTGAAATTCAAGGCAATCGTGAGGTTGTCAAAATGACGAATAATTTAAGCAAGCTGCTGCGCTACAGCATCAACAGCCACAAAAGCCAAGTGCCATTGAACATGGAATTGGAGCATGTGAAGGGTTATATGGCTATTCAGCAGATCCGCTTCGAGGATAAAGTTCAATTCCAGGTCGATATCGAACCTGAATTGCTTGTCTATTCAGTGATTCGGTTTATTTTGCAGCCGATCGTCGAGAACAGTATTGTGCACGGTTTTGAAAAAGGAAGCGGGTATGGGACCATTACGCTCAGCGGTAAGAAGCAAGATGACACGATGGTCATTATCATTCAGGATGATGGTGCGGGGATGAGTGAAAACCGGTTGCAGCAAGTGCTACAGAAACAATTTGATTTCACCCCAAATGAAGAAGGAACAGGCGGACACGGATTAATGAACGTGCATCGGAGGATTGTGCTTCGGTATGGCCAACCATACGGCATGAAGATTGAAAGCCTTTTACACCGAGGAACGACGATTATTCTCACATTACCACTCATCGCAGATGAACTTGAAGGAGGCAAACTGGATGCCTAAACTCCTTATCGTGGATGATGAAACCATCTTCCGCAAAGGCATTGGTTTAATGATTGCTGAAATGCAGTCGGAATGGTCGGTTATTGACGAAGCCAAAGATGGCGTGGAAGCTTTAGAGAAAATTGAAGCCTTGCAGCCGGACCTGATTATTACGGATATTAAAATGCCCCGCATGGACGGCATACAGCTGCAGTACATTGTGAAAGAGCGATATCCGCATATCTCCTGTGTAGTGATGAGTGGCTATGACGATTTTCAGTATGCACGTGAATCGCTTAAATTAGGGGCGAAGGACTACTTGATGAAGCCTTTCGAACGGGCAGAGCTTTATACTTTACTGGACAGGCTTCAGGTTGAAATCGCGCTCGAGAAGGAACAATTGACTACGAACAAGAAAGACAAGCAAGTTCAGAATCAAATGCGTCAGCATGTGCTTGCCGGACTGTTGACAGGAAGCTTTTCACATGGAGAAACAGAACTGCTCGATAATGTCGGCGTACAGTTTCCGCTTCCCTGCACAAGCTGTTTGGTAGCCAAGCTGGACCGAGATTCCGTGACGGATGAAAGGTATTACCAGTTAAATCCATCCTTATTTTCTGTGTATATTCAGCAGTTCATTCAGGAGAGCATCGAAAAACCGCTGCTTGGTTATGTGTTTATTTTAAATGAGCATGAAGTTGTTGCGCTAATTAATCACGAAGATACGGCGGCCTCCTTTGCTGACATCGAGAAATTAACGAATCGAATCCGCAAGGGAATTCGGGGGCAGTCCAATTTTACGATCTCATTCGGGCTCGGAAGTGCTGTGAAAGATTTGGAGTCGATTTCCAAGTCCTACAAGGAAGCGGGTTTGGCGCTGCTCTACCGTTTAGTTATTGGCGGGGATCGCCTTCTTTCCAGTGACACGATTGCTGATAGGACGATGGAAAAGCTCGAATGGCACACCGCCGACTGGAATTTACTCAATCAGTATGTGCAGGAGGGGGATTTGGCGAATGTGCGTCTTCAAGCCGATCAATTCGTTACCAAGCTATGCCAGCAATGGAGGGATCCCGAGCTGATTCATGAGCAAATTTGCAAAATGCTGCTGCATTTTTACGAGTTGGCCGTGAATTTAACCGTGGTGAAGATGTGGCTGCAAGGTACGGATATGAAGCAGGTATTGATGGAGATTTATTCGATTTCGTCCAGTAAAGAGCTGAGCGAACGCTGCCAGAAGCTGCTGGGGGAACTGAGCGTGTGCATGGTGAACCGTAAAAAGAAATTCGTGACTAGCCCTGTTGAATTGGTGGTTCGGTATGTGGAGGAGCATTATGCGGAATCCATTACCCTGAATATGATGGCGGAGATCGTCTATCTCAACCCCTCTTATTTGAGTTCTTTGTTTAAAAGCAAGCAAGGCCAGTCCTTTATCGATTTCTTAACGGAAAAGCGGATCGAGAAAGCGAAGGCAATGCTGCTTCACTCTGATGAGAAGATTCAGGTGATCTCGGATTCTACCGGATTTACGAACATTCGCCATTTCAACCGCGTATTCAAAACGCTTACGAATCGGACGCCCACGGAGTACCGGGAGGGTAGACAAACGAGCTGACAAACGGCCAATCAAGTGCGAGGGAATTATTTTGCTGGGGCATACTAATGGAAAATGTCTGGCAGGAGGGGTTCCGTTTGCAAAGGAAACGCGTTGTTGTGATAGCTTTCTTGTTAACTGTAACCACTGGTTGTTTCTATCGCGCAAACCCTCCTGTTCATAAGGAAGCGGAGCCACAAGTTAAAGATGAACTGTTAGATGTTAAACAGAATACCAAACCAGAAGCTACGCGAGAAATTAAACCAGTAGCTGAGCGCGATCAGCCACCGACTTCTGTAACGGTACCCACAATTCCGCCGATTGTTTCGGAGCCTAAGGTAAGTAAAGTCACATTGGGAGCAATCGGCGACGTGCTCATCCACATCGAAATCTACCAAGATGCGAAGCAAAAGGACGGCACGTACAACTTCTTCAAAATGTTTGAAGACGTGCAGAGCTATCTGCGCATGCCTGACATTTTGGTTGCGAATCAGGAGACGATGATTGGGGGGAAAGAGCTGCGACTATCCGGCTATCCGTCGTTCAACAGTCCGCAGGAAGTTGGGGATGCTCTCAAAGCGGCCGGGGTGGACCTCGTTACAGTAGCTAATAATCATACGCTGGATCGCGGGGAAAAAGTGATTCAAAGCGCTCTGTCGTACTGGGATCGCCTCGGCATTCCGTATACCGGATCATTTAAATCAAAGGAAGATCAGAAGTATATTCGTACGATGGTCAAAAATAACATTACGTTTTCCTTTCTGAGCTACGCCTATGGTACGAATGGCATCCCCCATCCGAAAGGGAAAGCGTATTTGGTTAATCGCATCGATACCGTTCAGATTGCTCAAGAGGTCGCACAAGCCAAGCGTGTATCCGACGTTGTCGTGGTTGCTATGCATTGGGGGACAGAATACGAAACTTTACCAAATGAGAGTCAAATGGCGCTGGCTCAAAAGCTGGCGGACTACGGTGTTCATATCGTCATCGGGAACCACCCGCATGTTTTGCAGCCGCCTGCTTGGGTATCAGGCAGTAATGGCCACAAGACGCTGGTTCTGTACTCGTTAGGCAATTTCATATCCGCCCAAGGCGGAGTTGCCAAGCGAGTAGGCGGAATGGCGACGATTGACGTCATCAAAACGATGGGGAAAGAGAAGACCATTACGCTGAAACAGCCCTCCTTTCTTCCGACATTTACCTCATACCAAAACATGACGCAGTTCAAGGTGCTACCTTTGAAGCAAGCTGTTCCTGTACAGATTAGGAACGGTACGATTCAGTTTGATCCGGTTAAGCAACATATGAGAACATACATACATGAACTTCGCTTTATCGGAACGGAATAAAATACCCCTCGAACAGGTGTCGAGGGGTATTCGCTGCTGTGATTGCTGCGTGGCATTAAGAGAGACTTTCGTCATCCTCATTGCTTGCAGATGATTGCGTTGTACGCGCTTCAGCTAATTGTGCATGCGCCGCGTCTAGCTGCTCCTGCGCACCTTGAATCACCTGCCGGCGATTATTGTTGGCGGTCTGGGCTACGTTCAGATTGTGCAAAGCATCGGCCACGGCATTGTGAGCCTGGATTTCTGCATTTTGCTGTTGATCGGATTGTTGATCTGACATGGAGGATCCTCCTAATTATTGGAATTTTTCTATGTTAATATGCCCAAGAAGGCAGGAATCATTCATGCAGCGATAGAAAATGTCAGGTGGAAGGAGGTTGAAGCGTTGAATATTAAAAGTGTGAACCATTTTCTTTTTTCGGTAACGGATTTAGATAAGTCGATTTCATTTTATCAGGATGTGTTTGGAGCCAAGCTGCTGGTCAAAGGGAGAAGCTTAGCTTACTTTGACTTGTGCGGCATATGGCTGGCGTTGAATGTCGAGAAGGAAATTCCTCGGAATGAGATTCAATATTCATATACCCATATGGCTTTTACAGTAGAAGAGGCGGATTTCGATGCTGTGGTGGAAAAGCTGAAGCATTTAGGAGTCAATATACTTCCAGGGCGGGAGAGAGATGAACAGGATAAGCGATCTGTCTACTTCACCGATCCGGACGGGCATAAATTCGAATTCCATACCGGCAGCCTGGAAGACCGGTTAGCCTACTACAGGAAAGAGAAGCCGCATATGACATTTTATGAAGATGATTTCCCTAAATAGAAATAGGCTGCCCCGTGGGGCAGCCTATTTGCTGTCTAATCCTTAATCCTGCGAATCGCTATTGGAAGATGAGGATGAATTGGATTGGAATACTTCTGCCGCTTCCTCTGCGGAGAATTCTGTATCCTCTTGACCAGGAACCGGTAATTTATTTAGTTCGGTAGTCTGTACTTGCGCTTTGGATGCTTGATTGGATTGATTTTGATTTGGCATAGTGACACCTCCTTTGCTCTATAAACAACAAAGAGTAGTATGCCAAAGTTTGGAACTTTCTATACAGATTGTGTGGACATAAAAGAATAAATCAAATCTTGAATGTTAACGAACCGACGCTCTTTCGAGAGCATGTGGTGCACCAGTCGTTTCAGCGGGGTTCGTTCCTCGTAATAAGGTGGGGCATATTTGCGAATGTGAATATACGGAAATTCCAGAAAGGGGTGGTAATAGAATGAAGCCAAATCATCCGCACCGTATTGATCTACTTGATCCATAATCCTAGTAACGTCCTGCTCTACGGCATCACCCCTGACAAATCCGAGTGGCGTTGGGACGTAATAGGTTCTTCCAACGATTGAAGCAGCCATTTGATAGCTCACCTGGCGGTTGGTTGGGTCATGGGGATTATCTTCGTAAATCAACCATGAGCAGGATTCAATAATCGTACGCTGCACATCCGAGGCTGCATAGTGTGGCGTTTCAAACCAATCAGGTCGCAGGCCGGCGGCTTGAAAGGCGGATAAGGCCATATGAAATCTGCTATACGCATAGGACCTCTGAATATGCAGACTATCAGAAAGGGAAGACCTCAGGTCATCCGGCGGGCAATCTTTGAGGCAGTCCGGATATGCGAATTCGTACCCCTCGCCGCTGATAGAGTGCCCATACTGATGAGTGTACCCGTGAATACCTAGTGAAGCTCCGCGAGTTCGTAAGGCTTGTAACGTTTCAACAAATCTGACGGAAATGGCATCAAACGGATTGCTGATGGTGCAGTCATATTGCAGATTCGGATTGATGTATCGGGGAATGACAGCCACATGAAAAGGAATTTTTTGCATATATAAATAATCCGCAACGGCACGTAATTTCATTTGGTCTTCTGTTTTTTCGTAAAAACCGCCAGGTCCGATATCTTCAAGCCGCAGTAATGCTTTCACGGTGAAATCCCTCCGCAACGAGTAAGTTGGATACTTCCAATACCATTGTATGTGTAAGACTTCCGTTTCATTTCGCTGAATATAGGGGGTGAAATTCATGTGGAATTATGTCGATGCTTGTCCAAAAAAGGAGAATCCTGGCAAAGAGGAAAGAAGGTTAAGGTAAGCGATTACAAGTTTTGTTAAAATAGCGTAAATCTCTTTTGTATCATTGGGTTAAACGCTTTCCCTAATTTTACGAATTATTAATAAAAAACGTGTTGTAATTTGTCTGTTTTTAACTATAATAGGAAATATGAAGGGCGTTAAACCGGTTTAATTAAACCGCTTTAATGATTTGGAAGTGAAAGCTATTTTAGATTGCATAGAGGAGGTGGAAGGATGGCTACCATTGATGATGTTGCCAAGCTTGCGGGTGTTTCCAAAGGAACAGTTTCGAGCGTTTTCAGCAAAAAAAGACCGATTTCTCAACCGGTAACGGATCGAGTACTTTCGGTAGCCAAAGAATTGGGATATTTCCCGAATCATATTGCCAGAAGTTTGGCAATTAAGAAGACAATGATTGTTGGACTCAAGATGCCGATTTCTAAAGAAGGCTCGACGACGCAATTTGAAATTCAAATGCTGAATGGGGTCATCAAGGAATGTACGAAGCATGGGTATCGTATTCTGCTAGACACGCTTCCAGAGCATGAAGATCTTACACAATTTTCAAGCGATCCTGTCGATGGTGTTATTATGTTGAATCCACGTAAGCACGATCAGCGCATTGAGCGATTCGAGCAGATGAGAATTCCGTTAGTGCTGGTAGGCAGACCTGATCCCTTGGAGAGCTCAATCAGCTATGTCGATAATGACAATGAGCAGCTTGCCTACGAGGTTGGCAGTTACTTATTGAAGCAAGGCCACCGTTCTATTTTATTCTTAAATGCATCAGCGAACATGACGGTTTCAGTCGATCGTGTAAATGGTCTTAAGAAGGCATATGAGGAGCAAGGAATTCCTTATGATAACGTCCATGTTATGAATTTTGACCGTCAGCAGCATGCAACACCGATGGATTACGGCTACATGTCTATCCTGCAAATGCATGAACAGATTCCTTTCGCAGCGGTTGTGTCGGATACAGACAGAGTTGCACTAGGGATTTTGCGGGCCACTCGTGAACTCGGTATCGACGTCCCAAAAGACCTTTCGATCGTGGCATTAAGCAACGATGTGAGGTTGGCCGAAGAGATGTCGCCGAAATTGACTTCTGTTGAGCTTTCTGCGGAAACACTAGGAGCAGAGGCAGGACGCATTTTAATTCAAAAAATGAAAGATCCGTCAACGGTGGAACAACTTATCGTAGATGCACAGCTCATTGTACGTGAATCTACCCGAAGTTTATAAGGACGAGAAGCCATGAAGGAAGGTTCATTGCCTATTGTGAAAGCGCTTTATTAACATTTCGTAAAGGTTAATCCCATAATAACGCATATAACGGAGGGTAATATGAAGGCCAAAAAAGCGAAAGTCGTTACGTCGATGATGGCAGTTCTGCTTGTCGGAAGTTTAGCAGCGGGTTGTACATCTAACAGCAGCACAGGAACTGAAGCTCCGAAAGGATCCGATCAGGCGAAGACGGAAGGGAATAAGGAAGAGCGCTCTTTGCGAATGATGTCCGGTGTTGTTGGCGGTAAAACTCCCGAAGAGAACGTCCTGTTTGAGAAAGAAATCGAACGTTTGAGCGGCATCAAAGTTAAGATGGAAAAGCCGGCTTCGGATTATAATCAGAAGCTGATGGCGGCTGTTTCTTCCGGCGAGAAATACGACCTGCTTCAAGTAAGCAAAGAGTTGATGAACACGCTGACTGAGCAAGGTATTCTCATGCCTTTAACCGATCAAGTGAAAGGGTCGAAAACACTTCAAGATCCTGAAGTTTTGCCAACGTCGGAGTGGGATCAAGTGAAAACCAAGGACGGCAAGATCTATGGCGTCTTCAGTAAATTCCAAGGTGGAACGATGCCGATCGTTCGTGCGGACTGGCTCAAAAAACTTAATTTGCCTGAGCCGAAAACGTTTGATGACTACTACAAGGTCTTGAAAGCATTCACGGAGCAAGACCCGGATGGTAACGGGAAAAAGGATACATACGGATTAAGCACAGCTGGGATGTACGAACTGCAAGGTTTCTTCAGCGGAGCCGGCTTGAAACAACGTTATGTGGAGAAGGATGGGAAGCTGGACGTTCCTTATTCAACAGACGCCGCCATTCCGGTATACGAGTGGTTAAACAAATTGTACAAAGAAGGCATTCTTGACCCTAACTTTGCAACGAACGATACAGGTAAAATGCGGAATCTGTTCCTTGCTGACCGTGTCGGTATGATTACTTACTGGGATGCTTGGGTTGGTATGCTGAACAATACAAGAAAAATTGCCGATGCGAATACCGCATTTGAAGCGAAGGGCCTTCCAGGCATTGCCGGAGCTGACGGGAAATATATGCTGCGCCGTGGAGATCCGGACGTTTGGGTCATTCCGGTGAATGCGCAACATCCAAAAACAGCTTTTGAATTCATTGAGTGGTGGCACTCCAAAGATGGCATTGTTTTGGGCAGTATGGGTATCAAAGATACGGATTACACGGAAAATGGCGGGAAATACGAGCTTACACAAACAGGGAAAGATCATGCCATGGATCACGGCGTTCCTTTCTGGTATAACAAGAAATTCCCGAATCCATTCGGTTTACTTCCGGGCGTGAAGGAAGCGCAGGATCTTATTTTGAAAAATGCAACGCTTGAGCTGACGCCACCGAAATGGGCGGATGCTGAGAAAATCATTAATGAATATTCCTTCAAGGCTATTCTTGGCGAAATGCCGGCTGCGGATGCTGTGAAGAAAATGCGCGAACAATTAAAATCAGCGAAATTGATCGACTAGTTCATATGGACAGGGGAGTATGCACGACATATGCATGACATACTCCCCTTACAATTAACGGCAAGGTGGTGACTTCGTTTGAAAGTTGTATGGAAATTCAAAGCCCTCTATTTGATGATGCTTCCAATCATGGCTTATTTTCTTGTGTTCTCCTACTATCCGCTCGTTCGTGGCTTTATCATTTCCTTCCAAGAGTTTCGATTGATTGGAAACCGGCCTTTTATCGGATTTGATAACTATATTACCGTGCTTAAGGATCATGCCTTCTGGGAAATGCTGCAAAACACATTGCTGCTAGGCGGAGGCATGCTGGTGATCGGTTTTATTATGCCAATCTTGCTTGCGCTGTCGCTTAATGAGATCCTCCAGGCCTGGTTTAAAAAAGTGGTTCAGATGATTGTTTACATTCCCCATTTGTTCTCATGGGTTGTCGTAGGCGGCATGTGGATTCTTATGCTTTCTCCGGACACCGGTATTGTGAATGCGATTCTCAAGCTGGTAGGCGTGGCAAAACCGATCACTTTTATGGCCAGTGCGGACTCTGCCCGTTGGGTCATGGTGCTTACTTCGGTGTGGAAAGAGATGGGTTTTATCTGCATCCTTTATCTAGCGACGATTGTAGCCATCAATCCGGCGTTATACGAGGCTGCTCGAATGGATGGAGCAAACCGTTGGCAATTGGTTCGTTATGTTACACTGCCATCGCTGGTGTCAACGATGAAAGTTGTGATTATGCTGAATGTGCTTAGCATTTTGCGTATTTTTGATCAAATCATCGTGATGCGCAACGGTGCCATTGCCAAGAAAGTGGATGTCATCATGATGTACACGTACCAAAAAGGGATTCTGGAATTCAAAGTCGGTTTAGCAACATCAGCAGGATTTTTAGTGATTTTCGCGACATTGCTCATTACGTTTGTGACCAGAGCGATCATTCGCTATGACGAGGGGTGAAGGGATCTCCATGAAAACAAACAATTTGCCTACGAGCTGGGGAAGCCGGTTATTCGATGGGGTTAATTTATTATTTTTATTCATTTTACTGGCTACGATGCTTATTCCGTTATTGAATACGTTCGCACTGGCTTTCTCATCCAATTTTGCTTCCATGCAGCCAGGCATTATTTTATATCCAAAACAATTCAGTGTTGAGGGCTTTACGACAGTCTGGAATCGCATGCAATTGTATACGCCGTTCCTGAATAATGTAATTGTCACACTTATAGGGACAGTATGTCATGTGCTGCTGTGCTCGATGGCTGGTTATGTATTGATCCAAAGAGGGTTGCCCGGGAAAAAGTTTATGGTTTCTGCAATTCTCCTTACAATGACGATTCCAGGCGAGGCGATCATGATCCCCGTTTATGTGGTGAACAAAGAGCTTGGCTTGTTAAATTCTTTAACGGCATTAATTATGTCCGGACTGGTTTCCGGTTTCAGTATTTTACTTATGCGTAATTTCTTCCTGTCCGTACCTGTTGAAATGTCGGAGTCTGCGACGATGGACGGGGCAGGAGCATTCCGTATTTTCATTACTATGTACATCCCGTTAGCTGCAGCAGGACTTGCTACTGTGACGCTTTTCGAATTCGTTAGCCGTTGGAACCAATTCACGCCAGCACTTTTATTTATTAGCGATCATGCGAAATATACCTTGCAAATCGCCTTGAAATCCTTAATCGTAGATACCGATTCTACATCCAGTAACTTTATTGTCACGACGAATGTAAGGATGGCAGGGATTGTGATTGCGCTTCTCCCTCTCGTTATTATCTATCCCTATGTGCAGAAATATTTCGTCAAAGGCATTTTGGTTGGTGCTAACAAAGAGTAACATATATGAAAAAGGAGCGTGGAGTTCGTCATGCCGCAGACAAGCCGAAGAAACCAAGTCACGACTTACCGCAGAGAGATTCATCACAGTGAGCAAAGTACCTATGTGGAAGTTCCTTTCGAAATGCCTGAACAGGTGGAAGAGGTTCATGTGCAATTTGCCGTTCAATCTCACGGTGATGCCAAGCCTGTCATTGATCTTGGCGTCAGAGACAGCCATAAAGTGCGAGGCTGGAGCGGAGGGGCTCGCTCCGAGTTTGTGATCGGGCTGGAGAAGGCGACTCCCGGTTATTTGCCTGGTGAACTGCAAGCCGGGGACTGGGCTGTTCTTCATAACGCCTATAAAGTTCCTGAAGAAGGCTGTGAAGTTACGATCACCATCACGTTCTTTTTTCATACAGCGCGCTGGCTCAAAGGGGACTTGCACACGCACAGTGTAAACAGCGACGGCTCTTATACGCTGGAAGAAAATGCGGCGATCATGGAGCAGCTGGGCTGCGATTTCATTGCGATGACGGATCATAATGCGGTTAGCCAAAATTACTCGTATCCTCGGAATACGCCGGTCGTCATGATCCCGGGCATGGAGTTTACGACCAATTTTGGCCATAGCAATTTCCTTGGCGTTTTGGAGCCAATTGATGATTTTCGAGTGAAGAATCAAGAGGATGTTAATCTTCGACTCGCAACGGCACGTGAGCGTGGGGCGAAAATCGTTCTTAACCACCCCCATTGCGATTATTGCCCTTGGGAGTGGGATTTCAATACGGATCACGACTGGTGGGAGGTCTGGAATGGCCCTTGGACAGCTCGCAATGAGCGGGCGCTCGCATGGTGGCAGGAGCAGCTTGCCTCAGGCAGGAAGCTTGTCGCAACTGGCGGCAGTGATGTTCACCGACCTGAACGTTATGTCAAACATGCCATGCCGTGTACATGGATTTATGCCGAAACGAAGACGGTGAATGGTATTCTTCAAGGGATTGATAAAGGGTATGTGGTGATTAGTTATTCACCGGAAGGCCCTTTCGCACAGCTAACTTGTGGTGATTATATGACCGGCGATACCGTACCAAATGACGTGAATGACAACGTGCTGGTCAGGATTGAACACATTCAAGAAGGTGACCAAATCAAATTGATTAGTGAACATGGCGTAGAGTTAACGGAAGCTTGCTCATCAACAGGTTCATGGGAACTTGCGGTTGAGCAAAAGGGCAGAGCATTTTACCGCGTTGAAGTCTGGCGCCGCTTTGAGGAATTCGATCAGCCTTTAATGGCGATGTTAACGAATCCAATCTATTTTGAGAGGTGAGTGCAGATGGCATATACCGTAATGACATTTAACTTAAGATACAATAATCCAGGGGATGGACAGAACGCATGGCCGAATCGGATTGACAAGGTAGCGGAAATGATTCATGCGCATGCACCACTTTTTGTCGGAACGCAGGAAGGCTATTACGAGATGCTGAATGATTTGCAGCCGAAACTGGCCGATTATGCGTGGATTGGCGAAGGCCGGTTTGGCGCCCGCGAGAATGAACATTGCGCTATTTTCTACAAGCAAGAGGAGCTGACGCTTCAGCAGCATGGGCAGTTTTGGCTGTCAGAAACGCCGGAAGTGACCGCTTCGATTTCGTGGAACAGCGGTTTTCCTCGCGTCTGTACGTGGGCTATTTTCGAACATAAGAAAACGGGAGAGCGTTTTATCGTCTACAACACGCATCTTGATCATCAAAGCCAGCAAGCTAGAGATCTCGGCACGAAAGTAATCTGGGATTATATTACCGCTCATCACAAAGAACATGCCCTTCCCGTGATTTTGATGGGAGATTTCAATAGCCGACCTGCGGATTTACCGATTCGTTTCCTGCGCGGTGAAACTGATCTGGATGGCGAGCAATCCTGGCTAAAAGATGCTTATACTCAGCTTCCTGGTCCGATTGGATGGACAGCACATGACTTTCAAGGCGGCGAAGCAGGGGAGCCTATCGATTATATTTTTGTATCGCCGGATGTGGCAGTGGATCGAGCGCTTGTAGATCGAAGGGAAATTGGCGGGGGTTATCCGTCCGATCATTACCCGGTCATTGCTCAGATTAACCTCTAAGAAGAACAACGAGATGACAGTCAGAAGGAGACAGAGGAATGACACTTGAGAAGATTTATGTCGTTTTTAAAACGCATTTTGATATTGGATTTACAGGATTAGTTTCAGACGTTGTGGGGCGTTATCGCTCCGAGATGCTGAAGGATGTTATCGAGATTTGTGATCAAACCCATACGAATGAGGAACATGAAAAATATGTTTGGACCATGTCAGCTTGGCCGCTGCTTCAATCCTTGAAGGGCAGCCAAGAGGAAGAGAAGCAGAAGGCGCTTGCCTATCTGGAGAATCGACAGCTGATTTGGCATAAGCTTCCTTATACGACGCATACGGAATTTTGCGGTTTAGAGGAATGGATTCGCGGAATGTATGTATCGGAAGGACTTACCAACCTCTATGGCTACGATCCGAAGGATGCCAAAATGACGGATGTACCCGGCCATACCTGGGTCGTGCCGTCACTCCTCAAAAAAGCAGGCGTGGAGTTTCTGCATCTCGGCTGCAATCCGGCTACAACACCGCCTGACGTTCCGCCGGTCTTTTACTGGGAAGGCCCTGATGGCGAGCGTTTGTTGACGTTTTATTCCAAAGGGTCCTATGGGACGGGCATTTTGCCGCCGGAAGAGTGGACGCATCCCGTGTGGCTTGCGATGATTCAGACCAGCGATAATCACGGGCCGCATGACGCTAGTATTATCGAAGAAATGAAAGCCTCCATTCGTGAAAGCGGTTCAACGGCAGAGCTGCATATCGGCAGCTTGGGCGACTTCGCAGCGGATTTCTTAGCACGGAATCCGGAATTGCCGGTGATTCGCGGCGATATGGCCGATTCTTGGATCCATGGGGTTGGAACTGCGCCGCGCGAGGTGGCAAGGGTAAGAGCGTTAAGAAGTGAGGTTACCGCAGTGGAAAGCGCAGTAGCTGTGAAACATTTTGAGGGTGCAAAAATAGAGTCTGAGAAGACAGTAAAAGCCTTCATCGATGAAAGCTATGAGCACACGCTGCTGTTTGGCGAGCATACATGGGGGATGGATTGCAAGACATTCCTTTTTCCGAGAGTCGCTTACGATAAGAAATCATTCCTGCAGTTAAAGCAGAGTGAACGTTATCAACGCATGGAACAATCATGGGCGGAACAGGTTGACTATTTGAACAAAGCGGAGAGCTCTTTGCATGAGGCAAAAGCGGAATTGACAAGCGGACAATGGACAGATAGTCAGGCTGCAAGGGCGCTGCGAGTCCACTCTAATTTGGGCTGGAGCCGTGCGGCCAAAACATGGATTCAAGAAAGCGATCTTCCCGCTGACGATGAGGTACTAGTCGATGCGGAAACGGGCGAAGCGATTGCCTTAAAGCCGTCCGAGGGTGGTGCTGAAGCTTACATCTCCGGCTTGCCTGCGCTTGGCTATAAGACGCTGAATTATGTGAAGAAACACGGTCAGACTCTTGCCGCTGAAAATAAAGGGCTAGCGCGAGCTTATCTAACGGAGACCCAGGCTGTTATCGAAAATCCTTTTATCATCGTAAAAGTGGATCGAAACACGGGCTGGGTTCAAAGCCTCTGGGATAAAAAGCTCCGTAAGGAATGGATCGACGATCGCGCGGAAACCGGTTTTGGTCAGTATAAATACGATATTTACTCCAATAAAGAGATCACGCGTTATTTGAAGAAATACGCCTATCGCTTTTACGATTGGGGTGTCCATGACTTTGGTAAAACCGATTATCCGGAACAGCAGAAAAGGCTTACGTTCACTACGCAAGCTGCGGATATTCAAATCTGGGAAAACGGCGGTTCCGTCGGCCTTACTTGCAAAGCAGCCACAGACATTGAAACTACGACGGAGTATGGCAATGCGAGTTCTATCGAATGGACATTCTCGTTGACTGAAGATTCTCCGTATCTGGATGTTGCCTACAAGCTGCATGCCAAACAGGAAACCCCGCTGGCAGAATCGGGACATATCGTTTTCCCGCTGAAGCTTGAACGTCCGCAATACAGTATCAATAAGCTGGGCTCAGTCGTGAATCCGCTCACGGATACGATTCGTTCATCGAGCACACTGCTTCATTGCTGTGAGCATTTTGTCGATATTTCCAATGGATTCGCGGGAATGGCGATCATTCCGCTCGACTCGCCGCTCTTTTTTATCGGGAAAAATGGCATGTGGGACTTCGAGCACGCGTACAAGCCGGAGCAGCCTGAGCTGTATTTCAATGTATTCAACAATTGGTGGGGGACGAATTTCCCGCAATGGAGCGGCGGCGACTTGCATTATCGTTTTCGTTTGGTTCCGCATGCCGGTGATTGGCGAGAAGGCGAGGTTTGGAAAGTGGCACAGGAGACGATGACACAAACGGTTACGATTGCTGCGCCTGCAGATGAGCTCCAAACGATGCAAGACATCCTTCCGGCGGGACTGGATGGGATGGCGGTTAGCTGCTGGAAAGTTGCAGAAAATGGGCAAGGCTGTATCCTGCGTATTCGTGAATGCACAGGCGTTCTGAGAGAAGTTGAGATTGTTCTCCCGGAGCAGGTCAAAGAAGTCCGCGTGACGAATCTTCTGGAACGCGATCAAGACAACATGCCATTAAGTAATCATCGTATTCGACTGATAACGAAACCATTTGAAGTGCATACATTTAGAATAATCAATTAATTGCTATTCTCACGTTTACAGCTCGGCGGTTCATATCGTATGATAAAGCCAATATGGATTGTCTGTGATAGGAACGTTTATTGAGAGGGGCAAGGAATGAAACCGACCATCTACGATGTTGCCCAAGCCGCCGGGGTATCCATCGCTACCGTCTCCAAAGTTATCAACGCCACGGGCCGAATCAGCGATAAGACGCGGAAGCACGTACATAGCGTAATGGAGCAGCTGAAATACCAGCCAAGTATGGTAGCGGCAGCGTTAACGGGGAAAAGCACTTACACAATCGGACTTACGCTACCCGATTTGGCGAATCCTTTCTTCGCCGAGATAGCCCGGTCTGTCGAAGATCGGGGACACGAGCATGGTTTTAACGTGTTTATATGTAACACCGATAACGATCCGGACAAAGAAGTGAAATATTTATCGCTGCTCTCACAGAAGCGAGTAGACGGAATCATCTCGGCGACCCGAATTCAGAATGATCAGTTTTTAAAAAAGCTGATCCAACAAAACATTCCGATTGCTTTAATTACGGGCGAAATGCCAACGCTAGCCGTGGATACGGTTATGGTTGACGACTATCTTGGGGGTTTCCAGGCGGGCAACCATCTATTGGAATTAGGTCATAAGCGAATTGCTATCCTCGTTGAGGATATGGATAATATGAGCAACCGGGAGCGACTCAGAGGCTGCAAGTAAGCTTTGAGCCATGCCGGTTTGCAGGTTGAGGAACGGTTGATCGCTACAGGCGGTTTTTCCGTAGAGACCGGCCAGCAGGCGATGGCCCACCTGCTACAGCTCGAAGACAAGCCTTCGGCGGTGTTCGCTTGCAACGATCTGTTAGCTATCGGCGCCATTCGCGCGGCTAGAGTTGCGGGCATGCAGCTGCCGAACGAGCTATCGGTCGTCGGTTTCGATAATACGATTCTCGCAACTTTGATTGATCCTCCCCTTACCACCATTGCTCAACCAATCCAGGAAATTGGACGCAGGGCGGTTGATCTGCTCGTAGAGGAGATTAAAGGAGAGAAAGTGTTGAAACAGCGGGTTGTTTTGCTGCCGGAGCTTGTTATACGGAACTCATGTACATCTTACAATAAGCAATAAACGAGGCCGTTCTACCTCTCAAGTGATAGATTTGAGAAGATAGAACGGTCTGAATTATTAAGATTAGGTTAAGCGCTTACCCTATTGTACCCCGAGGTGCTATTATCAAGAAGGAGGTTTTAGGATGAAAACTTTGTTGATTGCAGAAGGAACCGTAACACCGAGCTGTTCCAAAAGTCATATTACTTACACGCTTCATCTGCCTAAAGATTGCCATGAACTTCATGTGAAATTCGCCTATGAGCCGAAAAAGCTGGAGGATGAGGAGCAAGCGGAGGCATTGATTCGCGAAGGACTTAACCAATACATCCTGGAAGAACATAGAGCCTCCTACAATTGGCGGGAGTTTCTGCCTTTGCAGAATTTATTGACATTATCCTTCGATGATGAGCATGGATTTCGCGGCGCCGGACACCGCCATGATCCTGTCCAACACCTCACGGTTACTACTACGGAGGCTTCTCCCGGATTTACCCCGGGTGTCTTCCCGAGGGGGCAACTAAAGATCATGATTAATGTTCATTGTGTTGTAACCGAGGAATGCCGCTATCGCCTGCAGGTATGGGACGGAGGTGCAGACGCATGAAGCAATGGCTGCCATTTGAGCTTCACTGTCATACCTTTCACAGTGACGGCAAGCAATCCCTGTTAGAGCTAGCTGAAGCTGCCAGAGAATTAGGGCTGCGGGGTGTCGCGCTAACAGATCATAATACGATGACAGGTCTTTCGAATCGTGATGAGGTCGTGGCCGCAACCGGGGTCGAGGTGATCCCGGGATTGGAATGGACCACTTTCTTTGGTCACATGCTGACACTCGGATTGTCCGAGTATGTCGATTGGCGAAATTTAAGTCCGTTTCACATTCATAGAGGCATAGAAGGTGTTCATCGCCAAGGCGGGCTTGTCGGGCTGGCGCATCCTTTTCGTGTCGGCAGTCCCATGTGCACAGGCTGCTACTGGGAGTTCGAGGTCTCGGACTGGAACGAGATCGATTATATTGAGGTATGGTCAGGGTTGTTCCCATCGATTCGGAGAAATAACGCACGCGCATTCGCAATGTGGACGGATCTGCTTAATCAGGGTTATCAGATTGCCGCGACGAGCGGCAGAGATTGGCACGTGTCTGATCCGGTTTCAGAGCCGATTTCTGCGACTTATTTAGGATTAAGCGATTCGCTCGTGGCAAGCTCAGGCATTGTCGCTGCGGCACTTGATGCGTTGAAACGCGGAGCGGTCGCGGTTTCCATGGGGCCGCTGCCGCAGCTGCGCGTTGGTCAATCCGGCCGTGAAGGGGCAGAGATCGGCGACAGCATTCAAGTTAAGCAGGGTGAGCTGACGGAAGTCACGGTTGGCGTCGATTTTACGGCAAGAGAGGGCCACTGGGAGCTTCCGGATCATCCGTTAGAGATGAAACTGGTTAGCAACAAGGGGGAACTTGCCGTATTGAAACTGACGCGAGACCAATCTCATCTGACAATAGAGCTTGATTTAACAGGCGTTACATGGATGCGAGCGGAGATGTCCGGTGTTTTTTGCAACGTCCATACGTTAATTGGATTTACGAATGCGATTTATCTGTCAGAGGATAGAGGAGGAGGCGATAAATGAGTTCATTTCCACGAATGACAGCCCACACCGGCTGTATGGGTACACCGGATAATACGCTCAAATCCATCGAAGCTGGGTTAAGATGCGGAGCCGATATCCTGGAAGAGGATATTCTTGTTACGGCTGATGGAATTCTTGTTCTTTCCCATGATGATAATGTTCATTTGGCAGACGGCACAGAATGCTGGATCTCTCAGATGAGCTATGAACAATTGCAACAGATAGATGTTAAAGCCCATAACGGGGCTCCTGGTGAAACCATGCGCATTCTTTCTTTGGACGCTGTACTTCCTTACCTGAGGAAGTCCGGTGTGCGGATGAATTTGGACCTTAAATCAGATGCATGTGTAGAACCCATATCGGCATGGATTGAAAAGAATCAACTGCTGGATCAGGTTTTCTTGTCCGGCTGCGAGAAAGACCGTGCCCAGCTTGTTCAGCGAGTAAATCCGCGTCTACGCAAGCTGTTAAACGTTGATCCTGCTTTATTTATGACGAGTGCTCCTTACTTGGAGGTTGCTCATCAAATTTGTAAAGACGCCGCAGCTTCAGCCTGTTTCGGGCTTAATTTGAATTATCGCGTGGTCGCACCTGAACTGCTGCCAATTGCAGCGGAGTATGGGCTAGATGTCTGCATTTGGACAGTCAATGAGGTAGATGAGATGGAGCATTTTAGTCAAATGGGCGTTCACTCGATCACCACACGTAACATTGCCGCTCTCGTCCAATTAAAGACTGACAAGCAAATATAGAAAAAGAAAACCTCCCAAACCACAGTTGTGGTAAGGGAGGTTTTTTACTTGTTCCTCATGACCGGAATCATGTTAAGGAGATGGGTTCTTCCGAAATGGACTTCAAGGGTTGTCCTTCTTTGTAATACAAATGAGGGGACAATAGGATAAAGAAGATATGAACATCGCCATAGCCATGCGCGGCTAGCAGATTATTCATCTCTTGCGCAATACGGTCGTGCATTTCCTGATCTCTTGGAAACATGAGAATTTCCAGCGATTGCGGTGAATTGCTAAGCTGTTCTATTAGCAGAAGCTCGATTTTCACCTTTTGCGGCAAGACGCCGGTTACCTTTGAAAACTCCTGCACCACATTGGTTGAGATCGAAGAAACGAAGTCTTTCTGAAATCCTTTGAAACGGAGAAACGGCATGCTGATTCCTTCTTTGCATAGTTGTTAGCGAATTTAATCATTCTATTGAAAACTAAACATAAAAACAAAACCTATTTTAGATGAAATCATTCTCAGATCTCGATAGGTCGTGTGAACGATCTTGTACACTTAATCGTATTATAGATGTTCAGATAAGTTTAGGAAAGTAATGCTGAATGGAAAAAATTTGAAGCTCGGAGGTACTCCTATGCCAAGAACCGTTGAATATACGAATGACCGCCTTATTCTACATCTATCAGGATTGACTAGTGCTGCCGCGTTAAAACGTCATGTAGAAATCCCTTTTAAAAACATCAAAAAAGTGTCGATTGAAGATTTTAAACTATCGATGTTTCAATTCCGGGTGGGTACTTCGGTCGCCGACATTCGAGAAGGTCGTTTTCTGATCGGGAACAGATGGTGCTTCATTTCTTATGAAAATCACAAGGATGTCGTTGTTCTTGAATTGGAGGAACATGAATTTGGCAAAGTTGTGTTTCAGATCGATCATCCGGAGGAAATTAAACAGCGTATTTTGGAGCAAACTGTGAGATCATAATCAGTGAAAAAGGGAGAGAGTTCAAAGGAATGGATATTCCTTGAACTCTCTTTTTAGTAAGTATGCCTAATATATAGGATTAATAATGTCTAGCTGTTATGTAGCGAGTACTCCAGTAACCTGTGTTTAAAGACGTAATGACAACGCCGGAGCTCTTCGTGTTACTTATGAAATTACCATTTCCAACATAAATCCCTACATGATCGATTTGGCCAGGCTTGCTCACGCTGAACATGACAAGGTCGCCGATGGCTAATTGGCTCTTGCTTGGCACGCGGGAACCGAAACTCGTTTGAGCTTTGGAGCCCCAAGGGATATTAACGCCATTTTGCTTGAATACAAATTGTGTAAATGCAGAGCAATCAAAAGTGAGATGCGCCGGATCTTTGGTACCGAAACGGTAAGTTACTTTACCGATATAAGATTTTGCTGTATTTACAAATTTATGACCGTTCGTGGCATAAATCTCTTGTGCCGATGCAGAAGCAGGCATTGACACCCCAACCGTCGAAAATAGTACAGAAAGCGCTACCGTGGTAGATATAACTAGTTTTTTCATATGTGATGACACATCCTTATTCCAAATTTGGTAGTAAAAAGGCTTTATGGGATAACTGTACCATAGAAAATCATGGCGGGCTTTAGTGGATTAATGGGTACGATGGGTTTATTAACCATGGCAATTATTGTGCTTACATGTAAACGTAAGATAGAATAACGAGTACGATTTGCGTAGAAAGAAGGATGAGAAACCTATGATTCAATTGCAAAATGAAGCTGTGACCGTTTTCCAAAGCGCACTGTTTCAAACCACTTCGACCGTCATACAAACGAATGAAATGATCATCATCGTGGATCCAAATTGGCTGCCGAATGAAATTGAAGCCATCCAACATTATGTCCAATCCATCCAGGGAGAGCGGGAGATTTATCTGCTTTTTACACATGGAGATTTCGATCATATCATTGGCTATCAGGCGTTCCCGGGCGCGAAAACAATTGGAAGTTTGGCGCTCCAAAACCACCCCAAGAAAGACCATAAGCTGAAGCTTATTAAGAACTTTGACAACGAGAATTATGTGATCAGGAATTATCCGATTCTATTTCCCGAGCTGGATATCGTGATCCAGGAGGATGGACAGCAGTTACACCTGGGAGAAGCGACTTTGACCTTCTATTTGGCGCCAGGACACACAGCAGACGGATTAATGACGGTAGTTGAACCCTTGGGCATTCTGATTGCAGGGGACTATTTATCGGATTTTGAATTGCCTTTCATTTACGATAGCGCGAAGGCGTACAATCAGACACTTGAGAAAAGCAGCAGAATCCTCGAGCAGCATCATGTACAGCTATTAGTCCCTGGTCATGGCTTAGCCACATCCGATCAAGGTGAAATGAAGAGACGTGTGGAAGTGGCAGCCGATTACCTGGAAAGGCTCCGCCAGTCTGTTGTCGCGAACGATGTATCAGCGCTAGAGGCGCTTCATCAAGAGCATGCTTTTCCATCTTCCTTCACGGAAGAGTGCCATAAAGAAAACGTGAGTATTATGAAACGTGAATATTTGTAGGATGTGGAGGAATCGAAATGAGAACTGAAAAAGAGATGCTTGCACTCCTTCTAGGGTTTGCACAAGAGAGCGAAAACATTCGAGCGGTCATCATGAACGGTTCACGCGTCAATCCGAACGTTCCGAAGGATATTTTTCAGGATTATGACATTGTGTACGTGGTGACCTCTGTGCAATCCTTTATTCAAGATCGCAGTTGGATTGACCGCTTCGGGAAAATTATGATCATGCAAACACCGGATGAGATGGGGGAGAAAGTTTCAGAACCCATACATAAATTTACATTCCTTATGCAATTTACGGACGGTAACCGCATTGATTTATCCTTCTACGAAGTAGACCATATCGCCACTTGGCATAGAGACAGCTTGAGCGTGCTTCTGCTGGACAAGGATGGAATTATCGAACCATTTGATGAACCAAACAACCGCGACTATTTGACACATCCGCCTACTTCATCTCAATTTGCAGGTTGCTGCAACGAGTTCTGGTGGGTGAGTACCTATATAGCGAAAGGATTATGGCGCAAAGAGCTTGTCTATGCGAAATTCATGTACGAGCACCCCGTGCGGGATATGTTAATCAGGATGCTTCAATGGCATATCGGAATCAAAACCGAATTCGCTGTTGACTCCGGAAAATGCGGCAAGTATTTCGAGAAATACCTTGCACCCGTTCAGTGGACGGCATTTGTTCAAACCTATCCAGATGGGGATTATGATCGTATGTGGCAAGGACTTTTTATCATGTGTGAGCTTTTCAGGGAAACAGCAAAGGAAGTAGCTCAATATTGTGGTTATGCTTATAATGTGGACGAAGACGAGAAGGTCTCGGCTCATTTGGCACATGTAAGAGAACTTCCTGCACACGCGGAAGGTATTTATTAGGAGTAAAGTCGGATAGAGCGGAGGGCGTCTATGAAATCAGCGGTTGACCGAACGCGTTTTTTTGAACATTATTTTTCGGTTGTGTGCGGCTAGTCTTATCGGGGGAGGGCGCAGTATGCATGAACTTGTTGGTACTTGTGCAAAGTGCAGTAAACCGATTTATTGCCGGGAAGGGTTTCTGGACGGTGTTGTTTTGGAGGACAAAAGCCTCGTTTGTTTTGAGTGTTTGGAACTTTCGAAGCCGCATCGGGAGCCGTCGGAGTAACGACGTATATTCGTAACATAAAATCTCATTGAATGAATTTCGTTATCTTGCTGTCATATTCCAGAATACGTACAAGAGCTTATTTTGGGGCTATACTGTTTGTGGACACCATTATCAGAAGGGGGAGACTTACAATATGCCTGAAAACCTCTTGTTAAGCGTAGAGAATTTGGATTGGAATTGTATTCAGCAAATGCTGGACGAAAATGCTTATGCTAAACTACCCCGTTTGTTAAAGACAAACGAATGTCAAGAGCTCATCAACACTTACGAAGAAGAAGGTCTCTTTCGAACGACTATCGACATGTCTCGATATCGGTTTGGGGTTGGTGAATACAAATATTACAGTGCTCCACTCCCATCATTGTTAAAGAGGCTGCGTGAAGGGTTGTATCCGGAGCTTGCTATAACGGCGAATCGCTGGCTCAAACAATTAGGCCACGATGCTTCATATCCGGCAACACTGGAAGAATTCCTTGCACAATGTCATCAAGAGGGTCAGAACCGACCAACCCCATTGATATTGAAATATGAAGCAGGAGGGTATAATTGCTTGCATCAGGATTTGTATGGGAAAGTATTCTTCCCATTTCAGGTCGTATTCGCTCTCAATCAAAAAGAAGTGGATTTCACAGGTGGTGAATTTTTATTGGTGGAGCAGCGGCCGCGGGCGCAAAGCCAAGGGCATGTCATAACCCTGAATCAAGGGGAAGGTCTTATTTTTCCGACCAACCATCGGCCCGTATTAGGAACCCGTGGTTATTATAGAACGACACTTAGACACGGTGTAAGTACTGTAACTACAGGTACAAGATACAGTTTGGGGATTATTTTTCACGATGCGAAATAGAAAAAACACCTAGACCAGGGAGACCAAGGTCTAGGTGTTACTATTTGCATCAGTTTGGTACTAGTTTAATGTAATCAAGTGAAAGATGGTTGGCTGAACTTGAGCCATTTTTACCTGCAACAGTAAACTTGAAAGCTTTATCGCCTGCCGAGCTGAAGGTGATGTTGGCGACATTCAGTTCCACATAGTTAAATCCAGTTGAGTATAAATCCTGAACCACACCATGATTTACACCGTTTACCGACAATTGGAACTGCCCTCTGTTGGGTCCCTTTTTCACTCCGACCCTTACACTATAGCTGCGTGCCTCGGGCACATTCACCGTGTATGTCACATAGTCATTGACAGCGTTGGCTTCCAACGCAGTTCCAAATCCGCCGCTCAAGCTGAGGTCACGACCAGTTCCATTTCCAAACATGGTGTGTTTGTCGCCAGAGGTAGCGCTTACAATTAAATTTTCTGTCTCGTATCGGCTGCTTTGAACGGAAATATTATCAAATTTGGCCGCTGAATCATAGGTTCGAACGCCTACACTTCCTCCCTTATAAGTTGAATCCGTCACACTAACCTTTGATGTCGTCATATCTCCAACATAAACCTTAAGGGAGTCATCTTGTGCGACTATTTTAACATGATACTTTGTATTAGCGGTTAAGCTCATCGGAGCCGTGGCAAGCGAGGTCCAGTTATTGTTGGCCTTGCCAATCAACACTTGCTGATTGGGAACATCGAGTCCCGCATAGTAGCCTTGGTAAGCATCTGCACCCGTTCCAGGATTGGATACCCTAAATACCAGACCCGCATTGCCAGTTGACCCCGGTGTCACATCAGCTTCATAGATCAGATCTGAGAAATTGGTATCCAAAAGAGCCTTGGCACCCGGGTTTGATGCTGCACTATACTGCCCGCCAGATACTGTCCATGCACCGCCATATGTTGTCCATCCTGTATCATTACCGTCGTCAAAGTTATCTTCTTCGGCCATTTCGACTGGCTTAATCGTATTATCAGGATTAAACTCAAATTTATCATACGCCAGTACGCGTTGGGAATTATTCAGATAACGTTTATGGTAAAAAATGTACCAATCATTAGTTGTTGGGGATTGAACAATACCATTATGACCAGGGCCATCTGCTGTCGTCGTATCCGTATGCAGCATAATCCCTTGTGGCACAAATGGTCCTGTTACAGAGCTGGACGTTGCATACATGACCTTATAAGATGAATCAGCCCATACACCTGCAGCATAATTCATATAGTAAATCCCGTTTCGCTTGAACACTTTAGGCGCTTCAAAGTAGTCATTATCGCCCGTTTTCGCAGGCGTAACTTTCTTATAGACGGTTCCGTCGGGCCATGTTCCCAGAGATTTCATGTCAGCGTTAAGCTTTACAACATTACACTCGCCCCAACTGCCATAATACATATACGCCTGACCGTCATCATCGATAAATACATCTTGATCCATGGGACCTGCGCCATTTCGTACAACATTGATAAGGGGGGCGCCAATTGCATCGGTATATGGCCCTTCTGGATGATCAGCGACTGCAACGCCTATTCCGCCTAATTGTCCATCGCCATTAATTGCGTTAGCGGCAAAATAGATATAATATTTCCCATCACGATAAGCCCCGCTCGGTGCCCACAGTGAATGTTGCAACCATGATATATTGGCCGAACTGATGACATTTGAGTATTTGGTCCAATTAACCATGTCCGTTGAAGAGAAAATGTCCACAGATTTTGCACCAGTGTTGGATTCTCCCGCTTGAGTCGAACGTGTCGGATACACCCAATATGTGCCATTATATATCTGTACATCAGGATCTGCATAATAGCCGTCCACAAATTGTGGGCCAGCGTGAATCGGAGCAGCATAAGCCAGTCCCGGCATCGATACAATCAAGCCAAATACGATCGAAAAGCAAAACAATAACCATTTGGATTTATTTATTTTCCCCATAAAATAACCTCCTTTTTAGCTGACAAATTACTATTCTTGTTGGCATCTGTTACTTCGAACCTGGTTGGGAAACGCTTTCAAAATTGATTAATTGTTACAAACGGGCCACCTCCTAGAGAATGTATCCGCCACTGCTGCCTAGCGCTATCGATATGCGGTTTACACTTAGCACAAATGTGATTCGAGAGAAGACTCTGTTGGGAATTTTATGCAGAGACTTCATGTCAAAAATTATACGCTGATGAATTTTTATTAAAAATGTAATTTGATAAATAAATTTTGTAAAAAATTTATATGTGAGATATAGCCGAAATCCTTCGGGAGAATGGGATTAAATTAACGGGAGTTTAGTTTAATAGGTAGAGGCGAAAATATGTTAATATGGATTTAGTTATTAAATCATGAGGAAGCTGGAAAAACGAAAAACATCTACATTATTTAATATAATTCTATTTTTACATACATGATAGAATAAGAGATAAATAGGAGGAGACGGCAAAGATGAAAAAATGGATTGCCTTCTTTCTTCTAGTCATCTTATGCGTCATTAATTATGTGAAAAACGATACGCCAGATCAAGACCCTTATCTCATCACAGACTATAGTCGATTGCACCCTGTAAAAGTAACTAGTGTAGTTAAAGGCCATGAGGAGGAGCAGCTACGCGGTATCTTGCAGGAAGCACAGGAGAAGGGTCTTACAACTTCTATTGCAGGGCAGAGGCATAGCCAAGGCGGTCATACGTATTACAAAGATAGTGTTGTCATTGATATGACATCATTCAATCGTGTGCTTGCTTTCGATCCCAAGCAAAAGTGGATTCGAATCCAAGCTGGTGCTACCTGGAAAGACGTACAAAATTACGTTAATCCGTATGGGTTGGCGGTGAAAACGATGCAGTCGCAAAACATTTTTACATTGGGCGGTTCCCTTAGTGTCAATGCACATGGTCGGGATATCCGAAACGGATCACTGATTAAAAGCGTAGAAGCATTCCGTCTGCTTCTTGCGGATGGCCGTATTATGAACGTGAGTCGAAATGAGAACGTTGAGTTATTTGACCTTGTTATCGGCGGTTATGGGCTTTTCGGGGTTATTCTAGACGTAACACTCTCGTTGACTGAAAATGAAATGTATAAGCTGCGTTTCGATACGATGGATGTTGATTCGTACAGTCATTATTTTGAAGAACAGGTGAAAGCTAACCCTGAGATTCGTCTGCATATAGCACGGATTTCTGTTGCTCCTGACCATTTTCTGAAGGATATGTATGCCATTAATTACTTAAAAGACTATTCAACACCTCTGGAAGGCAATGATCGTCTGAAGGTAAGGGAAGATGGCGTGCTTATATCCAAATTGATGTTTAATTTAAATAGGACGTTTAGTTGGGGGAAGAATTTGTTTTGGAAACTTCAAAAGCCTGTTTTTGCCAGACAGGATGGCACGCTGATAACGCGGAATAACGCCATGCGGTCAGAGTCTCTGTTCATGGAGAATAGGCAGGCAGGTAGCAACGATATTTTGCAGGAGTATTTTATCCCGGTCAAAGAGTTTGCTGGTTTCGTTCATGACTTGAGTACTGTGCTGCAGACAGAGAAGTTAAATCTTCTAAACCTTACAGTACGATACGTAAACCATGATGAGGAAGCATTACTTTCATATGCGACAGACGATATGTTCGCTCTTGTTTGCCTATTCGATGTTCCTTTGTCGAAGGAGGGGCAGGGGCAAGTGCAGTCAGGAATACAGAACGTGCTTGACCATGTAATTAAGCATAAGGGTTCTTATTATTTACCGTATATCGCTTACCCTAGGCTTGATCAATTTCGATCAGCGTACCCAAGGTATGAGACATTCTTCCGGAAAAAAGAGCAGTACGACCCGAATCATGTATTCATGAATTACTTTTATTCGGATTACAAGGGAGAGTAACCAATCATGGATACGAAATGGCTCATACGTTCACAAAGCGTCGTGACGTTGGCAGCGGGTATGATTTATCCGTATTATCTGTTGTTTCTTAAAAATCTCGGAAACAGTTATTCGAAATACGGTCTTGCTTTTGCTGTATTCACAATTAGTTCTGCTGCAGTTTCTCAATGGGTGGGCTCGAAGTTGGATCGTCATGGGCTACGATTAATGACTTGGAGTTCGCTTGGCATGATGGCTGCAATGCTGATTTTTCCTTGGGTAGTGAATTATTTGTTGGTGTTGGTTTTGCAGCTTCTGATGGGAGTTAGCAATGCAATGCAAAAGATGAGTGAACGAGTTCATCTTGCTGATTTAACAATTAAAGGCGAACGTGGCCAAGTGATAGGGAATTTCCATTTCTGGACTTCCATCACCTCCGGCTTCGCAGTGATTTTGGGTGGTTATGTAATTGATTGGTTAACAATCGACGCGCTTTTTTATTTTAGTGCGATATTATACGCAAGTAGTTCCTGGGTGACTTGGCGAGCAGGAAAAAGGGCAATTTAGCATAGCCATTTTCATCACCTTGACGTAATTAAATAACTTTACTAAACTTAATTACAAATAGTAAGTATTTAAAGGGGGATTTCCATGTCAGCGACTCTGCCTAAGGATATGAAGCTTGGCATTATCAAATTGTTGGTCTCCAATTTAGAACGTTCCATACGCTTTTATCAAGAAACGGTCGGCTTTCGCCTAGGCAAGACAACGTCCACATCGGCTGAATTGACGATTGACGGCAGTGAACCCTTTGTAATATTGGAAGAAATGCCTGATGCACGGATTACAGCACGCAGATCTGCAGCCGGGCTTTATCATTTTGCAATTTTGCTGCCGACACGGAAAGATCTTGGTTTGAGTTTGAAAAATTTGATCCAATCCGGCATCCATATTGGTCAAGCGGATCATTTGGTAAGCGAAGCTCTGTATATCACCGATCCGGATCATAACGGTATTGAGATTTATTGTGATCGGCCAAGAAGCACGTGGCGCCGCGACGCCGAAGGAAACTATATCATGGCGGCAGATCCGATTGACTGGGATGGTTTGCTGCATGAGGCGGAAGGTGCGGTATGGAGCGGTTTACCCGTCGGTACGGTGATGGGGCATATTCATTTTCACGTTAAAAATTTGCAGAAGTCCAAGGAATTCTACTGCGATATTCTAGGTTTCGATGTGGCGGCTGATGCTCGCATGGCGATGAAAGCCTTGTTTATCTCCGCTGGTGGCTATCATCATCACATCGGTTTGAATGTTTGGGCCGGTGAGGAGGCGCCATTACGGCCTGCCAACGGCACAGGGCTGGATTATTACACTTTGGTGTTTCCTGACGAGCAGACCCGTAATGAGGCCATCGAGCGCTTGAAGCTGGCGAATGTGCAAGTGAGTGAAATCGATAATATCTTTATGGTAAAAGATCCGTCCGGCATTCCGCTGAGATTGGGTTACGAACAATAAAGCCGAAAGAAGCAGATGCGGGGGGAACCCTGCCTGCTTCTTTTTTATTTAGGGAGCTACAGTCCACCAATTTCAATACAAAATAAGGTACCCCAGTTCCCCTCCGCCGAGTCACAGCCTCGGCCCTGTCTTGCCGCCGGCATGCCAGGCACCATGCTGCGGCACATAGAGGACCCTGAGGGCACTATTTGTGCCCTCAGGGCTCTTCCTGTTCTTTTTTGTGCACAAGGAACAAAAATTAGTTCCAGATTGTCCCTTGCTCTTCGGAAGAACCACGCATACTTTAGCATAAAGGATGGCATGTACTGAGGAGGAGTCTTTCATGCGTCGAGTTGCTAGTAAGTGGTCGAAGTTCGCTGTTCTGCTGCAGCATTCCGGTGTCGCCAAGCATATTCCAGCTATGCGTCGCTACAGCGCAGAGAACCTAGCAGCAATGCTTCGTCAATTTCAATTTGTCGTAGCCAAACCAATCGTTGGAACCGGTGGGAGCCGTGTGATGAAAATCCAACGGGCAGGAAGCGGCTTCATGCTTCACAACGCGGGTACGAAAAGAGTCTATAACTGGAATGAGCTGCTGCAAGCCATTAATCGCATACGCCAGAGCCGCCCGTTGATGCTTCAACAGGGCATACAATTGACTACCATCGATGGCAGGCCCGTGGATTACCGGGTTAAGCTGGCCAAAGTCGGACGTACTTGGGAGATTCGGGCGGTTGTGGGCCGATTAGCGCGTCCAGGTCTGTTCGTTACGAACCTGTGTCAAGGCGGTACACAGCTGAGAGGCAGGCATGCTGTGGGCCGGACGTTCCCTGCTGCGCTTGTCAAATCCAAAATCGACACCATGGTTGGCGTTTCCCGGACTTGTACCATGTTATTAGAGGCCAAATTTCCCGGAATTGGGATGCTAGGCTACGATTTTGGCATCGATAAAAGGGGAACTGTCTGGATTTTTGAAGTGAACACAAGACCTCACTAATATTGGCCGCATGCTTCAGCCCACACGCCTTATTCCTGAGCGCATACCAATATGGTAGGTGCATGACTACTTACAAGTCACAGGAGGCTCATATCCATGTATAAAATAATATGTCATTGGAGCCGTTTGGATTGGCACTTTCCTCAGACTGTGATGAAGGAAGAATTTGAAACGAAGCAAATTTGGAAAAAGGCGATTCCCGCCAGTGTGAAAGTTGATCATCAAGGACAGTATTACGTTTCGGTTCCGCGGTGGTCTCCCGATATTCCTGCAACGATGAATCGCATCGTGGTCAAGGAAGATAAGCCGCTGCTTGAAGCTTTTCCAAGTTGGGCATGGAATGAGGTTGGCGACATCACTACCCTGCAATCTGTCCTCGGCTTTGAAATTGATGAATATAATCGCATGTGGCTGCTGGATCAGGGAAAAATTGCCTTCGAGCCTTCGCCGGAAGGATCTCAGAAGCTTTTGATTTGGGATTTAAACAGCAACTCGTTGGTTGACGCCATCGACATTCCGGATGAGATCGCACCGTATCGGACTTCCTTCCTTAATGACCTCGTGGTGGATAATAAAAATGGTTTTGTTTATATTACTGATTCCGGCTGCGGCTTCCCGGATCATCCGTTACGTGGCGGCATTATTGTGTATAACATGAAAACGAAAACGTTCCGGCGTGTGCTCGACGGGCAGTTCAGTACGCAGGATTTCCCTGACTTTCATTTTCAAATTGATTATAAGCCCGTGTTTAAAAATAAACCGCTGCGTATCGGAGTCGGTGGCATCGCTTTGTCAGGTGACCGTTCTACACTCTATTATTGTCAATTAACTGGCCGCAATTTGTACGCGGTTCATACGAAACTATTACGAAACGAGCAAATACCGCTCGAACAAATAAATAGCTCCGTGCAGGTCCTTGGGAGCAAAGGGACAACAACAGACGGGATGCATGCGGATAATCGGGGTAATTTGTTTTACACGATGTTGGAGGGAAAAGGGATCGGTTTTTTCGACGCAAGGGATCGCAGTTTCCATAAATTCGTTTCCGACGACCGGATGTTGTGGGTAGATGGGGTTGCTTTTGATCAGAAGGGGTCCATCATCTTCAATAACAATCGGCTTCATGAAATGATTGAGGATCATGAAATCGATTGGAACAATCCGTACAATTTAATTATCTGGAAAGCTTACGTTGGAAAAGATGTGAAATCCTATTTATATGGATAACTTTAAAATATGCTAAAAAACGGTCCAAGAAGGTAGAAGCTACCTAAGTGACCGTTTTTTTGTTTTCAGTCGTTTTAGTTCAGCGACGATAATAAAGGATAAAGAAATTGAGATAAATACAAGCACCGAAAGGAATCGTGATCCATTTTGGCGGGTAAGCGTTCAAGGAAAGTGATAATTGACGCCAGGATTGACAGATCAAACTTGTTACACTTGCATACATAAAGCCACTGTAGAGGGGAACGCCTCAAAATTTGCTAAACTCATACTCTGGATAGCTCCACGATCCCATATGTACTTTAAACAATTCTAGAGCAATACCACTGACATGAAAGACACAAATAACTTTTTTCCATTTTCAGCAAACGTTAAGTTAGCTTTCAACTTTCTTTCAGCCTGTGCTCAGTAGGGTTTCAGCCAAACCCCTTAGACTCCTAAATGTGAGATCTATATGACGAAGACAATCGTGGTCTTGGTACATGGGAGAGGGGAAATCAACAATGAACATGAATCGGAAGAAAAAATGGATCATTGTCGTTGTGGCTGCGATGTTGTGTGGTGCTGGAACTTACTACTACATACACAACAAATCGAAGCCTGTAGCAGCCGCTACGGGGCAGCAATCGGCAATGAAGGTAACCAAAGGAGCCATATCTTCATCTATATCGGGAACCTCTCAGCTAGATGCTAAAGATAAGCAAAATATCGTAATACCCGTGGATGCAATTATTAAAACAATGAATTTGACTCAAAACCAAGCGGTAAAGAAGGGCGACGTACTTGTAGAGTTGTCTGTTCCTTCCACAGAAACAAATCTGAAAGAAGCGCAGGTAACTCAGCAGCAGTTGGAAAAGGAACTCGCTGAGCTGCAGGGCGAGCAAAACCATATGAGTATATCGGCCTCAATGAGCGGAAAGCTTACTTTGGCTTCCAATTTGGATGTGGGCAGTCAAGTGAATAAAACGACGAAGATCGGTACGATTTCGGATACTTCACAGTTTAAAGTCAAACTTGCTTTCCCTCTGCAAGAAGCTGTTCAACTGCAGAATGGGGAAAACGTCGAATTGACGGTAGACGGATATTTACTGTCCAAGATTGGGACGGTATCCAACGTATCTCATGAAATGAAAGCTGATACGAACGGCAATAAGATCGTTGACGTAGAGGTACTAGTCACGAATGACGGGACACTTTCCGCCGGCATGAAAGTGAAAGGCACTATCGGAAGCGGCGATAGCAAGATTGAATCAACAGAACTAGTCGCATTGGATTATGTGCGCACAACGCCTATTTTTTCCGAAGCTAGCGGCACGGTCAAAAGCTTGAAATTTAAAGACGGAGACACTGTGAAACAAGGGGATCTCATCGCAACGTTGTTTAACGATGATCTTCAGCAAAACATCATCAGCAAGCAAGCGGCCATCGACAGCCAAAAAATTAAAGTCGACGATGCGCAGCAGAAGGTGAATCAATTGACGATCACAGCGCCATTCGACGGCGTGTTCTCGGCGGACTTTGCGAACAGCAAAAGCAATGTGCTCCGCAACTATCCGGTAGGAGCACAAATCACGGCGAATACTACGCTTGGTGCGGTAGCGAGTTTAAGCACGATGCAGCTGGCCATTGCCGTGGATGAGCTGGATTTGACGAGTGTGAAGGTCGGTCAGAAAGCTGTCGTGAAGGTGGATGCGATTTCGGGTAAATCTTTTGAAGGCGAAGTGACATCCGTATCCAATGTCGGTACGACAACCAACGGAGTAACCACTTACGATGCCGTTGTTTCCATCCCGAATCCGGATAGTGTACTCAAATACGCGATGACGGCAACAGCTGAAATTTACATTCAAGATAAAAAGGACATTCTCGTAGTCCCAATTCAGGCAATTACGACAACGAAGGGCAAATCCACCGTTTCCTTGAAGAAAGCGGATGGAACCGTTGAAGAACAGCATGAAATTAAAACGGGCATACGCAGTAAAACACAGGTTGAAATCTTGAGCGGTTTGGCAGAGGGCGATGAAGTTGTGATGCCGACGCGCAAAGCTACGACGACGAACGCTCAGATGCCAGGCGGTTTCCCTGGCGGAGAAGGCGGTCCTCCTGCTGGTTTCCAAAGAGGCGAAGGTGGAGGCGGAGGCGGATTCCAAGGCGGAGGAGGAGCGCGCCCATAATGGGCAGCTTCGAGGAAAGGAGCCAGTCGTATGAATATCATTGAATTAACGGGAGTCACCAAAAGCTACGCACGCGGGGAAGAAGAATTGCAAATTCTCAAGGGAATTACCCTGCACATTGCCAAAAGTGATTTCGTTGCTATTATCGGTCCCAGCGGATCTGGGAAATCCACACTCATGAATACGATCGGATTGCTGGATATACCGACTTCAGGCACATACTCGCTGGATGGCGTTTCTACGGTAAAAATGTCCGACAACGGCTTGGCCGAACTCAGAAATCGGAAAATCGGCTTTATTTTTCAACAGTTCAATTTGCTGCCCCGGCTATCCGCTATCGAAAATGTGGAATTGCCGATGATTTATGCAGGTATTCCTGCCAAACAACGCCGAGAGCAAGCCCAACGAATGCTGGAAAAGCTGGGGATGGGCCAGCGCGGACATCACAAGCCGAGTGAGCTTTCAGGGGGACAGCAGCAAAGGGTGGCGATTGCCAGAGCGCTGGCCATTTCACCATCGTTAATATTGGCTGACGAACCGACCGGAGCCTTGGACTCCAAAACAGGGATTGAAGTGCTGGAGTTAATTCAGGAGCTCAATCAGCAGGGCAACACGATTGTACTGATTACGCATGACAATCATATTGCCGATCATGCCAAACGTGTTGTAACGCTTCGAGACGGCGAAATCATCAAGGATGTTCGCAATCAGCCGATGCCGATTCCGAAAGTGGAAGAGGCGGTGACGAGATGAGACCTTGGGAGCTTTTTCAAATGGCGATGGCCACGGTTCGTTCCAATCCGCTCAGGACGGTTCTGACGATGCTTGGCGTTATTATTGGGGTTAGCTCCGTAATTACTCTGGTATCTATCGGTCAGGGAACGTCCAAATCGATTGAGAAGCAATATGAGGGACTAGGAACGAACCTGCTTACGGTGAATCTGCTTGGTAATGGCCGCGCAACCCAATTGAAGTATGAAGAGATCATGGAGCTTGAAGGAACATCGGGCATTAGCGGGATTGCACCGACCATGACCAGAAACAGCACGAATATCAAGTATGACCGCACGACGGAAACGTACAACGTGATAGGGACGAACGATCGTTATCTGAGCATGCAAAAAGGTGAAATGGGCAGCGGGCGTTTCCTAGCCGAAGCGGATTTGGATTATCGCAATCACGTGGCGGTCATAGGAAGCGAAGTGGCGACGAAATTTTTTGGCAAGGATGATCCTTTGAATGAGGAGATCAATGTCAATGGCTACATGTATACGATTATCGGTGTTTTGAAAAGCAAAGGTTCTAATACAAGCGGAACGTCGCTAGACAGTGCGGTTATTGTGCCGCTGCCAACAATGAGCAGAGATTTTAAATTAGGATCCATTCGCTCTGCGTATGTAGAAGCAGCAAGCGGGGACGAGGTCAGCAAGGTGCAGGCTGTTCTTGAGAGATATTTAGCGAGCAAATTCAAGAGTACGTCAGGTTATAACATTTTCAACTCATCCGAATTGATCAGCGCCAAACAAACGGCGTCAAGCACGCTAACGAATCAATTAGTTGCTGTAGCTGCGATATCCTTGCTGGTTGGCGGTATAGGAATTATGAATATCATGCTTGTAACCGTTAGTGAACGAACGCGAGAGATTGGGATTCGTAAATCCATCGGGGCCAAACGTCGAAATATTCTCTTGCAGTTCCTGGTGGAAGCTACGTTAATCAGCGGAATGGGTGGATTCATTGGCCTTGTTGTTGGGGTAGCGTTATCGCTCGCTTGGCCCTATATTAATCCGAGTCAGGAAACAAGTCTTTCCATTAATGTAGGCCTATACGCATTCTTATTCTCAGCATTAGTCGGTGTCATTTTCGGATTGTACCCGGCCAATAAAGCGTCCAAATTAAAGCCAATTGATGCTCTTCGTTACGATTAATTCATGATTGCTGAGTGATTTATTGACTATTCTAAGCTACGGGAGGTAACCATCATGATTCGCAAATTGACAACACTTTCTTTGAAACATACGACCTTAGCCTTGTTATTGACCGGCAGCCTAACCGCTGCCTCTTTACCCACAGGTATGGCTCAAGCAGCAGGGGAAGCCGTTTATATTACTTCTGCCTCTTATTTTACAATCAGCCAAGCTGCGCTCTCGTCCTCATCGTTACAGTTCGCGGTTTCCTTACATAATGGGGACCAGAATGCAATCGACTTCAATCAATATGGCGTGCGCGTCACCGATACGTCTGGGCATAGTTTTACAGCTAAATTGAGTGAAAAGAAAAGCGCCAGCGTTCTTCCCGGGCAGGATACGAGCTTTCGTTTCTACGCCAATTTGGCGGAAGGCGAATCCGCAGATCAGCTGAAGATCGATGTGTTCCGTTGGGATGCAGGGCAGGCAGATTTCATGAAACATCTGGGGCAACTGCCTGTAAGTTCTGCGCTTGGAGAAGGTCAGGTGACCGTGCCGGAAGAGATTATTAATCTTCGGACACTCGACAGCACATTAGCCAATGATGCTTCACTCGCTTTCCAACTAGGGCAGAGCGTTCGCGTTTCGGAGAATGGAAAATGGTATCTGTATACGCAGGTATCCGCGAAAAATCTCGGTTCCAGCAGCGTTAAACTGCCTGCAGCTCTTCAGTTCAGATTAGTAGATGCCAATGGCCTGAAATACGCTTCGACCTATGCAAATGGATCAAGTACAACGTTCCTTCCAAGTGAATCGGATACCTTAACGTTAAAAACACCTATCTCAAAACAGATGGCGATGTCTGGTGCATCGTTGGAATTTTATTACTTGAATCAAACCGAAGATGTGACGCTGGGGAACATGAGCCTGAATGCATCCCTCCAAACAACAGCGCTAAATACGAAACAGAAGTACAGCGGACAGCAAGACGGAGAGCAGATGACAGTCCAAGCGAGTTCGTCCCAGTACTCGACGCAAGCTGACGGCGTTCATGTGCAAACGGTTGTTACGTTAAGTAATAACGGCGAAGCGTCTGCGGCAATTCCATCCTTCATTGCGACTTACCAAGTTGGAGATTCCGGCACGGCTTTGTCTGCAGCGGATAATACGGCTCGCTCCGCATTTTTGGCTCCGAAAGAAACAACAACCTTTTATTTTAATGCGATTTTGCCGTCCGGCACGGATCCGAACGCGGCTCAGCTTGTCCTCTGGGAGAAGACATCGGGCACGACGGGCGCAGGTAATGGAGGCAGTACGGGTAGTGCGGGTAATACGAACAACACGACTAGCACGAACAGTGCAAGCGGAGACACAGCGTCAACAACAGCTGGAACGAACGAGACGTCCGAATCGGCAACAGTTTCTACGGGTAGCGGAACTACAGGACAGATGCCTGTAGCGGTGTTCCTGCTGAAAGGTGCGAGCGAAGCCAAAAACGGCTTTACAACAGCTGCAAGCTACTTGATTGGCAATAAGCTGACTTTAACGGATAATTCCATCGTGAATAAAAATGTGGATGTTTCACTTGTTGAGCTTCATGCTCACGAAAACGATGATCTTGGCTACAAAACCGCCATCGCCAAATACAAAATCACAAATAACGGCTCAAACACGATTGCCTTGCCTGAGCTTCAAAATGAGCTGTTGGATAGCAGTGGCAATTCGTACACCGGCACACGCCAAAGCTCTGTCACCACGCAACTTACGCCGGGCAGCTCTTATGTGGTTAGCTATTCCTATCTGCTTCCGAATCGCAAAACAGCGGACGATGAAGCCTTTGCGCTGAACATCTATGATGATAAATCAGTGTCCGAAGGCAAAGTATCACTCGGAACGTATCAGGTTGCTCTACAGAAAGAGGATGAGGGCGACACAATTGATCTCTATCCGTTCTCATTGAAAGTGAATGATGAGTCAATTAGTTGGCTGTACAGCGGAGGTTCTTACTCTTATCAACTAAACCTTGATCTTGATATCACGCATGAGGATCAAGTCATCATAGACTCGAACTTCTCGACCATTGAATTCGACATGGTGGATTCGCTTGGGCGCATCGTAGGCACTCAAACGTCCGCATTGGTCGGTACAGGCAAACTGACGAGCGGCAAGCAAAAAATTGTTGTCACTGGACTTAAAAACGAGCAAGTAGATTCGGGTGTCGTCGTCAACATGTACGAAGTTATTAATACCCCTAACGGGACAGCTAAACGTCTGATTAAGCAATTCCATTAAGATTTACAGTATGCAGCCCGACGGGACATAGACCTGTCGGGCTTTTTACATATGATTAAGCCACTGGCTGACAAGTTGCTGCTTTGGATTTGCTATGGTGCCTCGCAGCGGTAACAACAGGAATTTCTAGCGTTAATTTTCGCGACTTTGCGGCAGAAAATGAAATAGAGTTAGTAGCTCCATCTAAATCATCAGTAGCTGCACGAAATCTGGTAACTCTCGCGGAATTAGCTGTAGGAAGTCCAGTTGCTTGGCCAAAATTGGGTCAGATAAATAAAGTGTAGACCGAAAACCAAACATACTTGATATGATTGGTTTTTATATATTAGGCTAGTAGTGTACGAGAAAAATATGAAGCCGACGGGAGCTAGTAGAAAATTATGAAACAAAACAAATATGATGATCACAGCTTTTTTGAAAAATACAGCCAAATGGCACGCTCGACAGGTGGATTGGACGCGGCAGGGGAGTGGCCTGCACTTCGCGCGATGCTGCCGGAGCTTTCTGGCAAAGCCGTGCTTGATCTTGGCTGCGGATATGGCTGGCATTGCCGATATGCACGCCAGGAAGGAGCTCGCTTCGTTGTAGGCGTGGATCTTTCCGAGAAAATGCTGGAGCGTGCGCAAGAACTAACGGAGGATGAAGCCATCACCTATCGCCGACTTGCGATTGAAGACATCGACTTTCCGGCAGGCCAATTTGATGTGGTGATTTCATCACTTGCCATTCATTATGTGGAACATTTCGATGACCTCTGTCATAAGGTTCATCATTGCCTCACAGAAGGGGGGCGCTTCATCCTCTCCGTCGAGCATCCGATGTTCACTTCACGTGCTGAACAAGATTGGTATTATGGTCCTCAAGGCGAACGCCTGCATTGGCCAGTCGACAATTATCAGGATGAAGGACTAAGACAGGCTAGATTTCTGGAAACGGACGTCGTGAAGTATCATCGAACGGTTGCCACGTATATGAATGCGTTGATCGATGCTGGATTCAGCATAACTAAGCTCTCCGAGCCTCAACCAACGCAAGAAGCATTGGACAAGTATCCGGAGATGAAAGATGAAGCCCGACGTCCCATTTTCCTTTTGATTGCAGCAGAAAAACGCACCCAGTAAGCACTTTTTCAATCATTTCATGCCCAGATGCATAATTTTCTTGATTGTTAGGCGAACTTGGTTATAATGAAGTATGTAAGTTTATACATTAAACAAACTAAGTTTAACAAGGAGAAAATGGACATGAACAAGCCTGCACAGCCTAAGGAACCTTTAGTTACGCATATTTACACGGCTGATCCATCTGCCCACGTATTTGACGGCAAAATTTATATTTATCCTTCCCATGACCTAGACCACGATGGACCTTCTAATGATAATGGCGATCAATATGCGATGGAAGATTATCATATTCTCTCCATGGACGACTTTAATTCACCTTGTGTCGACCATGGCGAGGCTTTGCACCTAAGAGATATTCCTTGGGCGAAGCAGCAATTATGGGCACCAGACGCAGCGTATAAGAACAATACGTATTATCTCTTTTTCCCGGCTCGGGACAAAGAGGATATTTTCAGACTTGGCGTCGCGACAAGCTCAACGCCTGCAGGTCCTTTTACGGCTCAGGAGAATTATATCCCAGGCAGCTACAGTATTGATCCTGCCGTGTTCATCGACGAGGATAACAAAGCTTATATTTATTTTGGCGGACTATGGGGTGGTCAGCTGGAGAAATGGCAGACAGGAACATTCCTTCCTGATGCTAAGGGGCCGGCAGAGAATGAACCAGCCTTGGGGCCGAGAGTGGCTGTTCTAAGTGAGGATATGCTCACGTTCACGAACGAGCCGCAAGAAATCAAGATTGTGGACGAAGAAGGCAATCCAATCCTAGCAGGAGATGAGGACAGACGATATTTCGAAGGTCCATGGGTTCATAAATACAATGGATATTACTATCTGTCCTATTCAACGGGGACTACACATTGTCTTGTTTATGCAATGAGCGAACATCCTCAAGGGCCGTATGTGTTTAAGGGTACGATCCTTACGCCGGTAATCGGGTGGACAACCCATCATTCCATTGTTCAATTCCAAGATAAATGGTACTTATTTTATCATGACTGCTCCCTATCAGATGGCGTTAACCATAAACGCTGCGTCAAATACACGGAATTAACGTATAACGCGGATGGAACTATCCAAACGATTGACCCTTATAAATAAACAATTATTCCTATAGAACTGCTTCCTACGGTCTTGTAAGACTTGAGGGGGCAGTTTTTTTCATGCATAGAATCCCGATTTTGGATAAAAATACATGGAAGGAAATCAATGGGGCGAAGAAAGCTGCAATCATCTAATGAGATGTACAGGGGGCGTATTCGGATGACGATTTGGCAATGGTATAGGCGTCGAACAAGACCGGGATCCCAAAGTCAACAGTCTTCAAAGATTTTACATGTCGAAACACCCGCACATCAGACTTTGGAGAAATATGCTGAAGCTACCATTAGCCATAAACTCGATGACTCCTTGGACTTCGTTCAGGGTATACTTGGCGACAATGACGATTTTATCATGCGCCGTTTTTGCATATGTGACGAGCATCCGGCAGCTGCTTTATATTTCGCTGATTTAATTGATAAACAACTTTTAAATGATCATATATTAAAGCCCTTGATGCATACGACCGCGATGGGATATCCGAAGGATGATAACCGTTCAATGAGAGATTATCTGTTGAACGATACCCTATACTCGTGTGAAGGCAGAACGGAAACCGAGCTGGATGAGATCATCCAAGCCATTGTAGAAGGGAAAACTGTCATCCTGGTTGATGGGCTGGCGGATGGTTTTGTTTTCAGCACCCGCCAAGTTGATAAGCGTTCGATCTCGCAGCCGGAGACAGAGCAGGTGATCAGGGGAGCCCGGGAAGGTTTTATCGAAATATTGGGGACGAACTTGGCACTTCTCCGCTATCGGCTCCCGACACCGGATTTGCGGATAAAAACCATACGGATTGGGCGAGTTACGAAATCCAAAGTAGCTCTTTGTTATATTAATGGCATTGTGAACCCTGAACTCGTTAAAGAGGTATTCAGACGCTTATCGTTGATTGATATTGATGGCGTTCTTGATGCAGGTTATTTGGAGCAATTTATCGAGGATAATCATGTCTCGCCTTTTCCTCAAATTCAAAACACAGAACGGCCAGATAAGGCAGTCGCCAACCTGCTGGAAGGCAGGGTGATTCTACTGGTAGACGGATCACCGTTTGCTCTTATTTTGCCAACAGTTTTCAGTCAATTTTACCAAACGGTGGAGGATTACTCGGAACGGTATCTCTTGGTCAGTTTCATACGTCTGTCTCGTCTCGTTGCTCTGGTATTCTCGCTGATTTTTCCATCGTTGTATGTAGCTCTAATCTCGTTTAATCCGGAGCTTATTCCAACGGAGTTCGCCGTCGCAGTGGCAGGGGGAAGAGCAGGAGTGCCATTCCCGTCGGTCATTGAAGTGTTAATCATGGAAATCTCCATGGAAGTTCTGAGGGAAGCGACGCTGCGGCTCCCCCAACAGGTTGGCGGAGCTCTATCCATCGTTGGTGTGCTTGTTGTAGGACAAGCGGCGGTAGCGGCAGGATTTATCTCACCGATTACGGTTGTTATCATTGCGTTAACGACAATCGGTTCATTTGCAACACCGGCCTATAACGCAGCGTTAGCTCTTAGATTGCTGCGATTCCCGCTGGTCATCTTGTCAGGAATTTTCGGTCTGTATGGCGTGATGATCGGATTAATTTTGATCGCGAACCATATGCTCTCCCTGCGTTCATTCGGCGTTCCGTATTTGAGCCCGATAGTGCCTGGAAATTTCCAGGGGATGAAAGATACGCTGGCACGCTTGCCCCTATGGTCGATGCCCAAAAGACCTGGGCTTTTACATACCCCTAATGACACTCGTCTAAGCAAATTAACGAAAGAAATGAGTGACAAAGCAGCAAATAATACGTTAGATCCATTGAAGGTTGGAGATAGGAGGAACGTAACCTATGGAGCATCCTCGCCAGATAACGGTAATTCAAGCCGCGATCATACTGATTAGCACGATTATTGGAGTGGGGGTGCTAGCTCTCTCACTCTTTGCTGTCCGAGCAGCTGATTCCGGGGCACCGCTTGTTACTTTTCTCGGTTTAATGCTTGGAATAGCTGGTCTTTGGCTTCTAACAAAGCTCGGAATGCGATTTCCTGATCAAACGATTATAGATTACAGCAAGGTTTTAATCGGCAAATGGACGGCAGGCGTATTCAGTGTATTAATCATTGTTTTTTTTGCTCTGATTACAGCGCTGGCAGCAAGGGAATTCGGTGAAGTCGTTGTTACGTCCGTATTGATGAAAACACCGCTTGAAGTGACGGTAATCGTCATGCTGCTGCTAGCTGCTGTTTCCTCACGGGCGGATATTACCACGTTTACCTATTTCCATCATTTTTATTTCCCGGTCATTGTATTTCCTGGATTATTAATTGTTGTACTCTCGCTGAAGAACGCGCATTTAGTCAATTTGCTTCCCATATGGGGGAATGAACCAAGCGGCATGTCTGCTGGCATCCTCACGATGGCAGCCTTATTTCAAGGCTCTTTTGTTATGACCATCGTCATACCTGCGATGCGCAGACCGGAGAAGGCCATGATTGCAGGCTATGTCGGGATGGGGATTTCCGGAGCTTTATATGTCCTTATCGTCATTGCGACGGTTGGCGTCTTCGGATCGGAGGAAATTAAAAAATTAGTGTGGCCAACCTTGGAATTAGCCAAAACAACTTCACTGCCTGCGAACATCTTGGAGCGTTTGGATGGGGCTTTTCTTGCTGTTTGGGTTACGGCGGTGTTTACGACATTACTGTCATCGTATTACTTAGCCATTTATTTTATCAGCCAGCTCTTGCGACTTAAGGATCACAAGATGTTTACTTTCTTTCTAGTTCCTTTTATATATGTAATGGCTATGTTTCCTCAAAATTTGCTGCAGATGTATGAAATTATTCAAGTTGTCGGACGCTGGGGATTATTCATCACAGTGGTGTATCCACTTGTTTTATATATAGTGGCATTGATTCGTAAGAAAAAAAGTCGGGGTGACCAACTTGTGGCAAAATCTGATTAAACAGATTCTTGTTGTCGTGTTGATGACCCCTTTGCTTACAGGCTGCTGGGATCGTCTTGAAATCGAAGATCGCGCGGTTGTATTAGCCATTGGTATTGATGAAGCCAAGCCGGGAGATGAGAAAGAAACCAGCAATGCGACACATCTACTTAATCAGGAATCCTCAAACAAGGGACTCATTCGTGTCACCGTTCAAATTGCTGTACCAGGTCGCATTCCACTCGGGACAGGAGGCGATACAGGGGGGCCAGCTGATCAAAAACCAGTATGGGTTTTGACCAGCGTAGGAAACACCATTGAAGATGGTTTAATGAACTTACAGCAGCAGCTCGCGGATCGGTTGTTCTATGGCCATTTAAGAGTCATTGTTCTCTCGGAAACGGTCGCCAAAAAAGGGATTCAGAACGAAAATGACTTCTTTCGCCGTCAGCCTCAAGTCCGCAGAACGGTCTGGATGGTTGTTTCCAAAGGAGCCGCGGCAGACATTATGAATGCTACTCCGCAATTAGAGCGCGTACCATCCTTATATTTGCTTGCCACTTTGGAGCATGCCAGAGAAATGGGCAAGCTGCCCAACATTTTCTTAGGTGTTTTTTTCAGTGCCAGTTCGGCTAAAGGTCAAGAAGGGACGGTTCCTTACTTGGAGTTAAAAAAGGAATCGAATATTGAACTTGCCGGAATGGCTTATTTTAAAAATGATAAAATGGTGGGCACCACAACAGCTTTGCAAATTGGCCACTATATGGCCATAAAGCAATTAAACCCCGGTGGTTACAGTATTCTTCAGGAAATGCCGAACTCTCATACAAACGTTATTTTCAAAACCACACATCGGAAATCGAAAATAACAACAACAATCAAAAATGGGAAAGTGTTTGCGACCATTAGATGCCAAGTCGAAGGGGACTTAACGGAAAAATCGGATGAGAAGGTACTCGTGACGAAAAATAATTTGATCCAGCTGGAAGAGAAAATAAAGAAAGACGCTGAAAAGGGATTTGTGAAATTCATCCAGCAGACGCAGGAAGATGGCAGTGACATTTTCGGCTTTGGAGAATTTGTACGCGCGACGCAGCCAGCTTATTGGAACAAGGAAATAAAAACCAAGGAAAAGTGGGAGAGCAAATATAGAGAGATGAACGTTGATGTCTCGATGCACGTTAAGATTAGACGAATTGGAACGAAAACGAAGTAAGGAAGGATTCGGCTCATGATTACCTTTAATAATTACACGGTTTTGCTGCTGCTGATCTCCGGACTGCTCGTCTTAGTTTTCGATGTGAGAGTGTATAAGAAAGCAAACTTGCAGAGGGAGAAAAAAGGGGCTCTTTTTACCGGATGGCTCAATATATCCCTAGGGATTCTTTCCTATTTAGGCTACCTTGTTTATGAAAAATGGTTCTGGAAATAAGCGCGCTCAGCCTTCTCGGTGATATTCTTCAATAGAGGGAAATAGGAGATATATGGAGAATATAGACATGCTGCACTTTGTACCAAAGCCGCAATTACGAGGAGGGGGAATTAGCAATGAAATACCGTCAACTAGGTGATACGGAACTTAGCATTAGTGAGGTTAGCTTCGGCACATGGGCCATCGGTGGGAGCTGGGGACTGTCTAACGATGATGAAGCCATTAAAGGCTTGCACTTGGCTATGGAAGCAGGGGTTAACTTTTTTGATACAGCCGATGTTTATGGATCGGGGCATGCGGAAGAACTGCTGGCCAAAGCAACTAGAGGAAAAGAAGATGACATTTACATAGCAACAAAGTTTTGCCGTGCTGGAGATATTTATGATGCAAAAACGTATTCAGAGGAAACGGTTCGAGAGTATTGTGAAGCTAGCTTGAGAAGATTGAATCGGGAAAGAATCGATCTTTATCAAATTCACTGTCCACCGCTAGCCATTTTGAAGGATGGTCACGTTTTTGAAGTGCTGGACAAGCTCAAAGCGGAAGGCAAAATTCGTCATTACGGCGTTAGCGTCGAGACTGTGGAAGAAGGTTTGTTCGCGCTGAGTAAGCCAGGAGTCAAGGCGCTGCAAGTGATTTATAACCTGTTCCGGCAAAAACCGGCCGAAACTTTATTTCCGCAAGCACAAGCTGCGGGGGTAGGGATTCTGGTCAGACTTCCGTTAGCCAGTGGCCTGCTGACCGGGAAATTCACAGAATCGAGCACATTTGCTGCGGATGATCACCGGAATTTCAATGCGGATGGCGCACAGTTCAACGTTGGCGAGACGTTTGCCGGGCTTCCATTTACCAAGGGAGTGGAGCTGGCAAGGGAACTGGCATGGATCGCAGAAGGTCGCGGCAACATGGCGCAAGCTTCTATGCGCTGGATATTGGACAATCCGAACATTACCTGCGTGATTCCAGGATTCAAAAACGAACGCCAAGTTGCTGATAACCTCGGCACGGCGCAGACGCCATCTTTTTCCGAGGAAGAAATGGCTCGACTTCAAACTTTTTATGAGGACAGGGTGAGAGACTACATTCGGGGGCCTTATTAGAAGATGATGTTTCTATGATTAATTTTTTTAAAGACTTTATATTAAATATCTTCTTGATTTTCTCTCCGCTTGTTGTTTATCCCTATTTGTACAAATTTCAAAGTCATAGCATGAAGTACCGGCTGTGGCTTTGCTTTTTTTTCACAGTAGCCATTGGGTTCGCGATGTCCATTCCGGTTAATTTGAATGGTTTGGTCTATGATTTTAGATCTATCCCATTGATTGTCGGATCCCTGTATGGCGGAATTTACGTGTCGATGTTTCTGTATGCGGCAATTATCGTAGTCCGTTATCTTCTCGGAAATCCAAATAATTTGATCTATTGTGTTTCCTTTCTTCCAACCATTATTTTTATCGTATTGCTGCTGAAAAGATATCCTCATATGCGTCTAGCCCATAAAATGATTTCTGCCGTTATTGTTTGCGTAGCGGTTAAAATTGTTAGTTTTCTCATTTATTTAACGAGTATTGGAAAGCTGGAGCTTTTTACCGCCAATCTTCTCTCTTCCTCCCAAACCTACCTTCTGCAGAGTGTAGTAATCGCCGTCTATATTTATCTGATCGAGTTTCAACAGAAGTACATTCATATGCAGGAAGACGCAGTCCATGGTGAGAAAATGAGGATTGTCAGCGAGATGGCGGCTTCGGTTGCCCATGAAATCAGAAATCCGCTCACTGCCGTTAGAGGGTTTATTCAACTCATGGGGGTACCACATTTAGCCCCGTCGAAGCTCCAATTTTATCAGCAAATCTCACTGGAAGAATTAGAGCGGGCACAAGTCATCATCAGCGACTATTTAGCCATCGCAAAGCCTGAACCTGAGAAAGACGAGCTGATCCTGATGAAGGATGAAGTGCAATATGTTTCTCAGGTGTTAGTAACGATTGCCAATTACAACGATGTCAAAATTGAAGTAACCTTGCAGGATGAACAAATGTTTATTCAAGGGGATCGGAATAAGCTTAGGCAGTCGCTGATCAATATTGGGAAAAATGCCATTGAGGCGATGTCGAAAAGCGGTGGTGTTTTGGAAATTGGGTTAAAAGAGCAGACCGATAAGATTATGATTACAATACGTGATAACGGGATTGGCATGACGAAGGAACAAATTAGCCGATTGGGTACGCCGTATTTTTCCACCAAAGAGAAAGGCACTGGCCTAGGTACAATGGTTTCATTCAGTCTTATTCGAGCGATGAAGGGGAAAATACATATTACCAGCGAAGTAGGCAAGGGGACGGAGTTTGAAATATCATTCCCAGCAGTTCCGCGCGGATTGTGACAAAAGTTGAATAACAGTTACTTAAGGGGCTCGCCATTGGCAGCTCTTTTTTTGTTTATATTCACTTAAAAATTGTCCCGAATAGTTGATCGCAAGACAACGTAGGAGGCGGACAGGATGGGAAAAGAAAGCATACAAAGCCGTTTCATTAAAGCTGGATTACGATTCATACAAGTCAATGCCATATGGAAAAAGACGGGGGAAGTCGTGCAACCTTTGGAATCAGCTGCAGGGAACAAGCATATCTTCTACTTGCATGGCGGAGGCCATGTGCTCAAAATCACCTCGCTGCACGATATTGCCAAGTGGTATGCGGGCGAAGAAAGTGTGAAGCATTACTTGGTTAGTCCCATATACGGGAATTTCCATGACTTGGGAAGGATCAGCGTGTATATCGGAACGCATGATATCTTATATCCTGATGCGAATAAATTCAGTAAACTCGCTGGCATGCAGGGTATTCCTATTAATTATTATGAATACCCTTCTATACTTCATGTCTGGCCGTTATTTCCTTGTCCGGAAGCCAGGCAAGCACGGGAACAGATGATGCATACGATTCGATCATCTTCATAATTTTTTAACAAATGCGCTTGACAGTTAAAACGATTTGGAATAATAATAAAAACGACTGAGTAGTCATTTTAAAGAGAGAATAGATGAGGAGGATTTCAATGACTAAACACCATGATCAATTAGTTAAATATGCGTCTTTGGCCATACAACTGGGAGTTAATGTGCAGCCGGGACAAACACTAGTCATTTTTGCACCTCTAGTATCGGTGGATTTTGTACGCTTATTAGTTAAACGCGCCTACGAAATAGGGGCAAAGCTTGTCTATGTGGAATGGGCTGACAGTGAAATTACACGCTTGAAATATGAATTGGCGCCATTTGAGGCGTTACTAGAATACCCAATGTGGCAAGCCAAAGGTTATGAAGAACTAGCAAGCCAAAATGCCGCTTTCCTATATGTTTCAGCCAATAACCCGGATCTGATGAACGGCATTGATCCCCAACGGCTTCAAACCGCCAGCAAAACATCAAGCACGGCAACCCAAGGGTTAACGATGGCAAGATTAACAAACAAAGTCAGCTGGACGATCGTCGCTGTGCCAACACCAGCTTGGGCGGATAAAGTTTTCCCACTGCTCCCGGAAGAGGAGCGGGTTGATGCGCTTTGGAGCGCCATCTTCCAAGCAACACGAGTTGAGAAAGATGATCCGATCGAGGAATGGAGGAATCATGCCCGCACATTACTAACCAAATCTGATTTGCTGAATGAGAAGCAATATAAGGCGCTTCATTACCGCGCGGAAGGTACGGACATTACGGTTGAATTGCCTCAGGACCACTTATGGGTATCGGCCGGCAGCAATAATCAGCAGGGAGATCGCTTTATCGCAAATATGCCGACAGAAGAAGTGTTTACGTCTCCTTTACGTACCGGTGTAAATGGTACCGTAAGAAGCACGAAGCCGCTAAGCTACAACGGGGTTCTGATCGAAAATTTCTCTCTGACTTTTGAAGAGGGAAGGATCATTGATTTTGCAGCGGAAAAAGGCGAAGAGATGCTGCGCACACTTGTTGAGATGGATGAAGGATCTCATTATTTGGGGGAGATTGCGCTTGTTCCGCATCGCTCGCCGATCTCGGATATGAATCTCATTTTCTACAATACCTTGTATGATGAGAACGCCTCCTGCCATTTTGCGATCGGCCGGGGATTCCCGTTTTGCTTGAAAGACGGCGTGACGATGAGTGGGGAGGAGCTGCTGAAACGCGGCTTGAACGAAAGCTTGACGCATGTAGATTTTATGATGGGATCAGCCGATATGGACATTGACGGGATTAAGATGAATGGCGAAGTTGAGCCGGTATTCCGCAAAGGGGACTGGGTTATTTAATAGAAACGGAGGAGCAGCATGTCACCGAAAGTCACGCAAGCCTACAAGGAAGAGAAGAAGGCCGTCATTCTTGAGGGAGCGCTCCACTGTTTTACGGAAAAAGGCTTCCAGGCTACGACGATGGATGATATCGTTCGGCATTTGGGCATTAGCAAAGGCGCTATTTACAGCTATTTTGCCAGTAAAGAAGAAATGTATATTCAGATGGCTGATGATAAAATGAATGCCATGCTGGAGAACTCTACAGAAACCTTCAAGAGTATGCCTAGCGCAGCGGATCAAATCCGTTACATGTACAACCGGTTTCGCAGCCAATCGCTGGCAGAACTTCGCAAATGGATAGCCTTTCATTTGGAATTTATGCTGTATGCAGCACGCCAACCCCAGTTAACACAGCGATGGAATGAGTACGCGGACAAAGCCCTAGTGTTCATTAAGGAAATCATGGATGGCGGCAAGCTTACAGGCGAATTTCGCTCGGATTTGGATAGCGCGGCAGCTTCTCGGTTGTTCTGGTCGATTCGGGATGGCCTTGCACTGCATTACATGTTAAGTGGCGAGGAAGCCGACTACAAGCGCACAATTGATGATATGGAGAGTATGATGTTCCGCTATATCATGGGGTAATCTTTTGAGGGGGAGAGGTAGGCCATGTTTTTCAAAAGAATGAGCGAAATGTCCGCCGAAGATATGGTAGCGTTATGGAATAAAGGCTTCGAAGGATATTATCTAAACAGTTCGCTGGACATGAGCAAATTCATGGCAAGAACCGTTCATGAAGGTCTCTCTTTGGAGCATTCGTTGGTATTGTTTGAAAATGAGGAGCCGATTGGTTTTGTCATGAACGGATTTCGCACCATTGAAGGGAAAAAGGTGGCGTGGAACGGTGGTACCGGAATTGTTCCTGAATACAGAGGTAAGGGATTCGGAAAACACTTAATGCTTAGAAATTTGCAATTATATCAAGAGCAGGGTGTGGACACCGCCATGCTTGAAGCGCTAGTTCAAAATGAAGCTGCAATTAAACTTTACCAGAAGGTCGGCTACGAGATTACCGAACATCTTGTCTGTTTGCAGCATACGGGCGAGCTTAATGTTAACCTGCTGGAATCAAATTTCCCAGAAAGATATATATTACGTCGGGGACATCCCGTTGAGATTAACGCGGTGCCATTCAATAGGCCGATGTCTGCCTGGCAGACACAATGGCCTAGTATGAAAGGCGGCGAAAGCGTATTTGTAACAGTTGCGGAGGAAATGGTAGGTTATGCGCTTTTCAAGCGAGTTTATGCGGAGAATGGCAGTTTGGCATCGTTCGTCCTTTATCAATGTGAAGCACGTCCAGGACGCGAGGATGAAACGGAGATTCTGAAAGCGGCTTTAAGGGAAGTATACGCACCACTTACCTCTTCCTGTACGCGATTAACGATGAATATCAGATATTCCAATAAAGGGTTAAACGAGCTGTTAGCCGGATTAGGCTTTACCTCTTTTGTCGATCAGGTACATATGCTGCACCATATTTGAAATCTGCCGGCTTGGAACATGTGAACCTGACGTATGAGTTGGGCATGGGGCGCATATGAATCGTTATGAGCAGAAAACGATGAATGGAGGGGGTACCCCATGTCTTTTTTTGACAAAGTCAAACAAGGTGCAACGGATGCCGCGAAGAAAGCTCAGCAAACCGTTGAGCTGACGAAGCTTAAAGCGCAAGTCTCTTCCAAAGAGAAGGAGATAGAGAAATTTTATAATCTCATTGGAGAGTCCGTGTATGCCGCTTATATGTCGGGAGATATTGCTCGTGCCGGCGAGATTGTCGAGAGATTCAGCCTTGGCATCGACGCGGTTAAGCAAGAAATTGCCGTATTGGATCAAAAAATCATTGAACTGCGCAATGAGAAAGAATGCGTTTGTGGGAAAGTCGTTGTGGCCGACACGAAGTTTTGTTCATCTTGCGGCCATCAGTTTTGAGGAAGCGGAGACAGTCTGAAGAGACTGTCTTTTTTGTTGCGGGTGCGACATAAACCCTGACGGTACAGCCCCGTCAGGGTTTTAACCTAGCTACTTCACCGGCCTTCCACCTTCCAGCCACTTAAATGCACGATACAGCCAATTTCCACCTCAGTAGCACACGACAAATTTCTTGAAACCTAGCGAGAATTCCGCTATGGAGTTTTTAGAGGGAACTGTGGTCCACTATTTGAAGGAGAATCAGCTTTTCCATTGGTGAGTGGGAACTACAGGCTCTTATTTGGCCTCAGAGTCACGATTTTCGGAAGAAATCGGCGAAATAGGGGATCGTAGTTCCCCTGGCCTGTTGGGAGATGTATCTTTTCTGGAAAATAGCGGACTGTAGTTCCCATAACATGCAGGGATATGTTGGGGCATAGGGAATTAATGTAAGTGGATTGCCATGCAAGCGACAAATAAAAGCAAAGGAGTCCTAAATGTCCGATTATGAATGGGATAACAAAATTGAATATTTAAGAAATACTAGAGATTTATACTACAACGATGACTATTTGGAGTTTCTAGTGAAGTCAGTTTGGAAGATCACACAGCAAGTGAATATTGTTGACTATGGTTGTGGGTACGGATATTTGGGGCTGAAGCTGTTACCGCTTTTGCCCGAGGGGTCCACATATACGGGGATTGACAGAGGAACAGAGCTAATTAACACAGCAAGGGAAATCTTTGCAAGGCAGCCTTTTACAACAAATTTTATCGTAGCAGATGTTGAAACGTTAGCGATCGACAGAAAATATGATCTGGCCGTCTGCCATGCGTTATTATTGCATCTGTCAGATGCGAAGAAGTTACTCGATAAGATGATCAATTGCGTGAAGGATGAAGGGATGGTCATCTGCTTCGAGCCGCATTGGATTGCCAACATGTCTAACTACAGTTTGCAAGGTTACAATCAAAGCCAAGTGATCCGCTTGGGAATTCTACAAAAACTATTTGAGCAGGATACCAAAAGTAACGGAAAAGACGGAAATATCGGGATAAAAATACCCGAATTTCTAAGCGAATTAGGCTTAACAAACGTGCAGTGCAGAGTAAGCGATAAAGTTAATTTTCTAGATCCGAATGCGGAGCCACAAAAGAGACAACAGCTGTACAACTCCTTGAGAGAGGAAGGGATTGGCGGTTTTCCAGGGGAAGAAAGCAAGTTTATACGCAATTTGATGAACCGAGGGCTGACAGAAAGTGAATCGCAGAACCAATACGAGGCGGAGTACTTATTTTCAAAAATATTCAGCGAGGACTCCGTATTAACCTACGCTCCTAACATGAAGATTTCATTCGGTACGGTGAAACGATGAGCACAGAAAGCAAAATGCTTTTTAAAAAACCTGTGATCGTTGGGGCAATCGGCTGGGCTGTCTTACTTTTGTCAATTTCTACTTGCTATCTTATTTGGTTATTTAGACAATATGCGATCCTCTACTATTGCGCATTTTTATTTGCAATTTTCCTCGTGGTTTGGACGTTTGTTTCTATTTTTGGCGTATTACAGAGTTTATTGGATTTCAAAGAATTAAATTTTTTGAAACCTTATCTCCATCCATCCGAAATGAAGAAGCGGAAAACGCTGTTTATGTTGGGACTGCTTGCAAATTTATTATTAATTCTATGCAACGGCATGTTAATTTTTTGTCTATACAAACTATGGCAAAAGGTTTTTCCGTAAAGGCCAATCCCAACCAAGCATGTCAGAGTTGTGCGCAAAAACAAAAATAAGAATTCTCATCGTAACTATATTGACACAATGTAAGGGGATACATTAATATGTAAACATGCTCAGGAAAACGTTTGGGCAAGAATTTGGATCACGGTTTTGGATAAAAAGGAGCTGTCACTATGCCTACACTTAAGGATATCGCTGATTTAGTGGGCGTCTCCATTTCAACAGCCTCGCGAGTGGTTAGAAATGATACAAGCAGGCATATTAATCCGGAGACGAGGGCCAAAGTTTGGGAGGCCGTTCGCCAGCTCGATTACACACCGAACGAGTCAGCACGCCATCTTGTGAATAAGCAGAAGACCGAGAAGAGACAGACCAAACAAATCGGCTGCATTATTCAAGCGGCACGACTTAATGACGATCATCCATACTATTCGCCGATTATTACGGCTTTTACGAAAAAGATTTTGGAGTCAGGCTATTCATTAGCCTTTATTCATACCTCGGACGAGCTCGCGGACGATGCTTTGCTTCACCGCTGCATCCACGATATTCAAGTGGACGGCATTATTATCGTTGGCGAAGTCGGGCCGGCGATTCTGGACTATTTGCAAAAGGTAGAGGATCTTGCTTTGATTGGCATTTGTACGATTGGGACTGAGATTACGATGGTGGATTATGATCGTATCCATGCAGCCAAATCCGCTGTCGATCACCTCATTGCGCAGGGCCACCGTTCCATCGGATTTATCGGCGGACCAGGACATACGGGAGAGCTCAACAGTGAAGAGAGGTTCCAAGGCTACAAATTCGCGATGTATGACGCCGGCATTCCCTTACATAAAGACTGGGTGATAGACACCCGTTGGGAAATTGACCGTAGTTACGAATACGTGAAAGAGCAATTGAAACGGACCGACGTGGAGCGCCCTACGGCAATCTTCTCAGCAAGCGATCAGTTGGCGATTCCGGCGATGCGTGCTGTGATCGAAAGTCAGCTGCGAATTCCGGAGGATATGGCTTTCATCTCGATGGATAATATTGATTTCGCGCAATACACGACGCCACCGTTATCTTCAGTGCATGTGCCGAAAGTGGAAATCGGTTTGACAGCAGCTGCAACCTTGCTGGATATGTTAAAAGGAGAGCAGCTGGCGCTATCGAAAGTGTTGCTGCCACATAAAATCATTGTTAGAGAATCGTCCACATTTGCCAGAAACTAATTTTTTTTATTACTCAGGATAACGTTATCCTGAGTTTGGCGCCAAACTATTTTTACTACGTCAAGGAGGTGAAATCAGCTTTTACGGGTTCCATTTTTAGCAAGGTCATGATTCTTTCACAAAAATTAAAAAAGGGTGATTGCGAAATGGTAAAGAATACAAAAAAAATCGTCTGCGTAACTATGTTGATGTCTTCAATGGTTGTTGCAAGTGCTTGCGGTAATTCCTCTTCCTCTAATCCCGTCTCATCCGGTGCGCCTGCAAATGATGCAAAAGCAACAGCAGCCGCCAGCGGTGAGAAAGTAACCATTACCTATGGCGGTTGGGGTCTGGATACGATGACGGAGGTTATCAAAGCCTTTCAAGCCAGTCATCCGAACATTGAAATTAAAGCAGAGAATACACCGTATAAGCAATATTTCACCAAATTGGAAACAGCGGCACAAGGCGGAACGATGCCTGACGTGCTATGGATGAATGGTCCGAATTTCATTAAGTACGCGGAGAATAAAATGTTGTTGGACTTGTCCGAAAACATCAAAAAGGACCAGTTGGATCTCAAAAATTATCCGGCATCTCTCGTTTCCCTATACAGCCTTGGCGGTAAAAACTACGGGATTCCCAAGGATTATGACACGATTGGTCTTTGGTACAACAAGAAACTGTTCGATGAAAAAGGCGTCGCATATCCAGACGCAACTTGGGATTGGAATAAGTTAACGGAAGCTGCTAAAAAGCTAACCGATCCTGGCAAAGGCATCTACGGCTTCGCAGCTCCAATGATGAATCAAGAGGATTACTACAACACGATTCTTCAAGCCGGAGGCACGATTATTTCCGACGATCACAAGAAGTCGGGTTATGATCAGCCGGAAGCGATTGAAGGTTTGAAATTCTTGACGGATCTCATTCAAGTTCATAAAGTATCGCCTACATTGGCGCAAATGACAGAAACAGCGCCTTCGGATTTGTTTACTTCCGGCAAGCTGGCAATGTATTTCGACGGTTCATGGGCAGCTTTCACGATTAATCAGAATGCCGAAATGAAAAATAATGCCGATGTGGCGCCACTGCCAAAAGGGAAAAAACAAGGCGTTGTCATTCACGGCTTAGGTAATGTCATCTCCGCGAATTCCAAGCATCCGAAAGAAGCATGGGAATTTGTGAAATTCCTTGGTTCGAAAGAGGCGGCAGAAGTTGCCGCTAAGCAAGGCGGAGCGATTCCGGCATTCAAAGGCTCTGAAACAGCTTGGTTAGCGGCATTTCCGCAATACCACGCCAAAGCGTTCATCGATATGACGGAGTATGCTTCCCCTTATCCGGTTTCCAAGAATACATCCGTATGGACAACTTATGAAACTGAGATTTTGAAAAATGCATGGACAGGAGATAAACCGGTAGCTGACGCAGCCAAAGAGCTCGGCGCCAAAATGAATCAAGCGCTAGCTGCAGAAAAATAAGCTTTCGGTGCGGAGGTTCGCTTGCAAGTGGCGAATCTCCCTCCTTACTACACTCATGGGAGCGTGAGTACTCATGCGAATCAGCTCGAAACGCCGGTCCGATTGGATGTGGGCGTACATCATGATCACACCTTTAATGCTCGGTTTGCTCGTTTTCTACATTTGGCCTGTGTTTCAAACGTTTTATTTTTCATTCACAGATTGGGGTTCTTTCGGCAAGTATACATGGTCAGGTTTGGCGAACTATAAGCAGCTTTTTACAGATAAAGATTTGCTGTATGCCTTTCGAAATACGGGGATTTACATTATAACGGCTGTCCCGGTCGGCATTGTTTTATCCATTATCTTAGCTGTTCTGCTGAATCAAAAGGTAAAGGGGTTATCGGTATATAGAACCCTATATTTTCTTCCGGTCGTCACAATGCCTGCAGCGGTTGCGATGGTGTGGAAGTGGTTGTACAATTCCGACTTTGGACTCATTAACTATGTACTCAGCAAATTGTCCATTACAGGGCCGCACTGGCTGACGGACAATCGCACGGCATTATTATCTATCATTATCGTAGCCATCTGGAGTTCCATTGGCTCGCACATGATTATCTTTTTATCCGGCCTTCAGGGCATTTCGGAGTCCTATTACGAAGCCGCATCGATCGATGGGGCAGGTTCTTTTACGAAATTCACGCGAATTACGATGCCTCTTTTAACGCCGACGATATTTTTCGTCATGGTAACGTCTCTCATTGGTGCGTTCCAGGTATTTGATTACATTTATATGATGGTTGGCGAAATTGTTATGGAATCTACGCAGTCGATTGTATTTTTATACTACAAATACGGGTTTCTCAAAAATGCCAAGGGGTACGCCTCTTCCATTGCCGTCATGCTGTTCGTCATTATTATGATCATTACGTATATTCAGATGAAAATTCAAAAGAAATGGGTTCACTACGAATGAGAGGGGCGAGTGTATGAATACGAAACCAGTCAATCAGAAATCGCTTCGAATCGGCGGAATCCATCTTATCCTCATATTGGGTGCAATTATCATGGTTACGCCATTTATCTGGATGTTTCTTACATCGGTAAAAACATTAGGAGAATCAACGGCTATTCCTCCCGTTTTGCTGCCAAAAGCTTTTCAATGGAGCAATTATGCGAAGGTTTTTGTAAACTTGCCGTTTTTTACTTTCTATTGGAATACATTCATAACAACTTTGGTTAAAGTAATCGGCCAGTTGATTATCTGTTCGTTAGCGGCATATGCTTTTGCAAGGATTGCTTTTCCGGGGCGCCACTTCTTTTTCATCCTGATGTTGTCGGTGCTTATGGTTCCTGGGCAAGTATTTCTCATTCCGCAATATATGATTATGAAGGATCTCGGCTGGTTGAACTCTTTGACAGCGCTAATTGTACCTGGTCTATTCAGTGCTTTCGGGACCTTTTTGCTGCGCCAATTTTTTATGACGCTGCCTAACGAATTGGAAGAAGCCGCGAAGTTGGATGGCTGCAATCAATTCCGAATTTATTGGCAAATCATGATGCCGCTTGCAAAATCCGGGATGATTGCGTTGGCTATTTTTACCATGTTGTGGTCATGGAATGATCTGATGTGGCCGCTTATCGTCAACTCCTCACCGGATAAAATGGTGCTGTCCGCAGGGATCGCTTTCCTGGAAGGGGAGCACAAAACGAATTACACGATCATTATGGCAGGCTCCATGATGGCGATTTTGCCAATGATCATCATTTTCTTCGTTTTCCAACGTTCTTTTATTCAAGGGATTGCATTCACAGGAAGCAAGTCTTAATCAATGGCATATATTAGCCTATCGTTATCATTATCGTTATAAACGAAGTCACAGGAGATGAGTATTTGATGCAAAAAGTAACGGCAATCCTGCTCGGCGCAGGTGATCGAGGGGCGCAAGCTTACGCGCCATATGCACGGAATTACCCGCATGAATTACAAATTGTAGCAGTCGCTGAACCGAATGAGGAGCGTCGCGCTATCTTTGCTTCCGCACATGGAATTGCACCGGAGCGCGCTGTTGAGAATTGGGAGCAGCTGCTTGCACAGCCCAAGCTGGCGGATATCGCCATCATTTGTACGCAGGATCAGATGCACTATCATCCCACAATGAAAGCATTGGAGCTTGGCTATCATGTTTTGCTGGAGAAGCCGATGTCTCCTAGTCCGGAAGAGTGTGTGGAGATGGAACTTATGGCGAAAAAGCATAACAGGCTGCTAACCATTTGCCATGTTTTGCGGTATACAGCTTTCTGGACGGCCATGAAACGAGTGATTACAGAAGGTAAAATCGGACAAATCGTCAATATTCAGTTGAATGAAAATGTCGGTAACATGCATATGGCACACAGTTTCGTACGCGGGAATTGGAATAATTCCGATAAGTCTTCCCCTATGATTTTAGCCAAATCATGCCATGACATGGACATTCTCTCTTACATCATGGGCGAGCCATGCGAGCGTGTCAGCTCCTTTGGTTCGTTGATGCACTTCAACGAAGAGAATGCGCCAGCAGGTGCGCCTGCGCGATGTTTGGACGGCTGCCCGGCAGAAATGAGCTGCCAATACTATGCACCTAAATATTATTTGGGCGCAGGACGCCGTTGGGCGCGTAAATTCACAACGGATACGAGCAATGAAGGTATCATTGAAGCGTTGAGCACGACGCCTTACGGGAAGTGTGTGTATCGCAGCGATAATAATGTCGTTGATCATCAAGTCGTTAATATGGAGTTCGCGAGCGGTGCGACAGCGATGTTCAGCATGTGCGGATTTACCCGTGATAACACGCGCATTCTGCAAATCATGGGAACAAAAGGTGATCTTCGCGGCAATATGGAAGAGAATGAATTCACCATTCATGATTTCGTGACGAATGAGAAAACGACCGTGCGTGTGCACGCCTCGGAAGAGGGGCATAACGGCGGAGATGCGGGCATTGTGCGCAGCTTTTTGAGCGAAGTCAGAACGTATAACGGGGGAGAAAGCAGTTCTTCCGCTTCCGTTTCCGTGCGCAGCCATCTGATGTCATTCGCAGCGGAGGAATCCCGCTTGAATTGCGGCAAGCCCATTGCGATTGAAGAGTTTTATAATCGACTCGTTACGGTATAAACAAAACGCAAGCGACCAGAGAGGCTGGCTGCTTGCGTTTTTTTAAGAAGACGGGTAGTAAATAAGCGTCTTGTATACAGCTTTGCGATCAGACAAATTCGTATACGTGTGCGGACGATCTGCTGTGAAATGGATCGCGTCACCAGGTTGAAGAATGTAGCTTTCCTGAGCAATGGAAATTTGCAGCTTTCCTTCGACCATTAGAATGTATTCTTCAACACCCTCGTTATGCGGCTCAGAAGCATGTGTACAGCCTTGCTCCATTTCGACGGTGTAGATTTCGAAGCTTTTTTGCGGGTGAAAAGGGAAAAGGGGATAGGCGCGATATTGGCCGTCCTCCTCATCAAAGGAAGAAAGATCTTCGGAACGAACAACCGTAATCTTCGGTTCGTCATCCTCAATCAAGCTCGTGAAAGAGATTTGTAATCCGCTCACAATTTTCCACAAAACAGAGATCGTTGGGTTAGAATCTCCTCGTTCAATCTGCCCCAGCATAGCTTTGCTGACTCCCGTCAATTCTGCAACTTGATCTAAGCTTAAACCTCTTGTTTTCCTTATGTTCAGTAGCTTTCTGCCCACCATTTTGTGTATCGGTTCCTGCATCAGTGTGACTCCTTTTATTTATTTTGTGTCCGTAAAAATAGCCTATTTACAATATAACATACATTCGTGTACTATGGTATATATAGACAATAAAACGCACGTATGTGTATTATATTGCATATTTGTCCTAGGGGGAAAAATGATGGGCGCAACAATGATAGGGTTGGTTAAAGAACACCGTGGACCCGGTGCTACACTAAAGGAAGTTCCTGTTCCCACGATTGGTGACGATGAAGTGCTCGTTCACATTAAGGCAACTTCCATCTGCGGAACGGATTTGCACATTTACAATTGGGATGCTTGGGCTGATAAAACGGTGCTGACCCCGAATGTGTTCGGTCACGAGTTTGCGGGCATCGTCGTTGACATCGGGGACCGCGTACGAGGCGTTAAGATCGGAGATCATGTTTCAGCAGAAGGACATATGATTTGCGGCACCTGCAAGGCTTGCCGAACCGGAAACGGGCATGTTTGTCCGAATACGAAAAGCTTTGGGATTACCGCGCCGGGATGTTTTGCCGAATATGCGGTTGTGAAAGCGAGTAATATTATTCATAATGCGCCTGAGCTGCCTTTTGAAATCGCTTGTTTGCAAGATCCGCTGGGAAATGCGGTGCAAACCGTTTTGTCCGGAGACATCGTAGGTAAAACAGTGGCGATTATCGGTGTAGGACCGATTGGCTTGCTTGCCATCAAAGTTGCCAAAGCTTGCGGAGCAGGAGCGATTTATGCGGTAGATATTAATCCAAACCGATTAAAGATGGCTTTTCAAATGGGAGCGGATGTAACGATAAACGCGATGGAAGCGCGTACATCTGAAGAACTGCGCAGGCTGACGGATGGCGAGGGCGTTGAAGTTGTGCTTGAAATGTCCGGGAACCCAGTGGCGATTGCGGATGCGTTTGAAGCTGCGGCCAATGCAGGCAGGGTGTCCTTGCTTGGAATCCCTACAAAAGAAGTCAGCTTGGACGTAACGAATCAAATTATTTTCAAAGGCCTCAAGGTAGAAGGCATCACGGGCCGTAAAATGTACCAAACCTGGTACCAAATGAAGGGTTTATTGAATCAACACCGGGTTGATCTCGCATCCGTCATCACCCACAGATTCACGCTGGATCAGTACGAGGAAGCGTTCCGATTGATGCATGAAGGACAATGCGGAAAAATCGTGTTTACTCACTAAAAAAGGCTCGGGAGGGCAAAGATGAATTACTTAAATGATTTGGCGGCAGATATTGAAGGCTGGAAGCGCGATGGACGTTACCGCACGATAAAAGTATGGGAAAGCGGTTCGGATACATGGATGAATTTGAACGGACGCAAAATTCTCCAGATGTCCTCCAACAATTATTTGGGATTGACCCATCATCCCAAATTGAAGCAAGCAGCGATTGCAGCCATTGAGAAATACGGCGTCGGCAGCGGCTCCGTGCGCACCATTACAGGGACGCTGGATATTCACGAACAGCTGGAACTGGAGCTGGCTGCTTTTAAGGGCACGGAAGCGGCGCTCGTGTTTCAATCGGGTTTTACAACGAATCAAGGCGCATTGTCTTCGATTCTTGGCGCAGACGACGTCGTCATCAGCGATGAATTGAACCATGCCAGTATCATTGATGGCATTCGTTTGACGAAGGCGAGCCGTAAAATTTTCGCCCATAAAGATATGAATCAGCTTGAAGCCGTACTGAAAGAAACGCAAAAGCATCGCAAGCGTGTTGTGGTAACGGATGGCGTATTTAGTATGGACGGCGATATCGCGCCGCTGCCTGAAATTGTTCAATTGGCTGAAGCCTATGATGCCATTGTGTATGTCGATGATGCCCATGCGAGCGGCGTATTAGGGAAAAACGGCAAAGGCTCAACCGATCATTTCGGGCTTCATGGACGTGTTCACATTCAGATCGGGACACTGTCCAAAGCGATTGGCGCTGTTGGCGGGTATGTAGCCGGTGCGCAATTGTTGAAGGAACACTTGATTCATACGGCAAGACCGTTCCTGTTCAGCACTTCGCAGACGCCAGCGGTAGCAGCGACTTGCTTGGCAGCGATTCAGGTGCTGCGCGAGAGCGAGGACTTGGTAACCCAATTATGGGCGAACGCCAATGGATTCCGCAGTGAATTGCAGCGTTTAGGCTTCGACACCGGAGCAAGTGAAACGCCGATTATCCCCATCATTATCGGAGATCCTGCACAAACGATGTCATTCTCGGATCGCTTGCTGGAAGAAGGCGTATTCGCGCAAGGGATCGTTTACCCGACTGTTGCCATGGACAAAGGGCGTGTACGTTTGATTGTGACGGCACAGCATACGAAAGAGGATTTGGCGTTTGCTTTGAACAGCCTGCAGAAGGTTGGCAAGGAATTTGGATTGGTGTAAAGCAGTGTAGACGGCACCGCGGCATTTTTCTTATGTGGACAAAGATTTGCGGAATAGAAAGTCACTTGCTCCTATATAATTAGGTCGATGGTTACATTTTGTAACATAACCGATGAGGAGTGATGGGGTTGAGCAAGTTCCGTAAACAGGCTTTTATCTTCTTAATTCTTAGCGTGTTGGTGCTCGCGTTCAGCGTAGTTCCGGCAGCGGCTGCAAGTGATGATTATGACATTTTTTTGAAACTGGATGGCATTAACGGGGATTCGATCACAAGAGGGTATGAGAAGTGGATTCAGCTTAATGATTTCTCGTTCGAAGTGACAAATAAGGCGACGGTGGCTGTCGGAAGCGGATCTGCCGCAGGCAAAGCTACTGCTCAGCCCATATCGATCAATAAAAACTTTGATTCCGCCTCGATTCCCTTATTTTTAAATACAACGACGGGAAAAGCAATTGAGAAGGGTCAAATTGTTTTCGTAAAAAACACGGGCAATGAACGGCAAGTTAGCCTCGTTATTGATTTGGAAAAAGTCCTCGTCAGCAATTTTAGCCTATATGATACGCATGAGAGCATTGAACTCACGTATGGAGCCATTACTTTTAAATACAATATTGTTGGTCCTGATGGTAAGACAACAAGTACAGTGACAGGCGGTTGGGACTTCACAAAAAATCAGAAAAAGTAAGACAGATTGATAAGTATTTATGGGAAGCGATAGGGCTTACTCGAGAGGACTGAAAAGGCCTTTTGGGTAGCCCTATTTTCATAACAGCAGGGGGGATTATGTAAACTGTACATCTCTTCTCGATGTCGATATAATTGGAATTATTTCTCAGGCATTGAGGAGGGAAGAGCGTTTATGTTTATGGAAGAAGAGGTCATCGTGTACTTGAGAGCGGGTTTCCTGATCGTTATGCTGCCGGTGATGGCTGTCGTCCTTTTCTTAATGCTGAAATTCAAGAGGATGGGGTACGGGTGGTTTTTGATCCATCTGGTCTTGTTCTCCATTGGTGCTCTTTGGTGGATACGGTTACTTGAAACTAGAGCATTTACCAGTTCTATTTATAATTCTCTCATGATCGCAATGATTGGGATGCTGTGGCTGATAAGTATGGTCTTTTTCGTCAAAGGATTATTTTCACTAAGGAATAAGGGGGCTCGTGTGTGATTAGATTGGTGGGAATAGGGATTGTTGGGATGGCGGTAATCTTGCTAAGCTCAGCTTGCTCGGACAAACTCAGTTCAACGACGAAGTCGAAAACGGTTGAGAGCCAGACAAAGGCAGGCAATGCCTACACGATCCTCGCTGAAAAGCTGCGAACACCGTGGTCGATTCAGTTCGATGAGGAAACCGTCTATGTGAGCGAGCGTGAAGGAAGTATTGTCAAAATAAGTAATGGCTCTGTGTCACGTCAAAAGGTGAAGCTTAACAAACCCCTGAAGGTACAAGGAGAAGGTGGGTTTCTCGGGATTCAACTGGCTCCTGATTTTCAAAAATCGCGCCAAGCCTATGCTTATCATACCTATGAGGAAGGCGGCAAGATTTTCAATCGAGTCATCGTTCTGCAGGAGATAAATGGCGAATGGAAGGAAATCAAATCATTCCTCGAAGGCATTCCTGGCGGTCAGATTCATAATGGGGGCAGACTTGCGATCGGCCCTGATAATATGTTGTATATGACAACTGGTGACTCGGGAGTAGACAAGCTTGCACAAGACTTGAATAGCTCAGCGGGCAAAATATTGCGCATGACATTGGATGGCAAAGTCCCATCTGATAATCCATTTACCAAGTCTTATGTTTATTCATATGGGCACCGAAATTCACAAGGGATTGCGTGGGACAAGCAGGGGCGCATGTTTAGCTCTGAACATGGTCCTTCAGGAAATCCTGGCGGGCATGATGAAATCAATCTCATTGAAAAAGGCAACAATTACGGGTGGCCGGTTATGATCGGAAATGAGAAAAAGGAAGGGATGGTAACTCCGCTGTACCAAACGGGAGATACCGCCATTGCACCATCGGGGATTGACATAGATGCAGACGGACAAATTTTGATCGCAACTTTAGTCGGGAAGAAGTTATACAGGTTCAACCCTGACACCAAGCAAATGGCTGCCGTATTGGAGGGTGAAGGGAGACTGCGTGACGTAAGGCTGCATAATGGGGATATTTATGTGCTGACTAACAACACGGATGGTAGAGGAAGTCCTTCGGCGAGCGATGACCGTCTTCTGATACTAAAAAAGTAAAAGCAAAAAACCTAACCCACGCAGTAGCGGCTGTACGGATTAGGTTTTTTTATTGGATTAATTAGACAGTCGTTTTCTTGAAAACCAGCACGGCATTATGGCCGCCAAACCCGAAGGAACTGGATAACCCGTAATTGAGCTCCGCCTTTCTGGCTACGAGTGGTACATAATCGAGATCGCACTCTGGATCTGGATTCTCCAAGTTAATGGTAGGAGGAATGATCCCGTCCTGCAAGGTTTTGATCAACGCGACAGCTTCTACACCACCGGCTGCGCCAAGCATGTGCCCAATCATGGACTTGTTCGCGCTGATAGGAACGTCGTACGCGCGGCTGCCAAGAAGCCGCTTGATGGCGCGCGTCTCCGACAAATCACCGGCAGGCGTGCTTGTCGCGTGCGCGTTGATGGTGTCGAGCTCCTCGGGCGCCAGGCCGGCATCGGCCAGCGCATCGCGCATGGCCCGGTAGGCACCCGCGCCTTCAGGATCGGTCGCCACGATGTGGTAGGCGTCCGAAGTCGAGCCATAGCCGATGATCTCGGCATGGATGCGGGCACCGCGGCGCTCGGCATGCTCGAGCGACTCCAGCACAAGCACGCCGGCGCCTTCGGCGGCGACGAATCCGTCGCGCTGCGCATCGAACGGGCGGCTCGCCTGCGTCGGCGCATCGTTACGCGTCGACAAGGCTGTCGCGTTGCCGAAACCCGCCAGCGCGAGATCGGCGATCGTCGCTTCGGCGCCTCCGGCAATGACGGCGTCTGCGCCTCCGCGCTGGATCAGCTTAAAGGCTTCGCCAATGGCATTGTTGCCCGTGGCGCAGGCTGTTACCGGCGCAAGGGTAGGGCCTTTGGCGCCGAACAAGATGCTGACTTGCGCCGCTGCCATATTGGCGATCATCATCGGCACGACGGTCGGGCTGACGCGGCCTGGACCGCGGGACAGCAGAGTCCGGTAATTGTCCAGAATGGTATGAATCCCTCCAATACCAGAACCAATGTAGACGCCGACGCGTTCCTCATTCGTCGCATCAATGGTAAGGTTCGCATCCTCCACGGCTTGCTTGGCTGCGGCAATAGCAAATTGTGTATAGCGATCCATACGGCGGACTTCCCGTCGACCGACGGCTGCTTCCGCATCGAAATCTCGCACGATCCCTGCGATAGTGGTTTTATATTCGGATACATCCATGTGATCGATTGTAGAAATACCTGATGTTCCATTGATGAGATTTTGCCAAAAACGTTCGACTTGATTGCCAATTGGCGTAATTACGCCCATCCCTGTCACAACTACACGCTTCATAGATAACGCCTCCTTGGTATTTTTCATAACTTGCTCTTAGTACCTGATATCAATAGCATGTCACACTTGTTATCCTATTACAAGTTATCGTTTATACTGGTATAATGACTTCTATGATGAGATGTGAAGGGGGAAAATGATGTGAATACGAAGGAACGGCTGCAAGCTCTTTCTGCGTTCTTAACCACTCACCGGGCAAGGCTTAAACCTAGTGATGCGGGGCTTCTTGGCGGCAGCCGGAGACGCACGCCCGGCCTCCGCAGGGAAGAAGTAGCGACAATCGCAGGCGTAAGCACAACCTGGTATACCTGGTTAGAGCAGGGGAGAGAAATCAAAATGTCGGTGCAGGTGCTGGACCGAATCGCCTTTGCTTTACAGCTCAACCAGGATGAGCGTCAATATTTGTTCATGCTGGCTCTTGAGCAGCCAGCGCCAACGACCATTGTTGATCAGGCACCGACAATATCGCCTGCTTTGAATCGAATTTTGGAGGAGCTTCATGATTGTCCCACCATTATTTCGGATCGCAGATGTAATATCGTCGGTTGGAATCAAGCGGCCGCGGCAGTATTCCTGGATTTTGCACTGGTTCCGTTGGAAGAGCGGAATCTGATTTGGCTGCTTTTTACGAGAAAAGAATTAAAAGCATTGGCTGTGAACTGGCGTGAGTTTGCGATGGGCTTTTTGGCGATGTTCCGCTCCTATTATGGACAATATCTGGGTGATAATTGGTATAGCGAGTTTATTGAGCGCATTAGCGGAGAGAATCAGGATTTTCGGACATTCTGGAATCAGAGCGATGTGAGCAGCGCTCCGGAAGTGTTCATTGAGTTTCGTCATGCGAAGGCAGGGAAGCTTTTATTTGATTTGACGACATTGCAGGTGCAGGGCCGAGCGGATTTAAGATGCAGCGTGTATACGGCGTCGCCGGGGTCGGACTCCGATTCTAAAGTAAAGCAGTTGATGAGTAGAATTTAGGGTATGAGGATGTGGGGATAGGATGCTGTCTTTTAGAAAAATGGACGAGAACGACTACGACTTTTTGATGGATATGCAGTATGAATCGATTCACATTTTGGAGAACAAGCCGCCTAAACTGGAATTGCTGAACGATCCTCATCTCAAGATGTATCACGAGACTACGGAGTTAGGGATTGCTGTTTAAACGTGGCTCAGAGGAGGGAAATAGCTGGAGTAATCGGCGTTATTTCACAATACATGAAGGTGTTCGCCTCGCCTAGTCAGGACTTTTCGTTTATAGCACACAAAAAAAGGAACGCTATCCAGCGTTCCTTTTAAACAGCTCTATTTACGTATGAGATAGTTTTTTGTCCTCACGTTCCAGTGCTTTCTGCTGCTCTTTGGTGAAGGTACAACGAAGTTTGGCTAATCCGGTATATTCGTTGACATAAATGATTCTAACAATGCCATGGATCGATTTCAGTTGTTTAGTCCATTCTCGCGGATCGAACATGAACATCAACTCCTTTTGAAAACGCTTTATTCTTTATTTTATTTTATGTGCCTGGGACAAGTTTCATGCCTGAGGTATGGAAATGCTAAAAAAGTGGCATTCTGGTTAGTAATGACATGATTGTACGGTGGGTGAAAAGGTTGAAAGTAGAAAAGAGTCAATCAGCAATTTGTTCGTATTGTGAGGAATCTGCAACATTTCGGATCGGCAACGACGAGTACGCGCTGCATGCTTGTGATCGTCACGAAGATTCTGCGTATAACGAATTCGATTTCGTGAGCGGTGAGGACTCGTGGCGCATTATTTCCATCGCGTCGCACGGCTTTCCTGAACAAGCCATCATTTAAACAGGAGGGATTCCCATTCGTTTATTTCATTTGAGCTACATTCTTTTTTTTAGCGCTGTGCTGCTTGCTGGGATCATTGGAATCGCTTGGTTTGTTTTTCATCGCAGAAAAAGAAAAGCACGTTAATGTTCATGATCATGGTTAGAAACCATAAATTAGTTTATGCAAAAAAGCCTCCACATTCCACTAATTACGTGGGAGTGGAGGTTCTTTTCTTTTCAGCGGACGCCTTTCATAAGGCCTTGAATTTTTGGAGTCATTAGAAAGAGAATGACACTTAGGACCAAAGCAATCACGCCGATAACACCGAAATACAGCATTTCCGAGTCAGGCGAGTAAAACTTCACGATCTGCGCGTTGATGGCTTGGGCAGCAGCATTTGACAAGAACCACAAACTCATGGTCTGGGCTAAAAAGGCCGCAGGCGCTAACTTGGTCGTTGCTGAGAGCCCGACTGGAGACAAGCATAATTCACCGAGCACGACAATGAAATAGCTGAGCACAAGCCATAACGGATTAACGAGCGATTCATTGCCGCCGAAATAAGCGGGCAGGAGGATAACGAGAAAGGATACGCCGGCCAGCAGCAAACCTAATGAAAACTTGGTGGGAATGGAAGGCTGCCGGTCTCCGAGCTTGACCCAAATCCAAGCAAAAATCGGCGCAAATACGATAATAAATAACGGATTCAAGGATTGGAACCATGCTGGAGAGATATGTATGCCTGCAAAATCAAGCTGTGTCCGCCGGTCTGCATAATTGGCGAGAATTGTTGATCCCTGCTCCTCAATGGCCCAGAACATGACAGACGCAATAAAAAGCGGGATATAGGCGAGAACTCTGGAGCGCTCGATGCTTGTGGTCTTAGGGCTTCTATACATGACAATGAAGTAAATGGTTGGAATCAGGATACCCAGCAGGCCAACGATGGCGCTAAAAGTCTGAAAAGTCAGGTATCCCGCAGGAATCGTTATGACAAGTAATACGATGATGATTACGGCACCTAGCCCAATCCATGTCATGACCTTTGTTTTTTCCAATGGCGAAAGCGGGTTTACGACAAATGTACCTGCGAGTCCCAAGTTTTTTTTCTTCGTAAACAGGAACACAGCTAACCCAAGAAACATGCCGATTGCCGCTAATCCGAAGCCCAAGTGGAAATTAACATTCATCCCTATCGTACCGACGATCAATGGGGCAATGAAGCCTCCGAGATTGATACCCATGTAGAAAATGCTGAATCCTGCATCGCGGCGGGCGTCCTCTTCACTATAGATTTCTCCTACAATGCTGGATACGTTTGGTTTTAGCATGCCTGTCCCTAACACAATCAGCACCATAGAAACAAAAAATAACGCGACACTTCCTGGTATAGCTAATACAATATGGCCTAGCATTATGAATATGCCGCCATATAGCACAGCTTTTGAATTTCCAAATATCCGATCAGACAACCACCCGCCAATAATGCCGGACATATAGACAAGCGAGCCGTAAATCGACATAATGGCAAGAGCGGTATTTTCGGCTATGCCCAATCCGCCTTTGGAAACTTCATAATACATATAAAAAACAAGAATTGCGCGCATGCCGTAATAAGAAAAACGTTCCCAAAATTCTGTGAAAAAGAGTGTGAATAACCCTTTCGGGTGACCGAGGAAACCGTGTTGTGGAACACTTGAGACAATCTTCTGTTTTTCATTTATGTCGGTCATGAAGTAATCTCCTTTAGTTAACCTAGTTGTGAGCTTTATGCTGTATCCCCACAAGGTAGATTTCCCATGTAGATAAAGTTCTACACTTTAATTAAGTCCATATTCGAAGGAAAGGGGAAATCATGCTAAAATATACTGCAGCCATCATCGTGACGATCGTCTTAGGGTTAAGCTCAAGAAGGTTCCCGAATGTACTTCCTGATATAATCACTGTAAACGCGGGAGACATTCTTTGGGCGAGCATGATTTACTTTGGGTTTCGGTTTATTTGCACCAAAAGATCGTTAGCTTGGGCAGCAGGATGGAGCGCCATCTTCTGCTTTGGCATTGAATTCAGTCAGTTATACCAAGCGGAATGGATTGTAGCGGTTAGAAGCACAGTCGTTGGCTCGCTGATCCTTGGCAGAGGATTTTTGGCAATTGATTTAGCTCGATATGTGATAGGCATTGCTGCTGCATGGATCGTGGACAAGTATGCTTTCCAGCGCAGTAAGCGTTAACTCGGCTTTGGAGATGATGAAATGGAGATTAGACGCATTCAAAAAGAGCAGGCCTGGCAGCTGCGGCATGAAGTGATGTGGCCGGAGCGAGAGCTGGCTTATGTTCAACTTTCGGATGACGATGAAGGCGTACACTACGGACTTTTTGAAGGGGACGCGCTTCTTTCTGTCGTATCGCTATTTATCCGGGGAGAAGAAGCTCAATTTCGAAAATTTGCCACCAAGGTATCCGATCAAGGCAAAGGCTACGGCAGCCATCTGCTTCGCCACATGCTTACGGAAGCTAAGCAGGCAGGTGTGAAGCGCATTTTTTGCAATGCAAGGAGCAACAAGGTCTCATTTTATGAAAAATTCGGATTGGCCGTAACAGATAAGCAATTTACAAAAGGCGGAAAAGATTATGTTGTCATGGAACACCATGTCTTCCCGGAACTTGATCTAGCCGAAATAAGAAAGGAAGATTCACATGTCTAATAAGCTGTACTACGATTCTGCTTATATCCGAGAATGGCAAACAACGATCAGCCGCGTGATAGAGAGAGAAGACGGGGTTTATGTCCTTCTGGAGGAGACAGCTTTTTATCCACATGGGGGTGGACAGCCTTGCGATGAAGGGCATATCAACGGCGTGCCTGTATTGGATGTCATCAGTGAAGAGGAGAACGTGCTGCATAAAGTGGCGAGTCTCCCTGGAGAGGGCACTGTGTCCTGCGAGGTGAATTGGCAGCGAAGGTTCGATCATATGCAGCAGCATAGCGGCCAACATTTGTTATCAGCAGTATGCCGTGATCTCTACCAGGCAATGACCGTCTCTTTTCACTTGGGCACGGATTATGCCACCATTGATGTGGAACAGCCGGAACTCTCTCCTGACCAGTTGGCGGCTATTGAAAAAGAAGTGAATGAGCAGATCTATAAGAACCGAACAGTCACCAGTTATTTCGTTACGGAAGAGGAATTGGCCAAGCTGCCGCTGGTGAAACAACCCAAGGTGACGGAAAATATCCGCATTGTCGAAATTCAAGGTGTGGAGTATAACGCGTGCGGAGGCACACATGTTTCGTCAACGGGCGAAATCGGGATGATCAAGCTGCTGAAAGCGGAGAAGCAGAAGGGGAATACGCGGATTTATTTTAAATGCGGATATCGTGCGCTCCAGGAGTTTAATGATAGCCTGAGGATTTTGGGGGCATTATCCATCAAATTCAACACCGGTAAAGACGAAATTGTCGATCGCTTGGAGAAATGGGAGTTCGAGACGAAACAACTGCAAGCAGAATTAGCGCAGTTAAAAGAAGAGAACGACACCTATGTAGCAGGTGAGCTTCTCGCCCAACGAGAAGGGAACTTGATTGCCCGCGTGTTCGAAAACAAGTCCTTGAAAGACTTGCAAAACCTCGCTGGCAAGCTGGTGGTTCAGAGCGATTGCCCCGTACTACTTGCCACCCTTGCTGAGAACAAAGTTGTTTTAGCGAATAATAGTGCATCGTTATCCTGCGGCGCATTCTTCAAAGCGAATTTGGCTGCCTACCAAGGCAAAGGCGGCGGGAGCGACAAAATCGCCCAAGCGGGATTTCCGTCATGGGATGACGCCGCAGCTTTCTTGGAGCACGCGAAAAAACAGCTTATTGCTCTATAAGTAAGAAGATCAGGCAGCTCACCTTCATTGGGTCAGCTGCCTGTTTTACGGTTAATCGGCGGGTGTGCGCTGCTTCTGCCATAGCGTTTCAAGCTCTGGGAGCAAACGAACACTTTCCTGTTCATTTGGATCCGTTCTTGCCAGCAGGGCGGTGCAGGACTCGCTTTCGCTAGGGTTATAGGGCATATGAGGCATCCCGGCAGGGATGTACAGAAAATCGCCTTCCTCTACCTCCATATGCTGGTCGAGTTTCTCGCCGTACCACATGGCCGATTTCCCTTGCAGCATGTAGATGGCTGTTTCATGTTGTTCATGCAAGTGGGCTTTTGCTCGCTTGCCGGGGGGAATCGTCAGCAGATGCATGCATATGCCTTGCGAGTCAACGCTTTCCTTGGATATGGCCTCCGCATAGTCGAAGCCTTGTTTGCCATGGTATGTGCGAGATGAACGAATGAGTCGACATGATCGTGTTGGCTCCATGTTCAAACACACCTCCTTTGATTCAAACTATTAAGTAGGATGAAATTTCATGCAGAAAAACCCTCATCTAAGGAGATGAGGGTTTTCCATTGATCATTAGCAAGGACGGAAAGGGAAAAATGGTCTAGTATCCAGTAAGGCAATCGCCAAAAGATCAAATAGGACGAGCGGTAAAATGAACGGCAGAAATGAAATTTGCGCCTTGTTCCCGTTTCGGGACGGCTTCAGATAGACTTTATTATTGTCCACTTTGACAATGGTACCTTTGTAAGTGCCGTGAGTTGTTTTGATCATCACTTCGCGATTGAGGTACTTTTTACAAATTCGATAGGAATCCGTTTTTTTCATCGTGAATACCTCCTCTCTAGCTGTCTTATTCTAGTATATGTTCGTCCAATAGAACTAGTGCGTGGAAATAGGAAGGAATGGGAGAAAGATCCAATAAGTATTTTGAAGAATAAATGATATAATCATAAAGCAAATTACACCGCTATCTTATAAAATTGCAGGGTTAAGGAAGAGTAGATCGATATGCACAAGAAGTCAGTAGTAAGGGTAAAAAGCTCTTTGAAAGTGACCTTGCTTTATGTCTTGTTTGGAAGTTTGTGGGTTATTCTATCAGATCGATTCATTGATCGTGTGAACTTGACCGATGTCATTTCCGTAAATTCATCAAAAGGTCTTTTTTATGTCGTGATTACTGCATTTATTTTGTATTTTTGTTTAAAACGGTTGAAAAAGGCATTGTTGGAGAGCGAGGAGCGGTACCGGGTCCTGGTAGAGCATTCGCCGGAGCCAATCGTTGTTCATAGCGATGGAATCATCATTTTCATTAACCCTGCCGGTGCCAGAGTGTTGGGTGCCAATTCGCCTGAAGAGCTCATCGGACAATCCGTCATGACATTTGTGCACCCCGATTTTGTAGAGATTACACTGAAACGGATCCGCCAAATTATCGAAGACAAGCAGCCAACGGAACCGATGGATCAAAAGTTTCTGAGACTCGATCAGCAAGTTATTGATGTTGATGTAAGAGAGGTGCCGATCGTCTTTCTTGGCGAGCCTGCTGTGCAGTTGTTATGCCGAGACATCACGGAGCATAAACGGGCGCAATGTATGCTGGAAATGCGGGAACAGAGCTATAAATCGCTTGTCGAGCACAATCCCGATGCGATTTTCACGATGGATTTAAAGGGGAATGTGCTGTCCGTTAATGCGGCTACTGAGAAAATTACCGGTTATACAGAAGAAGAGTGCACACAACACACGTTTCAGCCCTTTCATGTTCCCAGTGACCAAGAGAAGGCATGCCAGCTGTTTGTAAAGGCGATGCAGGGCGAATCCAACAATACGGAAATAACACTTATGCATAAAGAAGGAAATCAAATCGAATTAAATTTGAAAATGGTTCCTATTTATATTAATGATAAAATTGACGGCGTCTACGGCATAGCCAAAGATATTACAGAACGTAAACGGACGGAAGAGCTGCTGCTCAAATCAGAAAAGCTGTCCATCGTTGGGCAGCTCGCGGCAGGGGTCGCCCATGAGATTCGAAATCCATTGACTTCGCTGAGAGGTTTTGTACAGCTTCTACAGTCGAAAGTAGAAAATTATCCGTATTATTTTCAAATCATGTTATCGGAATTGGACCGAATTAACGATATCGTGAGCGAGTTTATGGTGATTGCGAAACCTCAGGTGATTAATTTTGAAATGAGAGATGTCGGAAAGATCTTGCAAGATGTCATCTCCCTGTTGCAGACCCAAGCTATTCTTAATAATGTGCAAATTCATACAGAGATCTTGACCGAAATTCCTTTCATCAAATGCGAGGAAAATCAATTGAAACAGGTCTTCATTAATATTCTTAAAAATGCGATCGAAGCCATGCCAGACGGAGGAAATGTCATTATCGAGTTGAAGTCGGATGACGACAACGTTCAGATTCGTTTCATTGACGATGGCTGCGGCATCTCGGAGGAGAGATTGGCGGCACTAGGCGAACCTTTCTACACAACCAAAGAGAAAGGGACGGGCTTAGGTTTAATGGTTTGTCATAAAATCATCGAAGCTCACCGTGGATGCCTTAAGATCGAAAGTGAAGTTGAACAAGGAACCACCGTACATGTATATCTGCCACTTGATGAAGAAAGTTCGGTTCGAAAAACTTAAAACAAAAAAAGGACTGCTCAATAGTAGGTTTTCTACTAGGAGCAGTCCTTTTTATAATGATTGAATGATTATTTTTTCACGCGTTCCCGTACGACTTTCTGGGACCGGAATAGGACAAGTTGAATCTTGATAAGATGATAGAAAACACCAGCTTTGTCATCCATCATGTATGTCGTAATAGATTAGGAGTGGTTGAAGTTGAGCGTAATAGGAAAGGGCATCCCAAGACTTGAATCCCGGGATAAAGTAACCGGTTTCGCTACATATACGAACGATACACAATCTCCAGGTATGCTGCATGGTTGGCTTGTGACCAGCGCCTATTCGCATGCGTTAATATTATCGATTGATATTACGGATGCGATAGCAGTGAGCGGAGTGCATGCCGTCGTGCGGGGAGAGGACTCCCCCGTCCTAACAGGTACTCTTCTAGCAGACCGCCCGCCGCTCGCCTGGAAGAAAGTGAGGTATTACGGCGAGCCGATTGCCGTCGTTGTGGCGGAAACGGAGCAGATTGCCAAACGCGCGGCAGCCTGTATACGAGTGAAATACGAACAGCTGCCTGTTGTTCATTCACCCAGTGTTGCCTTACAACAGAATGCTTCATTAATACATGAAGATTTGGGCAATTATCAAAAGTTCGGTGATGTGTATCCCGTTCCAGGAACCAACATCGGCAATTTAGTCAAAATCAGAAAAGGTGACATGGCCTCAGGCTGGGCAGCAAGTGAAACGACCGTGGAAGGGACATATGCGTTCAATTCGTCCGATCATTGCGCGATGGAACCGCGTTGTGCCATCGTTGAAGCAAAGCCAAGCGGTTTAATCAACATTCAAACATCGACGCAAGATCCTTTTATGATAAAACGTGCCTTTGAGCGCTTTTTTCAAGTGGAGCAGTCCAAGGTGATCGTGCATGTGCCTTTTGTAGGCGGAGGATTTGGCGGCAAGGGCTCCATTCAATTAGAATACATGGCCTATCTCGCATCCAAAGCTTGCGGCGGCCGTCCCGTCAAAATCAATAATTCCAGGGAAACGGATATGGTCAGTTCCCCTTGTCACATTGGTCTGGAAGCGAAAGTGAAGCTTGGCGCTACCCGAGGCGGCAGATTAACCGCAGCCGAAATTACGTTTTTATTTGATACAGGTGGTTATACAGACGAGGGAGCAACGGTGACCGTAGCCGGAGCAATCGACTGCACGGGGCCTTATCGCGTAGAAAACGTGTGGTGCGACTCTCTGTGTGTCTACACGAATCATCCTTATGCTACGGCATTTCGGGGATTTGGGCATACGGAAGCCCTTTATTGTATGGAGCGTACGATGGATATGCTTGCGAAGAAGCTCGGGATGGATCCTTTGGATTTGCGGTTTCGCAATGCGATCCAGCCAGGCGATACGACACCAACGCAAACTCCGCTTACAAGAAGCTCGGTGGGGGATCTACCGGTATGCATTAACAAGTTGAGAACGCTTATTGAATGGGATCAGGGTCAATGGACGAAGGTTGACCGTGATAAAGTCAGGGTCAAAGGGATGGCCTGTGTGTGGAAAGCCTCGGGCTCTGGCATCGATACCGGTAGCGGGGCTACGATCACATTCAATCACGACGGCAGCGCGAATCTCAGCGTAGGTTCGATCGAGATAGGCCAAGGGAACCGTACCGTCATGGCGCAGATCCTGGCCGAAGAGCTGGATATGGATGTGAAGGATGTTCATGTCAAAATGGACATAGATACCCAAATCACACCTGAGCATTGGAAAACAGTGTCGAGCAGCAGTACGATGATGGTCGGTCGTGCCGTTCAGGATGCAGCTGAAGATGTAATCTCCCAGCTGAAAGCTAATGCATCAATCGTTCTGCAAGTACTGCCCCAGGATCTTGCAGTCGGCCGAGGCATGATTTATGTCAAAGACGATCCGATCATCAGTCTTAAAGTCAGTGAAGTGGTTAGCGGCTACGAATATCCGAATGGCAGTGCTTCGGGCAAACCGGTTATCGGCCGTGGCAGATACCGTGTCCATGATATTACAAGGCTTGATCCCGAAACAGGGAAAGGCATCCCAAGCCAGCAATGGACCGTTGGCGCACAAGCCGTTGAGGTTGAATTTGATACTCGCGAATGTACATACCGAGTTCTTCGGGCGGCATCTGTTTTTGACGCGGGTAAAGTGCTTAATGAAGCCACCGCACGCGGGCAGGTGGTAGGCGGAATGAACATGGGGCTCAGCTTTGCCACGCGTGAAGGATTTCTGTTTAATCAGGCGGGGCAAGTGCTTAATCCGCAGCTGCGGTCTTATAAATTGACCCGGTTCGGGGATCATCCGGAGTATTTGGTGGAATTTGTGGAGACGCCGTTTACAGAAGGTCCCTTTGGCGCCCGCGGCGTTGGAGAGCATGGAACAATCGGGATGGCTCCTGCTCTGGCAAACGCCTTATCGCTTGCAGCCGGTATTGAATTGAACGTACTGCCTTTGACTCCAGAGGTAATCTGGCAATCGATGGGGAGGAGCCAATGATATCATTTGACTTTGAATATTATAAGCCGTCTACCTTTGATGAAGCAGTATCAATCTATCAGAACATGGAAGCAAGCGGTAAAGCGCCCTTGTATTATGCCGGTGGGACTGAAATTATTTCCATGGCGCGCATGGATCAGCTCCGCACAGGTGCGGTGATTGATATGAAAGGGATTCCCGAATGCCGCGTATTTCATTTTCAACATAATCAACTTGTCGTTGGCGCAGCAACTACACTTAATGAGCTTGTGGAATCGCCTTTGTTTCCATTACTTGCGGATACCGTTCGAGACATCGCCGATCATACGATTCGCAATAAAATTACAATCGGCGGCCTCCTATGTGGAAAGTTCATTTATCGGGAGGGGCTTCTGCCCTTTCTTCTAACGGACAGCGAGGTTGTTCTGGTTGGCCCCCAAGGTGCCCGACAAATCCCTATTCGCCAGATTTTGAACGGTGAGCCGCGATTGGAGCCGGGTGAACTTCTCGTCCAAATTATAACCGATGCCAACTATTTGGAAAAACCTTATGTGACGATAAAGAAGACCAAATTGGAACGAATCGATTATCCAATCGTCCGCATAGCTGGACTTCATACAGGAGAAAGGATTCGTATTGCTTTCAGTGGAGTCAGCTCGATACCTTTTCGATCAAAGAAAATCGAAGAAATTTTAAACGATTCCTCACTTTCTTTGGAAACTCGCGTAGATAACGCCATTCAATGCTGGCCTGTACCGATTCTGAATGACATTCTCAGCACATCTGCTTATCGGACATTCTTGCTTCGCAACACACTATTGGATGCTATGGCAGCCATGGAACAGGGGAGGCGATGAGGATGAGCGGGACGTTCAAAAGTGAGGTTGAACTCGTTGTCAACGATAAGCGGCATCACGCTGTTATTCGATCCGCGGATACGCTATTGCGAGTGCTGCGGGAGCAATTGGGGCTAACTGGAGCAAAAGAGGGTTGTGAAAATGGCGATTGCGGAGCATGTACGGTGAATGTGAATGGGGTCCCTATCAAATCGTGCCTGATGCTGGCCATTGAAGCTCCGGGATCCAGCATCACGACGATTGAAGGGTTAGGCGGAGATACACCTATGCAAAGGGCTTTCGTCGAACATTTTGCTTTTCAGTGCGGATTCTGCACACCGGGTTACATTATGGTCGCACATGCTTTGAGCCAGCAATGCCCCAACGCGAGTGAAGACGTGATGCGTAGATGGCTGCAATCCAATATTTGCCGCTGTACAAGTTATGAGGAAATCGGGAAGGCTGTCAGGTCTGTGATCTCGAACTCGCAGAAATAGGTGAATTAGAAAATGGAAGGAACTACGATCCTCTATTTTCCTGAAAACCTACATCATCAACAGAGAG
>NZ_BILW01000020.1 GCF_004000765.1 Paenibacillus chondroitinus NBRC 15376 | reverse complement strand
TTCGATTCCATACTTTTAAAAAAAGCCCCTGCCAGGGGCCTTTTCTATAAATAAACGTGTAACTTTCATAGATATAGAAACTAAGATTTAATCGAGCCAACCATCATCCCTTTAATGAAATGTTTTTGAAGGAATGGGTACACCAGCATAATCGGAATCGTCGCTATGACGATCACCGCCATTTTCAGCCCTTCCGGTGAAATGGACAACAGCAATTCCGATGAGACGTCGGCTGACCCCATGTTATCGGTGATAACAATCTCGCGCAGCCGCACCTGCAATGGAATCAGGGATCTGCTGGTGATGTAGTAAATCGCTTGAGAATACATATTCCAGTTCCCGACGGCGTACATGATGCCCATCGTTGCCATGACCGGCTTCGACAATGGGAGAACGACGCTCCAGATCATGCGGAACTCGCCGCAGCCGTCCATTTTGGCAGAATCAAACATCTCCACAGGAAGCGTCATAAAGAATGACCGCATGACGAACAAGTTATAGGCACTAATTGCGCCTGGAATGATCAAGACCCACAGCGTGTCGAGCATATGCAGATTTTTTAGCAGCAGGTAGTTGGGAATTAGCGGTGCATGGAAAATCATCGTGAACAACACCAGTAACAGCGCTGGTTTTCTGTAAATATATTCAGCTCGGGACAAAGGATAGGCCAGGCTTGCCGTTGCCATTAAATTAATCAATGTGCCGAACACCGTAATGATGACACTATTTCGGAATGAGATCCAGATCGAAGGATCCTTCAGAATCATGTGATAATTTTCGAGTGTAAAACCTACAGGCCAGAATCCTACGTTTCCACTGTTAATCGCAACCGCATTGCTGAATGACTGTGAAATGACATTCAAGATCGGAAGAAACATCGTAAGGCCGATGACAAGCAGAAAAATCATATTAAATAACTGAAATGCGCGCTGTCCTTTTGTTAAAATCACGTTCCCTATTCCTCCTTATGACTGACGCATGTTAGTACAAGCCGTTTCCAGTCGTTCTTTTACTCAGGGTGTTGCCAAGCATAATAAGCAATAAACCAATGACTGATTTGAAAAGTCCGATTGCTGTTGTATAGCTGTATTGACGGTCTATAAGACCGGCGCGGTAAACGTAAGTATCCAGAATTTGACCATTCTCACTGTTCAGCGAGTTCAAGAAGACATAGACTCTTTCAAACCCGAAATCCAGAAAACTTCCGATATGCAATAGGAACAAAATTGTAATGGTAGGCAAAATGGAAGGAACCGTAATCGACATCACCTGGCGGAACTTGCCCGCCCCATCGATTTCAGCCGCTTCATAAAGGTCCGGGTTAATGCCCGCGATTGCTGCCAAATAGATGATCGTCCCCCATCCGCTATCTTTCCATATCCCTGAGGTAATCAGAATTGAACGAATATAGCTGTTTTCACCAAGAAAATAAATAGGCTCAATATGGAACAAGCCTAAGACGTGATTGATAATGCCTGTCGACGGCGACAAAATGCCAATCACAATCCCGCCAACAATGACCCAGGATAGAAAATGCGGCATGTAGATAACCGTCTGCAGCAATCTTTTATACCCATTGAACCGAATTTCATTTAACAGCAGCGCAAGTATAATCGGTATGGGAAAGGCAAAGAGCAAATCGTACATGCCAATCAATAAGGTGTTTTTTAAAATGGTAAGAAATTCATCATAAGCGAACATCCGTTTAAAGTGTTCCAAACCAACCCATGGACTGCCGGCTATCCCTTTAAAAATGTTGTAGTTCTGAAACGCAATGGTTGAACCGAACAAGGGAATATATTTAAAAATGATAAAATAAATAAGTCCCGGAATTGAAATGACATATAAAGGCCAATGTTTCATGACAAAAGCTCTTTTCGCTTTTCTCGATGCAAAGGTATATACCGTCTGTCCTGCCGAATCTGTCTTTGAAGCCATGGTCGTCTTTCCTTTCTGTCCATCTGAATGTTTGATGGTCTCATCATACTATGGTCCCCAGAGTCAAACCATGGAGAAACTTCGTTTCTAGGTGTGTTTTTCAACAATCTGAACACAAAAAAAAACCTTGCCACAGGCAAGGTCCATACAAGATATTCCAGTTCTACGTATAGCGTTATTTCAACCATTTTTGCCCCGAGCTGAAGTAGGCATGACCATGATGAGTTTGGTCCCCTTCTCCACTTCGCTCTCGATCTGCAAGCCATACTGCTCGCCATAGACCATCTGAATACGCCGGTGGACGTTGATGATTCCGATACCGCCAATCCCTTTCGAAGAACCATTCTCCTTATCCGCAAGCTGGTTTGTGTGCAGTTTCTCGCGCAGTTCCTCCAGCCTGGCCTCGCTGATACCAAGACCATTATCTTCAACGCTCACCCAGAACTTATCCTCATCCTCACCGGCATCGATGCGAATATAATGATAGTCCTCCACACCGTCTGCAAAAGCATGCTGAAAAGCATTTTCAATCAGCGGCTGTAAGGTTAAACGAACCATGCTATTCAATAAATAATCTGGATGAATGCTTACATCTACTTCAAATTCCCGGCCGATGCGATGCTTCAAAACGACAAGATAGAACATGACATGTTTTAATTCATTGGAAACGGTTATCTCTTCCAGATTGGTCTGCACGGAATAACGCAGCATATAGGCAAGCGCTTTGACGATTTCATAGATTTCCTTCGAATCTCTTATGACCGCATAGCAAACAATCGTTTCTAGTGTGTTATATAAAAAATGAGGATTAATCTGCAGCTGCAAAGATTGCAGTTCTGCTTTCTGACGTTCCATCTGGCTTTTCTGATCGCTGAGTTCTGCTTGGTATACCTTATCTACCAGCTCTGAGAGGCGAGTCACCATCAAGTTGTACCGGCTCATCAGCTCTGCGATCTCATCCCGATGCTCAGGCAGCGGAATTTGGACCCAGTTCCCCTGCTCGGTTTGACGCATGGCGCTTCTCAAGATGCGAATCGGCCCTGTGATCGATCTTCCGAAGCGGAAGGCGATCCATAGCGCGATGCCCAGCGTAAAACATCCGACCACGATCGTCGTTGTCCGAATCGTATCGCTCGGTTTGCGAAGCTCATTCACCGACATCGCAACAACCAGGCGCCAATCGCCGTAGGTGGACCGGCGGCTCATGAACATCTGCGTCTTATCGTCAATTGTCGCCATGAAAGCGTGAGGACCGGCCTCCAGCACCTGACTCCGTATAGCTTCGGGCAGCTCCGTGGCTGTCTTGTCCGTATCCGGCTGATACACATACTTACCATTATCATCGGTAATAAAAAAGTAGCCGTCTTCCCCCAAATCTATGCCTTTCCACAATTCTGAAAGCTCAGCCGCCCGCAGCTCCACAACAAGAATCCCTTTGGGTTCCGTTGAGGATAGTCCACGAATCTGTCGGACAAGCGTAATATTTTGTTGTCCTGACAGAATACTGTGGTTCAATACACTCAAGCTGCCATCCGGTTTCGTATTACTTTTGAAAAATTCCAGCTGTTGCTGAGCTTCTTCCTTATTAAAAGATCCCCCAACGGAATCATTATAAAAGTACATCGCATTTTGATTAAAGCTAATCATATAAATATTGGAAATTTCCGGATTCCGCGCAAACGCCGGCTCAATGATAAGCTCCTTAATAAACTTTCTCGCCTCATAATAGGGATAGCCTGTTTCCCCCTCTGGCAGGTCAACGAACCGTTTGACATCGTTGCTGCTTAATAACGAAACCATGGACCGCTCATAACTTCGAATATACAGGTCCGTATGGTGCGCTGCGTTGCCTACCACCTGTGTTAGCTGCTTCTCTACAATTTGATCAAGCTCATTGGATGAACTCCAGTATGAAAACACGCCGACACTCGTCAATGAAATCATAATGACAACGAAATAGGATAAAAATAGCTTCGGATATAAATTGAATTTTTTCATTTCATCCCCAACGATTCCCGATAATCCGAGGGAGATATACCAAAGACTTTCTTAAATGTTTTTGTAAAATGGGGGTAATCATCGTAGCCTACTTCTGCCGCTATATCCACGGTTCGTTTATGAGGAATCGCCAGCAGCTCACGAGCTTTCTCCATTCTTTTATTAATCCGGTAGCTGACGAAGGTTTCATTGCTCATTTTTTTGAACAAGGTGCTGAAATAATTCGGGGTAATCCCGACCATATCCGCAACTTCTTTTAAGGAAATATCCACTGACAAATGATTATCTATATAGGTTTTGGCTTCCTCCATAGGGTCCTTGAAATTGCCTCGGCGGACAACCAAAATATCCATCATCACGGTTTGCAGCCGTTGCTCAAATTCTTTAAATAGCTCCGCCTTGGAGGATGAGCGGAAATCTTCGGTTAAATCCGCGCTGATCACGCGATTTTTCTCTTGAAATTGCTTGTGCAGCAGCACGACCGCATCAAGGAGCTGACCTTTCAACTGAGCCGCAGACAAGTGGGAGCAATCTTCTTTCAACTCCTCCATAATCTTCTGCAATTCTTCTCCCTGCAGCAGCCAAATGCTGTTTTCTATTCGTTCAACCCATTCCACATAGCGGGACACAGGGATATACCCTTGTGATTGCGATTTCATAATGATGTCAAAGACATCATGCAGATCCGGCGGTGTAACCGGCTTCAGCAAATAGTGCTTGACCCCGTATGAGAGACACTTTTGCGCATAGTCAAAATCACTGTAGCCCGAAACAACGACCATCATAATATGCGGATACTTCTCGTACACGTTACGGCAAAGTTCTAAGCCATCCATTTTGGGCATTCGAATATCCGTTAGAAGCAGGTCCGGTTCGAACCGAGTCATTTGCTCCAGAGCATCAAGTCCATTCACCGCGGTTTCGATTTGTTGAAACTTGTGGGTATAGCTCTGGGCCATCATCATTAAGCCGCTGCGAATTACCGGTTCATCATCTACAATTAACAATCTCATGTTGTTAACGCCTCCACTTCTAACGTTTATCGAAAAATGCGCCTAAGAAAAAAGAGACTTGTCCACCCATTGAGGGGACAAATCCTTTTTTCCTGTGAACTGAACTTATTTTTTGTTGTTGGAAACGATAGCCCCATTGCCACTCTTATAACGCTCAGTCGCTTCTTTCAGGATATCGTTGCCGCCTTTTGTTTTGTACTCCTCAATCACTTTCGGCCAATCGGAGATCGGTTCCTTGCCGTAAATCATTTTAATCATATGGTCAATAATTAATTTAGGTCCTACATCATCACCAGCAGGCGCTACATCCGGATATTTCGAGAACGATTCAAGCTGCGGGACGAACCGGATAGAACCCAAACCTTCTTTGGAAACAATCGTATCCAAGTACTTGATCATGTCGCGTCCGTCCGCAGACATTTCTTCTTTGGCTTTATTGTACACTACATCGTGTACAAACCAGAACATACCGCGGAATTGATCTTCCTCAATCGCTGAAGTTTCTGTTGGAGGCGTAAATTTAATTGCGCCATTCTCCACTGTATAATTTTCACCTTCAATACCGAAGGAGAAATATTTCTCAGCTTCCGGTGTCAGCATCCATTCCAGGAACTGAATAATCCGAATCGCTTTTTCCTTCGACACTTTGCTATTAATGTAATAAGAAGTATTAATGCTGGAGTAGAGCAAATGCCCGCCGAAGTTTTCCGGTCCGCGAGGGGAGGAGATAATCTCAATTTTCCCATCAGGTACAAGGTTCTTCAGTTTGTTACGGTAACCGGACAAGCTTTGGGCATTCGCTGACCACATGCCTACCTTACCAGCTTCGATATTCTTATTATAGTCGGTTGAGCTGATGGATGCGAAATCTTTTGGAATTAAGCCTTCATCAAACATAGTTTTAAAAGTTTGAAGCGCTTTGGTCATGTTTTCCACATCGAAAAACTTCGGTACAACTTGATCTCCCTTGACTTCAAATTGAGCAGGCAGCACGTCGAAGGCTCCTAGAATCGTATCTGCGTATTTGAAGTTTTCGCGCATTTGGTACGGGTTCTCTACCCCATTGGCCTTCAACGCTCTCATCACGGTCATGAACTCATCCACTGTTTTCGGTGCAGGCAGTCCTGTTTTGGCAAGCAGATCAGCTCTAATGAAAGTCGCACGGCGGGAAGGATTGGAAAGCCACGATGGAATACCGTAGATTTTACCGTTAAAGCTGGTCTCTTGCCATGCTTCCTTTGGCACCGCTTTCATGATGTTTGGAGCATACTGCTTCAACAAATCGTCCAAAGGCATGAAGACCCCGGCTTCAACCGATCCCGACATCCCTTTGGTCGTAGCTCCCCCAACATTTTGGACAAGATCCGGAATATCGTTGGAAGCAAACATCAGGGACATTTTTTGGTCAAAATCCTTGAGAGGAATCATGCGAAGGTCCAGATCTACATTCGTAAGTTCCTCCAGTTTTTTCACCCATTTTTCCTTATTCACATCTGCTGTTTGCTCCGCATATTTGTAACCGCTTGTCGTCATGGACATGGAAAACTTTTGGACTTCATCTTTTTTGGCTGTTTCGCCAGACTTTGGATTTGTTGCTCCGCCGCCGCAGCCCGAAAGCGCGCCAGCTGTCAAAATCATGGTTAATGCGATAACCATCCCTTTTTTCATTCTTTTCTGCCCCATTCTCTTATCGTAATTATCCAACGGAATTGGATATCTCCATCTTACCCTTCCTTGGATTGATGAGGAATGTGTTTTTTAACAATGGTGTTGTGTTTGTGTTAACACTTATTGTGCAATCACACTATATACGCTGCTCTGCTGCACCTTGAAGCTCGTTGTCTGTTCCCCGTTGGAACGGGCGATTTCCTGATCGTTCAAGACAACGACAACCGGCGATGAGGTGCGAATTGTACAATGACCATCCGTCGATGCCTGAATCGTCGCTTCGCTTAATTGCCCTTTTTCCCAAACCAAATCTACGGCATACCCGCCTTGTGCTCTCAAGCCTTTGATCGAACCTGATGCCCAATCGCCAGGAAGAGCCGGCAGCAGATTGAGCTCACCCATATGACTCTGAAGCAGCATCTCGGCGATACCTGCGGTTGCTCCGAAATTCCCGTCAATCTGGAATGGTGGATGGGCGTCAAATAAATTCGGATACGTAGACTTCTCAAACAGATTCAACACATAAGCAAGCGCAGAGTCACCATCTCCAAGCCGTGCGAACATGTTAATGATCCAAGCGCAGCTCCATCCCGTATGGCCGCCCCCGTTAGCCAGCCTGCTTCGAAGTGTCATCTTTGCCGCTTCGGCCAGATCCGGCGTTGTATGAATGTCAATCTGTCTGCCAGGATGAAGCGCGAACAGATGGGATATGTGCCGATGACCAGGCTCAGCTTCCACGTATTCCTCCATCCACTCCATTAACTGGCCATTCGCTCCGATTTGCGGTTGCGGAAGTTTCCCCATGCGTTCTGACAGTTGATCACGGAAGACTTCATCGCATTGTAAGTGATGACTGCTCTTGATACAAGCTTCGAACAGGGCATGCACGATCTGCGAGTCCATTGAAGGTCCCATGCATAGCGTACCTCGGAGCCCATTTGGCAAAATGAAACTATTTTCCGGAGAAATAGAAGGACCTGTCACCCACATTCCATCTGGGGCTTCCGTTAAATAATCCATGAAAAATTCCGCAGCCTCTTTCAACACAGGATAAGCCCGCTCACGCAAGAATTCCGTATCCCCTGTGTAAGCATAATGTTCCCACAGATGGAGGCTGAGCCACGCTGCACCCATCGGCCAAAGGACACTTGTTGCGAGGATGCCCTCAGGACGAGTTTCAGCCCATATATTCGTATTGTGATGGGCGACGAAACCTCTGCAGCCGTAAAGCGTCTTCGCCGTTATTCTCCCTTTGACTCTCATTCTTTCCACCATATCAAACAGCGGTTCATGGCATTCCGATAACCCGCAAACCTCAACCGGCCAATAATTCATTTGAGTATTAATATTGATCGTATATTTCGACTCCCACGGAGGAGTGAAGCTATCATTCCAGATCCCTTGCAGGTTGGATGGCAGACTTCCAGGACGGGAACTCGCAATGGTCAAATAGCGGCCATACTGAAAGTATAACTCCGCAAGCCTCTTTCTATGCTTCGGATTCCCCTCCACTACGGCTTTCATGAGTTCGTCCGTTGCCAATGGCTGCTCCTCATCCGAGGCTGACAAGCTAAATTGAACACGGTTAAATAACGTTTGGTAATCATCGATGTGTCTTTGTTTTAGCTCCGAATATGTGTAAGCTCCTGCTTTCTCCAGCTGCTGCAAGCAGGCAGCCTCGGGATCAGCCTCTCGGAAGGTACTGCCCGCTGCAAACAAAAGCGTTACTTGCGAAGCGCCTTCTACGGAAATAAAATCACCAATCGTCTGAATCACGCCGTCCGGAGCATTGGCTTTGAGCACTCCGCTAAACTCCACACCGTCTCTGCCGCATTCTCCGTTCATGACAATGCTGTCCGAGGATCGTGCATAACTATCTCCCTCATAAGGACGCCGATTTAAATTCACACAGAAGGTTAGACCGCCAGGCTTGCTGCAAGTCAAATGAATCACCATCACCTGATCCGGATAGCTTGTGAATATTTCTCTGTTATACGTTGTTTCGCCAACATTAAAGGCTACCCGAGTTATCCCTGTCTCCAAGTCCAATTCACGCAGATAAGCATGGACGTCCCCTTGCAAATCCGTGAAAAACAACTTCATCTCCCCAAGAGGCTGATACGGATTATAATATTTAGGCGTAGAAAACATAGACATCCTGGTCAGATAGGTTGCCTTCTCCACATCCCCGTCAAACAGCAGCTTGCGAATGTGAGGAAGTTGCTGCAGCGCATCCGGATTTTCTCCCTCTTTTGGTCCGCCGTACCAGATGGAATCTTCGTTTAGCTGAATTTTTTCCTCCTTGACCTGGCCAAAAACCATTCCGCCCAAGCGGCCGTTTCCGATCGGCAATGCTTCCGTCCATTGCTTTGCAGGCTCCCGGTACCATAATTTGAGCTCCTTATTTTCCCCAGCTTTGTGAGTTTTCATAATGACTCCTTGTCATAATCGTTTTTTTGGTCATACCTTAAGGATAGCTTAACAAAACCCAAACGTTATATGTTTTGCCAGATTACGATAAAATGTTGCTGTATTATGATTTGAATTTCGGATAAAGGTTGGCTCAAGGGAACTGGAGTCCTCTATTCGTGCGATAACCGACCGTTTCCTTCTCTGAGTGGAACTACAGGCTCTTATTTGTCTATTGTTGGTGTCTTCAGGGTGGAATCGGCCAAATAGCGAACTGTAGTTCCCTTCATATGCGCAAATCATATAAATTGTGGAAAATAGCGGATTGTAGTTCCCCTTCGCATAAAAAAGTGCCAAGCAGCATCTGCTCGGCACCCTCCCCCTATGTTCGATCTCATCGCTCGAAATAAATATCCGGAGCATCTGGGACCACAGTTTGATTTTGTTGTTTGTTATAAATCCTATAGAGCATTACAGCCGCTTCCGCTCTTGTCGCATAGCCGGTCGGGTTCAGCATGCTTCCGCTGCCTTCCACAAATCCGCTTTTCATCAATGCGGCAATCTCATTTACCGCGTATGAAGCTATATGCGACTTGTCGCTAAAAGCTTCAAGATCACTTGGCGCACCTTTGGCAATCTGCATGCCTGCTGCGCCCATTGCTCTTGCAAGAAGCACCATCATGTCCTGCCTGGAAATTTGTTCATTCGGATGAAACGTCCCATCCCCTTGACCTTCTGCTAAGCCAAGCTGTTTGGCGATTCCAACCGCTTCATAGTAGTAGTCAATGGGGTGTACGTCACGGAAGTTCGTCGTCACATCGGCGTTAAAATCGAAAGATTTCGTTAACAAAATCATGAAGTCGGCGCGACTCATATTGACTGTTGGTTGAAATAACGTATCCGAGGTGCCGGATATATTTCCCTTGGATGCCATCACTTCAATCGGCTTTCTCGCCCACTCAACCGTACTCAAGTCGGCAAAACTCTTCTGCTGATATCCTACAGCAAATGTACTGAAATGTGTGGTTTTAAACATCACTGTTCCTGTTGAAGCATCATATTTCCCGCTTGGAACGGCACGAGCTTCACCCGCATGATCGATATACCAAACAACAATGTATTCAGGATTTTTTAATTCTTCTTCTGTAGGTTGATACGGAATTGCAACGGTAACTGCGGTGCTAGGATTATTAAAGTTTACTGGTTTTCCGTCGACTACAATGCTAAGTTCAAGAACGGGTCGTCGACCGATTTGACCTTTCATCTCGTCCGGAATGCTGCTCCTGTCAGCACTAGCTATGACAAAACCAACTTCTGCGGCCGAATGAAGATCGACATTGCTTAACAGTCCGTTAGGAATCGTTAGCGATCCAAACTCCGTTACAATCGTCATTTGTTGCTCAGCAGCTGCTAAGAACATGCTAGCCGGTACATACATTTGATATTGTTTGGCGCCTTCGACAGGTTGGATCTCAACAACCAAATGGCTATCGCCGGTCGAAAAAACTTTGTCCACCGCTTCCTTATCCAACTTAGCCGAAACGATTGCACCAGTCTGATCCACCACAACGTGCGGGGAAGACTTTACTACAGGTTGCCCAGTGCTTGGCTGAGGTGCCGTAGTTGATGAGTCATCGCTATCAGAAGACGTTGAATCCGGTGTTGGAGTCGGTGTTACAACTGGCGTTGATGTAGGTGGCGAGATAACACTCACCTCAAACGTTGTACCAAGCACTTGAGTTGACTGCTCCACATTAACATTGACAAAATAGGTGCCATTTATTTTTTGCTTCAAAACATAGCTGAATTGGTATGAGCCGTCTGCGCCAATTGCGGTTTGGTCTAATAAATCCAACTGATTCAGTGGATTGATTACTTGCAAACTGACGAGCTTACCTGCCTCCGAGCTTAATTGGCCAGAAATGGTCACTTGGCCATCTTGTTCATTATACGTTGCACGAACATCAACCGGAGAAGCCACTGCGGACAAAATCATCGCGCCCGCACACACCATAACGGCGAGTATTACAATCGTCCAATTTCGCAAACTTTTCAAGCATAATCCTCCTCGGAATAAGAAGACATAGAAAGGGATGCCACTAACAACCCTCCCTACGTCTCCCATCGCATGATAAAAATAACAACTCTAAGGAATGATAATCTCGTTTGAGATTCTGATTCGACTGGATGTGTTATTCCAGACAAAAGCTTTTAGTTTGTAGCCAAACACAATATCAGGCACTCTCATAATGGCCTTCATTTGCTTATCTTCACCAGCGGAGAACGAACTTGACACAAAGGAGTATCGGACCATCCGGTTTTGCTGGTCGAACAATCCAAGGACAAGAACACCGTTCTGACCTATTGCCGAATTGTTTTGAACAGACATGCTCACTACAACATCGGTGGAACCAATTAGACCGGATACCGCATTCCCACTACGATCTGTCAGAGATAAGTTTTTCACGCCAAACAGCTGGTCTCCCCAGTTTTTCACATAATTCACTTGATAAGTTTGCAGGCCAACGTTTTGATAATCATCCACACTTTTGACTTCAATTATGTTCATGCCTTCCTTCAAAATCATAGGAACTGTAAACGTCACGTTATTTAATGTTCTAACATTGTTGAGAACGTCCGTACCGTTGACTTTGACCGTTACGTTCGCATCCCTATTCATACTGCCTAATAATGAGTAGGCCGATGAATCAACAACTTTAGGGATATCGACAGAAGGTGTAAATATGACTGCGGCCTTATGATAAGTAACCACAATCGATTTGGAGCTTGAAACGTTGCCGAACAGCTCCTCGTTCGATGCCGATACGACAATCGAGTTAACACCTTCGTTTAAGGTGATTTTTTTAGAAAAAGGCTCACCCGCTTCTGTATATACGGCATCCACGACTGAAACTCCGTTATTGCTTACAGCTATTTTCGCACGATCTGTGACAGTCCCCGAGAGGGTATAGTCCGGGATCTCAACACTTTCGCTTGCAGCATTATCAAGAGTAAACTGCGGCGAAGATGACAAATGAAGGTTCGTAAAGCTGGCCGACATTAAATAATCAATGTTTGTGGTTGTTTTTGCTCCGTCCACGGCCATGCCGACATAAACCGTTTCTCCATAATCAACAACATTTGAAGCGACCAAAGACCAATCCAAACCATCCTTCGAAACGTAACCGGATACTGTGTTTTCTTTGCGTTCAAGTTTGATCCAGTATGGTGCTTTCAAAGTCGTACTTCTTCGCAACTGCTCGGTATACCCACCCCCGGTTTTGCTGCGGTTTATAACTGAAATCTTTCTACCGCTTGTATCGACGCTAAAATCATCGGTTGGATCCGTAGACAAGAAGACCCCGGTTGCCTTCGACGATGGCTCTAGGCTCTCACGCATCATAAACCCGGTCTTAACATCATCATCGTATTCCGACTCATAGGCGACATTCGCATAAATTTCAAAGTTGCCTTTAGCCGGTTTAAAGGCATAATGGAATGAGTCTGTCGTACCCTTGATGTTGATTTCGCCAGAACCCTTCACTTTGTACACATTACCAGTTAGGTTGGCAGTTCCTGGAATTTTTACAGTACCAATATCCTGAGACACCCAGGACTCCAAGTTTTCAGGTCCGTTCACGTAGGTAATGACAGGATCCGACAAGGTCGTTACCCCGTTATTATCGATCGCTCTTGCATATATGTAATGCTGGCCTTCTGGAGCATTCTCCCAAGTAAACTCGAAAGGTTCGCTTACATCTTCACTAATCTTCTTATCGGCATCATAAAAAATCACTTTGGCTATAGACTTTCCACCCGCACCCGCTGCTGCTGCACGAATGTTAATTGGGGTGTTCAGGAGGTAAGCTTGGTGCATAACCGGTGTCTCGATAGACACGGTTGGATTCAGTGGCACAGGTACATCTGCCAATGAATTGATGTAATCCTCAATATTGGTATAACCGTTCCCGTTGATATCCCCGAAACTGCCGTTGACGTTGCCTGAGATTTTATTTCCGGCAGCATCCAGACCGTTATCATTCGGATCTAATCCATTGGCAAGCTCCCATTCATCCGGCATTCCATCACCATCCGTATCAATCGGTGCAGGGGCCGACAATAATTCCGGCAAGCCACCATCGTATGCAATCTTGTTGACGGTTCTTCCGGTTCCGTTCTTTACCTCTCCAACGATACGAGCATCAAGCGAATCCCGCTTCGGAAGCGAAGCGCCGCCATGTTGCAGCACTTTCTCATAGGCCGCTTCAGCCGTATCCGTCGTTGTCGGTCCTCCAACCTGATCATTCGCATCCGGGTAGATGAAAGGCGTCGTTTTGAGCGTAAATGTTGAATCCGGGTTAATTGCTTTATAAGAGCCATTCGCGTTTTTCACCAAGTTATCAGCTGATACTTCAGGATCGCCTACGACATAATTTCCATTGACATAAAAGGCTCCCCCACCAGCATCGCCAGCCGAAGGCGCGACAATTCGGTTAAAAGCGCTATACGTGTTAGGCCCTGGCTTATAGTAATTGTTGATCATATTAATCCCTGTTGCCATTTCCCCACCGTATGCCGTATTGCCGCCCCAGTTATAAATCACATTGTTCCGGTAGTCAATCTTCTGCGGATAATTCACGATATCCGTCGCCCGTGCAAACCGAACGTTACGGTTAATATGGTTCGTAATTAAATTATGGGCAAATGTAATATTCGATCCGCCCCAGATCCCACCGTATCCATGAGGGCCTTTCGTGTGAATGGAGTGGTTTAAGCTGTTTGTGATGAAGCTCCATTGGAGCGTAAAATTTTTGTTATTCTCGGAAGAGAATAATTCATCCGTACTCCAACTTCCTGAAACGTGATCGACAATGACTTTATCTCCCGTGATGTTGAACGTATCGTCCAGTTCAACTTCGCCGCCCCAGAATCGCATATATCTGACAATAATATTGCCTCCAGCGGTACTTGTTCCACTGCCTACTTTCACCGCATAACCGCTAAGGGCGATACCGTCGCCCGGGGCTGTTTGACCGGCAATCGTAAGGTTCGGTTGACCGATTGTCAGAGGTCTGGTCAAATGGATGACGCCGGAAACACGGAATATGATCATCCGGTTCGGCTGGCTCACCGCATCACGAAACGAACCCGGGATAGCAGGCGTGCCATCCGCATAATCCAACAGGTTATTCACCACATACACGGAGCCACCGCGACCGCCAGTTACATACATCCCGCCGCCTTCAGCGCCAGGGAATGCCGGTACTCTTGCCTGTTCAGCAGGATCTATTTTAAGAGAAGTTATTGCACTTGTGCTTGGAGTCCCTAAAGCGTCAACATACCGATATTCAATACGATGTGTACCCGTATCGCTTACTGCGAATTCTTTGGTATAAAATGCCCATTGTCCGCCATCGATACGGTACTGCACGCGATTCGCCGCAGGAGCCTCGTTATTTACTTCCATGTAAACGAGAACCGGCTTGGTATAAGAACCCAAAGTTCCATCTGGCCGTGCAGGATTTAAAATTGGCACCACAGATTCAAACAGTTTTGGGTAAATGATCCTCTGGCTCGGGTCCCATCCTTCAAATATCCAGGGTATCGTGAATTGGCTAGCCTGTTCAGCCGTCATGGCAAAATGGCTAGGATCGGTATCATCCTGAAGCTTACGCGTGGATGGGCTGGCCCCAGGTCCTGAGCTATTGTACTCGGAATAATGATAGGTAAGATTATCCGTCATCACCGTCCAACCGTCCGGGTGAATATGATCATCCATCCATGTATTGATAAATCGCACCGTTGGTTGGTCCTGCCAAGGGCGGCCTAAATAATGTTTCCCCTGTGTAGTAGCGTCTTTCAATAGACGGGAGTTCATAAATACGATCCCGGGAAGATCGCCGGTTGAATTCTGCGTAGCTGCAGCTGTGATGTATCCGCCGGAACGCGAAGGACCATTTATACTTATAATGTCAGAGTGGTCAAAAACAGCCGCAGTTGCCGGTCCATAAATAAAGTCAACGGAACCCTTGATCTCGCAATTGCGATAATATTGCCTGCTGGTTTTGTCATAGTAGGTTACGCCTGTGTAAAGCGTGTCTTGGTAACCGACAAATCGGACATTTTCAAAGACAACTTGATCTGCAATGACACGTGCTGCTAATGCCCGGCCTTTCGTAACGTCGGAGGAGTTCTCAATGGTTAAATTGGCTGCATAAAAATTAGTCGCTGCAGCTCTTGTGCCATCCGTACGATCCTTCGTTCCTCCAACTGTAAGCGTCGCCGTATCTAAAGCTGCCAAAGTTGAGGTCGCGCCGCTCGAGGTCGGTGTGAATTCATTGTCGTTATAAAAGATTTTCGTTTTATCTTTACCTGCGCCAATTAAAGCAACATAGGGCACAGTAACGGAAATTTTTTCGTTATATGAACCTTCTTTGATGTAGATAATCTTACGAGATGTGTTGTTGCTGGGGATCGATTCAAGAGCAGACTTAATACTGGAGAAATCGCCGGTTCCATTCTGAGCCACGGTCAAAACCATAGCTGGATTTGCAACAATTTCCTCGCTGGCGTTAATCTCTCCGCTTGCGTTCAACGCAGTAACCATATAGTAGTAAATAGTGCCATTCGTAACGCTTGTATCCACATACGATGATGTAGTTAAAGAACTGGTTAACGTCGTAAAAGTGCCGCCGCTTTCCGTACTTCTTTCTACAGCATACGTCGTTGCGCCAGATACAGGGGACCACGACAGTTCAACACTGCCGTCATTGGCAATCGCAGCTGCATCTATCGGTGCTGTCACCTGGGTTTGGTTACTGGATGTGGATGCAGCAGCATTCACAACGTTCACTGCAGGAAATAGCAGAACATTCAACATGAGTAAAAAGCTTATCCCTAACGTTAGGGCTTTCTTCATGATGCTTTCCTCCTAATCAATAATTACTGCACGACGAGCTCCTCAGCGAGCGGGCTTTGTCCGACAATGTTATTCGAGCTGTCCCAAATGAATACTTTGACTTTATAATTCGTGACTTCAGCTGGAAGCGTAAATCCAGCGCCTAAAGTTCTTGTTTCTCCAGGCTTAAGCTCCGCAACCGCAGAGGCAAAATCAATCATCGCATTGTCTGCATTATACAGAACAAACCATAACGTCAGCTGTTTATCTGCCCCCGTTGTGTTGACGACTTTCTTTTCGGCATAGATATCCTTTGAAGGCTCTAGCGTATGTACAAGATTTCCGTTCAAATCAAGGATCGCACCTTGCCCTGCCCAGAATATGTAAGCAATCGTGTAACTGGCTTTATTGGTATTACCAGCTAAATCGACGGTAGAGACTTCTATTGCGTTATTCCCCTCTTGTAAAGTTAATGGATATGAGAAAAACGCATCTGCTTGCTGATAAACAGAATCGACAACACTTTCGCCATTTAATTTAATGGTAAATCTCGCTGCTTTACTTAATGATCCTGTAAGCGTATAGACGGCATCTCTAACTGTGGCAGGAGGCGTTGCAATCCGAATATCGGGAATCATACTGTCCTGATTGATTGTGGCATCGATACGATCGAAGAACGTTGATTTATCACGTTTTGCATAAACTTCAAATAAATTGGCACCGGGTACCAGGTTTACATGCAGTTCGAAGTTGCCTCCGTTAATAAATCCGTTGTTCGGAAGCGTAATAGGCGTTTTATTTTGATACACCGATAAATAGACACTCTCGCTAACTGAACCTGTTAATGCATACGATGATGTGTTGACCCATTCCGTCACTGGATCCAGCTTCAATCCCGTTGTGGCTCTTTCTACCATTGCAAAATAGCCGGCGTTCTGTGACAGATCGAAATTGGCGTAATCATTATAGCCCAGCAGCACGGACGAACCTGCAGCAAAACTCTTTTTATAAATATTGAATGTGTATCCCGACGTCGCGCCTGTCATCTTAATCACATCACCGGTGTTGGTCCAATCGGTCAGCCATGCGGGCAGGATTGCATTTTTATCTATTGCCACATAGACGGTCGTTTTGTCCTTCGCATTGAAGCCGATGATCTGATTTTGCACGGCACCATCAGCGCCCAAAGGGTATCTCATCACGTCCTTGTGCGTGGTAACGATTCGTTCCATGCTTGCGTATTTACTAGGAATTTCTGAGAACTGGATTAAGGTATTATCTGTAAATGGATAGTCTCCTATCGTCGAACCCGCTTGCAGTCTCCACATATATCCATAATAATTCGCATAGGACGTGAGTTCCCCAACCACGCTTGTATCCGGTGTCGGGAGCGGTGTTGTTGCATAAGGCGTACCATCAAATTCCGTTATTGTACTTTCAAAATCTCTTGGCACGCCATTGTTGTATACACCTGATTCATCGCGCGTAACAACAGATAAGCCTAACGTATACGGTTGACCATTTACTAATGGTGTAGATGCGGATTTCGCAATGTCGTAATAGGCGTTAATATCCGAAGCCGGAATAAGATTGGTTCCCGTATAATCTTTATACAAGGTTGTTGCATTCCCGATCGGCCTCCAGTCCGTCTGTCCTTTCAGCTTAATGCGAAGCCGGTACTTTGATGCATAAGCATAGTGCTCCGATGTCCACATGACGCGCGAGTTACGCGATCCGGAAGTAACGATTTTCGGTGCCGGTGGCTTTGGCATGAAGGGTGAATGAGTCACTCTAACGCCTCGAATCCAAAGATCCCCGGAAGTGCCGGGCGCTGCAATAACCAATCTCCTGAGATTATAGATGGGGAGACTTTTGTTCATATTGTTGCGGGCTTGCACAATATTCCCATCGTAGTACAAGCTGTATTTTTGGGAAACTGTATTAAAATCCAAGCGAATGGTATGCCATTCTCCTAGCTCATACGCACCTAACGAACCTGAAGGCGCTGTAGATAAAAGGTAGCCCAACCCTTTGCTCGCCGTCACACCTGCTCCAACCAGGAACGTCGTGCCGGATGTTGGAAAAAACTGAATGATGCGATCATCCTTTTTCGTACCGGTTTGCATGAAGGTAATTTCCGTAGAAATTGTTCCTGTGTAAGGCTCTCCGAAGGTCTTGCTGATTTGAAATTCATTTCTTAACGCTCCATCCGTAACAATACCATTTGCTTTCAGATGAAGAGCTCGAGTCCCTGTATAGGGATCTGCTTCAATGACGGCCGAAGCCGAGCCTGACGTATAGGAGGAGTAGTCGAAACCAAGATCGGAACCTGTTAATCCTAGAGGCGTGGTAGTAAAGTCTTTATCAAAAACCGAAACGGGTTCATAAGTATTATCCGTGACTGAAGAACTTCCGCTTTCCGCTGATACCGTTGGAACGTTATCAGGGCAGATCATAAGCACATTGAAAAGCAACGCTAAGATTAACACTAGCGAAATCTGATTACCCTTTTTACGCAAGAGAATCGACACCTCCATGGCATATTTTCGATTGGCCAGTCTAAGAACATTTTTCCTTACGAGTTGGACAATGAGCGGGCAATCATCACCCCCTTCACAGAAAATAGGAATGGCATATAGGTGGATCAGCAGTTTCCAACCGCGCGCGGTGTCGCCGACGCATGGCGGCGGTCAAAACCTCACGAAACCTTAGTTGCTTTGGTAACGTTTTCATGAAACTCGGAAGTATATGTACGAGGTAATAACTAAGAAGGGGCTTCTACTTTCATTAAAGATACTCTATTTATTGAAATTAATAATGGGGGATTCCATCCATAATCATAGACGATTCGATCAAAAAGAGAGCTAGCTGGAAAGATGTTTCAGAGGGTACTTTTGACAACCCAGTATTGGCCAAGATCTCCTCTATGTTGCACTTTGTGCAGCATAGAGGCCTCGAATCGGCGGCTGCCGCCTTCTACGTTGTACTCTGTGCAACGATTTGGGCAGGATAGCGCAGTTTTCGCGCTATTTGGGTTGGACTCATTGTACTTTGTGCAATGAAGATGGGGGTGGTGGGGTTAAAAGCTGTTTTATGTTGTACAGAGTACAACATAAAACAAGGGGCGAGGGTCCGTGGCGCAGGCGGGCGCGGAGTAGATTGGTTACTTGGCGCAAGGCGGGCATGCAGAGCAGATTGCTCACTTGGTGCGAGGCGGGCGGGCTGAGCGGATTGGTCACTTGACGCGAGGCAGTCACACCGAGAAGATTCGTCACTTGGTGCGAGTCCGGCGGGCGGAGCAGGCAGGGGAACTGGAGTTCGCTATTCGGAGAAAAACGAGCATTTTTCCATCTGAGCGGAACTACAAGGTCTTATTTTTCCGCCATAGCCCGTTTTTCAGCTGAAACCAGCGAAATAGAGGCCTGTAGTTCCCCTCGGCTGTGAATAACATGCCCTTTCCGAGAAATAAGGGACTGTAGTTCCCACACAGTTCAATCATTCAACCTTACGGGGAATCATTAACCGCACTCTCGTGCCTTTTCCCATTTCAGAGAGAATATCCAGTTTGCCCCCGATACTTTTCGCTCTCTCCTCCATGCTAAAAAGGCCGACGCCTTTAGAATTCCGTCCTCTTTCGAAGCCTTTTCCCTTATCCGAGATTTCCACTTCTACAGCCGATTCCTTCTCGTGTACGAGCACACTAGCTTCTGACACATCCGCGTATTTCGCAATGTTGGTAAGGGCCTCCTGAATAACTCTATAGATCGTAGTCTCCTCTAGGGCTCCTAATCGCTTACGCAAATTGCTATCCAGTTTCACTCGAATGCCATAGTGATCCGTGTAGTTTTCGATATGCGTGCGAATCGCAGGAACAACGCCTAGATCATCCAAAACGGATGGCCGAATTTTCCACGCCAGACTGCGCACCTCTTCGATGATGGCTGAGACATTTTGCCGGAGATGCCCTATCTCGGATTCCGGTTCATCTCCAATGAGCCGGTCCATTTGGATCAACAAAGAGAACAGGCTTTGCCCAATGCCATCATGCAATTCTCGCGAGAATTTCCTGCGTTCCTCCTCTTGAATCTGCATGACCTGTGACATCATCAACTGCAGTTCTTCCTCTACCCGCTTCAATTGCGTTACTTCATTACGGATCGCTAAGTATTGATAAGCCCGGCCTTGATCATCCACAAAAGGGACAATCGTCGTATCGACCCAATAGAATGTACCATCTTTGGCTCTATTTTTGATTTCTCCGTGCCAGACTTTGCCTGCAGAAATCGTTGCCCATAAATCCGCCATGAACGCTTTATCATGATAACCGGAATTAATAATCCGATGGTCTTTGCCAAGGAGTTCGGACCTGTCGTATTGCGAGATTTTACAAAACTTATCATTGACATAAAGAATCTTGCCTTTGGCATCCGTACCAGCAACGATGGAAGATTCATCAAGAGCAAACTTCACATCAGATAGCTGCTTGAGGGATTGTTTCAAGTCCTGCAATAGCTCGGATTCCAGCATATGATCCTTATTCAAAGTTCAACAACCCCTTTTTAGCCGCATATTTCACTAATTCCGGGCGTGTTTTTAACCCTAACTTTTCCATCACATTGCTTTTATGAGATTCCACCGTCTTTACACTAATCACCAATTGCTCAGCAATCTCTTTATTGGAAAAACCTTTCGCAATACGCCCTAGAACTTCCTTTTCACGCTCGGAAAGCGATTCATACGGGCCGACATTCTCCCCGCTCTTCATGCGTTCCATATATTCGTTCATCAGCCTTTTGGTTGCTGTCGGATATAAGTATGCATTTCCTGCCGCAACAGAGCGAATGGCTGTCAATAATTCTTCATGAGGTGCGCTTTTCAAAATATAACCGGACGCACCGACATGTATAGCCCTGAACAAGTACTCATCGTCATCATGCATTGTAAGAATCAAAATCGCCATGTCCGGCATCAATTGCTTTAATTTTTCAGTCGCAGTAAGTCCGTCCATACCTGGAGGCATGCTTAGATCCATTAACACGACATCCGGCATAAGCATCCGGGCGGCCTGAATGCCTTCTTCACCAGCGGCGGCTTCGCCGACCACTTCCATATCATGCTTGCCGTTTAGCAGCATAACAAGCCCCGATCTTACGATGGCATGGTCATCCACAACCAGAATCTTTAGCATTTGCTTCCCCCTTTCAGCGGCAATTCCGCGGTTTAAGCTTCCATTTCATTTCTTTTCCCATCATAGCAAAAAAAACCTCATCCAGAAACGCCATTCATCGCGAGGCTTCTTTCCAAGGTCCCTCTATATAGTCCGCTAACCTTTCGAGGTTTTCCAGAATGGCTTTAATCTCGTTTTCTTCATAGCCCTGATCCGTGCGTCTTCCGATAAAAAGCAGTCCCTTCATCCCCGTTGAAGTAGAAGGACCCGTTATGAGCGGGAATGCGGCAGCAGTCTGCAATTGCTCGGCAAGCATGACGGGGCATTCGCGCCTTTCTTGCGCTGCTCTCGGATTGGCCGCATCGAGTTTAACCCATCTGCCCAGCCGCAAGGCTGCGCCCGCGAGCCCTTCCCCCATTTTTATGACCATTTGCTGACAGCGATCATTTTTGTTGCCCAATATGTACATCCAACGCCTACGCGCTGGTTGATCAACGAAAGGAGCCAATGCGACGAAATCGCTTGACGTCATATCTCGAAGTCGTGTTAAATCATCCATGATGTTCACTTGACCGGCTGCCATTATACCACTTCCAATCTTTATGAATCCGTACGAAATCGCTTCTACTATCATTGTAGACGGTTCCATCTTACTTGTCTGTCAGGGAAAACCCTGATTTCGGTATCAGGAAATAAGTTCATAAATCAGTGAATCTCCTGATAAACAAAAGTGTTAAAAAAGACTATCATGAAGATAGCCAAAACCGTGGAGGAGCTGATCCACTATGATGAAATTTTTCTCTGAGACTAATTTAGATAGATTGAAAAACGCTATGCAAATGAAGATGGCCAAAAAAGGCGAGTACCTGTTCTGGGAAGGTGAACCGGCAGACCGATTATTCTACGTCTTCCAAGGCGGAGTCCGCATCACCAAAACATCAGAAACAGGCAAAAACCTCATCTTGCATATGCATCAAACGGGTGACTTATTCGGGCAAATAGACCCCTTTCAGAATTCCGTGCAAAACTTCAGTGCCGAAGTTACCGCTGACTGCAAAGTTGGGGTCATTATGCGCAAAGACCTGGAGGACCTGCTGCAGCAGCAGCACAGTGATCTGGCTATTGAATTCATGAAATGGATGGGGCTCATGCACCGGATGACCGAAACCAAATTTCGCGATTTAATGATGTATGGGAAGCCCGGGGCGCTTTGTTCTTTGTTAATAAGACTTAGTAACTCCTATGGGGTTCCTTCAGGCGAGCATACCTTGATCAATTATAAGCTTAGCAACACAGAAATGGCGGATATGATTGGTTCTACACGCGAAGGTGTCAACAGGATGTTAAGCGAAATGAGGAAAGAAGATGCGATTACCTATCGCAATGGTCAAATTGTTATTAAAAATGTTGACTACCTGCGAAATATTTGTCATTGTGAAAACTGTCCGTTAGAAATATGCAGAATGTAATAGCTCCAATCTCCTCGCCACATTTCTCCTATGAAAAGAAGGATTCCAGATCCATTAGCACCCTATCCGTTAAAGGCAAAACAAACTGTTCTTCCATGGTGAGATGATCATTTAATATCAAGCACGCCTGCAAGAGGTATGAGGCCGTTTCGGTTAACTGCTTTTTATTGAAAATAGGCGTTATATCAACGACGGCCTCCTTGAACGAATGAAGAAATGAAACACCCAATTGATGATCTTTTTCCAGGACCCAAAAGGATGGCATGATCGTAGGCGTTTGCTGACTATGAAAGTAGTTGATCAGGAATGGGTACAGCTCCTGTTCTTCCCACGCGGCATGCCTCTCCAGCTCCTCCTCGAAATGCGCTGCCTTCAGTCTTAAATCCTGAATAATGTGCATGCCTTCCGCCGTATCATCAATCCAGCTCACTTCTTTGGCACTCGCTTCGAGACTCCGTAATTGTCTTCGCAATTGTTCATGTTCATCGGCCAAACGATCCGTTGCATAAGCAAGTTTGGCTGGATTTGAAGACGCGAGTCCGATAGGGCGACTTTCCACATTAACCTTCATGTCTGATCCCTCCCAAAGTATTTATATGAAAGCACCTGATCTTCTCTCCATCTATGAGCGGAAGAACAGGCGCTTTGCTGAATTTGTTCATTTGATTCTACCCTCATGTTATCTGAGCTTAAATGTGAAATGAAATCTGTTAACGATCTTATCGAACCATTTGTGCAGATACGGTAAGATCAAGTGATCTACCCCAAATTTCCCGGCATTGGCACCAGCGGCAAAGACAATGAAACCAAGCAGCACTAACCAAGGATTCGTGCTAACTGTTCCTGCGAACATATACATGAAGTTCATGATTAGTCCGAAGAAAATCGCTGTTGTTGTCAGAGCCCCCAACAGAAGCCCCAAACCAACCAATAATTCTCCCCAAGGAATGACTACATTGAAGATGCCAACGTGTGGGAGCGCGAAGTTTTTCAAGAAAGCTACAAAGTTGCCATAGACTAAATCCGTTGTACCTGTCTCAAGAACCGGCTTCGCGATGGCACCTTTCAAGTAGCCTGTAGCGTCAAATGCCTTTTCGCCGGTTATTTTGTGCCATCCGGCTACCATCCATGCCCACCCTACATACAACCGAACAAGTGTCAATAACATTGCTGCGTACTTATTCTCTCTGAGCCACTTCATCATCCGAACCATCTCCTTTTTCTTTTATGCTTTTATTGTAGCTTTTAGCAAAAGAGATGTATGTGATAAAAATCACATGCTCATCGATTTCAAAAGAAAAAGGCATGATCCCATTGATCACGCCTTCTTCTTCAATCCAATCTAATTTTCAACGGATTATTTGACCCCGGTATACACGAAAGCACGAATAATATGTCTTTGTGCAAAAAAGAAGGCAATGAGAATTGGCGTTACCAGAATCATATTCCCTGCCATAAGTACGTTCCAATTCGCGACCCCTTCTTCTTCCCGGATCTTGGCAATCCCTAGAGGCAGCGTCCGCGCAACATCATCTGTCGTCATAACAAGCGGCCAGAAATAATCGTTCCAATGCGCGATAAAGCTGAACAAAGCAAAGGTCGCCAGCACAGGCTTCGCCATAGGCACCATTAATTTGATAATAATTTGCCACTCTTTGGCACTATCGAGCCGCGCTGCTTCAATCAATTCTTCCTGTACTTGTTTAAACGATTGACGCAGGAGGAAAATGCCGAAGGCGCTGGATGCGAAGGGAAGAATAAGCGCAAAATGCGTATTCAACAGCTTCCATGCACTCAACTGCAAATAAACAGGCAAGAAAATTAATTGCGACGGGATCATTAAGGTCACCATCACCATGCCGAACAAAATGCCCGACGCTTTAAACTTATAACGAGCAAAGGCATAAGCCGCGGGAATAATCGTAAGCATCTGCAAAACGAGAATACTGATCGAGATGATGATACTGTTCGAAATATAATGCAAGAACGGGCCTGATCCCCAAGCTTTGGCGTAATTGCTCCAAATAAACTGTTTTGGGATCCAATTCGGCGGAAAAATCATCGTTTCAGGCAGCGTTTTAAGAGAAGTAGAGAGCATCCATATGAATGGCATTGCAAAAATGAGGACTAACGCAATCATGCCAATCACGCTAATTGCACGGGTTATATATTGAAGTATTTTTGATGCAATTTCTTCTTTGCTGTTTACATATAACAACGTGCGATCCGCTTCCATGATCTGTTCAGCTTTCAATGGAGTCACTTCCTTTTATTGATAATGTACGCGTTTGGACATCAGTTTAAAGTAGATGATGGTTAACACGCCGACAATGAACAGCAGGATGACTCCCGCCGCAGAGGCGTAACCAATTTTAAAGAACCGGAAACCGTATTCGTATATGTAATAAACAAGGGTATTCGTTGTGTTAACCGGCCCACCTTGCGTCATGATCGCGATCGTCTCGAAAACCTGAAAAGATCCAATCATATTGATGATCACGAGGAAAAAGATGGTAGGCGAAAGCATCGGAAGGACCAACTTGTAAAAAGTCGTCCAAGGTTTGGACCGATCCAGTGCTGCCGCTTCGTAGATGTCCTTCGGAATGCTTTGCAATCCGGCGATAAATACCAAGGTATTGTAGCCAAGCCCCTTCCAGACGGCGACGATAACTAACGAAATCAGAGATGTCTTTTGCGAGGAGAGCCAGGCGAGCTTGGCAAAGCCGAATAAACCGATAAACCAGTTTAATAAACCATACTGCGGGTCCATCACCCATGCCCAGATCATGGAAATGGATACCCAAGAAACGATATGCGGACTAAAGATCGCTCCTTGCACAAAGCTTTGAAACACACCCGTTTTATTCAGCCAAAGCGCCAAAATTAAGGAAAGTCCAATGATGAACGTAACCGTTAAAATGGTATAGATGGACGTGTTATTTATTACTTGTATAAATTCTTTTTCCGTTAAGAGATCCGTAAAGTTCTGCATCCCGACAAAGTTCTTGTTAGGGCTAATAAAATTCCAATCATACACACTCAGATACATCATATAAAGGATCGGATAGATAAAAAACAACGAAAACACGGTAATGGCTGGAGCCACCATGGCGTACGGACGCAGTTTTCCCCATATGGTCATATTAAACACCGCCGCCAGCAACAAGGATTTTCTCACGTTGGACATATCTGGATATGTCGCGAATTCTTTGGCCCTCTAAGTCAAAATAGTAAAGCTGATCATATGGAATCATTACTTGAATATGATCATTCGTTTCCAGAGCGGTAAGGAAGGTTTTGACGAAAAACGTCCCCATGTGGGAATCGATCTGATAAATATTTTCCGCTCCCAGGCTTTCTCTGGTAATAATTTCACCCTCCATAACAAACCCCTCTGTGCGATCCTTCGGAGACATCACCACATGTTCAGCCCGGAAGCCGATATACCCGATCTCCGAAGCTGCCTCTACCTTTAACCCGTGAACATGGCCATAATCAAAAATATTCATAGCCGGGGTACCGATAAACTGTGCTGTGAAAACATTCACCGGATCGTTATAAAGCTTCAAAGGCGAGTCCGACTGCTGAATAACTCCTTTGTTCATAACGACGATCTCATCGCCCATCGACATGGCTTCCACTTGATCGTGGGTTACGTAAACAAATGTGCTGCCCAGCCTTTTATGAAGCTGAATCAACTCCGTTCTCATCTGGTTGCGCAGCTTGGCGTCCAGATTGGAGAGCGGCTCATCCAAAATAAATACCTTTGGTTTCTTGACCATCGCCCGGGCTAACGCCACCCTCTGACGCTGCCCCCCGGATAAGTTTTGCGGCTTTTTGTCCAGATGAGGCGTTAACGCCACGATTTCACAGATATCGCGGATCAAGGTTTCCCGCTCCATTTTGGGAACTTTTCTGTTCTTGAGCCCGAATTCGATATTTTCACGTACGGTCATGGTTGGATATAACGCGTAGTTTTGAAAAACCATGGCGACATCCCTAAGCCCAGGCTGCGTATCATTTACACATTTGTCGCCGATCCATATTTGTCCTTCGGTCTGTTTTTCAAGTCCTGCAATCATGCGCAGGGTTGTTGATTTGCCGCAGCCGGATGGGCCGACAAGCACGGTAAACGACCCATCTTTGATCGTCAGATTCAGACCGCTGATAATCGTATCGTCTTTATATTTTTTGCCAATATTGACTAGTTGGATCTTGGCCATACGTTCATCTCCTTACCAGGATTACTTGCTCAACAATTTATTCGCTTTTTCCGCAGCCTCGTTCATGGCATCTTGCGGTTTGACATCTTTTTCAAGGATGGCTTTCGTCATAGCATCAATGATCGTTTTTGAAACTTCAGCGTAGGCATTCGCGTTCGGACGCATGACGGCATACTGCAATTGATCGGAAGCTACTTTGTATTGCGGGAACTCTTTGTAGTAGTTTTGCAGTTCATCGCTTTGCAAAGCAGACAGACGGTTAGGCAGGTATCCCACATATTTATGCTGATAGATCGTGTTTTCTTTGGATGTCATGAACTTCACAAACTCCCAAGTCGCTTCTTTTTCAGCATCATTCTGCTTGGACGTGATGGCCAGTTGGCATCCGCCCGTTGGAACGCCATACGATTTATTAGCAGGCATAAAGTCGGTTGCCATTACGAAGTTATTTCCTTTCGCAACCTCTAAGCTTGCTGAAACCCCTGCCGTAGATCCGATTTTGAAAGCGGAAATTTGGTTGGTCCAATCTTTCTCCGCGTCAGCACCTGCTGTCTTTCCTACCGTAAACTTGATCAAACCGTCATCGGACATCTTCTTCCAAAACTCTACAGGTGCAACGCCTTCAGGGGAGTTGAATGCAGCTTTTTTCCCGTCCTCGCTTAGTACCTTACCACCGCTTTGAGCAACAAGCGCCTCGTATTCCCAAACGCCAACGGCCATCGTCATCGGTGTCTTCCCTTTTGCTTTCAGAACCCGGGAATATTCCTCCAGTTCCTTCCAGTTTTTCGGACCGGCAGGGTCCAAACCGGCATCTTTTAACATCGTGACATTTTTGTAAAAGATCGGGGTGCTTCTCATAAATGGAATCCCATACAGCTTGCCATCGATATACGCATTCCCCATAAGACCAGGGTTAAAATCCTTAATATTAACTTGTGCCTCATCCCTTGCTGCAAGAGGAGTCAAATCTACAAGCATCCCTGAGCGGGCGAAAATCCCGGTAGAGGCAATCTCGAGGTCAAAAACGGCAGGTGCGTTCCCAGCAGCGAATGCCGCTTGCACTTTCGCATGAAGATCATCGTAGTTGCCTTGGTTTGCTTGCTGAACTTCAATTTTGTTCTGTGATTCATTAAACTTTTTCACCAGGTTTTGTTTGGCTTCTTCAATTTTTCCACCGTTAGCCGTCCAATATTTAATGACGATTTTGCCTTGTGGAGAAGAAGCCGTATTGGCTGAACCCGAAGCAGCCTTGTCTCCCGCACTACCTGTTCCGCATGCTGAAAGCATAATGACTGAACTTACCGCAAGAATCGATACTAATTTTTTCTTAAACATTTGTAGTTCCTCCCAATTTTTTAGTATGAATCCAAAAAGAAAGAAGCCTAAATCAACCGCCGACTTCAAGTCGGCCGCTAATCAGGCTTCTCCACTACTCCAACCTACATCTATTTACTTGTCTGGCTTCATCATAATCGCCCAGTATTAAATGAGTGTTAAGTGGTTATTAATATTATGAAAATTATTCCATTAGCCAATATTCCGAATAATGTTTTCTTCTGTGGTATAGATCTCTCGCCATAAATCCGTTTTGGAGGCAGATACCGCCGTTGCACCATGTTTAAAGCCATCCATAACCTGACTTCGTTCGTACACCAAACCGCCTGTAATAATGGGAAGGGTCGTGAACTTCTTAATCTCTCCTATCATCTGAGGAATTCGTGCCGGCATGACTTCAATGATGTCCGGCTCCACTTGAGCAAGACTTTTGAAAATGTTCTCCACGCCTTCCGTATCAACCAGGAAGAAGCGTTGAATGGCCAGCAAGCCCATTTTTTTCGCTGTTTTTACAACATTCGTTTTCGTCGTAATAATGCCGGTAGGTTTAATCACTTTGGCCAAGTAGTCCATACCATAAGCGTCGGTACTTAAACCTCCTATTTTCTCCAAGTGCAGAAAAACAGGCAGCTGGTGTTTATTAAACAAATCCACATAACCTTTGATGACGCCGATATGGCCGGTTAAGAGAAATACACCGCTTAATTGGTGTTTAAGAGATAAGGCAATTTCGATTTGTTTTGGCTCCTTGATGGAAGCCACCATACGGTGCGTGCTTAATCTTTCAAAAAACATTCCGCCTTCATCCTGCTTAAGCTTTTTCATCCATCAAGACCTCCCCTGATCAGAAACTATCGTTGTTCCGCCTCTATTCGCAAAGAGATGATGCACTCCCGTTCTGAATCTGTCCCACGTGCGCTGGCATTATGTCTAAAATGATTCATATTGTTATATAACATCTCAACATTCCCAGTCAGGGCCGCATCCGTAAAATCAATCGCCGAAATACGAATTTCATCTTGCTCAACGTCCACAATTCGCAGACCATGCTGATCAAGACAAGCAGATAGTTGAACAAACGTCCAATTATTTTGCTTAACAATAGAATCAATGTGCGTATGCCCGTTAAAATAGATCCCTACGCCTTCTTTCTTGCTTAGGATCTTCCACATATCGATGCTTGGGTGAATGGAACCTTTATCTTTATCGGAATTGGTTGTCGTGTTATGTACCGGATGATGAGCAAAAACCAAAACTGGTTTCGTCCCCGATGCCGTTATGACCTCTTCAAACCATGTCAATTGCTCTTCGTCGACCGAGCCTCCCCAATCCTCAAAATCCATTTCTTTAGCGGTATCCAGGAATACAAGGATGGCTTTCTCATTTTCTACAGCGTGATAGCGAGGTTGTCCCGTTATTTCGAGAACTTCCCTTCTTGTTTGAGCATACAGATCATGGTTACCTAAAGCATGGTAGAACGTTCTATCACTTTCTCGCAGCAGCGCATATACTTCACGAAGCTCCGAGGAATGCCCGTAATTCGTCAAATCTCCCAGTGAAATATGAGCGTCACCTTCCAATTCCAAAAAACGTCCCAGTAAAGTTTCATAGAATCCATTCCGTGCTTCTAACCAACCAGGAATTGTTTCATCAATTTCGTGATAATGCAAATCTCCCATTACGACTAGCTTCATAAAGATCGCTCCTTCTTTCACTAAAATTTGATGTCATCTATCATCATCATAGTTAGCTTGTATTAAATTGATTAACTATTTCATATATTAATTTTGTAAATATTTGACTTGAATTTTATCCTTGACAACAGAGTGCTTTGTAGTAATATTGAACGTAATCGAATAGGTTGATTTTTCTTATCAAGAGTAGGTGGAGGGACTAGCCCGATGATACCCGGCAACCGACAATCCTTTGTTAGCAAAGGAATGCACGGTGCTAATTCTTGCGGAGACGCTGTGTTAGGCTAGCGAATCTGGGAGATAAGAGCGAGGCGATGACTTTGAATTCCTATGACCTTTCTCTGTTTCCGGAGAAGGTCATTTTTGCTTTTTCGAGCTATTACACTTGTTTAAGGATGTGACAAGATGTCAATCACAATGAATGAGAGAATGACGACGATTGAAACCGCCCAGACTTGCCAGGATCGCCCCCCTCTTCAAATCGCTTTCCTGCAAGCAACAGTCAAGATTACCCGAATAGAATGTTTTCGATATGACCTTGACCACGAACTTATCGCTAAGCTGCAGCTTGGGGACGGAGTTGATACAATCTATGGACTTCTTGCAATCTCCACGGATACGGGAGCTGTTGGCATCAAGGAATTTGCAATCCCTTCTGAAAGCCTGAAGTGCGATTTGACTACGTGGGTTGCTCTTTTCCAGCGGATAAAAGGGCTGACTTTGACCGAAAGTATGAACTATACACAATTAAAACAAGAATCATGGGGACCCTTGAGAAAAGAGTTAATGGAGTCCGCCTTACAGGATCTTATTGAAAAAAAAGAGCCTATCTCGCTAACAAACAAGAATCAAAAATATATGTTGGATCGGGCTTACTTATACAATCATTCACAATCGTATATCTCCTTTTAAACACATATGAACATTGAAAAAATACTTAAGTTAGATTGAAGCCTCATTAGAAAGGAGTTCATCTTCTTGTCAGATACCGCCAAATCAAACAAAACCGGCCATCTATGGCTCATAACAGCTGTAGCTTTGGGAACGCTGCTTAACCCATTGAACACGACCATGATTTCCGTCGCTTTTTCCAGGCTGCAGGAAGAGTTTCATGTCACGTATGCCTCGATTTCCTGGCTCATCGCAACCTACTATGTGGCTAGTGCGGTCGCACAGCCCGTCATGGGGAAGGTCGGCGATTTATTCGGCCGCAAAAAAATCTTCATGCTCGGACTCGCCCTCATCACCGTCTCCTCCATGCTGGCGCCACTTTCAACGAGCTTTGGCTGGCTGATGACGTTTCGTGTCATTCAAGCGATCGGCAGCTCCGCCCTATTCCCCAATGGCATGGGCATCATCCGCTCGGTCATCACGACGAATCAAGCGAGAGCGCTAAGTGTCATGTCGGTGTTCTCCTCCACCTCGGCGGCTCTAGGTCCATCGCTCGGAGGATTTTTGATCCAATATAGCGACTGGCCGTCTATTTTTCTCATTAATTTTCCGTTTATCGTCGTATCATTCGTACTCGCTCTCCGAATGATGCCTAAGGATGCACCCCGGAAGCAGGCAGGTGCAGGTTCTCTGGACATAACAGGCATCGTCTTTTTTACTGCGCTGATCTTTAGCTGGCTGTTCTTTTTCCTATCGTTCAAATCCGGGGTCAACTGGCTGTTGCTCCTGCTTAGTCTGGTGCTCAGCGTAGGCTTTTACTGGTATGAAGCCAAACGAAAGCAGCCGTTTATTGATGTCCTGTTTCTAAAACGGAATGTCGATGTTTGCTTCGTTTATTTGCAATTCATTTTAGTCAATATTGTGTTCTATTCAATTATGTTTGGGATCCCTTCGTATTTGCAGCAGGTGCGGCATTACAATGGGCAAGAAGTAGGATTAATCATGCTGTCCATTTCAGGCTTCGGCATCCTCGTCACCCCCCTTGTGGGCAGGTGGATTGACCGTTCCGGTTCGCGAACTCCGCTGCTCGTCGGTACGTTATTCGTTGTGGCTGGAACCTCCATGCTGTTAACGATTCATGACAGCTCTACTGCGGTTTGGATTTTTATCTGCTTATCTGTGCTTGGCATCAGCAACGGGTTTCAGAATCTCGGACTGCAAACAGCCCTGTATTCTTACGTTACGACGGCAGAGACCGGCATTGCCTCGGGTATGTTCATGACTTCTCGTTTTATGGGAACCATATTATCTTCGAGCTTGCTCGGAACGGTTTTCAGCACGCAAATCACGACTGCGCACTTTCACAGTTTGATCATCGGGTGCGTGATCATCAGCGTGCTGATGCTTTTATTGTCCCTTCGTATGTTTCTTAGAGCGAGAAGCGGTACGGAGCAAGTACAGTCGTAATAAGGAGATGAACATGATGAATAATGGCAACGACCAAACGGTAACCCTGGGGATGGGGTGCTTCTGGAGTCCTGATGCTTTGTTCGGGCAGCTGGCCGGCATCACGAGAACACGTGTTGGTTTTGCCGGTGGAACAACAGTGAACCCCACATACCGGCAGCTTGGGGACCACTCCGAGACCGTCGAAATGGACTTCGATTCCAGCATCGTGAGTTTGGAAGCTATCCTGCATGTCTTCTGGAGCAACCATAATCCGGTTAATATAAATGATTACAAAGGCCGGCAATACCGATCTTTGGTCTTATATCGCGACCCCTCACAGTTGGATATCATTCGTAAGATCATGACGAACAGCGAGGAACAAGGAAAGGGTACGCCGGATACCGAGGTTGCTCCTTTTAAGGGCTTTTACCCTGCTGAGGACAGGCATCAGAAATATTATTTGAAACGCTATCCCGATGCCGTCGACAAGTTGAGCACTCTTTTTCCAACCGAGGAGGAACTGATCAACGCAACCTTGGCTGCAAGATTAAATGGGCTGGCTAAAGGGTACACCAATAGGGATAAAATCATCAACGAAATCCGGACATGGCTGATTAGCGGTGAGGAGCAGGAAGAGATCATTCGGCTCATTCGAGGGATAAAGTGGTAAGAGGACTAAAGGCAGCCGATCTGGTTAGATGGGCTGCCTTTTTCCTTTAATTTGTATATGTATTTTTCACTCGTTTTGAATTGATAAAGTAAGGGATCCAGATTAAACAAGTAACGAAGGATTTAACAATATTTCTGCCTTGTTCCCCCATTAGTTCATGAGTCGCCATTTCCTCAATGGAGTTTGAAATAAAATAATAGCCAACATTAGCAGCAAAGTTAATCAAATAAAAATATATCGCCATATATTTCAATAGCTTCTTTTTTTTCAACATGCAATATCCAATGATGACTGGAAAAACCACATAAAATAAATTCATGGCAGTCTCATAAATGATAATAAAAGCATATTTCCAGTTTTCCTCATACAATTGGGACAACCGTCCACTTTGGTAAACAGGGAATAGCGTATCCAGCAAATAGTAGAAGGAGCTCCCGAAAGTTAATAGGAGACCTAACGCTACCAAGTAAAGCCAGCCACCAAAACCGTAAGGCTTAGGCTTTTCCTCTATGGGTGGCATCATTCCTGTCGTGTTATCCATTTTTACTGCTAAGTCGTTTTCCGTATGGGCCATTGAGTCACCTTTCAATCTTTTCCGTCTTACCTTTATACTCCCCAAAAAAATAAATTCTGTCAATGAATATGTGACAGTAATCACTTCGCTTGCCAACAACTCAAGCCACGTAAGGGAACTGGAAGCCTCTATTTTGCAGAAAACCAGCTATTTCCTAATTAGGCGGAACTACAGGCTCTTATTTCTCGTCAATGGCCTGGTTTCACAGCAAAATTGCCAAAATAGAGGAACGGAGTTCCCCTGCTCACGGAAATTGTGCTTTTTTGTTAGAATAGCGCCCCCTAGTTCCCCTGATGTGAATGCCCCAAAGAACCGCAAGCATTTGCGGTTCTTTGTTTGCATAAGAGGCACAGCCCCCCCTACCGATAGCCGTTGCCAATGCCCGGGAAAGGTGATGGCCGCGACACATATCCGGTATAAGAAGCTTGCCGATGCTGCTCCGCTTGCGGTGGGTAAGTATCAGGCCGCACCTGGCGTTGATGCGAGCAATCGGCCGGCGGCCCGATCGTGACAGTGCTCTGGATCGGGGCTAACGCCTGCGTGATCTGCGCTTGATCCAAGCAATACGTATGAGCGAGCATGTTTCTCGGCGCCAGCCTGAGGAAGTCGGATACCGCGATGAATTCCGGTACCGGCGCATCGAAGATCGCGAGCAGATGCGTCTCGTCTTCGGTTGCCATTTCCCAGTGGAACCACCCTTGCGGAATATTCGCCACCTGGCCGGGTGTAATGTTGAAGTTAAGCACCATTTTGGTGAACGGATTCAAGAGGGACACGACCGCTGCGCCTCGAATGCAATAGACCAGCTCCGTTGCGTTTTGATGGACATGCGGCTCGACCACGTTCGCTTTGGATAAATAGATGTCGAGCAATGAAACGTTGCCCAATGTATTCAACTGCTGAATACCCAGCGCATTAATGAAATTGTTCGCATCTTTAGTGAATGTACGATTATTCTTCAGATCGTAGAAATATTGGACGTTTGGAGAAGTGAAATCCATATAGGATACAGCCATACGCTCAGCCTCCCGATTGTATTATCGTCTTTACTAAACGTATTCCACTTCATCTATACCCATGACAAATGTCCTTCTCCCAGTCAACTTTCATTCTACACGGCCCATCCAACCGTAAAAATAACATCAAAACCTGCTTGTTCGCATGCTTTTCCAATTTTTGAATACATTTAAATATTCGATAAACAGAAACAGGAGGACACAAGTCATGTCACAACATGGGCATTCGTTCATGAGAGGTACGCTGGTATTGTCTGTCGCTGCTTTCATCAATCGTATTCTCGGTTTTATCAGCGGCATGTATATCGCACGTGTACTGGGCGCAGAGGGAATCGGCATCTTGATGATGGCCCATCCGCTCGTCCCGCTCGTTATAACGATTACGGAGCTGGGATTGCCGGTAGCCATTTCGAAGTTGGTCGCAGAGGCCTCCGCCCGCGGCGAACGAATGAAAGTAAGACGCATTCTGCATGTCTCGCTTGCCGTCACGGGCTTCTTGAGCGTAGCGCTCACGACCATAACGCTGCTTGGATCCGAGTGGATCGCATCCATTCTCCTAAGCGACCAACGTGCTTATTACGCGATGCTCGCCATTACGCCGATCGCGCCGATTGTAGCCGTCTCCGCGGTATTAAAAGGATATTTCCGCGGCATGCAGCGGATGAAAACTATTGCAGCCTCCGATGTGCTGGAGCATACCGTTCAAATCGCCTGCGTGTTAGCGCTTGTCCACTTGCTCCTGCCTTACGGCGTCGCTTATGCCGCCGCAGGAGCCATGGCTGCCTCTGTCATCAGTGAAGCCGTCAGCCTCCTCTTCCTGGTGACAAGCTACAAGCTGTTCGGCGAATCCAGGACGCCTGGCGAAACTTGGGCAAACCACCTGAAGCAAGGAAGAAGCACACTCGGCGAGCTGCTGCAGATCGGACTGCCGACCACCGGTCACGGCATTATTCATTCGTTGTACAGTACCTTCCAGCCGCTTCTTATCACCACGAGCCTAGCGCTCGCCGGCGTCGGTACGGCGCTCGCCACCAAGCAGTTCGGCATGCTTGCCGGTTATGCGTTTCCACTGCTGTTCATGCCAAGCTTTATCACGCAATCCTTGTCAACCGCACTTATACCTGCAATTGGCGAAGCAGCGGCGAACAAGAACAGCCTGCTTATCCATGAACGGATGAATCAGGCTTTGAACTTGGGGCTTCTGATCGGCGCGCCGGCAACCGTGATCCTGTACGAGTGGGCGACTCCGCTAACGACGCTTGTCTATCATGCACCCGAGGCAGGATTGCTGCTGAAAATACTGGCGCCAATGTTTTTCCTGCATTATTTCGATGCTCCCCTTCATGCGATCCTGCTCGGTCTCGGCCGCGCGCAGGCTACGCTGTGGAATTATGTCATAGCCACCGCATTCAAGGCTGTCACGATCTACATTTTAGGCAGCCAGCTGGGCATTATCGGTGTGGCTTATGGCATCGGTATCGGTATTGTGATGCAGACGGTGCTGAACTTCTTTTCCATCTCCAACTCCATCGGGTTCTATTGGAACATTCGTCCCTATGTCAAAGTTGGGATCAGTATGATGATGATGGCGATATCCGGCCACTGGATCTATCAATATGTAATGAGCCATGGCATGCCGCAGGTTTGGTGCGTAACTACTTCTATCGTTTGTTCCTTGCTTCTCTATTTCGCAGCACTCGTATTCACAGGTACGTTGAATTGGAAAAGTTCGCGTCACAGGTTTTCAATTCCATGGTAAGCGTAGAAAGAGACCCTCAGCGGTTTGCTGGGGGTCTCCATTTTATTAGCTTTGATAACTGGCTGCTGCGTTTTTATCGCCAACTTTAACGGTAACATCCTTCTCTTGCCCGTCGCGAGAAATGGTTATTTTCAATTCATCGCCAACAGACGCGGCTTGCACAGCTTTGGTAATGTCCTCCGTGCTGGAAGATGCTTTGCCATTTACACTTAAAATAACGTCATATTGACGAATGCCCCCTTCAAATGCTGGTGTACCATGCTCTACTTCAGCAACAACCGCGCCTTTTGTGCTGTTGATTTTTAAATCTGACAGCATATCATCCGTAATATTTTGCAGCGCTACACCAATGTAGGGTGCTGGCTCTTTGGGGATCGTTTCATTATTTTTCAACTTATCCACAACCGAACTGAAGGTGCTTGATGGAATGGCAAAACCGATTCCTTGCGCTTCAGAGTTCACAGCTGTATTAATCCCGATAACTTCCCCATTCAAATTTAAAAGCGGACCGCCAGAGTTCCCAGGATTGATCGCTGTATCGGTTTGTAGTAAATGCTTATAGTTTCTAGTCCCTTGGGTGTCATCAATGCTGATCTCACGCTCTTTGGCGCTTAGAACCCCAGTCGTTACGGAGTAATCGAAGTCATAAGGGTTGCCGATCGCAACTAGCCAATCGCCTACTTCCGTATTGTCGGAACTGCCTATTTTCAATGCCGGAAATTCTTTGTCTCCCTGAATCTGAAGGACTGCCAAGTCTAGATCGTAACTGCTTCCTAGAAGTTTTGCTGTAAAAGGTGTGTCGTACCCTTGGACATAGACGCTAATCTCATCCGCGCCATCAATAACGTGCTCGTTAGTTAAAATATATCCACTCGAGTCAAAGATAAAGCCCGATCCAATCCCATTTTCAATGGTATCCCCACTTTGGGTGCCTTGTTGGAATGGGTTTCTTCTATTTTGTCCTGTATTCGTCTGCTTTACTTTCGTCTCAATTTTGACAATTGCCGGGCTTGCGGATTTTGCAATGGCTGATACGCTATTATTCCCTGTTGGCGATAATGACGCGGTTTGGACATTGGCTGCTGCTGAATTATTGGCCGCAGCGACGCTTGATGGCGTGGACACCGCATCAAATCCAAACAAATTCAGCTTATCCGATGTGAACATCAAGCCGCCAATGACGACCGCGCCAGCCATAAAAGCTGCAAACATGGATTTAAATTTAGGATTCCCAATTTTATTATCAACCTTTATACCCTTTACTTCGATCATATCATGGATATCATTCATATCGTTCATATCTTTCATATTATCTTTCATATCTTCATTCATGTGATTACCACCTTTCGAGTGCTAGTTAATTGAATTAATGTTGATAGTTGAAGTATAGGACGCGAACCTGAAATGAGACTTAAGTTGGGCTGATAGGCATATGAAAGTTAACTGAAAAAATGCTGAAGGCGCGAAGGCTGTCCTCGCCGATATTTCAAGCATTAGCTCCTGCTCTTTAGAAAACAATACTAGTGGGCAACCCCACGGGAAAAAGGAACTTACCTGTACATCTCGAATATCTACTGTAATCGGATGCCCAAAAATAGGACGATAGACAGGAGTAAATTACGATGATCAAAGGTTTTGGAGGCATTTTTTGGAGAACTAAAAATGTTGAGGTTATAAAAAAATGGTACAGTGACGTGCTGAAGATTGAAATCGGAGATTGGAACGGGACGATCATACAACCTCAATCCGACAATAAAACGATCTTTTCATTCTTTACCGAGGATAGCGGCTATTTTCCAAAAGAACAGCAAGTCATGTTAAATTTTCAAGTCTACGATCTGGACGAGATGATTCAGCATCTTGAACAAATCGGTGTACCTCTAGCCAAGAACAAAGAAGTCGGTGACTATGGCAAGTTTGCTTGGATCGAAGATCCGGAAGGTCGGCTGATCGAGCTGTGGGAGAAATAAGTCGGCATAGCGAAAAAGCCTCTAGAACGCACAAGTTAAGTGCTTCTAGAGGCTTTTTTGGTTTAGTTATCGTTGAGCGACTCCGCGTGAGCCTCTTCTTACGAGAATGAAATAAGCGAACATCGCAGCGGCGCTCGTCAACAAAATAATGACGCCTAGCGGTACAGCGGTATTCTCACCCGCGATACCGACCAGCGGGGAGACAACAGCCCCAAGCAAGAATGGGATGACACCCAGCAATGCAGCAGCGCTGCCCGCATTTTGACTTTGGCTCTCCATCGCAAGCGGAAAAGCTGCCGTTGACGTTATACCGATTGCGGCCACAAAGAAAAACAACGGAATGACTAAAGCGAAAAGCGGCCCATGAACGATGGCTACTACTAAAACTGTAAGGCTGGCAAAAAAAGCTACCCACAGACCGAACAACAGAAAGGCCTGTTCAGAGACGCGATGCGACATCCGCCCCACCACTTGGGAGCCGATGATTAAGCTAATGCCGTTTGACCCGAACAAAAGAGCGAATACCGTCGGTGAAGCGCCGTAAATATTTTGATAGATAAAAGGCGTTCCCGACACGTAAGCGAACACGCCCGCGATCATAATGCCCTGTGCCAGCATATATCCGACAAATTGGCGATCTCGCAGGAGCGATCCGTAGTTCTTTAACTGCTCCATAAAATTGCTAGGCCTGCGACGATCGGATGGCAAAGTCTCTTGCAGCTTCCATTTTGTCATCGTCAATAGGTACAATCCCAGTATCGCAAGTGCGATAAATACGCCGATCCACGTCGTGAAAGATAGTATTCCACTACCGGTAACCGGTGCTACGAGCGGCCCCAAATTACCGACAAGCAGCAGCAGGGAGAAAAACTTGGTGAGTTCGTGGCCACTGTACAAGTCACGTGCAATTGCCCGGGAAATAACAATACCCGCGGATGCGGAGAAGCCCTGCACGAAACGGAATGCAATCAACACTCCGATATTAGGCGAGAACGCACAAGCTAATGAAGCGACGACGTAAAAGGCCATAGAGATAAGCAGCGGGTTGCGTCTGCCATAGACATCACTCAGAGAACCCATCACGAGTTGGCCGATGCCCAGACCGAGTAAACAAGCGGTCAAACTGAGTTGTACAAGGGAAGCCGTTGTACCGAATTGCTTCACAATTTCCGGGAACGCGGGTAAATACATATCAATGGTAAAAGGCCCGAGTGTCGAAAATAAACCGAGCAGCAATGCTAATCTAAACGCATGCTGATTGTTCTTGCTGGTCATAATAAAAATGATCTCCTATTCTTCTATCCTTATCCAAGTCTCATATAAAGAACCTGATGTTCATCCTAACACAAATCTACAAATTCCGACAATGATATTTAACATCTAACATATTTGCGTTTGAAACCAATTCTCCCTTTTTCCACTTCCTTTTGAATACGCTCGGAAGCGATCAGGCTCTTATTGCGTTCGACTTCAACTGGACCAACGGCTTTTGCTGTCTCTATGGCCTTATCATGAAGCGGCAAATAGGATACACCTACTGTGTAGATGAAATTATTCATTGCATATTTCGTTCGTTCGGGCGCATCATGAATCGTATTTTTCACTCTTTCGAGCAGAGCGGCAAGTTTACTTTCATCAAATTCGCTGTCCCGTCGGTTACCCAAGAGCCAGCAGTAACAACTCCAGCCTGCCGACATTTTCAACTCTTCACCGCTAAGGATCCATTTATCGGCAACCTGCTCAGCGATATCTGTTTCTGCCAAAGTTACAGCAACCACATAATCAGACAGCATATAAAAATAGGCTGCATCTATCCAACGGTCAAAATCCGCTTCCGTCATTGCCTTGGGGTCAGCAATAACGCCGGCAAAATACATCGCATCGTAGTTTCCAGTATTGTAAAGCTCCTCAGCCAAAGTTTGATTAAGCTTGATTTTTTTGGCAATGGGCTTCATTTCACCGGTAGCTACACCAAATAGTGGCTCGTGCGCACCGTTGGAGACGTAAATTTTCTTGGTTCGTTCCTTACCCAGAAGTTCAAGTTCTTGCATGACCGTTTCTACGTTCATAGATCAACACTTCCTTTTTTATTTCATCGGATAAATACTCATAACCGAGTTCTCCGAAATGGAGGCCATGATTTATCAATGTCAGTGAGATTCCTCTTATAATCTAGCAATTGAACCCTCTTATGATGTGCAGCATCATTTGCGCCAAATAGTACCGTCACAAGATCCGGGTTATGAGATAAGACATCAGTTTGAATTCTCTCGATCGCATCAAATGTATTATTGCCAGGTACGCCAGCGTTAATGACTTCCCATTCTTCGCCAAGTTTAGAGGCAAGTTTTATGGTCAATAGCGGGCGATCATAACCTTCTGTCCTTGAAGTTATACTGTCTCGAAACAGACCAGTTTCATGAATTTGCTCCCCTCTACCGGTTCGATATATTCACTTTAACACAAAACCAATCACATTCGTAAATCCCCAAAATATATAAAAAGGACACCCCCACGGGGTATCCTTAATTGAACTTGGTCGATCTCCGCACTCATCGATCACACCATGATAACATCCATTCCACTGTCGCGGAATTGCCGCACCACATTTTCCGATACGTTGCTGCCTGTAATCAGTGTATTAATGGATGTGCAAGGAGCTACGGTATGTAGTGATACCTTACCTATTTTACTGTCATCCGCTACAACAATTATCTTTTCCGCCGCATTTATCATGCCTTTTTTGGTCGGAACCAGCTGGGCTTCCGGATGCATGAGACCGTACTTGGGATGAATGACAGGAATCCCGATAAACGCCTTCTGAACATGGAGGGAACCCAGAACATGATCCGTGAACATACCGTTTAACATATAGCTGGAAGGATAAAGATCGCCGCCGGTTACAATGACCTTGATGCCCGGTGCATCACGCAGCTCTGTAGCAATATTCATGTCATTGGTGACCACTGTAATGTTTGATCGTTGAACCAGGTTTTTGGCAATATGCAGCGTTGTAGTTCCGGAGTCAATAATGATGTGCTCTCCGTCTTCCACCATGCTTGCGGCCATCTTGCCAATCCTGTCTTTTTGATCGAATTGTTGGGCAACTCTTTCATTAAACGAAGGTTCATTATGCGTCCATTGATCGATTGTCACCCCACCGTGTGTCCTCTTCGCAAGTCCCTTTTGTTCAATTTCCTCCAGGTCCCTTCGAATGGTAGCTTCATGAACGTTGAATTCTTGGGCTAATTCAGCGATTGTTGCAACACGATGTATTTTTACATATTCGACTATCCTAAATTTTCGTTCTGCCGCTAACACGAGGCACCCCTCTTAAGTGCAAACTTTGCTAATATTATGCTCAGATAAGAGTATATTCGCTTATTTTTGCTTTTAGATTAGTATATGCTGTTTATTCGGTCAAGTAAAATCTATTTATTGCGATTTTTGATAGCCGCCTCAGGTAGCATCCGATTGTACGTGTACACATTTGCCAAGCGCAAAGGGGTGAAGTCGGAGGCAAACCCTACACCAAGCTCCGCTTTTTGAGGGTGTTTCACATCGGGAATTCGTACAGCTAAGCCTTCCGGTTCTCTAAAAGATAAAGAACTCCCTGCTGTAATCAGCTGCTTGTCGACTGCTTCTCCTGTATCAAAATTCACAGTTGTAATGTACGTATTGCCTGTTGGTTCAACCGAACCGCTTGTGCCGTAAGAACTCCCCTCCAGCAAATAGAGGTATTGCCCGTAAGAGGCGAAGCCTTGAAATGTTCCTACGCTTGGCTGCACAACATCCGCAATAGCGTCATACTGGTGCTGCTTAACACTTTCCAATTCATACACACCGAAGTGGAAAACACCATCTTTCCGGTAGCGCATTGTTAACAAGTCGTTAACCGCATCAATATTTACCGTTGTGCGATCCGCCCCTTCGATGAGTTTATGTTTCTGAAGCTCCGGCGACTCGGGAGTTAAAATCTTTCCATTCTCAAACTTGAATCTTGTGATGACGGTTCCCCAACCATCTTTCCCCTCTGCAACGGAGTCTGTTTCCGACCAAATATAAGGAATTCCGTCTTCCGTTTCAACTCCGATCTGAACACCATGACCGAAACCTTTCAAGTACATGTAACCTAACTTGTTTCCCTCAAGATCCAGCTCAGTCAAAGCCAAATCGCCGTTCAAACTGCGATTCGCCCCGCTGACGGCAGCCGGTTCTCCCGGAAGCATAAGCCCGCCTGCCATCAACTGCACGGTATAGATATGCTTATTTACGTTATCAAAAGCAAATGATTGCAGAACGGTGCCATTTTGCAACGCTTTATCACGGACCAGCTCCGTCGGTTGTGCGGACAAATCAAATACTTTTGAATGCCATGAAGGTTGCTTTGCACTTGCCGTAGGCATGGATGACCCAAGCACACAGATGAGCACGACTCCTGCAATCAACACCATACACCTTTTAGCTCTCATCGAATTTGACCTCACTTTCCTAATTAAAATAGCGATTCAATAGCTCAACAAATACACTTGGCTCGTCAACTGCATATCGCCGAATTCCCATGTCAAGTAATTCGAATAAGTCTTCCTGATCAAATTTGTACGGCAGCACTTCCAATTCCATTCCCGCTTCTCCCAAATACTGCAGAGCCTCTTGAATAAATGTCTTCTGCAGCTTGTAACGCCACGACTGCTTTTCCTCGGCATCTGGCAGGTGAAGCTGAACCATATTGAGGGAGTCAAACCCAGTTTGACGAATATGTGTGAATGTTTCCACCGCTGTTTCTGGGAAACGCGCAGGAATCCACAGCATGGTTCTAACCTCGGGAACTAACCGTTTAACGGTTTTACAATTCTCATGATTATTGTGGGCAAAAATAATCTGTCGGGCTACGCCATATTCTTGAATCAGCGCAGCCAATGCTTCCAAATCTACCTGTTTAAAGTCCAGATAGAGCTGACGGTCGGAATGCTCGGACAAACCAGCCAATATTTGTTTAAGTGAAGGAACCTTCTCATTACGGAACTGCTCGCCGAATTTCACACCTGCATCCCATTGCTGAATCTGATCAAAAGTAAGTTCAGAGATCAGCTTGTCTTGATCCGCTTCGGGTACGGACAATGTTCGTTTCGGCGTTGCGTCATGTATACCGATAATGATGCCATCTGCCGTTTGACGGATATCAATCTCGGGTATCCCCCCGAGATTCCATGCGTAATTCATCGCTGCCATCGTATTCTCGGGCACTTCTGAATTCGAGTTTTGGTGCGCTTGCCATTGAATAGCCTTGCTCCCTAAGTTCTTGTCAGTTATGGACATTGACGCCATTCCTCCACATTATTTTATTTGGACTTCAAAATTCGTTCCGTTTCCTTTTTAAATCCATCCAATGACGATTTGATATCTTTGCTGTCATACATAATTGCCTGCATAACGGAATGAAACTCTTTCATAACTTCCGGCCAAACGACGCTTTTATTGGTATCAACGGCAAATTGAAGCTGATCGTAAGCGACCTTGCGGTTCGGCTCTTTCGTCCATAGATCCTGAATTTGCTTCGTTTCGACCATTTTCTTGGTGAAAGGCAGGTAACCCGTATCGATTATGAACTGTAAGCCGCCTTGCGGATCGGTCTCCACCCAGTTAATGAACTCCCATGCTGCGTCCTTTTGCTTGGATCCGGCAGTCATGGCAATATTAGCGCCGCCTGTAGGCTCAGCATTCACTTTATCTTTCGGCATGAAAGCGGTTACCATTTTAAACTTAAGGTTGGAGAGTGATCCCATAACACCTGTCGATTGGAACATCATCCCGACTTTACCATCTGTGAACATCTGATTGACAATGCTGCCGGAGTTTTGTGAAGGTGGGTAGTACAAAGCGCCTGACTTTTGCATATCCTTCAAGTAGCCAAACACTTTATCCCCAATTCCGTTATCAATAAAATCAACTGAAGTTGCTTTTTCATTGAAAAACTTACCGCCTGCTTGCGCAATCAAGGCAATCGGGTACCATGAATCGTGAACCATGGTAAGCCCATAACGCTTGTATTCGCTTCCTTCCTTAATCACCAGCGCGTTGGCAACTTTGTTCAGTTCGTCCCAAGTTGTCGGAACCGCAAGTCCTTTTTCATCCAGCATATCCTTATTGATATAGAAAATCGGCGTGGAACGGTTTAAAGGCAAAGATACCAATTTGTTATTAAACGTAGAATGCCCCATCAAACCAGGAACGAAGTCATCTGCGCTCAGTTTCGAACTTTTCATATAAGAATTAAGATCTTGCAATACCTCTGCATCTGCGAACTGCTCAACATATGCGCGTTCAAGCATCGTCACGTCGGGTGCGGTATTGGCGGCAATCGACTGCTGCAATTTGGTAGCGGTTTCATCATAATTGCCTTGAAACGTTCCAACCACTTCAATATTAGGATGGGAAGCATTGAATCGGTCAATCATCGCTGTCATATACTCACCGGTTTTTCCCCCGAGAGAGTGCCAAAATTGAACCGTAGCCTTGCCTTTTGCCGGCTCGCCAGAGGCCTTGGCCGTCGCAGCCGAAGTCGATGCTGGAGCCGTTGATCCTTCAACGCCGCTTCCATTTGATGAACAGCCTGCTAGCAAACCCGTTAATACGACTGCAGTGACCATCATATTGCCAACTTTTTTCTTCATGTATTTACCCCTCCATTAATAGGATTAGATTGTTTCGGTTTATTTAATTCCGGAGTATACAAAAGCTTTAACAATGTATTTCGAGCAGAATGCATACACAATCAAAATGGGAATGACCAACACCACATTGGCCGCCATAAGAATATTCCAATTGTTCACGCCTTCCGTTTCCTTCAGCATTGAAATACCTATGGTAAGAGGCCGAACAGGTGTCGAATCGGTCATCACTAAAGGCCAGAAATAATCGTTCCAATGGCTGACAAAGCTGAAAAGGACAACCGTCGCCAAGGCAGGCATAGCCATTGGGGTCAGGATATTCCACATGATTCTGAACTCGCTCGCGTTATCTATTCGGGCAGCCTCTATGATTTCTTCCGGAGTTTGCATAAAATATTGGCGCAGCAGGAAGATGCCGAATGCATTGGACATAAACGGAATAATTTGCGGCAGCAGCGACTTGATTAAGCCCCAATCCGCCAGCATCAAATAAACAGGAATGAAGGTAACCTGTCCGGGAATCATAAACGCCAACAGCACCATGCCGAACAGGATTCCTTTTCCGTAAAAATTGTACTTGGCAAAAGCGTAAGCAGCTGGGATCATCACAATCACTTGCAGAACGATAACGGAAAGCGTCACGATGACGGAATTCCTTGTATAGGTTAAAAATGGCCCCGTACCCATAGCATCCGTGAAGTTTTTCCACTGCGGCATAGCTGGAACCATCGTTGGCGGGAACGTCATAATCTCATCATAAGACTGCAATGACGTCGATATCATCCACAGAAACGGGAATATAAAAACAAGTAGAAGCGCGATTTTGAAAATAAAGCTGACGGTTCGCTTCATGGCCAATTGTACTCTCCTTTTTCATCCTCTAGTTTGCCATTACGAATAATGGACTTTTTTGGACAGTAATCGGAAGTACAGCACGGTCAGCAGACCGATTGCCGCCATCAGTACTACGCCCGTCGCTGAAGCATAACCGATATTCGTCGTACGGAATTCATAAATGTAGTAAACAAGCGTGTTGGTTGCTTTATTGGGACCGCCTCCCGTCATGATTCTCACCGTATCAAAAACTTTGAACGAACCGATGGTCATAATGATAAGGATAAAAAATAGCTGTGGCGAAATCATGGGAATCGTTATCGAGAACAGCACCCTAAACTTACTGGCATTATCAATAGCCGCTGCTTCAAGAATCTCTTTAGAAATCCCTCGGATGGCTGCGATTATAATTAGTGTATAATAGCCGATGCTGTGCCATACCGAAACGAGAATGACAGAAACCAAAGCCGTTCTGGAGCTTTGCAACCATTGGGACGGTGGTAAACCGAGCGCTTTCAACATGTAATTGAGATAACCGACACTCGGCTCCATCATCCAAAGCCATACGAGCGCAATCGATACGATTGAAATAATATGAGGTGTAAAGATACCGACTTGAATCAAGGAATTGAATTTGCTGTTGTTGCTTAGCCAGACGGCTATGATCAAGGATAATGCCAAGGTCAGAACGACAACTCCAATCGTGTACAAGCACGTATTCCATAGTGATTTGTAAAAGTCTTCTCTTGTGAAGATTTCAATAAAATTATCCAGACCAATGAACCTGCTCTTTGCCTTATTCAGCATGTTATATTTAAAGAAGCTTAAATAGATCAGGTACAGAATAGGGTAAATGACAAAAACAAGGATACCGGCCATGGCAGGCGCAATCATGACATACGGGCGAAACTTGCCCCAAAGTCTCTGTTTGTTCAAATGGATCCTCCTTCCATTAATATAAAAAATGTTGATGCTTATTAATGTTTATTTCTCTTGGTAAACGCTTTCTTTTTGCTTAGATAAGTTTACTTCAATTCATTATTTTTGTCATTACTGAAACATCACCATTTGAAATTTAGTAGAATCTTCTTCCACCCTCTGTTGGATTCAGCAAATTCCATAACATGTGCGAAATCTTCTGCAGATTGAATCTGTGTCCGTTCATCCGGAAGCAGCTTCCTTAAGGTTTCCTGGCATTGCAAATCTTTCATAGCCTCCAACACAGGAATGAAATCATCAATAGAACTACGACTGCTTCCTCTCATCGTGATTCCTTTCTCAAGAACGTCCCTCGTATTAATGGGGACCCGATCTTCCGTTACTCCCATCAGAATGAGATGTCCGCCTGGATTTAACACATCAATAGCTTGATTTATCGCACTTTCTGAGAACTTACCACCCGTGCATTCCAAAGCGACATCATACTTTTCACCTTTGGAGAAATCATAGTCCTGCACCAGTCTGCGGGTGGCAAATTCAAATTGTGCCAGCTTCTCCGGGACAGCACCGAATACAGTGAGGCGGTCTTGACTTACACCATAAACATGATGAAGCATAGCAGCTGCCAAATATCCGACCGGACCGTCTCCGAATACAACTACCTGTGCACTCTTAAGTGCATCGGCAACATGATGGAGTGCTTGATAGGAAACGGAGCTTAGCTCTGTCAGTACAGCAATTTCATCCGGCACTTCATCTGGAATCGGGATTGCACTTGCTGCCGGAAATACCAATCTGCTCTGAGCAATGCCGTCGGTTCCGCTTCCGAGAAAACGCCCCCGTGTGCAATAATTGACTCCCTTGCCGCTTCTGCAAGACTCACAACAGTTCATCGGTTCTGTTCCATCTAGCATATAACCTTGAATGTTCGGTACAATAACAACTCGTTGGCCCGTTTTGACTGCCGGTGTACCACTTGACTTTACGATGCCAATTCCTTCATGAATAAGTGCCATAGGAAGCTTTTTTTCCAACACTTCTGCTCGTCGTTGCCCACTAAAATAGCGTAAATCCGCATGACATACGCTGCCCAGAGTCGGTTCCACGACAACATCCCAATCATGCATTTGTTTTTCAATGACGGTCTCAATTACCTCATGAGGCTTTACTAAGCGATACGCACGCGATTGAATTCTGTTCTGTACGAATTTTGCTTGTTCCATCTATGATTCCTCCCATTTCTATCTAATGACTTCTGCGGTTATAAACTACATTTAAATAAATCCAATCAGACCCGCATATGCTGCTTCCGTTCTATGCCGTATTACAGCATAAACCCCTTCTTCTCCTTCCTGCTCATATTCTATTGCAATAAAATGTTTATTATTGCTTATTATTGCTTGTTTTGAGTATACTATCCGAATTTCGCTTTCGTCAACACGAATTTTTCATAAATATTAGCAGATATATTGCTTGATTATGTTTAATTGCTGTTAAACAAAACAAATAAGCATAGCCGCCTGGCCGCTACCACCCAAATAGGAAGAGCCACCGCTTCTATGCTTTCTTTATTACGATATGTATAACTTTACTCCCCTAAGAGTGCAAGGATTTAACTACATGTTCGCTACCGCTTCCACCAGAATGTTCATGCTGAGCACTTGGCTCTACACCCAGAACGTCCGGAAGGGAGATAAGCGTTTTCAAAATATCCGTCAACGACTTATCGTTTTGCACTTTAATTGAAATGCCTAATGAAACCTCACCGTTGTAAGCATTAGCTTCCGCCCTTTCCATGCGCGGAATCATCTGCATAGTCCGAATGTGTATTTTGAGTTCGGTCAGCTTATTGAAAACAAGATTTAAACTTTCAGGATTACTCGACACACAAAGAATAAATTCTTTGTGTCGACGCTTCCGCAGCAGGTACCTCTCCCAATGATTCAAAACAAACAGACAAAACAAGACAAGAATGGCAGCCAAAATAGATACATAATAAAATCCCGCCCCTACGGATAGTCCGATTGCGGCGACTACCCAAATCGAGGCCGCCGTAGTCAAGCCGGAAACCGTTGCTCCCGTGCGCATAATGGCTCCCGCACCAAGAAAGCCGATTCCGCTTATCACCTGTGCAGCCAAACGGGCAGGATCGACCCTGACGTTAGGCTCAATGATGAAATCATTAAACCCGTAAATAGACAACAGCATGATAGTTGTTGAACCGACACATACAAGAATATGAGTTCGAAGTCCAGCTGCATGATTGCTCCATTCCCTCTCCAGACCGATAAGCCCTCCAAGTACCACTGATAAAATCATGCGAAAAGTAAGGGACATATCGGAAATGTGCCAAATCGAATCATGTGATAACAATAGACGTCACCCCCTCCCATTCACTCGTTAACGAACAGTAATGTTCATTAATATTAAAATAATGTTCATTAATGTTTATTTCATAGTATTTCATGTATATAGGTGTGTCAAGATGAATAATTGAATTTTCCCACATATTTCTCTTACAGGAATTAACAACCCCACATAAACAATGAATATCTTAATTTTTCTCCGTTTTCCTTCAAATTCTTGGTTTGTCATACACGGAGGTGTTTGATACGCTTTGGATATCTTAACGCGTGACCTAATCCACGGAAAAGGGGAAGTCCCCATGCGAACACAGCAATTCAATTTATCCGACACACAACGTTTTTTGCTTAGAAATGTGTCTATTATCGGTCTCGGACTTTTTATCAATCAAATGCTGCAGACCGTGGGGAGTATCGTTCTTGCCCGGGAGTTAGGTGATCCGGATCGGTTTGGCGAGGTCAACCTGCTGCTGCAAATCTTCGGAATGATAGCCCTTTTTCTCAATTTCGGCTTCAATTCTTCCTTAATCTATGCGTTTTCGCGCAAACCATTGGAAGCGGTTCAAACGAATTTGCGCGTTGCTTTGACAGGGAGCTTCCTTTTTAGCTTGATTATCGGATTGCTGCTCTTAGCTCTAGCTCCACTTTTGGCGAACTATTATCATTTGCCGGAGCTTCGAGGCGCATTGCTGCTTAGTTCGATTATGTTTATTTTCAGCTCCATCCTAAACATCGGCGTCGCCTCCTTCTCTGGAAACCGCGATTTCGGCACGCAAGCCTTCTTTATGGTCATTACGACGGCGCTTTCCACCACCGGCACGGTGCTTGGCGTGCTTTTGCCGCGTGGCAGCCTGAGCTTGCTGGAAAACATTTCACTTTGGATGGGCGTAGGAGCATTCCTGACGGCCTTTATTATTTGCATCAAAGTTGAACGTGTGCATAAACCCCTATGGTTCGGTCCACTTCCCATTCAGGAGGTCAAAAACATGCTCGCATACGGACTGCCAACCTGGGCCGGCAATATTGCCAAAGCTTTTCAACAGCCTTTTCTCGTCATGATGGTAGGTTCAAGCTCTGTATTAGCCGTAGGTTATTTGGCAAATGGTTTCCGAATTACCGGCTTCATTGGAATCATCACTTGGGCGTTCATGATCGTCACCCTCCCCTTTGTCGCAGAGAAAGCACAGGATGCCCAAGAGAGCAAGAATCGCGGTACGAGTTGCATCCGCTATAATAACATTTTGCTTTATCCGTTGACTGCTATCATTTGCTTATATCCGAGTCAAATCAATGGATTTTTATTTGGTTCGGACTATTCGACAGGCGATTCCGCTACATACATTCGTCTTATGGCGCTAGGTGTCCTCTTCTCTTCTGTCGGCCGTTTAGGAGGCAGTATTATGGCAGGTATCGGCAAGACGAAATCCACCTTCTGGGTGATGATTGCCGCCGGAATTTTCGTTGTGATTTTAGTCCCTATGGTTGCCGCCAGCAGCCCAGTGCTTGCCGTTTGGATTTATACCGGAGGTTGGGCCGTGTCTGCTCTGACGATGATCGGATTTTATTATTATGAAAAGTTTACGCTTAACTGGTGGAAAGCCTACGGCGAGCCTCTGCTGCCAACAATTGCGATGCTGGTGATGATGGTGGCAGGTCGATTTGCAAAAAGCTGGCTGCCTCTCTTCATTGTCTTGGGACTTCTTGCTCTCCTCGTTTTCACGATATGGATTGAGAGAACCCGCAAACCGCGGTCAAAAGCAGCTCAGCGTGCCGTTGTTGTGGAGTAACATGAACCCCGCTTAAGTTTTGCTTAAGGGAACTGGAGTTCGCTATTTTAAGGAAATCGAGCATATCGCTCTTTGAGAGGAACTGAAGGGTCTTATTTCGTCTTCATCACCCGTTTTTCAAGTGAAATCGTCACATTAGCGGACCGAAGTTCCCCTCCCAGGCCGAAACTGTACCTTTTCAGCGAAATAGAGGACCGCAGTTCCCACCACCAGAAAAAAACCACCCGAAGGTGGCCTTTTTCTTCTATTTCCGCTGCATCATTTTCATGAGCACCTTAACCGCTTCCGCCCGCGTAGCTGTATCCGCCGGCTCAAACTTATTACTGCTGCGTCCGTCGATAATGCCTAGTAGGCGAATACTCTCTACATGCCCTTTCGCCCATGCCGGGATCTCTTGGTCATCGGCAAAGCTGGTTGCCGCTTGCGCTGCCGGCGTCGTATCCAAAGCTGCCGAAATCATGGCCGCCATTTCCACGCGGGAAATCAAGCCGTCCGGCCGGAAAGTCTGGTCCTCATAGCCGTGAATGATTCCCAAATCTACCGCTTGAGCTACCGCCGTTTCAGCCCACGCTGGGATCTGCTGCTGATCTGTGAACGCAGGCGCCGTGCCCTTTTTGTCAACCTTCAGCGCGTTCATCAGCATGACTGTAAACTCGGCCCTCGTAACCGAATTGTCCGGTTTGAACGTTCCGTCCGCATAGCCACTGATGATTTTCTGCGTTACAGCTTGCTTGATGTCCAGTTCCGCCCAGTGTCCAGCAATATCCGAGAAGGAAATTTCCGCACTTCCAGGGCTCTTCGGTTTGTCCACAGCAAATACAGCAAACTTCGTAAAGTGATCTACTTCCACTGTTATTTTGTTATCCACGACGGTTCCGCCGATTTCAATCCATGACTTTTTCGTTTCATCGTAATAAAAAACAGATGGCTGCTGATCTTGGCCTAACTTGGCCGGTTCGAACAAGAGCGAAATACTTACTGGCTTGTTGAAGTTCTGCGTGAAATTTTTCAAAATCTCAAAAACAGAACTAAGCAGCTTACGACTATCGCTGACTAACCCATCTACATTTTGCAAGGCCTCAGCTGTTAGATGAAGCTCTTGACTCGTTGCTCCCTCAGGTATGGCAATCCAAATGGCATCCTTCCAACTTACACTCCGTGTTACACCTGCTGGAACCGTCACATCTAACTTGACAGGTACAACAGGAGAAACTGAACCCGAGTTTGCCGAGCCCGTTGAATCTGACGAGCTTCTTGGCGAGTTAGTCTGAATCGTCTTGCTAAGCCCAATACTCTCATTACCCGCAGCATCTATCGCTGTAACACTGAATGTATAGGTCGTACCAGCCGTTAGCGTACTGAGGTTAAAAGAATAATAGACACTTCCTGTAACTGAGGAGTAGACAGTATTAGTAACCGAGGCGTACACGCCATTCGTCACTGAAGCATATACATTTCCTACCACAGTGCCGCTTCCTGTCTCATAAATTCGGTATTGCTTCACGCCAATATCATCCGACGCCTCCGGCCAACTTAGAGTCAAGCTATTCTGACCGATATTCGTAACCTGAAGGGCGCTGCCCTGCGGCCATACCGGAGCTTCAATATCAGGTGCTTGCGTCTTGAGTTGAATGGCCTGCGTTCCAACAGTTCCAAACCAGTTCTTGATCGTATTAAAATCATTGGAAAAAGCCAAGGACAACAAAAGCATAATTCTGGCATGCTGCGGATTCAAACTGTCTCCAGCGATAATACCGTTCCCGCCGCCAGGGTACATCGTGCCCGAGCCCGTTCTTGTTGTGGTGACGAAAATAACACCTTGCTTGATGGCATTACTGCGCGCCGTGCTCATCTTCGACGAAATGCCGCCTGCGCCCGTGCCGGCGGTCACGATCCCCTTCGCACCCTCCGCAACAAACCCTTTAATCGCACCAGCTGAGCTATCTTGGTAGCCATATACAATTTCAACTGCAGGGAGTTTATCCTTCGTGATTTTCTTCAGATCGAAAGGGGTTGCCCAATCCGCCCGGCCTGCTTTGAAACGTTTCGCAGTAGTGCGATAGATACGAATGTTGGTCTCATCAATATAACCAAGTGCACCTAGAATCGGTGTTTCAAACGTATCCATGCGTTGCGCGTTCGTCTTGGTTACATCCCTTGCTGCTTGGATGATGTCATTCAGCATAACCACGGTGCCGAACGATTTCGTTTTACCGCTGCCTGCAAGCTTAATGGCATTGTACAAATTCGCCGGACCATCTGTTCCGATGACATCCCAAGGTCTCATGGCGCCAGTGACAACGACCGGCTTTTCGCTTCTTACCGTGAGGTCAAGAAAATAAGCGATTTCCTCCATGGTATCCGTGCCAGTAGTAACGACCACACCATCATAAACTTCCAATGCTTGATCTACCGCAAGTGATAGGTCGTACAAATCTCCCATCGAATAACTGCCTGAACCTTTATTGCCAAATTGATACGTGTTCACATTGGCAATTTTGTTTTTATTCGGCAGTTGGTTTACAAGATCGGACATCAAGTAAGTACCCGCTTGATAGGTTTGAAAACTCGTTGCATCTCTTGCTTTACCCGCCAACGTTCCACCGGTTGCGATCACAACAACGTTAGGCAGCCCAGGGTCTCTGTTGTCGGATAGCGGAGGGATCGGGAAAGCCGTCCCCGAAGGTTCCGCCGCACCTGCATGTGACGGATGGTTGAACAATACAGCCAACAGGAGCATCAGAGACACGAAATAGAGCGGGATGAGGCTTCTTTTGATATTCGGATGAGCCATATCATTCATTAAATCTTACCTCCCGCTGAATTAGGATGCCTCTTTCACATCTTGCGTACCATAAGTGCCAAACCAACCTTTAATCACGTTAAAATCACTGGAAAAAGCCATAGAAAGCAGAAGCATAATTCGAGCATGCTGTGCGTTCAAGCTATCCCCGGCGATGATGCCGTTACTCGAGCTAGGATACATAGTACCTGAACCTGTCCGTGTTGTCGTGACGAAAATAACACCTTGTTTGATGGCATTGCTGCGCGCTGCGCTCATCTTCGATGAAATGCCGCCCGCACCTGTTCCTGCCGTCACAATACCTTTGACGCCATCAGCTACCAGACCGTTAATCGCGCCGCCTCCAGCATCCTGATAAGCATAAGCAATCTCTACGGCAGGGAGCTTGTCCTTCGTAATCGTCTTCAAGTCAAATGGCGTCGCCCAATCCGCTTCGCCTGCTTTAAGCGCTCTAGCCGTAGCACGATAAATACTAATATTCGTCTCATCGATATAACCAAGTGCGCCGAGGATAGGCGTTTCAAAGGTATCCATACGGTGAGCATTCGTTTTGGTCACTTCTCTCGCTGCCTGAATGGTGTCATTCAGCATAAGGACAGTACCAAACGACTTCGTTTTTCCACTGCCTGCAAGCTTAATGGCGTTGTACAGGTTCGCTGGACCATCAGTTCCGATAACATCCCAAGGTCTCATAGCCCCAGTAACGACAACCGGCTTTTCACTTCTAACTGTGAGATCCAGAAAGTACGCGATTTCTTCCATCGTGTCCGTCCCGGAAGTGACAACCACGCCATCATAGACTTCTAACGCTTGATCCACAGCAAGTGACAGATCGTACAAGTCACCTATGGAATAACTGCCTGACCCTTTATTTCCAAATTGATAGGTGTTCACATTAGCGATTTTATCTTTATTCGGCAATTGGTTTACCAAGTCCGACATCAGATACGTTCCTGCTTGATAAGTTTGAAAACTCGTTGCATCCGTTGCTTTACCTGCAAGCGTACCGCCGGTTGCGATAACGATAACGTTAGGCAACTGGGGATTTCTGCTATCGGATAGCGGAGGGATCGCCGCAGCCGCACTCGCAGAGGTCGGATTCATAAATACCAACATCATACTAAAGAGAGCCAAGACAAGGAACGGGATGAGGACCTTTTTGCTGAGTTTACTTTCATGAATAAATGTCACGTAAGAAAACCTCCATGTTAGGTATTTTTGGATTTAAACGCTTAAACACACCCCCATCGTATTTAATGTTATATTATTTATCAAATACATAACATAACCATAAAAGCGCATACATATTATATTTTCGTTATTTTACGAGATAATTCACTAGTTTATCTATGTTTTTAGCGTTACAACTCTATAAATTTTAAAATATTTGCATGCGCTTTCTTGGAAGAATCTACCTTGTTGATTAACAAACGATGTAATAGAATGATGTCCATAAGTGAAAATAAACAAATCGAGGTGATATTATCTTACATAAAATTCACTTTATTATTCCTCTCAAGTTATTGGTCTCAGGTTAATTCATCATTTTTATCATTTCTATCAACCTAGCATTTCCTCAGAATTACCCACGTTCAATAAATTCGTAATCGTTATTGGAGGCGTCTTCATGAAATCCTTATTATCCAGAAACTCTATTTCGAAGGTTCTTTCCACAGCCCTCATTGCAGCTACGTTGCCTATAGGAGCAATGAACGCTGCCGCAGAAACCTCGATCTCCAGCGTCGATTCGCCGAACAGTTCGTCTACAGTAACAGAGAGTGTTTATCAAACAGCTCCTAATGTTGTCGTTTTGCCACCAGGTTCGGAATCCGTCCTTCTGACAGGTCCTTCAACGACAATCAGCGGAGCGTCATTCGATGTTGATGTCGCGTTAACCGGAGTTACCGGTAAAGTGACTGCCCAGAAATTTATCATCGAGTTTAATCCTGCCCGAGTTGATTTTATCGATGTACAAGCCGTAGACAGTTCAACTACTATCGTTGGACAAAATGCAGAGCTAGGTAAGGCAACAGTCGTCGCTGCCAGCATTAGCGAGTCAGCCGTCAATAATAAAACACTGATCCGCCTTAAATTCAAAGCAAAAGCAAATGGCGGCGTACAGGATATTAAGGTGAGCGCTGAGCTTGGCCTTGCAGATACAGGCATAATCCAAGCAACGCGTTTTGGCAGCCTCAGCTTGCAAACAAACCAAGTTACCGGAGACCTGAATGGTAATGATGCGCTTGATATCGGTGATTTAGCTTTGCTCGCTCCTTATTACGGTATTACATCTACTCACGCTTCATGGTCCAAGGCGGCTGGCGCCGATTTCAACCAAAACGGATCGATTGATCTGACGGATCTAGGCTTATTAGGCAAAAAGGTATTGTATGATACAAAGCAATTCGAGCTGATGGAAGCATCGGTGATGGATATTCAAAATGCGATGAATGCCGGTAAACTGACAGCTGTTCAGCTTGTCACGAAATATTTGGCGCGTATCAATGCATATGATCAAAAGGGTCCTGAAATCAAGGCCATTCTTAATATCAATCCGAAGGCACTCGAAGAAGCTGCGGCTCTCGACAAGGAGCGCAGCGAAAATGGGCCTAGAGGGCCGCTTCACGGAATCCCCGTTATTGTGAAGGACAACTTCAATACAATTGGTATGCCAACAACAGCTGGATGTATTTGTCTAAAAGCAAACAACACCTCGACCGATGCGTATATGATTAAAAAGCTGAAGAATGCAGGCGCAATTATACTCGCAAAATCTAATCTCCATGAATTCGCCTTCGGAACGACAACACTCAGTTCGCTTGGCGGGCAGACCAAAAACCCGTATGATCTGACCACGAATCCCGGCGGGTCAAGCGGCGGTACCGGTGCGGCTCTTGCGGCAAACTTCGGCACGATCGGCCTCGGAACAGATACAGGCGGCTCTATTCGAATTCCATCCTCGCGCAACGCACTCGTCGGTATTCGTCCTACAATTGGGTTGACGAGCCGTGAAGGCATCATTCCTCTCGCCCACTCTCAAGATGTCGGCGGTCCAATGGCTCGATCCGTGGCCGATGCTGCGATTGCACTTGATGTCGTGAGCGGATATGACCCGAACGACCTGGTAACCGCTCTATCAACCGGCAATATTCCGAAGAGCTATACCGATTATTTGGATAAGGACGGTTTAAAGGGAGCAAGAATCGGCGTCATACGCTCACTGTCAACCGGCAACGATCCCGCTTTCAATGCGGCCATTGCAAAGATGAAAGAACTTGGCGCAACCATTGTCGACAACGTAATCATACCGAACCAATCCAAAATCCTCGGCTATGCCAGCTTGAGCGGTACGGAATTTAAGTTTGATCTAAATGATTACTTGGCTACTCTCGGCGCGAACGCTCCCTACAAGACACTGACAGAAATCATTGCATCCAACGACATTTTACAAAGCCAAAAAAGTTCAATGATTCAGCGCGATAACGTGACGACATTGGAAACACTCAACTACTATAAAGATCTTTGGGAACGCACAAAACTCACACAACAATCGCTAACTCAAGTATTAGGTGAAAATTCATTAGATGCCATCATGTATGCAACTACATCAGGGAATGCGAACCGATTAAGCCCTTATTCCGGGTTCCCGGCCATCAGCTTCCCGGCAGGCTACAACAACCAAGTTCCATTCGGAATTGAACTCCTGGGGAGAGAATACGACGAAGGAACTTTGATTAAACTGGCATATTCCTTTGAACAAGCGACCCACGTTCGTACGATGCCGGCATCCACCCCTGCCCTAACAACCGAGGAGGAGTCCAAGCTCGTATTAACACCGTAAGCAATTTTCAATGAAAGGTCGGGACATAGATATGGCACGTTTGCTGCTCGGGCTTACTTTATCTTTATGTTTAGCTATTGGACTTTGGCTTCCGCAGGTTGCGGCAGCCTCCGTCGACCCTGTATTTTCTGTAACAACTTCAACAAACTCCTTACTGCAAAATCAAACAGTAAAGGTAGACATCCAAGGCGATTCCTTAAACGATCTTTTTGCTTATGAGCTTAACCTGTATTATGACGGGTCCATCCTTCAGCCGGATACTACGCAGAAATTCACCGATCTGAACGGCTTTGCACTTCCAATCAAGATTGTGCAGGAAGGCGGCACACATGTGCAGCTCGTTTATACAAAAACAGGATCATTAACCGGTCTGAGCGGCTCTGTCAAACTCGGTACCTTAACTTTCAGGGCAGTAGGTACCGGCACTGTAGATCTAACGCTAGAACAAGTTAAGATCAGCACCAGCTCTCTCAAGGAAGAGAAACTGATTACGCCGAATGCCAAAGCAACTCTCCTGGTAGATAGCCGAGAAAGGCCGACATTAGGAAGCTATCCGACACCGACGGTCTCAACCCCTGCAGAACCAAATGTTGTTTCCGTGAAACCGGAACAACTACAGACCAGCGGAACAGAGCAGATTGACATTTCCCTGCCAACGGGTGCTCAGCAGATCCTTTTACCTTCTAACACCGCCGAGTTGCTAGGCGATAAAAAGCTTGAGATTCAAGCGGAGAAGCTCAAACTGGAATTGCCAGCGAAAGTATTCTCCCAGCTGATCAATCTTGTCAGCGAGCCGGAACGCTCCGACAGTAAAATCACACTAGCCATCGAACCACTTACCGAATCAGCAGTTGGCGAGAGCGTGTTGAATCAAGCTAAGAATCAACTAGGCGCGAGAGTGAAGCTGGGCAGTTTGATCTACAACATTAAGCTGTATGTGACGACTAAAGCAGGCCAAACCATGAGCGTCACCAGTTTCGAACAACCTGTTCAAATTCAGTTCAAACTCGATTCTGCTGTAGATCCAAAACTGAGCAGTGTATATTACATCTCGGATAATGGAGGGCTGGAGCGCGTAGGAGGAACTTACTTTAGTGGTGATTTAAGCTCCGACATCTCTCATTTCAGCAAATACACCGTTCTGGAAGTATCTAAATCTTTCGCTGATGTTCCACAATCCCACTGGGCGGCGGATGTCATTCAAGCATTGGCCTCTAAACTTATTATTAGCGGTACAAGTGAACAAAACTTCGAACCCGAGAGCAAGGTCACACGCGCACAATTTACGGCACTTATGGCAAGAGCCTTGAAATTGAAGATGACCAATTCAACCACCTCATTCCAGGATGTGCAATCATCCGACTGGTTCGCCCCTGAGGTTGCCGCTGCCGTACAAGCCGGCATTGTGAATGGCAGAGAAACCGATAAGTTCGAGCCGAACGCTTTGGTTTCGCGCGAGGAAATGACGGCCATACTGATGCGGTCATACAGCCTTCTGCACGGTAAAACCGATCCGGCAGCAGCGTCCTCTTTCTCGGACGAAGCCGCCATCGGAGAATGGGCCTTGGCTGATGTAAAAGCAGCAGCAGCTCTAGATTTGATACAAGGCCGCTCCGAAGGCCAATTCGAGCCTCAAGGCTTTGCAACGCGAGCTGAAGCAGCGCAGGTATTATACCGTTTGTTATCGAAATAAACCAAACGAACAGGGAGGGGACGCCAGTCCCCCACCCCCTCGCCACCTCCCTTTTTCCCTCTACGAAGAACTTGTTTTTCTGCAGCAATAGAGGAATAATAAGAGAGTATACATTCTTAATTAGGCGGTGTTCGAATTGGTTCAATTGGGCTCAGGTATTACAACAATCCAGCTAAGCGTAGCAAACAACAGCAACTCCTTCATCCCAACTATCCTATGGGACGATCAAGACGTCATTCTTTTTGATACAGGCATCCCCGGCCAACTAGAGCTGATTCGTGCCGCGTTTCAGGAATTGTCCATTCCTTTCGAGAAGTTGACCAAAATTATCATTACCCACCAAGACATGGATCATATCGGCAGCCTTCCGGCGCTTGTGGAAGCTCTCGGAGACCAGGTTCAAGTGCTGGCTCACGAAAGGGCCGTGCCTTATCTAGCCGGGGAGATCCCCCTCGTGAAGAGCAAAAAGCTAGCTCCACCCGTCAAGGTCGACGTAGCGCTTAAAGACGGCGATATTTTACCGTTTGTTGGCGGCATTCGTGTCGTCTATACGCCAGGTCACACGCCGGATCATACCTCCTATTATCATATCCCGAGCAAAACCTTGATCGCTGGCGATGCTCTAACAGCGAAGGACGGCGTTCTGCAATCCTATAACCCAACCTATACACCGGATCAGGAAACGGCACTGGCATCCATTGCGAAGCTCCAAGAGCTTGAGCTCGATGCAATCATCGCATTCCATGGCGGTATTTGTACCGACAATCTGCAGGCGCGTTTGCAGGAAATCGTTACGGCAGGCCCCGTAGTGAATAACTAATTATTGCAAGTAAAAAAACCTCCATTTCCACTAGTTTCGTGGATATGGAGGTTCTTTTTGTGATTTTCTCAACATGAAATTACTTAACTGCTCCAGCCGTCATGCCTTCCATAAACTGCTTGGAAGCCAAGAAGAAAATAACCATCATCGGCACAGAGGCCAGGGTTAGCCCAGCGAACAGCATACTTAAGTCTGTCGAGTACTGCCCGAACAAGGAGAGCATACCGACCGGAATTGTCTTCTTCGCATCATCCTGTATGAAAATTAGCGGGAAAAAGAAATCATTCCATGCCATGATGAAATTCATAATCATGACCGTCCCGAGTGCTGGCCGAATTAAAGGCAGTAAAACATGCCACATCACACCAAAATCAGACGAACCATCGATGCGTGCCGCTTCTTCCAACTCCTTCGGCAGCGTTCTGAAGAAGCCCGTTAAAATGAGAATAGCTAACGGCAATCCGATCGCCGTATACACACTAATTAATGACCAAATACTGTTTAGCATCGAGAGTTTCTTCATTAAAAGAAACAAAGGTACAATCCCGAGTTTGATGGGTATCATCATGCCCAAGAGAAAGAAAAAAAACAAGGCTCCATTCCAGCGGAACGGATATCTGGCAATATAGAAGGAAGCCATCACACCAAACAGCAAAATGAGAACCACTGACACAACACTCACTACAAGACTATTCCAGAAATAGCTGAAAAACGGTATTTGATGCACTAATTTACTGTAGGCTGCAAACGAGATGGACGTTGGCAGTGACATTGGATTTTTCAATATTTGAATATTCGTTTTCAACGAGGAGGTCAGCATCAGAAAAATCGGATACAAACTGACCAGTGCCCCCAAATACGCCGCAGCATATTGGAGTCCCCGAACTGATTTGTTGGTTTTCATGGTCCGCCTCCTGTCTTAATGCTGAGCCGACTGGTTCCTGGTGAAGTACAGGAACAAAGCGGAAATCGTTGCAATAATGAAAAATAACACAACAGCCAATGCGGAACCAAGACCAAGCGCCACCGAATCTCCGCCGGACGAGCCACCAAATGCAATGCGATAAAAAAATACAGCGAGCGTGTCCGTCGAGTTGTAGGGTTCACCTTGCGAGCCTTCCATCGCATAAATCAGTTCGAACGCTTCGAAAGCATGGATAAACGTGAAAACCGTAATAATGATCAGCGACTGACTCATCATAGGAAGGATCATCGAGCGGATTAAACGAAACCCCTTAACGCCATCCATCCTAGCCGCTTCAATAACTTCCGTAGAAATTGCATGTAAACCGGCAAGGAAGATTAACATCGAGAAACCAACGCCAAACCAACTATTGACGATGGTAATCGAGGTAAGCGCCGTAGCCGGATCCCCAAGCCAAGGCTTTGCCCATGAAACAAGGCCGATCTTTTTGAGCATAACATTCACGACGCCATTATTCGGGTTCAACATAAGCTTCCACAAGAAGCCTACCACAATGACAGACAGCAGCCTCGGTAAGAAATAAGCCATTTTCAAGAAATTAGAACCTTTAACTTTGCTATAAACCAGATAAGCAAGCACAAAGGCAAGTACGTTTTGTACAGCCATCTCTACAGCAAAATAATAAAGATTATGGCCAAAGGCGTTCCAAAACAGATGATTAAACGGCTCCTTCGTAAACAAACTTACGAAATTGCCTAGACCAATGAATTCTCCGCGAACGAGGCCTTTCCAATCAAAGAAGCTGTAACCAAACGCGGATAGAATCGGGTAAATAACGAACAGGATATACACTGCAAGGGCAGGGACCGGGAACAGATGAACTGCTCCCTTTTTCCACCCGGACGTTTTGGCCAAGTTATTCATGTCCCCCACACCTTTACTTTACTTATTTCTTTGGTTTAAACCAGGAATCCGCACTCTTTTGAACTTCCTCTGTCACTTGCTCAGGAGTTAATTTGTTCAAATACATCCCTTGGATGGAGTTTTCTAATGTCGCTTTCGTTGTCGGGTTACCTGCATTAAAGTAAACGACTGCAGCATACGGCGTGGAGATCGAATCGGCATTTTTGGCGATTTTAGCTACCAATGGATCATTTGCCGGCACACCTGGAATCGTGCTTGGTTTCTGCAATTCATTCACAGCAAGTGCTCCGAACTCTTTGGACGTCAAAAACTCCATGAACTTCAGAGCTTCCTGTTTATGAGCGGATTTGGCATTAACGGAGAATGAACCGTCCACCCAAGTCGTTACCGTTTGCTTGCCATCTGCCTTCACTGGCGGAACCGGGAATACATCCATTTGTAGATCAGGATTCGTTTTCTTCATAACGGCATATTCCCAATCTCCCATAACCATCATGGCTGCTTGCTCCGTCACAAACATATTTCTCATGTCGTCCATGCCGATTCCTACATAGTTATCCGGGAAATAAGGGGTTAAATCTTTCATCATTTTAATGGAAGCCACATACTCCGGACTTTTGAAGTTCGCAGCACCGCTAAGAATTTTCTTCATAAAATCCGTTCCGTATACAGACGGTCCAAGCGTTCCTTCCGTCAGCGAAAGAATCCAGCCTTCTTTAGAACCAAACGCGAATGGCGTTACTTTATTTTTCTTCAATGTATCCGCTGTTTTTACAAGCTCATCCCATGTCTTAGGTTCTTGAAGATTATATTTTTGGAAGATTTTCTTGTTATAGAACACTTGCGTTGAGCTGAAAACCGTCGGAACCCCGTATACTTTCCCGTCGGATCCCGTAGCAGCGAGCAAGGTGTCTTTCGAGAAAACATCCATGCCTTTAACATTCGTCAACGGCTCCAAGTAGCCCGCATCCGCCAAAGCTGCACCTGCCGCATAAGGACGAAGATGAATAATATCAGGACCGTTCCCGCTTTGTAGAGCTGTATTCAGAGCTGTATTATATTCTGTATTCTTGGTCGGTTTAAACTCGATATCAATGTTCGGGTTTTTCTTTTTGAACTCTGCAATGATCTTTGCGTAAGCTTCTGTATCTTCTGTACGCCAGCTACCCATTGTCAGCTTTACTTTATCCTGTGGCGCTGCTGTTGTTGTTGGTGCAGTACTTGCTGTACCGGAAGTTGCACTTGGCGTTGCGGTGTTACTGCTGCATGCTACAAGCATGGAGGATGCTGCGACCATCGTTAAAACTGCCCCACTGAATAAACGTTTCATAAAAAAAGCCTCCCTTTAATTTTTCATATCTATGTTTAACCTCCAAAACCACAAGAGGACCAAACCGTTATCCGTTACGTTTTCCCACACTAACTGCTTGCCGAGTCATATCCAGCGATTTCACACTTTCCTCGTAATGACAACCCGCGATTCCTACATACAAAATATCTATGACATTCAGCTGAGCAATTCTTGATGCCATCGCTCCGCTGCGAATACTTTTCTCCAAGGTACTAATAAACAACTGGATATCAGCAAGCTCCGCCACCGGATTAGCTCCAAATCTCGTCAATGTAATGACAACTGCGCCATTTTTCTTAGCTACAGCGAGCGAACGAATCATATCTTCCGTTTGACCCGTGTAGGAAATGCCAAAAACCACATCACCGGGAAGCAAGTTGGCCGCAATCGTAGCTTGGGCATCGAACCCCGTACCAATTTCGCACCACCGGTTAATCCGTGAAAGCTTTTGCTTGAAATCCTCCGCAATGACCCCTGAGGCGCCTACGCCAAACACGCCAATTTTCCTTGCAGCGCTTAGCGTTTGTATAGCTTTCTCTACACTTTCTGGCGAAAGAACGGTTAATGTATCTTGAATTGAAACAATATTGTTTGTTGTGACTGATTTAATGAGTTCTCCTACTGAACTGTTCGCATTAATTTCCTGATACGCTTCTGTCGGTAATGACGTCTGCGACAAATCCCCGGCGACTCGCATCTTAAGTTCCTGAAACCCTTTAAAATGAAGCGAACGGGAAAGCCGTATAATTGTCGCTTCACTAACACTGGCTAACTCCGCCAATTTCTGTACCGAAAGGCTAACTACCTCTTGCGGATGTTCCAAAATATACTGTGCAACTTTTCGCTCACTCGGCGTCAAGCTTGCCATAGCAGCCTCTATGCTCACTAATCCACCTTTTAACATAGGCAACATCCTCAACCGTTTTTTCGATATCTCAATTTTATGTTAATAAAGCTGACTTATAATCCTCATTATAATGAGTTTTATTTCATGTTGTAAATACTTTTTTGAAATTTTATTTCTCCTATGTTATGTAAACTATCACATCCCAAAATTAAAGCGTATACATTTTTTCAACTATTTTTTTAGCGCAGAAAATGTCACATCGCGCGCCACTGTTCACAGAAAGGCACGAAGCAAATAAAGCTCCATATATAAACTTTCAGGAAAGTTCATCCATGACCCTCCCGTTTAGCTTGCTTGCACATCGGCAGTTTTGCCCCCCCATCAGCACTCTAAAGGGAACTGTAGTCCCCTATTTCAAGCAAAACAGGTTGTATCTTATCCGAGCCGAACTACAGGGTCTTAATTGTCCAGATAGCGCGTTACACAGCTGAAATCAGCAAAATAGCGACCCACAGTTCCACTTCCACGTGGAAAGTGTGCTTTTACAGCAAAATAACGGACCGTAGTTCCCGTCAATTAGGGGAGGATCGCATTAGCAGTCAGACCAAGCTACAGCTTCATCCTCGGTCGACGGAGTGAAGTCGATAGGAAGTTCATTGAGATCGACAAACAGAATCTAACTTATGTGCAACTCTGCTACGTTGAGAAGTTCATTGATATACTGGGTTTGCTAAATAAACGAAGGCTCTCATGACAACAATCCAATTTGACGATGAGGTGTTTAAAAATGGCATTAGTGTCCACATTCACGAGCTTCAATCTGCCTGTAAGCATCGTCGAACAATCGAAGGCGTTCTTCACCGGACTCGGATTCGAGCTCAACCCGCAATTCCATTGGCCTTCGAAAGCCGAGAAAAGGTGGATGAAATCGTGAATACTGCGGTCTCCTTGGGTGGGAAATCGTACGAAGAACCTGAGGATTATGGATTCATGTATCATTGGGCATTCGAGGACTTGGACGGCCATATGTGGGCAATCAACTACATGAACACAGAAGCGGCTTAAGGTTAAGGATAACGGAGAGCGCACTCATACTTGAAATAACGAGGAAAGACGCCGGGTACCTTCCCCGGCGTCTTCTTCGCGAGATGGAGAGTATCCCACTAATTGGGAACCTTGCATCTGTGGTTACATTCTCATCTATAAATCCAATAGATTTATCTTTGCCTTGCCCGTGGAAATCAATCCATTGAAAACGGTGTAAATCATCCGCTTCACATTTTCCACTGTTAAGGACCCCCCGCTAACTAACAGGCGGTAAAACAAGGGTCCATAGATCAAATCGATGCTGGACTCTACATCCAGTTCTTTACCTAACTCTTCGCGGTCAATCCCTCTTCTCAGAATCATAGCGGACTCTGAGCGCCGAGGCTTTACATAGTATTCTCGGAAAACCTGGATTAATGCAGAATCCATCTGTCCTTGGCCAATTAACTCCGAGATCACTCTACCTTCTTTGCTTTCCATGAACAAAGATAAATTTACGGCATGTTGCGTAATGTCTTTCAGAACAGAGCCTGTATCCGGGACAGGCAGGCGGCTGGCCGCAGCTTCAAAAAAACCTTCAGCCACGACAGCGGCTTTATTGGGCCACCATTTATAGATGGTCGCCTTGCTCACGCCTGCTTTTTCAGCAATTTTATCGATGGTTACTTCTTCAAATCCACCTTCCAATAGCAGCTCATAAGCTACAGTTAATATCACATGTTGAAGCTTTACATCTCTCGGGCGACCTTTTTGAGCCATTTAACTGACCCCTTTCTATCCTTTGCCATCAGTATATATGAAATTTAGCGTATTTACAAAACGCTTCGTTCAGTATATAGTGATAGCTATTAAGTAAACGAAACGTTCACTTAATTGAAATTCATTGTTGTAGAGGGGGAACAATTCCTATGAGCAAGTCCATTGCAAAACCGCAAAACGAGATCTCGACAACAATGATGGTTGTTCTGGCAGCGGCATGCGGCCTTATTGTAGCCAACCTTTATTATTCCCAAACCCTTGTGGGTCCCATCAGCGCAGCACTTGGTCTGCCTTCAGGGGCAGCCGGGTTGATCGTAACTTTAACGCAAATCGGCTACGTAGCCGGCTTGCTGTTCATCGTTCCGCTGAGTGACAAAATAGAGAATCGCCGATTGATTGTGACCTCTCTTGCCATCGTAGTCCTTGCCTTGATCCTGGCCGCGGTGTCCTCGGAATCCGTCCTGTTCCTGACAGCCGCCTTGCTGATCGGATCCGGCTCCGTAGTTGCGCAAATCCTCGTCCCTCTTGCGGCATATTTATCTAGCGACCAGCAGCGCGGCCGAGTCGTCGGCAACGTCATGAGTGGCCTTTTACTCGGCATCATGCTCGCAAGGCCGATTTCCAGCTTGATCGCCGGCATTTGGGGATGGCGCACCATTTTCGTGTTATCCGCCGTCGTCATGGCTCTTTTAGCTATTTCACTGGCTAAATTACTGCCAAAAAGGAGCCCCGAAAGCACCTTAACGTACACGCAACTTGTGGCTTCCTTAATTGAACTGTTCAAAAAGAACCCGATTTTGAGACGACGCGCTTTTTACCAAGCCTGCCTCTTCGGATCGTTTAGCCTCTTTTGGACGACCGTACCTCTCCGATTGGCGGATGAATATGGTATGTCCCAACAAGGCATCGCTTTATTCGCCCTTGTTGGTGTGGCGGGAGCTATCGCTGCACCTATTGCCGGAAGATTGGCGGACAAAGGCCTTACCAAGGCGATTACCATAGGCGCAATTGCAACTGCAATCTTGTCCTTTCTGCTTATTGTCGTGTTTCACAACGGTTCACTTTTTTCGCTCATCCTGCTTTTCGTCGTTGCGGTTACGCTTGATATGGCGGTTTCCGGCAATCTGGTGGCCAGCCAGCGAATTATTTTTTCACTGGGGAATGAAGCCAGGGGAAGATTCAATGGATTATTCATGGCGATTTTCTTCATCGGCGGAGCGGTGGGCTCATTTTTAGGTGGATTAACCTATGCGCATGGCGGCTGGGTATCGAGTGGATGCATCGGGGTGGCACTGACTTTCATTGCTTTCCTGTATTTCTTGACGGAGCGTAAAAGCAAATAAGGGAACTTGGAAATAGAGGACCACAGTTCCTCCTTTCTTCTGAAAATACCAAAAACACAAAGGAGCTGCCAACAGGCAGCTCCTTCCTATGCAAACTTATAACCGCGATAAAAGCTGCTGAGCTACGATATAACCCGAGCCACCATTCACCCCATGGCCAGGCCATGTCGCAGCACCAAGCATATACACATTCGGAATCACCGTCTGGTGGCTTGGCTGTCCTGGCAATGGACGGAGCAGGTAGCTTTGCGCCAGATCGTGCGCGCCGCCGTATGGATCGCCCGGCCCTGCGTTCGGATTGAATCGGGCGATAACGTCCGGCGTTACAACATATTTGCCAATGATCGCGCTCGGTATATTCGGAATGTGCTTGCTAACAACCTGCAATACGCGTTCTGTAAAACGCTCCGTGAGGTCCTGTGTCCAGCTGCCGTCTCCAACATCGATCAAGCCGGCGGCATCGCCTCGTGGCCGAGTCGGCACTTCAAGCACTTGAATCCGCATGATCGCTTTGCCTTCGGGCGCGCGCGTTGGGTCGAGATTCGTGGAACAATCGACAGTAAAGGTTGGTTTCGCCGGAAGCAGATCAGCCATCCCCTGTGCAATCGCTAACGTAAATCCATCCAGCCCATCTGTCAGATGAGGCTGTCCTACGCGATCAAAGCGGGCATCCGGCCAACGCGGCGGCTCGCTAAGGGCCAGATGAATCTGTACGCATCCTCGGCCGTACCGAAATTGCTTCGCTTGGCTGCGCAGCGCCGAAGGTGCATCACGCTCAGCCAGCAGTGAGAGATAGAGTTGATCCGGCGTAGTCGATGCCACAACCGCTTGCTTCGCTATGTATGTCCTGCCTTCCGCGGTTCGCACGCCCACGGCTCGGCCATTCTCCACTAAAATACGCTCGGCCAGCGTGTTCGTCAGAATCTCTCCGCCTTGATCCTTGATCAGCCGGACCAACGCCTGAACCAATTGCTCGCTGCCCCCTGCCGGAGTTGGCATACCGCCGCCCATCAAGGCCATCGCCGTGAGCGGCACCCAAATGCCGCTGCCGACTTCATCCGGCGTGCGGCCCAGATGGGTGACCCAAGAGGCCAGCATGGCCCGGGTCACTGGAGATTTCAGCGAATTCACCGCCTGTCGGGCTGTCCCGAACAACTGCCCGGCAAACGCCGAATAGCCTGAGCTATTCTCATCATGGAGCAACCGTTTCAGGATAGGGGCAGCCTCCTGGCTGGAAAGATCCATGCTGAATAAACCGAACACGTCATTGACGTGCGGGTTTAACTGTTCAAAGATGCCGGCCAGAGCTGCGCCGTCTCCAGGAGCCAGACGTTCCGCCTCCGCGATAAGCTCCTCGAAGGAGCGTGATAATACGGCCGTACGCCCATCTTCCATAGAAACTCCAGTCGGCAAGTCCGCATTCACATAACGTAAGCCGCGAGCTTCCAAATCCTCCCTCAGTTCAGCATAAGCGGGTCCTGTTGTAAAAAGAGGATGCGCCGCCGCATACACATCATGTTTGAATCCTGGCAGCGTGAGTTCCTCCGTCCGCACAAAGCCGCCGGGGCGATCGTTTTTCTCTAAAACTAGTACGCTGCGGCCAGCACGAGTTAAGTAGGCAGCCGTTATTAAAGCATTGTGCCCGCTGCCGATCATAACAAAGTCGAAAGTTTCCATTCTATCACTCCTTTTAAATTAGAAGCCTAGTAGAAACTTATTCAAACAATTGCTATATAATTACTTCACCCACTATGAAATATCCAATGGTGAAAAACGAGTGCAGCAGCTCCCATGCTGCAATTATTTTGATTATAATCACTATAAATAATCGGCGTATCGCGAGTTGGACGGATCGTTATTTCTTCAATGGCTTGAAGCATGGATTCTTTAAACCAACCAGCTGCCGTAACGAGTTCTCCACCAAGAATGATCACCGTAGGATTAAGCAAATTAAGCGTATTGCCAAGCATAAACCCGAGGTGTCGTCCCACCTGCTCGAATAACATGTTCGCTTGCGGATGACCTTTTTCCAGCAGCTGCATGATATCGGTGAAAGTTCCAACGGGCCTGCCAAGCTCCTCCCTGATCTTTTGGACGGAAACATAGGCTTCTAGACATCCCCGCTGTCCGCAAAAACATAAGGGGCCGCCCCAGCCAATCTTCATATGTCCTATTTCGCCTGCATAATAACGATCGCCGGTATAGATCTCGCCATTCATGACCAGTGCGGAGCCGATGCCTTCATCCAAGTAAATGCACAGGGCATGCCGCAGCTGCTCTTCGGTTCTCATCCAAACTTCTCCCCGGGCAAAAGCGCGCACATTATTGTCAACATACACAGGAATCGCATACCGCTTCGAGAGATGCTCTTTAATCCCGAACTGAAACCAACCCAGATACGGTGAATGAACGACCTCCCCTTTTTGTGAATCAATAATGCCCTGGATACCCACACAAATCCCCAGATTGCGAACGAAAGCTGGAACCCGCTCCAGCAGTCCGTCAATCAGCATCTCAAGACGTTTCGTTAAGGCATCCCCTTGGCAAGGAGTAACATCACTAGCCGATGTACCCACGAGGTACACCTTCTCTTGATAAATGATCTCCCGGTTATAGCTCATCACCAAACCAATGATATAACTTTTCGTCACTTCAATACCGACAGCATACAGGTTTTCTCGATTTAAACGAAGAAGGACGGGCTTGCGCCCGACCCCGGAAATAGCTAAAACATCTTCTTCTATAACAAGCTCTTCGGCAAGCAGCTCATTCACAATATTCGTAACGGTCATCTTCTGCAGGTTAGCCCTTCGCGCAATGTCGATGCGTGAAATCAGCTTTTCCTGATGGAGGAGCTCAAGCACCTTCTTCTTATTCTGAAGTTTCATCCAACGAAAACTGTTGTAATCTTCTTTCAAGCCGATTCCTCCATGCTGCTCTAATAGTTCGCTGAAGCGCTGCGGATTGCTGCTGTTAACCGATCCGGGAAGTTGATGGTCATGCCGTCAACGCCGCATTGTAGAGCATAATTCATCAATTCAGGGGTAAAAGCTCCCCACGCTCTGACTTCAAAACCATGTGCTTTCGCAAGCCGTACATCCTCTTGATCAAGCCCATCCGCGCAAGGGCAAATTTGCACAGCGCCAATTTCTTTCAAACGGGCAATAGCTTCCTCATCAATCTTACGGATTAAATGTCCGAGTCGGATCGAGGGGTCGACAGCTCGTGCAGCTTGTAAATTCTCATATCGAAAAGAAGTTATCGTCGATTGATGCTGTACATCATACTTTCTAATCAGCTCCAAAACAGGCAGCTCGATGTTAGGATCCTTTAATTCTAAGGCAAACAAAGCCTTTTTTCTACCAAAATAATGGAGAAATTGCTCAAAGGAGACGAGTCTCTCTCCCGCGTAAGCGGGGGAGAACCAGGAGCCGGCATCCAACTCCTGAAGCTCTTTCCATGTATAGGACGAAGGAAGACCATGACCGTCCGTCGTACGGTCTAACTCATTATCGTGAAATAAAATAATGACGCCGTCTTTCGATTGTTTCAAGTCTGTTTCAATCCCATTCGCTCCTTGCTCGAGTCCCTTGTAGAATGCGGCTAATGTATTTTCAGGCGCATATTCCGAAGCACCTCGGTGGGCTAAATTCATGAACATTGTGAACACTCCTCACTCTCTGTTATTTGTAGCTTTTCATAAAGCTGTCTACGTCGGCTTGCAGCTTGTCGAGTACTTTTTGCGGATCAGCCTTGGCGTCGCCTTCCACGGTTTCAAGCGCTGTAACGAGCCCCGACCAAATCAGCGAATCCGCCGGATGGATGCCTTGACCGCGCAGGAATTGATTTTGATCCATGATAATTTTAAAGTTCGGATCTTCCTTCATTTTCTTCTTGAATGCATCGGTCTCTGTTGCTGATTTTTTAATCGGCGCATATCCCGTCGAAATGCTGGTCGCTGCCGCATTTTCCGTATTCGTCAAAAAGGAGACGAACGTCCAGGACGCTTTTTCGATATCTGGATCGGACTTAAAAATCCCTAAGCTGTTTCCGCCAATCGGCACGTTGCGGTCCTTGATCATCGGAAGGTAAGCTACACCAATTTCAAACTTTTGACCCACTTCTTTTTGAGTGCCCGCCAAAGCAGAACCGGATTTATAAATCATCGCCAATTTACCGGCACTGAAATCCTGCTCCGCCGTGTTATGCTGATTCGGCGCCATTGCTTTTTGCACATGAACCAAATCCTGGAACGATTTCAACGCCTCTACCGCTTCCTTGCCGTTTACCGTAACTTTCCCCGCCTTATCCACGATACTTCCTCCACGATTCCACGTCATCGGTTGAACATACCAAGGAGAATCAGCCGCCGTATTAAAGCCCCATACATCCACTTTACCGTCGCCGTTTGTATCTTTGGTCAGCGTTTGCGCTGCTTTTACCAGCTCATCCCATGTGTTTGGCGCCTTCAGACCGGCTTGGTCGAACAGTGTTTTGTTGTAGTAGAGCATAGGCGTACTGCTGTTGTACGGGATGGTCCAAAGCTTGTCCTTATATCGGAATCGATCCCAAAAAGCGGGATATACGTCCGTTTTCTCCTGCTCGCTCATGAACTGCTCAATTGGAATCAGCTTCCCGCTGTCAGCCATTTGCGGAATGCCATGCCGTTGGCCCAGCTGAACCACATTGGGCAGCGTGTTGGATACAACAGCAGCCATGACTTTTTGAGCCATTTCATCATAGCCGCCCATGAATTCAGCTTTAATTTTAATCGTAGGATATTTCGCTTCAAAAGCTTTGACTTGGTCGGCGAGCAAGTCTTTATTGGTTGTCCATACGCTCAGTGTAACCGGTTTTTGTTCAGCTTGAGTCGTTTGACTCGGCGTTTCCCCCGTTTTCCCTGCATCAGTATTCCCAGCCGGTTGATTAGCTGCTCCACACGCCGTCAATCCCAACACGGATAACGAGAGCAAGACAATCATGGTTTTTTTCATAAAATGGTTCCTCCACCTATCTTGTTTTTTTATTTGAATTTGGTTTATCGTCATCCTCTTGCAAATCTTATTTCACACCGGCGTTCATCACCCCCCTGACAAAATATTTTTGGCTGACCAGGAAGAACAGCAGGACTGGCAGGATGATAAACGTCGATGCCGCCATCAAACTTGGCCAATCCGTTCCCTGTTCTGCATCGATCATATAGCGCAGCCCAACTTGCACGGTTCGCATATTCGCCGTATTCGTGATGAGCAAAGGCCACAGGTAACTGTTCCAGGCATGCAGGAAGGCAAAGAGACTGAGTGTTGCCAGCACCGTTTTGGACATCGGAAGAACGATCTGTATCAAGGTTCGAAAGTGCCCGCACCCGTCGATCCGTGAAGCGTCCATCAAGTCTTTGGGAATGGTCAGAAAAAACTGCCTCAGTAAAAATATTCCGAACACGCTCGCTGTGCTTGGCACGATAAGTCCGGCATAGCTGTTGATCCACCCCAGTTCTTTAATGACCAAGTAGGATGGAATCATCGTAGATTCGAACGGGACGATCGTTGAAGAAACAACCAGAAGAAACAACAGTTTTCTTCCACGGATTGGAACCCAGGAGAAGACATACGCAGCCATCGAGCTCGTCATCAGTTGACCCGCTACAATGCCGACAGACATCATCAAACTGTTTATAAAAAAGCGGTCGAACGGAGCCTTTTTCCAGGCTTGCCCATAATGCTCCCAGTGCCATATCTTCGGCAAAGCGAATAAGCTTCCTGAGAAAATTTCTTCCGTTGATTTGACAGAAGATAGAAACATCCAGATGAAGGGCAGCATCATAAATAACCCACCTGCCAGCAGTACCACATGTTTCAACCATAGGTCCATCGGCAGTTTGCTTAGCGAATGGAATCTTTCAGCGCGCTTTGCAGTCCTCATTTTCCCACCCACGGGTTTCAGTATTGCTTTTTGTCCGACTGTAACCGGCTTGGATATACGCATCTTGCCTCATACCTTTCTAAAATAACGGATTTTATTGATAGTGTACCTTTCGGCCGACCACGATCATTTGCAGGACAACAAGCAGCAAAACAATCGCAAAAATGACCATCGAAATCGCCGAAGCGTATCCCATTTGGAACAGCTCAAAGGCATAGTGATAAAGCTGCACCACCACTAACTCCGTACTCTTTGCAGGACCGCCTTTTGTCATAACATTGACTTGAGTAAATGTCTGGAATTGCTCGATCGTTAGCAGAATTAATAATAGAAAGAGCGATGGAGTCAACAGTGGTATGCGGATTCTCGTAACTATTTGCCACTTATTTGCACCATCTACTTTCGCTGCTTCCAGCACACTGGAATCCGTATTCTGCAAACCAGCTAACAAAATAATGACATTGTAGCCCAGCGTCTTCCAAATCGACATGATCGCTAGCGACATCAGCGATGTGTTCGTATCATTGAGCCAACGGAGCGGTTTGAAACCGAAACTTTCTATTATCGCGTTCGCCAGGCCATAATCCGGATGGAATATGAACATCCAAACGACCGAGATTGCGACGGTGGAAGTAACCATAGGAGCGAAAAACATCGATCGGTACGTGATCATCAGCTTTTTGGAACCCTGATCAAGCAGCAAAGCAAAAATCAATGCGATCAACATCGATAACGGCACTGTCATAGCTGCAAAAAGAAAGGTGATCTTCAATGAATGATAAAACTCTTCGTTTGTAAACAACCTCTGGTAATTATCCACGCCTACAAAGGTTGGCGTCGGGCGCAGCATGTCCCATGAGTACAAACTCAAACCTGCGCTATAGATGACAGGGATAAGGACGAAAATAGCAATAACCAGCAGAGACGGCGCCAGAAGCAAATAACCGGCAACATTCGTTTTCCAAGATTTCAGTGACAATGTGGTGGTTCCTCCTCTCATTTATTAGCGAAAGTCAGTAATTAGTAAAATAATTTGACTTATTTATACGGTCATCGTAACAGGGCAAAATCAAGTAAGTGTTATCTCACTTTGAATAAAATGTAAATATGTCCTTCGCCTGCTCACTAATTCTAGTGAATAAAACAATATTCGTTTTAAATCCAAATCAATTGTAAATATTTTATTAAGAAAACATTTTGAGACCTATTACGTTGGTCATATATGCCTAGGTCCCTATGACCAATTAAATATTTAAATGAATAAACTTACAGGAGTGCTTCCTAATTGAGTCTAAACCTGACATCATGATGGACTAACCCTTTTTTATTCGACCGGCGGACAAAAAATGACCTGGATTCATTTTTTTCACGTAGGCATACAGGCCTAATTACAAAAAATGACTAGGAATTTCCGCTTATTGTAAACAGGATTCGACAGAATATATAATCGCGTTGGAAATTAAATTTCCAAAATAATGAAGAATGTTGTTTCTTTTTGTCAGTTCACAACATTCAAGTTAGTAAGCCCTATCGGGCGAAAAAAGGAGGATTATGAAGGAATGAGTTCACCCAAGAAAAGAATACGCAAGAAATTGACCCAAACCGCATCATCAGCGCTCGCTCTTTCTGTGCTTCTTGGGTCCTGGAGCGGTATGCCTGCCCCAGCATCGGCTGCGAATGCAGGCGAAACGTCCCACCTTCTGACTTATGAAGGTGCAGCCTACGCCTCGTCAACCGAAGGAGGCTTGACGGCGGACAAAGCGTTTGACGGCAATACCGACTCCCGTTGGGGAAGTGCGTTCAGCGCCGGCGAGCAATGGATCTACGTAGACCTTGGCTCCAAAGCCAAGATCGACAAAGCTGTCCTTCGCTGGGAAAATGCCTACTCGAAGTCGTACAAGATCCAAGTGTCCGACGACGAAACGAACTGGAAAGACATCTACACAGATACCAAAGGAGACGGTGGCGTTGACACCATCGCCCTGTCCGGTGAAGGACGTTACGTCCGCATGCTGTCGCTTGAGCGCAGCGGAGGCTACGGCGTTTCCCTCTACGAGTTTGAAGTATACGGCACAGGCGGCAGCAACCCGCTCCCTGTCGTACTTGGCGAAGATGTCGCTTTGAATAAACCGGTAACGGCTTCTTCAACAGCTGCCCCTGACAAAGATAAGCCCCTTTTATTGCCTGAATATGCGGTGGATGGCAATACGACAACAAGATGGTCTTCTGCGAGCACGAGCGACGAGTGGATTTATGTTGACCTTGGCAGCAAACATGACATCGGCCGCATCCGCTTGAACTGGGAAAATGCCGCCGGTCGTATCTACGATCTGCAAGTTTCCGACGATGCCCAGAACTGGACAACGATTTACCGTGAAATTAATGGTCAAGACGGCTGGATGGATACGCAGGTTTATGCCAATGGACGTTACGTTCGTATGAAAGGGATCTCCCGCACGACGAGCTACGGCTACTCCCTGTTCAATTTCAGCGTGTATGATTATGTGGAAGGCGATCCAAAACCGGCTTATACCATTCCTTCCCTTCCTACCGCATCGACCGTTAAAGTAGGCAAAGGCAGCTATTTGAGCAGCGACATCAACATGCCGCAGCCCCGTCCTCCTGTAAATAAAACAGATGACGTGAAAGGCCCGATTCCTTCGAATGATTGGTGGCAGTCTGTTCTTATTAAAAACTTGAGTGACAGCCTTATCACGCTTCCGCTCAAATCCAAATATACGACGATGGGTCTCGGTATCCTGAACCCGGGTGCGGGTTGGGTGAATGACACAGGCAACTCGCAGGCAGCCGATGGCGCACCTGACTTCTACTTGAACGCAGGCAACATCTCGCCATCGCACATCAAGAACAAAGTAGCCGGCTATGGCGACTGGTCTGCAACCGTTCAGCTAAGCGACAACGACACAGAGAAAATGAAAACGACGTTCGTCAAAGGCTCGCCGTACCTGTATTCGGAGTTCAGTGATCCAACGACACCGGAATTAAACTTCCCGGTTTCCACAAGCTTCTATGACGACAACGGCAATCCGGTTCTCTTGGGTGAAGGCACTACGTTGACGGCAGACCACATCGGTTTTACCGTTAACAACGTGGATGGCTCACCGCAATCCAAACCCGTGACTCGCCACTACGGCTTGTTCGCACCGCAAGGCTCCGTCTTCATGAAAGTCGGCAACAAGATCAAAGTTCGACTCGGTAGCGGACAGAACTACCTGTCTCTAGCCTCTATACCGGCTACAAGTGACTTGAACTATTTTTATAAACACGGCTATGCCTTCATTAAAAATACAACGGTAACTCCGGGCTTCGATGAAAACACCTCCGAAGTCACAACCCGCTTCGACGTCGAAATCGATCAGAAGCGTGCGGACATGGAGCCAACGACGTTGATGGCCCTGCTCCCGCATCAATGGAAGCAAACGTCCTCTTCGCTGACTTCGCTTTCTTATGAGTCCATTCGTGGCACATTGAAGCTTCATGAGGGCAATTCGTTTACGACAGTTGACCGTTTTAACGGTATCGTCCCTCAATTTACAGAGCCGGGAGATCCAACTTACTCGCGGGAAACGCTGCTTAAACAGCTAAGCTATCTGGACGAATCAACTTCGAAAAACATCATGTCAGGTGATGCTTATTGGCAAGGCAAAGTGCTTCATCCGCTGGCAATGGGCGTCCTGATCGCCGATCAGATCGGAGACCAAGCATACAAAAATGTGTTCTTGGAGCGCCTCAGAACGATCTTGACGGACTGGTACACCTACACCAAGGGAGAGCCGGATTACTTCATGTACTACGACCCGACTTGGGGTACGATGTATTACAAAAACAGCGAATTCGGCGCTAACACTGGCCTGACGGACCATCATTTTACTTATGGTTATTACGTCTTCGCTTCGGCTGTACTTGCCACTTACGATCAGGTCTTCAAAAACAATTACGGCGAGATGGTCGAGCACCTTATCCGTGACTACGCGAACCCATCGAAAAGCGATCCAATGTATCCATTCTTGCGCAACTTCGATCCGTACGAAGGCCATTCATGGGCTGGCGGTTACGGGGATAACAACAACGGGAACAATCAGGAAGCTGCCGGCGAGTCCTTGTTCGGCTGGGTTGGCGAATACATGTGGAGCCTGATGTCCGGTGACAAAAACTTCCGTGACATCTCCATCTATGGCTTTACGACAGAATTGAAAGCTGTTGAACAATATTGGTTCAACTATGACAACGACAACTGGCTGCCTGGATTTGCTCACAAATCCGTTGGCCAAGTGTACGGCAGCGCGTACAACTTCGGAACGTTTTTCAGCGGCGACCCTGTCAACATTTACGGCATTCACTGGTTACCGACAGGCGAATACCTGACAAGCTACGGATTCGATCCTGCGAAAGCTGCAGACTTGTATAACGGTCTTGTCAAGGATAACAAAGGCCCGGAAAACGCATGGCAGCACATCGTTTGGCCAATTGAATCCTTAAGCGAGCCGCAAACGGTGCTTAATAAATTTACGACCGAAAATACGCAAAAGAATGAAATTTTCAACACGTACTGGTTCGTTCACAACATGGCGGCTCTCGGAACGCGCACCAATGACATTTGGGCAAGCGGCTGGACTGGAGCTTCCATCTATAAGAAAGATTCGGTCTACTCCGCACTGATCTGGAATCCGAAGAACGAAGCGGTTACGGTGACCTTCCACAATGCAGCCGGCGTAACTGGCTCCGCAAAAGTTGGACCGAAATCACTTGTGAAAGTAGATCCGATGAAAGTGACGGATTTGGATGGCAACACACCTCCGCAGCTTGCGGCAGATACAACGCAAAACACGATTGGACAACCGATCGACATTACGTTTGCCGACCATCTGAAATGGCGCGAGTCCATCTCCTCCGTTCTTGTCAATGGAGCAGCCCTTGATGCCAAGCAATATAGTGTGCAAGGCGGCAAGATTACCTTGAACAGCGACACGTTCCCAGTGGAAGGCAGCTACACGATTACCGTTCAGTCTGCTGGCTACCCGGATACGAGCGCACAGCAAGTCGTCATCACGAACTCAACGGTCAATCTGGCGCTGAACAAACCGACCTTTACGTCGGATAAAGCGAAAAACCCTGGCTCCTACGCGGTTGACGGCAAGCAAGATACACGTTGGGAATCCGATTTCAGCGATCCGCAGTTTATCGGCGTCAACCTGAACTCGGAGTATAAAATCAGTCATGTCCGCTTGAACTGGGAGAATGCAGCCGGTAAAAGCTATACCGTTCAAACTTCTGTAGACGGCCAAACTTGGCAAACGGTATACACGACCACACGTGGTCATGAAGGCATCGACGACATTAAATTCCCAGCCGTGAATGCTCGATATGTCAAAGTAGAAGGTACAGAGCGGACAACAAACTATGGCTATTCTCTATGGGAGATGGAAGTGTTCGGTACGCCGGCAGGCGATCTTGACGCTCCAAAGCTGACGGCCGATACGACCATGAACCGTGCAGGTCAACCCATCGACATCAGCTTTGATGACTTTGCCGATTGGAGAAACGCAGTCCTTGGCGTGAAAGTGAATGGCGTGGCGGCATCTGCGGCACAATACGTCGTTTCACCGGGTAAAATCACGCTAAACGGCGCCTTGTTCCCTGAAGCTGGCAGCTACGAGATTTCCGTTGAGGCTAAAGGTTTTGCCAATGCAGCGGTTCAGCAAACGATTGTGACGAACTCGAACGTCAACCTTGCTTTGCGCAAACCGACATTCACTTCTGCGAATCCGAAACAACCCGGCAAAAATGCCGTTGACGGAAACACCGCTACGAGATGGGAGTCCGATTTCAGCGATCCGCAGTACCTAACTGTCGATCTTGGCGCAGATAACACTATTTCCCGTGTGCTCCTGAACTGGGAGAATGCGGCCGGCAAGAGCTATACCGTTGAAGTCTCTTCAAACGGTAAAGACTGGAAAACGGTTTATGCGACAACAACAGGCAAACCAGGCATCAACGATATCGGATTCTTGCCAACCCAGGCAAGATACGTGAAAGTGAATGGAACTGAGCGGACAACTGCATACGGGTTCTCGCTTTTGGAATTTGAAGTGTACGGCAATGCTTCCAGCTTGCCGAGCGCACCGGAATTATCGGCGGATACAACGGATGCGAAAGTCGGTCAGCCGATCGACATCACCTTCGACGATGATGCAACATGGAGAGGCACGATTGAATCTGTCAAAGTTGACGATACAGTGGTTGGCTCCGGCCAATTCACATTGTCTGCAGGCAAAATCACTTTAGATGCTTCGCTTTTCAAAGATGCAAAAACGTATCGAATTTCGGTTCAAGCGAAAGGGTACACGGAAGCATCCGTACAGCAAACCGTCGCAGCGAAAGACATTCCGGGGAATCCGAATACAGATCCGGACCCAGATCAAGGCCATGGAACAAATCCTACAAATCCGACGAATCCAACGAATCCTAATCCGTTAAATCTCGCTTATGACAGACCGACCGCTTCATCGCCGGACTACCATCGTTCCAGCGCAGATGCCGTCGACGGCCGATTCGATCGCCGCTGGGAGTCTGCTTTTGAAGACAACCAATGGATGAGCGTTGATCTAGGAGCTCCAAAAACGATTAATCACGTTGTCCTAACTTGGGAAAATGCTTACGGTAAAGCTTACACCATCGATGTCTCCCTGGATGGACAAACATGGACAACGGTATATGCTACAGAGAATGGCAACGGGGACGTTGACGATCTGACATTTGCTCCAGTGAGTGCAAGATATGTGAAGATGAACGGAATCAAACGTGGAACACCATACGGCTTCTCGTTATGGGAATTCGAAGTGTATGCCGGGAATCAAGCTCCACTTGCAGGACCTGCATTGACGGCGGATACGACCGATAACATTCTTGGTCAAACCATCGACATCTCGTTTGAGGACAATAACGCTTGGAGAAACGCAATCAACGCAGTTGAACTGAGCGGCGTTACCCTTCGCGCTGACCAATACAAAGTATCAGCAGGCAAAATTACGCTTAACGCTGCTTTGTTCACAGAAGCTCGCCCTTACGAAGTGAAGGTGCGGTCAACTGGCTATGACGACGATACAGTTGTGCAAGCTATTATTCCAGCAGCTAATCTTGCGTTGAACAAACAAGTCACCACTTCCGAATCGCCGCTTCAAAGTGCGCAGTTCGCTGTGGATGGAAACAAAAGCACACGTTGGGAATCGCCATTCCGCGATCCGCAATGGCTCTGCGTTGATCTTGGGCAATCCTACAAGATCGGGCGCGTTCTTCTGAACTGGGAAAATGCTTCAGCGAAGGCCTACACCATAGAAGTGTCCACGAACGGCGAGAACTGGACAACAGTATCCTCGACAACGTACGGAGACGGCGGTAAAGACAACATTCTCTTCACCCCTGTTGACGCACGTTACGTGAAAGTTGCTGGCACACAACGCAATACGCAATACGGCTACTCCTTATTTGAGCTAGAAGTATACGAATAATAAGAAAGGACCGTCAGGCTTAATTGCTGGCGGTCCTTTTTGGGTTGGACGTATTTACGAATCTTTTGTATTCGTGCCCACCCAATGGGAACTGGAGTCCTCTATTCGGAGAAAAATGAGTTATTTCCACTTTGAGCGGAACTACAGGCACTTATTTCGCCTCCAATGCCAAACTTACCTTTCACTCTGATCATCACTGCTGGTCACAATCAGGTTACGAACCGTTTCCCGCAGACTCTCACGCATATCGTGCGGTGTCCCTTCATCTGTCACTAACGTCTGAATCCGATTAAGCTCCATCCCAAACAGAAATCCGCTGCGGTTGGCTTTGGACGAATCCGCCATGAGAATGAGGTGATTACTCTGCTCAACCATCATCTGCGCAATTTGCAGAGGCTCCCATTTGGAATAATAAATGCCTTGTGTACCAAATCCCATGCAGGAAAACAGCGCTTTGTCGAAGCGATATTGACGAAGCTCGCAGTGCAGCTTATAACCAAATGTCATCCCATCTTCGCCCACCTCGCCACCGACCAGATAGACACTCAGCTTTCCTTTCTTCTGAACAAGATTCAAGGCAACCATCGCCGAGTTCGTCACGATCGTCAGGTTTTTATCGGCGGGAATCAATCGCGATAGCACAAGCCCGGTCGTATTGCCATCTACGAAAACACTATCGCCATCCTCCAATAAGAGCACCGCCTCGCGGGCAATAGCCTCTTTACGTTCCAGATTCAGCTGCATGCGATCATAATACGGCATGTCCCACGTCGTCTGCTCCCTTTTCACCGCACCGCCATATGTTCTGCGAACAATGCCCTTTTCGTCCAAAATACGTAAATCCCGGCGAATTGTTTCCACCGAGACTCCATAGGCCAACATTAATTCATCGACAGAAACGCTGCCGGTACGCCGCACATCCATAATAATTTCATTTCTTCGACGGACTGAGTTCACACCTGTAACCTCCCCTGACGTTAGTAAAACAAGGCTTCCTCATAAGCCCTAATGGCGCTTACGCAGGAAGCCTATTACCTATTGTTTTTGAGCTTATTTGAATTCTTTGAGCGCTTTCGTGGAATCAGCTTGCGCCTTCTTCAGCGCATCGGCCGGAGATAATTTACCGGCAGTCATCGCTTGCAAAGCTTCTCCAACCGCTGTATCCATCTTGTTACGCGCAGCACTGGATACATCGATTCGTGCAAAAGGAAACACTTCATCAAAAGCCTGCTTCTTCTGCGGGTTATCCGTATAATTTTTCTTCAATAAATCCGTATTCTGTGCGGATAGCGTTGCTGGGAAATAACCTGTTTTGGCAGCATAAATCGATTGCGCCTTGGATTCAGCGAAATACTTCATAAACAACCAACCTGCGAGCTGTTTCTCTGGCGTTGTTTTGAACAGGACTTGATTGCCGCCGTATAATTCCGTCACTTTGCTTCCGCTTTTCCCCTGCGGGATTAGCGTAATGCCCCATTTGAACTTATCTTTCACCAGATCAAGTTTGGAGCTTGTACGAGCTGTCGTACCGATTTCCATCACAGCTCTGCCGTTCGTAAACTCCTGCTCCGTGTCTTGTGCGAACAAAATGGCTTTCTTATCCACCAAATTTTTGATGATTCCAGCCAATTCCAATGCCTGTGGATTATCGTAGTTCACACCGCTTTGATCGAGATTAATCGGATCAATGCCGTAAGTACGCAGCCATGTGCGGAACGTTCCGCCATTATTGGCATTCCCCATCACCAGAGCAGGAACACCTGTTTTCTCCGTAATGTCTAACGCCATCTTTTCAAATTCCTGCCAGGTTGCTGCCGGCTTCTCATAACCTGCTTTCTTAAGCAGATCTATGTTGTAATACACGCCCATGGAGGAGTTGCCGTGCGGCCAGCTCATCGTTTTCCCATTGTATTCCGGGATCCGCTGACGAGCCAATACGCCTGGCATAATGTCATCAAGCTCTGCCTTTTTCAACCCGTTAACCGGATCGTTGATGTAGTCGTCGAGCGCTACAATTTTGTCTGCTTTCATATATTCCAGCGTATCGCTCTCATAGGACATGGCTACGGCCGGAAGGCCCCCGCCTTGCAGGGCAGCGCGCACTTTTTTATTCAAATCGTCATATGAACCTTGGAACACTTCTTTGACAATAATTTTACCTTCATACTCTTTATTAAAAGCTGCGACCATCTCTTTAATTGCATCGCCATAGATCGTTGCTTGAATATGCCAGAAATCGATCGTAATCGGCCCGTTCTTCCCAAGCTCAATCCCTTGCGCTACTTTAGATTCCTCTTTTTTATCCGTTTGCGTGCTGGCCGGCGCTGCTTGCTGCGGTGTTCCACAACCGATGGTTGCTAGAAGCAAAAGGCTCGCAATCGAAGCTTTCCAGGCGGGAAAACGTTTCATCAAATCCATGGTTATCACTCCCTCGATTTGTATGTTGCATGAAGCATCTATTTACCAACGAGTTCCGAAAGTTCAAAGCTTTCTCCAGGAGCCGGACAATACTTCCTTATGCCACCGCTGTTAAACAATGTCGGGTGTAAGCTGTGCAAAGGAACAACTAATTTCGGGGAAATCCGCGTAGTTAATTCGGATATCTCCTGCGGGGAGGCATGGCCTCCTGTTGCACAATAGCGATACTGAACACCAAATTCCGTGAGCCACTTCAGCAGCGTTTCGTCCGATGGGGTCAGCGGATTACCGTCAGCATGAACGTAAATCGATGCTGAAGCGCGTGAGCCGAAGGTTTCCATTTCCGCTATAAGAGGTGTGTTCGGATAAGTAAGATAGACGGCATAAGACGATTTATTGGCCGTAATTTCGTTCAACGTTATAGGCGCATAAGGAAGATCAACTTCCTTGGATGGGTGCGGTCCCTTGGACCATTGCGGCGTGCTCATAAGTCGAATGACATCCCGATCGACATCAAGCGCTGGATGCCCGGCTAGCACCGATAGTCTCGTGGAGGCCTCCTTCCACAGAACGGCTGTACTTTCGTCCATCACAAGCTGACGGCCCGCTTCTTTGGTGCGGATAATCAAATCAGCGACACGCTCCACGTTGCGAGCGAGAATGTTAACATACACCAAGCCCTCCGTGTCTTCCATCGCACGGCGGCACTCGACAGCCACTTCAACTTCAAGCCGGTCCTTCGGCTTGCGGAACAACGTGTCCGGGCGCATTCTAGTGCCTTCGGTAATGAGCAGATCAACTTCAGCGCTTTGGCAGCGTTCAATGAACCGATCCAAGCGATGCGAATTCCGGCCATGGCGACGCCAATCGGCTGTGAATGCGATTTTGTGCTGCGGTCCGTGAATAATGAAGCCCGTAACCCCTGGACTATCATGATCCACTTCAATAAACTCTAGGCGGAAAGTGCCGAAGTCCACGATCTGTCCGTCCTCAATGAGACGAATATCTGCTTTCGTGCCTTCATACTCGCCTGCAGCTACAACACCTTCATACACCGCATAAGCATCACGATGCATCCAGACAGGAAGCCCTTCGCGCAAAGAAGGAAGCAATGCCATATGATCTTGATGAATATGGCTAACAAAACCATGCAAGTTGTTCACCTCAGGAAAGTGATCTCGGCCCCACACTTGCGCAAGTTCAGCTTCCCCAACATCGCCCAGGAAAGCAGGATCGTATAATCCCCATACAGGCGGCGCCATCCGTGTCAGCAGACTGCTTCGAATCCCAAAGTCAGAACGGACGCTGACTTCGCCTTTGAAGAAGGCGCGAGCCATACCAAGATCAAACACAATTCCCGTGTCTCCGCAGCTGTATAAGATGTGAACTCCGCCGATCGTAGTCAACCCGCCATAAAACGTTATGCGTTCCTCCAGCTGATGCTGCTCATTCATACACATTACCTCCTTTAATCGTGTTTAAGTTTGCTATCTTGAATATCCATTAAAAGGGATGCCAGTTCATCCAGCGTTGTCAGTCGTACATCCCATGGTGACGGGTCGGACGATGGGTACGCGGATATCCATGCCGTGCGTCCGCCTAACTTACGCACCGGATACAGATCGTTCCAAGCGTGATCGCCGATCGAGAGAATTTGTTCAGGAGGCAGCCCCTCTCGTTCCATCAGCTCACTCATGAAATGCTCCAATCCAGCCGGTTTTCCCGCTCCGTACTTAATATCCGTAAACAATTCGCCGGCACCGAGTGCAGCAATAAATTCACGACCTGTATTTTCCGGCGAATTCGTGAGCAGCAGCTTCGAGCGGACTCCGCTCAACTGACGAATAGCTTCATATAATCCTGCATGGCGTTCGAAACTCGACGAGCCCTGAAGCATTTCCTTGCGCACCTGCTGAAAAGCTTCCTGACGTTTGGCTTCGCCGATCCCGTGCTTGACGGTAAACATGCTGACCAAACTCCATGCGTCGCCGGCATAAATAGCTGGCGTGTTCCAATTTTGCTGCGATAATTCCAATACATCCCCAGGCGTTACCCGTGTCCAAGTATCCGTGCTCGGATGATACCAATCCCCTATACGGCTTGTATCCCGGCCTGCAAGCAAATGCTCCATTTCTTCCAGAATCTCATCCAAACTTGCCGCATGATCTCCCTCTTGAAAGAGCAATTCCAAATACCGTTTGTAAAACGTGCCATCTTGATAAAGCGTGCCATCCAAGTCGAATAAGACGACTTCAATCTCATGCAGCCAATCCATCTAATGTTCCTCCAGTGTGTTTCTTTGTTGTTTTCTAATCATTCTAAAGTATCCAGGTTGGGCTTATCCTTTGAGCCCGGCTGAAGTAATCCCTTGATGAAACCAATGCTGCGCGACCAAGTACAGGACGACAATAGGAGCGATTGTAAAAGTAGCCGCCGCCATTAAATGATGATAATTTGGCCCTTCTTCACTAACGAAATACAATAAACCTACTTGCAGTGGCCTGAGCGCTTCACTAGATGTAATCAACAACGGCCATAGGACACCGTTCCATTTTCCAATAAAGGCAAGTAATGCCGTCGTAATTAAGGAGGGCAGCACGAGTGGCAGCAGTACGGACCACAGGTATCGAGCGCTCGACATGCCGTCCACTTGAGCAGCTTCCCAGTACTCTTTTTGCACAGATAGAAAAGCTTGTCTTAACAAAAATATGGTAAAAGCCTCCGCCAAAAACGGCAGCATCATGCCCATATAACTGTCATAGAAACCTTGCCCCCCGTTCCCCGCCCAATCGTTACCGCCGGCAAAAGGTATATGCCGCATCGTTACGAAGTTAGGAACTAAGGTCACATCAAAGGGAATGAGCATGGTGATCACCACGAGCATAAAGATGAGATTGCGACCGCGAAATGTAAAATGGGTAATGGCAAAGGCAATCGGCACACACACGAGTAATTGAAGTGCCGTGCCAACACCAGCGATGATCACCGTATTGACAAAATAGCGCTGAAAGGTGGATTCCGGTTTTAACCATGCTTCCGCATAGTTCTTGAGGTGCCATAAATCCGGCAGCCATGTTGGCGGCATGCGATTAATTTCCTCCGCACTTTTTAGCGAAGTCAGAATCATCCATACGAATGGGAACACCACACAGCAGGCTAACAATACCGTGCAAATCCACACGATTCTCCATGTTATTCGGGAAGAGCGGCTTGATCCTACTGAGCCTAACATTCTTTTCATCCTCCATCCTGCATTAATGCATATAATGAACTTTTTTCTCGCCGTAACGCAGCTGCAGCCAAGTTAATCCAAGCAAAAGTACGAATAATACCATCGAGACGGCCGATGCGTAACCAACTTGACCATACACATAGAAGCTTCTGAAAATATACAAGGGCAGTGACATCGTGGAACCTAATGGCCCGCCTTCTCCACCAGAGAACACATAAAACGCGTTAAACGATTCGAAAGCGCCAATCACAGAAACAATGATGAGTAAAAACCAAGTCGGCGACAGCAGTGGCAGCGTAATATGACGGATCGTATGCCACGTCCTGGCCCCATCAATTCGGGCCGACTCTGTCAGATCATGTGGAATTTGCGTCAACCCTGATAAGAACACAACGATTTGAAAGCCCAGACTACCCCATATCGTGAACAACATGATGACACCAAGCGCCCAAGTCGGACCTGCGAATGCCGTTGGGATCGAAGATGGCCAGTGCCCGCCAAGCGACTGAATCAGCTTCATTAAAATGGGATCCGGGTCCGTCAGCCATTGCTGCTGCGTTCCTCCCACCTTGTTTACAGCCCAATTCGCGAGGCCCACGCTTGGATGGAAAATCCATTTAAATACAATTGCCGCCGCAACTTGTGAAGTAATGTACGGAAGGAAGAAAAGAACGCGCAACAAGGTTCTGCCTTTCGTTATATGAAACAAGACATAGGCAACAAAAAATGAAAGCAGCAATGACAAGGGAATCGTGCCTATGGCGTAAAACAGGGTGACTATGAAGCCTTGTCCGACAGGGCCCAGCTGTAAACCGACGGTTGGGTCTTGCACAACGAGGTCTTCTGTAAAAATACGAATATAATTATCGAATCCTACGAATCGCTCCGGTACATAACCCCACTTCCACAAACTCATCCACATGCCGAACAGCAGCGGCCAATATCGAAACAACAATAAAAGAGCCAGCGCGGGAAGGGCATAACACAATCCCGTCCACGCTTCTATGGTTTTTCTCCGAGAACGCGACTTGACGATGATACGCTCCCGCGATTTTGGAATAGGCTTGTTGTCATAAGCAGCGGCTTCTTTCGTTATCACTTGGAATCTCCTCTCTTATCTGCCTTTTTGTTCACCTTACTTCACTTATTGTACCCAGCAATTGTTTGCTGATAGTTATAGATGCTTTAAGAAATTGTTGCCGATGTTACCGATGTTTACAAAATTCGTTATTCACTGTTGTCAGAACGGGCATTATATTGATAAGAACGGGCATATTCAGCGTTAATTTACAAAAAAAGACTCTATTCCCTTTGTAAATTTAGGAATAGAGTCTTCGGTACGGCATGTTCACTCCACTGTTTCTATCGCTGCAATTAGACTTCTGTCCTCAAATTCCGTAGAGAGAACAATTAAAGGCATACTAAACCCGAAAGCATTGCAGGTATCCAGGAATTGGGCAAGAGATGAAGTAGATTCCGTTAATACCTTCATCAAATAGTTATACTCGCCACTGATTCTGTAAAGATCAATAATTTCCGGAGAAGTCTCGCTGAATGCAAGAAAATCCTTACACTTATTGGTTCGGAACAAAACGAAAGATGTTGTAAGCTTGCCGAGTTTCTGCGGAGAAAGCTCTGTGCGGTAGCCTGTTATGATGCCCTGATCCTCAAGCTTCCGGAGTCGTTCTGTGACAGCAGGCTGTGACATGGTAATCATTCGGCTTATTTCAGATATGGGAGTCCTCGCGTTTTCATGCAATAATGACAAAATCTTGGAATCGATATGGTCCATGAAAAGAAACACCTCATTTTATAAAGAGTATATGATTAAACAAATAAATATTTAAGTTAAGATGATGAATACACCTTAATTATCACATGTAAATTATAATTTTTCTGAAGTAAAATGTCATTAACAAAACGAGGGGAGATGAAGAAATGACCATTAATACACCCATCCAAATTGGCGGAATAAGCTTAAAAAATAGACTCATTATGGCACCTTTGCAGCAATATGCGGGAACCCCGGATGGCTTTGCTACAAAACATCACACTGAATTTTATAGCCGTAGAGCTAATCATGTTTCATTAGTCATCGTGGAATCGACAGCGGTATCGGACAGCGGGCGCCTTTTCAATAACGACATCGGTATTTTCACCGATCATCACATTGAATCACTAAAAAAGATAACAGAGGCTGTTCACGCTAAGCAAACACCCATATTTATACAGTTGTCGCATGGGGGAAGAAAATCCTCGCCGTTGGTTACACAGAAGCTAATTGCCCCAAGTCCAATCGCTTATGATGAACATTACGGGTCACCAGAAGCTATGTCACTGGCTGATATCCAACAAGTTGCTGAACAATATCGTATAGCTGCAAAACGTAGCGTTATTGCCGGATTTGATGGGATTGAAATCCACGCTGCTCACGGTTTCTTGATCCATCAATTTCTATCGCCGTTATCGAACCATCGTATAGACGCTTAAGGGGGCAGTCCTGAAAACAGGTCGCGGTTCTTGAAGGATGTACTTACGGTGATCAGAGGAGAAGTCGGCAAGAAATATCCGATTACGGTTCGAGTATCCGCCACGGACTATGTAAAAGGTGGATTGTTTCCTAAGGACATAGCCCGAATGTTACAACCACTGGAATCAGAGCTTGATGCTGTCCACGTTTCAACGGGAGGACTAGTTCCAGTGCAACCAAATCATATATATCCTGCTTATCAGGTTCCCCAAGCAGCCATAATTAAACAACATTTGAGAGTACCGGTTATTGCTGTTGGATTAATTGATAATCGCAGTCTTGCAGACCATATCATTCAAGATCAATTGGCTGATATGATTGCAATCGGTCGACCGCTCATAGAAGACCCGGATTTTGCGGCCCAATTACTTTAATAGGCGATACCGCAACCTTGTTCTCTCACTGCCATCAGAAAAACAGCAGCATTCTAGGACTTAATTTTCGTCCATGGTCGCTGCTGTTTGTTTTTTTGCGGTCAGTCGGATGCGACAAAAACTTATTTTCTACTAGAAAGGTCGTCTCTCTTTCCTTTACACCGGCTTATTTTTCAGCCATAATGAGGAGATGCAAACAATTAAAACCCTCTAGTTGATCTATGTTAGTCTAGTATGGAGAGGAAGCGCATTCATGTCGAAATCATCCTTAAAGTCATCCGTTGTGTCCAGCTTCCGAATGTCTTGGAACAGCTTTAAATCAAAATTGCTACTTAAATATGCCTTATCTTACATACTGATGTTCCTCATTCCCTTGACCGGCGTTACGATTTTTATCTATGAAAACGCAATCAATGATTTGCGTAAAGAAATTGAACAGACGAACGTCAACCAACTCATTCAAGTCAAATTGTCGATTGATGAACGAATGAGTGAACTGCAGCAAATTACAAGCCGCATTGCTTATGACAAGCAGCTCAGCTCCTACATGGTGCATCATCCGTACTATGAGATGGAAGCTATCGACACCTTGGGAAATTACAAAGTGAACAGCAGCATTCTGGAAGATTTGTTTCTGTACTTCCATAACGATGAAAATATTTACTCCTATCGCGGTTTAACAAATGTGCATGTAGCATTTGGAGACTGGTACCACTATAGCAATTGGACCAGCGATCAAATCTATAGCGACTTGAATAAAATCAAGCAGCCGATGATTCGCCCTGCCGAGAATGTAACCGTTAACTCGCGGAATGACTCCATGCTGACGATGCTTTTCCCAATCAAGCCGAACGATCTCTATCCCACGGCCACAGTCGTTTATATGGTCAGTGAAGAGAAGCTGACCGGCGTTATGGACATGATACTTAACAATTTTTCTGGCAGCAGCTACATTTTTAATCAGAACGGCCAGCTTCTTACTTCCAATAATCATGGAAACGCGCTTCCGGAACAGGCCGTCGGGTCCTTGGCCTCTCTAGAACCCGGCATACATAACATGAAGCTCGACGGCGTAGAACATTCCGTAGTTTCGGTAAGGTCCAAGGAGAACAATTGGAATTATGTAACTGCGATTCCAAGCCATCAATTTTTCAGCAAAGTAGTCCATATCCAGACCTTATTCCTTCTGGTGTTCTGTATCACTGTTTTATTCGGCATTATCGTAGCCGTGATCTTAGCGAAGCGGCAGTACCACCCGATTAGGGATTTGATCGAATTCACCAAGATGAAGACCTCCAATTACGACATGACCCGGAACGAATGGGACTGGATTAAGCAAACGCTTCATGATTACAGTGCCCGCATCGACACCCAGGAGCCATTCGTCCGCAACCAGTGCCTGCTGATGTTGTTCAAGCACGGCAAGCCGGATGATCCGGAAATTGAACGCATGGTGGCGAGCGCCGGACTGGAATACCCGCACGGGCAAGGATTGTATGTCTCCCTTATCCTCGCATGGGATGACAATCTTGAGGGCGGGGATTCCTCGAACATTCGGCAGCATCTGCAGGAGATGTTTAATGAATTGGAATTTCCGAGTCTTCAAGCCCGTGTCTACGGCGTAGAATTCTCGGCAAAAGACCAACTGGCCTTGCTCGTCTCCGTCCCTGCGGAAGCTCAAGAGCCCGCCCAGAAGCGGATCGAGGATGTTGTCGAGGCGATTAAAATCTTGATGAACAACAACATTCAAATTATGCCGTACATCGGCGTAGGAATGCCGTATCCGGACCTCGCCTCGATCAACCAATCATTCATCGAAGCAGCTACGGCGATCGATAATCGAATTCTGGGCTCTAACGGACGAGTGACTTACTTTGAGCAGCTGCAGGATATGATCGCATCGACTTCGTCCGAAGCCTACTGGCTGCCGAAGAAGTCGATGCTCAAGCTGGAGCAAAGCTTGAAGCAGGGCAACGAAACGGTAGCCAATCAGGTAATTATTGATTTGATCGCCGAGATTAAGGAGGCTGCCGTCCCTGCAGCATTGCTACGCTGCATCTGCTTTGATCTGTTGAACTCCTTGCTGAAAACAGCCCATGAATTGGGGGTCAGCGAAGTGTTCGCCGGCATTCACAACTTCTCCGTTTTCGAAACACTGGAGGAGCTTGAAGACCGATTAACCTCCCTGGCCGTCAGCATCTGCCAGCAGGTCGAACGGAATACGGAAACGGAGCAGCCTTCTTTAATTGAAGATATCGTCGCATATGTGGATCAGAAATTCGCTGACTATACGCTCAGTCTCGAGCATGTGGCTCTCAAATATTCCATCTCGATCTCCTACTTGAGCCGCACCTTCAAAGAGAAAATAGGCCATAACTTCACGCAATATATTTGGCAAAGAAGAATGGAAGAAGTCATTCGGCTGCTGGTCCATACAACTGCACCACTAAAGGATATCATTGAGCAGGTGGGCTACTTGGACGCACCGAATTTTATCCGTAAATTCAAGAAAGAAACGGGCTATACACCGGGACAATATCGGAAACTATATGCCAAAAAAGAGCAGGAATAACCTGCTCCCAACACAAGGCTGCCCTAAAGTCATGAAATGACCGAGGGCAGCTTATCTTTTTTTGGAAAGTAGATAGAAAAACCAAGGAGCTAAGCGGGAACAAGCCGCTTAGCTCCTTGGTTTTTTTTATTTAGGCTCGTTAAGCACGTACTCCACCAAATCATCCAGAGGCACGGTGGCCAAAGCAATAGCCGTGTCCGTCACCCCGTAATAAATATAAAGCAGTCCATCCTTCACGACATTCCCCGTAGGGAAGATCACATTCGGAATTTGGTAACCGAATTTCTCATAATACGTCTCCGGCTCCATGATGAAGTTTTTCGTGCGGGCAATCACTTTCTCCGGGTTTTCCAGATCCAGCAGCAGCGCCCCCATGCGATAGACAATCTCGTCATCGACACCGTGGTAGAGCACCAGCCAGCCCTTATCCGTTTTTACCGGCGGCGTAGAGCCTCCGATTTTCCGAGACTCCCATGCTGGATTCTCGCCTTTGGCCAGCAGCTTCGGCTCTTCCCAGTGAATCAAGTCTTCCGAATATGTAATCCACATGGCAGCCTTTTCCGTGCCGTATTCTTCCCCTACATATTCCTCGGGACGGCGCAGCATAACGAACTTGCCATTAATTTTCTCCGGGAACAAAATGTTGTCGCGATCATTGATCTCCAGCGGAGTCGTGTCGGCCACAAATTCCCAGTCGATCAGATTGGTCGACTTGGCGATGGAAGAGCGCGTCCGCCAGTGGACTTCCTGCTCTCCCCAACCGTCTGGATACGACGGGAACGATCTCTCTGGCACACCGCGATTCGTCGGGTAGTAATTCATGGCGCACGGACGCAGCGCGTAGTTCATATAGAACGTACCGTCAATTTTGACAACACGCGGGTCCTGAACGCTGCCATAAGGGAATCCGAGCTCATCAGGCGTCAGAACAGGTTCATCCTTCACATGGGTGAAATTCACGCCGTCTTCGCTTTCCAGAAGTCCCAGGAAGTTTTTGCACGGGGTCAGGGAGCCCGCCGTACGCTCAACCATGTAGAATTTGTCATTGTCAATGATAACAGCCGGATTGAACACCGTCACTTTGCGCCATTCGTAGCCTCCCGGAACGACAATCGGGTTATTAGGATGTCTTGTAATTTTCATACTTATTGCCTCCTAGGTATATGGGGTAAATTGCAACTAGCCTTTGACGGAACCGATCATGACACCTTGTACGAAATAACGCTGCAAGAAAGGATACACCACAACAATCGGCAAGGTGGATACGATGATCACTACATATTTTACAAGTGCAGCAATCTCTGCTTTGTTATTCATCGCGATAGCCATATCGCCGCTAATCGCAGCGCCAGTGGTCTCCGCCGTCATTTCTTGCAGGACGAGAATTTGGCGCAGCACCATTTGCAGCGGATATTTCGTCTCGTCATTCAGGTAAATTAACGCAGGGAAATAACTGTTCCAATGGCTTACGCCATAAAACAGGGCCATCACCGCAATAATTGGCGCAGATAACGGAATGATAATAAGCCCGAACAGCTTAAAGTTCGTGCAGCCATCCATATAAGCAGCCTCATGAAGCTCCTTGGGAATGCTGGACTCGAAAAACGTGCGAGCAACAATGATATTCCACACTGAAGCAGCTACCGGTAAGATGAGTGCTCCGATGGAATTCATTAATCCCAGGTTTTTCACCAATAGATAAGTTGGAATAAGACCGCCATTGAAGAACATCGTGACCAGAAACATCCCCATGAAAAACTTACGGCCAACAAAGTCCGTCCGGCTAAGCGCATAGGCAGCAGGCAGCGTTACAACCAGGTTCAGCAAGGTACCGATAAAGGTATACAAAAGTGTGTTGCCATAGCCGTTCCATATTTTTATATTATCGAACACAAGCCCATATCCTTTGAAATTAAGCCCCTTTGGAAACAGCCACATCTCACCGGTGCTTACGTACTTGGGATCGCTCATCGAAGCGCTAATAATATACAACACAGGGTATAACACCACGATCAAAGCCAAGCTTAAAAACACATAGTTCATGATGAGAAAAATCCGGTCACCCTTCGTCTCCTTAACTGCAGTGGCAACAGCCATAGATGACTCCTCCCTTCTTCTTGTCTACCACAAGCTCGTTTGGCTTGTGCGCTTGGCAATTTTGTTAACAGTAATCAGCAGAATTGCATTGACCAGCGAGTTGAACAGGCCTACGGCTGTGGAGAAGCTGTATTGCGCGCTGACAAGCCCCGTACGATAGACAAATGTAGAAATCACGTCGGACGAATTTATGTTCAGCGGGTTTTGCAGCAGTAATACTTTTTCGTAACCCACGCCCAGAATATTGCCCACATTCAAAATCAATAAAATGGTAATTGTCGGTATAATTGTCGGAAGATTAATATGAAGAACGCGTTTGAATCGGCTTGCTCCATCCACAATGGCCGCTTCATGCAGCTGCGGATCTACGCCGGACAGCGCCGCCAGGTAGATAATCGTCCCCCAACCTGTGTTCTGCCAAACCCCCGAGAAGACATACACCGTCTTGAACCAGCCCGGGTCCGTCAAGAAAGCCGGAGCATGAATACCGAACAGCTCTATCAACTTCACGATGATTCCGCTTGATGGAGACAGGAAGGTAATCACCATCCCCGCCATGACCACGACAGAAATAAAATGCGGTGCATACGTAATCGTTTGGACACCTTTCTTGAAAAAACCATTTTTTACTTCATTAAAAGCAAGAGCCAATATAATGGGAAGCGGAAATCCGATCGCCAGCTCATAAAGACTGAGGCTAAACGTATTCCACAATAAATCCCAGAAGTAATAGGAATGAAAAAACCGCTCAAAATGTGCGAATCCTACCCAGTCACTCCCAAAGATCCCCATGGATGGCGTGAAATTTTTAAAGGCAATTTGAATCCCGTACATCGGTCCGTATTGGAAGATCAGGAAATACAAAAAGGCCGGGGCGATAAATAAGTACAGTTCCCAGTTTTTCTTCATTCTCAAAAACAGTGAACTGCTGCTTGATACCTTCGTGTTTCTTGCTGTCTGTTGACTCATTGTACTCATTACCTCTATCCTCTCCTTTCTTCGTATGTTGATTGCTGCTAACGCTTACATCCGTCTTCTAAAGTGTAGAAAAACCGCGGGTTTTCGTAAATATGTGAAATCTGCATTGTCATTCTTCAGCGCCTCTATGCCTTGATAGGCAAGGAATTATCATGAGCAAATCATACATATTGTCATTCCCGAAGATCTGTGTGAATCTGTCTACGAAGTAAAATAAAAATCACTGAATTTTGGTCACCATTTTTACTTTATAAAAGGAGGGTTTTCATTCTATGACTAAAAAATCAGCTCATCTGATCTCACACAGTCACTGGGATCGAGAGTGGTATATGCCGTACGAGCGCCATCACTATCTATTGACCGAACTGATGAACGATCTGCTGGACACGCTGGAGCGTGACCCTGAGTACCGTTATTTCCATCTGGACGGACAAACGATTATTATCGAAGACTATCTGCAGGTACATCCTGAAAAAAGAGAGCAATTGGAAGCCTACATCAAAGCCGGCCGCATCATTATTGGTCCTTGGTATGTCCTGCAGGATGAATTCCTGACCAGTTCGGAAGCGAATGTGCGGAATTTGCTGATCGGACATCAGGATGCAGCCAAATACGGCGTCATCTCCAAGCTGGGCTACTTTCCTGATTCCTTTGGCAACATGGGCCAAGCGCCACAATTGCTCAAACAAGCGGACATTGATACAGCTGTGTTCGGACGCGGTGTAAAACCAACCGGCTTCGACAATGTTGTCATCGACGCGCACGGCTCCGGTTATGAATCTCCCTATTCGGAGATGTATTGGTCGGCTCCGGACGGCTCCAAAGTTATCGGAGTCCTGTTCGCCAACTGGTACAGCAATGGCAATGAGGTTCCGGTCGAAGCCGAAGCAGCCAAGGCGTTCTGGGACAAGCGACTGGGCGATGCACAGAAGTACGCGTCTACATCGGAGCTGCTGTTCATGAACGGCTGTGACCATCAGCCCATCCAACGCGATCTTAGCGAAGCTATCGACACGGCCAAAGCACTCTACCCTGATGTGGATTTCATTCACTCTAGCTTCGAGCAGTATATCGATGCGCTCAAAAAGCAGCTGCCCGATGACATGGTGACCATCCAAGGCGAGCTGCGCAGCCAGCATACCGACGGCTGGGGCACGCTGGTCAATACCGCATCCGCCCGTGTCTATCTCAAGCAGCTGAACCAGCTTGGACAGACGCTGCTTGAGAAGGGCGCTGAGCCTCTGGCGACGCTAGCTCATCTGGCGGCTGGCAAAGCTTACCCGCACCAGCTGCTCACCCATGCATGGAAGACGCTGATGCAGAACCATCCGCATGACAGCATCTGTGGATGCAGCGTGGACGAGGTTCATCGGGAGATGATCACGCGCTTCGACAAGAGCAGGTACTTGACCGAGACCATCATCGACGAAAGCTTGCAGGTGTTGGCAGTACAAATCGATACAGCCAGTGTAGCTTCCTGGCCGAAAGACAGCCTGCCTGTCACGATCTACAACATGACTGGCTGGGAACGTACAGGCACTGTTCGTATTGAACTGATCGTCGCCAAATCCTACTTCAAGGAAGGCCCGAACCCGCCGGCCATTGCGGAGAGACTGGCCCAACTGCCATTGAACTTGGACAATGGCGTGCTTCTGGACGACCAAGGCCAAGCTATTTCAGTCAAGGCGGAGGATCTGGGCGTGCACTTCGGCTACGAATTGCCGAAGGATAAATTCCGTCAGCCTTATATGGCGCGCAGAATCGCGCTGACTTTCGAAGCGCAGCAGGTTCCGGCGTTGGGCTTCAAAACGTGGGCGTGGGTTAGCGATCCTATCGTGCAAGCAGAGGCAGCAAGCAGTCCGCTAATCGCGACGGATTCAGGCATGACTAATGCGCATATATCGGTTAGCATTCACGCAGACGGCTCTTACGATATTACCGACAAAGAGACAGGTTTCACCTACGAAGGCATAGGCGTATATGAAAACTGCGGCGATCTCGGGAACGAGTACGTTTTCCGTCAACCCGACGGAGATATTGCTTTGACTACCAAAGGTTTGCCGGCTCAAGTGAAGCTGGTAGAAAATGAGCCTTATCGAGTGACCTATGAGATCAAGCATACTTGGCTCATCCCGGCTTCCGCTTCGGAGCTGTTCGAAGAAGAAAAGCGGAAAATGGTTCCTTTCCGCAAGCGTACGGCTTCGCGCTCAAGCGAGCTAGTGCCCTTCGAGCTGATCACTCGTATCAGCCTCGAGCTGTCCGGGAAAGGCGTTCAGGTATCGGCTTCCTACAATAACCAAGCCAAGGACCACCGCCTCCGAGTGCTGTTCCCTACCGGACTGACAGCGTCGACGCATTTGGCCGATTCGATTTATGAAGCTGCTGAACGCGATACAGTGCCGGCCAAGGAGTGGATCAATCCGAGCAACGCCCAGCATCAACAGGCTTTCATCAGCGTATCGGATGGCACACAAGGCCTGACGATCGCGAATAAAGGGCTGAACGAATACGAGGTCTTGCGTGACGGCAAGAACACCATTGCCGTCACCTTGCTCCGCAGTGTGTCCGAGTTGGGCGATTGGGGCGTTTTCCCGACGCCGGAAGCCCAATGTCTTGGCGATCATACGGTCGAAATTGCGATTTATCCGCATAAGGGCAACGCGATCCAATCCGGCGCATTCGCCTCGGCGTACCAGTTCCAATCGCCGTGGTTCCACACGACTGCGATGGGACAACAGCAAGGCACACTGCCGACTAGTTATCAAGCGTTGGAATGGAGTGGCTCCTCCCTCGCTTTGTCGGCATTCAAGATGTCACTGGACCATGACGATGTCATCGTCCGACTGTACAATCTCGCCCACGAGGCCGATCAGCTGACGCTGAAGCCTTCCTTCCCGGTCACTTCGGCCTACCAGAGTGACATTCTCGAGCGCCGTCACTATTCGGCCGAGCTCGTCGACGGGTTCATCCGCACTACAGCAGGCAAGTGTGAAATTATTACCTATGCGTTTCAGCACAAACAATCTTAAACTTAATTCCACAGGAGGAATATTCATCATGAATTTACCCGCTTCCATTACCGAATTTCTGAACGAAGCCGATCTTAAGCTGGCACACAATCCGAAGCTGCAAAAGCTGTTCAGAAACTGCTTCCCGAACACGCTGGAAACAACGACCAAACTTCTTGACGATGGCACCACCTTCGTTTTTACCGGCGATATTCCCGCCATGTGGCTGCGCGACTCCACGGAGCAGGTTCGCCATTACATTCCTTTCGCCAAGCAGGATAAAGATCTGCAACGCATCATCGGCGGTCTCATTGCGCGACAAATGTTCTACATTAACATTGATCCTTACACCAATGCTTTTAATGAAACTGCAAGTGACAAGCACTATCGTGACACGGACGATTGCGACCTGAACCCGTGGATGTGGGAGCGGAAGTATGAGATCGACTCTCTCTGCTTCCCTGTACAGCTTTTGTATTCTTACTGGAAAGAAACGGGGATTACTGAAGTTTTCACACATTCGGTTTACCAGGCGTTGACGTCCATCGTGAACTTGATGATTACCGAACAGCATCATGATCAAAAGTCACTGTATCATTTTACGCGCCAAACAAAGCAGCATACAGAAACGCTCCAAAATAACGGGCGCGGTCTTCCGTCCAACTACACCGGCATGACCTGGTCCGCTTTCCGTCCGAGCGACGATGCCAACCTGTACGGCTACAATATTCCGGGCAACATGTTTGCCGTCGTGATTCTCGGCCACATCATCGAAATCGCTGCAGATATTTACAACGATACGCGCTTAGCTGCACGCGCAGAGAAACTGCGGAAGGAGATCGACTTCGGCATCCAAACCTACGGCATCGTCGACCATCCGAAATACGGCAAAATTTACGCCTACGAAACAGACGGTTACGGCAACTACTGCCTGATGGACGATGCAGGGACACCCGGCTTGATCACCATCCCTTACATCGGTTACACCGGCATCGACGATCCGATCTACCAGAATACGCGCAAGTTCGCGCTAAGCTTCGATAATCCGTATTATTTCGAAGGCAAATACGCCAAAGGCATCGGCAGCCCGCATACGCCGGGCGGCTACGTCTGGCATATGGCCTTGTCTGTGCAAGCATTGACTTCCAACAATGTCGACGAGATCAAGGAACTTATCCAGACGCTGATTAATACGGATGCAGACACAGGCTACATGCACGAAGGATTCCATCCGGATGATCCTTCCAATTTCTCAAGACCATGGTTCGCTTGGTCCAACAGTCTGTTCGCTTCCCTGATTTGCAAAGCTATGGACGAAGGACTCGTCTAGCTGCGCAAAAAGCTCCCCGTTAGCCTTTACCGGCTGCGGGGAGCTTTTTGGTTGCGCTGAATGTGTTCACAAGCCTCCCTATAGCCTCGTGTTGCCCCTGATGCTTCTAAGCCCCTACTACTACATACATCGGCCGCCTCCGGGCTCTCTACCGCCTCCTATTCGCCTCTACGCCATTTTATCAAGTGAAATCGCCAAAATAGCGCCCCGTAGTTCCCATCCCAGATGGAAATACTGTTTTTTCAGGAAAATAACGGCTCATAGTTTCTTTCTTTCATTCAAACAGGAGAACTCGCCCATCAGAATTTAAAGGTTCACGCAAAAAAGGCGTAAAGGTCAATTTCACCTCAACGCCCGCTTCTATTCGTTCAGTCATTCACTAGCTGTTTTTCCAGCGATCATACGCTTTTTGATAAATCTCTTGGAATCGGTCCGACCCCATTTTCTTCAGGGTTTGTACATACTTGTCCCAACCGTCCAGCGATTCTTGTCCAGTGGTAAACTTCGCTTCCATCTGCGCAACATAAGTTGTAAGATCGGAGCGCAGTGCCGCAACTTCGCCAGATTCCGCTTCCGTCAAGTATAATGCCGGGAACGGTACGCGTGCGCCACGGTCCAGCAGTTTGGTTTTGGACTCATTTTCCACCCATTTCGCGAAGTCGTCCTTCACAGGCTCATCGGGTACAACCATTGGTGAAGCGATACCGAAGTTAGGTGTAATCTTGGAACGATAAGTCTCTCTATCTTCACCATTCGGTACTGGCAGGTACTCAATTTTGCTCTTAGTGCTGTCTGTATATTTCCACAAAATGCCCTCTGGCCCTTTGTTGAACAACATTTGGCCTTCCGGTGAGTACATATAGTCTACCCAACGAATTGACGCTTCCGGAGATTTATTGGATTTGGAGATCGCAAACGTGCCAGTCGAGAAACCTTTGTTGCTCGCGATGGCCGGAGCGCTTACCTTGTCACTGCGAACCGGGCTGAACATAACGTCCTCGGTGTTAGGCTTCCCGCCATGGGACATGTAAGCATGCCAGTCGGAGAACAGCAGCACCTGATCGTTTTTAATCTTCGCTTTCTTCTGGTCATCCGTCTGTGAGAAGGATTCGTGATCCAGCAGATTGTCGGCCCAGAGCTTGTTGAGGTACGTTACGTAGCCTTTATAAGCGTCTTCAGCCGGTGTATAGTGAACTTTTCCTTTATCATCCACGTACAATTCTTCCTCATAGGCTCCAAATGCGCCAAGAAGCCACGTACGGATATCTCTCAGCTTAATGCCCGAGGAAGAGGACAACGGAATCTCATCCTTTTTGCCGTTTTTGTTCGGATCTTCATCTCTGGCGCGCTTCAGCAAATCATACAGCTCATCCGTCGTCTCCGGCAGCTTCGTCACATTGAGCTCCTTCAGCATCTTGCCGTTGTACCACATCGGATTTCGGTACCATGGCTGGAACGGTTCGATGCGTGGAAGCGAATAAATATGTCCGTCCGGTGCTGTGATGGACTTCCGAATATCCGGTTTATCAGCCAGCACTTTCTTAATGTTCGGAGCGTACTCATCGATCAGCTTCTCCAACGGAATCAAGATGCCCTGGCTTCCGTAGTTCAACTCTTCCGCTTGTGTCAGCTTCGACGCGAAGAAAATGTCCGGGTAATCGCCACTTGCAAAAACAAGGTTTTTCTTCGTGTCAAAACTGTCACGAGGAGCATTCCGGTAATCGATTTTGATGCCCGTAAGCTTCTCCATCTCTTGCATAACCGGCATATCCTTCCAGTTCTGAATCCCCATATCCGGAGCCATGATCGATAAAGTCAGCGGATTCTTCACGATCGGATACCCTTCTTTATTCACTGAGCTTGCCTTCGAGCCTGCACTTCCGTTTGCGGCGCTTTCATTCTCTTTTTTAGTTGCGCAGCCGCTCAATACGGACAGTGATACCGCTAACACGAGTGCGGACGCCACGACTTGCTTCTTTCTCTTCAACATTGCATGTCCTCCCTTATGGTCATCTGTGAAAGCTGCTAGCGCTTACAAATTGAAGATTAAACTTTGCAGACGTTTTAGTAAATATGTCGATTTTGTGCTGTCAAAGACCTTCTATCCCCCCTGATCCAGGTCAGGATGGTTTGTACAAATCCGGTTCCCCCATTAAGCCTACTGCCGAATATGTGATTTTTGTAAACCTTTTAGCCAGAGCAAAACATACACATTGTAACTTTTTAATTACAATTGTCAAAGATCATTCTCCGTCTACGTAAGCGATTTCGTCCATAAAGTATTGTCATAAGTGTAGGGATGCTTAACATAAATAATAAGAGATCAGGGAGAATTGACGGTTTGATACAGGAGGTACAATGATGAAAGATAATAAAGAATTTCCCCGAAGACCTTCCGTCCTGCCATCGCAGCCTATGATAAATGATCAGCAGCTTCATGGTCATTCCCCTACACAATGGTCAACTGTCAAACCGGCCGCCCATCATTCGCAAACTGTTGGTGACCGAGGTCCCGTACTGGAACAAGACAGCGTTCTGCATGAAACATTGGAAACTTTTATCCATGAAAAGATTCTTGAAAGGCCTGTGCACGTCAAAGGATACGGCGCTTTCGGATACTTTCAGACCATCCATTCCATGGCGGCATACACTCAGCTTTGTTTTCTTCAAAGATCAGGTCAGCAGGTCCCGGTCACGGTAAGGTTCTCGTTTGCTGTCAGCAACAAGGGTACCCCGGACACTTCCCGCAATGTGCGTGGCTTCTCCACCAAGTTTTATACGGAAAAAGGTGTTTTTGATCTCCTCTGCAATCACATCCCCGTTTTTGCGGTTCGGGACGCCATGCGGTTTCCAGAGTTTATTAAAGCCTTTTTACCATCACCGGTCAATAATCTCGTCGATCCCGAGCGGTTATGGAGCTTCATAGCGAGAACGCCGGAGTCCACGCATTTTCTTCTCTGGCTCTATTCCGACGCCGGTACGCTTAAAAGTTTCCGTCACGCCCCTGGACACAGTGTTAACACTTATGTTTGGAAGAATGCAGCAGGGGCCCGTACGTATGTCAAATATCATTGGGTTCCTTTTGCCGGCGTGCAGTACATAGACAGTCGCGAAGCCACTCAGCTTGCAGCGGAGAACCCGGATTTCGCAGGCAAAGATTTATACGATCATTTAGCAGCGGGAAAGACGGTTGAATACGGACTTTACGTACAGCTGATGAACCCTTCGGATGAAACGGCTCTTCCATTTGATCCATTGGATGATACCAAAGTTTGGGATGAACGGCAATATCCGCTGCAGCCAGTTGGCCGGCTTGTGCTGAACCGTAATCCGGATAACTACATGGAGCAAGTGGAGAAAATAGCTTTTTCACCCGCCAATTTATTGGAAGGTGCCGAAATGTCAGACGACAAGCTGCTGCAAGGACGCAACAATATTTACTGGGATTCTCAGCGCCGGCGAATGGGGCCGGATTTCCGTAAGGTTCCTATTAACCACCAGGCCAACTGGTCCCCTGATTCTTTGGTAACCAGTGGGAATGGGAGATACGTAGAAGGCCATCTCGTGCGATCGGACATCCCGAAGCAGGATGATTTTACGCAAGCGGGCCAATATTATTACTCTCTCTCTCCAGTGCAGCAAGATCACTTGGTTGCTAATCTCTCTGGCGATCTGTCCGGCATATCCCAGAATACGCAAAATATTGTTCTGAACTATCTCTACAATGCCTCTACCGAACTGGGAGAGCGGGTAGCTCGAGCCGTTCACCAGCATGAACAAGGATAATTAACAACCAAGCATAGATGATTCCTATAGGGCATAGGGGTCATCTTTTTTTATCTCCACTCACAAATTTCACTTCCGTCCGCCTGCTGAGCAGCTCAGTTATCCCTTTTGCAATCATCTGAACGCCTCGCTCAATCAAGTCCTCATCCACTTGAGAAATACTGAGGCGAATCACATTATCTTTGACGAAATCAGGAAGATACATGCGCTCTGCATGATCCACTAAAACATGCTGATGCTTCAGGTATTCCTGAAGCTGCTTCGCTTTCATCGGCACCGGCAACTCAATAGTGGAATAGAAGCCGGATAAGGAACCCGAGTAGGTGGTGACAGCAGGCAGCCACTTTTGGAAAGCTTGCTGCAAAAGCGCAGCCTTTTTGCTATACAGTTTCCTCATACGTTCAATGTGGGCACTGAACATTCCGCTTTGAAGGTAAATCTCAAGCGCGCCTTGCGTCAGCATAGGCGTATGTACGTCTGCGGCGAACTTAGCTCGCAGATAATCTTCCCGCAAGGCATCAGGGAGTACGGCTAAGCCAAGTCGGAGGCCGGGCAGCATCACTTTCGAGAAGCTTTTGACATAAATCACTCTGCCGGAAGGATCGTAGGCAAACATCGGATCAGCCTTGGCATTTGAGTCCAGGTCGCCCATATAGTCATCCTCAATGATATACACATCATATCGCTGCGCTAATTCGACGATTTTTCGCTTTGTTTCATTCGTATGGCTGTAGCCGGTCGGATTGTGAAATCTGGACACTGTGTAGAACAACTTGATATCGTTACGTTTGAAAAGCTGCTCCAACCGCGTTAGATCGATTCCCTCGTTTCCTACTTCTATGCCATAAGTCTCGCTTCCATGCTGACGTATAGATTCAATAAACCCGGCGTGCGTGGGCTGCTCGAGACAGATATGGCGTTTGCCATTCGGAAAAGGCAGGGATAGAAGCAGATGCAGAGCTTGCTGCGAACCGGAAACGACATAAATCTTATCAGGCACTGTGAACACCTGAAGCTCTTGTAAATGCTTGGCCAGCTGGACGCGAAGCGATCCAAGCCCTTGAATGTCCGAGTACGTGAACATCTCTTCTTTGTAGCGTTCAATAGCCTGATTGATACAGTGTTGAAAATCCCGATAAGGCATCGCATGCCGATCAGGTCCAGCCGAAAGAAAGTCAATTGTTCCGTGAACTCCCTCCAACGTTTCCCGTCTTCGATAACCCTCCACGACGTAATAGCCGCTCTGGGGCACCGAATAGATGATATGCCTCTTCTCTAACTCGCCATAAGCTTTCATAACCGTATTTTTACTGCATGCGAATTCCTGCGTTAAAGCACGAATAGAAGGCAGCCTGTTTCCCGGCTTCAAAGTCCCTTCTTCGATGAGCTTCATCATCTGATCCACAATCTCTTCATATAGCATAGGGTTCATCCCCTCTTCTTCCCAACTGTAAGGGTACAATTCAAGAATACTACCATGTAAAATTCATGCCATTCCTCGTATACTCAACGTGAAGAAAGTGAATTTTTTCCATTTCAAACCAAAGAGGAGTGAAGCGTGATGAAAAAAATGAATAAAATGAAGGTTTTCGTTCTACTGCTTATTGCCCTGCTTTTTACAAGTACAGGCTCTTTCGCCAATAACGCGAGTTCGGCTAGCGCCAAGCCCGGCAACAAGGATCTTCATGTAGAAGAGCTATTCCATGGAATAACAGGTACAATCGTGATCAAAAATTTGAAAACGGATAACATGTATACCTATAATCTCCCGAGGAGCACCCAGCGTTTCACACCGGAATCCTCATTCAAAGTTCCTAATGCACTCATCGGTTTGGAAGAACATGCCGTAGAGGATGAGTACGAAGTCAAACGCTGGGACGGGATCGTTCGGGAATTCGATGTCTGGAATCGCGATCATACGTTAGCTTCCGCTTTGCGAAATTCCGCTATCTGGTATTACCAAGCGATGGCTCGGGACATTGGCGCTGAACGGATGCAAAGCAATCTCAATCGAATTGGGTATGGTAATCAAGATATTAGTGGCGGCATCGATAAGTTCTGGTTGAATAGCAGCTTAACGATCTCCGCACAAGAGCAAGTTCAATTCATAGAGAATCTCGTGGAAGAAACGCTGCCGTTCCATGAGCAAACGATGAAAACGGTCAAACGCATTATGATCGATAACGAACAGGACGCATACACCGTTCATGGCAAAACAGGGACAAGGCTTTCCGATATGGGCCTCGGATGGTATATCGGCTATGTGGAGACGGATAAAACCTCATGGGTATTCGCCACCAACGTGGATAGCAGTGGTTCGACCGCTAAGACGATTACCCTCGAATGTCTCAAGCAATTGCATATTTTATGAGACTCACGCTACTTCTCATCATATCACGAATTGGGACCTCCTATGATCGAATTCACCCCTCTGGGGGAATGACCATACAATATCGGAGTATCCAAATTCCGAGGAGTGAATGTGATGCACAAACTTACGTTAGAAACGGCTAAATATTTATTGGAAGTCGCCGAACAGAAGGCCCGGCAAATGGGGCTGAACAGCGATATCGCGATTGTGGATGAAGGCGCGAACCTGATCGCTTTCCATCGTATGGACGGCGCGCGAATTGCCGGGATCGAAATCTCGCAAGGGAAAGCTTGGACTAGCGTTGCCATGCAAATGCCGACAGCCAACCTTGCGCAATCAGCACTCCCAGGCTCGCCTTCGTTCGGGATCAACACGACCAATCATGGTAGAGTGACCATTCTGGGTGGAGGCATACCTCTCATCCATAACGACAAAGTCATCGGCGGCATCGGTGTAAGCGGAGGCACAAGCGCTCAAGATATTGAAGTAGCGACTGCTGCTGTAAATGCTTTTAACAGCATGCATGGTGCTAGAGACCCTTGGACGGCCAGCGCCCGTATAGGCTCCAATCAATCTTACCGATAGATGCATATAAAATGTATTTATTTATAAATTTGTAATACTATTCCTCACCATAAAAACCAAACAGCGGCAGACCAAGACTCGAAAAAGTCCTAGAAAGCCGCTGTTGTTTCATTGCATATGGAAAACAAGCTCGACTCATCCTTTTCCAACCGACTCGCCCTTAACTAGACTCACATATACCCGCTCATGCTCCACTTTTTCTTCCCCAATCAGCTTAATCAGCTGCTCGGATGCCAAAGCACCCCACTTGCGTTTGGAGTAATCAATCGTCGCGAGGCGCGGCTGCGTGTATTGTGTCAGCTCGATGTTGTCGAAACCGATGATGTGGATGTGTTCGCCAATCCGGAAATCCGTTTTCATCAACGTATTGTACATACCAATCGCCATTTCATCGTTCAGGCAAAAAACGGCAACCGGTTCTTGGTATTCCCGCATAATTTGCTCGGCGGCTCGTTCCCCGGAATCCTTATTGAAATTCCCCTCGATTTCCACATAAATCAGATCGGAATTCCGCTCAATGGATTGTTTCGTTGCCTGCAGCCGCTGTCTGGAGTCGTAGGAATCCTTCGGTCCCGTTACGACATACAGTTTCCGGTGGCCTCTTTCGATCAAATACTCAACAGCCAAGGTAGCTCCCGCTTTATTGTCCAGAAGAACATGATTGATGTTCGGATGGTTCAATTCACGGTCCAGCACAACCAATTTATGTCCGCGGTCCGCTAATTGCAGCAATTCTTCGCTTGCGAACGAGTGGTCCAAGACAACGGCCCCGTCAATCATACGCTGCGGCAGCAAACGGTGAGAGTAGGAGCCGCTGCAGACAATCAGATCATAACCTCGTTTATTCAATACCTCTTTCATCCCCTGCAAGATTTCCCCGTAAAATGCTCCGCTAAAATCCGTCAAATAAACGCCGATGATTTTGGAGACCCGTTTCTTCAACGTTCTTGCCGCGGCATTCGGAACATAGTTCAGCTCGCTGGCTATCTTCAAAATCCTTGCACTCGTTTCCTCCGTCACTTTGGGGTTTCCGTTGAGCGCATAGGATACGGTCGAGATTGAAACGCCCGCTTTTTTGGCAACATCTTTAATGCTGATCACAAAAACCGCTCCTAACATCTACACTTTCGTTTTCTTCTTACTATATCATAAAGCACTTTTTAAAAGGAAAAAGGCGATCCTTAAGATCGCCGATTTTTCTTACAAATACACATCAATCACATTTGTTTCTTCATTTAAAAGCGTGTGAAGATCCTGCGCGCTGATGCGGAGGCCACCTTGGCGATAACGGTTGGCGGTTGCTTCGGCAGTCACTGCTTTCTGGTTAACCGTCACATAACTAGCGGAACGATTTTCCAAGTGATAGATGAACGTCACCGGACGTCCTGCTGCTTGAAAATCAAACTGCAGCCCGTCTAATTCTTGCGGAAGCACAGGATCCAGGACAAGATCGCTGCCTTCCATACGAATACCGAGGACGTTAGAGATGAGCTGGTTCATATAAATTCCCGGACCGCTGGAATAAATTCTCCATCCGCCTTTGACTGGAACGGAGCCTTCCTTCAATTCCCCGAAACGCTCTTGAGCATCGTAACGCGTGTTGAACTTCCCGTCCGAGCTGCTGAAGTAGGTATTGCTTTGACGCAGTTCCGCATTCGGCACAACACCTCGGATGCCGACCGGATTAATCATTTCGAGTCCCTTCCAGGCTTCATCGGCTTTGCCCAATTTGGCCATGGCTTCGACGAAACGGATGTGAGCGTGCACGTACTGCAGACCGATCTCCCGGCCGAAGTTGGCCGCCTGCTCAGCCCGTTTGAAGTTCGTGCTGATACCGCCGACATAGTTGGCAGGGCGGTTCATCAAGCGGACACCGTCCGGATAGTACAGCTCTTTTTTAATAAGATTGTAATGCGAATTAGCCTGTTCTTCGGTTAAAAGCTCACCGATCATACTGCGCGTCATCGGGAGCAAACGATATTGAATCCCCGTCTTGTTATCCGTTGGATGCAGCATCAGTTCCGCTTTGCCTGGCTCCTCCATATACAAGAAGCCCGGGATGACGTCCGTTCCCAGCATATATTTATTGAAATCAGCCTGAACGCCAGCTGCCAAATCCCTTAGCTCAGCCGCCATCTGTTCATCGGCATCGAGAAGCGCCGCGGACAATTGATTGAACACCTGATAGGTCAAAGCAACCGTCCAGCTGCTGACCATATATTTCTTTAGCTGGGCATTGGCAGGCTGGAGCGTGTCATCCCAATCGCCATCGCCATAAGAAGAAAGATGAGTGCCATGAAGGAAGTGATGCTTGATATAATCAATTTCTTTTTTCGCATGATCTAATAACGTTGCTGGTTCTTCCGTAAACTCGAACACATGCCGCTTCGTATATGGAACTTTCTCCTGTAAAATACTGAAATCTTTGGTAGCCGCCAAATAATCACTTAATACTTTCAGCGGCCACACGATGATATCGCCGTGGCTTTCTTCCTGCTGAATCGCCGCATAGCGGTCGAACATAAACCACTGCGGCCAGTTGCCGTCGTCTTCGTACTGATGGGCATAGACGGTTTTGAGAATATCGCGCACTTCACCATATTTTTGCGTAGCCAGGAAGTATTCGGCCGGTCCTTGGCACACATCGCGTGTTCCCCAAGCAGCGCCCCCATACTGTTCCAAACCATGAGGGACGGAGTAGTGGACCAGCATATTGTGCGTATACCACCAGGCAAGCGTATTGACTTTCTCCAAGCTATCAGCGGCTCCTCCGTTTTGCGACAGATGGAACCCGTTCATCACGCTGGCAAAAAAGTCCCGATAACGCGCAATCTCAGTAGTGGCATTGACTTCTGTGAATGGCAGATCTTCATCCCGCAGAAGCCCCTGAATGGTTAGGCTCCATTCGCTGCTGGCACCAAGCTCCATGACGACCGTAGAAGCGGCAAGGGGTTGAACATTTTGCGCAATCAGCGTTTCATTTCCAACTTGCATATCCGCTCCGGCAACGCGCACCCGGTAACATAGATGCGGCCAAACCTTCGCGCTGTCGGACCCCGGAGACGCGTAGAAAGACAACGTTTGCCCTTCTTGCTTGCAGCTGAACGGCGATTCATATTCATTGTTGTTCATCGTAATCTGATTCGTTACGAGGAAACGATACTTGTTTCCGCTTTCGGAACGAACTTGCAGATGGATTTCCGGCGTATCAACGGTGGTCAGATTCGTGATAACAAGCGTATCGTCCGCCATTTTGTAATACCAGCGCGCATAGTTGAAACCAAGTTCAAACATGGACGGCATCGTGAGAAGACGGTATTGGCCTTGAATCTCCACATACATGCGTTGTCCTGAAGTTTTCATCACATTCAAGGCATTCCGTGCATTTGTGAGCATTTTGTTGAACGACGTGTTGCCTACTACCACCTGCGAATTGAAGATGCCGTACATGTACGAAGTGGTCGTCATGACGTCTTCCTTCAGGCGAGCATTATCGCCAGACATGAGGATATGGCCGTGCGGGCGCTCTACGAGCAGCTCTTTTTCCTTCAGAATGACGTGTTCATGGGTTTCTGTAAAAAAGGCTAGCAGCCTCTCCCCCTCAAACTCTTCCTGGCGTCTGTTCGGGAAATAACGTTCGATCTCAGCTTGGTTCATTGACAAAGTGGTCAGCGGTTCACCTATATGACCGAATAAAGCCACCTTATCGAGCTGCTGGTTGAATATGCGGCTTTGAGCACCAGCTTCTTCCCATGCACGCGTGATTTCAGACTGATATTCCAGTCCTTGAAGTGTCTCCGGATGATCAGGTTTGAACAAGCCGTAGAATACAAAACGCGCCGTACCGTTCACCTTCACACCTTCGGATTGCAGCGCTGTAAACGCAAATTCATACTGGTACACTTCGTTCGCCAGACTGCTTTGGATCAACGCTTCAGGTACGTTAGTTTCCTTATATGATAAACCGTAGAATTGGAAACCATCGGTCGAGTAGCCTGCTACCTTGGTTAAACCGCCTTGCTGCAAGTAGGGGAATGCCCCATGTTGCGGCATATTTTGACGGGAGCAGACGGCATATCCGTTTGTACCATTTTCAAAAACCGCGTGGTCGATATATTGGGATAAATAAGCTTCGTTGCTGCGTACGGCACCTTTGTCAGCGAGGCCAACATCTTGACCGTATATGACATCAACTTCCGCGTCTTCCCCCTTCACCTGGACTTCCCAGAACCACATGTCATAAGGTGTCAGATGAAAAGTTAATTCGTAATGGAGTCCTTCAGCGAAACCTTGCCAAGAAACTTTGGATGCCGAGTACTGTACCTTGCTAACCGAGCGAGCCCCCATTAGCGGTACAATTTTGATACCATTCGCCGAATGTACGCGTAAATACAGGTTATTTAGAGATCCATCAACGGGATTGGCAACCCATTGGTTAATCATTATGTTCTTATACATCACTTCGCGAATATCCCCGCTGCTAAGGAAGGAAAATTGCAAATTGCCCGACTTCAGTTGAAAATCCGCCAGTTCGGCAGCTGCCATGTTGTTCACTCGCTTTCCACTTGCTTACTTTTTACTTTGTTAATCGAAATGAAAGTGCCTGTAAAACATCCCGGCTATTGGGACCAACGAAAACAGCGAACTCCCCGGCATCGCTTGTATAGGACAAGTCGGAATGATGGTAGCGAAGCTGCTCCTCCGTCAATATGAACGCAACTTCCTGAGCTTCGCCCGGCTGCAGCTTAATTTTGCGGAATCCTTTTAACTCTTTTAACGGTCGAACCACTTCGCCAGCCAGATCGCGCACATAGAGCTGAACGACTTCTTCTCCGGCGATATCTCCCGTATTTTCAACTTTCACTGTCACCTTAAGCGTCTGATCGAAAGCCATTTTATCTGATGAAATCGAAGCGTCGCTATAAGCAAATGTCGTATAACTCAAGCCGTAGCCGAATGGATAAAGCGGCACGTTTGGAATGTCCAGGTACTGAGAAACATAACGCACCTGAGCATCAGGAGCTCCCTGCGGGCGTCCGGTGTTGAAGTTGTTGTAATAGACGGGAACTTGGCCAACGGAAAAAGGAAACGACATCGTGAGCCTTCCCGATGGTTGGCTATCCCCGTACAGCAGGTCCGCAATTGCCGCGCCGCCTTCCGTTCCCGGGTACCAAGCTTCCAGCACGGCATCTGCCACATCGTACACACCGTGAAGATCTAACGGGCGGCCATTGAATAACACGGCCACCATCGGCTTGCCGAGGCTTTTCAACTTGGCCGTCAGCTCCAGTTGAGCATCCGGCAAGCGAATATTAGACCGGCTGCCTGCTTCTCCGCTCATATCAGAGTGCTCGCCGAGGGCCAGCACGATCACATCAGCTTCACGCGCTGCTTTTACTGCTTCCTCTAATTGCTCTTCCGTCATGCTTTCAATGTCGCTGCCTTGAGTCGTAACGATGCGGGACGTTTTTGATTTCAAGCCGTCAAACAACTGAACGGCATCGGCTTTTGAACCGAGCCACGACCATGGGCCAAGGATATCTCCGTTTTGAGCAAACGGACCGATTAACGCGATGTTTTGTTCCTTTTTAAGCGGAAGTACGGACTCGTTTTTCAAAAGCACGCAGGACTTTACAGCCAAATCACGCGCGGCCTGGCGGTGCTCTGCGCTCATCACAATTTCACGTTCGCGGTCCACATTAGCACCTCGATACGGATTCTCAAACAATCCCAGCTTCTGTTTCAGCTCTAGAATACGAAGAACAGCTTCGTCGATCAAAGCTTCATCTACTTCCCCGCGCTCCACAAGCTGCTTCAAATGATCCTCATAACAAGTGGTCATCATTTCAATATCGACACCCGCCAGCAGGCTTTTGCAGGCTGCTTCCGCTTCATCGGCAGCCACGCCATGCGGGATCATTTCCTTCACTGCGCCCCAATCGGAGATAACGACACCGTCAAAGCCCCATTCCTTGCGCAGCAAATCGCGCATTAAACGCTTGTTACCTGCGGCAGGGATGCCATCTACCGTGTTGAACGCCGTCATGACAAGCTCTGCACCTTCATCCAGTGCCGCTTTGTAAGCAGGCAGGTAATACTCCCGCAGTTGGCGTTCCGACATGTCGACCGTATTGTAGTCGCGGCCGCCTTCCCCTGCTCCATAAGCGGCAAAATGTTTCACGCAGGCAGCAAGACGAGTCAGATCATTCTTCAAGTCTTTTCCTTGATAGCCGCGAACAAAAGCCCTTGCAAACTCACCGTTCAGGTAAGGATCTTCTCCCGTCGTTTCCATAACACGTCCCCAGCGGGGATCTCGTACCAAATCAACCATAGGGGAGAACGTAACATGAACGCCGGCAGCGGACGCTTCCGCCGCAGCGATTGCCGCGCTTTGTTCAGCCGCTTCCAAATCCCACGAACATGCGATTGCCAGCGGAACAGGGAATATCGTTTTATAACCGTGGATAATATCCGCCATGACAAGAAGCGGAATTCCCAAACGGTTCTTTTTCATATGAGCTTCTTGTACGCCGATCGTTTCTATTGCGCCTGACAACCCGAGCACGGAACCTGTATTTTTTACAATGTCATCGTTAATACCCATTGAAGCCATAGGGCCGGTTATCTGTCCCTCGGACCCCGATCCCTCGAAGAAAGGAGCGGCCAACTGCAGCAGTTGGGATATTTTTTCTTCCAAAGTGAGCTCCTTAAGCAGGGCATTTAATTGTTGATCCGTCATCAAGATGCCTCCTTTGGCCTCATACATTTGATTTCAATCTAGTATACAAGTAGATCGAAACGTTTCGATTTATATTATAAACACTATAAAAATTGACGTCAACCTGTTAACAAAGACTATTTTTAGTAATACAAACGTTTCTATTGTTTAAAAATAACTAGTTGAAAACGATATCAAGTTGTTTTATAATGACATCGAAACGTTTCTATTGACCAAATGAGAGATTATAAGTTATTTTTTATAGTAAATCGAAACGTTTCACAGATGGATGGTATAACGTATTGTATTTCTATTATTTAGTAGGGAATCTGATTTTATTCCTGAAAGTATCCGGTTAAAAAATGTATATATATAACTAATATTTTCATGAATAAGCGTGCACCCTATTAAACAAACGAAGAACAACTGGGAGGAAAAGGAAATGCGTAAATCAATCACCACAGTAATGGCCGGCACTTTGTTGGTAGCGGGAGTTCTTACAGGATGTGCTTCGAAAAGCACGCCGCAAAGCTCTGGAAGTCCAGCAGCAGGCGGCTCGCAAGTCACATTGAATGTTTGGGGTATGGGGGAAGAAGCCAAATCGCTTCCGAAAATCGCAGAAAAATTCATGCAAGAAAATCCAACTATTAAAGTTAATGTACAAGCTCTGCCTTGGGACACGGCGCATGACAAATTGCTGACAGCCGTTGCCTCCAAGAAAGGACCGGACGTCCTTCAAATGGGGACTACCTGGATTCCGGAGTTCGCATCCGCCAAAGCATTGATGGATTTGAAGCCGGAACTGAGCAAATATCCCGAATTCGCTGAAGCGAACTTCTATCCTGGAGCCGTCAACACAACCAAACAAGGCGACGCGGTCGTTGGTGTTCCTTGGTATATCGATACTCGTGTCCTTTACTATCGCACTGATCTCTTAAAATCCGTTGGTTATAACGAAGCACCGAAAACTTGGGACGAGCTGTCCGACGCCGCTACGAAACTGGCTGCACGCGGCAACGGCAACTACGGAATTAGCATCGATCCAAAAGAACAGTCCTTAGAATTCATGTTCGCACGTCAAAACGGTTCCAAGCTGCTGGACGGTAACAAACCTCTTTTCAACCAACCTGAATTCGTTGGCGCAGTTGATTACTTGAACAGCTTCTTCAAAAATGGTTCTGCACCGAAAGACCTTGGCATGGATATCGTTCCGGCATTCCAAAAAGGGATTACGCCAATGTTCATCAGCGGACCATGGATGATCAAACTGATCAATGATCAAGCTCCTGACATTAAGGATAAATGGGCAACGGCGGTTCTGCCTAAGAAACAAAACAACATCTCTGCCTTAGGCGGTTCGGATCTGTCCGTCTTCCAATACACAGAGCATAAAGACGAAGCTCTCAAGTTCTTGGCTTATATGAGCAAGCCTGAAACACAGTTGGAGTGGCTGAAACTAACTAACACATTGCCGGCAACGAAAAAAGCTTGGGAAGATCCTGCTCTAACAAACGATGCGAATTACAAAGTGATTGGGGAACAAATGAACGCTTCCGAGCCGATGCCTCTGATCAAATCTTGGGAAGAAATCGCTCAAAACTTTTTGAAAACTTTTGAAAATATTTATCGCGGCGGCGCTAACGTTCAAACCGAATTGGATGCTTTCAATAAAAAAGCCGAATCCATCCTTTCCAAATAACAAACTATCTACTACACAGCTAGCCGGCTTTTGTCGGTTAGCTGTTCAATGCTGCAAGCACTTCATCCCTCGGAAAGGAGAGGATTTGTCATGAAGGGATCTGCCGCCAAAAGAGCGCCCTATTTCTTTATTGCTCCAACACTTATTTTATTAACCTTATTCTCTGTAATACCGATCCTGATTGCCTTGGTGATCAGCTTCACGAATATGGATTTGGCCGGATTAGCCGATTATTCAAACATCAAATTCATTGGCCTGCAAAACTACAAGGATGTACTTTCTGACTCGATTTTTATAAAAGCGATCTACAATACGTTGTTTTACGTTGTGATCGGGGTTCCTCTGGTTATCCTCTGTTCACTTGGCGTCGCTATCCTTATTAATTTCGGAACTTCCCGGATCTTCAAAGCGTTCCGAGTCGTCTACTACCTACCTTCCGTGACCAACGTCGTTGCCGTCGCTGTCGTATGGTTCTACCTGTACAATCCGACATTCGGATTATTAAATTACTTGCTCAAATTGGTTCACCTTGGACCTGTTCCTTGGTTGACCCACCCTATCGTTGCGAAAATATCGCTGATATTACTAGCGTTGTGGAGAGCCATTGGCCTCAATATGATTATTTTCATCGCCGGTCTGCAAGGGATCCCGAAATCCAACTACGAAGCAGCGGAGCTAGACGGGGCGACCCGTTTGCAGCAAATGTGGTACATTACGATCCCGATGCTGCGTTTTGCCATCTTTTTCGTCTCGATCACGACGATGATTGGTTGGCTGCAATTTTTCGAGGAGCCTTTCATTATGACGCAAGGCGGTCCTTTAGACAGCACGACTTCCGTCGCCCTGTTCATTTATCGCAATGGTTTCCAATTAAGCCACTTCGGTTATGCGGCAGCTGGATCATTCATTCTGTTCTTCTCCATCATCATCGTGACACTGATTCAATTCCGCTTCCAGAACAAAGACACGGATCTTTAATGAGAAAGGGGGCATAAATCATGTCCGCAAAATCTGCATCAACCCCGTCAGCAGGTTCGGGATCGAACGATCGGCTGCTCCAATGGTTAGCCGGCATTGTTCTGACTGTATTCGGGCTCGCGATGCTGCTGCCATTTATTTGGATGGTCTTGTCAACCTTCAAATCGGAAAGCGAAGTGCTCAGTATCCCGCCTACACTGTGGCCTAATGCTTTTACGCTCGCTAATGTGAAAAAGCTGTTCGTCAGCATGAACTTCGGTGTCTATCTGGGGAATACGCTCAGTATTGTTGTATTCTCCTTCTTCGGGATGTTTCTGAACGCTATGGCAGGCTTCGGATTTGCTAAATATCATTTCAAAGGAAGCAAAGCGCTCTTCTACATCGTGCTTGCGACCATGATGATTCCCGGACAGGTAACCATGATTCCGGTTTATCTCATCCTTAATGCGATGCATTTGACAAACACGATGATTGGTATTGTTTTGCCAGGCCTTGTCGGCGCGTTCGGCATCTTCTTGTTCCGACAATTCATGGTCACCATTCCGGATGAATTGCTCGAAGCCGGCCGTATGGAAGGAGCAGGTGAATTCCGTACCTTCTTGCAAATCGTGCTGCCGATTTCGAAACCGATTCTGTCCGTCCAGGGCATTCTGACCTTCATCGCGGGCTGGAACAGCTTCCTCTGGCCTTTGATCATCGCGAACGATGAAAAGCTATACACTTTATCCGTTGGCCTCTCCTTGTTGAAAAGCCAATCCAACCAAAACTTTGCTTTACAGATGGCCGGCGCTACCCTGATGGTCGCTCCGATCATTGTCATCTTCATCATTTTCCAAAGACACATTATTGAAAATTACACCACTTCAGGTATGAAGTAATTGAACGAACTGGCGAGCCCATGCGGCTTTCCAGTTTTTTCGTATGCCCAGCTCCCATTCAAATGTGAAACTTGAAAAAGGAACTGCCGAACGATGCTCGGCAGTTCCTCTGAAGTTAATGGGACGGGTAAACCTACATCCGTCCAGATGCTTGCAGCAGAATCTGCAGAACCTTAGCAGCTGCTTCACGCGTTGTAGCATCGGCCGGGCCGAAATAGAGCTTACCGTCAGCTTCAAAGCCCTCCATCAATCCAAGATCCGTCACAGCTTGAATGCTCTCTTGCGCATAGGTGCTGAACTGCGGAGCATCGGCATAAGCGGAATTGCCGGATTGTTTTGGTGTCTGCAGGCCAATAAGCTTAATCGCTCTAGCCAGCATCACAGTCAAATCTTGACGGGTAATGGTCTCATTCGGTTGGAACTGGTCCGCTTCCACGCCTGTGACAAGACCCGCCTTGAAGGCTGTTGTCACATCGTTAGCGAACCAGTCGCTGCTCATCACGTCACGGAAAGGGCTGGCTTCCGTTTGAACTTGCAAGCCAAGTGCCCGGACGAGCATCGACGCGAATTGAGCACGCGTCACGTTGACCTTTGGTGAATAGATATGGTCAGACGTGCCGTTCAGCAGGAATTTGTCCGCAAGTGACTCAATTTTATCGCGTGCCCAAGACGTATCAATATCCGTAAATGTTACCTTTCTTACGGCAGCCGCATACGTGGAGAAGCCCGGACGACGTACTGTTACTATAGATGCCCCATCACTTGCAGGTGTGACTTTTGCCGGTACGGGATAGACATGGCCATTCTCCAAATACAACGCGCCGGCCGATTTTGCATCCATGCCTTTCTCGATGAGAAAAGATCTAGTGACCACCTGATCGGCTTTCAGCGTAAGAGGTTCGGCTGCACCGAGCTTCAAGCTGCTTGCTTCGAAGAGATAAGGCGTACCAAGAATAGATGCATCTTTCATTTGCTTAGTAAATTCCGTCTTGCTGCTTTCGTCCTTCTTAATCGTGATTACTAAGTCTGCTCCTGCAGGCAATTCCTCTAAGACGGATAGCGGTAAAGCGATAGAGGCATCGTTCCAATTAAAGACAATGGACCCCTTCACCCCAGCTTCCTTCAACATCTTCGCTTGTGCAGCCGTTACTTTCAACTGAGCAGCGTTGGCATTATCGGATGCCGCTCCAATTGTTAACGCAATGGAAGTTTGCTTTGTTTGCTCCAGTGCTTTTTGCAGTTCCGCATCTGTCATCGAAACAGATAATTGCGTGCCTACCAGACTCGTGAGCGACGCGATTGAAACACTGGTTTGCCCAGCTGTAAGCACCGATGCAGCGACCTCCTTATTGTACGCCGCTCCGCTCGGCATGACAGGACCTGGTCCGGAAACCGGTGGATGATACGGGTCATCTGGCTCATTCGGCGTCGGCGGGTTAGGCGCATCTCCGATAACTTCACTGTTCATGTAGAATGTTTTGAATGTTGCTGTTTGGTCCACAAGCTCATAATTCTCGTTATACACTGAACCTATGAGTACCATTTTATAACGGCCTTCCGGGAGATAAGCTGTCACCTTGTTGCTGGTGAATTCATCGATGCCAATGGCATAGGAACCATCAAACTCCGGAATAATGATATTCGTAGGGAGCGGCTTCAAGACGTCCTTCTCTTCGTCCAGATCAAAAATCTCCGCAACAGTGCCCACCATTTCATTATTCATATCGTAGAGTGCGGCATACAGATGATTGATTTCTTTGGTTGGAAGCATTGCGGTAATATCGATAGGTGCGTCTTTGGACACCGTTGCGCTGCTGAGCTTCATGTTTTGAATCATAAATTCATTGCCGTCAGACTGATCTCCAACGTGAATGACGAACGGCAAATGAAGAGATGGAATTCCTTCACTCTCCAGTAAAACCTCGCCCTCATACACACCTGCCGGCGCGTTCGGGATGGCCTTCCCAGAGAGGTTAAAATCGAATTGAGCACCTGCTTCCAACGTAATCTTGTTAGCCTCAAGTCCCTCCAATCCCATTAGGATTGCGCTGGAATCCGGCGTAGGAATGGGATTATTGGGCTCGGAGGTTACTGACGGATGCATCACAACTTGCGTTTTGTATGTAACCGGGGTACTCGACACATTCTTCACGCGAAGCGGCTTCTTCACGGCTTCAGCGCCCGGAGACAACTTCCCAAAGCTTACACTTGTCGCTTGACTCGGGATTACGGTCGGATTCATTTTGTTGTCGTAGGTCGTAATCTCGTCAAGAGATTCAAGGATGGCGTGTGTATCGATCGCGTTCATGACGTCAACCCGTCCTGCGCCTTGCGAATAAACGTCATACAACGTTCCGTCTTCATTACGGATCTCATCCGCCGTATTTGCCAATGCCGCACGAATGTCGAACGGCGTCCACTCTGGATGCGCTTGTTTGAGCAGAAGGGCGAGTCCCGCCACATGAGGCGCTGCCATGCTCGTACCGCTTAGTCTCGCATAGGCTTTGTCATAACTGGCGTCTGGATTCACTTTGCCATAAGCCGGCACCGATGAGAAGATTTGAACCCCAGGAGCGCTCAGGTCCGGCTTAATGCCATAATTACCATCGGAATTAGGTCCTCTGGAACTGAAATCCGCCATGCGGTCTCCAGCTACGAAATAAGTACGAAAGTCGTTCTTAATTGTGAATTTCAGCGTGTGATTCGGATGGGCTGTCAGCTCACGGGCTATTGCACGTCCCATTTTACCCGGCATGTCGAATGTCGGAATATAGTCATAGCCGTCGCCCAGGAAACCAACAGGTCCGATCGGACCGTCGCGCGAAGGTATAACCTCAGACAAATCGGGTACCGTACCATCCATTGTATCCCTGCTGTTGCCATTGAAAATGACGGCAGCCTTCGCGCCGTGCTTGGCGGCTAGCTTCACTTTCTCATCGAAAGTTAAGAGCCCACGGGAGATAAAGACGATTTTATCAGCCAGGAAGTCAGGGCTAAGGTCATCATAATTGGAATCAGCGCCAAGACCGACGTATACACCTTGAATCGGATCGGCTCCGAACATCTCGTTGAACTTTTCTTGCCCTGTTGTCCAGCTCATCAAGCTCATATTGACATCAGAACCCAGCAATGGGGCTTCGCCATATACATCCGAGCTAACTGCGCTATACACAGATCCCGTGACGCGATTGCCGTCGCTGGTCGCTGCACCCACGGAGATCGCCAATTGTGAAGATGCCGGCGAGCCCATGGAGTAATAGTAGTGGGCTCCAGTACCGGCATTGCCATTGGCCACAACAGCCACAACGCCTGCCAAAACAGCATTATTCACTGCAACCGCATCTGGGGAGTCAGGGTCCTTTTCCAAATCGCTTCCCAGAGAAAGGTTGATGACATCCATCTTGTCTTCGACAGCATGTTCAATCCCGTCGATGACTTGAGCAGAAGTACCGCCGTCCGGCCCGAGCACTTTGTAAGCATAAAGCTTGGCTTTATAAGCAATCCCCTTCTGCACGCGATCAGATGTCGGATTCGAAGCCGTGCCAACGATAGTACCTGAGACATGCGTACCATGGTGGGAGCCTTCATAGTCATTAATCGGCAAGTCCTCATAAGGGTCGTCATCTTGATTGATCGCATCGTAACCGCCGTCTTCATAAGCACCGGCCAGATCGGGATGAAGGTAATCGACGCCGGTATCAATGACGCCAACTTTCAAGCCTTCGCCTGTTAACCCGCGCTCCCACGCCTTCAAGACCCCGATTTGTTCAAGCGGAACCGTATCGAAATTAGGCGAGCCAACGGCAGCTAGAAAGCTGTCCCTCTCCTCGATCGGATAATAGATGACGTTTTTATAAATTGACTTCACGCCAGGAAGCTTGGCCAACTGCGGGATCAGATTAGCGCGAATCGTGACTTCCAGCCCATTTAGGACGGTGTTGAAGCTGCGTTCAATCGTAAATGGAATGCTGCTTGTCCGTGCGTTGCTTACGAACGCATCTTGTTCCGATTGCACAGTCATCTCGCTGGCTTCTGCAGCTAGTAGCTTGTAACCGAGTTTGGCGGCATACTGCCCGACGGCAGCAGGCTGGCCGCTCAATTGAACGATGACTTTAATCTCTTCCGAGGAAGTCGTATTAATGTCTTCGGCAACGCGCGCTTGGCTCGGAACCGAATTCACTTTGGGGCCCGCTTCAGAATCCTTCAGCAGACGGGTAATTGATTTCAAGCCTTCCGTAGTCACGAAGGTGGTCTTTTCTCGGGGAGCAGCATAGGCGGTAGGTAAACTTGTCGTGACGAGACTCCCGGCTAGCACAGAGATCATCGCGAGCGACAGCGTTTTTTTGAATAGTGATCGTTTCACGTTCAGGTACCCCATTTCGGATCAGATTAAAAGCTTCCTCGCAGGCTAGCGTAAGTTCTCGACGTCCAAACCGTCGATGGTAACAATGCTGTTGCTCGACTTGGAATTGGCTTCTCCCGCATGCACGATCTTGATTTTGTGCATGCTATTTGACAACTCACCCGACATAAAGACAGGCACCCGATAACGTAGACTCTCGCTGTATAGATCGATCGGAACCGGTGTTACGGAGATTCCGTCGATATAAATATTTACTTTGCCACGGTTGCTGCCCGTCGTCGACCACAGGGTGACCTTTGTGCCCGTAAACGTGAATTCGGCGGAACTAACAGGCGTCGTTGTGTAGGTCTGCACCCCGTCGGGATAGTTGGCACCATACCGGGTTGCCCAAGGGCCTATATAGTTAGCCGCAGCATGAGTAGGTGAAATTAATCCTGATAAATGGAAGGCATCCACATTAATACTCTTCTTTTGACCTCCGCCGCCTGAGGATCGAATGACTACATCGTGATGTCCGTTAGGCAGCACCGTTTTGAAAAGCGACTGCTTCGACTGCGGCGTCTTGCTGTATAGATCGGCATAGCCTGAAATAATGCCGTCAATCCATATTTCGCCGATGCCTTGTGCGTCGTTCTTCGTACCGATCCATTCAAACATATTGCCTTTAAATCCGAATTGGACGTAACCATCTCCGGTAAGCTGTTTGATCGTTCCTTGGGAATAAGAAGGACCCGAAAGCGCAGCCCAGTTTCCATCGTAATGGAGCGTAGGGTCTTCATCTTCAATGGATTCAGACTCATTGCTGTATCGAACGTTCAACGTGTAGTTGCCTGCTCCGGCTACGGCGTAAACATTGATGTAATAGGTTCCCGTCTTGTCAGCCCGGTACGTAATCGATTCAGATGACTTGCCTGCGGTTTCGGAAAATGCGACCGCCCCTTCCTTGCTTTGCACGGTTTTAGCGGAAGAATCGTATAAAATGAGATCAAAATCCGTTTCCGCAGCGCCAGCAAGGGAGAAGGTTGCTTCTTCACCGGCATTCAGCTCAACCGAATAAACATGATTCGGGTCGTTCGCCTGATCGAGTCGAGCGTTGACAGAGGAATCCAGCAACGACATGCCAGGGATGTCCTTATTCCATAGCGCGCGATAAGCGCTTATTAATTTGCCGCTCACGGTATTCGCTTTTAAATCACTTAGCGTTTTGCCGCTATTCACGACGCGCTGCTTAATATCCAAAACGTCCATCGCCGGGTTCTGGCTTTCTACCAGCGCAGCTACCCCTGCAGCGTAGGCGGCAGCGTACAATGTTCCTTGGGAATAAGAGTAATTACCATTGCTGTTCTTGAGATTGATGGTAGTCATCTCGGGCTTATTGCTGATAACCGTGTCGTAAAAAAGCGAGACATCCATCAGCCTATAGGTTTGATTATCATAAATGGTGCCGGGAACTCCCCACGTTTTAAAAATGTACCCGCCTTCTTTGACGAGCTTGATTCCTAAAACATCAAGTACAAACTTAGAATTTAAACTTTGGTCAATTAAATCTTGGCCTGTTAGCATTAAATGACCGCCACCCGTGAGATAACGAGTCAAATTGTCTTGATCGACATCCGTTATCAACTTCGAATTGTTGGCAGTTGCTGCCGTACCCGAGAACCAAACAACAACGTTATATTGCTTTAACTGCTCAAGCGGCGGACCATCGAAGGACTCATCCGGTGTTTCAAAGGTTTCGTAGGTATAGCCGGCGTTCTCAAGCAACCCTTTATAAACGGCAAATGGATCGCTCTCGTACATCGGACCGATTTCTCCACCGCTGCGGCGGCTGTCGTTCACGAGTAAGATTTTCGGTTCGACTCCGTCAACCGGCTTGAGGTAGGTCATGGCGCGATTAAACATATCTTGCCGCTGCCCCGCTGTTTCAGGTGTATCGATCGGAATTTCTTCAAATCCGATGCCGTTGTAATAAGCTTTGTAGACGCCGTTATCTATCTGGGCGGCGTAACCGGCATTTACGTCAGGCGACGTCGAAATTATAAGCTCGGACGGCGCAGCCACATCGACGGAGGCTTGTCCGCGCGCCGCGCCTAAGGACATGGTACCAATAATGTTAACACCTGTGACCGACAGTACGTTCGAACTCGGATATGCGGCCGGGTATACAGGACTGACATCCGCATTCATAATTGCACCGCCACTTTCGCCGGCTGGAGCCACGAATAACATAGGAGAAGCATTGATCGCGTCTTCAATCAACTTGCTTCTGTAGGTGTACACGATCCCAAGCGTGGCGATCTTGACACCGTTCTCTTCGGCATATTGAATGGCATTCACTACATCTGTAAAGTAACCTCCCGCTTCAGAAGTCACCTTGATAGGCATCACCTTCACATTAGGCGCAACTCCGGCAATCCCCTCTCCATTGTTCATCTTAGCTGCGATTTGACCGGCAACCGTGGTGCCATAGACATCATTGAGCCCGTCAATCGTATCGAACAATGTGTTGTCGCCGTGCGCAAAGTCCCATCCGTTCACATCATCGATCAGTCCATTGCCATCATCATCGATGTTGTTGTCCGGGATTTCCTTCTCGTTCGTCCATATTTGGCCGACCAAATCGGGGACATCGAGTTTCACTCCCGTGCCGATGACAGCAACGGTTACATCTTTGCTGCCCTTGGTGATCTGCCAAGCTTCCGGCAAATCCATGTCTATATCGGACGTGCCTCCCGGCACCACGCCTCCATTGAGATCTTGACCGGTGTTGTTCAATGCCCACTGCTCATGAAACAGCGGATCATTCGGCAATGGCGGTGAGTCGTCACCCGAGTCCGCAGCCGAGACAGCTGATTGGCTCGGGACATTGACCGGACGGAACGTTTGCGGATTTACTGCGCTTGACACTTGATAATCGGGTTCCGCATAGACAACGTTCGGATCCTTGAGAAGTTCTTGAATTACGCCAGGAACGTCGGCTCCTGCCGCTAGTTTCAGCAGCTTCGCATTGGGAACGGCCAACGGGCTTGCGCCAATTACTTGCTTGGACAGCGCGTCTGCATATACCGAATTAGGTTCTGAGCGGTACTTGACGATGACATGATCGGCGGCGTACTTCTGCTTTTCAGGCAGTGAGTTGACGAATGAGGGCTGTTGGCCGGTTTCCTGCAGCGAACTATTCGTGTGTGATTCAACGGAAATCGTTGAGTCAAGGGAAGCTTGTCCTTCCGACCATTGACTTTTTCTAATCGGATCGTTTTTTTCGGGTTGCACAGCTAAAGATGGCGTCACAACTCCAAATAGCAGCATCGATGAAAGAAGAGCGGATGCCATGTTCTTACTTTTCCTGGTCAAGTCTTGTCACTTCCTTCACATATTTGGTTAAATTCCAAAATGAAAGCGCTTTAAAATAACACCAATCTACTAGTAAGTAAGTATCCTATCCTTAACTTCGCATTTCTCTCGTGCAGCCTAAAAAAACAATTCGGATATTGGTCCTGATACACCCCCATCCTCTAAGTGTGTTCTTCCACAGCACCAACGGTCTGCTAAGCGGCCGACGACCTTGCTTGCAGTTCACGAACGACTGGAGAAGCGAATCAGAAAATATGTCATTAAACCTGACACAACCCTTCCAAATTCTGAGATTATTATATATTTGCTTAATCTGAAGAGTCAATAGGTTTAATTTCTTATAATTTTTGGAGCATTTGTGCAAAAATACTAACACAAATTGTGATAATACTATCATTTGAGAGTTAGTAAATTTTTTTTAAAAAGTTTGCAACCTTTTCTTTCAGCCCCCCGTTTATGAGATTGTGAAAGAAATAGACAAACTATTATGAGGTGAATTTCATGAAAAAAATATTCAAAACGATGACTCTATCAGCAGCCACTGCTGTTTTCTCTTTAACGCTTGTAGGACAAAGCTTCGCAGCAGCGCCAAGCTTTACGGATTTGGATAAGGTTGCAGCCAAGGACAAAATCATGTCCCTACAACAAAGCGGTATCGTATCCGGCATCACGCCTGAGTTGTTTGCTCCACAAGCCGCGATGTCAGAAGCACAAGGCGTTCAATTGCTTGTTAATGCATTCAAACTCAATCTGGATTTGGTGAAATTCGTAAAAGAGCCAAAAGCAACTGATTATTTTGTTAAAGCTACTAATGATTCTTGGTATGCCAATGCGCTTATCACGGCTGCCGTCAACAATGTTGAGCTACCAAAAGATTTAGATCCTAATGCAACTTTAACCCGCGAACAGTTCACGCATCAGCTCATTCGCGCTATGGAAACATACGGTAAGCTGCCGCTGATTAATCCGGTTGTTGTAGATATTAAAGATAACGATCAAATTACCGTTGAATATTCCGGATCCATCCAACGCGCAATTAACTATGGGGTAATCAAATTGAGTGCAGATGGAACAATGAATCCAAAAGCCGAAATCACTCGCGCGGATGCAGCAGAAGAAATTTTCAACGCCATCGAATATTTGAAAGCTCACCAAGCGCCCGCGGCTCCAACTGAAGCCCTTACAGCCACAGAAGGTGTGAAGCTGATTACTGAGACATTGGGACTTGTTGATACAGACATTAAAATTAAGATTGACCCGAACTCCAAAATGACTCGTGAGTCATTCACGAATCTGCTCGTTACGACGCTTCAATCAAGCGGCAAACTACCTATGATCAAGATCGTTCCAGTTGATATCAAAGATAACGACCAGATCGACATCTTAAATTCAGGCGCTATCCAAACAGCGATTGCCATTGGTGCCGTGCAGTTGAATTCGGATGGCAAGTTCGATCCTAAAGCTGAGATTACTCGTGCTGATGCAACTGAAATTACAACTAAGGTTGTTGACTATTTGAAATCTCACCAAGTGCATTCAGATCCAGGTGCAGCCATTACTGCAACGGAAGGCGTAAGACTGATCACGGAAACACTTGGACTCGTGGATGCAGACATTAACATCAAGATTGACCCGAATTCCAAAATGACTCGTGAGTCATTCACAAATCTGCTCGTTCAGACGCTTCAATCAAGCGGCAAACTGCCTATGATCAAGGTCGTTCCTGTTGATATTAAAGACAATGACCAGATCGACATTTTACACTCAGGTTCCATTCAAACAGCGATCGCTCTTAAAATCGTTAAATTAAATCCAGATGGCACCTTTAATCCAAAAGCTGACATTACCCGTGTTGATGCAACGGAAATCGCAAACAATGCTGTTGCAGCTGTCAAAGCGCTGCCGAACAATAAATAAAGATACATGACTGCAGAGAGAGGACGCGTTCAGCGCCTCTCTTTTTTAACCTGGAGTTACCTATACTCCGCCCGCCTCCAGCATCCCCGCCCCATAAAACAAGGATAAACGACTTCGTCGTCCTTTTAGGACGAGCGCGTTTGTCAAGGCAGATACGAAAGGAATCATTGGAGGAGTTACTTCCCCTCCGTAGTTTAGCTTGTTAAGAGCACATTGGGAGCGAATTTTGGCGGTGGAAAACCACCCAACGCCGCTAAAAATTCAGCGTTACTGGGACATTTGGCGGAAGGGGCATTCTCATAAGAGAGGTAAGATGGTTGGCCACCTAGAGGAGCTACAGGGCGCTATTCTAACAAATTAAGCCCGTTTCCGCGTTCAAGCGGAACTCCAGGGCCCTATTTGACGACTTAATCCCGATTTTTTCAAGAAACGGACAAATAGAGGACGTCAGTTCTTCTCCACGTGAGGAGGAGCCTATTTCGATGAAATA
>NZ_BILW01000019.1 GCF_004000765.1 Paenibacillus chondroitinus NBRC 15376 | reverse complement strand
TTTTTTTTTTTTTTTTTTTTTTAGTTCAAATTCACGCCTGTTTCAAATCATGATTATTGTCATTTGTATCGTTGCTAGAATGGCCAAGTTCATGTACTAGTTTTTTCATATAGAGCGACCAATAATGAACAAGTTGAAACCCATCAATCAATTCGACACCGACTTCTTTTGCATACTTTTGAGCGTTTGAAGTAAATCCACTTGTCGTGAGTACAATACCACCTTTAGCATTCTGTTTGATAATTTGAGAATGGATAATGGCAATTGGATCAAAAGAGACATCCTCTTTATAGCATTTTACTTGAACTAGAAAGAGACCGTTACTCCGTAGATGTTCGATATCTACCCCATAATCCCCCGAACTCTGTGTAACATATGTTGTCCCCCCATATATTCCCTCTAGAATATCGGCTACAAAATATTCAAATTCGTAAGGATTATTTTTAATAAAGTTACTCGAGAGATTTTGATCGCTCGGCACCTCTACCTTCTTAAAACGATAATACAATCCCATAGCCAATGTATTATACATCTGATCATTCGTATCCAATAATTTGGTGGTTAGTGTACGAAGAGATTCAAGTTCCTCTTCTTTCAAATTGTACTTGAACAGCCCAACACCTAAGAGGATAATTGTAACAACAGCGAAAAAAATCATCATCAACATATATTCCCCACTTTTTCTTATCAGTTATTTCCATTTGCGAGTTGCATTAGTCATTTTGTGGGAGGTGAAAAGTGAAGAAAGTGAACCGAGTGCTCGTTTATCTATGTAGTTTGCATCCTAATCGGCTTAGAACTCTTAACCGAGTTAGTCATCATCACACCGTCGAATCGGTGTTTAGACTACTTAATCTAAAAGATTCTTTCCAAGCTGTAATGAATGGACTAGAATCAAGTACTTTTATAACATAACGAATGTGTTATAAAATAGCCTTGGGATATCAAAACTCGCAGCTGCCGCTCATTCTTAATAAAGCTCTGTAACAATCGGAACCGATCATTAGAGTAATGGTTTGCAGAGTCATTTGTGACAGTAAATTATTATTTGCAAGTTATTTCAATCGCTTAATCAATGATCGATATGCGCCTTTCCGGAGAATCACATTAACCACCTTAGCAGAAATAAAGCATATAGACGCCATTCCTGAACTAAAGAATTCCCTTTTTGATCCCCATATTTCAGTTAGGGAAGTGTCAAGATTCTATCTTAGTTCAGTAACAGAAATTGATTTTGCGAACCACTACTTGGATTATTTATGAGGCGAGAATACGAAGAGTCTAGCTACAGCATTAATTGCTCTGGGTGAAGTTGGAAGTCCTGAGCATGTGGAAATTCTAGCAGAGTATGCGAGTCATGTAGATATAAAAAAAAACGAGCAGGTCTTAGGGGATTATCTTTATTAAACTGCGATCAGTTTCTTGAGCTTTTTTATTTCGCTCTACAAAGTGATAACAAAGGTGTATCAGTTGAAGGATATCGCGGATTACGTAAGAAAGCATATCTTATTGATTCTAATCGTTTGTTAAATGTGCTTCTTAAAACGACAGAAATACATGTCGCCAAATATGTCGTACGATTGTTCGCGGTTATAAATAAATGGGATCAATTGCGTTGTTTACTAAATGCACTTGAGATAATGAGAGATGATAATATTAGAGTAGAAATTAAAGCTCAACTGAAAGTGGAATTCTTCCTTTAATCGTAGTGTTCAAGCAAAACCGAATGCTTTTAAAGTTGAAGAATTGAATAAGATGCTAGTTCGACTTTCTCAAGATTTAGGAGAAAAAGAAGTCAAAAAATTAAAGTTTTTGATACGTTGAGTGTTCCGAGTGAGATCATACAAAAGGCGGGACTGCCTATGGGGCAACGAGCTAACTTAGTTATTGTAAAGCAAGATGGTTACGATCTTTATTACAATCATTGGTGTGCAAATACGCTACCCAGTGATCTGTTTTGGGGGCCAGAACATGCAATTTCATTTATCCAAGCTCAAAAGAAAGTTGATCAGACAGATTGGTTAGATGATATATGGGCCGAAGGTGGAGCTGTCATAGACGAAGCGAAGAAACTGCTTTTATTTTATGGTGGTGAAGAGGAGCAATCTAATATTCCATATAGAAGGCTATTCTTAGAATTAATGCAGAGGGTTTGGGGAGATTGGGAAATCCACTGGGCACATGAAGGTATTGTTAATCTTGCAGAATACGTTGACGTCTCGAGAGATAAGGTTCTTACTGGTAAAAATGATGATTTAGCTAATGTGAATTTAAGACCTCCAGGTGCTCTGGATTGGATTGATACTATTGCTAGCATAATATTTGAAGATGAAGAAACACTGATTTTCCCTCTAGATGGGGGTATCGAAGGATATTTGATTCATGGACCGGAGCTCTTGCAAAACTGTAATAAATCTTTTGGTTATAAACAATTTCATATGGAAGAATGGGCATCAGACTTTCCATCTTCCGGATTTCATATTGACATAAAAAATAAGCAGATTGAAATATGGTATGCAGATGTTTTTTCAAATATCGTTCAACGACTTCAAGAGAAATGGGAGGATTGGAAGGTAATCGACCACATAGATAGTTATGAAGCACACACTGAAATTTTAAAAGGTAGACTGCAGTTTCAAGCTGAAGATAGTAGTATAATGCTGTCGGAAATTAAAGCATCGCTCCTACGGTCACCTACAAATCCGCTGGATACCATTTCTTCGTTAGTTACAAGGTTGCAAAAAGATGGTAAGGAAATAAAAGTCAGCCCCGATGCCTATATGCATGAAAATTACAGCATGCCAAACACTATCCGTGAAGATATCATTCGATACGCTTTTTCTATGTTCGAGAATAATGAAAAATGAAGTGAAATATATAATACTAAAAGTCGATTGGCATGAATGCATAATTATGCATAGTTGGTTAAAAGTAAGGATATTTTTCTAACGAGTTCTGCAACAAACCGCTAAATTTGCAACGGTGAGCTTTAAATTCTAATTAATTCTGGAATATCACATTTTTTGTGTTATTACTTAACTTATTGATATTTATATCAGTTCGAAGTCGACCAGGGAAGCGGGTTACCACTTATCCGACTGCAGTTTTATAGTTAATCGCATTTAAGTCTTCGGCCAAAATCAAAAAACGCGCCTGATCCATAGTGGTTTAGCGCGTTTTTCGGGAAGAATACGGTGTCAGAACGGAATATTCATAGCGGTCTGAATATTTTTCAGATCAAGCTGAATTTGCTCAGGAACATGGTAAGGATGGTATAGTCCCCGCTGCATCATGTAGTTTGTTATCTTTTCATGGGAGTCTATAGCTTCGTCGAGCTGTTTCATCAAAATTTGCTTGATTTCGGGGGTGGCACATTCCGTTACGGCCATGGCGTAGTTTCTGACTCCGCTCTTGGCGTTCATCAAAAAATCCATTGCGATAACGTCATCGGTTAGCGTATGAAGCCCTGTCATGTGTTCTATTATTGTGTTCATGTTTTATCTCCTATTGGGTCACTTTAGACAGCACTCCACCGAGCTCTTGAAGCTGCTGCTGTGATAATTGAACGTCTTGCTGCAAAATTTGTATGAGCTCCGGGTCGGTTACCAGAGCTTGCATGGTTTTGGATTTGGTCATGCAAACGGTCTTGAACGCAGCCATTTCATGAACCTCCAGCATCTCATGCAAGGCGTAATTGGAATTCATTTGGATTTTCCTCCCATTTATTCATCTATATTCAAGGTTTTAAGACGACTTTGATGCAATCGTCCGTTTTCGTATCAAACACTTCATAGCCGTGCTTGGCCTCGCTGAGCGGAATGACGTGCGTAACAACGTCTCCAGGGTCCACTTTCCCCGAGGCAACCAATTCGTACATATACGGCATATAATGAATGACCGGAGCTTGTCCGGAACGGATATTCACGTTGCGCTGCATGATGTCGCCGAGCGGGAATCCGTTATAGCGTCCGCCGTATACCCCAGTGACTTGGATGGTCCCGCCTTTGCGGACAGCCTGAGACGCAATGATAAATGCGCTCATGGTGCCGCCTTGCAGTTTCAAACCGCTGGCTAGAAATTCGAGATCGCTCATCTTGCCGTCCATTCCTACCGCATCAATCACGACATCGGCGCCGCCTTTGGTCATTTCCTTGAGATTGTTGCCGATATTCTTATCCTGTTCGAAGTTTACGATTTCCACATTGTTCGTTCGCTTCGCATGCTGTAAGCGGTAATCGACATAGTCAACGGCGATGACCCGCTTTGCTCCCTTCAGCCAGCAGAACTTCTGGGCCAGAAGTCCGATCGGACCGCAGCCGAGCACGATGACTGTATCTCCATTCTTGACGCCGGCATTATCTACGCTCCAGAACGCCGTCGTCATGGTATCGGCGATCAAGCTTAGCTTTTCATCCGGTTGCTCGCAGTTTTCAGGAATCTTGAAGTGAGTGAAATTAGCAAACGGAACTCGTAAATACTCGGCTTGGCCGCCGGGGTAACCACCGGTCGTTCCGGAGTAGCCGAAATATGCGCCCATATCCCCGTGTTCGTTTGAGTTGTCGCATTGGCTTTCCAACTGATTCTTACAAAAAAAGCATTCACCGCATGCGATGTTGAAAGGGATGATCACCCGGTCGCCTTTTTTTACCTTGGTCACTCCAGGTCCTACTTCTTCTACAATCCCCATCGGTTCATGCCCAATGACATAGTTCTCCTGAAGGTTAGGGATCATCCCGTGAATCAGGTGAAGGTCCGAACCGCAAATGGCGGAACTGGTGACTCTTACAATCATATCGTCCGGTTTCTCAATCTTCGGATCTGGCACCTCTTTGACCACGACATTTTTAATCCCTTGATACGTAACGGCCTTCATGCTCTATGTCCTCCAATATGTTCATCTGGGGTCCGATCAAACATCCCTTTACGCGACGTATCACCCGGGAACAAATTCATCTGCCCGATCATCACCGTATTTTTCGCTGAAAGCTGGTCAAGTTGGTACTGTTCATTCAGCTCGTAAGGATGGAACCATTTTTTGCGAATCATGAGCTCCGTGATTTCTTGGTGCATTGCAATCCCTTGCTTCAGATGATTACGCAGCATCGCTCTTACATCGGGAGAAGCTGTTTCCGTCAGGGCGATGGACAAATTTCGCACACCCTCTTTGGCACGAAGAAGAAAGTCCATTGCAAAAGTCATATCTGCCATTTCCGGCATATTTAATGAATTGATCGGATCTAAATAATCGGTATTCATTTTTGTTCCCCTTTAATGTGTAATAGGTGTAGGGCTATTTGGAACAGGCGCTTGGAAAGGAGCTCTTGCATAGATTACTTGCAGCTCGGCGATCTGTTGTGTGGATTGAATTACGTCTTTCTGCATTAATGCTTTAAGCTCTTGATCAAAGACTAAGCCTTGCATAAGTTTTGACTTAGCGAGGCAGAGCGTTTTAAAGTTTAACGCTTCATGCAGTTCCATCGATTCGTGCGGCGCTAGCGTTGGCGTATTCATTGAGAAAATATCCCCTCCTTTTTTCATCTAAGTTAGATTTACCTACACATTGGATCTTATACTAAAATTAATTGCCGAAAATGTAAGGTCCGAATATTCCCATGCAGTCGTAAGAATATAAATAAAATCTCAACCGCATACTTATTTCTGTTTAAGCTATTAATCTTTGCTCAAGGAAGGAGGATTTACCTTGCCCAATGAAAACAAAATTGATCTAGCAACCGAAAATGCAAGAAAACCGGCGGAAGGTGCACTTAACTCAAGCGGCAATACGCTTGAGCAGCATGCATCTAACGCGGTTTCTGAGGCGCAAACGGCTTTAAATGAGGCGATAAGCTCGATAAGTGAATCTAATGCGGTAACAAATTCACAAGCTTTGGAGACGGCCCGGCAGCAATTGACCCGAGCAGAGGAATTTTTAGATCAAGCACAAACTTCAGCAAACGCCTTACGTCTGCCGGATCAGCACAGCGAATCATGACATGCGAAAGGGAGGCCCTTAAGGGGACTCCCTCTTTCTTTTCTTCGGTACCACGCGTGGCGGCAGCAGGAGCGCGGCCAGCGCAAGCTGGGCGATGTCTATGGGCATAGCCCCACATTTAGGAACGTGTCGTACTGGCTGCGTTCTTTTGTTTTGACGTTTCCACTCGTGTCATGGTTCCGAAGTAGATCACGCAGAACGCTCGACTCATCAGGAATGTGAGGAAAATAGTGGCCCACGACCAAAACCAGTTCCAACGAACATACCGGATCAGATCTGTATATTGTACGAGCAGTACTTCAACTATCGTCAGTACAGTAGCGAATAATACGTAATAGCCGAATTGAATCCAGCCACTCCGATGGCTCGGATAATACGCGTTAAACACCGCGCATGTCACCGGATAGGCCATATATTCGTAGGTGAAGCTCGTCCGGCTAACGTCGGCAAGTTCCCTTACGGGATAGGCGAGAAGTTGGAGTTCGACCACGGCATGACCGAAAATACACATAATATACTGTTTGAACAAAAAAGCGACCATCGCCAATCGACGTTTCTGCCGCGGGATAATGAGAAGCAATAACAATGAAAGGATCCACACGGAGACGATAATGCCGTATTGCAGCAGCAAACTCATTGCTCGCTCGCCTCCTTTCTGAAAACTTTGCGGTTTCTAAAGAACCAGCTTGCTAGGCCGTGGACGGATAGGAATATAATTGATAACACGATCGCCATCAAACTCCAGTGAAAATGTACATAATCCACCAAGTCGGTATATGCGGCTAGTGACCCGTCAATGAAGGTGAGCAGTGAAATCCAGGCGGCAAAGTAAAAACACTTCGTCAACTTATTTGAAAGAGGTCTGAAGATATAATAAAGTCCGCTCGCAACAGGTGTCCACACCACTTTGAACGTGATATTCAAATCCGAAGCTTTGGGAAATTCACGCAACGGGTAGGCCACCAAATCAAAGTGAACGAGCAGCATTTCTACCGTCCATACCACAGCCTGACACGCAAGAAAGCACAACACAAATTCATGAGCTCTTGCTCTTGGAACAAGAAAATAGATGGTGCTTATACACACAAACCAGACTAGCAGCAATAAATTTCGTTCAATGTTCATGGCCATAGTTTGTACAAGGAAGGAGGCTCCTATGTAAGTGTACTTCTTCTTATTCACACTTTCGTGGGCGGTGATACTTAGGCAAAAAATACAACACCGTTTACTCGTTGTCCGTCATAGATACGAACTTGCGAGGTTCCCGAAAAATATTTTATTATCCAGGCAATTGAGCCACATTCAGTCATATAAATAGGGGATAGCAGTTCGAAACTGTTGAGGAGGATTTTATACAAATGATGTTACCGAGTGAAAAATATTTTGGTATGTTTGAGGCGGTTTTTTTATTTTATGGAGCCATGCCTACAGGCGTTACCGTTTCTGAAACTGGGCGTATTTTCATTTGCTTTCCCAAATGGGGAGACGACGTTAAATTTACGGTGGCTGAAATCGTACACGATACATTACAGCCTTATCCTAGTTTAGACGCTAATGTGGTAAGCCCATCGACTATCACAACGTCCCTCATTAGTGTCCAGAGTGTCGTTGCAGATGGAAATGGTACGCTTTGGGTATTGGATACAGGAGCTCCTAATTTCTCAGAACCAATCAAAGGGGGGGCGAAGTTAGTCGCTGTTGATTTAAATTCAAATACTATAAAAAGTGTATATACATTTACGGAAGATGTTGTCCTGCCAACCACTTATCTGAATGATGTCCGTTTTGATTTTCGTGTTGGCAAAGCAGGTTATGCTTATATTACGGATTCATCTTCCCGAGGACCAGGAGCCATTATTGTCGTTGATTTAGAAACGGGCTATGCCTGGAGACGGTTAAGCGGAGCAAATTCAACCTCGCCCGATCCCTTTTTCTTACCGAAAGTTGAAGGTAAAATCCTGATGAATCGAAACAAAGACGGATCAACTTCACCCTTTAGATTGGCATCCGATGGTATAGCGATTTCCCCGGACGGCAAGATGTTGTATTTTTGTCCTCTCTGCAGTCGACATCTGTACTCGATTTCAACGGAAGCCCTAAGAGACCGGACTATACCGGATATGAATTTACAGTATCACGTGAAGTATTGGGGAGAAAAGGGTGCTTCAGATGGCATGATCACCGATGCAAAAGGGAACGTTTACGCTGGTGATTATGAAAACAATAGTATTCGGAAGATTTTGCCGAGTGGAATAATGGAAACCATCGCACATGATCCAAGATTATTATGGCCGGATACTTTTTCTATTGGTCCAGATCAATACTTATATTTCATCGTGAACCAATTACATCGGCAGGCAAGATTTCATTGTGGAAATGACCTGCGGCAGAAGCCTTATAGTTTACTCCGTATGAAAATAGACGAACCACCTGCTCCTACCTTTTAGTAAATATTTCGCTTTACAAAGATGAAGACTATTCAAATTATCATCCAGTTCCTATTCAAATTCAAAATTAAACAACTGTTAGAACGAGTGATCGCACCCATTTATGAAAAGACTCTATAAATAAACTGGTGACATTGGCGGTTATTTTTGGCAATGATTAATCATTTTTGAAAATAATGTAGTGATATGTTGAATCTTGTATTATAATAGGATCCCATGCTAGCCAGTTGCCGATATACCACTTGAAATACTTTGCGCCCGGAAAAGGTGGCTTACTCGGAGTTTTTATCGAGTAAGCTTTTTTTTATAAGTAGATAAATATTAAGGGGAATTCTACAATGGGTTTATTTAAATCAAAGCAATTAAAGATAGATTCTTTAAATCGTATAAATAATGATTCCTTACTACCACCAACAGTTAACATTCTCGATAATATAACCAATGGTTTCTTTATTGTAGATCAAGATTGGACTATTTCTTATCTAAATAAATCAATGGAGAATTGGGTTCAAAGAAGGAAAGAAGACCTCATTGGATACAATTTATGGGAATCCTTGCCTGAATCCATTAATACTAAATTCTACACAAATTATCATAAAGCTATGGAAGAACAAGTCTCTATTACTTTTGAAGAATATTATGAGCCAACAAATGAATGGCTTGAAGTTAGATTGTTTCCATCAGATAGTGACTTGATTGGTTATGTAAATAATGTTTCAGAACGTAAAAACTATGAAAAAACTATTGAACATATGGCTTATCATGACTATTTAACCGATTTACCTAATAGAAGGTGCTTTGAACAAAAATTGAGTAAGCAGTTACGAGAGGCACATCAAAAACAGTACTCATTTGCCATCATCACCTTAGATTTGGATCGGTTTAAATATATTACCGATACACTAGGATATATAATCGGAGATCAATTAATTAAACAGTTTTCAACACGGCTAATACAACATATAGGGCAAAAAGGATTCGTTTCCCATGTAGGGGGAAATCAATTTACCATAATGCTGCATGAACAATTTAATGACATTCAATCAGTCGGAATAATGGCTCAAGAAATCATCAAAACAATTGAAGAATATCCTTTTTATCTAAATGATAATCAACTTAATTTGACATGTAGTTTAGGAATTTGTTTGTATCCACAACACGGAAAAGATGCAAGTTCCTTATTAAAAAATGCGAATATAGCCCTTAACAGTGCTAAACAAAAAAGCATAAATCGTTATGAGTTTTTTAATCCTGTGATGGATATTGAAGCTTTTAAAAAATTTTCCCTTGAAAAAGACCTACGCAAAGCAATAGAAGAAAATCATTTAGAAGTATACTATCAACCACGAGTCTGTGCGAAAACAGGCAGAATATTGAGAGCTGAGGCACTTGTTCGCTGGAATCATTCCGAGTGGGGGATGGTGGCTCCAGCAGATTTCATCCCTTTAGCGGAGGAGACGGGATTAATCGCTCCCCTGTCGGAATGGGTTGAAAGAGCAGTCTGTGGGCAACTAAAATCTTGGCAAGACCAAGGAATCAGTCTCGTACCCATTTCGATAAACGTTTCTGCCCACCGATTTTTATCAAAAAATTTTATTAGTACCATAAAGAAAACTTTAGAACAAACACAATTAGAAGGAAAATGGCTGGAAATAGAGATTACAGAAACATCCATTTTAGATAACCAAGAACTTGTGGACTCAACGATAACCGAGATAAAGAAACTTGGTATAAAAATTTCTTTAGATGATTTTGGTACGGGGTATTCTTCTCTTGCATATCTAACTCGATTCAAAGTTGATGTATTAAAGATTGATAAATCTTTTATCAAGGATGTTACCATCAACCAAGCCAATGCTACTATCGTCAAAACCATCATCCATTTAGCGCATGGGTTAGGGATGAGAGTAGTAGCCGAAGGCGTGGAAACGAAGGAACAATTAACATTTGTAAAACAACAAAATTGTGATGAAGTTCAAGGGTACTTATTTAGTAAGCCTGTTGTTTTAGACGATTTTTTAAGACTACTCGCAAATCGTATCATAACACCAGTTAATTTGAAATGGAGACAGAGATTTTAGGTGAACTCATTAAAGTATCTGGATGTATTGTTTGGCAACAAGAAATATAAAATGGAATCTATCAATTTGTAGATTTGTAAAGATGGATAAAATTAATTATATAAAAAATATTGTAATTAAAAAGTAACTGTATATGGAGTCCCAAAAACGAATTGTTATGAAAGGATTAATTTTCATATACACGTATTGCTTACAAATTTGCATATAGGGTGTCAGGATTCGCTATGGAAACAACGCAATAGGTAGAAGCCAAGGACATATGTCCTTCCCAATAGGGTCGTTTTATTTTTTAATGAAAGAAAAGAGCATTATTGAGGAGTGCGAACATGATTGGGATATTATCTGCTTTTTTAGGCGGGGCCTTTATTACATTGCAGGGTGTGGCAAATGCCCGGATCAGCCAAGATATCGGCACCTGGCAGGCGGCGACGATCACCCAGTTTACCGGGTTCGCGGCGGCTTTGTTGATCTTGCTGTTTATCCGAGATGGTAAATGGCAAAAGTTTAAACAAGTAAAGCCGATCTATTTGACGGGCGGCGCCTTCGCAGCTATCGTCATTTCCAGCAACGTCACGTCGATTCAGCGCATCGGAGTTACTTTGACGATCGCTTTCGTGCTGATTGCCCAGTTGGGCTTGACCTTTCTCGTCGATCGGAACGGATGGTTCGGGGTGGCCAAGACGAAGATGGGGTTGCCGCAATACATTGGCATCGCGATGATGATCACCGGCGTGGCGATCCTGCGGTTCTAAATTAGGAGTGAAGCCGAGTCATGAGAGAGTTAAAAGACGGCGAGCATCTGCACCAATATTTGCGCAAGTATCAACTCGAGTCCGTTTTTCCGGAGTCGCTTCTGCCGCATTTGACGGTTTACAGCTTTGATCAAGGGGAACACATCTGTTCCCAGGGCGATCCGGCTTTGTACCTGTATGTGCTTGTCAAAGGGAAAATTAAAATCTTTACCACCTCGGCGGATGGAAGGGCGCTTATTCTTTCTTTCAAAACGCCGCTTGAATTGATCGGGGATATCGAATATATCCGCGGGCGTGACATCATCAATACGGTCGAGGCCGTAACGCCTGTTCATATGATCGGTGTCCACCATCGTTGGTTGAAAAAGTACGGAAGCGACCATGCGCCTCTGCTGCAATTTATGCTGGATATCATCACGCAAAAATTTTATGTGAAATCCAACACGCTCAGCTTCAATCTGCTGCATCCGGTGGAAGTGCGATTGGCCGGTTATTTGCTGGCCGTCTCCTTCGACGAATCCGATGCACAATTCAAGGGGCAGATTCGCACATCAAGCTTGAATGACGTGGCGAACTTAATCGGAACGAGCTATAGGCATTTGAATCGCGTCATTGCTCAGCTCTGTGCGGAGGGTTTGCTGGAGCGTACGCAAAGTCTTATTCTTATTAAAAACAAGGAAAGGCTGCGCCAGCTGGCGGGTCATAATATTTATGAATAATCGGTAAAAGGAAGAGGAGAAATCATGGCTATAGGATTTTTATTGGCGCTGCTGGCGGGATCTCTGGTTGGCTTGCAGAATATTTTCAACAGCATGGTGAATGAACGGGCAGGAACTTGGGCAACGACTGCATTGGTATTAGGATTGGGATTTCTGGCTTCCATGACAATCGGGTTCCTTTTCGAAGGGAAGCAGCTGTTTGCGTTGCAGACCATGCAGACTTGGTACTGGTTCAGCGGTTTGATAGGCGTTGGGGTGGTTGTGTGCATGGTGCAGGGGATCAAGCGGCTTGGCCCCACGTATGCCATCTCGATCGTTCTCACCTCACAGCTTGCGTTTGCGCTGCTATGGGACACGCTCGGTTGGTTAGGGCTGACGCAAGTTCCTTTTACATTCAAGCAGTTGATCGGCGTGCTCGTCATTGTCGGCGGCATTCTTGTGTTTAAACTAGGCGGCGATCGGGAAGATCGGCAAGCGGCAGCTAAGACAATTTAGAACATAGGAGCGATCATTTTGAAAACATACCGGACTTTATTATTTGACGTTGACGATACGTTGTTGGACTTTGGCGCGGCCGAAAAGGCTGCGCTTCGTTTGCTGTTCGAACGGCAAAACATGCCCTTAACCGATGAAATCGAGGCGCATTACAAAAAGGTAAATTTGGGACTCTGGAAGTCCTTTGAGGAAGGGAAATTAAGCCGCGACGAGGTCGTGAACACCCGTTTTTCGAAGCTGTTTAAGGAATACGGACAAGAGGTGGACGGCGTCTTGTTTGAAAAGAACTACCGCGCCTATTTGGAAGAGGGGCATCAGCTCATTGAAGGGGCGCTCGAGTTGATAACGGATCTGCAGCATAAATATGATTTGTATGTCGTGACGAACGGCGTTTCCAAGACGCAATATAAGCGTTTGCTGGCTTCAGGATTGCATCCGATTTTTAAAAACATATTTGTTTCGGAAGACACCGGCTACCAGAAGCCGATGAAGGAGTTTTTCGATTACGTGATTGCGCGGATTCTCGATTTTGAAGCGGAACATGCGTTGATCATCGGCGACTCCTTAACCGCGGATATTAAAGGCGGGCAGTTGGCCGGTCTGGACACCTGTTGGTTTAATCCTGCGGGGCAGACTAACGACACCGGCATCGTTCCGACGTATGAGATACGGAAGCTTAATGAGCTTTATGGGATTTTATCGCGAGCCAGAGAGTGTTAACGGTGACTCTATGAAGCCCGCGGGTTAATATACTATCTCTAGAATGAAGAGGTGATCAATATATATGCCGAATGTCATCTTTTACCGCGACCAAGCACTTCCGTTTCTTGAAGCAAAACTATGCCGGAAGCGTGATTTCGCCTATCAGAAGCATTTTCATGAGGAGTATTCCATAGGATTGATCGATACGGGGGAGACCCACGCGTGGTGTGACGGGACCATGCACCGGGTGGAGGAAGGCCGCATGATCAGCTTTCCCCCTATGATGCTTCATTCCTGCCATCCGAAAGAAGGGGTTAATTGGAGCTACAAGATGCTGTTTATCAAGCAGGATTGGCTTCAGGGGCTGAAGCAGCAGGAGCTTGACCGGCTTCATATTCCTTTTCTACTGGAAGAGGGGAAGAACAAGGCTTGCCGGATTCACATCAACCGGACAATGAAATCCTTAACGGGAGCAGGTACTCCGCTAGAAATTGAAATTTCGCTCATCGAGCTCATCCAGACTGTAGTGAGCTGGAATGATTCCGACCTCGCGCATAAGGGCAGCAATAACAGACAAGATCGTAAATACGTTAATTTGATAAAGGAATACCTGTATGAGAATTATACAGAAAAGATCACTTTGGACGATCTGGAAAGGATTACGGATATAAGTAAGTTCCATCTGATTCGCTTGTTTAAGCAATCAAGCCATATGCCTCCCCATGCTTATCAGAACCTGCTTCGGATTAATCATGCCAAGATAGAGCTTACGAAGAACCTGCGGCCAATTGCTGATATTGCGGTAGAAGCGGGATTTTATGACCAAAGCCATTTCTCGAGAACGTTCAGCAAGATTGTAGGAGTTCCCCCGCAAAAGTACGCAAATACCTAAGTAGCTGAAGAGCAATTTTATACAATACCGTCACTCCTTTATCTCCTACAATAAACACAATTCGGAAAAAGGGAGTGGCATGCCGCATGAATGAACATTTGAAATTGGAGCAGCAATTAACAACAGCTTTAAAATCTATTGCGCGTCGCAGGGATTTGAAGGATTACGTGGAGCAGAATCCGCAAGTAAACCGGATTTTGCGTCAAGCAGCGTTAAGGTATATCGCCGGGGATAGCCTTCAGGAAGGATTGGAAACCGGAGAAAAGATATGGAGAAGAGGCTATTTTCTTTCTATTGAATATATTGGTGAGAATACCTCTGATGCCATACAATGCGAACAGGCCGTGGCAGAGATGATAGCTCTTATTCAGGGATTGAAGCAGTCTGGGGTTCCGGGCCGGGTGTCGTTCGATTTATCGCATATCGGATTAATGATAAGTCCTTCTCTTGCTTACTCCAACTTGATGGAAATGGCAAAACAAGCCGAAGGTACGAATATTGAATTGTTTATCAGCATGGAGGAGTCGGGAAAAACCGAAGGTATCTTATCCGTTTATAAGCGGGCCGCAGCTGAATGCTCCAGTATTGGCATTACCTTGCAAGCGCATCTTACGAGAACACCGGAGGATTTGGCTGCGTTAACGTCACCTGGCCGGATCCGCATAGTAAAAGGGGCTTATCAGGAGTCGGCGTATCTATCGATTGTACGATCGCCCGAACTGAATGAGCGTTATTTGGAGTTAGTTGAAGCTGCAATCCGGCAAGGCCATCAAGTATCTATTGCTACTCATGACGACGTTATCATAAATGCCGTATTAGAGAGAGGCTGGTTAACAAACTCTCAAGCTGAGCTTGAAATGTTGTACGGGATCCGCCCGGATCTGGCTAACAGAATTCGCAGTGAGGGCAATCCTATAAGGATCTATGTTCCATACGGTCATGAATGGTACTTGTATCTATGTCACCGGATTGCGGAGTATCCCCCTAATCTGTATCAAGCAGTCATCGATATAGTAAGCGGGAAAGGAGTGGAGAACAACTACTAACTAAAATGAGAGTGTGATTCGTTATAGCATTCTTCACGTCCGCTAGGAATGAAGCACAATGGAGACGTACGACATTTTGCTATAATGCGTATACCAAGATTGGAGTGAAAACTATTAAACCAACACTAGAAAGCCTAAACCATTGGATTACCGAATTACCGTCAAAAATAGATGCTTTATCCGAACTCGCTCTTTCTGAGCGAACGCAGCCTAACAAATGGTCAATAAAAGAAATATTAGGACACTTGTCTGACTCTGCTCTCAACAATTTGCACCGATTCGTTAGCGCTCAATATGAAGTTCAGCCTTGCACGGCGGTTAAGTACGCCCAAAATCATTGGGTAGAACTTATGGATTATCAGAACCTTCCAATTGAACATATCTTAAACTTATGGTTGAGTTTGAATAAGCAGATAGCTACTGTTATTGCGAAAATTCCCGAAGATAAGTTACAGAATTCATGTGATTTGGGCGAAGAACAGATTGTAACATTAGAGTGGATTATTAAAGACTATGTTGACCATTTGGAGCACCATCTCAAGCAAATTTCGCATTCTTTAGAAAATCCAAACTCAGAACGATAGTTAAATTAACCGCCCTTTCAAAGGGCGGTATTTTTTGGGGGAAAAACCAACATTAAGGTTTAACATAGCCTAAAATTTCTGGCAGATCCCATTCCGAAGCAGTTTGAGTTTATGAATAACCAAACATTTAGTTACATTTTATTCTATCAACCTATGAATCTACTGGACAAATAAATGATTAAACGCTAGTATGGGCAGTACAACTATATAATTGCAAATAAGGTGCACAATCGATAACAGAGTCGAAAGTGCTTAAAAGGGAAGTCAGGTGCAACACCTGCGCGGTCCCGCCACTGTAAATGCGGAGTTGCTTTTCTATCAGGCCACTGTCCCCACTTGAGGGGATGGGAAGGCGAAAAGTTTACGAGGATGCATGAGCCAGGATACCTGCCTATTTTGCTTGTCGCACTGTTTCTCCGGGGGGTGAGAAATTAGTTAGCATTCCTATGCCTTTTTTTGGCATATGGATATTGTTTTTTTGTTGGAATCAAAGGCAAACCCCACTCTGGGGCTTGCCTTTTTTTGCTTTGCTTTTTAACAAAATTGAAGGAGTGTTAAGAAAGGTATGTTAAGCAAAATGCATCGTAAAGCTATGTCGTCCTTGATGTCATTGGTCATGGTGTTATCTGTCCTATTCACCGCCATTGCGCCAGCTAATCCAATTTTCGCTGCGAATCAAGGACCGGTTTCAGTTGGCCTTCACATCGAAGGACCACAAGGACTTATCCACGAAGGTGTGGCGGAAGGTTCAAACGCGTTAGAAGCGTTGCAAGCTGATTTAAGGCAAGCCCAAATTCAATTAGACATTACAAATTCAGCCTATGGTCCGTATGTGTCAGGAATTAATGGGATACACGCAGGACTTTACAATGGCTATGACGGATGGAACTTTGCCGTTAAACGTCAAGGGCAATGGATCATACCTGCAGTAGGAATGGATCAGTTTGAACTAGAAAGCAATGACCAAGTTAGTGTGTATTACGGTGATTTTAATACGCAACTAGTTCAATCTATTTCGATTCAACCTGGTGATGTCAAAGCCAACCAGCCGTTCTCTGTAACGGTTACGAAGAGCACTTATGATTGGTCAAGTAATCAACTTATTAACTCTCCGGCTAGCGGTGTGAAAGTAACTGTCGGTGGGACAGCAGTCGTAACGAACCCAAACGGTATAGCAGCATTTGATAAAGGTGTAAGTGCAGGAAATTATTCGCTTGAAGTTACGGATTATCAAGCAACTGCAGCACCGGGAATCGTCAGAGCTACTCAGCCATTGACTGTCAATACGGCACCGGCCATTCCGGTTGGGAATCTAACTCTTTCCGTTGAGAAATTTACATTAGGCCAAGGTTATTCTAAAGAACCGGTTAAAGTTCCTTTTTACGAAGGTGAAAATGGAGCAGCTGTGCTCACTCGCGTATTGGGTGAGGATAATATTCAGCATACTGGTAGCACTGAAGAACGTTTTTACTTATCTAAAGTTAAAGACGCTAGTAGTCAAGTAAATGTACCGAATTATATCAAAGAGCAAATGGATGCAGATGGCGTTCAATTAGGTACAAAGAATAACGAGCAGTGGCTGGGAGAATTCGATTATACGCCTATGTCCGGGTGGATGTATGCCGTAAATAATGTTTTCCCGAGTGTAGGGATGTCCGACTATATCCCACATGATGGGGATGTCGTTCGAACTCAGTTCACGGTGTATGGTTTTGGAGCATCGCTGGGGGGCGACGAGTGGAGTCCGGGCTTTATACAAACAGCTAACAAGGATGCACTGACGGCTAGGATCGCAGAGATAAACAGTGATCCGAATAAAGCGGCGATTCTATCGAATGCAGTTGTTAAGTCCCTATATGATCAAGCGTATTCGCTGCTTACCAACATGGAAAGTAAGCAGGAAGACGTCGATAGTGCGCTAGCCAGTCTGAATGGTAATGTTAAACCCACATTAAAAGTGACCGGGTTGACGGATAAGCAAGAAGTATCCCAGGCAAATATTAGCTTTAACGTGGAAGCGACGGATAACACCTCATCTGTCATAACACCGGAAGTGAAGCTGAACGGAACTGTTATTTCGAAGACAGCTGGAGCGTACAATGCCGTTCTAAACTTGGGTGTAAACACAATCGCAATCACCGCCAAAGGTGTATTCGGAAATACGGCAGAGCAAATTTTCACCATAACGTACAAAGCTAGCGCTGCAAGCAATGCGAAAGAACAGTTGAATAAAAACCTGGCCTATATTCTAAAAACGGTAGATAAACCGAAGTTTGGAACAGGCGGGGGAGAATGGTCTGTCCTTTCATTGGCCAGAGCTAACTATTCTGTACCTGATGGCTATTATCAATCGTATTATGACAATGTAGTTAGTACAGTAAAAGATAAAATGATTGCCAATGCCGGCGTATTGGATAAATCAAAAGGTACAGAGCATTCAAGAGTCATCCTTGGGCTAACATCTATTGGAAAAGAACCTAAAGATGTAGGCGGCTATGATCTTTTACAGGCACTTTCGGATTATGATTATGTCATTAAACAGGGCATGAATGGTCCAATCTTCGCCCTTCTTGCATTCGATTCTAAAAACTATGCAATTCCTTCTGCCGCAGAAGGAAAAGTGCAAACAACAAGAGATAAACTAATTAAGTATTTGATAGATGGAGAATCAAATAAAGGCAACGCCGATCAAGGAGGCTGGGGGCTATCTCCCGGCGGTAAACCCGATGTCGATATTACCGGAATGACGATGCAAGCACTTGCTCCGTATGCTCAGTCTAATGAAGATGTAAAAGCAGCGATAGCTCGAGCTGTTAATTGGCTTTCCAAATCTCAAAATAGTGAAGGAAGCTATACAAGCTTCGGAAGTACAAGCAGCGAGAGCCTGTCACAGGTGGTAACCGCGTTATCGGCAGTCGGCATAGATTCAAGATCAGACACTAGATTTATTAAAAATGGTAATTCTGCTCTGGATGCTTTAATGTCATTTGCGGTAGCCGATGGCGGCTTTAAACATGTTAAAACAGGAAAAGTAGATGCTATGGCAACTGATCAAGGCACGTATGCACTTGTAGCCTATGATCGATTCGTAAATGGAAGCAACCGTCTTTATGATATGACGGATGTTGATACAGAAAAACCAACCATAACCGTAACCGGGCTAACGAATAACCAAGAAGTATCAGAGCCAAATCTTAGCTTTAGTGTTAGCGTAACAGATAACAGCGCTGAAGTTATAGCACCGGAAGTGAAGCTGAACGGAACAGTCACACCTAAGGTTGCCGATAAATACAGCGTTGTTCTTAACGTCGGAGCCAACACGATCACTGTTACAGCTACTGATTCCTCAGGGAATTCTGCTGAGCAATCGTTTACTATTACTTACAAAGTTAGTAGTGTAAGCAACCCGAAACAACTCTTAAATAAGAATTTAGCCTATATTGTGAAAACGGTAGATAAACCTGTTTTTGGAACGGGTGACGGGGATTGGTCCGTGCTTTCCTTGGCTAGAGCTAATTATTCCGTCCCAGAGGGCTATTACCAGTTTTATTACAATAATGTAGAACAAGAAGTAAAAGAGTTAATGGCTGAAAACTCAGGAGTTTTGGATAAATCCAAAGGAACAGAGCACTCAAGAGCCATTCTTGGACTAACATCTATTGGAAAAAATCCAAGAGAAGTTGCGGGCTATGATCTTACGCAGGCACTTTCGGACTATGATTATGTCATCAAGCAAGGCATAAATGGCCCTATATTTGCCCTCATTGCGTTTGATACCAAAAAATTGAATATTCCAGTCGTACCGGCAGGGAAAAATCAAGTTACAAGAAAAAATCTGATCGATTATATTTTAGAAAAAGAAGTAAGTAAAGGAACAGCGAATGCCGGCGGATGGGCGTTAATCCCAGGTAAAGCTGATGTCGATATAACGTCAATGGCGCTGCAATCTCTTGCACCTTATTATTCTACCCGACCAGATGTAAAAAGTGCTGGAGAGCGTGCAATTGCTTGGTTGGCAAAAACGCAGGGCAGCGATGGCGGATTTGGCGAAAGCAGCGAAAGTATCGCGCAAGTCATTACGGCGTTAACTGCATTAGGCATTGATCCAAACACCGACGAAAGGTTTATTAAAAACGGAAAATCTGCTTTAGATGCCTTAATGTCATTTGCAGCAGAAGATGGCGGCTTTAAGCATATTAAATCGGGAGCCGTCGATGGCATGGCAACGGATCAAGGCACATATGCCTTAGTAGCCTATGATCGATTCGTGAATGGAAACAATCGTCTGTATGATATGACGGATGTCGTCGATGTCCCTACTCCAGGCGATAATGAGCTCCCGTTACCGAGTGGTGATCAACCTAAAATTGTGATCCCGTCCGATAATAAAGACTACATCATCCCTGTAACGAGTGCAGATGCAAATAAAGAATTAACGATAGAAATTCCAAGTAATTCCAATTCGAAAATTCAAGTCAATTTGCCTTCGAACAGCAGCTTGCCACACATCGCGGCAGTTAAAGGCAACATCTCCATGGTCATCCCTAAGGGAGCCCAAATTGTTAGTGGGGATTCATCCGGACTGGAGTTAATCACAACCAATGATGCGGCAAGTTCTGCATTAAAAGATAAAATTAACACGATTATTGCGAACGGCAAGAAACTGGATACCGTTCATCAGGCTATCACGCTAGGCGGTACTAATCGAGTAGAGTTCAATCAATTCGTCACTTTGACTTTCACTGGCATGCAGGGCAAAGAAGCTGCCTTTATCGAGAATGGAACTCCGCATGCGATTCAGAAGTTTGCAAGTGATGAGGCAGGCCAAGCAAGTGGCAATAATGAATACGCCTACGACAGTGGGAACGATTTGATTGTCAAAACTAAGCATTTTACCGACTTTATCGCTTACGCTTCAAGCACGGTTGAAATACCGCCAATTGGTGGAGGCGGAGGCGGAGGAATTCCTCAACCGACGAAGCATGCTACCATTTCCGTTGATAAGCGTACGATCAGCAAGGGTGATGTTATCTCTGCAACGAGCGTAGAGCTTCAATCGGGAGATACGGCTTGGAGCTTGCTTAAGAGAGCATTAGATAGCCGCGGGATTAGCTATGAATATGAGTGGTCAGAGAAATATGACAGCGTATATGTGCAATCCATTGCAGGTGACGGCGAATTCGACCACGGCAGCAACAGCGGTTGGATGTACAATGTAAATGGCGACTATCCGAACTTTGGCGCAAGCAAATATACGCTTCAGGATGGCGACAGTCTGCAATGGCGTTATACGACTAATTTGGGAGAAGATCTAGGACAAAAATATACAGGCGATCCCGTACAAACAGGTAAATCATCGGATAAAAAGACGGTTATTGATGTTCCGGCAACGATTACCGAAAATTACAACGTAAATATCACTAAGGAATTAAAGGACAAAGAGCTTATTACGATTAACATTCCTAATGTGAAAGCCAAGGTCATTCTTAACTTGGATGAAGTGAAAGACAACATCCCAATGATCACCGCCATCAAAGGCGATATCACCGTTTCGATCAACAAGGGCACTGTTTTGAAGTCAGGGGAGCCTAGTGTTGAACTGCTAACCTCTTTGAATACGGATGACACAAATCTGCAGAATCTCGTCAAAGGCAGTTTAAAAAGCGCGAAAACGAAGATTGTGAAGCTGGCTTATGCTTTTGCCATGGGGAATGCGGATCAATCCGTCATTTTCGATAAGCCGCTTACTTTTGTCATCAAAGGTGCTAAAGATCAAAGTGTAGGATTTATCGAAGGGAATACCTTCACACCGATTGAGGTTTATGAGTCGGATGCCAAAGGTGCCGAGGCGACAAAAGGGAATGAAAAAATTACCTACGCATTTGTAAAAGACAAAGATCTAATTATTAAAACAAATCATTTCACGAATTTCGTTTCCTATTCCGTAAGTCAGCAGGAGACGGTGAAGCCGTTTGATCTGAAAAATCTGTATGCCGACACCCAGTTAATTTCAAATTGGGCAATGGAGGCCATTACAGAAGCATCTCAGAAAGCATTTATTGACGGCAGCAATGGTAAATTTAATCCTCAAGCCACTATTACAAGAGCAGAGTTCACTAAGATTCTAGTGAGCATCCTCGGAATAGATGTAAAGACAAGCAGCATCATTAACTTCAAAGACGTCTCTCAGAAGGATTGGTTCTATCCTTATGTGAATGCAGCGTATAAAGAAGGCTTTATTACAGGCTTCACGAACGATCAATTTAATCCGGACGAGAAGCTGACACGAGAGCAAATGGCGGTTATCATCGTCAAAGCGCTGGGCATTCAAGCCGGTGGGCAAACGCCAGCCATTGAAGATCTAGACCAAGTGTCCGATTGGGCGAAAGCTGATGTACAAACGATTATGGCACGTCAGCTTATGTCCGGGTGGGACAACCGTTTCCAACCTAGCAATGAGGTAACGAGGGAAATGGCAGCCGTTGTGGCTATGAGAGCTTACCACTATAAGAATGATGCTCAAAAAGAAACAACTCAGCCCTAACTGCTTAAAAAAGCGCTAATATGAAACAAAATAAACGGAGCGCCGCTGGTTTGCGGGCTCCGTTTTCTAATTAATTCTGAAGGGCGATTATTTTGCTTTTTTGTTTTTCTCAAAAACAAAGTCTTGACGTCGTATGTTACAAACATGCTAACAAATTTTTCCTGGTACCAATTGTATCCGCTTTCTTTTTCCGCTATGATAAATGGTAAGTTGAGAGGTGGAAACATGACGGATAAAAAGTGGCTGGTCAGCATCGCGCTAATCATATCGGTGTTCGGCTTCTTATTGATCCGCTTTGCTTCGGAGTCCAGCAAAATCCAGTATATTGTCGATGAACTGAAGGGGGAAAAGGAACAAGCCTTCAAGCGGCGGCATATCGTACTGATTGAGCAGGAGCAGGGGCATCCCTATTGGCAGCTGGTGGAGAAGGGGGCGACGGAGGCGGCGCAGGCCGACAATATCGCCATCGAATGCATCGGACCGGTACGTAACAGCATGGAGGAGCAGATTAAATTGCTGGAGAAAGCCATCGCTTCCAAGGTGGACGGGATCATCGTACAGGGGCTGAATGACAGCCTATTTACGCCCGTGATCAATAAGGCGGTGGAGCGGGGCATACCGGTGCTGACCATCGATACGGATGCTCCAACCAGCAAGCGGCTGGCTTATATCGGAACGGACAATGTAGAAGCGGGCCGGCGTCTCGGGGAAATCGTGGTGCAAACGACCGGCGGAACGGGCAAAATTGGCGTCATTGTCGGCAGCGAATCGGCTGAGAGCCAGCTGCAGCGATTAAGCGGGTTAAGAAGTGTCATCGACGAGTACAAAGGGCTGCAAATTGTGGATGTGCGGGCTTCCAACATCTCCATGATGGAGGCGATCCAGCAGGCGGCGGACATGCTGCAGCTGCATCCGGACATCGGCATGATGGTCGGAACAAGCGCTACGGACGCCTTCGGCATCCTCCAAGCGCAAAAGAGCTTGAAGCGGGATGATATCCGGATCGCCGGCTTTGACGATTTGCAGGAAACGCTGGATGCCATCCGCAAGGGCGAGATTGAAGCGACTGTCGTTCAGCAGCCGTACGGTATGGGGGAGATGTCCGTCCATCTGTTTAATGATTACTTCCAAGGCCGCACGCTTCCTTCCACACAGTTTACCAAGGTGGAGGTCATCGACAAAAGCCAATTGAAAGCGGAGTGATCCTCATGAGCATTCGTTCGAAATTGTTTATTTTTATCCCCCTGCTTGTGTTGCTGATGAGCTTTGTTTCCTATTTTTTGTTCGAAAGCGGCAAGAACGTCCAGGAAAGCTATTACCTGATGATGGACCGCATTCTGCTCTATAAGCAGGTTTCCAAAGAGAGCAAGGAGGTTATGCGGTACTTGAACCGGTACGTTATCCAGATCGATGAGGAGAGCTACCCGGATCTGAGGAAGCATTTGGAGGCGCTGAAAGGCTTGAGAGAGCAGTTGGCGAATATGGAAAAAAATGAAGTGAATGCGCTCCCGATTCTAAATTATCAGAATATGATCGATACGTTCCAGGAACAGACACGGAGCATGATCGGCGGTGAGGAGGGGGATTCCAACGCAAAAGCCGGGGCTTATCTGCAGGCGGAGCGGATCTCCCGTTATATTGGTGAGGACGGTCAGGCGCTAGTGGATTTGGAGCTGGAGCATTACCGGCCGGTTTACGAGAACATCATACTGACCACTGCCAAGATGAACAATCTTGGCGTGTATCTGGTTTTTACAGTCGCGCTGCTCAGTATTGTTTTCTCGCTATGGCTGTCAAGCAGCATTAGCGGTCCGATCCGTCGTCTCGTTCTTACGGCCAAGCAAATTTCCAAGGGCAAGCTGGATACGAAGGCTCCGGAGCTTTCGACAGGCGATGAAATCGGTATCCTGTGCCAAACCTTCAATCGCATGCTCGACAATATTCAGGAACTAATGGATAAAAACATGAAGGGGCTGGAGAAGGACCGGCTGGTGAAGGAGCTGGAGCTGAAAGCGCTGCAAAGCCAAATCAACCCGCATTTTCTGTTCAACACACTGAATGCGATCGCGAAGCTCGCCTACATTGAAGGAGCGGAGAAAACGAGCGATTTAACGGTATCCGTCTCGCGCCTGCTGCGCTACAACCTGCAGAAACTGGACCATCCGGTAACGCTTCGGGATGAGGTGCAGAATGCGCTGGAATATTTGGCGATTCAGAAGGCACGGTTCCGCGACCGGATCCAGTTTGTAACGGAGATTGACGAAAGGGCTATGGAGCAGATCGTTCCTTGTTTGACGCTGCAGCCAATTTTGGAAAATGCTCTCGTGCACGGCATCGAAGGTATGGAGGAAGGTGCGCTATTAAAGCTGGGCATCGCCTGCCGGGAAGGCCGGGTGCTCATCGAAATCGCCGATAACGGAGCCGGCATGAGCGAGGACATCAGAACCATGCTGCTTCAATCCATCGTGAAGGATGTTCCGCGGCCGCATAGAGGGAAGGAACAATCGACGGGGCTTGGGACGGTGAATGTCTTCAAGAGGCTGCAATTGTTTTACGACGGAATGCAGAGCATCGAGATTATCAGCGCTGAAGGAGAGGGTACGACAATCAGGTTTTATCTGCCGCTGTCTACAGGTGTGGCTTGAACCGGAAAAGGGGAAATGAACGATGTACAGATTGCTGATTGCCGATGATGAAGCTTTGGAGCGGGAGGGCCTCGAAATGATGGTCAGCCGCATGCTGCCGGGCCAGTTTGAGTTTATTCATGCGGAAAACGGGCGCAAGGCGATTCAAATGGCGGACGAGAAGCGCCCCGACTTTATTTTTATGGATATCAAAATGCCGGGAATACAGGGCTTGGAGGCCGTACGCGAGATTATGTCACGTCATCAGGAGGTGCGGATCATTCTGGTGACGGCTCACGATTATTTCGCTTACGCGAAGGAAGCGCTGTCGCTCGGTGTGAAGGATTACATCCTGAAGCCCGCCAAGCGCGATGAGCTGATAGAGGTGTTGCGTAAGCAGGCAGCCGAACTGGAGGAAGAGAAGCGCAGACGCGGGGAGGAGCTTGAGATTCGCGAGAAGCTGACCCGGCTGCTGCCGCTGGCGGAGAATGAGCTGACGATGATGCTGATGATGGACTGCATCCAGGAGTTTGATTTGCGGTATCTTGTGGAGCTGCTGAATATAAGCTGGGAGCAGGGCTATGCGATGGTGCTGTCCTTTCCTTTCGGAGAACGGAAGGATTGGGAACACCTGCAAAGCGTCCGAAAGGTCCTGCACGAAGATCTCAAGCAGTACGCCAAGCTGCAGCTTGCCTGCATGGTCTCTCCTATGATCGGCAACCGGATGGCGGTTTTCGTCCCGGTTCCGTCTTCTGGTGCGGGCTTTACAAACCGAGTGGATGCCCTTGTGTTTGGGGAACGGCTGCAGGCCTTCGCCGAACACCGATTCAAGCTGCCCCTGTCCATCGGGATCGGCACGGTCGGGGAAGGGATGGAGGGGCTTCGCCGCTCCTATCAGGAAGCGGCCGCCGCCTCGGCGGACTCCACGGATGTCGTACGCATTCGGCATTATGAAGATATTTGCCAGCGCGACGGTATGCCGGGTATCGCGCTCGATGAGGAAAGAAAGCTGCTGGACGCGCTGCAGCGGCAGCATAAGGAAGAAGCGCGTATCCGCTTCTTGGATGTGCTGGAACGTCTGATCGCCGGCTCCGGGGCTGACGACCGTGTATGCCGGGATGAGGTCGTTGGGTTATTGATCTCCTTGGCCCGGCAAATATCGCATCGGTCCCCGGCGGAAATCGTCTCCCACTTCGCCGGGGTGGCGGGGATGGCCTCTCTGCGCCAGGCCGCGGCAGAGCAGCTGGAGCGGATGCTCGAGGATATGACCGAGGAGCGGGAGCACCGCCAATTCCGCGTGATCGAGCGGGCGAAGTCGTATATCGGCGAGCACTACAAGTCCGATATCTCCATGGAGCAGACGGCGGAATACGTAAATCTGAGCCCGTATTATTTCAGCAAAACATTCAAGCTGCATACGGGGGAAACGTTCATCGATTACGTAACCCGGCTGCGGATTGATGAAGCCAAGCGGCTGCTGGAAAGTGAAGAGCTCAGCTTCAAAGAGATATGCTATATGGCCGGCTACAACGATCCGAACTATTTCAGCCGCATTTTCAAAAAAACGACGGGAGTCACGCCGACGGAATTCCGTCAGCATCTCAGCCCTTGAAGTCCTTGCTCCGGCAAGGACTTTTTTGCTTCTTCCACAAAATGGTGCTGGAAACTGAAAATATTTGAATCCGTTTTCATATTCGATCAAATGAATGCTGTTAAAGGACAAAGGAGTGCGGACCGCCGATGTAGCGAGTCCGCTTTTGGTGCTGATACAATAAATTGTGTAAGCGGAATCAATTCGTTTAACCAATTAGAGGGGGAAACCTGGACATGAACAAATGGTTGAAAAGATCGGGTTTTGGCATGGTGACGCTGGTGCTGGCCGCTTCCGTAGCGGGCTGCGGCATCGTATCGGACAACAGCAAGGAGACGAAGGGTGCGGCGGCATCACCTAGCCAGACCGCTGCAGGAGCTAAAAATAGCGGCAAGATCGTCATCGGCATGTCGATGGACACATTGAAGGAAGAGCGCTGGCAGAAAGACCGCGACATCTTTACGGAAAAAGTGAAAGAGCTCGGCGGGGAAGTCAAGGCGCTGGCGGCCAACGGAGATGACGCCACGCAGATGAGCCAGGCGGAGCAGTTGATTTCGCAGGGCGTTAACGTGTTGGTCGTTATTCCGCATAATGCGGAAGCGACGGCTCAGATTGTGGAAAAAGCCCACAAGGAGGGAATCAAGGTCATCTCCTACGACCGTCTGATCAAAAATTCCGATGTAGATTATTACATCTCCTTTGATAATGTTAGGGTTGGCGAAATGCAGGCTAAAGCGGTGACCGACAAAGTAGGGAAGGGCAATTTTGTCTACATCGGCGGTGCGGATACGGACAATAACGCCCACATGTTTAAAGAAGGAGCAATGAAAATCCTCAACCCGTTGAAGGAAAAGGGCGACATCAAGATCGTGTACGACCAGTTCTCCAAGGATTGGAAGCCTGAAGAGGCACTGAAAAATATGGAGAATGCGTTAACTGCCAACAACAACAACATCCAAGCGGTGGTTGCGGCTAACGACGGTACGGCGGGTGGAGTCATTCAGGCGCTTACGGCGCAAGGGCTGGCAGGTAAAGTCCCCGTATCCGGACAGGATGCCGATTTAGCGGCTGTTCAGCGCATCGCCCAAGGAACGCAAACGATGACGGTGTACAAACCGATTAAAGCGATCGCCACGAAGGCGGCGGAAATGGCTGTAGCGCTGGCGAAGCAAGGCCAAGTCGCAGATGCCGGGAAAAAGGTTAACAACGGAAAAATCGATGTTCCTTCCGTCCTGCTGGATCCGATCTCCGTTGACAAATCAAACCTGGCGGACACGGTCATCAAGGACGGCTTCCACAAGGTGGAGGATGTTTACAAGAACGTGCCGAAGGACCAATGGCCAAAGCAATAACGGGATTCGAATTCGGGGTAAGGCGCCGTCACCTGGCCGTCTTGCCCCTTCCTCAAAAGTAACGATCCGATAGGAGCTGGGAAGATGCACGTATTGGAAATGATCGATATCTCGAAGGAATTTCCCGGCGTCAAAGCCTTGAGCGGCGTAAATTTTAAGGTGCGTCAGGGAGAAATCCACGCGCTCTGCGGTGAGAACGGAGCAGGCAAATCTACTCTGATGAAGGTACTGAGTGGACTTTATCCAGCCGGCACATATACGGGTGAAATCCGGGTCAACGGCGTGAAGCAGGAGTTCCGTTCCATCGCCGATGCCGAGAAGGCCGGTATCGGCATCATCCATCAGGAGCTTGCGCTTGTGAAGGATATGACGATCGGGGAGAACATTTTTCTGGGGGCTGAGCCTACCAAGCGAGGTGTCATTCAATGGGATGATCTGTATTACAATGCCGCACTTTGGCTGAAGCGCGTCGGTCTCCATGTCAGACCGGATACGCGGGTCGGCTCGCTCGGCATCGGCCAGCAGCAGCTTGTCGAAATTGCCAAGGCGCTGTCCAAGCATACGAGGATCCTCATTCTGGATGAACCGACCGCCGCTCTGACGGAGAGCGAGGTCGAGATTCTGATGGGCATTCTCCATCAGCTCCGCGAGAATGGGGTTTCCTGCATTTACATTTCGCACAAAATGCCCGAGGTGTTCCGTCTTGCCGACAGCATTACGATTCTGCGGGACGGTCGGACTATAGCGACGCTGGACAGGTGCGACACGAATGACGATGAAGTCGTCTCTTTGATGGTGGGGCGCGAACTGACCGAGCGATACCCCCGCGTCGCGCACACCCCCAAGGAAACGGTGCTTGAAGTGAGCAACTATTCCGTTTGGCATAAGGAAAAAGCCGGCCACCGCGTCATCCGCAACGTCAGCTTCGCTTTGCGCAAGGGGGAGATCTTAGGGATCGCCGGCTTGATGGGAACGGGAAGGACGGAGCTCGTTACGAGCTTGTTCGGGGCCTATGAAGGAAGGGCCGAAGGGGAAGTGAAGATTGACGGCGAACCGGCGAGGATCCGCTCGGTAGCCGACGCCATCTCGGCCGGAATAGGGCTAGTGACCGAGGACCGCAAACGTCAGGGGCTCGTATTGTCTATGGACGTGAAAACCAACACGACCTTAGCTACGATGGATCGAGTATCCAGGTACGGCGTGATCAACGATAACGAAGAGATCAAGTGGGGCCAGAAGTATGTACAGGAATTAAAGACAAAGACGTCGTCGTTGGACACTCCGGTGGGCACCTTGTCCGGGGGCAACCAGCAAAAGGTCGTCATCGGAAAATGGCTCATGTCCAATCCGAAAATTTTGATCATGGACGAACCGACACGAGGGATCGATGTCGGAGCAAAGTATGAAATTTACAACCTGATGAACCGGCTGGTCGATCAGGGCGTGGCCATCATCATGATTTCCTCGGAGCTGCCGGAGATACTCGGGATGAGCGACAGGATACTTGTCATGAGCGAAGGACAATTCGTCCGCGAGCTGGATTATCGAGAAGCGACCCAGGAAAATATTATGCTGGCCGCTACAGGAGGGAAATAACGATGCAACCTGCCACACACACTACAGAAACGACGAGCTCCGTCAGCCCTAACCGGCCGGCATGGAAAAGCTTGTTCGGCAACATGGATGCGCGCGCTTATACGATGGTAGGCGCTTTGATTTTGATTTGGCTGCTTTTCGGTTTATTGAACGATACCTTTCTCACTCCTCGGAACTTGTCCAATCTGTTCACGCAGATGTCTGTAACCGCCATCCTCGCGATCGGCATGGTGCTTGTCATCGTCGCCGGCCATATCGATTTGTCGGTAGGCTCCATCGTCGGGCTGACCGGTGGGATCGCCGCCATACTCAGCAATTGGTGGGGCATGCCGGCAGGCGTCGTCATCTTGGGGACGCTGGTGGCCGGGGCGATTCTCGGTATCTTCCAAGGGTGGCTCGTCGCTTACAAGGCAGTGCCCGCCTTTATTGTCACGCTAGGGGGCATGCTCGTCTTTCGCGGGGCCTTGATGGGCGTGACGAAATCGACGACGATCTCGGTGTCCGATCCGGCTTTGGCGTTAATGGGCAACGCCTACTTCGCCAAAGGCTTCGGCTTGATTCTCGCCGTATTGGCCATCGCCGCCATCGTCTGGTCGACGTTCAGCAGGCGGAGATCCCAGCTTAAATACGGCTTCGGCGTGCAGCCTCTGGGAGTGGATATCTTGAAGGCGGCTGGTTATAGCCTGCTGGTGGTTTTGTTCGTGCTCGTCGTGAACAGCTACAAGGGCATCCCGTTTCCGATTATTTTCGTCATCGTGTTAGCCTTCTTGTTTTCCTTCATAGCTACGAGGACGACTTTCGGCAGGCACATATACGCACTTGGCGGCAACGTGGAGGCAGCGCGTCTGTCCGGCATCAATATCAAAAAGAAAACCATGACTGTCTTCATGTTCAGCGGTCTGCTGGCCGCTATCGCCTCGATCGTGCTGACATCCCGCTTATCCTCGGCCACCATCTCGGCGGGCAACATGGCGGAGATGGATGCGATCGCCGCCTGCGTCATCGGGGGGACCTCATTGATGGGAGGCTCGGGCAAGGTGTCTGGAGCGATCATCGGTGCCCTCGTGATGACATCTCTCGACAACGGCATGTCACTCATGGGGTTGGAATCGTTCTGGCAGTACGTCGTGAAGGGAAGCATTCTCGTATTCGCCGTATGGCTGGACATTTCAAATAGAAATAAAAAAGCGGCTAAATAAGAGCACCGCCCGTCATTTTCCGATGGCGGGTTTGGGCGTTGCCTTTTGCGTTACTGGGGTAGAGAGCGACATTTGCAAGATTATGTTGTATACAATGTTACTTTGACGCTGATACAATAGATCATGTAAGCGGAATCATTTTGTTTAACTAATAAGAGGGGGAAACCGGAAATGTAGTATGGTGGCAGAAGGCGGGCCTTGGGGCAATGGCAAGGCGCAATCTGAATAGGGGGATGTGTGCATGTGTTGATACGAAATGTATCCAAATCAAAGGAAAGTACTACTTGTGCCCCCCTTTTTGGAAATTACTTTCGAACTTGCATGTTTAGGAAAAAGGTAGGATAAGTTTTAGCTTGTAGGTAGCTATCATCGAATCAGTAGTCATAGGGGGAAAGGAAAAAATGCTGAAAAAGTGGAAACGGGTTATTTCTAGTACATTATGTGGTGCTATATGTGCAACACCACTATTAGCAGGGCTGGCTCCTCAAAGAAGTTATGCAGCTGAGCCTGCACCACAGACATTGCCGATTTATATGGATTCTGAGCACTATTCCTTTAAGGAAAGGGCAGCAGACATGATTTCAAAGATGTCTATTTCACAGAAGGCATCTCAAATGAACGGAAGCGCATCGCCATCAATCACCCTTTCCGACGGCAAAGTAATTCCTTCATATGGCTGGTGGAATGAGGCGCTGCACGGTGTATCCCGGTATCAGCTTAATGCTTCTGGTAACGCGACAACCATCAATAATGCAACTTCATATCCGATTGGGCTTTCCATGGGAAGTTCATGGGATCCAGAGCTTATGCACAAAGTAGCAACGGCTATTAGTGATGAAGCTCGTGAAACAGCTCCTGATAGTGACCGTATGTTAACCTTTTACTCACCAACAATTAATCTAGCTCGTGATACGCGTTGGGGACGCACGGATGAAACCTTTTCTGAAGATCCCTTGTTAACAGCTGGAATTGCCGGGCAGTTTGTAAATGGCCTGGAAGGTAAGAATATGGACGGTAGCCTAATTGATCCCAATGGGTACTTAAAGACTGTAAGTACCATAAAGCATTATACTGCGAATAATTCTGAAGTAAACCGTCTGAATGGCAGCTCTGATGTAACAGGTCGGGAGCTCAGAGAGTTCTATACTAAACCTTATAGAGAGATTATTAAAAATACGGATGTTACCTCTATCATGAGCTCTTATAATAGTGTTAATGGTACACCGGTTACATTAGACCGAAATTTAATGGAAACATTTCTTCGTCAAACCTTTGGGTTCTCCGGTTATGTAACAACGGACTGCGATAGTATAGCGATGGCTGTGTCACCATCCAGACAGAACTATATGTATCCCGGAATGACCAGGGCCATGACTACGCAAGAAGGATACGCATGGGCCGCAATGTTTGGTACGAATCTAGTATGTAATGCAGGCTATGCCGGCTCTAGCTATGGCGCAGAACTTCCTGGAGCAGCAGCAGCAAAACTTCCTACTCCTTCAGGCATATTCACAGAGAATGCGATAGATGTAGATATGCTTGATTTGTATACTACTCGAATGAAACTGGGCGAGTTTGATGATACGGTTAGAAATGCAGCAGGCATCATTCAATCATCGACAAACAAAGTTTCCTGGTATGATGATGCAATTGCTAGAAGAACTGCTTTAGGAAATGGAAGCTTGTGGACGTTTAATTCGGGTACCGGCGGTGACGGTAAGAACATAACTCAAGAAAGATCTGATATTGCTCGTCAAGCAGCAGCAGAATCCTTGATCTTGTTAAGAAACAATCCAGTCGCATCAAATGGTAACAAACCAGTGCTTCCAATCAATGTGCCTTCAACTGGTGAATTTAAAGTTGTCGTGTATGGTCTTAATGCTAACTACAATACAACGAATAACAGCTTTTTCTTAGGTGGTTATTCTTCAGGTTCCGGCGCTAGCGGCATCGCTAAAATGGTAAACCCTTACAACGGTATCAAAGCAGAAATTCAAAAAATCAATCCCAATGCTGTGGTTGACTGGAAAAAGGGCTTCACCAATACGGGTACAACTTATGCAGGTATGACGACACTTGATAATGCAGCGATTGATCTTGCATCAGGTTATGATTTAGCTATCGTTGCTCTTGGCACAGAACAAGCAACTGCTGCAGAGGATAGTGATCGAGGCGGCAATACAAACCCTAATAACACATTACCAGGAGCGCAGCTGGCGCTGGCTAATGCTGTTGCCGTCAAAAATCCTAAAACAGTCACCGTTATTGAAAGTACCAGCCCAGACGACCTATCAACTTTATCTGCAGATGTTCCTTCCCTGTTATGGAGTGGATACAACGGTCAAGTTAAGGGATTGGGACTAGCAGATGTTTTGCTAGGTAAATATAACCCGAGTGGGCGTACATCAACCCTTTGGTTCAAGAATGACCAATTCCCTAGCATAAGAAGTTACAGAATTACACCTGGACCTGATACCTATAAAACAGGTAATAATACAAGTGCATCCACAACGGTTACTTCCCCTGGTCGCACATATATGTATTATGATGGATCAAAAGGAGCTCCTCTCTACAGTTTTGGATATGGAATGAGCTATTCAAACTTCGCATATTCCAATATGACAGTAACAGGTTTAGGCGCAGGGAATTCTGTTGATGCTAACGATACGATCAATGTCTCTATGAATATTACGAATACAAGTGATAGAGACGGAAATGATATTGTAGAGCTTTATGCTTCAACACCAGACTCTACCCAAACAGGTGTTAATCAACGTCCTATCAAACGTCTTATTGGATTCAAGAAAGTAATGGTAAATGCAGGGCAAACAGTTCCAGTTACCATAACCGTTAAAGTGCCAGATTTACGTTTTTATGATGAAGCAGCAGGCAAATGGGTTATGGATACAGGGAGACACAATTTGCAGTTCAGCACATCGAGTGCAGATGCGGACATTAAACTTAACAAGGATATTTTTGTTACAGGCTCATTAGCTCCTAAGTTAAGTGTTGTAACAGCTAAACCTCGTCAGGACAGCGACGTGGCATTAGATATCCCAACTCGGGTATTCTTCGACAAAGGTAAGACTGTACTTCCACAAGTCACAGTGGCAATGAATGATGATTCGCTGTATGGATATATTGCCAAGGGTTCCAGCAAAGCTATGCCAGCTGGAATGACCGTCACCTATAGCAGCAATAGACCTGGGGTGGTCTCAGTAGCTGGCGACCAAATCACTACTGTCGCAGCTGGCGTCGCAACGATTACCGCAACCGTTAGTTACGCAGGAGAACAACGTTCAACTGACTTTATAGTCTATGTTAATCCTGCTACCACTCTTAAAGACCTCAAGATTAACGGGACTACAGTTAGCGGTTTTGATCCTTCCATAAATCAGTATAATGTAGTAGTTCCTTTCGAACAGAGTGCAACTCCAGTGGTAGCGGCTGCTTCTGCTAACGCTGATAGCGTTGTAACAATCGTGCAAGCAAATGGTATTCCTGGAACAGCAAATATTACAGTAACTGATTCAACATTTAGTAAGGTTTATACAGTTAACTTTGGTCGGCCACCGGTAAGTGCTGAGTTCAAAGGAGCAACAGCTTTAGATAGTCACTACTCCGTCGTACGACAAGATTCGAATTATTCTTTCGACACGAATAATGGAGTGACTATCAGAACAAAACAGGCAGCAGTAAATGCAGTTCAGAACTTAGTTATGCAGCCAGCGATTGGCGATTTCGTATCTCAGACTGCTATGAATTTTTCAGCCACTCCTACTGTTAACAATCAGCAAGGCGGGTTGATCTATTATCAAGATGACTCTAATTACGTAAAACTTGTTTATGAACGTTCTACGGGAACTACAAACCGAATTGCATTGTATAAAGTCGTCAATGGGACAGCAACCGTAGTTACGGGCAACACAAATTCAGCAGGAAACACAAAGATGTATTTACGTCTGATTAGAAGCAATGGAACGATTTCAGCACAATGGTCCGCTGACGGTGTCACTTGGTCTAATTACTCCGGAACAGCTGCAGTGAATTTCGCTGCGCCACAATTAGGCCTAATTGCAACTAATGGTAATGTAAGCGCGGATGCACTCAATGTATCTTTTGAATACTTGAGAATTGGAAGCCTTGATGCATTAAATCCTGTGGCGGATAAAATCCAAAAGGGTGGAGTAGATATTCCAGGGTTTGATCCGCGTATTACAACCTATGATGTAGTTGTACCAGAGGATGCATTGCCTGAAGATTACGAGTACTCAGTAGAGTGTGGAGATGGTTTAACGTGTGTCGTGAACCAAGCAACAACCATTCCAGGCAATGCCACTGCTGTTATAACAAGTCCTTTCGGCACAACAACATATAGCTTTAAGCTTAATTATCGGGCTGAAAGCTTCAACTTTGTTAATACAACCTCTGAGAATTTGTCAAACTTCTGGACAATTCTTAAACAAGATGCTGCTAATTACTCATTAGTACAAGGTAAGGGACTACGTCTTCCTACATTAACGGGGGATATCTATCAAACAAATGCCGCTTGGAATAACGTATTTACAGCCCCAGCCGGTGGTGATTGGGATATTGTTACTAAGGTTCACTATCCTGTAGCACCATCTGCAACCTATCAACAATTTGCGTTCTTAGCATGGCAGGATGAGGATAACTATGTTAAGCTGGATGCCGAAAACAACGGAAGTGGTATTCTAGTCCAATCTGGACGTGAAATCAATAAGGTATTCGCTTCATCTGGAACAAATGCTGTTAATGCCAATGGAGACGCTGCTTTAACCGTTTATCTAAGAATGGCCAAGACCGGAAATAGTTACCAGTGCTCATATTCGTTGGATGGTATTAATTATACTAATGTAGGTACAGCAATTAATTTAAGCCTTAACAATATCAAAATGGGACTATTCGCAACGAAGAACACAGCTAGTAGCCCAGTGATAGATACCTATGTAGAATATGTTCAGGTACTGAATACAAATGATGCACTACCGGTCACTCCAGCTCAAATGAAAATTAATGCTGCAACCAAAGTTTCTGAATATGTTAGAACGCTATTACCCGAAAGCGTACAATTTAGTGAAGGATCAAACACTGTACAACTCGTTAATAGCATCACTCCAACGTATACCATCAGCTACGGTTCAAGTGATGCGAGTATTCTCTCTGCAACAGGTAGTGTTACTCAATCTGTCTACACAAGAGAAATCACGTACACGTATACGATTTCTGATGGAACTAACAATGTAGTAAGTACTCCTATTCACTTAAGCGTACCTGGATCGGAAGGATCAGCACCTCAAGTTGGTGCAAAGGCCAGCATTAGTGGCCCTTCATCGCCAGTGGTTGTGGGTCAGTCGGTTAACCTTCCAATTGGCGTTACTGGATTGACTCATAATTTTAATATTCTAAGTGTGGAGTTAAAGTACGATCCGGCTATGATTGAGTTTGCTACTTCACTGAATAATGGTGTCAACGTCTTGCAAGCAGGTTCAGTTACTTCTACACGGAATGGACTCCAAGTTCTTGAGACAGCTGTGAAACCGGAAACTGGAGAAATCCTGATTATTATGGGAGTCACAGGCAAATTCTTAACAGGTGATGGGGAATTATTCGTTCTTCACGGCAAAGCCAAGGGTGATGCTGCTGCTGGGACTACAAATGTTGCTGTAACCAAGCAGGAAATCGTCGGTGACGAGAACCATTATTCATTACCCGACACATCTCAGGCTACGGTTAACATACAAGTTGTGCAGGCAGATAAGATGGCATTGATTGCTTCAGTTGCAGCTGCGCAAGCACTTCTTCAAGCAGCGGTTGAAGGAAATCAAGAGGGCCAATATCCAGCAGGTTCCAAAGCAATCTTACAAGCTGCAATTGATAGTGCATCAGTAGTGGTGCACAATGGAGCTTCGACACCATCTGACGTTGCTAATGCACTTGTTACATTGAATAATGCAGTTACAAGCTTCACTGGTTCGATTATCCATATCAATAAGGAGGCATTGAATACAGCAATTACAGATGCTCAGCAAGTGTTGAACTCTGCAGTGGAAGGATCAGCGCCGGGTGAATATCCAACGGGTACGAAGGCTGTACTTCAAGCTGCGATTGATGCTGCAATCGGTGTCCGTGATAGTATTACGGTAACGCAATCTGAGGTGAACTTAGCAGTGACGACATTAACGACAGCAGAGAGCACATTCAGAGCTAGCGTGAATTCAACGACTTCACCTTCTGTTGATTTAGAAGCATTAAATCAAGCGATTGCTGCAGCTCAAGCTAAGGTTTCTAAAGCTACAGTGGGCAACAAAATCGGTCAATATCCAGAAGTTGCAATCATGAACCTTCAAGCAGCTATTGATGCAGCGAACAACGTGAAGGTCAACAGTGGAACTACACAGTCGATGGTTGATGCAGCGGTAGTAACATTGAATGATGCTACAACAACATTCACAACGAAGATTGTGACTCTTGTACCTGGTGCTACCTCCATTACGATCCAGGATCTGTCGATACTTGCTAAATATTACGGTGTTAAGAAAGATCAACCTGATTGGGATAAGGTAGAGAAGGCTGATTTGTTCGATAATCATGAGATTACGATTCTTGAATTAGCAGCAGTAGCACGTATGATTGTAGCGAATTGGCTTCAGTAATAAACAATTGATGAAAGTGGAGTAAAGAGGGGGGCGCTTCTGCGCCCTCCTCTTCAGTTAATGAAGGGAACAGTAAATTTTTGGCGAGCGCAGAATAATGCTAGAAACTGTAAAAATATTGTGTTCGTTTTCATATTGGGTTAAATGAATGCTGATAGGGGGCAAAGGAATGCGGGCCGCCGCCATAGCAGCCCGCTTTTGACGCTGATACAATAAATGATGTAAGCGTAATCAATATGTTTAACCAATAGAGGGGGAAGGCAGAACATGAACAAATGGTAGACAAGATCATGAATTGAAAGTTATGGGGACATTTACTTGAAGGCACTTGGAGGATAACCAATGATAGCCACTGAATTGGAGGGGATATGCAGTTTATGATACAAAATGTATCAAGATGATAAGTGGTGCTATTTTTAGTCTTCTTTTGAGAGTTACTATCGGATGATAGGGTGAAGAAACAGATTGCAGTAATGAATTTCATATAGGAGGAAGGAAATCACGATGAGAAATAAGATAGTAGCATTATCACTTATGGTTACCATGCTGATGACTTTTTTAGTTCAGCCTGCTTCGGCAACCTATCAGCCTGAGCTTCCATCGCTTTACCAGACTTTTGAAAACTATTTTAAGTTCGGTTCATTTAATGGGATGAACAGCTTTTTTGGGGGCGGCGATCCGCAAAGCATGCTGCAGCACCACTATAACAGCTGGTCCCCGGCTAATGAATTAAAGCCGCAATCTCTGTTTGGCTCCAGCCAGTCGGCTGCAGCATATAACAGCGCTTTAAACGCAGCCTATTCCAGCGATGAAGAGCGTGCGGCTGCGATTGATAAGGCAAATAAGACCGCCATACTTGCCTCAACAACTTCTCAAGAGACTTTCTTGAACAATGTCAGGAATTTGAACAAAAACCGGGGGCCTAACGATCAGGTCAAGATCAAAGGTCATACGCTCCTTTGGCACAACCAGACGCCGGAAGCTTTCTTCCATGAAGGATTTTCAACCACTAAGCCCTGGGCAAGCAGGGAGGTTATGCTGGCTAGAATCGATTCCTATATCAAAGCTGTATTTGAAAAATTCTCCCCTTACAACGATGTCATCTACTCGTGGGATGTGGTCAACGAGGCTATTGATGACTATACAGGCTATATCCGTAATGAAAGCGATTACCAGGTCAGCAATTGGGGTCGCATTTTCAAAAAAACGGATCTGACCGGTGAAGACAGGCTCCTGGCAGAGAGTGAGTATATCAGGCAGGCTTTTGCATCAGCCTCGAAATACAACAAAGCATTGGGAGCAAACTGGACGTTTGTATACAATGACTTTTACGACGCCGATAAACCCTATGAGCCAAAGCGCAGCGCCACCATCACCATGTTGAAACCTATCTATCAGCAGATGAAGCAAGACGGTACAACCTTCGTCGTGGGTATGCAGAACAGGAACGCGGTTTCACTCGACCTGAACGTGTTTAAAGAGACCTTCAATAAGTTCGCCGCCATCTGCGATGAAATCCAATTTACCGAATCCGACACACGTTCCGATCTTGTGGCCAATCCGAATTATGATCCGAACGCACTGCCGTACTATTTGCCGGACGGCTCGAAGAATCCGAACTGGACGAAAACGAATTGGGATAACACGCCCAACGCACATGTGGCACTGGTTAGAAACGGCTGGACGGCTGCCATGGCGAATTTACCTGAAATCCAAAGGGAACAGGCTGATTGGCAGGCGGATCAATTCGATTTCCTGCTCGAGAACAGCAAGGGCAATGGCGGCAAGCTGAGCGTGTACGCCTTTGATGGAGTCAGCGATACAAGCACCTTCAACGCCAGAAAGGGTGCGCATATCTTCATGTCGGCCGACAGCAATGGAAATACGAACTACACGGCTAAGATGTCCTACTATGCGATGATAGGCAGCGTGGCCCGGATTGAATTGAAAAAGATGCTGAGTAATCTTCCTCAGGATTCCTCCAAGGATAAGTACACTCCTGATAGCTGGAACAAATTTGTTGCGGCCCGCAAAGCAGCCAATGATGTTCTGGGCGTAAGAATCTATGATATTAATGGCGTAAATAACGTGAAGGACGCCGCAAACGCTTTGACGGCAGCAGTACCTGTATTGAAACCGGGCGCTGTTCTTGAAGGCCCAGCGGAAGCTTCTAAAGAAGCAGCCTTTGATCTGAATTATGGCTTGAGCGGCATGGATCAAAATATTTATGCCCAGGACTTAACGTTTACTTATGATCCGAGTCAGTTGGAATACGTATCGGCCGAATCCGTGAAGCCGACTGAAGTTGTGATCGTTGACAAGACTCAGAAGCGAGGAGAAGTTCGGTTCCTTGTAGCAACAACTGGGAAAAACGCCCATCTTGACGGTAGTCTTCTGAAGCTTTCTTGGAAACCAAAATTCGACACGCAGGCTGCAGCAGCTACGATTTCCTTGTCCAAGGCTGTCGTTGCCAATGAAGTCGGCGTCGAAAAAGAACTGCAGAGCACGTCTTATACGGTTCAGCTGAACAGTGTGGTCGTTGATAAAACAGTCCTCAATACCTTAATCGCCGATGCACAAAGCAAGCATGACGCTGCCGTTGTGGGAACCCAGGTAGGTCAGTATCCGGTGGGCTCCAAAGCAACGCTGCAGGCAGCTATCAATCAGGCGAAGGCTGTAGCGAATAACGCTGCGGCAACCCAGTATCAGGTTGAGCAGGCCGTAATCGCGTTGAATGCAGCCCTGCAGACATTTAACGATGCAGTGATTCGCACGCAGCCTGGCGATACGAACGGCGACGGCCGTTATTCCGTGGGTGACCTGGCAATTGTTGCGGCAGCCTACGGCAAAACCTCCGCTGATCCGGACTGGTCCAGCTACAAGAATGCCGATTTGAATAACGACGGTAAGATCGACATCTTGGACCTTGCATCTTTGGCTAGAAAAATACTTAAATAAGTAGCACTCAGCAGCAATAGAGAGGGAGGCTCGCTTCCCTCTCTATGATTCATTTCTTTAGCAAATAGGGAATGTTAGAAGGGTAATGAGTTTGATGATGACCTAGGCAGAGCATATTGTTTGGTATCAGTAAGAGGTTAGCCATTGAATGGTTAGCCTCTTTTTAATGAGCCATAGTTGAGGATAGCTACATCTTGCGCCGAATTTGGGGTGTTCAATCCACGCAACCCAACGATTTCTCATACAACTCATAAACGGTGAGTAGATGCTCTGCAAGGCCTTTTTGAAATCCAATCTCGCAAGGAACGCACCTTCTATCACACCAACCTTAAGATGAATGCTTCAACCTAAACAGACAGATGCTGATGTTTAAATTTCGCCGTTAGACCCAGCGGAAGTCATGTGCGAATTTACCATGAATTAACTTGAAGTGCATGAATAGGTAGCATGAAAGGACTCATTTACTAAAGGTATAAAATAATGCTAGAAACTGAAAAAATATTGTATCCGTTTTCATATCGGATTAAATGAATGCTGATAGGGAGCAAAAGAATGCAGACTGCCGCTGTAGCGGGCTCGCCTTTAACGCTGATAGAATAGATCGTGTAAGCAGAATCATTTCGTTTAACTAATTAAAGGGGGAAACCGGAAATGAACCAATGGCGGGAAGCTCGGGTGAAGGCGACCCTGCCAAACAAGCGAAACAGGAAGCCAAAGTGAAAAAGATTCAAATCCTGAATGAAGGGAACCAAAGAGACTTCGCACAAGCCTCTTTCCTGAAGTTGTTCACGCATTTATTTGATGCAATGACAAGGCACAATCTGAATAGGGGGGATGTGTGCAAGTTTAGATACAAAATGTATCAGAATTAAAGGAGAGGGTAAGAGCAAGCAAGCGAATTAAATCAATGATGCTTAGAACTTTTGACTGCCCAGAATCTTATTTCAAAAAAATTTTTGAAAGGAAGTGCAGTTATCATTAACTCTTTAAAGAAAAAAATCGTGTCGATAGCTCTGAGCGCTAGCATGGTTTTAGGTTTAGCGCCTATCGGAGCCATTCCTCCCGTACAAGCTGCTGGCAGCTATGACAATAACTTCTCTATGGTTCTCAGCAGCTCAACCGACGCAAACAGATATCTCACAACGGCAAACTCTAATGCTTTCAACGTAGTTATGTACAACAACACCTATTCCGGTGTCTTCGGCGACCAGCACATGGGGGGAATCGAACTGTTCCTCCATGGGAATCGTATAGCTACCAATGGTGACATTCACTATATGCCCACTCCCGAGCAGTGGGACGCGACTCCAGCGCCTACCCGTGGTACCAAAATATTTGACATGACGACTAACAAAATCACCAGCCCGATGACTTTCAACGGAGCCACGGACGGAACTCTCAAGTATGATCTGATCGCTACCCCAGAGGAAGGCGGCGCATTGCTCTCAGTTGTACTTACCTCGGATTTACCAGCAAGCCTTGCTGGCAAGGCCAGGTTCAACATGGAGTTCATCCCCTCAAAATTTGAGAACAAGACATTTCAGGCCATCTCCGTAGAAAACGGACCTTATGACACCTTCGGAGTATTCCCGCTCCATCCACAGAGCACAATGTCAGAAGTTGAGCGTCCCAACTTTCCGACCCAGTCATGGTACGTACAAGATTGGAACACGGATAGGGGCAATTCTCAGCCGCTTCCGTTTGTCGAGGGATATGGCTTTACATTTGCCGCTGAGGACGAGCTGAATAATATCAGTATTACCTCTGATACCGGCAAACTCCAGCTGTATGACGCTCGCGACCGCGCGCAGAATGGTTGGTATGTGCTCAGTAACTTGATCACTGATGGCAAGAAAGGCGACACTGTTGCAAAATGGCATATTCGTCCCAAGGTAGTTCAGAACTGGGTGCGAGAGCCAAATATAGCTTTCAGCCAGGTTGGTTATTCTCCCAACCAGGAGAAGTTTGCAGTTATTGAATTAGACAAGTATGAAAATAATTATCCCTCGTCGGCGTCCCTGCTCCATGTAAACGCAGACGGTTCTAAGGAAGTGGTATACACTGCCAACGTATCTGCTCCCGTATCATGGCAACGGTATAAATATGTGAATTTTGACTTTACAAGCGAAATCAAGACTGGTATGTACGTCATAAAGTATGGCGATAAGGAAAGCGATGTATTCCCGATTGCGAACGACGTATATAATAAATCCTGGCAATCGGCTCTGAGTGGCTTCCTTGCGGTTCAAATGGACCATATCGAGGTTCGCGACGGCGACCGCATCTGGCATGGAGCAGCGCATATGGATGACGGTAGCATAGGACCTCTAGGTGCTTCCTGGTTTGACGGTATGAGCATGCCAGCAACGATGCCGGATTCAATCACTGCGAAAGGCATCAAACCGGGGCAGCATATTCCTGGATTGAATGTCGGCGGCTGGTATGACGCTGGTGATTTTGACCTTCAGGGTTCCAGAGAAATCGAAGTGCTTCAGGACCTTATTTTTGCGGCCGAGGCTTTCAACAATATGGACAACAGCGATACGTTATCTGTTAAGTGGGATGACAAAACAGGCGGTGTGGTACAGATGCACAAGCCTGACGGAATTCCTGATATTGTGCAGCAGGTTGCACATGGAATCAAGTATGTCCTTGCACAGATCGATAATCTCGGCGGCTACGGCGGAACAATGGAATTACGTACTCTGCGCCAGTACACTCATCTAGGCGATGTTTCTTCCGATACCGACGGTTATATATACGACTCCACCCTTGGTCCAAATGAAATCGTTGAGCGCAACGGTCTCGTATATTCTGGCAAACCTGACGATCGAGTATTATTGCTCGGCGGCGGCGGCGGAAACTTTACCAGCACTCTTACCAGCAACACCTCAGCGGATATCGCAGGAGCTGCATACTTACTGTATGATTATTATCCTGAGCTTGCGATCAAATCCCTGAACACTGCACTCGCCATATGGGACAAAGAAAGAGCATCCCAGCCGGCAAACTTGGGCACCGAATGGAATACGCTGGTTCAGCTGATGCTTGCGACCAAAAAGATGGGCGACAGCAGCAGGTTTGAATATTTTAAGAACCGTCTTTCATCACTAACATCCACTGCATTTAACTCAAACGGTATAAGTTCAAGATACAACTCCTTGTTCATCATGGATCTTATGGACGAGGCCTTTAGAACTCAGGTGGAAAATGCTGTAACTCAATACGCGGCCACGGTTAGTTATCCTACCATAACCAGCCCGTTCGGAGTGCAGTTTACCACAGGAGCAGGTTGGGGCGGATCACCGACCATAATTGGCTTTGGTCAGCGCCTGGCCATTATGTATAAATACTTCCCAACTATCGATTCCTTGAAAATGTATACTCTACGCTCTGCGAACTATATCCTGGGCAGACACCCTGCCAACAACAATTCGTGGGTGTCAGGTGTGGGCACGAAGTCCCAATTGAAACCCTATAACAGCAACCGTGCGGACCAGTCCTTCATTCCCGGTTCCATTCTGCCTGGTCACATCACTTTTGCGCCAGATTTCGTGGAATCACTTGGTGACTTTAACTTCCTGTGGTTTGAAAACGAGTCGATCATCAACTACCAGTCTAAGTGGATTTCTGTAGGTATGGCTGCGAGTATGATCGCCAATGAGTCTTCCACTGAGACTCAAGCACCAACCAAGGACTTCAAAAATAACTTCATGATGGGTATTAAGAAGACGAGTTCAACAGATGGATATCTGCAGACCCCAGGCTTCAACCTGTTCATGTATGATAACACCTTTGACGCTGCACTCGGCGACAAGAAGAATGCGGGCATCGAGCTTATCCAGTCCGGACGCCGTATCGCCACCAACGGCGACATCAGCCTGCTGAATGCTCCGGATAAGTCGGATAGTACTATCCCTCCAGTACGCAACAGCCGAACGGTTGACGATGTGAATAATACCCTCAGCGCGAGCTTGACTATTCCATCAGATTCAAAGGGCAACCCTGCGGTTAGTTACAACCTGAAGGCAGAACCCGAAGCTGGCGGTATCAAGCTTACGGTTAAGCTAGACAATCCTCTGCCAGCAGATCTTATAGGCAAAGCGGGCTTCAGCTTACAATTTGCTCCATCACAGTTCATCAGCAAGAGCTTCCAGGCTGATACTAACGGCGATGGCAATTATGATTCCTTCGGCGTATTCCCTCTCGTTCCTCAGGACGATATGGTGAGTGCTGAGAGAGCTAGGACCGAGGCAAGTGATAAAGACAACATGCAACCGCTGCCTTTTGCAACCGGCAAGAAGATGACCTTTGCCGCCGAGGATAAGGAAAACCGTATTCGCATTTCGTCGGACAACGGTGATCTCTCGCTCTACGACGGACGTAACAATACACAGGACGGCTGGTTTATACTTCGCACCATGATTCCAGCAAACGCCACCGAAATCACATGGCACATCAGCCCTGACGTTAAGCAGGATTGGACACGCAAACCCAATGTTGCTCACAGCCAGGTTGGATATGCGATGGATTTATCAAAGGCTGCTGTAATCGAACTTGATCCTAACTTCAACGCACCAACGACAGCCTATGTTGACCGTTTGAATATGAATGGCACCTATACGGAAGTATTCTCCGGTGAGCTTGGCGCACCTACTTCATTGGCACGTTATACTTATAGAAATTTTGACTTCTCCTCAGTCAAAGATCCTGGTATGTACGTAATCCGTTACGCTGGAGAACGCACTGATCCGTTCCCGATAAAAAAGAACGTTTATGACAGATCATGGCAGTCATCCCTCAGTGGCTTCCTCGCTGTCCATATGGATCATATGACTGTTCGCGAGAGTTACCGCATCTGGCATAATCAGACATTTAAAGACGACGCGCTTCAAGCTCCGCTCAATATGAAGTCGTTTGGTGGATGGAACATGGGAACTGTAACGGATTCTACCTATGCACCCTATGAGCATATTCCTGGATTGGCCGTTGGTGGATGGTACAATCCAAGCGGTTATGAACTTGATACTGCGAGCAACCTTAGTGTGATCCAGGATCTCGCTTTGGCATTTAAAGAGTTAGGTGTAGACTATGACACATTCACAATGGATAATGCATCTAGCTTCGTTGAGATGCACAGAATGGACGGAATTAATGATATTCAGCAGCAAGTGAAGCAGGGAATCCTGCAGATATTAGGCCAAATTGAAAATGTCGGCTTCGTATTCAAGGGTATGAAGGTTCCAACCCTAAAGCAATATTCACAGTCAGGTGACGCCTCGAAGGCTTCAGACGGATTCGTTTACGACAGTGCTCTCGCGTCGGACGCTAGATATGGCTTAAAATCTGGCAGGCTGGACGACAGACTTGCTTTTGTCGGTACCAAGAACGTGGAAATGCAGTATGACGCAGCAGGCGCACTAGCATCGGCAGCCTATGCTCTCAAAGGTTTTGACGACGCACTTGCCGCTCGCTGCCTGGCAACAGCGGAAAACATCTGGAATAAAGAGACCCTTGTCACTAGCGGAACGCAGGTTGCTGCTGAGTGGAGGGCCGCTGTGCAGCTCCTGATCGCCACCAATGGCAACAAGGAAACATATAAACAGTTCATTAAGGAAGTTTCGGCACTTGAGCTGAGTACTTCAAACTTCGGAATGGACGGCTGGAAAGCAGCGCGTGTCCTTACTTATATGGATCAAGGGTTCAAGAAGGAATTTAAGCAAGCCCTAACAAATTATATCCCTGTATTGGACAGCGAGATCTCGAACCCGTTTGGCGTGCCGGTAACTGGCGGCAATGTCAGCGTTCTCAACATGGGCGTTAGCATGAGCATCCTGAACAAGTATTTTCCTGAGATTGTGAGCGAGAAATATACGCTCAGCGCAGCGAACTATATCTTGGGCACACATATGTATAACGACACCTCTTGGGTGTCTGGAGTGGGCACCAAGTCGTCGAAACACGGGTATGGCAGCAACCGTGCCGACCGTTACTTCATCGCAGGTGGTATCGTTGCCGGTTCTGCCAACGTTCTGTCGGACTTCCCTGAAGCCGTTGACGATTACAACTATCTGCCAGACGAAACAGGTTACAGTATCGAAACCGCTGCCAAATGGATTGTAGTTGGAAAAGCAGCCGACACAATTTCAACTGCTCCAGTAGTTGATCTAACTAAACCTAGAGTAAACATATCGGCAGCAAGCCATGTACAGCCTGAAAGTAGCTTTATTGTAAAAATCAGTATGGATAATGTGTCACAAAGCGTTTATGCTCAGGATATTTCACTTGGATATGACCCTAATATCTTCGAGTATGTATCTGTGGAAGGTGCAAATGACAAAATCATGGTAGTAGACTCTAGAACCACTCCCGGCGCTGTAAGAATTATTTCTGCGGCCACAAATGGTTTGACTACGCCAAGCGCGGAAATACTCAACGTCACCTTCAAGGCAAAAACAAATGCTTCCGGAAGTATTGCAGTTACCCAAGCGGTCCTTGGTACTATGCCTGATGGAATAGAAATTGAGGCGGTATTGAGCAGTAAAACAATTGTAGTAGGCACTACATCTGAAGTTGATAAGGCTCAACTTGTAGCATCTATAAGTAGCGCAGAGACCCTTTATGCCAATGCGGTAGTAGGCACACAGACTGGCCAATACCCGCAATCAGCCAAGGATATCTTTAAGACAGCTATAGATGCAGCAAAAGCTGTGAATGACAACACCAGTGCAACACAGGCACAGGTAGACAGTCAAGTAATCGCTTTGAATAATTCGAAAAATATCTTCCTTTCTTCAGTGATAACTGGACAAAGTGTTGATAAGACAGCCCTAGGAGTTGCTATTACTAATGCTGAAAGCCTTTATGCAGAGGCAGTAGTTGGAACACAGCTTGGACAATATCCGCAGGAAGCAAAAGATATCTTCGGTGTGGCTATAGATGCGGCCAAGTCAGTGTACAATAACTATAATGCAACACAATCCCAGGTAGACAGCTCCGTTGCGGCACTGAATAGTGCAGTGATTGTCTTTATGAACAAAGTAGCTTATGCAGACATAAACAATGACGGAATCATCAGCATAGGAGACCTTGCGATTGTAGCTTACTATTATGGAAAGGATTCTACCGACATCGATTGGGAGAAGGCTAAGGGGTCAGATGTGAATAGGGACAACAAAGTAGATATTTATGACCTTTCTTATGTTGCGTATAATTTACTGGATAATAAATAACTAAATAGTAAATTTGAGCTCCAATAATAAGAATGAAGTTATTCTTGTTATTGGGGCTAACTTTTTATTACTATTCACAGTCTCAGCATCTCTTTATGGATATGGATGAGGAGTCCGGGTTCGAAGACGAGTTTAAGATGATAAAGATACTATCTCGCGTATTGAAGAGTGGGCAGAGAAGTGGCGTGTGGAATAACTTTTTGACGCTAACGGAAACAGGTCAGATGTCCATTTTGAATAAAGCTTTGGGGACCTACATGCCAAATACATGGTATCGGGTGAAAGCAATCATCGATCAAACTGGGCAAAAAGCGGACGTATTGCTTAACGATGTGCAGGTCGTAACCGGGGGCGCCGGATGACTTCGTCATCTGGGGGGACTACTTCTACATGGAAGCGCTGATGCGGCTTGTTCATGATGTGCCAGGGTACTGGTACGAAAGAGATTTAGAGTAATGAAGAGGCTGTCCCAAAAGTCATAGAAATGACTTCTGGGACAGCCTCTCATTTCTTTATATATGTCAATGGTCTAAATTGTGCCTTTGCGCATAGTGTGGTAGACTTCACCTAAAAGTTGCTCTTCGTTTTCGTTCTCAAATTGGAGAATGGAGGAGAAGGGCAGATAAATTTTAAGCAGAGTGGGGTCGCGCCATGCAATGGGTGAAAAAATCAATGCAACGCTGGAATTCTATTCACAACCAGATTCTTTTTTTCATTCTATTGTTTCTCATTATTCCCCTATTTATTAGCGCTTTCTGGATCGATAAGCCTCTGGAGCGCGTGATTGAGAATAAAATCGGCAATGCGACTTCTGAAGCTTTGTACCAAATCGATTTCAACATTGAGTTATTGCTGCAGGATATGCTGAAATCAGCGGTAGATATCTCAACGAACCCCAATATCACCTCCCTGCTGAAACAGCCGAATTCCGTTACGTATTATGAAAAGCTGCGGCTTGCAGATAATGCAATGAATAAGCTTTATTCTTCTTATTTTTCGGAAAGTTATGTAACTTTGCTTGATATGCACGGCAATTGGTTAAGCAACAAAATTGTCCAACAAGATTTATATGACGAGTATATTCAATCGGACTGGTATAAAGAGATGTTAAAAGAACCATTTGGCATTAGCTGGATGGCGAATGACAGCCGCAATTATATTTATTATGACAAGAGTCAGCTCGTTACGCTGATTAAAACCATTACAGATGTGCAAACCAATCAAAACATCGGGATCGAGCTTTTTAGCGTAAGTGAAAGCGATTTTCGCAAGTACATGTCGAAATTGGACGGCAATGTCATGATCATGGACCAACAGGGGAAGATCATTTCCAGCTCCATGAAAGCGGGTATGGATCCCATAGAGGTTTTACCAGAAGATGTCTCCAAAATATGGGACTCCTCCAAAGGGCAGCTGATTGTGGAAAAAAATCATCAGAAATGGATTGCCAGCTATGACACCATTGGGTTAACCGGCTGGAAATTAATACAGTTTATTCCTTACGATACGGTGTTTAAAGAAATATTTGATTTACGCAGAACGAATATGATCACGGTAGGGATCATTGTCATCGTGTTTATGCTCCTCGCGTTCAGCATATCTTACCGAGTATCCAAGCCGGTTAAACTTTTAAATAAGCGAATGAAAGAAATAGAGAAAAACGACTTTAACAGCTCCTTGGCGCTTTCGGGTCCCAATGAAATTGCTACGCTGATCGATACCTATAACCACATGGCCAGACAAATCCGGGACCTGCTTCAAAGGCTGAAGGAGGAATATGTGCAGAAAGAAGAAATGCGTTTTCGAGCGCTTCAGGCGCAGATTAACCCGCATTTTATTTTGAATACGTTGAACAATATCAAATGGATGGCATACATCCGCAATGACCGGGAAGTTGGGGAGATGTTGTCCAGCCTGGGAAGTATGATGGAAGCGAGTATTGGAAGAGGAGAAACGTTGATTTCGCTTAAAGAGGAAATGGACTATGTTCAGCATTATATTACTCTAATGAAATTGAGATATAACGATAAATTGAGTGTCGAATTTCATATTCCCGAGCCGTTAATGAAGCAGGAAGCCATCAAATTTATGCTTCAGCCCATTATAGAGAATAGCATTCACCATGGCATTGAGCCGATGGAAGGGAGAGGGGTTATTACCATTAAGGCTGTGGCCGACCAAGAGCATAATCAAATGATTTTAACCGTGACAGACAATGGTACAGGGATCCAGCCGGACAAAATTGATGATATCAATCTGATCTTGTTGCAAGGATATGGACAAGGACATGGTGCATCGCAAAGTATAGGTATCAGGAATGTGCATGAGCGCATCCGGCTTCAATACGGGGAAGGGTACGGTTTGCATATTCAAAGTAAGGCGAATGAGACGACGGTCGCGTTCAAATTGCCGCTCAAAACGATCGAAGAAGGGAATGCTTATGCCTCTGAAAGTACTGCTCGTAGATGACGAATTTTTGGTTCGATTAGGTATAAAATCATTGATTGACTGGGAGCAGCATCAGCTGACCTATGTCGGGGATGCACAGGATGGTTTGGAAGCGTTGGAGATTATCGAAAAGACGAGGCCTGATATCGTACTGACCGACATTGTCATGCCTAGAATGAACGGTATTGAGCTGATTGAGAAAGTGAAGAGCGAGTATCCGGATACGCATATCATTGTGCTCAGTTCTCATAATGATTATGAATATGTGCGGAAAGCGATGAAATTGGGTGTAGAGGACTATATTTTGAAAGCGTCATTAAAACCTGAAGAGCTTTTGCAAATGCTGCTCGAGGTATCGAAGAAAATTTCATCAAGCCGGGAGGTTCGGCAGCGCCAAATCGAAACAAAGCCTGCGGTGGAAATGAGTGAAAATGGAGGTTCGCGGCGGCTGAAGCAGTGGATTTTTCAGGGGAATGCTACGGCGGAAGATTCGCATGTTACGGAAAAAGATAGCGCATTCTTCCTGAATGGGTATGTTTTTGTACTGATAACCATTCATCGTGATCAGCGTCGAACGGATAGCTCGGACAAGATGAAGTTCATGAATCTTATTTCCTTACAGCTGGACAAGAGCACAGAGGGCATATTTCAAGATGTGAATGAGGAAGAAATCGTCCTGCTTTTTCCCAAAAAGGCGGGAGTGCATACAGTTGACGAAGCGATCAGGTTCGGCAAGGAGATCATGGAGGCCGCAAGAAGATTTATTAATCTATCTCTTAGCATAGGGATCAGTGAAGGGTCTCAAGGCATAGAGAGTCTGCCAGACGTATACTCGAGGGCGAAACGCGCACTCCAAAATTATTTTTATGAAGGAAAAGAAAAGGTTTATTTCTATGGGGAGCACTTGGAGAATATTCCGGCGGGGAATGTGATACCGCAAGAGGATGAGACGGTCTTGAAAGTCGAATTGGACCGTATGAACGCGGCGGAGATCAAGCAAGTATTGGACAGAATCTTCGAACGGATGGAAATGTGGAAGGGTCCTGTCGAGAAGTGTATCCAATTGTGTTTACATCTGCTGCATACGATTCAGAACGGCCTAAAACCTTATCAGGAAGACCTGTTCAAAGAGCTTGAGCAGGAGGAGCCCCTATATAAACAAGTCCTTAAGTTTGATGAATTGAGCAAGGCGAAGCAATGGTTCGAACAACTCATTGATGACTGCTGCGGTCAGGGGAAAGCATTTGGGAGAGGAAACTTCCGGGAAGATATTCAACAACTCATTCTTTACATGAAATCCAATTATACAGAGGACATCTCTTTGAGGCATGCTGCTGAACGAGTCAGAATGAGTGAAAATTATTTGAGTTATTTGTTTAAAAAAGAAACGCAGGTCGGTTTTTCGGAATATCTCAATCAAATTCGTATAGGAAAAGCAGCGGAATTATTGCTTGAATCCAAGCTGCCTGTGTATGCGATTGCAGAAAAGGTAGGCTATGAGAACTTCAATTATTTTGGCCGAATCTTTAAGAAAACGATGGGTGTAAGCCCTCAACAATACCGTGTAAAATTCAAATCCTCCTTATCCTAAGGGGGATTTGTTGTTTTTGTTTGCTCATTCGTAAAAAAGTGAACAATGATCGTGGAAAAGTGAACAGCCGTAAAAACTCCTTATTTTTATGAACAAAACCGATAGATACGTTCCTGTTTTATAAAGTTTCCGTAAACTATAATCATTTCTGTAAGCGCTATACAAAAAGAAAAACAACTAGAATAACAGATTATGATTTGGAGGGGTGAAGATGACGACCAGAGTTGCTAAGGCGTCGCAGCGGTCTATTCGAGGTGAATTTTGGGGGCTCTTTTTTATTGCTCCATTCGCCATTTTGTTTCTTATTTTTGAGATTTACCCGATTGTAAATGCCTTCTATCTTAGTTTTTTTGATTACGGACTAGGGCAGAAGGAATGGATTGGGCTTGGGAACTATGCGGAATTGATGTCAGATCGCGTCTTTTTACGCTCCATTGCCAACACATTCGGTTTTGTTGTCGGCACGGTGCCATTGACATTTATTTTCGCCATATTTGCGGCTGTGCTCATTTATGGCAAACATAAGCATATTGCCTCTTTCTTCAGAGGTGCGTTTTACTTGCCGATCATCACTTCTCAAGTTATTCTTTCCTTGATTTGGGCTTGGATCTATAGCCCTGTGAACGGGATTGCCAACTATGCCTTATCCTTGTTCGGAGCAAAGCCCGTCATGTGGCTCTCTGATGAGCGCGTAGCCTTATTAGCGCTGATTCTAGTCGTTGTGACCTTTAACGTGGGACAACCTATTATTTTACTATTGGCTGCTTTGGGTAACATATCTCCTGAGTACTATGAGGCCGCGGATATCGATGGGGCTTCAGCGCCAAGAAAGTTCTGGCACATTACGCTGCCGCTCTTGAAACCGACATCGTTGTATATTTTGGTCATGTCAACGATTTGGGCGTTTCAAACCTTTGTTGTTGTACAAATGCTAACGGGCGGCGGACCCAACTACGCCACTTCCACGATTATGTTTTTGTTATATGAAACCGCATTCGTGTATGGGAAGCTTGGCGCAGCCTCTGCAATGGGCATCATTATTACTGTCTTGATTTCGATTGTTGCCGTTGTTCAGTTTAAGCTCATGAAGTCAGATATTCAATACTAAGGGAGGAGTACTCATGGCTAAATCATCTTATTTGATCATGAAGGTATTGGGGAATATCCTTCTGTATGTGTCTGCCGCATTGTTTATTTTTCCGCTCTATTGGATGGTTACCGGCGCTTTTAAGAACCAGTCTTCCAGTGTGAAAATCCCACCTGACTGGATCCCTGCAAAAATAACCATGGCGAACTTCTCCAATCTGATCAATGACGGCTCCATCTTTTATTGGTTATATAATAGCGGTTTCGTTTCTGTTATTGCCACTGTTGGCGTTGTTCTCATTGCATCAATGGCTGGTTACGCTTTAACCAAGCGGAAATTCAAAGGCTCCGAATTTTTCTTTAGCGCCGTCTTAATTGCCATGTTCATTCCCAGACAAATTACCCTTGTCCCTTTATTTACGATGATGCGGGACCTTGGTCTGGTGAACAATTTGGCAAGCGCCATTTTGCCGGTGTTGACCATCCCGTTTGCGGTATTCATGATGAAGCAATTCAGCGAATCCGTGCCGACCGAGCTGCTGGAAGCCGGAAGAATCGATGGCTGCTCTGAAATCGGATTGTTTTTTAAACTGTTCTTTCCGATTATTAAACCTGCCATTGGCGCGCTTGCGATCTTTACATTTACGTATGTCTGGAACGATTACCTCTGGCAGCTGATTATGCTCAGCGATAAAACCAAGATGACGATAAATGTGGGTATTTCAACACTCGTTTCGGAATATGTGGCCAATTATGGGCTTCAAATGGCTGCCGCATCCCTTGGTTTTATACCGGTATTCATTATTTTTATCAGTTTTCAGAAATATTTCGTGAAAGGCATCACACTTGGCGGTGTAAAGGGTTAAATTACAAATTGCCCCTAGGATACTACTGTAGGAGGTGAGCCTTCGCCCAACTGAGTAAGAGAATTGTTTTATGGTTTCCGATTTGATGAATGAAAAATTGGAGGGGTTTACATGAAAAAGCTTGCCATTACTTTGTTGTCATCTGCGTTAGTTCTAACCGCTGCCGCGGGATGCGCCAAAACAGACGAGAAAAAAAATGCGGGCAATGCGCCGGCAGCGACAACGGGTTCGAAAGAGAAAGTTGAGCTCACTTGGTGGGTAGATGCACGCGGAGATGTGAAGCAAGTCTATGATGACATCAAAGCAGGATTTGAAAAAGCGAATCCAAATGTGAAAATTAACATGGTTGTAACGCCGGACGACAAAATCAATGAACGAATCAGCGTCGCCGCCAATACGAACGAAGTTCCTGACATTCAACAAGGTTCATTCTTCTGGCCATTGTCTTATGCCAAAAAAGGCCTGCTGGTTCCGCTTGACGATATGATCGACAAACAAGATTTCGAAGAAAAAACATTGAAGTCCGTTTCGGTTGATAACAAGGTCTTTATTTATCCAAACAGCACGGTTGCTATCGGTTTATTAGTGAATAAAGATTTATTCAAAGAAAAAGGCGCGCTGGATCTGCTACCTCAAAATATGCAGCCGTGGTCTTCCGAACAATTTCTAAAAGCAGCAAAGGCAGTGACGGACCCGTCGAAGCAAACGTACGGTTACGGGCTTTACGCAGGGGATTCCGGCGGTGACCAAGGAACTCATTCGATTTTATGGGGTTTTGGCGCAAAAACATGGAATGATGATGATACGAAGGCAACTCTGAACTCTCCGGAAGGCGTGAAAGGGCTTGAATTCTTGACCAAGCTGACAGATGAGGGCGTGGTTCCGCCAGGCGCGGCCGGCCTAAAAGCGACTGCGGTATTCAACGATATGTTCGTTCAAGGCAAGCTTGGCATGGCGTTTGGCAATATCGGGAATTTACCGACGTTGAATAAAGCGTTTGCTGAAGGTAATGCCAAGAAATTTGATGTCGATATCGTTCCTTTCCCTTCAGTGGACGGAAAATCTTCCAACACCGTATTGTTTGGTTATGGAACCTGGATGTGGAATACCAAAAATGAAGTGAAAATGAAATGGGCCAAAGAGTTTGTGAAATTTGCGAACAACCCGGAAAACATGGGCAAGATGACCCAAGCGGAATCCGTCATTGTAGCGCGTAAATCGCTTGCGAAAAGCTACGAGGCTGGCACAATGAAAAGCAAAACCATCGAATTGTTCAAATACGCCGGAGACATCGGTGTGTCCGTACCAGGGTACCCGCAAACTCGCGCCGCCTTCTACCCTGAGGTTCAGGCCGCATTGACGAAGGCCAAAACGGCTCAGCAAGCATTGGACGACTGGGTGAAGAAGTCAAACGATATTATTGCAGCTTCGTCGAAATAGATCTTTAAATAAGTGAAAATACGTTTCCGGGGTTCGAATCACCGGAAACGTATTTTATTCAAGACCAAATCAAAGGAGAATGAACAATATGAAAACTTATGATTTAGATCGCTTCAAAGGTATAACGGTAGCTATGTATTCTTGCTATGACGAGAAAGGCGAAGTGAGCAAAGAGGCAGCTAAAAAATTAGCACGTCACTATGCCAATATTGGCGTGAATGGTTTATACGTGGGAGGCAGTTCCGGGGAAGGAATGCTTCAAAACGTCGAGGAACGGAAGCAAACGCTTGAGGCGGTTATGGAGGAAGTTGGCCAAGAAATGACGATCATCGCGCATGTTGGCGCACCTTCCACTAGAGATAGCGTCGAGCTATCCAAACATGCTGAGCAAGTAGGCGCTCATGCGATATCGGCTGTACCGTCGATTTATTACCGTTTGTCACCGCAAAGCGTTGAACATCACTGGCAACAAATGATAGACAGCACATCGCTGCCGTTCATTATTTATCATATTCCTCAGACGACAGGGTTTCAATTGTCGAAAGCTTTACTTACGAAAATGGCAGCCCAAGACAAAGTCATCGGTGTGAAAATATCGGCGGAAAGCACCTTTGAATTACAGCAGTTTAAAGCGGCTGGTGGAGATGATTTCCTGGTCTTTAACGGTCCGGACGAGCAGTATTTGGCAGGCCGCAGCATTGGCGCGGACGGCGGTATCGGCGGCACATACGGCGTTATGCCAGAGTTATTTATGAAAATCGAACAGTGTTATGTCGAGGGGAAAGCGGAAGAAGCCCGCAAATGGCAGTTTATTGTAAATGATCTGATTGCGGAACTGCTGTCCTTCCCGTCCTTGTATGGTGCGTGCAAAGAGATTCTGAAGCTGCGCGGTTTGAACACCGGCGAAGCGAGATTGCCGTTCTTGCCGGTTCCAGAGTCGGAAATGGGCCGTTTAGAAGCAATCAACGAGAAAATGATGGCGTATATCAACCAAGCTCAAGTCTAATACATTTAAGGGAAAGGGAGGATGACACATGAGTAGAATGAGCAGCATTTTTCCTGAAAAAGGGTTAATTGTTTCCTGTCAGGCACTTGCCGACGAACCTCTGCACGGCGGCGACACGATGACGAAAATGGCAAGAGCCGCGGTGCAATCCGGAGCGATTGGCATTCGCACGAACGGTGTATTTGATATTCTTTGCATCAAACAAGAAGTTAATGTGCCTGTGATCGGACTTATTAAACGAGATATTCCGGGTTCGGCTATTTTTATTACCCCGACCCTTACCGAAGTGAAAGCCATCGTATCGGCTGGAGCGGATATTGTCGCTTTGGATGTCACGGACCGCGAGGGACGGCTGGAGGCTGTGAAGCCCTTGATTGCTTATGCCCACGAGCATGGAGTGGCTGTTATGGCGGATGTTTCCACGCTGGAGGAAGGGTTGGCCGCAGAGAAACTGGGCGTAGATTTCATCGGAACGACACTTTCGGGTTACACGCCTTACAGCCGGCAGCAAGATGAGCCTGATTTCGAATTGTTGGCTCAATTGTGCGCGTCTGTCCAGGTTCCCGTCGTTGCGGAAGGCCGCATTTGGTCACCGGAGGATGCCGCCAAGGCGATGCAAACCGGAGTCCCCTACGTTGTCGTGGGAAGCGCGATTACCCGTCCGCAGCTGATTACTTCGAGATATGTGAATGCCGTGCGTAATAGCCTGGATTCGGGGGAAGTGAAGCGATGAATGCCGGATGGTATGACGCTCAATCCGCTTATGCGATCGGTGTGGACATAGGCGGTACCAAAATCAATGCAGGCATCGTCAGTAGGTCGGGAGAGGTCCTTTATTCGGTTAGCCTCAGCACCTTAGCGGGGCAAACGCATACGGGCAATCGGGCAATGGAGGCCGTTGAAAATTTGCTCCAGAAAGTGGTGCTGGAGCGGCCCGACATTCGAATACGGGGCATCGGGATCGGAAGCGCCGGGCAGATTGAATGGGCGAGCGGTCAAATTCGATTTTCCTCCGATCTTATACCGGGTTATCAAGGTACGGAGCTTAAGAAGATCATGCAGGAAAGATTTCATCTGCCCGTACACGTCGACAACGATGTGAATGTACTCGCACTCACGGAAAAGCGGTTTGGTGCTGGAAAGGGAATCGATAACTTTATATGCCTTGCTCTCGGAACCGGAGTAGGAGGAGCTATCGTAGTTGAAGGCCGCTTAGTGCATGGCGCTTGGGGCGGAGCTGGTGAAATTGGCCATATGTCCGTTAATTTTCAAGGTCCGTTCTGCATATGCGGTGGGCGTGGTTGTCTGGAGCAATACGCATCCGGGACCAGTATCGCCAGAAGGATGAAAGAGAAGCTGGTGACAGAGGGGCTTTCTGTGGAGGATGTGGATACGCGCGAAGTTTTTGCCCGTTGGCATGCTGGCGAACCGCTTGCTAGTAGGATTATGGAAGAAACAATAGCCGCTCTAGGCACAGCTATTGCCTCGTTGATTCACACGTTTAATCCGGGGCTGATCGTCATCGGCGGCGGCGTTGCAGAAGCGGGTGAGCTTCTGTTTGACCGGCTGCGTCAAGAAGTGCGCAGTCGAACAATGGCTTCTATGTTGGATGCCGTTCGTATCGAGCCGGCCTATAAAGGCAATTGGAGCGGCATGATCGGCGCGGCTTTGCAAATCTGGGAATACGCAGACGAAGAGGTGCAGCTATGATTATAGGAAATAAGGAAAATTGGAGCAAGGAACGGCAGTTTGTCCATCCGGTGCTTAGGAAAATCATAGATGAGGTACAAGGCGTGGATTTCTCCAAAATTGGGAATGGCAGATATACGTTACAAGGCGACGATATTTACTATACGGTCATGGAACTGGATGCAAGGGACGTGCAAGAAACCCGGGCAGAGAAGCACAACACGTATATCGACATTCACTTATTGTTAGACGGCATAGAAACGATCGGTTGGGCGGGAGAATCGGCTGACCTTACTGTGGTTGAAAGCAGCAAAGAAAATGATTATAGCTTGTACGATAACGCTGCCGGGGAACAGTATCTGGAGCTTACGCCAGGCATGTACGCTGTCTTTTATCCGCATGATGTTCATAGGCCAGGCCTAATGGGAAAAGACGCCCCTGCTCCTTCCCGCATTCGGAAAGCTGTCGTGAAAGTCAATAAAGACCTTTTCATAGGAGGATAGTCCAGGATGCCTGTCGTTGATTTATCGTTAGAGCAGTTGAAAACCTATGAAGGGCGTAATCCGAGGCCAATGGATTTTGACGCCTATTGGGATCAAGCGCTTCAAGAGATGCAGGCCGTTGATCCTTGCGTGGAACTCATTCCCGCTGAATTTCAAGTGCCTTCCGCTGAATGTTTTCACTTGTATTTTACAGGTGTAAACGGAGCGCGTATTTACGCTAAATATGTACGGCCCAAAACGGCGGGTGGACAGCATCCGGCTGTCCTGCAGTTTCATGGCTATTCCGGCTGCAGCGGGGACTGGTCGGAGATGTTGGCCTACACAGCGCTCGGCTGCTCAACCGCATGGCTTGATGTTCGGGGCCAAGGCGGGCTATCCGAAGATACAGGCGGTGTCGTCGGCAATACTTTGCGAGGCCATATCATTCGCGGATTGCAAGATCATGACCCGCACAAGCTGTTCTTCCGTCATGTGTTTCTGGATACGGCGCAACTAGCCGCCATCGTCATGAACTTTCCGGAGGTGGATGCGGGCCGGGTTGGCGTTACCGGTTGGTCGCAAGGAGGCGCACTGGCGATTGCTTGTGCGGCGCTTGAGCCGAGAATTCGCAAAGTGGCTTCGGTCTACCCCTTTTTGAGCGATTACAAGAGAGTTTGGGAAATGGACCTAGCGAGGGATGCGTATTGGGAGCTTCAGAATTTCTTCCGTTATTTCGATCCCCAGCATCTTCGAGAGGAAGAGTGGTTTACCAAACTGGGATATATCGATATACAACATTTAGCACCGCGAATTCAAGCGGACGCATTAATTGGTGTTGGTCTGAGGGATACGGTTTGTCCGCCATCCTCCCAATTTGCTGCCATCAATAAGATGAAAACATCGGTCAAACTTGAAATTTATCCGGATTTCAGTCATGAACCGATTCCAGGCTTGAAGGATCAGATTCTGCAATTTATGGCCCGTTTGTAGAACAGGGCAGAGGAGCATAACGAGATGAAGAGCGTGCGTTTTGGGGTAGTGGGCAGTGGGTATTTCGGCGGGGAGCTGGCCAGGACGTTAAATCGGCTTGAAGGCTCAAGCGTCGTTGCCGTTCATGGGGGCAGCCGAGCCGCGCTGTTGGCGGAGGAGCTGCATTGTGAAGCGATGGAAAGCCTGGAAGACTTGGTACAGCGGGATGATATCGATGCGATTATCGTGGCATCCCCAAGCCATGCTCACAAAGAACCGGTTATGCTGGCAGCCCAACATGGGAAGCATGTGTTTTGTGAAAAACCGATTGCTCTTACATTGAGCGATTGTGAAGAAATGGTCAAGGCATGCAAGTCGGCGGGTGTGGTATTTATGGCCGGACATATCATGCATTTTATGAACGGCGTCAACCAAGTCAAAGCTTGGATTGCCAGTGGCGAGATTGGCCGACCGCTTGTCTGCCATGCTGAACGGACCGGCTGGGAGGATAGGCAAGCCAGTGTCAGCTGGAAGAAAAACAATGCCACCTCAGGCGGGCATCTATTTCACCACATCCATGAGCTGGATTTCTTGCAAGCCATCATGGGACCGGCGGTATCGGTTTGCATGGCAGGGGGCAATCTGGCGCATCAGGGAGAAGGCTTCGGCGATGAGGAAGACGTCCTGCTTCTGACATTGTTGTTCGCAGACGGTACGCTCGGAACGATGCAATACGGCTCGGGATTTCGCTGGGGCGAGCATTTCGTCAAGATCAACGGAACTGAAGGAGCGATCCTGCTGGATTTGAAGCAATCGAAAGTTGAACTGTATCAGAACGGACGTATCACCAGCCGTCATCTGAATGATTCCGCCGAAGAAGATATGGAACGCGCGCAGTCCTATCAAAACGTCGACGGCGCTGTCGCTTATGGAACAGCCGCTTCCAGGATGCCGAGCTGGTTAGCTGCTCTGATCGAAAAGGAAATGTCCGCATTCCGGAATGCCGTAAATGGAATACCTGTAGGTGAAAATGTGCAAATGCTGTTTGACGGGACAGCCGCCACAACGTCCATTGCTACCGCTGAAGCCGCTATGGCTTCTCTGCGTGAGAAGAAGTGGATCAGCGTATCATGAAGCGAAGGAGCGGGAGACAATGACTTCTTTGGGATTCGGCGTTATCGGATGTGGTAATTTCGGAGGCGAGTTCGCTAGAATTTTGAATGGGCTCGAAGGTACGAGAACGGTTGCTGTAGTTGGAGGAGCGGATGATAGCGCCAAGCTGCTATCGGAAGAGCTCCAGTGTGCCACGGCTGCAAGTGTTGAAGCGCTGGTCGCACGCGATGATGTGGATGCCGTCATTGTGGCCAGTCCGAATCATCTTCACAAACAACATGTCATTCTAGCGGCGCAGCATGGCAAGCACGTGTTTTGTGAGAAGCCGATCGCTTTATCCTTGGCCGACTGTGAGGACATGATTGCGGCTTGCCGGAGAGCTTCTGTCCACATGATGGCCGGACATATCCTTCATTTTATGAGCGGCGTGCAGCAAGTGAAGCGATTGATCGAACAGGGTGCCATTGGGAAGCCGATCGTTTCTCACGCGGAGCGAACGGGCTGGCAGGATAAACAAGCCGGCTCCAGTTGGAAGCAGAATCCTGCACAGACCGGAGGGTATTTATTTCATTTTATCCACGAGCTAGATCTTGTTCAAACGCTTCTTGGACCTGCGGCATCCGTTGTTTTGGCGGGATCGTGGATAGATCCTGCCCTTCATGCTTCCAGTAATCCGGATCATCTGCTGCTGACTATGGAATTCTCCAACGGAGCTTTAGGTACGATGCAGTACGGCTCCGGATTCAGACAGGGAGGGCACTTTGTCAAAATCAACGGAACGGAAGGCGCTGTGTTCGTCAACTTTAAACGGTCCGAAATCGTCGTGAAAAGCGGTAATCACATCACATCGTTTGGCATCAACGGGAGCCCGGATGAAGATGAGGACCGTGTTCATGATTATAGGCGGGCAGAAGGGAAAGTCGTGTTCACAAGCCCTCAAACTCGTCCACCGCTTTTCTTAAGGAAGCCGATGGAAGCGGAAATGGCGTGCTTTCGCGATGCCATCGCAGGCAAGCCTGTGGCTCAGGCGTATCTCTCGCTCTTCGACGGGACGTCAGCCCGTTCTTCGATTGCAACCGCAGAGGCTGCTATGGTCTCGCTTAGGAAGCAATCGTGGAAACAAGTAGGAACATATAAGTAAGCAATATCCAGGAGAACCGCATGCGCCTAAGCAGAAATGGCTTGTGCGGTTTTTCTATTAGAGGTATACAGTTGGATGGAGGTGGGTCCATGTATAAGGTTCTTATTGTGGATGATGAAAAAAACATCAGGGAACGATTAGTCACTTTGTTTCCATGGAAGGAAGCGGGATTCGAGGTTATCGGTTCAGCCTGTGATGGCCGGGAAGCCCTTGAACAAATGGAGCAGCACAATCCCCATGTGGTGTTGACGGATATCCGGATGCCGGAAATGAACGGTCTGGAGCTTGCCCAAAAGGTCCAAGAAACGTATCCAAACACGAAAGTACTTGTCCTTTCCGCCTACGATGATTTCAAATACGCCCAAGATGCCATTCGGTTCGGTGTAAAGGGTTATTTATTGAAGCCTGTGATGAAAGAAGAAATTATGGGGGTTATGCATAATCTGGCCATTGAGTTGAAGAAAGATGAAGACATAGCCGATAGTCAAAAGACGGGAATTCCGGACGTACAGGAAGAAGCGATGCTTATCGACCTGATCAAAGGGGAACATGTACGACAGTACGACGAACCCTGGCTTCAGGAGTATATGCGGGTCATCGTTTGTTCGTTCGGCAGATGGTTTGAAAAAGACTTAAGTTTATCGATTAGGCATTATATTGCTGAATGGACGATGGATTATTGGAAGGATAGCCAGACTCCCGTCTTATATTATGGTAACCAATTGGTTCTTTTTGCACATCATCCCCGGCCAATCAGCAAATATGATCTGAAAGACCAGCTTGAACATTATTCGGATTTGCTCAAAGCATCGCTCAGATCCGTCTTTGGGAAAGAATGCGTGCTGTCCATCAGCGTCGGCAATTTGATTAAGGATCCTAGCGAGATCCACTCTTCCTTTAATCAAGCCGTTTATGCTTTGAGTTATCAATTTAACAATCAACAGCATGCGATCTTTTTTTACCAGGAATTGTTGGCTGAAGAGCTTGGCGAATATGCCAAAGAGAACGAACAAGAGCAACTAAGCCTTGTCATGGACAAATTGATTCAATCCGTTCTTGCCCGTGAAAATGAGGAATCCGCTTCCCGTCTTCGGGGCTTCTTTGATGTCGTGGAACAAGGGAAACGAATGAATATAGAAGAAGTCCGAATAACCTTTTCAGAGATCATTTTATCGCTTTCTTTGAAAGCCAAAGACAAAGGACTTGCGTTGCCGACTTTGGATAAGAAGCAGGCGCTTGCCTATATTTATACCGCTCCATCCCTCGGTGAATTGAAAATTTGGCTGAAACAAACGATCGAAAAGCTGTCTATCTCGCCTATCGAGCAAAATGCTGAAAATCGTTACGTACATACAGCCAAGCAATACGTGCATAAGCATTACGCCGCTAAGATTACGCTGGAGGATATGGCGGGGCAATTATTTATTCATCCGTCGTATTTCAGTTCCATTTTCAAAAAAGAAACCGGTCATAATTTTATTGATTATGTGAATGAAGTCAGGGTCCGCAAATCCGTAGAATTGCTAAAGCACAAAGAGTATAAGATCAAGGAAATTTCTGCGATGGTCGGCATTCATAATCATTCTTATTTCAATAAGGTTTTTAAAAAAGTGATGGGCGTCAAACCTCTTGTATTTCGGTCCAACCCTACTTACAACCAAAGCGGAGGCTCATGATGTTTCGGAAAATGAGGGGATTCCAGAGGATTTCATTTCGAAATTTTCTGATGCTGTTTTCTTTAAGCGCCATGCTTATTCTATTATTGCTGCTGAGCAGCGTTTTTTTCTTTAAAATCAAAAACTTTATTGAAGAAAAAAAGCAGTTTGTCATCAGTACCCGAATGAACCAGATTTCCTATGAGTTAAATACGAGCCTTAGCAACATGTACGCGATGGTCAATCATTTAACGACGAATGAGCGGATTGCCGACTATATGCAGCAAATGGGTGAGACGAATACAAACGCCATCACAAAATATCAACTTTCCATGGATTTCGAGAAATATTTGTACAACATCCGGCAAGAAAATGAAATCATCGATTCCATCGTTGTCATCACATCCCAAAATCAATTCAGTTCCGATCACACTTACTTGGACTTCAATCTGAACGGGATTCAGGTGAAAAGCGAGTTAGCCAAAGAACATTATCTGGTCCTCCAAGGGAAAGCTGCTGCAAGCCTCATCCCGCCTTCTGATCCTGATCATCCCAAAGGAGTGTCGCATGCACTGGACGAGTTGAATAAACGGGCGTTTTTTGCCGCCAATCTGATAGGGAAAGACGGGGCCAATAACGGGGTTATCTTAATCCTGTTGAACCCTCAGTATGTGAAGGACGCTGTACCTTACAACGAGAACATCCTGCTGTTCGACGCTAATCGCGATTTGATTTTCCGCGGGTCTGAAGTGGATTTATCTGTTCGTGTGGAAACTCATGATACGACCATTCCTTTTAATCATATGCAGCTGGTCTATGTTGAACGGATGGACGTTTACCGGCAGCAGCTCCTTTTCATGGCCAAATTAACGGCAGCTACTTGTCTGCTGGCGTTACTTGTTGCGTTCGTTTCTTCCAGGTTCATTTCAAGCAAAATCCTGAAACCCGTTTATGAAGTCATCCAATTATTTAAGATGTACGAGTTTGCCAAAGATAGAGGGTCGAATGAAAGCAAATTCGTGACGGACATCGGTCGATTCAATCTGCGAGACCGGTTTTTGCTTTATTTTATCATTACGATACTGCTGCCTCTTCTAGTCTATATGGTTATCTTTTACTGGAATTCCTCCAACATCGTGGTTGACGATTTAAAAAAGAGCCATGATTCCTTATTTGCGAAAACAGCCAGTTATCTAGAGCATGATATCAATCAAAAAGAGGTGCTGATGGCTCGGATTTCATTGGATACGGCCGTACAGCATGAGATCCTGGCAAAAGATATGAAAACGCTCGAAAAAGAGCTGCTTTATGATAATCATGATTTAGGGCTGAATCGCGATGTCATTCGTATCTACGACCGATCCAACACGCTGATATTTTCAAATCGATATAAACAAACCGGAGAGTTGGACTTTGGCTTTTACAATCAAATGAAAGGGTCCGGCAGAAAAATAAGTTATCATCTGACCAAGGATGACTTCGGCAATGCTTCCATCGTCTTGGGAATGCCGATCATCTCGCTGGAGAAATATCCGGAAATTGTAGGCTATATGACAGTGGATTTAGATAGTGGGTACCTTTCCAATCTGTATGGGGAATTCAAGCAGAACGGCAGTGAAATGTTTATCGTTGACAAGGACAACCGGATTGTATCCCATCCTATTGCGGCACAAATCGGGAAAGTGCTGGATTCGCCAATTGGGTCCTACAGCGGGAATTATTACGACTTCGCCAAGGAGATAGGCGGTGTTTCTTGGACGTTTATTTCCAGGTATAACGAATCAGACGTAGAAGACCAGGTTATCGACTTATTTGTAAGCAATTCGTATCTGTTCTTTCTGATTTTCCTTCTCATGCTGTTGTTTTCTTTCTATATGTCGCAGCGCATGCTCAAACCCCTAGGCAGGCTGAATCAAATGTTGAATGAATATGAACTGGGGGAAAGCCACCGAATTGTTTTGGATCGTGTTTCCGGTATTGACGAAGTGGACCTGCTCAGCCGAAATTTTAATCAGATGGTCAGACGAATCGATGATCTGGTCGTCGAAACGCTTGTAGCAGACAAAGAAAGAATCAAACTGGAATATGAGAAAAAGGAAATTCAATTGATCGCTTTGCAGTCGCAAATCAATCCGCACTTTTTGTACAATACTTTGGATAATCTCATCTATCTTGTTGAGACGAAAGAAGTGGACAGAGCCGTCGAAATGATTAATTCGATCTCCAGACTATTTCGTTATATCACGAACCGGGAACAAATGATGGGAATGAAAGATGAAATCATATATGCCAAAACCTATATACACATCATGTCCTGCAGGTACGATAATTTTCAATGCGTGTGGCATGTGGATGATGCGATCCTGGAATGCGGCGCTTTAAAGCTGATTCTGCAGCCAATTATCGAGAATGCCATCCATCACGGAGCAAGGCAAACCAGAAAACAGGTAACGATTGAAATTTCCTGTATGCTGCAAGAGGGTACTATTCGTATGACCGTTACGGACAATGCGTTAGGCATGCGGCAGGACCAACTATCGGAAGTTCGCGAGCGGCTTGCGGATCCCGGCGTGAAGAAGGCTGGCATTTATAATGTCCATGCACGAATTAAATTGCATTTCGGAGAAGCCTATGGACTGGACATCGACAGCCGTTATGGAGAGGGTACGAAGGTGACCATCCTACTTCCAGCAAAATAGTAAAAGCAGACTAAACATATTGAGATTGTGGTACAAGATCTATAGATCGTGTCACTAATCGAAGCTGCTTTTTTCTATAATCGAATGTGTAAGCGTTACCAATATATCGTAGAAAGGAGAGGCGGCTTAACCATGGAAATCACCCTTCAGCATGCTGACGCTCCATCGGTACGCAAAAAAAATGAAATCTGGCTTAGAGCCAAGAAGATGAAGATGCTCTACCTCATGATGCTGCTTCCGATGATTTTGTTATTCGTTTTTCATTACATTCCGATCTATGGCATTGTGATCGCTTTCAAAAAGTTTTCGCCCGGTTTAGGCATCTGGAAAAGTCCATGGAATGATTTTGCGCATTTCAAAAGCTTGTTACACGATTCCCTTTTTATTCGCGCTCTAAAAAATACGCTCATTATCAGCGGGTTAAAGTTGGTCGTAGCTTTTCCGGCTCCCATTATGCTGGCCGTGCTGTTAAACGAAGTCAAACAGGTGTGGTTTAAAAAGGTAGCGCAGTCCGTTTCGTATTTGCCGCATTTTATGTCTTGGGTCATCTTAGCGTCCATGGTGGGCGAGGTGCTTTCTCCTCAACGGGGGATCATCAACTACGTCATCCATTCGCTCGGGGGAACGCCGATCAATTTTTTAGCGGATACTCATTATTTTATTCCCATGCTGATCTTGACGGATGTGTGGAAAGAGATTGGTTGGGGGGCCATCATTTATTTGGCAGCTATTTCTTCGATCAATCCGGATCTTTATGAAGCGGCAGATGTCGACGGGGCGGGACGATTCAAGAAGATGCTGCACATTACAATCCCGTCGCTCATTCCGATGATCGTGATCTTGTTTATCCTGGGCCTGGGCAACATTTTGAATGGGGGCTTTGATCAGATTCTAAATCTGTATAACCCAGTCGTTTATGAGGTCGCTGACATCATTGATACCTACGTATACCGGAAGGGTCTGGAACAGTTTCAATTGGATTATGCGACAGCCGTCGGTTTATTCAAAAATGTCGTGGGCGTGATTCTCATTGTGGGAGCGAATGCCATCATCCGCAAACGAAGCGAACATGGCATTTGGTAAGAAGGAGGAGCACGGAATGCTCAAAACGCGATTGTCCATTTTTGACACGCTAAATATGTTAGGGATCAGCTTATTTTCCCTCGCAGTCTTATACCCGTTCTGGCAAACATTCGTTCTGTCCTTCTCGGACGCGAATGGCGCCTCAACACTTGGTATTCATCTGTGGCCGGAACAATGGGTAACGGTTGCTTATCAGTTCGTTTTTAGCTATCAAAACATTACGTCCGCCTATCTGAATACGATCCTTCGAACCGTTATCGGTACGACGCTCATCGTTTTTTTTACCTTGCTGGTCGCTTATCCGTTATCCAAAAAAGATTTGCCTTTTCGTAATTACTTCACAGCCTTTTTCCTTATCGCCATGTTTTTCTCAGGGGGAATGATCCCCACTTACTTATTGATTAAAAGTTTAGGTCTCCTTGATAACCGTCTTGCGCTCATTTTACCCGGAGCGGTTAATGTGTTCTCGATTATCATCATGCGCAATTATTTGATGACGCTCGATAAAGGGCTTGAGGAGTCGGCGTTGATCGATGGAGCCGGTTATTTCAAGATTTTGACCAAGATTATCATCCCCTTGTCCAAACCGGTCATTGCGACAGTTGCGCTGTGGGCGGCAGTGGGGCACTGGAACGCATGGTTTGATGCGATGATCTATATTCGCGACCCTTCCAAAACGGTTCTGCAGATGATTGTCAGGCAGATGATCGTTGCACTGGATTTGTCACAGACACAATTCGGGGGTGGCGGGTCGACAAATACCAATTTATTGCTGAGCAATGTTCGTGCAGCGACGGTTATGATGTCGATTGGTCCAATTATTCTCATTTACCCGTTCGCGCAGAAATATTTCATCAAGGGCATTATGATCGGCTCTTTGAAAGGTTAATCACCGGTCGTGAACACAAATAAAGGGGAGGCAATTTGTATGCAAATTCGATTCAAAATTTTATTTTCGGCGGTGCTTGCTGGATCGCTAGTGATCGGATCGGTAGGGTGCAGTCAGCAAGAAGCATCCGGTGTCAGCATGGCAGGCCAGGCGCAAGGGAATACAGCTACGGGGCTGCCTGCGCCGGGGGACTTCTCCAAGCCGCTTGATTTAAGGCTGACAGGATCTTTTACAAGAGGGAAGATTGAGGACGGGAACTGGGTACAGAAGAAATTGGAAGAAAAGTACAACATCAAGATCAGCAATGTGAAGGTGGATACGTTTAACAAAGACCAGGTGCAGTTGCTGGTCGCATCTGGAGATTTGCCGGATACGTTTTCCTTTACGGTGCAGTCCCTGTCGGCGTTGGAATTTTACGAAAACGGACTGACGAGAACGATTCCGAAAGAGATGCTGAAGAAATACGCGCCCCTTTATTCCAAAATGCTCGATGAAAATGTTCCGGGCTGGGATATGAATTTGGCGCCGGGCAAAAAAGACGAATATTTGGCTCTCGTCGGGTATCAGGGACATACCAAAAACTTAATTTGGGCGCCAACCTTCCGGTTCGATTGGCTTGAGAAACTGGGGATTCAACCTCCGGGCGAGATAAAACCTATTGGCACAAGTGGAGGCTTGGAACGAATCTACTTCACGGATAAGGCCTATACGCTGGAGCAGACGGAAGAAATCTTAAAGGCTTTCGCCCAGAAGGACCCGGACAGTAACGGGAAAAACGATACTTATGGCATGCTGCCGTTCAACAACTCGTTTACGGCCTGGGGCAGCACGCTGCTCGGGGCTTACGGGGCAGCAAGCGGCTACAACCTGGAGGAGAACGGCAAGCTGACGGCCGCTGAAATTTCCGATAAATACAAAGAGTTCTTGAAGATGATGGCGAGATGGAACAAAGAAGGCTTGATTGATCCAGAGTGGACGACAATCGATGTGAACAAGAGCTGGGAGAAATTCAAGCTGGGCAAAACCGGCTATTATCCGGCGCAGCCTGCTTATGTCGGGATGGATGCTTGGACGAAGGGGCGCGCTCCGGCAAACATTATAGAGAAGGACCCCGCTGTTAAATTACTCGTAACCGCGCCCGAGATCGGTCCGAACGGACAGCAAGGGGAAGGCGCCTTCACTCCAGTGAACAGGCTGGGCGATGCTTTCTACGTTTCCAAGAAAGTGACGGATGAGCAGCTGGTGCGTATTCTGCAAATTTTCGATTACATCAACTTTGATGACGATTCCCGCTGGACACTTTACGGAGATGTCGGCACCCATTCCACATGGCAGGGCACTCCGGAGAAATCGGAGATTAAAGTCAAACCGGAGTACCCGGAGAACGAAGGGAGTATGGGCTTCTGGGCATATAACTTCAGGTCGTACGATGACAGAAGAGCGTCCTATCAGACCTCCGAAGCAACAACGAAGTTGAAAAATGATTTCTTCGGCAAACCGGACGTATTGAAGAAGATGGAAATCAGGCCTTACAAATGGGATTTGATGAACCAAACGAAATATGCGGATCTGAACAAACAATACAGCGGTCAACTGAATACGATCGTGAATGAGTTCCGTTTGAAAGCCATTGCCGGACAAATCGATATCGATAAGGAATGGGATAAATACGTTCAGAATTATTTGAACAGCGGTGGTAAAGAAATGTTGGCCGAACTTGACAAGTCGCCGAAAGTCGCCGATTTACTGAATCAAAAATAAAAAACAGGACGTGAATCTCATGAAAAAAAGCGAAGCGATTTCTTTATTTTATCCGGGGTTAGCTGGATCGGCGACCTATCGAATCCCATCCATGATCACGACTTCAAGAGGAACAATTATTGCCGGCATCGATGCACGTATAAGCAACAGCCTGGATAATCCCAACAAAATCAATACAACAATAAGACGTAGTGTAGATCATGGAGTGACATGGGATGATGTGCAAGAGCTTGTGTCCTATCCGGGAGAAGGACGGGACGGGGCGGCAGCGATCGACACCGCTCTGCTCGAGGACGAGGTGACAGGAACGATTTGGATGCTGTTTTCACATACACCTGGGGGAATTGGTCTAAGGTCCTCCGAGATAGGAACGGGGTTTAGCGAGAACGCCGAAAGACTGCTATTTGACAGCAGTGGGAGGGCCTATCGACTGCTTCCGAACGGTTATGTGGCCAATAGCCAAGGAGAGATGACCCTTTTTACAGTTGATGAAGAAGGAAATGTTCATGTTGACGGGGAGACAAAGGGCAATATTTTTCTGAAAAAAGGGATAGATCCCGATGAAACGTTATTAGAAGCGAGAACATCTTTTTTGCAAATCATTAAAAGTGAGGATGACGGTCTGACATGGTCGAGGCCGATCGAATTAAATCCTGCGGTGAAAGAGGCCTGGATGGCATTTATTGGGGCAGGGCCCGGAAGAGGTATTCAGATCAAGCATGGTAATTACAAAGGAAGGCTTGTTTTTCCGATTTACTTTTCGAATCACCATGGAAAAATGTCATGCGCCGTTATTTTCAGCGATGATCATGGGAAAAGCTGGCGCAGAGGCGCCTCCCCGAATGATGGAAGGATGTTCATCGGGCAACCGCTGATGGCAGAGACACTAAGCACGGAGGGTGCGGACCTGACCGAATCCCAGGTGATTGAACTTCCGGATGGCGGGCTGCGCGTATATATGAGAAATCACGCCGGTCTGCATCGAACCGCTGTGGCCATGAGCCTGGATGGCGGCGAGACCTGGAGCGATACGAAGTATGATCAGGCGTTATTGGACCCCGTTTGCCAATCCAGCGTAATTACCTATCCGGACATGGGTGACGGGAAAACAAGAGTTTTGTTTGCTAATCCAGCGGATCCCCACAAGCGGAGAAACGGGACGATCCGTTTGAGCGAAGATGGGGGAAGCACCTGGAAGTATGCCAAAGAGGTCGATGAATATACGTTTTCGTATAGCTGTTTAACGGTTTTGGCTAATGGGGACATTGCACTGCTGTATGAAAGCGATTTTTCTGAAACCAGAGAAATGACCATCAAATTTACAACGTTTTCACTGGATTGGCTCGCGTCATCCTGAGATCCGTATATATTCAAAAGCCCTTGATAAGATCAAGGGCTTTTTCAACTGAATATTTTAATATACACGGTTAACATCCTTATTTAACTGGTAGATGGACCAGGCCAGTAGAGCAGCAAAGCAGGACCACAATAAGTAAGGTACCAGCAACCACGCAGCAAGTTTGGAATAAGGAAGCGTGAAATATATCAACAGAAATGAAGTGAAGGCTACAACAACCGTATCAAGGAAAGCCAAACGCAAGTTTTTTAGGTTAAACTCGATAAAGGTAAAGGCTTGATTAGCGATATAGTTGATCAATAAAGTTACGAAATAGGCGAGGGAGGCTTCCTGAAACCCATTTGTTTTCGTATAAACAATGGCTATCGATAGTGAAATTAGAGCATATATAATGCTCCACACAATCCCGAATAGTTTAGGGGGAGGGCTCCAAGCTGGTTTATTAAGACTAGTATAATAATTAATATCGGTAGGAAATAAAACAGCGGAGAGCGAAAATAATGCATATGCAAGGATAAATACAGTAATAAACATCATAAGAAGCACCTCCATAAAGTCGTCCAAGCTTAATACTATAGTATTTACAAATCCTGAAAAGGATAACCTGTTGAGCAAAAGAAATGGAGTGAAGTCTGTGAAATCAGCATTGGAGCTATCTTCAAAGAACGGTCTCTGGGGTGATCAAAGTGATGGTACGTACATCAATCCTATCCTGCCGGGAGATTTTAGTGACCCTGATGTTATCCGAGTTGGCAGTGATTTCTATTGTATTTCCTCAACCTTGCATTTTTCTCCTGGGATGGTTATTTTGCACTCTAAAGACCTGGTGAATTGGGTGATTATTGGACATGTCGTCGATGATCTCACGCAAATAAGCCCAGAATTGAATTATGATAAAATGAATAGGTACGGCAGAGGCGTTTGGGCGGGCGCAATACGATACTACAAAGATAAGTTCTGGGTCTACTTTTGTACGCCGGACGAAGGATTTTTCATGAGTTCATCGATTCGACCTGAAGGCCCTTGGGAGCCTCTGCAGCATATATGGCAGATCGAAGGCTGGGATGATTGCTGCCCATTTTGGGATGAAGATGGACAGGGCTATCTAGCTGCCACAAATTTCAGCAATGAATACAAGATGCATTTATTTCAGATAAATGAAGAAGGAAACCAGATAAAGAAGGATACTGATTTCGTTTTCCATCAATATAAGGGCAGTGAAGCAACGAAGATTTACAAAATAGAAGGTTTATATTACTTTTTCCACAGTGAGGTTCGGCATCAGGCAGGAAAAGATCTTAGAGTCGTGATGATGCTCAGATCTGCACATATCCATGGTCCATACGAGGAGAAAGAACTCATTCATTCTCATGGTGAGGCACTGGATCGAGAGCCTAATCAGGGAGGTTTGCTGCAAACGGAGGACGGGACATGGTATTTCATCTCACATCAGGGGACTGGCGGGTATTATGAAGGGAGAACCTTGCATTTGCTTCCAGTCACTTGGGTGGAAGGCTGGCCAATCATCGGGGAGGATATCGATGGGGATGGCATTGGAGAAATGGTATGGGGAGGCAAAAAGCCAATACAAGGTTACGCCTTGATCACTCCAAGTACGAGCGTGAACTTTACTAACGCAAGGTTAGAACCTCAATGGGAATGGAATCATCAACCTAGAGATGGCAAATGGTCTTTGACGGAAAGACAGGGTTATCTCCGATTGCATGCTTGCGTGCCTCTAGAGGTTGGGAACTTTTTTACAGTCTGCAACATAGTTACGCAACGAAGCTTGAGAACGGTAAATAATGTAGTCGTCACTAAGATAGATCTATCCGGAATGGAAGATGGGCAGGAGGCAGGCTTATGCCATTTTGGAACGAGGTATTGTACGATTAGTATTAAACAAGAGGGAATAGTTAGAACAATCCAATACAACGATACAGGTATTCAAACGATGGGATCGCGAATCAGTCAGTGTGACCTATGGTTAAGATCTTGTTGGGGGTTAGACGGAATCAACACCTTCTCTTATAGTCTCGATGGTAAAAATTTCATCGATTTCGACGAACGCTATCAACTCAACTGGGGCGATTATCGGGGAGATCGAATCGGCTTATTTAGCTTTAACAATAAAGTGGAAAATGGATATTTGGACATTGAGTGGTTCCACTATCGATATGCAGGCCCTCAGGGGCGATGAATTGCAGCTGGAATATTTCATTTAGTTGCATGTTGAGGGTGCTTTGCAAATTATGATAAGATTGTTAGATATCAAAAGAGAAATTGAGGTGAGTAGCTTGGAGAGACTTTATAGTATGTTAGACTTTAACTCCGAGTTCGTAGAAAAGAAGGAATTTGAAAAATATAAAACAGCTAGGTACAAAGAGAAAAAGATGGTTGTTATCACTTGTATGGACTCTAGACTTACGGAGCTCCTACCCCGAGCATTAAATATTAAGGATGGGAATTCCAAAATCATTAAAGATGCTGGAGCGATTGTTTTGCACCCATTCGGCAGCGTTATGCGTAGCGTAATTGTCGCTATCTATGAATTAAATGCAGACGAAGTGTTTGTGGTCGGGCATCATGATTGTGGGATGAGCTGTATTGACCCTGGGGAAACGATAAATAAAATGAAGGAGAACGGGATATCTTCCGAAATTATCGACACCCTCGAAAGTTCCGGCATTAATTTGCAAAAGTGGCTGCACGGTTTTGATAGTGTTGAAGATTCCGTCAAAGGAAGCGTGCAAACGGTCAAAAACCATCCCCTTCTGCCAAGAAACATTCCAGTTCATGGCCTTGTAATCGATCCGGAAACAGGAAAGTTAGATTTAATAATTGACGGTTATAAACAGTGAGAAAATATACCTGGCAAGCGGTGACGGGCTCTTTTGCGGAAAAGGCATTGCGCAAGGGTGAACGGTTGTTTGAAGTGGAATGACAGCAATGATGATTAGAAACGATAAATGATAAGAACCCGCAACTTCACTTAGTTGCGGGTTCGTTAGTTAAAGCTTTGCAAATCAACAGTCGAAGGGAGTTTTCTTACGATAGACTCTCTCGGGGCGCCCTACGACCCCATAAGTCAAATCTGCGAATACTTCGCCCGAAGAGACCAAATGCTCTAAATAACGTCGTCCTGTCGAACGGCTGACACCAATTTCTTTGGCAATTTGATCTGCGGACATTCCGTGCTCCGCGGCAGAAATCGCTTGCACAATTTTCACTAGTGTTAATTTATCAATGCCTTTGGGAAGATAGGAATTATCAGTACGAGAATCTTTCTTACCTGCCCCCGAAATGAGTCGATCAACATCACTTTGATTAATAGAGCCACTCTGATTAAGACGATTCAGCTCATTGTGAAAGTCCATATATCGCAAGAGCGTTTCCTGCAATCTGTTAAATATTAGGGGTTTCATAATATAATCGAACGCTCCGCTTCGAACGGCTTCTCTTATGGCTTCAACCTCTTTGGCCGCTGTGATCATAATAACGTCGGTATCCCGATAATATTGACGAATATAAGATAGCATGTCCAGTCCATTGGAGCCAGGAAAGTAAACATCCAGTAGAACTAAATTTGGCTTTAAGATATCCAGTTGTTCCTTGGCCTGAATCTCATCAGTAGCGATTCCGACAACGTGAAAGCCGTCTACTTTCTCTATAAACCTTCGGTTGATTTCAGCAATTTTCACATCATCTTCGATAATTAAAACTTCAATTGTGGGGTGTTGGGATTCCAGGATCACGATAAGGACTCCTTTCTGTGGATGTCGGGTGCTTTGGTATGGCGACTGTGAAAATCGTGCCGCATTCCGGGTTATTATGGAAAGTGATATATCCATTAAGCTTGCGTACAGCATGCTGTACTAATGCTAGTCCAATGCCTCTATTCTCACCTGCTTTCGTTGAAAATCCTTTCTCAAACACGGCGTTACCCAATTCGTCGGGAATACCAATTCCGCTATCCTCACATTCGATTATCAAATCCTCACCGAGATCGGTTAAAAATAATTTCACATACGGCATAGTCTGTACTTCCACTGCTAATACTGCTTCCATCGCGTTGTCGATTAAGTTGCCAATAATCGTGATCAATAGATTACGATCGATTTCCTCAGGGATATCTCGGAAAGAGCTCTCGCGATCAATTTCAAAAGTTAGTTTTAATTCCTGCGCATGATTGAATTTGCCAATTAACAACCCCCCGATCATGGGATCAGGTATTTCAGTCATGATGAACTGAACCCAATTCTGGTGCACATCGGATTCTTTGGAGATGAGATCGACAGCCTCTTGATAGGATTCCAGCTGAATGAGTCCGGATATGACATATAACTTGTTAGAGAATTCATGTGTCTGAGCCCGAAGGGCTTCTGCGAAACGTTTTACTTGGGATAGTTCCTCAGCCAATCGGTAAAGCTCGGATTTACTTCGAAAGCTTGAAACGGCACCTGTGACACCGTGTTTTCGGCTTACAATCGGCACGCGATTGACGATGACATCATGATCACCAATGAGCATTTCATGGTCGAAATCGGCTTCTCCTGTACGTACCACCTCGGTCAAGCGGGTGTTCGGAATCACATCCTCAATATGTCTGCCGGTGATTTTTGCACTTAGCGGCAGCTGCATAAGCTGCAAGGCATAGCGGTTCACCATCGTGATGAAGCCATCACGATTTATGGCGATAATTCCTTCGCGAATCGTCTGCAGAATCGCCTGTTTTTCCGTATATAACTCGCCGATTTCCTTGGGCTCAAGTCCATGGATAGAGCTCCGGACGTTACGCGCGATAAGGATTGAACCGATTAGACCGAAAATCAGGACGATAAGGGAAATTACCTCAATGCGCGATTGATAGGTGTAAGTAATAGAATCAATATCTTCCGTAAGAAATCCGACCGATACAATCCCGATTACTTGGTTTTGCTCATCAAAGATAGGCGCCTTACCGCGAAGTGAAGGTCCAAGGGAGCCGATGGCTTTGGAAATAATGGATTGCCCTTCCAAGACAGGACCGTTGTCGCCGCCAACCATTTCTTTCCCGATTCGTTCAGGAAGTGGATGAGAGAAGCGAATCCCTTCGCGATTCCTGACAACGATATATTCGGCATCGATTTTTTCTCGAATCGTTTCAGCAATAGGTTGGATGGTCCTAGATGGGTCAGAAGTTTGAAATGCATGGCGAATGTCAGGCATATTAGCAACAGTTTCAGCAACCTTCAAGGCGCGTGTTCCAATCTGATCTTCAAGTGCCGTGGTCATGATGTAATAAAATATACTGCCTAAAGAGATTATGACGATAGAAAGAAACGAACAAATGATTAATATAAGCTTGGTCTGAAGCCTCATCTTCCTCGCAGGCCTCCTATTTTTGTTTAAATTGTATCATAAAGCGTTATTATTTTGACCGTTATAGGGTAACCAGATCCGTGAACAATATGAACAAAATGGTCAAAACGCTTTTATTACAACTAATCGCCATAAACTTCCCTACCGCTACCTGTAGATGTTATTCTGAAAGCGCTTCAAAGGAAGCGTATACATGACAATTTATTACTTATAACGGAGGGGTTTCATTTGATAAAACAGCTATTATCAGTTTCTTGGAAAGTTACAGCTATTAGCATACTTGCGGTAAGTTTGGCGGCTTGTGGCAACAGCACAGTTAAACCGGCAGCAACAACTTCAGGTTCAACTGATAAATCAAAGGAGACGACAGCTCCTGCAGCTGCAAAATCCAACTATCCTGAAAAAGCGCTGAGCATTATCGCTCCATCAGGCGCAGGCGGCGGCTGGGATATGACAGCCCGTACGATCGCTAAAGTATTAACGGAAACAAAAGCTGTGGATAAACCTGTTTCAGTTGAAAATAAACCGGGTGGCGGCGGTACCGTTTTCATGGCAGAATACGCTACCAAAGATGTGAAAGATAACTACAAGCTGTTCGTCAGCTCGCCTCCAATCCTGATTAATCATCTGAAAAAAGAAGGAAACACACCTTACGGTTACAAGGATACGACGCCGCTAGCCCAATTGACCAAAGATTATGGCGCTGTCGCGGTAGCAGCAAATTCGAAATATAAAGATCTGAAATCCTTACTCGATGATATGAAAGCTGATCCTACCAAGATTACGGTTGCAGGAGGCTCCGCACCTGGCTCCATGGATCATCTGGTTTCGATTCTACCGGCGTTCAAATACGGTATTGACCCCAAAAAAGTGAAATACGTATCCTATGACGGTGGCGGTGAAGCCGTAACGGCATTGTTAGGCGGAAATGCTGATGTGTTGGGTACAGATGCTTCTTCGTTAGATCAATATGTGAAAGCCGGGAAAATCCGTATTCTTGCTATTGCCGCACCTTCCCGTCTTGGCGGCAGCTTGAAAGATATCCCGACGATGAAAGAACAGGGTGTTGATGCCGAGTTTCTCATTTGGCGCGGTTTCTTTGGACCGAAGGACATGACCGCTGACGCAAAAAGATTTTGGGAAGACAGCATTAAGAAAATGGTAGAGTCCGATGCCTGGAAAAAAGAAATGCAAGCAAATAGCTGGGAAACGGATTATAAGAAAGCAGACGATTTCAAAACATTCTTAGGGCAGCAAGAAGCACAACTGAAAGACATGCTAACAGCGCTTGGTATGCAGAAATAAGTGCTGAAGAGACAAGGGAGAAGACGACCTCTTCTCCTTGCTACTTAGGGTAGGAGGCAGAGAAATGAATACTACTTTTGATCGTTATGCAGGCATCGTGTTTTGTGCCATTGGCCTTGCATTTATGATAGGTTCTTTGGGCATTTCAACAAGTGCTTATGGCAGTAATGTAGGCGCAAATATTTTTCCAATGATTTTGGGGGCATTGTTGTCTTTGATGAGTTTCCGTCTTATTTATGAGACTTTCCGTAAGCAACGTACGGAGAAGAGCAAGGAAAATTTGGACTATAAACGATTTATCATTATTTTCATCGCAGCTGTCTTGTATGCGTATTTCCTTGAAGATATTGGATTCGTAATCTCTACGTTTTTGTTCCTGATGATCGGTTTCCAAACGATGCATAAGGGAAGAGTGTGGGTTTCCTTAGTTATTGCTGGTAGTTTCTCCTATGGTGTTTATTATTTGTATGTACATCTGCTGGATGGTTCGCTTCCCGGATTTCCAACATGGTTAGGGGGGGCATAGGATGAGCACGTTGGAATATGTGTTTCATGGTTTAGGTACTGCGATGCAGTGGCACAATGTTGTATTTGTATTTCTCGGTGTCTTGATCGGTACGGTAGTTGGAGTACTCCCTGGTATCGGTCCGATGAGCGGTGTAGCCCTCTTGATACCGATCACGGCAACGATGACAGGTGGCTTAGCTCCGGAAGAAGCGGCTACAAGCTCAATCATTTTGCTAGCAGGGGTGTATTACGGGGCGATGTACGGAGGTTCGACGACGTCGATCCTGTTGAACACGCCAGGAGAATCGTCTTCTGTCGTCACAACTCTGGATGGCTATCAAATGGCTAAACAGGGTAGAGCAGGGGCTGCGCTTGCGATTTCGGCAATCGGTTCCTTTGCGGCCGGCATTATTTCACTGATCGGTCTAATTTTCCTGGCCCGTCCTTTATCTGCGGTAGCCATTAAGTTCGGACCAGCCGAATATTTCTCACTTATGGTGCTCGGATTACTCGCAATCAGCGGGCTTGCAGGTAAATCGATGGTGAAAGCGCTCATGATGACGGCCTTCGGACTCTTACTGGCAACGATTGGTATCGATAACGTGTCTGGCGTGGAACGATTCACGTTCGGCATTCCCGAGTTATATCAAGGCTTGGAGTTCTTGACTGTTGCAGTTGGTACATTTGCTGTAGGTGAAGTATTTAAAACAATTCTTCAACGTGAAGGAAACGACGGCGAGATTGCAAAAATTAATCGGATCATGCCGACGAAGCAAGATATGAAAGACAGTGCGGCACCTATTGCACGTGGTTCTGTCCTCGGATTTTTCATCGGCCTGCTTCCTGGAGCGGGAGCTATCCTTGCCTCTTTCTTTGCTTATATTGTAGAGAAAAAGATTAGCAAAAATCCAGAGAAGTTCGGAAAGGGAGCCATCGAGGGAGTGGCGTCGCCGGAAGCTGCGAATAACGCTGCTTCAGGCGGTGCAATGATTCCGCTTTTGACGCTGGGCATCCCGTCTTCGGGTACGACGGCCATTCTGATGGGTGCTTTTATCATGTACAATGTTCAACCAGGTCCTTTGTTATTCCAGGATCATCCACAACTGGCATGGGGCGTTATTGCAAGTATGTTTGTCGGAAACCTTATGCTCCTAATTCTTAATATGCCTCTTGTTAAAGTGTTTGCCAAAGTAATTGAAACACCTGCGAAGTATTTAATTCCGTTAATTATCGTTTTTTCCGTGTTTGGGGTGTATGCCGTTCAATATTCAACGTTTGATTTGCTGCTCATTATGGGTTGCGGGCTTGTGGGTTATTTCTTGTCCAAAAACGATTACCCTTTAGCACCACTCGTACTAGGTCTTATTCTGGGTCCAATGATGGAAAACAATATGCGCAGAGCGCTTACCATTTCAAACGGCGATTTCATGATCTTTTTGCAAAAACCGGTTTCACTGGTATTTCTCATTATCGGTTTGATTTGGATCACGATCCCGCTGATCCTTAAACTAAAAGGTAAAAATGTGCTTGTGAACGAGGAAGGGTAACTGCATATGAAAAATACAATGGGTGGCAAAAGTATTATTTTACGTCTGGAACTGCTGACAGAGCAGATTCACTTCGGTCAATTGATCACGATGATTACGGAAAACGGTGGGGATGTCATCGCGATTGATGTCATTCAAACAGGAGCGAATTGGACGGTTCGAGACATTACGGTAACAGCATTAGAGCAAACCCAGTTGGACAAAATTGTAGCCAGGATGAAGGATCTCTCCGGTGTGAGACTCATACATGTCTCAGATCGCACATTTTTACTTCATCTCGGCGGCAAAATCGAAATGAAGCCCAAATCGCCCATCCAGAACAGGGATGATTTATCGCGAGTGTACACACCGGATGTCGCCAGAGTCTGTATGGCAATTCATGAAAATGAGGATAACGCCTACAAGTTGACGATCAAGCGGAATACAGTCGCTGTTATCTCTGATGGCAGCGCCGTTCTAGGACTCGGTAACATCGGGCCTTATGCGGCAATGCCTGTTATGGAAGGCAAGGCGATGCTATTCAAGCAGTTTGCTGATGTTGATGCGTTTCCCATTTGTTTGAGCACGCAAAGTACCGATGAAATCGTCACAAGCATCAAGCACATGGCTCCAGGTTTTGGCGGTATAAATTTAGAGGACATTTCTTCGCCTCGATGCTTTGAGATTGAAGAACGGCTCCGGAATGAACTGGATATTCCCGTTTTTCATGACGACCAACATGGCACGGCCGTCGTATTATATGCAGGGCTCATTAACGCTTTGAGAGTAGTCGGCAAACAGATTAATGAGGCTAAAGTTGTCGTATGCGGAGTTGGCGCAGCGGGGATTGCTTGCTCCAACATTTTGCTCGCAGCAGGTGTGAAAGAGTTAATCGGAGTTGACCGGGAAGGCGCGTTGCTACGTACGAAAGAGTACGCTAACCCGATATGGAAGGAGTACGCGAAACGAACGAACCCTAACCTGCGATCAGGTTCCCTGCATGAAGTCATCGAAGGAGCAGATGTGTTCATTGGCTTGTCAGCTGGGGGCTTACTGAAAAGGGGAGATGTGGAACGAATGGCGGCAAATCCTGTCGTGTTCGTCATGGCGAATCCAACGCCTGAAATTCATCCGGATGAAATCGAAGATATCGCCGGTGTCATTGCAACAGGGCGGTCGGATTTTCCGAATCAAATTAACAACGTACTTTGCTTTCCAGGTATTTTTCGAGCGGCCTTGGATTGCCAAGCATCTACAATCAATGAAGAGATGAAGCTAGCTGCCTCCTCAGCGATTGCTTCCGTAGTAACGCAGCAAGAACTAAACAAGCTTTATATCATTCCAAGTGTGTTTAATCAAGAAGTCGTTAGACGTATTCGGGAAGCTGTCATTCATGCAGCTATTCAAACTGGTGTGGCAAGGCGGATCCCCCGTGAGTTTCGCCAGGTAGATAAATCTGTCTGAGCAACGACGAAACTAGATTGGAGAGGTTGGCATGGGTGGTCTGGAAACAAAAGCCATTATAGAAATCAATCAAGCAGCGAATCAATTCCAATCCAGTATTGTCATTCAGGTTGGCATGAGATTTATTGATGTGAAAAGCATTCTTGGTCTGAGTGTTACGCTGTTCAACAATCAAACGTACAAGCTTGATATTCAAGGTCCTGATGAAGAAGAGGCAAAAGAAGTCCTAACAAGGATCTTTGACAAACACGGTCTTAAGATAACTTTAAGATAAGCGCATGAAAATTTTAATTAGTTTCATCTGATGGAAGTGCTGACGCAATTGTAGCAGTGTGGTTTCCAACAACGCATAAAGATTACTTTGATAAATTCGCCGGCAAATTTGAAGATTTGGGACCGAACTTGAACGGTACGAAGCTAGGATTAGTTGTTCCAACGTACATGAAATATCGAATCGATCGCTGATTTGAATACAAAATAATGAAGTACAAGAAGAGCCGGTGATGAACTGGCTCTTCTTGTACTTCGCTTTTCCTATGAATATTATTATTCGATTCAGAAAAGAGAGTATCTGCCTCCGAACTCTGGATGTTTTGGAGTGATAAATTAGGAAAATTAATCATCATAAATTTTTCGAAGTCGCCCATGGTTATAGGTCCTGGCATGTGGCATTAACTCATATCCCAGCTCGCCATTGGCTTCAATAGTCCCTGATTTGACATCATTAATACGACTGATACCTGCCATTCGCAAACGTTTCTCTAAATCTTCGGTACTTGGTGTTTTTGTCTTGCCATGCGGAATTTAAGGGACAAGGTGATCGTATAGAAACTGATCATGTAATCCTCCGCGGATGATCCCTTCTCTTTCATAACCATTTCAGGAATATTTAATGACCTGACACAATATGGAGCAAGATTTGGGATGGAGGGGGATAAATTCTAATTTTTTTCAAATCCCAAAAAATTTCGATATTCTCTTGGCGTTAACCCATATACTTTTTTAAAAGACTTAGTAAAATGCGGGTAATCCGTGTAGCCGACAAGCTCAGGAATCTCATATGCTTTATATTCTGGATTGGATAATAATTGTTTAGCTATCTCCATTCGGTATTGAATTAAATAGTGTGAAAAAGATATCCCAACGCTTTGCTTAAATATGTGGCTAAGGTATCCCACAGAGAGATTGACATGGTCTGCAACTATTTGCAGAGACAATTCATTATTCTTAAAATTATTCTCTATATAGCTCATAGCTCGTTTTATATTGTAATGTGCGCTAAAATTCCGGTTTTCCCGGATTGCTTGAATCAATGAAGAGATATAAGAGTTATTGTAAAGTTTTAATTCATTGATAGTAACTATTGTATTTTGAATGTTTTGTTTATCTACTTCAGGAAAATTCATTCCTCCATAATTTTGAAGCTGGACGAACACCTGTTGCATTGCGGTACGTCTGGGGCGCTTTTGCCGAATATGTGTGCTGCACGCCGTTCTCCCTTAAGGTGCTCCCGAAGGAACTTCCGCTAATCGAAGGTTCCTTGATCGAAGTGCTTCCCGGTATCATTCACGCTGCCGAACTCGGAGATATCTCTCCTAATAAAAACGTACTAATAACAGGGCAAGGCGTAAGCGGGCTCGTCATGACGCAAGTGGTGAGTATGTTTAGTCCGAAAAATTTGGTCGTTACCGATATATTCGATGAGAAATTAGCTCTCGCTCGAAAATATGGGGCAACTCATACGTATAAGATGCCGCATGAACATGCGAGCACAATGGATATTGTCGGTGCTGACTTCCCGGATGGTTTCGATGTTGTCATCCCTTGCCTGCTGGAAGGTGACGGTATGGTAGATGCGATCAATGCTGCAGCACAGAATGGGCGTATCGTCATGTATGGCTGTATCGGCACTTGCCATGCCCCTGTCGATTTTTTTAAAGTTCATAAAAAGCGTTTGGACATCTTCTCTACGGAGCCGAAGCGGGATATCGACAACAGGCGATACTTCGACGAGGGATTACGCCTCGTATTGGACGGTTTGGTAAATACGGAAGAAATGATCACACACGTCGTTCCGCTGGCCGAAGTGGCACGCGCCTTTCAGCTCAGAAATGAGCATAAGGGAGATACGATTCACGTCATGATTGACTGCGAAGTGAAATAAACAATAACGTTCTGAATTAAAAAGGCGTGCACTCATTGAGAGTGCACGCTTTTCTAATTTCTTCCTAAATGGGGAAACCATTTATTCGTATAGACGGAAGCAGTAGGGACCAGTTGAACTAGAGTTCCATTTGTAATGTCGTCATGGCCCTTTATTCTAAAATTATCTAAAATTGTAAAGGCATTTACTTTCAAAATAAACTCACAAAATGGTTCAGTACTGGTCAACTTTACATAAATCGAATTACAATCCAGCTCACGGAGAATAGGCTATCCCTCAGTCATTTTAATGACTGAGGGATAGCCCTTCATTTTTTTGTAACAAATAGAAACCGTTCTTTAGTAAAAAGGAGAGCTAAATAACATTACCAGCGTGTAACGGAGCTATTGTTCATCATTCTCCTTTTTGAGCTGCTTTCGCTCGACATGGGCCGCTCCCCATTGATGTAAGGATTCCAGAATCGGAGACAGGCTCTTGCCGTATTCCGTGATGGAGTATTCCACTTTCGGAGGGATCTGCGGATAAATAACGCGTTTAACGAGATCTTCCTCCTCCAATTCGCGTAGATGGAGCGTAAGCATTCTTTGCGTGATACCGGGCAGCAATCTTCTAAGCTCATTGAACCGCAGTGGTTTGCCTTGAAGCAAATGATAAAGGATAATCGGCTTCCACTTGCCTACGATTGAATCCAGCGCCGCAACGAATTGACATTGGACAGGGTTCTTTTGCATTCGTTGACCTCCGTTACAGTACCTTTTTTAATACTATACCACATTATTGTGCCTACTTTAAATAAGTAAGTGCATATTGTATGATCAATTCAGGAAGTGTACTCAATCTGATTACAGAAAGGAAGTTTTGATTTATGGCAACTGTATTGTACATCACCGCACATCCCCTTGATCCTGAGGAATCTTTTAGCCTCGCGGTAGGCAAAGAATTTATTGAAGCATACCGTGAAGCTAACCCAACAGATGAAGTTGTTCATTTGGATCTATACAAAGAGAATATTCCGCAATTCGATGCAGATGTTTTGCGTGGTTGGGAAAAGCTTCGGTCGGGTTTGTCTTTTAATCAACTGTCCGAAGCTGAGCAATCCAAAGTAGCTCGTCTTGACGCGATTGTCGATCAATACGTGGCAGCAGATAAGTATGTGTATGTTTCCCCCATGTGGAATTTCTCGATCCCGCCGGTTTTGAAAGCATACACGGATGCGACATCAATTCCGGGCAAGACGTTTAAATATACCAAGAATGGACCTGAAGGTTTGTTGTCCGGTAAGAAAGCCTTGCACATTCAAGCTAGCGGTTCCGTTTATTCGGAAGGTCCTCTTGCTGAAGTTGAAATGGGATATACCTATCTGAAAAAGATTTTGCAGTTCTATGGGATTCAATCTATGGAGGCCATTTTTGTTGAAGGAACGGCATCATCCGAGCGAGCTCCAGCCATTAAAGAAAAGGCTATTGCTCATGCTAAGGAAGTTGCCAAACGTTTCTAATAAGGGGTTTGACATCATTCTTGGATTCTCAAAACTTTAATAGGTGACTTTGACTAGACACACGATACTGATCACAGGTCAGACAGCGGCGGAACGGAAGAAGCATTTCCAGAGGTGCAGGTCAGCGCACCTGACGGACGTCTTCTGCATTGGACGGACGATTTGCTAGAAGAGCTCGGGGGATTTCCGAACCGCTCAATTTCACTGAAGCAGTATCGTAGGCAGCAGTTTTATATAGTGTTAAACTCTGGTTTTTTATTTCTCAGATTTTAAACCTAAATTAAAGGGTATGCTGCCTCATAGCATGGATTCGAAAAAAAGCGCCTACTAGTTCCTGATAACTTAGGGGCATAAACCTCCGGCTGATATCGATAAAAAATAACTATATAAAAAAAGCTTAAAGCCTCTACTACATCGAGGATTTAAGCTTTTTTGGCCATTCATTGCTATCCTGCGTAAAGGTAGAGGCTTAGGATATTAGAACTCCTGCGCAGTGGGACGCAGAACGATTTCGTTGATATCGACTTCCATCGGCTGCTCGATGGCAAAGGCGATGGCTCGCGCCACAGCGCTAGCGGGGATGGCGATTTTGTAGAAATCCAACACGGCCGATTGTGATGTGCCCGTAGTACTGAACTTTAGGTCGCTTTCCACAGCCCCGGGTTCGATAGACGTTACTCGTACCTTATCACCGACTTCATGACGCAGACCTTCTGAAATCGCGCGCACCGCAAATTTCGTGCCCGAATAGACGGTACCACCGGGAGAAAAGACCTTAACCCCGGCAACCGAGCTAATGTTGATGATATGGCCGCTTTTTTGTGCAAGGAAGCCAGGAAGAGTGGCTGCGATCCCGTACAGAACTCCCCTGAGATTGATGTCGATCATCGCATCCCACTCGTCGGTGTTCACTTCAGCCATGGGCCGAATTGGCATAAGGCCGGCATTGTTGACAAGTACGTCAAGTTTGCCGAAATCCGAAATGATTGCATCTACAACAGACTTGAACTGCAACTTATCGACCACATCCAGCACATAGGCGTTTGATTTGCCTCCAGCGGCCTTTATCTGTTCAACCACCTGGTCGAGCTTGTCCTTTCGGCGCGCAGCAACAGCGACAATCGCTCCCTGGGATGCAAGAAGGCGTGCGGTCTCTGCTCCAAGACCAGTACCGCCACCAGTGATGAGTACTACCTTGTTCTTAATACCTCCGCTCATGCCATATCTCCTCTATTTATCAAATAAAATGTCTAACAAATATAAGTTACTCAACGAATGCTAGGATTATTAGCATGCCCACATTTACAATTTTTTCTAGTTGGGTCCACATTCAGAAAGCCTGATTCAAAAGATGTGAAGCTTTATTTCCATCAGACAGAGACACTAAGGTATAATAAAAAATAAATAGAAGAAAGAGAGTGTTGACCAAATACGACTGTTGTAATTTTGGAGTGCAGCTTGAACAATAAAGGAGGCTGTATCGATGAATGTCCGTTTAAACTGGATTTCAGCAGGTGAATTGGAAGCGCTTAAGCTAGCGGGCAAAAAGGTTATTCGAGGTGGTATCGCTGTCTTTTATCATGAGGAGCAAGTATATGCCGTTGACAACCGGTGCCCGCATTTAGGGTTCCCTCTGCATATGGGGAGCTTGTGCGACGGGATTTTGACGTGCCATTGGCATCATGCCCGGTTTGATGTCTGCAGCGGCGGTACGCTTGATCCGTGGGCAGACGATGTTCCATCTTATGAAGTACGCGTCGATGACGGCGAAGTATGGGTAAATCCGGTTTCAAGAAGGGTAGAAGGTGCGGAAAAATATAAGCATAGACTGAAAGAAGGACTCGAGCAAAATATCGGCATCGTTATTGCGAAAGCGGTTGTCGGACTGATCGAAGCTGGGGTACCGGAGCGGGACATCGCCCGCATTGGCATTGAATTTGGAACGACATATGGAACGGGCTGGAACGCTGGACTTACGATACTCACAGCGATGACGCAAATCGTTAATAAGCTTGACAAAAATGGGAAAATACTCGCTTTATACCAAGGCCTTGTTCATGTTGCTCGAGGCAGCTCGGGCAGAGGAACCCGCCATTTGCTTTCGCCGCTGCCATCGACTGAGGTGCCGTTGGAACGGTTGACAGCGTGGTATCGCAGCTGCATCGAGGTGCGGGATACGCAGGGCGCTGAGAAAGTGCTAATGACCGCCATTATGAAAGGCGTTAACACGAAGCAGCTTTCGGACATGATGCTTGCCTCCGCAACAGATCACTTTTATTTGGATGGCGGCCACGTGTTTGATTTCCATAACAAAGCTTTTGAAGCGCTGGAGTGGGCGGATGTGTCACAAAGGGAACGGATTTTAACTTCGCTCGTCCCAATGATGGCTAGTCCGACACGAAGCGAGGAGCTGCACCAGTGGCAAGCACCGATTAACCTCGTAGAGCCGATCAAGCAAGCGATCACTGAGCTGGAGGATAGTGCGAAGTTGGCTGCTGGGGCAAGGCAGAAGTCAACTCTTGCTGTGGAAATGGAACAACAATTGCTCCAGCAGTTATTGAGCGATACGCCGGAGCAGACGATCACTCTGCTGCGCGACCTGTTGATGGCGGGAACGGTTCCGGCACAGTTGGCACAGATCGTTGCTTTGGCCGCCGCGGAACGGATCGTTCATTTCCATACGCAGAATGATTTTCGCGATTGGATTGCAGTACTTCACACGTTCACCTATGCTCACGCCGTGCATGAGAGGCTGCTGCAATCGGATGAACCGCTGCTGCAGCGGGCGATTTTTCATGGAGCTGTCAGCGTATATCTGGACCGCTTCTTAAACGTGCCGACAGCCGCTCGGCCGAAGCCGTCTGGCTCCGCAGCCCCAGCCGATCATCAGGAGATGCTCGATTTGCTCGATCTGCGCCAACAGGTTGGACCAGCTGCGCAATGGGTTGTGGATTACATTCATGGTAGTGGCGATCCAGGAGCACTTCTTAATACGCTTGGCCATGCGTTGCTGCGAGAGGATGCTGAATTCCATTCTTTCCAAATGTATGAAGCCTCAATGGCCGAATACAATCACTGGCAATCGGTGACAGGCTCTTTTGCGGATAAGGCCAAAGAAACGATGCTGCTCGCCTGTACGCGTTATCTGGCCGCACATGCGCCAACCGCGCGCGAGCTCCCGCATACGGCCAAAATTGCTTGGAGACTGCATAAAGGTGAACGGTTGTTTGAAGAGGATTGACAGAAGATACGACGGCAGCCGGCACTGATCGGCTGCCGTTGTCCTCTAACAGAGATAATGTGCCCTCATTCACTCAACTCACGTATTGCGCTTGCAAATCTGGCTATCCCCAGTTTAATCTCCTCGGGCTTCGTTCTGGCGAATGTAAACCGCACGTAACCGGAATCTGAACCATAAACACTCCCGGGTACAAAGATAATTCCTTTCTTAATGCATTCTTCCAACAATTTAGCGTCCGGAATATTCGGGATCAATTTGCACCAAAAATGCAACCCCCCTTCTGGCGCCGCGTATTCGACTAGGCCTGAAAGCTCCTGCTCCAGTGCTTCGATAAGTAAATCCCGTTTAAATTGAAGTTGGATACGCAATCGCTCCAAATGGGGATCTAAATAAGAGGACTGTAAAAATTGCCCCGCTACTAGTTGCGGAATGATGCTTAATCCAAAATCCATCTGTTGTCTGGCATCGGCTAGTCGCTCCACAATGGAACGAGGCGCTACCATCCAGCCTATCCGTAAGCCGGAGGCTGCGATCTTGGAAAATGAGCCTATGTATAAAATTGAACCCATACTATCCATTGATTTGAGTGGCAAAGGAGGGGAACCCTCATAAGAGGTTAAGCTGTATGGATCATCTTCCACAACAGGAAGTCCTAATTCACTAATAATTTCAAGAAGACGTTTGCGCCTTTCTTCACTTAGTACCGTTCCCGTTGGGTTCTGGTAGCTCGGATTCAAGAACACCATCTTAATTCGATGTTTTTTGTATAAAGCGCGAATATCTTCTGGTTCTATGCCATGATTGTCGACCGGAAGTCGGAACAAACGAAGCCCAGCCGATTGAAACATAGGCAGCGAATAGCAGTAGGAAGGATCTTCAATAGCCACTGCATCACCAGGTGACAGCAGACATTGCGTGATTAAATATAACGATTGCTGGGATCCCGATGTGATAAGAATGGAGGATTCCGTTGTTCGAATGCTTCGATAATTGTTCAGAAATTCTACTAAAGCCTCTCTTAATAGAGTTGAACCCTGAGGGTTATCGTAACCCATATAGGACGTATATGCGTTTCTACTCATTAATGTAGCTATTTCATCTGTGGGTGCTAAATCTGCCGATAGTTCAGGACTCGCAAAATCAATCAGCGATGGATTTTGGGCTAACGCTTCGCGGATCCTTCGCAAAAAGGGCAGGTTCGGAAGAAAGCTTCCTCCTTCGGCAAACCGACTCCAGTTCGGAGTGTGCTTTGGAGTGGCTCCCCATTTGGACGTACTTACCTGAGTCCCGCTGCCAGTGCGGCTTTCGATAATCCCAAGGGATCGAAGTTCGGCGAAGGCAGAAATGACGGTGCTGCGGTTCACTTCAAATTGTTCAGCAAGCTTCCGCTCAGATGGCAGAAAACTGCCTGGAGGAAATTCCCCATATGAAATTCTTTGCTCTAGATGGTCGGCAATTTGCTCGTAAAGAGCTTTTTTACTATTGCGATCAGGTTTCCACATCTTAATATCCCCTTGAATATTCAATCAAACCGCACAAATTTTACATTTATAATACCATTTATCTACGGAAAATAATCGAATTTTTTGTCTTTATCAGTTAGCATTCTGTGAACAAGGGCGGTTAGTGGATGGCGTAAAAAATGAGTGATTGGTTGGTTACATTCTCCCATTTCGATTTTATGATAGTAATCAGAATGATGGATCATGTCATAAAAGTTGAAAGGAGATGGAGCATATGGCAGCTTTGATATCTTTTATTTTGCTTTGTAGTGCGATTATTGCAAGTCCTTTGCTTGTCGCCATAGGAGGCGCATTTCTCATCCGTAAAGATGAACTTGATAATGCGAATGGTAAATTTTAAAGTAGCTGTAAAAAGGATTAACTAATTTGTCCAATGGGTGGATTCGATAAAAAACAGTTCATTGAAACCTTTTCTAATTCTCTCTAATAGCTTTGATCGTACAAGGCCCTCATTTATGGGGGCCTTGTATCTATTGGTTTATTCCCACGAGGCAAATTCATCAGACAACAATTTCGTAAATACCAATGCCAATTAAAATAAGACCTCCTATTGCATTTGAGTACCGGCCAAACCATGTTTGAGCGATTTGTTTTCCAACACGGACACCTAATGCAACGGTAAGTAGTGAAAACACTCCGATCGATAAAGTTGTTCCCAAAGCGGATACTCCAGTAACACCAGCCCCAAATCCACTAGCTATACAGTTCAGAGCGAGAGCTAGCCCAAGCGTCCAAGATTCTGTCCACGAAATAATATTATCACCATTACGGTCCACCCTAGCAGGATTCTTAAGTAAGTTGGCCAATTCGCTTGATGTTTCAGTTGGTCCAATCGCGTTCATTTCTTTTATGTTTGTTTTTATGCTCCATAAACCAATGATGATAATCATGCTTCCACCAATCCAGTTTGCAAAAGCAGGCGGTATATAATTAGCAACGAGATGCCCAAATGTTATTGAAGCGTAGGCAGATATTATCGACAGAATTGCAATAAGCAGATTGGAACTAAAGGGAATTTTGGTGGAGCGAGCACCAAATGAAAAGCCTATTCCAAGATTATCTAAATTTGCTGCGAGACCGATACCCAAAATGCTGAGCCAATGCATCTATCTCTCCTCCAAACCGGACTTGAATGATAATTAAAGATATGCGGTGTTCTCTTTATAGGTTCCTGCCTATAGTTTGTTGAAATTTTCGGTTGGGGCGCAGTTTCTGAGGGAATGATAAGTCAGTGAAAATCTAAAAGGAGGTAGTCTACACATGGATTTATCCTGGCACTTGAGGGATTTATTGAAATAAATGGCGAGCTTGGTTATTAATAATGAAAAAGAGAGGTGGGTTCATCTTGATATATATTTATAATGATTTCGGGGGCACACATACGACAGCTTTGGCTGCAGCGTATCATCTCAAGAAATTGGACGAAACTCGCAAGCCCACGGAAAATGAAATATTGAATACGCATAATTTCAATAAATTGGTGTACCAGGACAGAGGAAAGCTATACTTTCACGGCAAGGATGAGGATGGCAATAAGGTCTATACAATGGGGAGAGGCAGATCTAAAATCCTGGTTCCCGGCATTTTTAATGTGTTTGATATGTTGATGGAAAATGAGCTTCTCAATGAAAAAATAATTTTATCCAATACGTCTCCAACTGTGCCTTTTTCGATGACATGTGGTGGGATGCTGTCACGATGGCTAAAGATTGATTTTTTAGGCGTACCTTTATTAGTAATAGGGGCTAAACAAGCGTATCAAGACATTATTAATCTTGTTCATTATACAAAACAAACGGCACATTCCTCTAAAACACAGATAATTATGTTAGAAAATAAAAATTTCAAATAAAAAGCCTAGCATATATCCGCTAGGCTGATCTAACCATTAGACAAGTTTCAATTCTAATGCTCAATTAAATTGATTAGAGGGACTTCTTGCTCCAGTTCTGGCTCTTCTAGCGTGTAGACCATGGCCGTCTCATTTTTTTCATCAACCGTTTGGATGTAAATAGGAACTTCATTATAGGTCACATGCGCCATTTCTGGGGATGAGACGATTTCTAATGCTCTGGATTTGTTCACTTCATTGATCTCCTTAAGGTAAATGTACAGACCATTTTAGCATGTGCTCAAATCGTTTGAATTATTAGGCAACCTCTACCTTAATGAAGTGTGACTTTTATTTTGCCTATGATATATTAGTTATGACTAATACTATCGAGGTGACAATATTGAAATATAAATTTATGATTCTAATTACTGCTGTCTCACTAACACTTTCGGCTTGTGGATCTAGACAAGAAGTTTCTAACGAGGAACATTCCGAAAGCCAAGCGCATGTGCATAATGATAAGCAAGAGAAAACGGTATCCTCAGACGTTTTGCCGACTTTTCTTAGTTCACAGAGGGAAGAAATTCAAATGGTCTATCAAATAGCGGGTAAATCTACAGATATTATAAAATGGATACCCTGCTACTGTGGCTGTGGAGAAAGTTCGGGCCATACAAGTAATATGAACTGCTTTATTAAAGAGGTTAAATCAGATGGTTCTGTCGTTTGGGATGATCACGGAACCCGATGTGGTGTGTGTTTACAAATTGCAGTTGAGGCTGTCAAAATGAAACAGGAAGGCAAATCCCTTAAAGAAATTAGAACCATTATTGATAACACCTACAAGAAGGGCTATGCTAAACCAACCGATACCCCTTTGCCTGTATAACGGCGTTTACTTGCCTTCTTTCAGAAATTGTTCAATCCGGCTCTTAATGGATTCACGAACTTCACGGAATGTAGCTGTTATTTCTTTTTCCGTACCAGTTGCTTTGGCAGGATCGTCAAACCCCCAGTGCCATCTTTGAGCCTTATCATTACGGACAACAGGGCAGTGCTCGTCAGCATGGCCGCACAATGTAATAATATAATCAGCGCGGCCAAGAAGCTCGGTATCAATGACATCAGATGTATGGTTTGAGATGTTGATACCATCTTCATTCATCGTTGCTACTGCGCGTGGATTTAATCCGTGCGCTTCCAAGCCCGCACTCTTCACTTCGTATTTATCCCCGCCTAAGACTTTCAAATACCCATCAGCGATTTGGCTGCGGCAAGAGTTTCCTGTGCAAAGAAAATATACTAACGGTTTTTTGTTCTCCATGGTTTCATTTCTCCTTTTGTTTTTATGATTAACGCGGCGACCACCACAATGACTGCAATCGCAACAATTAACAACCAAATATTCACGCTAGTTGTATGAATAACGTGAAGCGATAAATATAGCCCTATAAGAGTTATCAAAAGCGTTGGGACGGTAAGAATAATACCTGTCTTAAAATAATTGCCCCACGTGATTTTTACACCTTTCGTAGATAAAACATGCAGCCATAAAAGGGTTGCGAGTGACCCAATCGGTGTTATTTTAGGTCCCAGATCACTTCCGACAACGTTGGCGTAAACCAATGCTTCTCGAATTATTCCGTCTGTATTCGTACCTTTAATAGCTAGCGCATCGATCATAACAGTGGGCATGTTATTCATGATGGAAGACAAAATAGCAGACAAGAAGCCCATTCCCACTGTTGCTACAAATAATCCTTGTCCTGCTAAGTCCTCAATCACATTTCCCAGGGCATCGGTGAGACCGACGTTTTTCAGACCATAAACGACGACATACATGCCGATAGAGAATATGACGACAGCCCAAGGAGCATCTTTAATTACTCGTTTTGTTTCGATCACTTTACTGGATCTAGCCATTAAAATGAAGATCAGTGCTACGATGCCTGCGATAATGGAAAAAGGAATTTTAATAAATCCGCTGCTTACATATGCGACGAGAAGGACAGCAAGGATAACCCATGACATTTTGAATAGCTTAAGATCTTTGATGGCATTTGAAGGTGGCTTTAATTGTTTCATATCGTAACTCGTAGGAATGTCCTTTTTGAAGAAAACGTACAGGACCACCAGACTTGCGGCTAATGAAAATAAGCTCGTGACAATCATGCGGCTTGCATAAGTGACAAAATCGATGCCGAAGAAGTCGGCAGACACGATGTTCACTAAGTTACTGACAATCAAAGGCAAGGAAGTCGTGTCTGCAATGAAACCACTTGCCATGATGAAGGGCAAAATCATTTTATTCGGCAGCTTCAACGCTCGAACCATCGCTAATACAATTGGCGTGAGAATTAATGCTGCACCATCATTTGCGAAAAATGCAGCAACTGCCGCACCTAATAAAATGACGTACACAAACATGAGCCGTCCGTTTCCTTTAGCAATCCTCGCCATATGCAAGGCAGCCCATTCAAAAAATCCGATATTGTCTAGGATTAAGGAAATGAGAATAATTGCGACAAAAGCGAGTGTGGCATTCCAAACGATGGAAGTAACCGTTAATACATCGTGGAAAGACACGACATGGAAGATAAGAGCCAGGACAGCGCCCGCAGAAGCGGACCATCCAATGTTAAGACTCTTAGGCTGCCAAATAACAAAAGTTAACGTGATAAGAAAAATAAGTACCGCAATGTAAATCATGGTTCCTCCTAGTCACAACAATTTAAATCTGCACAGGATATCGCATTCACTTTTTCTTTTTGGGATGGAAGGAACTGAAAAAACTCATGCAGATAGGGCTTATCCTCAATGTTTAGCGAATAAAAAACCCATTGGCCCTTTTTAGCCTCTTTAACTAAACCGCCGGCCTTCAGTTTTCGCATGTGCTGGCTCACATTGGGCTGACTGGTTTGCAAGAGTTCAACAAGCTCATACACACATAACTCACGTTCTTTGAGCAGAGAAAGAATCGTTAATCTCATTTTGTCCCCCAGCAGCTTACACGCATCAGATAATTGTTCAATATCGGGCAAAATTATACGCTCCTTTATATCGGCACATTCAAGCATTTTAATAGTTCAATCACTTTCTTCTGTATTTCGTTACGTGCATACCGAACTGCCTGGATGTCATTTGCAAGTGGATCTTCGATGTCCCAATCCACACTCGTTATGCCAAAGGGTACAATGGGACAACGTTCCGCAATTTGCTGGCAGAGCTTAACGATGACATTCGATGAGATGAAATACTTCATATCGAACGATTTTGGATACACAAGAAGTAAATGACGAACCGGTTTTTTCATCATTATCTCAGCTTCCAACTTCATATGTAAATGATTATATAATTATTCAGTTATATATAAAAGTTAAGGTTTTGTAAATTGTATACCGAGATAGTTAAATCAAAATAAATTGATTTAATTCTTGAATTTTCCAAATAATATGTGTTATGATCAATTCATCAAATAAATTTGATTTAAGGAGGCAGCTGCGATGTTGAACTCTTACAGTATGGAGAAACTCATGCAGTTTCAACAACATAAAATCGAAGCGCAAGCTCGTCATGCTTGGAAGTGGGACAATATCAAAGAAAGTAAGCCGGATAAGCTGCAATTTCCAATGATAGTTCCGCAGACCAATTTGGACTGCTGTCCAGCTTGTTGCTAAAGGAGGAATTACAACTGATTAAAGTGCTTCCTATTTCTTCGAGTGATGAGAGTCAAGTTGATTTTTTGAAATACGAACTCCAGTTTAAAGCTTTAGCAGATCAGAAACGCTTGCAAATCATGTATGAGCTTACTCAAGAAGGTAGTGTCTGCGTTTGTGATTTGGTTGACATAGTTAACATGCCTCAGTCCAAATTATCGTACCATCTGAAGATATTACTTGATGCTAATCTGATCACGAAAGAAACCAGAGGAACTTGGAGTTATTATGAATTAAACCATGCAGAGGTTAACCGATTGCTTTCACCAGAATTATGCTGTATTTTCCGAAAAAGCGAAAATCAATCAAGCGGATGTTGCTCATAGCCCACGTAGGTGGGTTTTTAAATCAAGTATTAATCAATATTTCTTGATATAGCAAGGGAGAGATGACTCATGAGTCAGGTTCAAAATGATGAGGTACGTCAACATGTTCGCAATCGCTATAAACAGATTGCTGTTGAGAGCAATCCTAATGCAAGTTGTTGCTCCTCCACTTCACCAACAACAAGCTGTTGTAACACTCCAGATGAGGTTTCCTCCAAATTAGGTTACTCCAATGAAGAACTGAATGTTGTTCCAAATGGTGCAAATCTCGGTTTGGGATGTGGAAATCCTCAAGCAATAGCGTCGCTAAAATCGGGAGAAGTTGTTCTAGATTTGGGGAGTGGCGCCGGTTTTGATGTTTTTTTAGCTTCTAGACAAGTTGGAGAAACGGGTAAAGTTTATGGAGTCGATATGACGCCGGAAATGGTTAGTCGTGCACGTCAAAATGCTCAAAGTCATGGATATGAAAATGTTGAGTTTCGTCTCGGTGAAATTGAGCATCTGCCGATCGTGAATGATTCCATTGATGTTATTATTTCAAACTGTGTTATTAATTTGTCACCGGATAAAGAGCAAGTATTCAGTGAAGCTTTCCGTGTTTTAAAACCAGGCGGTCGCTTGGCTATTTCTGATGTAGTAATGACTTCCGAACTTCCAGAAGAGTTAAAAAGTGATCTTCATTCACTTGCTAGCTGCGTATCAGGTGCCTCTACAATTGATGAAGTTATGGTGTACCTGCAAAGAAGCGGATTTCAAAACATTGTGGTTGAACCTAAAGATGAGTCTCGGGAATTTATTAAGGATTGGGTGCCGGGGGCTGACGTAGAAAACTATATTCAGTCGGCAATAATCAAAGCAATTAAGTAGGGGGAGTAAGGGGACTTAAGCTTAAAGGCATACTTGCTTATATTTTTAGGAATTAGCCTAATGGAGGTTTATGCGATTAGTTTGGCTCTCAACAGTTTTTGATAACAAACACATTATCTTTATGTGTTGTGCTGTTTGTTATCACTTTAATTTTACGGTATCGGTAACAACTTGGGAAGACAGCTAATCAAATGAGATCGGCTGTCTTTCCGGTTGTTGAGAGTTTATTTTACTCCCTATTGATTGGATTTTTAATTTTATCCATGTATAAATCGAAATATAATTTGCCGTCAGTCCCCTTTACGGCGTAGCATACTTCTCTTAGAGTCAATTTTCTTTTTTTTAATTCATTATTTATCCAAGATTCGGAGATCTGATTTTGTTCTAAATTTTCTTGAACCATTATACCATCCATGATCAGTTCAACTGGAAATGTCGTTTTCGTCTCTTTTTGTCCATTAAATCTGGGTAGATCCTTCATTAGAACCTGGCGAAATTCAGGTTTTTTTAATACGGATAATCTTCCATTTAACTCAAGAACCGCGAATTCAACTTCCTGAATATCAAAAATATCCTTCTCTCGTAATTCTTGATTCAAAGTATCCAATGTAAGATACATTTTTTTAAGATTATCTTCAAGAATTTTTCCATTTTCAATAACAATTGTGGGCCGGCCAGACAGCCATTTCCTTGACTTCCTGCTTTTTAATGAGATGAATGTGACGATAAATGCAATACCACTGAATAACAATAGGGAGGCTAAAAGATTCCAATGATTTAATTTTGTGTTAAATGCCAAATTTCCAGTAATTGCTCCTAATGTTATTGCAGCTACAAAATCATGAAAAGTCATTTGTGAGATTGTTTGTTTTCCCAATATCCTAGCAACGATCATAAGAATAATAAATGCCGCAATCGTTCTTATTATAACTTGAATGAATTCCTCCATATACCTCCTCCTATAAGAATAAATTCCCCAATTTTCCCATGAATTATTTCATTTATTTATATTGTTTTTTTTGTCGTCATTCACTCAGATTCTTTCTGCTCCAGCACAAATTTCAAATGGTTATGGCTACGGGGTAAAAATAGTTGAAACACCGAATGGTGTGACGCGCTGTAACCCTTCACTGTACGACGGGCAAATTAGTTAAGTTAAAGTAACTAAGTAACAATAATATCACTACTTTTTGGAACATGGGATATGGTGTATTCTAAAATCGATTATAAATGAAGGAGGCTATCCTATGCAGTATAATAACTTGTCAAAAACAAGTCTTAAAGTTTCCAAGATAAGTCTGGGAACCATGATGTTCGGAGGGCAAACAACCGAAGCTGATAGTCTTAAAATCATGGATTACTCATTTGAGCATGGCATTAATTTTTTTGATACTGCAAACTCGTATAATCAGGGTGAAAGCGAAAAGATCGTCGGCAAAGGTCTCAAAGGGAGGCGTGATGAGATTATTCTTGCGACAAAGGTACGCGGTTCTATGGGGAAAAACCCTAATAACGCTGGATTAAGTCGCCGAAATATTCTATCTGCTGTTGATGCTAGTTTATTGAGATTGGATACTGATTATATCGACATCTACTATATGCATGCGCCTGACAACGAAACAAGCATCGAAGAATCACTTGAAACGATGTCATCTTTGGTAAAAGCGGGGAAAATTCGATATATTGGTGTCAGCAACTATGCCGCTTGGCAAGTCGCTGATATGTTGTCTATCTGCGACAAACGCAATTATATCGCTCCCATAATCACTCAGAATGTCTATAACCCTATCACCCGCGGCATAGAAACAGAACTCGTTCCTTTTTTAAAAGCGCATGACATGGGCATGGTCATCTATAACCCTATTGCCGGGGGGTTACTGGCCGGTAAACATAAGCCGGGTCAACCTGCGGAAAATACTCGATTTGCCAATAATGAAACCTACTTTAACAGGTACTGGTCAGATGAGAATTTTGCCGCAGTAGACAAGCTTACTCAAATTGCTGCGGAATGTGGATTGAGTATCCTGGAACTTGCGATGAAGTGGTGCGCCGCGCAAGAATCCGTGACGAGTATCATTTCTGGAGTAAGCCGATTAGCCCAAATCGAGCAAAATATTAAGTCGATTGAGGGGCAACCGCTGGATGCCGAGACTCTGTTGAAATGCGAAGACGTATGGCGTTCATTAGCAGGAACACGTTTCGGATACAACCGGTAAGTAACCAGAATTTAAATAGTACTGAAAGAATAAGGCGGGATCGGATGATCTTGCCTTATTTCTATTCTCGTAGGGCCGATCGCCTCTGACTATCGCTTCAAGTAATATCTAGTGTTGATAAATATGATCTTTTGATATGATATTCGACGATTCAGCTGCCATTTGCTCACCTAACGGGCAGGGCGGTTGCCCTTCTTTATTATGGAGTCTGATAAGCTCGCTGGATTTGTTTTAGTTAGGAAAATCACAGAAGGTGAATCGCCTAAAGTTTCAGTTGCTGAGTTTTTCATACTAAGAAAGTACCGAGGACAAGGAATTGGTAAAAAAGTAGCGCATAAACTTTTTGAGATGTTTAAAGGCAATTGGAGCGTTTCTTGGTTGGAAAAAAATTTGCCTGCAAAGACATTTTGGACAAAGGTTATCATGGAATATTCTAACGGGGAACTATAGTTGAACATTCAACAAGAACAAGGCTGCCGACAATGTACGGCAGCCTTTCGTTCACCTAACTGGCAGATTAATTGAACAACTCAAGTGTTTACAAATCCAACTGAATATTGGTACAATTCTTGAAAACCTTGGGGGTACATAAATATGAAAAGAATTGGTTGCTATCATGCACATTATTCAAATATTGAACACGTTGAAAAAGCTCTGAGTATTTTTGACGTAGAATTAATTCATTTTGTAGATCCAGGTCTTGACCGTTTAAAAATGGATGCTGATTTCACAAAAGAAATTGTTGAAAAGAAAGTTATTGAAACACTTGATTGGATAACAAAATGCCATGTAGATGCTATTTTAATTACATGTACCTTTTTTACGGCAATATTTAATGAAGAAGTTCATCATTATCCAATCCCTATAATAAAAATTGATGAGCCTTTGTTCGAAGATATCTGTAAAATGAATCTGCCCATAATAGTGGCATTTACGAACCCTAACACTGTTAATGGAACAATGAATCAATTATTATCCTACTCCAAAATGAAGGGTAAAGAGATTGAAGTTGAGCCTTTCCTATTGGAGAATACATTTGAATTAATTATGCAAGGGAAAAAAAGTGAATACATACAATCTGTATCAATGGGATTGATAAATATTATTGAAGAAAACCCAATGAAGAATGTAGTGGCAGCTCAGCTTTCTATGGTACCAGCAGCACAACTTATCGAAAAACAGAGAACTATTACCATTGGGAATCATCTCGATTCCTTATCCAGCTACATGAAGAAAATTTTAGCCCTCGAACCAAAAAACTAAAACGATATCGTTGAGCTCGGTACTGTACCGGGCTCATGCCTTTTAGTTTTGATTTGATACGTTTCTGTTTTCTTTGCACAGTTTGAATCACGAATTGCAATTCAGATAAACCTCGGCCTGCCAATCAGATTTTAACATTCCCATATAGTATGTATCATAATATTGGCCATTACAAAATGCATGCTCTCTCAATTTTCCCTCGACGACAAAACCAATTTTTTTGTACAGCGCAATCGCATGTTCATTTAACCCTCTTGTAGTTAAATAGATTTTATGTAACCGGAGTTGGTTAAAGCCTATTTTAATCATCGCTTTCATCGCTTCTTTTCCGTACCCTTGTCCGCGAGCCTCTGGGGCTAGAAGGATTCCGATACCGGCTCTGCCGTGTTCATGTTCGATATCCTTGAGGAAAACCCAGCCAATAAGTTTATTTTCTTCGTTCTCAATTGCTAGCAGAAGATCTCCGTTTTGTCTTTTCCTCATAACTTGCTGTTCAATTTGTTCGTAGGCTTGTGGAACTCTGCCAACCAACAGGATGGAAACCGGATCATTGGACCATTGATGAAGCTCTTTAATATCTTCTGTTTCGAAAGGACGCAGGCTGACTCTTTGACCAGTCATTCTCAATTCCTCCTTAGTGTGAACTTCCTATAACGTAGGCAAGCATATTTTACCATAAATTCATTACGGGAACGTTAGTACAATACGAACAGCGCGGCAACCCACATGTATATCACCGAATGATTCGATTGGGGAAATATGGATTGAAAAGTTGTCAGTACTTATAAATGAATTATTATTACAAGACTACTTTAGCTAATTAGAAGTCCTTCAGATAAAGGTGTATCCACGCTGCGCGCTTAGCGGCTTCTCGGACTGCCCGAGGCATTTCGTGGATATTATCCCAACCTCGTAACTGATCAGTTAGCAGGAAAGGGAGACTAATGCCTCGAATTCATTAAAAAAAAGGTGTGGACATTAAGATCGACGATGATTCCGCAGGTTGCAGGGGGGATTTTCGATTATGCAAGAGCCCGATAAAATTTATAACACTGCGGTAGAAGCCACTCTTGAAGTGATCGGAGGCAAGTGGAAGCCGGTTATTCTATTCCATCTAACGTTTGGAAAAAGGCGTAATGGCGAACTGAAGCGCCTGATGCCTGCCATAACGCAGAAGGTGCTGACTCAGCAGCTAGGAGAATTAGTAGATGATGGAATCGTGTTCCGTATTTCTTATAACCAAGTGCCGCCAAAGGTCGAGTATGAGTTAACGGACTACGGCTGGAGCCTGAAAGAAATCCTTCATCTTATGTGCAGATGGGGAGATACGCATATCGAAAAGGTATACGGCGATAGAGGAACTGTCTTATTTGAACCGCCGCAAACGGACGAATAGGATAAATAAAAAAACGGTCCCTATTAATAAGGAACCGGTATCCTCAATTTATGGAATGATCTTGCGTTGACGGAATTGTTCAAAGATGTCCATAAACATCTTTTCCGTATCGACGAATTCGTGGAAGCCGTAACGGCGAGATTTTGAGCTGTCCGAGAAAAAGTCGTAATCCCAAGAGAACACGAAGTCCCCGAACCGCCAGGAAGAAACGTCCTCATAGGTATTCCTCATTAAATCATATTTCTCCACCATGGAGTTCCATAGAGCTTCCTTGTCAGCCATGACTACCTCTAAAGCCATCGGTAACGGAGGGGCGGTCTCGATTTCGAAAAATTCCGCGATTTTCGGCCAAAGCTCATTCCATCTAAACAAGTCGCCGTTCGTAATGTTAAATGCCTGATTCGCGCAACGTTCATCGGTTGCCGCCCAGACTGTTGCGCGAGCCAGTAAGTTTGCATCGGTCATTTCTAGCAGGCTGTTATACGCACCAGGCTTCCCTGGAAAACGAAGCGGCAGACCCAGTTCCTTTGACATGGAAGCATAGATCGCAATAACCATCGCGAGGTTCATCGGATTTCCCAATGCAAACCCACTAACGACTGACGGACGAAGGGCCGACCAGGTCCACTCAGTTCCCGGCTGACGTTTTTCAAGGAATTGCTGTTGGTCGATATTGAATTCGGGAGGCATATGGTTGGCATCCGTCTCCCGCGCCGGTGTTTTAAATGGACCGAGATGTGCGCCGTACACTTTATAGCCTTGCATTAGACTGATATGCGCAAGGTTTGGGGCAATCGGTTCGATCACATTGACCACATTTACAAGCATGGCTAAATTAGGCGGAACCAGTTCGGCCCATGTAGGGCGATCTTGATAAGCAGCATAGAAGATATGTGTGACCGAGGTTAGATTGCCCAGCTTCGCCAAGGTATCCTCTTCATTTAGAAGGTCTGCCGCCACATATCGTAACCGATCGCTGTTCACACCGCCACGTCTCGAAACACCAATGATATTCCATTCAGGGAGTGTTATCAGGTAATCGATCAGATTCCGTCCGATCACTCCGTTCGCTCCAACGACAAGAGCGGTTTTACTTGCTTTCATTTCATCTGGTTTCATAAGGCATTCCTCCTTCTCTTATAGCGTTTATTATGAGTGGGAGGAGAACCGAAGAAAAGTACGCACTTTCAATTCACATAGTTACTTGAAAGTAATAATTAGGAAATAAAACAGGGATTTATTATCGGGACAGGTATAAAAGAACTGTTCCATTGTCCAACTGGCAATAGCTTGGACAATTTTAAAAGGTGCTTTGCCGATTTCGGGAAGCTAATAGAGAACATTAATAGAGGAGCCTGCTTTGCGGCTGCTCTTTTTTCATATGAAGTAATTTACTGCAGCAAAAATTCTAAAACTCCACACTGGGAAATTTAAGGAAAATTTAATAAATACCCCACTTTTTTATTAAACAGTTTATCTTATATTTAATGAGCTTACTTAACGTATCCAGAAATAGGTGGTTCATTATTGAGAATTTTCTCGGAGGAACGCAATTAGGTTTCATGTTGAAAAGAATAATTAAAGGGCTGGATGTCATTATTTTGTTGCTGTTGTTCATCTTAATGATCATTAGTATATTCTGCATCTATAGCGCAACACAGACTCAACCAGACTATTCCCAATCCTATATTAAAATGATGTATTATTACGGGTTTGGGTTTATTGTCTTATTTATAATGTTGTTTTTTAACTACAAACTCTTATTGCGCTTTTCGCCGATGTACTATTTCATTGGGGTGGGACTGCTGGTTTTATTGTTTTTTAAAGGGGATACGATCAACAATGCTCAGGGGTGGTTCATTCTTCCTGGTGGGATTGGCTTTCAACCAGCAGAGTTTTGTAAGCTCATTTTAATCTTGTTTTTATCGTATTTTCTATCTAAAAGAAAAGTCGAGACGCTTAGCGTGTTCAAGGAAATACTTCCAATGGGTATTATTACATTAGTTCCTTTTCTCTTAGTTCTCATGCAACCAGACCTCGGTAACTCCATTGCGTATTTGGTTATTTTTATTGTGGTTTGTTGGTTTGGGCACATGAACTACAAGCATGCTTGGATAGGTCTAGTCATTATGATAATCGTAAGCGGAAGCTCCATCTGGAGCTATATCCAATACCATGCGGAAATAAAAGAATTCATGGCCTCCAAACATAAAGAGTACTGGTTGGATAGGATAGATGCCGTCCTTTTACCAGAACTAGCTTCTGAAAAAGCAACCTATCACATGAAAAAATCGGTTACAGCAATCGGATCAGGCTCCCTAGAGGGAGATGGCTATCTTCATGGGACTTCAGTCCAGAGTGGTCAGGTTCCATATACCTATGCAGATTCCATATTCGTTGTAATAGGCGAAGAATTTGGATTTATAGGAGCATCGGTGCTACTCTTCCTTTATTTTGTTCTCATTTATCGAATGATTACTATCGCACTAAGCATTCGCAGCCAAACAGGCATTTACATCATTGGTGGGATTTCCGCTATGTTTTTGTTTCAAGTTTTCGAAAACATTGGGATGCTGATTGGTATTATGCCGATTACGGGAATTACCCTTCCTTTTATCAGCTATGGAGGCACTTCGCTGTTGATTAACATGGTGTCGATAGGCTTTGTTCTAAGTATAAAAATCTATGATGACATAGATATTGATGATATTGACGTTTCCTATGATCGCAAGCCATATTCCATGGTCCAAACCGGCATCTGATCGCCTGGATTCATCACATTGTACACATTGCCAGACCAGGGTGTGCCGCAGATGTGCAGATAGGCGTAAGGTGTGCCATCGAACATCACCCAGGCGCCTGCATCTCTGACAGTATTGGGCAATCCGGCATTCTTGGCGTCAAAAGGCCAAATGATCATCCAGTGCGGACCAATCGGGATTGGCGGGCTTGTTGTATCAAACGGATCAGTGTTGCTATGCTGCGTGGCACCGCACAGCATATAGATGAGGCCAGGAGCCATATTCGTGGGTTGCGTCTTCTTGGCCTTGAGATCCATGATCCATTGCAGTCCCATTGGATCGGCGCACATCGGGGGATTGCCGATCTGGTTCTCATCCCCGGGAAAGCATATCCAATGGTTGGTGCCTTGGCGCAAGATGATTAGTTTTCCATCCTCACGCATTTCCGCAACGGTTGCATCTTTGGTGATGTGCCGTGGGCCAGAGAGCATTGCCCTCGCTATCTTAATGGCGAGGGCTTGTTCCTGTTTCGATGTAGGGACCGATTGTCCAGGCGGCATCATGGCAATTGCGCTGTTGCTGTAGGATCCAGACGCTCCTTCTTTAAGTGGAGCATGAGGGGTGGAACTAATTTTTACTTCCTTCGCTGCTTTCGTTTGGGACCCCGCTACGGATGACTTTTTCCTTCTTTTTGCCATTTCTTTCTCCTCCCATTTAGAAACATAAACCGTGAAACGACCTATCAGCATTCTATGCTGTCATTTCTTAAGAAATGTAGGGTATGAAAATCCAACTTAGTTTTCGTGCGACTCGCTCACTCTGTCCGTTTTTGGACGCCGATGTATTGGAATTTTTCAAGGACCTACTACTTAATATCTTGTAAGAAATTCTTGAAATTGCAGAAATTTATCCGTTGGAGGGGTGCTATTATACAAATATAAATAAAGACGAGGTGATGATATGCAAGCGAAAATGACAGCGGACGCCATTCCCCTCCCCAGAAAGCGGAATTCATGGATAAGAACGATACAGAAGTACAAAGTGTTGTATGCTCTCTTATTCCCGGCATTAGTTTACTTTGCCGTATTCAAATATATTCCCATGGCGGGAATCATAATTGCCTTTAAAAACTATAATCTAGCCTTGGGACTATGGGACAGTCCATGGGTGGGATTGAAGAATTTCAAGGATTTTATCAATGGCGTTTATTTCTGGGACATCATGAGAAATACGATTATCATATCGCTGTATAAGCTATTATTCGGTTTCTCCGCTCCCATCGTACTTGCCCTGCTTCTCAATGAAGTGTATACCCAATGGTTTAAAAAAATCGTACAAACGATCACGTACTTGCCCCATTTTCTATCATGGGTCATTGTTTATGGACTGATGGTGGCCTTATTAGCCCCAGGAGATGGCCTTTTTAATATGATTTTGAAGGAAAATGGGGTTGGACCCATCTCTTTTCTAACGGAACCTGCCTGGGGCAGAGTGTTGATCATCTTATCTGAAATATGGAAGGATATTGGCTGGGGAGCAATATTGTATCTCGCCGCATTAGCAGGAATTGATCCAAGCTTATATGAAGCAGCTCGAATGGATGGCGCTTCCAAGTGGAGACAGCTATGGCATGTCACGTTACCCGGCATTCGAGGCGTTATTATTCTGATGCTGATCCTTAAATTAAGCCATATTCTGGATGCTGGTTTTGATCAAATTTTCATGTTTGCTAACAGCTTTAACCAAGAAAAAATCGACATTATCGACACATGGGTATACCGTGAAGGGTTAGAGCGCCTGAAGATTGGCTTGGCTACTGCTGTGGGATTGTTTAAAGCGATCATCGGATTTGCTTTAGTTTTGGCTGCGAACAAGCTGGCAAAGAAATTCGATGGGCAAATTTGGTGAGGTGGTTTTTACAATGATCAACATGACAGTCGGGGAAAAAGTATGGCAAGCAGCCGTTTATATGATTCTTATTGCACTATCCCTACTCTGCTTACTCCCCTTTTTATACGTGGTTGCTGTTTCAGTGACGCCAGAATCGGAAGTGTTAAGAAGAGGAATTGTGATTATACCTGAATCCTTTACTTTTCTAGCCTACAAAGAGGTATTCATTTCTCACGGCATAGGGCAGGCGTATAAAATCACATTGTTTAGAACGATTGTAGGTACGGCTCTAAATGTGTTTTTTACGATCATAGCGGCTTATCCGTTATCCAAAAAATATTTGCCAGGACGCAGCACGTTTTTAATATTCATTGTGTTTACCATGATGTTTGGTGGAGGGTTAATTCCGACGTATTTGTTAATCCGCTCTCTGGGATTGCTAAACAGTCCATGGGTATTAATTATTCCACATCTTATTAGTGCATTTAATCTGGTGATCATTAAAGGCTTTTTCGAGCAATTGCCTGCTGAAATCGAGGAATCGGCAAGGGTTGACGGCGCAAGTGAACTTCAGTCGTTATGGAGAATCATTTTACCCTTGTCCTTGCCCGTTCTTGCCACGATCTCCCTATTTTATGCCGTAGGGCATTGGAACAGTTATTTCGATGCGATTGTTTACTTGAATGATTCGAACTTAATGCCGCTGCAAGTTGTCTTGCGTAACATTTTGCTTAACATCGCAACACAAAGTTCTGAATCGATGGCTAATGCCGGAACGGTTAGCAAGTTCGCTGTGCAAATGGCTGCTGTTGTTGTGACGACGGTTCCGATCTTGATCGTTTATCCATTTATGCAAAAGCATTTTACGAAGGGTGTACTCTTAGGATCGATTAAAGGTTAAAAAGCAATTCCTACCTAGGTTGTTAAGGAAACAGCGTGATATTATATATACAAGTAAAAGGAGAGGTCAATATGCAACTTAAAAAGGTTTCATTTACGGTTCTGGCTGCAATCGTAGGGCTGGGAGCGCTATTGTCAGCATGTACGGACAAAGAAGGAATTAAGCCAGGAGCTTCGAGCAGCTCTCAATCCGAGTCTAACAAGTTCGCGACCAAAATGAAAATTACGATGTTTAACCAAGGTACTTTCAATGCTGCCGCACCGATACCTCCACGTGAGGAAGATATTCAACGTCAAATGTTGGAGAAGGCGGTGAACATCGATTTGGATATGATGGTTCCTCAAGCCGGGCAAGCGACAACCAAACTGAATACGCTCATTGCGGGCGGGGATATTCCCGATTTGCTTTTCTTGAAGAGTCGAGCTGATCTCGCGCAATATTATGATCAAGGTGTTCTTGCGGATTTGACGCCATACTTGGATCAATTTCCTGAATTGCAGAAGCGTTTCGGTAAAGACTCCTGGGATGCGACGTCATATCTAGGAAAAACTATTGGCGTTCCGGGTTATGATAATGTAAACGGTATCAGTCGAAGCTTCTTTATCCGCAACGATTGGCTGAAAAAGCTGAATATGAAAGTGCCGACAACCCCAGACGAGCTATTCGAAGTCATGAAAGCCTTTACGGAGAAAGATCCGGATGGAAACGGCAAAAACGATACGTACGGATTCATAGGCGGTATGAATAAAGAAGGCAATCTGCAAACCTACGGCTTCGATAGCTTGATGTGGATGTTTGGCGTTAATCCGCCTTCCGCCATTGAAGTGAAAGACAATAAACCCGTATTCCTTTTTATCGATCCCAAAATGAAAGAAGCGCTCGCTTACATCAATAAAATGATGACAGCGAAAGTTGTCGACCCCGACTGGGTGACGATGACTACACCAGATTTGTTAGACCAAAAGTTATATAAAGGTAAAGTTGGCTTCATGATCAGAGATGCCCGCAGATTGGAACCTGATTATCAGCAGAAGATGAAAGAAATCGGCGGAGAGATACCGGAATGGATCGTCATTCCTCCAATGAAAGGGCCCTACGGTGATCAAATCGTGGAGAGAAAATCGTTCCAAGGCAATTCATGGGCTATTTCCAAGAAAGCGGACAAGGACAAAATCATTCGGATCTTGTCTATGCTGGAATATCTCTTTACGGACAAAGAAGCCTATCCGAATTTTGCCTACGGAATTAAAGGGATTCATTGGGATATCGTAGACGGCAAGATCAAAAATAAAACCTCTGAATTATCCAAAGAAATGAAAGAAAAGTACCTATGGGTCGATCATTATAGAATGCCGCGCCGAGGCGATGATGCCGAGTACTTCAGCTTCCAGAATCCGAAGACGACAGAGGCGTTCACGAACAATCAGCAATATGTAGGTCTTACTTTACCCGGAAATTTATTGACTGCCGACCCTAGCGATACCTTGGCAGCTGACCGCACACGTTTCATTAATGAAAGCTTAGTGAAATTTATGTCGGGCAAAGACCCTCTAACCAACTGGGATAATTTCCTCAAAACATTGGATACCAAGTTTGATATGCAAAAATATAAGGATACAGCAGTTAAGCAATTTAAAGAAGCAGGCTTAATCAAGTAAATAAACAAAGAGAGTGGCGATAAACAGCCCCTCTCTTTGTCGTCCTATGCTATGCTTAGTTTAATCTGGATTTAAAAGGAAGATGGCCGATGCGACGTAGAATCAGCTTGCCTTTAAAACTATTTTTAATTGTGTTTGCATTTGTATTAAGCTGCATCATCTTGATAAGTCAATTGTCCTATCGCTATGTTCAAAAGGAAATAAGAACCAACGATATTTATTACACGAACCAAATATTGGACAAAGTTGACCAGTATTTGACGGTTAATTTTTCTTCGTTCCAGACAATCTTGTTCTCGGTTGAAACATCAGTGAAAGCAAACATTGACAATACGGAAGTGATTAAAAAGCAATTAAGAGAGTTATATGAACTAAACAGTAATTATGTGAGTAACATTTACTTGATCAAAAGTGATTTATCCATTCTAGGTGGAAGTATGGCTACGCGGATTTTTGATGAACCTTTATCGGACAGAGAACCTTTGTTTGATGCGGCCGACAAGAACCGAAGAACTACATTTGTCAGTGATCCTTATAAATCTAAGTATTCCGGCTGGACCGTTACGATGGTTCGATATCTGAACGGCTCTCCTTCTCCTCTGGCCATTGCGGTCGATTTGGATCTAAATGCCATTGAAGAAACCTTGTTCAAGATTAATAAAAAAGAACAAATGAATCTCGCTCTGATCACCTCATCGGGCAAAATTATTGCTGGATTTTCGGAAAATAGAGGTCCCCTGAGTATTCAAGATCATACGTTTTCAATTGGGGAAACGTCGGCGGAACAAATTCTCGATACGTCGGGAACAAGCCTTCAACTGCATACAAAAGAGGGCTTACCAGTCTCTATTCTGAAGAAACCGACGGAGAAATTCAATTGGTCCATCATTTCGATTAACGATGAATCTCGTCTGGAAGCTGCGCTGTCCAGATTGGAGGCCTATTACATCGTGCTTCTAGTTGCAGGTTTTCTCTTAAGTTTGTTCATTTCTTTTTTTATTGCCAAATATATCAGGAATCCGCTCTATACGCTCAAAACAAAAATGAAGCGGGTAGAGCAAGGCGATCTGACAACGAGAGTTACCATCAAGCGAAACGATGAATTCGGTGACCTTTCCCGTGCTTTCGACCGAATGCTGCAGCAAATTGTGGAACTGATTCGGCGAGGAGAGCTTCATAATGAACTTGAGCGAAAGCTGGAAATCCAAGTGCTGCAATCTCAAATAAACCCTCATTTTCTTTATAATACGCTTGGAGCTATCAGCAATGTCATACACCTCGGACAAATAGAAAAAGTAGATGTGGTGATCGGGTCTCTCATTTCAATATTGGAATACGGGATCGCCGATGCTTCGGAGAAGGTTTCATTACGTCAGGAGTTGCAAAATGTATCGGACTATATCGCGATTCAGAACATCCGTTATAACAGGCATTTTCAGTTAATTGAGCATATTGAAGATGGGTTAATGGACTTTCCGGTTTTTCGAATGCTGCTGCAGCCTATTGTAGAGAATAGTATCTTCCATGGCTATAACGGTGGAGGAATCGAAGGTTCGATTACGATTCATGCTTACAGGAAAGGCAACATCGTCATGATAGAGGTCATTGATCAAGGCGAGGGAATTCCAGCAGATAAAACCAAGCATATTTTAACGGCAGAACCGAGTGATCTGGAAGTAAAAAGGAAAAGAATCGGGTTAAACAATATTCATGGTCGAATAAGACTTCACTATGGGGAGCAGTTCGGGCTCCAAATCATAAGCATCCCGAAGGAAACAACCTGTGTCCGTGCCGTATTCCCGGTAGATTTATTTAAAGGAGATGTATGTGGGTGAGAGACTACACTTGCTTCATCGTTGACGATGAAGATCTAATCATTCAACGATTGGAACTTTTTTTTAGAGAGCTCTCTCCTAAGGAACGCCGATTCCAGTTAGTGGGAAAAGCGATGAATGGGCAGCAGGGGATAGAGGAAATCTTGAAGTTAAAACCGGATATTGTAATAACCGATATCGTGATGCCGCGAATGGATGGGATATCCATGATTGAGCAATTAAAGCCGGAGCTGCCTCATACCCAATACATTCTTTTGACCGCCTATTCATCTTTCGAGTACGCACAGCGAGCTATTCATGCCAATGTATTGGATTACATTGTCAAGGTTCCGTTAAATGAAGCAATTTTGCATCGAGCTTTGAATAAGGCAGCTGGAATTTTGGATGAGGTGAAGAGAAAAGAAGAAGAATTTCAATCTTTAAACATTTCCGTTCTTGAAAATAAATATAGAGTCCGCAAACAGTTTTTTAACGAACTGGTCAGAGGCGAAATACCTTCTCATCGGGCATCGGATTTCGCCAATCGTATGCAGTTTCATTTCTTTCAAGCCAACTATTGCTGCTTTATTGTTGAAATGAATCAGTATGAAAGTTTTCGAAATGAATATTCTGCGGTTGACCAAAACATCTTGAAATATGCAATTACGAATGTCATCGAAGAAACGCTGATGAATTGCGGCACTGGTGTAGCTACGGATCTATCCGATAATCGGTTTATTGGTTTTCTTTCCTGGGAAAATAATCGTAGTGAGATGGATACGGAATATGCTTGCCAGCTATTAGGAGGGCAGATCGTTTCCCATTTGCATCAGTATTTGAATCAAAAGGTATCTGTAGCTTTTGGCAGTCCGCATCGAGGTTGGGAGACCATTAAACAAGCCTACACGGAAGCTCAAAATGTAAGTGAGGATTTCTATTATCATGCAGATAAAGTAGTCAAAACGCCTACACATCGGTTCCATTATCGTAATGATAGTAGAGATGACTTTCAGCAGAAACTGGCTGATTTTCTTGCATGGGTGCACAGACAGGTTGCCAAGGAGGAGCTGGAGAAAGAATTTGCTGATTTAAACCAATGTGCTACGGATCATAAAATCCATAAGTCCATCATGGCTCCTATGCTTCGAGACTTCTACAGAGACATTATTGCGAAATTTAGATCAGGGAGCACGCAGAACAAGGATGTAGCGGAGTTTCCCATGGAATTTATGGCATTTCGGGAGCAACTAGCCTATATTAGCGACTTTACATACGAATATGTACACGCTGGTCAACTCTTGCACCGGGCAGAAATTATGGGAGCCATGCGATTTATTGAGAAAAACCTGAAACAGCGTTTAACGTTAGAGGCTATTGCCGAGGAAGTGAATTTAGCTCCGTCGTATTTTAGCAGTCTTTTCAAAAAAACAATGAACGAAGGCGTTATTAGTTACATCAACCGCAAAAAAATACAATTGGCTCTCGAGTTGTTACATGTTCAGGATTATTCATTAATGGAATTGTGCGAGGAAGTAGGCATTGTCAATGAAGGGTATTTTTGCAAACTGTTTAAAGAATATACGGGTGATACACCTAAGCAATATCGGATAAAAATAACACGGTATGAATCCAAATGAGTTTGCAAAAAAATGTATGAATTTTTCGCGAAATCATGTAAAAAAACAGGGTTTAAAAGAACTACCATGATAGATGTATCTTATCATGGAGGTTATCAAAATGGAGCTAATTAAAGCGGATGTAACCGTCGTTGGCGGAGGAATTGCTGGGCTGTGCGCCGCCATTGCTGCCGCTCGTCAAGGGCTGCAAGTTGCACTTATCAATGATCGACCGGTTCTTGGGGGAAATGCCAGCAGCGAGGTTAGGGTTCATATCAACGGGTCGGCCTATCTCGGCAAAAGTCCATCCTATTATGCGCGTGAGGGCGGGTTAGTGGAAGAGCTCAAGTTGAAAATTTTCCACTATAATCCGCTATATAACAAAAAGCTTATGCTTTCGCTTTCGGATACGGTCTTGTTGGATATGGTCTATGATGAACCTAACATTTCTCTATTTCTGAATACATGCGTGCATGAAACGGGAATGGTGAACGGCAGAATTAAGTGGGTTGAAGGCTTGCAACTGGCTTCTGAAAGGAAATTCCGTTTTGAAAGCCGAACCTACATCAATTGCTCTGGAGACGGGGTTGTCGGATATCAAGCAGGTGCTCTCTTTCGATGGGGAAGAGAAGCGAAGCATGAATACAAGGAGGACTTGGCTCCTGAAGTGGCGGATCACTACACCATGGGAGACACGATCCTTTTCCAAGCACGCGATGTAGAGTATCACGTTCCGTACAAGAGGCCTGGCTTTGCGTATGATATTACGAAGTTGCCCTTTTTTGATAGTATCAGAAAAGGCTTGAACCATCGGGCTTTTCCTAGAAAAATCAACGGACTCGGCGGATTATGGTGGCTGGAATACGGCGGGCACATGGATGTTATTACAAACAATGAAGACATTGCATTAGAGCTGCGGAAATTGGTTTACGGAATTTGGGATTATATCAAAAATAGCGGTGAATTTGATGATGTAGACAATCTCATCTTGGATTATGTATGCCCGATTCCGGGAAAACGGGAATCCAGGCGATTTATTGGGAAATACATGTTATCTCAAAACGATCTTACAGCGAAGCCGCATTTCGAAGATGCTGTATCCGTTGGGGGCTGGTATATGGATTTACATGCTGCCAAGGGCATCTACGATGAGGGACCGGCTACAGCGTGGAATTTCGTGCCTGGCTTGTACAATATTCCGTTCCGGAGTTTATTTTCGCAAAATATACCTAACCTCATGTTCGCTGGCCGCAATATAAGTGCTACCCATGTTGCTTTCGGATCGACAAGGGTAATGGCAACCTGCGGTTGCATGGGGCAGGCAGTTGGAACCGCGGCTGTGTTATGCTTGAAATATGAGGTAGACCCCGCAGACATCGTCCGAGCTCATATGGGAGAGCTGCAGGGGCTGCTGCTTCGAGACGGACAAACGATAGTAGGGCTTAAAGAGGAGTTAGATCCTTATTTCGCTGATGGATTACATATTCGTTCCTCGTCTCAGCGCAGCTATGACAATGTTCATCCAACCGAAGCGATTCCCTTGGACCAAGGATTATGTTTGGTCTTGCCGATTCAGACATCCGAGGCGGAAAGCGTACGGGTCAAAATTAAAAACAGTTCCGAACATTCGCTAACGCTGCATGTGAAGTTGTTTGGTGGAGAACGGAAGGAAAACTATATTCCGACTAGCCCGTTGAAAGACTACAGCTTGGCTATTGCAGCTGGTCATGACGATTGGATTACGTTGAACTTGGGCTGTGCGAAGCCGGCGGACGACAAAATCTACATTGTACTTGAAGGAACAGAGAGGCTTGCCGTATACGGTAATGAAGAGAAACTTACTGGAGCGGTCAGCTTTCATTATAGGCCGGAAGAGCCGTCTAGGCTGAAGAAATTCAACAAGAACATTTGCTTTAAGGACCTGCTGCCATACCAAAATATGTATAATCCCGAGAATGTCGTCAATGGCTACTCCAGACCTTATGGTCTGCCGAACGGCTGGATTTCCAAATGTACGGAGGAGCAGGAGTGGTTGGAATTCAGTTTTGCAAGTACTAAAAATCTGGAGGAAATCCATCTTGTTTTCAATTCACAGCTGGACTTAGAGCATTTTGACGACCCGATTGAGTCCCTTATCCAAGACTATGATGTGACCTTAACCTTAGAAGACGGAACCGAGAGGAAAATCAGTATCCGTGGAAATTATCTCACGTTGAATAAACATAAAGTGGATGCGAATTGTGTCTCCCGAATCCGATTCGATTTCCGTGCTACATACGGTACGCCTTATTATGAAGTGTTTGCTGTTAAATTGTATGCTCCTAAAAATGATCAGTGAGGCCAGGTGAAGTCGCGATGCAGGAATTATTCCCTCGAAAAGGGTTGCCTAATGTCATTCAGAAGTTGGCAAATGGAGAAGCGGTAACAATCGTCTATTTTGGCGGCAGTAATACGCGTTCTGAAGGATATAGAGTCATGACGGCGGATTGGCTTCGGGGACAATATCCCAAAGCAGATATCCGCTCTGTGAATGCAGGCATTGACGGAACTGGATCGGATTTGGCCTGCGCCCGTTTGGAGACGGATGTGCTTCGTCATCAACCTGATCTCGTATTTGTGGAGTTTGTCGGTAACGATGGCGGAGTACCCGAGTCCAAGGCGCGAATTGAAGGAATTGTCCGTCAAATTCGCAAGCGGAGCCGATTTATAGATATCCTGTTTGTTTATACGTTGAAGGAGCGAGATGTAGCAGGATTTCAGTCTGGGGAGTACCAAAAGGGAGCTCTTATGCAAGAAGAAGTGGCCGATTATTACGGTATTCCTTCGATTCATCTGGGTGTAGCGGTCAGTCAATTGGTGTCGGAGGGAAAGTTAATGTTCACTTCAAGGTCAGGAGAGTCAGGAGATTCCATTCCCGGGGTCATTGTTTTTACGCATGACGCGATCCATCCGATCATTCCCGAGGGGCACCGGATTTACACAGATACGATTACTCGGTCATTTGAGCGGATTCGTGCACTCGGGGTTCTTTCGGGCAGTGTTGAACATAACCTGCCTCAGAACCCTCTGGTCCCAGCCAATCCATGGGAGTACGCCGCAATGCTGTCGCTGGATGGCCATGCCCATTTATCGGCAGGATGGTCCTTCGTGACTCCTGATGATTTTGCGCTGGCTCGCAAGTACGATTGGTTATTTCCCGGACTTTGGCGAGCAGTCGATCCTGGAGAGGCTATCACGGTGCAGTTCCAAGGCACACACATTGGACTGTTCGATATCGGAGGACCTGATTCCGGCAGGTTGAAGGTGACGGTAGATAGAGGGGAACCCTTCCTTGTCGACAGATTTACACCGTATAACGACCATAATCGGAATCAGTATGTTTTCTTGCCGGAGCTTCCGAATGGGAACCATACGGTTCGCTTTGAAATCGATAATGAGAAGACAGACAAAGCGGCTGTGTTTGAAGCATCTGGCAATGAACGAAGTAGAGAGCATGTTCAGCAACATCTGGATTGGTACAACCAAACGGTGATCCAGCTTGGGAAATTGTTGGTGGTGCAGCCGCCGGTATAACCTCGAAAGACCTACATGGCATCTGACGGCTGTTGAGCAGCCTAATGCTATGTAGTTTTTTTTACTTAAAATCTTATAAGAAATTCTTGAAATCAAAGAAATTTCAGGGTGATGTGGCCTGTTATGATAAAAAGACGGAGGTGATTACTTTTTTGAAAGCGCAATCAATTTAAGAGAGAGGATGTGAGTGATCTGGTGAAAAGGAAACTGTTTTTCTTTATTTTCATCATGGCGTTGATCGTTCCTTTAAGTTTAGTTGGAATAAGGAGCGCTAATGCGGAGACCTTACCGTACAAGACAATTATCATCGATGACGGGAGTATCACAATTGATGGTGTTATGACTCCTGATGCAGATAATGAGAGCAATGGATACTCGGCTCCGAATTGGACTACAAGTACAGGGGTGAAGGGGTACGATAATTCCAGTTCCAAATATACAAGTACAGCAGGCAGAACCATATCGTGGAATCCGCGATTGGAAGCAGGAACAGCGAGAATATCATTTTACAAGCTTGATTGGGCGGATAAAGCGGATAGCAATGTGAAAATCGAAATTGTGCATAATGGTATGACAGATGTTCAATTTATAGATCTTAGGCCTTCATTCGGAGCTCCAGCAGGATGGGTTGACCTGGGAGAGTACTATTTTTCCGGGACAGGTGAAGAATTCGTTAAATTGACCCGGTCTACCGGCAGCTCTAGCACGATACTTACGCGCGCGGATGCGGTTAAGTTTGAGGGGAATATTCAGCAGAGAGAGCCTCATAAGACAATCATTATTGATGATGGAAGTATCACAATTGATGGAGTCGTCACCACTGATGTGGATAACAAGACTAACGGATACTCAGCTCCCTATTGGAGCACGAGTACAGGAGTGAAGGGGTATAATAATTCCAGTTCCAGTTATACGGATGCCGTGGGAAGAAGCATCACATGGAATCCGCGATTGGAAGCAGGAACGGCGAGAATATCGTTCAACAAGCTTAATTGGGCGGATAAAGCAGATAGTAATGTAAAAATCGAAATTGTGCACAATGGGATTACGGATGTCATGTTTATGGATCTCAGGCCCTCATCTGGCCCAGCTGTTGGATGGGTTGATTTGGGGGAGTATGTTTTTAGCGGTAATGATACCGAATTTGTCAGACTGACTCGAACGCAGCCTACGACGGGAACCATCATTACGCGGGCAGATAGCGTCAAGTTCGAAGGGAATATTCGGCAGCAAGCTCCACCGTTGCCCCCGCTGCGCAGCCGCACATTGGCGAATCTCAGTTATACGGAAAAAGGCAGCATCGAGAATGCAAACTATAAGGCGACTTTCTATGAAGCTGCTTGGGATGGAGGCAAATCCATTGTTCGTGATCTATTCTACAAGGACACGGATACAGGGAATTGGGTGGCAATCAATCATGTGGCAGAAAGACTTGAAGAACAATGGGTTTTGTTGGACGGGAATGCAGGGAGTCGAACCAATTACTACGATACGATGAACAAAAGGTGGATTACATTCGATGGGATCAATTTTCCTGATAGCCATACTGCCGTATTAACCGATTCTTTGCATGGAAGCGATTACGGTTTACAAGTGAACTGGTCCCTGTCTGGGGACAGACCTGATGTTTCCTTTTCTTTTACTCCACGACGGAATGGGAATTATGTCATTGGTTATCAATCTTTCACAACAGAGTTAGCCTCTGGAGTTAATGAAGTGTTAAATGGCTTCAGATCACATGCCAAAATGGTAGGATCGGTTGAATCAACAAGTTTGAGGGAGCTAAGCGCTCCGATGAGTTTGGTTGAGAAGAACGACGGAGCGGGGGACGCTTTGTCCTATGGGATATTTGTACCGTCGGAGGAGCTCCACGTCGAGTTTGAACCGACAGGAGGCGTTACCCAACAACGGCTTGGCATGAGTCTTGTCAACAACGAAGGCACTGTGCAGCCGATTCTTTATGCGCCGCAACTAGGGACTTACTCGCAGATGACCGCGGAAAGCACGTATCAGTTCCATATGGGGCTAATTGCTCAAAACAGCAGTCTGTATAAGGCCTACGAAGATATTCTCCGCAGTGAATACGGTTATTCAGCATACAGGGAAAATGTCGCAGATCAGTCACTTACAGATGCGATGTTCAATATGATCGATTTGCTCAAGATCGAACCGCAAGGGGATGACTCTGTTAATTACGTTCCGTCGCCCAGCGGCTGGTGGAAGCGAGCAAAGGGCTTCATTGATATCGAGAACGAGGATAGCGTTCGAACAACATCGAATGCGGCTCTTCTAGGGGCCTACTATCTGACGGGGGACAATCAGCTTTACGATACGAGGGCATTACCGTCCATCGAGTACGGTGTCTCGCGAAATGGGATTGGTTGGTCGCCAACGCAGAAGCCGATATACGGCGTGCCGTCATTATGGAAAATGGCAACCTTGCCATTCGATGTTTCAAGCGTAGCCGCTGTCAATCAAATGCTGGGCACTTCGGCAGGAATTGGGGCGTTGGGGCAGGAAGAGTACCTTGTGCGAGATCCTGATCAGAAAGATCGGGGGCCGGTCATTCAACCTCTTATGATGTATCGGATGACGGGGGATACACAGTATTTACAGGCTGCCAAGGATGCAGCTGACAGCTATATCGCTCAAAATATCGATACACCTGCATCTGTAAACGTAAGTAAAAATGAGTTTATTTATTATTATGGCAAGCTGTGGATGGAGATCCTGGAGCTTTACGAAGAAACGAAGGATCCCAAATACTTGAATGCCGCGTACAAGGAAGCGAAGCAGTACGTTACCATGTTCGTTGCTCGTCCGGTTCCTGAAGGCACCGTTACGATACCGCAGCCGGAGACGTATAATTACGCGGAATCGTTCCATTGGCCGGAAAGTGGTAAATACGCATATCCTAGGAGCAAGCTCCCTGAAGATGTAGCTGGGGGCGTACAAGCGGACAGTTGGCTTGTTTCACCCAACGGGTTGACATTTGAAGCGGGAAGTACAACCGGCTATTATCGGATGAATGCTCAGGAGGCTCCATTCATGCTGAGATTATCGCTCTATACAGGCGATAAACTGCTGCAGGATATCGCTCATAATGCGGTCATCGGACGATATTCCAGCTATCCGGGTTATTACTATAAGGGCTTCGCTGTTAGCCAACTGGAGCCTGATTTTCCTTTGAAAGGACCAAGCGGGGCTACATCCATCTATTATCACCATATGCCAGCGCAGCTGGGGCAAACAATGGATTATCTGATCAGTGAACAATCGCTGAAATCAAATGGGAGTATCGCCTTCCCGTCCGTATTTGAAACTAATTTTTTATGGTTCAAATATCATCTTTATGGCAATAAACCAGGTCAATTTTACGGCAATTCGAACGTGTGGCTCTGGATGCCCAAAGGAATTATCCAGACTAACCATCCTCAATTGAACTGGATAACGGGAGAAAGCGGAAATAAATTCTACATCAGTTTAAGCAATGAATCCCAGGTTGAGGTACAGACTCCAATCGAATTGAATGCACAAATGGTCGGGTTCAACCCAGCACAAGTTTATAACGTAACCATCATTCGCGATAACGGGACACCCGTGCAAGCCGTTATGAGTGACGGAATCATACAGGCCACAGTTTCAAGCAAGGGAATAACAGCTATCATTGTGGAGGGGCTAGACATTGATGTGCCGTTGCACCGGGTTAGAACGGCCGATACATCGGATGCAAGTTATTTCTTCGACGTCCACAGTCCTATAGATGCTGTTAAGGGCATGCTAATCGTCAAGCCTGACGAAACGTCCTACGATGCTTATGTGGAGGCGAAAACGACAAAGCCAGCGACAATCCATTACTCTTTGGATGGCGGTGTCACGTACACGACCGTTCCAGATACGATTTATCCGATGGAATGGTCGATACGGGTAAATGATTTATCCCAAACTTTCACTTATTATGTGGAATCCGACGGCAAACAGACCCGCAAGCGGACGTTATATCTGCCTGATCAGGTAGGGGCAACGCCAGTCCAACCGGCTTGGCAGCAAGGGTCATCCATCATTGTGGATAATACGGAGGCTGATTTGGAAGGCGTCTGGATACGAGATACAACGGCCAATGACTACTATTACGATAACTATGTATATGCCAAATCGACAGCGGGTACAGCAACAAGCAAAATTGCCTGGCGACCAGATCTTCCTGAAAGTGTCACCTATAGCGTGTATTACAAGCTGCCGCAAATAACAGTCTCAAGCGAAAATTGGGCAACCAATGCCTTATTTACTGTTCATTATAGCGGAGGCTCTGAGACGGTTACCGTTGATGAGTCAAAGGCCGATGGAACGTGGGTGTTCCTTGGCGCCTATCCTTTTGCATCAGGGGATAGCGGGTATGTCGAACTAACCAATAAGGCCAACAAGTCACGGGTAATTGCAGATGCCATGATGTGGGTGGACCCTAATAAGACGCTCCTATTAGAGTCGGTGGTCATCAAGTCGAATAGGGACGAATTGCAAATGACTCAAGCTGCTCAACTGAGTGTAGCCGGTTATTTGGACAACGGACTGATCGGTGATCTGAGCCATGCCAATGTGCAGTATTTCGTTGATAGAACGGATCTAGCTGAAATTGACAGCAATGGCGTGTTGACCCTTCGAAGCCTAGATGGAGTCACAGACCACATCACGGTGTGGGCCACAGTTACGTTGAATGGAGTGACCTTAACAACACCAACTTTGGCTGTAACGATTAAGGATCTGACGGTTATCGTCGACAGCACGGATACGACGGGATTATACACGACGGAAGGGTCTTGGAGCCAAAGTAATTTAGCTGGCTACAAAATTGGTGTTAAATCACGTTATTCTACCGTTCAAGGATCATCGGCCACTTGGAAAGCCCAGCTACCAGAAGGGAGATATACGGTCTCCATCTACAAGATCGTCCATACAACGGCAAACGATAATCATGTCAAAGTGGAAGTGAAGCATCAGTCCGTTACCGAGGTCACGTATATCGATGCGACAGTCGGCTCGTCGGGGTGGGTTAATCTTGGAACGTTCGACTTTACAGGAGACGGCAGCGAGTATGTTCGTTTAACTAGGGAGACTCCAACTACGGTAGATCCGCCAACCCTTCCTGCTGATATGATTTATACGAGGGTTGATGCAGTCAAGTTTGAACGGTAATCCTTCAGCTCACCAATTAAATAAAAAACCGAAAGTATGAGTAGGTATCTCTCAGACTTTCGGTTTTTTTGTTAACAACACAATTTCGACTGCCTGTTGATAGATACATAAAAACGTATGATAATGTAAGACATACATTTCTTAACAATAAGGCTGGGGGTATGAAATGAAGCTGCAGGCTGCTGGCAGATCCAGATGGCTCGTCTATCAGAAGATTGTGATCGTGTTTATCGTGTTGCTTATTCCTTTGGTCGTCATGAATATAGGGGTGAATTACAAAGGGCTAGCTTTTGTTAAGGAGGAAATATCCGAATCGGCGGTGGCCGGCGCGTCCTTTTATTCGAAGCAGATCGACAATGAGTTATATTTTATTCGGAACCAGCAGCTGCTGTTCATGAACAACCGCGATCTGCAGAAGCTCAGTTTCGTAGGCGGCACAATTGAGAATTTTGAAGAGGTCCAACTAATCGATCAAGTAAAAGACAGCTTGCTTACGCTGCAAAGCTCAAGCAATTATGTGGTCGATGCAGGGGTGTATATTAAGTCGGTGGGCAAAATCATATCCATGATGAACGGTGTTGAGAGTACGCCGAATGAGACATTCAGGATGATCTCGACGTTAATGGAAACCACCCCAAAGCCGTCTTTCTATAGACTGGGAGATCGCATGTTATTTATTGAAAGCGAAAACAATTCAGGCATAATGTCTTATATTGAAATTTCTAAAAGCAAGTTATTGGCGGCCTTGAACCAAATTGCGGCGTTATACCAGAAGTCAGCAGTACTGCTGGGAGAAGAGAAACTGGGAAGTATACTCGCTACCACAAAAGACACGGATGTTATCCCTACGGTGCTGTCGCTGGTCGAGGAACAGAGTGAACGTAATGCGAACAAACCCATCATTCAGAAAATAAATGGCACAAGCTATTTCATCACGCACAGTCAAGTCAGTTCATTAAATTTGTCGCTGGTGATGTATGTCAATCAGAATGAACTTACAAGCAAGCTGAGCCAGTTTACTACCTGGTTTTATGCGATTTTTGCTATCACCATTACGGTGCTTCTTCTTTATTCTTTCTCGATCCACTTCATGATTCATAAGCCGCTTTCTAAGCTGACCAAGGCGTTTCAAATGATTGAAACGGATAATTTGAATTTGAGTATTGAGTCAAAGCGCAAAGATGAGTTCCATTATTTATTTAACAGTTTTAACCGGATGGCGAATCGATTGAAGCGCTCCATAGAGGAAAATTATGAACAGAAAATCGCTCTCCAGCATTCTGAATTGAAACAGCTGCAATCGCAGATTAACCCGCATTTTCTATATAACAGTTTCTTTAATATTTACATGATGTGTAAAACGGGGGACTCGGATACCGCTGCTGAGCTTTCACAGAAGCTTGGGAGTTATTATCAGTACATCACGAGGAGCGGGTCCGATGAGGTGCCTTTATTTAAGGAGTATCGACATGCGCTTGATTATTGCGAAATTCAGTGTATCCGGTTTTCGAATCGCATTCGCTATGAATATGTAGAAATGACGCATCCCGTACAGTCGGTACTGGTACCTCGACTGATTATTCAACCCATTGTAGAGAATGTATTTGAGCATGCCTTTGAAGACGGAACGATGCAGGGAATCGTCTACCTCAATGTTGATTACCGGGAGCAAGGCATACGTGTTACGGTGGAAGATAACGGGAAGTCGCTAACAGATGATAAGCTTGAGCAATTGCGCACAAAACTTGCGAGCAGTGCGGAGCAAAAAGAGAAGACGGGAATGACGAATGTAAACGTCAGACTTCAACTGAAATATGGGGCGGGCAGCGGTGTATTCGTCTCCCGCAGCCAACACGGAGGCTTACGAGTAGATCTAATAATAAACTTTATCAAGGAGAGGTAATCATGTACCGACTGCTTATTGTGGATGACGAGCCGGCTATTGTTAATGGTCTGGCACTGCTTTTTCAGGAAAAAGCAGATTTCGAACTTGAGGTTTGCAAAGCTTATTCAGCGAGAGAAGCACTTGAAATTGCTAGAAAAACGAAGCTGGATGTCGTGGTTAGCGATATTCGAATGCCCCAAAAGAGCGGTCTTCAGTTAATGGACGATATCGTGTATTATTGGCCTTCTTGCCGAATTATTTTGCTGACGGGTTACAGTGAATTCGACTATGTCTACGAAGCCATTCGTAAGAATGTGGAGAATTATATTCTGAAGACAGAAGGGATCGACCCTATCTTTGAGGCTGTTAAGAGAGCAATCGATAAATTAGAGCAGGAGAATCGCCATCATATGTTGGAGGAAAAAGCGCTGATGCATGCTCAATTCGCTGAGCCACTGCTCAAAAAAGAAATGCTGGAAGCTTTGCTGCTAGGTGAGCCGGTGACTTTGCTTCTTGCAAATGCTCGATACGCAGAGGTGGAATTTCGTATACAGATAGAACAGCCAGCCTTTTTTATAGCAGGACAAATTAACCGTCTGGAGGAGCAATCTCCCGCACATAAATCGAAGCTGCTGCAAGCGGTGCAACAGACTTTCGACACGCATCTGCCGGTTTCGATTCAGGGAGAACAAACCATTTATGATGCAAACACGCTGGTTTGGCTGCTTCAACCCCATCATGAATTAATAGCCCGGTTCACGGTAGAGGATCATGAAGTGGATTGGCAGGGCATTGTTGGATATATGAAAAGTATTCTGGAAGCGGTGCAGAATGACTGTGAAGAAAATTTGGATGTTTCCGTCTCGTTTGCGGTATCAGGCAATCTAGTAGATGAGTGGGATGATCTTCATGAGCAAGTAGAGGCTGCCCGCACGAATATTCTCAAGAGATTTCAGCTGGGACAAGAGATGGTTGTTCTTGATCTGGGCATGAAGGCGGAGATGATGTCCTCTCAAATGCTGCTGATTGAACAAATTCATCACTATATCCAGAATCAGCTTTCGGGAGATTTATCGCTTACGGCCATTGCCGCAGAGGTGCACTTTAATCCCTCCTATTTATCCCGCTATTATAAACAAATTACAGGCCGCAATCTGATGGAGTATATTCAATCGATCAAGCTGGAATCAGCAATTGCGATGATGGCCAATCCGCAGATGAAATTGAACGAGATCGCATCCAAGTTAGGTTTCGATTCGCCTTCTTATTTCACGACGTTTTTCAAGAAAATGACGGGAACTTCACCGCAAGAATTTCGCAATTTACAATAAGTGAAACAAGAAGTAAATAAAGTGAAAGCAATGTAAAAGAATTGAAATTGTTTGCTTTCTCCGTTTACCTTTACAATAAAAACGTAGGGAAACAAATGAAAACCTATTGCGAATTAAAGGGGGAAAGCGTTTACTATGACAAGTAATCAAAAAGTGAAGCTGCTTCTGACAGGAGGGATGGCCCTCTCGCTGTTGACCGCTTGCAGCAATCAAGTTGGCGACAAACCGAGTTCTCCTGCGCAAGCGACAGCTGGCACAAGTACGGGTTCTGCGCAAGATCCATTAGGCAAGTATGCTGAACCCGTAACGGTTACACAAGTACTTGGATTCAACCCGCCGGAAGATCCAAGAACACTGCAAGGGATTACACCTGATAAGAACGCTTATTTTAAAGATTTGAAAGAGATGACGAATATTGAGGTTAAATATAAATGGACCGTTCCTTCAAGTCAGTTTGAGCAGAAGTTTGCTCTATCTATGGCTTCAGGAGATCTGCCCGACATTCTGGAACTCGATCAGAAAAATTATGAGAAGTTAAAGAAACAGGGCATGCTTGCTGATTTGACGGAAGCTTACAAACAATACGCATCTCCTGCGCTCAAAAAGTATATGGAGTCCGACGGCGGATTCGCCATGAAAACGTTCAGCTCAGAAGGCAAGCAGCTGGGTATTCCTGCTTTCGAAGATCCCTTCCTGTCAACGCAGCTGCTTTGGATTCGGAAGGACTGGTTGGACAATTTGAAGCTTCAGCCACCCAAATCGATTGATGAACTAGAGAAAGTCGCTGAAGCTTTTGTTAAAGGCGACCCGGACAAGAATGGGAAAAACGATACCTATGGCATCGCGATGCAAAAGAACTTTTTCTTCTGGGGATTTGATGTTAGAGGTTTATTTAATGGCTTCGGGGCTTACCCTTCTGTCGGCGATAATCAGTCCGCTTGGATCAAAGGCGCAGATGGCAAGTTAGTCCCGGGACTTATTCAACCTGAAGTGAAGAATGCACTGGCTAGGATGCAGTCATGGTATCAGAAGGGCATTTTCGATAAAGAGTTTGCGCTGAAGGATGAGAATAAAGCGGTTGAAGATATCACGGCTGGCAAAGTAGGGATATCTTACGGCGAATGGTGGTACCCGAACTGGCCGCTTAACTTGAATGTGGACAAAGATCCAAATGCAAACTGGATCGCGCTTCAAATCCCTTCGCTGGATGGAAAGCCTGGGAAGTCGCTTGTTCCTACACTGCGCAGCAATAAAGTATTTGCTGTCAATAAGAATGCGAAAAATCCGGAAGCTGCTATTAAAATGATCAATTTCTACATTGAAATGGGCAAAAAGAAATACATCGAGAAAAATAAAGCGGAGAATGGTTATGTTTATAACTGGTTTAATCCGAGGATCTACAATCCGGCTCAGATCGATACGATCTACACCGAAGTCAACAAGGCGCTCGATGCCAAACAAAATGAGATTGCGCTCGATGACGAAAATTACAAAAACGTAGCCGACGTCTTCAAAGCAACGCAGGACTTCCTCGCTAACAATACGACGAATGCAAGCAAAGGCGTAAATTGGGGGCAGTACTACAGTCGTGCAGCCAAAGAAGGCGGCTGGGGGCTGACGCGTCAGATTCGCGAAAATAAAGCGTTCGTTAACAACGAGTTTTACAGTGTTCCTACCCCGACGCAAGTCGAAAAAGGCGGCCAGTTGGATAAGTTAATGTCGGAATCATTTACGAAGATTGTGTTAGGCGGTTCGCTGGACGAGTTCGATAAGTTTGTAGCCAGTTGGAAGACGCTGGGCGGAGACCAAATTACGAAAGAAGTTAATGAGTGGTATAACACTGTTAAAAAATAAAGGAGTTGATATTGCGGGGGAAGTTACGGGTTAATAACTTCTCCCGCTCTATTTCTACACACTTAGGAAAAGGAGGAGCATTCTACAATGCGAACATTACGCAGAGATTTCCCGCTGCATCTCATGCTAGTGCCGGGAGTTATCTTGACGCTTATATATGCTTATGGTCCAATGGCGGGCATCATCATGGCTTTTCAAAATTTTGAACCGTTATCTGGATTCTTCAAATCGAAATGGGTCGGATTTGACAACTTTACCTATGTGTTTCATTTACCGGATTTCAATCAAGTTCTATGGAACACCCTTCTGATCTCTATATTCAAAATGATTTTATTTCTGCTTGTGCCTCTTATCCTTGCGCTGCTGTTGAATGAGATTACGAAGAAATGGTTTGCGGGCTTGATTCAATCGAGCATATTTTTGCCCTTCTTTCTTTCATGGACAGTACTGGGGGGCGTTATTATTGAACTGTTCTCCTTAAATGGACCCGTTAACGGTTTGATATCGTTGATGGGCTTAAAGCCAATCTTGTTTATGCTCAACAACGATTGGTTCAGAGGGATCATCATAGGCTCAGATGTCTGGAAAGGAATGGGCTATAACATGATCATCATGTTGGCTGCTATCACTGGCATTAACATGAGTCTATACGAAGCGGCTGAAGTGGACGGAGGAGGAAAATGGAAGCAAATGCTTCACATTACGCTGCCGGGTTTGGCGCCGATGCTCATTTTACTCGGCGTATTGAGTTTAGGAAATATTTTAAATGCTGGTTTCGAGCAAATTTTACTCATGTATAACCCGACTGTGTACCAGGGATCGGATATTATCGATACGTTCGTCTATCGGCTTGGGATGTTCAGCCAGCAATTCGGGCCTGCAGCAGCTGTCGGATTGTTTAAATCTATCATTTCTTTAGGATTGGTTTCTATTTCCTACTATGCTGCCTACAAATACAACAATTACAGAATATTTTAGACGGTTGGAGGATGTATTGTGGTCTATAAGCAATCGTTAAGCAGGAAGCTTTTTGTCGTGTTCAATGTGCTGTTGCTAACTCTCATCACCGTATTAGGTATTATACCTTTTATACATTTGCTTTCTGTTTCGCTTAGTTCGAATACCGCAGCAATGGCTGGCGAAGTGAAGCTTTGGCCTGTCGGCTTTTCTTGGGATGCGTATGTCTATCTGGGAGAAAAGGTGGAATTTTTCCGGTCCCTGTGGGTATCCGTGAAGCGGGTTGCGCTAGGCAGCGTAGTGAATATGCTGCTTGTGTTCATTACGGCGTATCCTCTTTCCAAATCGCAAGATCAGTTTGCTTGGCGAACGCCTTATGTTTGGTTTTTCGCTGTGACCATGTTTTTTGGCGGAGGACTTATCCCGACGTATATCATTGTGAAGAATACAGGAATTATGGATTCGATCTGGGCGCTTATTTTACCAGGCGCATTAAATGTATGGAATATGATTCTCATGCTGAACTTTTTCAGAACGATTCCCAAAGAAATGGAAGAAGCGGCAACGATTGACGGAGCCGGCCATTGGAAGATGCTGTGGCAGATTTACTTGCCCGTTTCGCTCCCTTCCATCGCTACGATCGGGTTGTTTACCATTGTTGGACATTGGAACGCTTGGTTCGACGGCATCCTATATATGAATTCGCCTGAAAATTACCCGCTGCAAACGTATCTTTCTACCTTGATTACAGCGATGAGTTCGCAGATGACAGCCGTTTCTGCCGAGCAATTGAAAGCCATGGAAAATCTCAGCGAGAAGACGCTTCGGACAGCACAAATTTTTATGGGAGCATTGCCGATTATGGTTGTCTATCCTTTTGCCCAAAAATATTTCGTTAAAGGCATGACGGTCGGCAGCGTTAAAGAGTAAACGAATAATCGTTCAAGGGAGACAGTAGCAGATGAAAAAAGTGAAAGTTGCGCTAATTGGAGCAGGTTTAAGAGGAGTTAATTATCTGGAATACGCCTTGCAGCATCCTCATGAGCTTGAGGTTACCGCTGTAGCTGAACCTAATCAGGAGCGCAGAGAGAATTTTAAAACAAGGCATGGTTTACAGGAAGACCTGTGTTTTGCGAGCTGGGATGATCTATTTGCTGCGCCAAAGCTTGCGGATGCTGTATTGATCTGTACGCAGGATAAACAGCACTATGAACCAACGATTAAAGCTCTGAGGGCAGGTTATCATGTTCTTTTGGAAAAGCCGATGTCACCCGATGCGCAGGAATGCGTGTTGATGGGAGAGATCGCCGCTCAATCAAACCGCGTTTTTTCCATTTGTCATGTGTTAAGATATACGAATTTCTTTGCGACTATCAAAGGGTTGTTAGAAAACGGTTCCATCGGGGACCTTATGTCGATTGCCCATAATGAAAATGTGGGCTACTGGCATCAAGCACATAGCTTTGTACGAGGCAATTGGCGCAGAAAAGAGGACTCCAGCCCGATGATTCTGGCCAAATCGTGCCATGACTTGGACATCCTGCTATGGTTGGCAGGCTCGGATTGCGTACGCGTATCTTCCTTCGGTTCTTTATCCCATTTTACTTCCGATCAAGCGCCGAAGGGGGCACCGCTTCGCTGTCTGGATGGCTGCCCGGTTGCGGACGACTGTCTCTACTATGCGCCAAAACAGTATTTGACGGATAATACGCATTGGCCTACGTCTGCAATTAGCGATGATCTCAGCTATGAGGCTCGCTTGAAAGCGCTGCAGGAAGGGCCTTATGGCCGCTGCGTGTATCATTGCGATAATGATGTCGTTGACCATCAGTTGGTGAATTTAGAATTCGCAAGCGGCGCAACAGCGGCATTCACGATGAGTGCGTTCACCAGGGACGTTAGCCGAACCATTAAGCTTATGGGCACAAAAGGCGAAATTCGCGGTTCGCTGGAGAAGCAAGAAATCAAAGTCATTCATTTCGGCAGCGGGAAGGTGGAGCGAATTACCTTCGAGGATGCCGGGGGCCATGTTGGACACGGCGGCGGTGACACGGGTTTGATCAAAGATTTCCTCAAGCTGGTTCGAGAGGACGGCAACAGCCAAGGACTTACGTCAGCCTATCATTCTGTACAAAGCCATATGATGGCATTTGCCGCTGAGCAGGCACGAGTGGAACACAGTGTTATTGATCTGAAGGCTTTTGTCGAGTCAATAAAGGCTTAATGACCGATTATGCAAAATAGGTATTGGATAGGTTCACACAACCAAGCAAAATGGTCAAGTTCACATATACTAAGGACAAGATGAAGATTAAGGGGCTGAGATGTTGATGCGGAAACAATCTATAATCGGTGCCTTAAATATCGACACGAATTCAGGAACCATCATCAACGGCGATATGATTAATATTTCGCCGACTGAAATATCCAGAAGTTTCAGAGGTTCAGGCATTGACGTTACGGGTGACAATGCCACGACGGTTTCATTTATTAACATAACCATGATTTTTGGTTCAACTCCAATTGACAATAGTTCAACCAAGCTCAAAAGAAAAGTATCAAAATGAAAGTGAGAAAAACCTTAAGAAGGGCTGCCTTGTGGCAGTCCTTTGTTTGTATGCATTCGGCTGTCGCGAGAGGCAAAATTTCACGTCCTATCATCCTATAGAAATGGATGCGGATGCGGATTGAGCTGCCTGATCTTCAAGGGCTTTTTCGCATATCCAAGCTCCACAGGCACTTGAAGGACTCTCTTCAGCCCCGTCAAGCGTTGCAAATGATGCCCGAATGTCATTGGCAGCATTCCCGGAATCAAGACTTTAACGCAATGCAACCCGTTCCGCAGTATTTCGGGCGACGACTGATCCACCACGATCACATCGAGGTTCAAGCGGCGAAATACCTCGATCATGTCCTTCAAATCATCGGTCAGATCCGCATGGCTAGCCTTACGCTTGAACTCCTCGTTAAACGTTCTGAGCGGACGCTGTCCGTCCAGCAAAAATCGCAGCCGATCCTCGGCTTGCGGCAAACCGTACAGCAGGGCATGATCCTCCATTTGCAAAACGAGATAAGGATCGTCCAGCATTTGTTTGACATGTGCCAGGTTGGCCTCGAATCTCTCTTGCAGGAAGAGCAATCTGCCGGCCAATTCGTGAATGGCGCTTTTCGCAGCCCGCACGGGATCCAAATGGGCTCCTGCTGCGCAGATAAGATTCATCTTCCCGGGGGTGATGCTTTTCGCGAGTGCCCAAATGCTCGGAATCCCGTTCTCCATCGTCATGTTAAACAAATGCACGTCGTATCCAGCGACTGCGCGCAGCCTTTCGAGCATGAGCAGCAGTTCCTGATCATGAGCGGAATAGGGGTCCAGGCGAGGGATTGGCAACTGTGCATACCAGGTCATCAGGAACGAGTCGCGCTCCGCCACTTCCAAAATCCCATGTAGGATCGCTTCCTCCAAGCTTCCGCCTAACGCACACCCGTTGGAGCCTTCCTGGACAAATCCGCCGCCGAATCCCGAGCTGTAATAAGCGAGACTCTCCGGAACAAGGATCGGGCAGTCCCGAACTAGCGAATAACCCCATACCCAATCGATCGGGAGGTCGGGATCAAACGGTTCGAACGTAAAATCAGGCAGCGCGTACTGTTTCTTCGAATATAACCCAACCGTGAATGGATCAAGCGCTTGATCCGCAATATGGTTGAAGCATTCGTAGATTACGGTACGTTTACCGCGGGGGGTTATCCCGCAGAGTCGTTCCAAGCCTTCCAAGATCGCGGTCAATGCGCTCTCCGCATAAGAAAAGCTGCGCCCTCCCGTTATTTCATCTCCCATGAGAAATGATGGCAGATTAACCCCCACCCCGGCAAACGGGGACTCAAGGTCAAGCATCTTGGCATTAAAAACGCCGGTTCGCGAGTCTAGATAATCCTTAGCCAAATGTAGCTTCAGGTCATCCATTGGACGGCTGCGGTAACTGTCTGCGCTTGTCTTAAGTCTCGGCTTGAGCGAAATGTTGGACGCCGCCGATGAATCATCGGGCAAGCTGCCGCACACCTCACAGAGCGGGTCAGGCAGAATGAAATGGAGCGAGTTATTCAGAGTTAACAGGTTAACGATATACATATGCTGCTCCGTGTGGGCCGGGCTGCCCTGCAGCACTCGCTCAATCTCTGCAATCAGCAAGTGAGCTGTTTGCCGGATTCCAGAAGGGGAAGAGCTGACGTGCTGCATATCCCCAGGCGACGCCGTGAAACGTCGGTTATCCGCACACTGGGAGCATCCTGGCATGCTCGGACGAACGAGCGGACCGACGATGCCCTCATCCCTTGAAAGAAAGCCTCGCAACCAAGGGATGCCGGCCTGCTGTAGAACTTCTTCAGCCTCGAAGTATCCGGAGGAAGGCCAGTCATCGTGCAGCACGACCGCCATTTTCGCCGCTTTCGGTATATCGGAAGTGAAATCTGGCTGCCGAACGACCTCATAACGGTCCAATAGTTCTCCGTAAACGCAGTCGGCCAATAAACCTTCCCCGACAACGGATAGGATAGCATGCATGCCCGTTCACCTCCTCTCACGTTGAGTTGCTTACCACTTTCTTTAAGATGATTTCAGTATATCTGTGTGAGAATGAATATATGTGCGATTTGGATCATGTGGGACAAGTAGCTGTACATAAAATTACTAGTGAAGGGTTGGAACAGATCGGGCAATAGAAAGGAGGAATAAAATGACAAATTTCAGGCCCAAGGTATTGGCGATCGGCTCTGGTCCATTTTTGATTTCGCTCATTTCTGCGCTGCTAGCATCTGGAATGCCCAAGATTCATGTATTAGTCTCTGGCTCAATGCCGACGGATCGGCAACGGATGTTAAATCTGGCGGCTCATACGCGTAAAATAGACCCCGAGATAACCATAGAGGAAGTTGTTCTTGAGAAGGAAGGAGATCATGGTTGGCGAGAAGCACTGAGGCCGTTTGATGCCATATTGTATGTAACACAGGAGGGGAATATCGAGGAACTGCGATTTCTTCAATCTATTTGCAGGGAGGAGAGGAAGCTGTATCTTCCCGGAGCAGGTCTGCAGCAGGTGGGACTTGTGGGTCCGCTTGTGCATCCCGACGATGAGGGAGGCTGGGAGTCAGCGTTTCGCAGCATTCACGAGTCAGCGATTTATAAAGACGCTCAGCGGCATACCTTTACTTCTACTGCAGGAGCGATGTTAGCGAATGTGATCGTGTTTCACTTATTACAAAAGATGACAGGAGCGCTCGATGCGGAACAAAGCAATCAATTCTTCCTGCTTAATCTCGAGACATTGGAAGGAAAATGGCATTCGTTCATGCCTCATCCACTGGTCAGCGGACGTGCCGCAGCCCAGTGGATTCACGATTTCGAGCTGCAGCTTGAACGGAAATCAAACCAAAGTGAGGGCGGATTGCTTCCTTACTTTGGCCGGCTGACATCGGCGGAATCAGGGATTTTCCATCTTTGGGAGGAAGGAGACTTGAAGCAGCTGCCGCTTGCTCAGTGTCGTGTTCAGGCCGTCGATCCGCTATCGGGAGGGCCTGCCAGGCTTCTGACAGACATCATTTGTGCAGATATGACGCATGAGGGAGCCAGGCGGGAAGCAGGGCTGGCCGGGATTGAAGCATATGTGTCTCGTATGGCCGGTCTGCTCGTTCAGGATGAACTTATTGGCGTTGGAGCAGGGGAAACATTTGCAGAAGGGATTGGCCGTGGGCTGCAAAAGAGCTTGGCCGAGCTGCTGGACAAGCGACAGGCCCATCAATTGCCATCTGTCTCTCGAGTACACTTGTCTACAATCGAAGATAAACACTGTCGATTTTATTTACAGGCTTTGACAACGATGACGGGAGCGCCAATGATTGGTTTAGGCGAAGAAGTATGTGGATTCCCTGTGATGTGGGTCGGCACAATTGATCGTTGGTATGGCTGTGTTGGCTTGAATGCAACCCTGGCATTGCGGGGGGCATTACAACAGGCTTTGATGGAGGCACAAAACAAACTTGCTTGCCCCACATCAAACGTATTGGAGGTACCGGCTGTACAGCTAGCCGAACAGTTGCCTTTCATGGTTGAAGTCCCTGCCTGTGAACTAACATCAAACACCGATATTCTTCAGTCCGCTGTACAGGTTTTGGAACGGAACCGTAAGCAACTCTTGGTTTTGGATCTGGCCGTAAAACCGTTTTTGAAAGAAGAATTAGCCGGTGTGTTCGGTATATTGCTTAGGAACAACGGGAAAAAACGGCCCCGAATTTAATTTCGCGGCCGTTTTTTCTTGTTGTTTATTGTGTTGGACTAAGAAATTACCATACGAAA
>NZ_BILW01000018.1 GCF_004000765.1 Paenibacillus chondroitinus NBRC 15376 | reverse complement strand
CATTTAAACCGCTTACAATTCACCTTTTGTAACAAATGGTTGTATGATATGCAACGAAAGACCGCAATCGCGGTCTGACCACACCATTACGTTGTATGTGATGCAACGTAGTCCTTTAACTTTGCTGCACAGCCGTCTTTACAACGAAAAATAAAAAGCTCCGAGCTCTCACTCGAAGCCTTCTCACGCCATCCATCCCTTGCCTTATCGAAACTGATTAACAAACTACGTTTCAAAGTGGTACTTTTTCTTCGCAAATCGTCCGATGACATTCACTAATCCGTACAAAACAATGGATAGAAGCGCCAACATCGCAATGCTCACCATGACCATGTTCATTTGGAAAACTTGGCCGCCGTAGATAATCAAATAACCGAGTCCCGCTTTAGAGGACAGGAATTCTCCCATAATGACGCCGACCAGCGTCAAACCGACATTAACTTTTAGCGTTGCAATCAAGTTAGGAATACTTGCCGGCAGCAGCACCATCCGCAGCATCTGCGCCTTGGACGCACCGAAGGATTCCATGAGTTTAAGCTTCGTTTTGCTAATTTCCTTGAACCCGCTCTCCACCATAATAATGGTGACGATGACCGATATGGCCATGGCCATCCCGTAAATCGAGTACTTATCTCCGAGCCAGATGTAAAAGATAGGCCCAAGCGCAACCTTTGGCAATGCGTTCAATACGACGACATACGGTTCCAATACCTTGGAAGCAAAGGTTGACCACCAGAACACAACTGCTACGAGCGTACCGAACAGCATGGACACGACGATACCGATGAAGGTTTCAATGGCTGTAGTCCATGTATGTTTGAACAGATCACCATGAAAGGCAAGCTCTTGAAAGGAGTGGACAATTTGCGAGGGTTTGCTGGTTAGCATGGAGTCCACCCACTTCATATTGGAGGCAAGTTCCCACAGCCCCAGGAAAAGGATGAGTACCAACAGTTGGGAGAGGCGAACCGCCCATAGCCTGCGCTTTTGTACCCGAAGATATTGGGCGTATTGAACTGACGCTGCCTTTTCCGGAATTTCCGCAACCAAGGCAATCGATTGTTCCTTTCTCGTTTCTGAACCTATACTGGGCTCACTAACCGGCAGTGACGACATGCCCTTCCAACTCCCTCCAAATTTGATTAAAGTACTCGTTGTAACCGGCTGCTTCTCGTTTGCTCCATGGAGTCAACGTTTCTCCCTTACCGAGCTCAATATTGTAAACGGATGAAATCGTGCTCGGCCGCTTGGACATGACCATGACCCGGTCTCCCATACTGATGGCTTCGGATATATCGTGAGTGACAAGCACGGCGGTCTTCCCTTGATCTTTGATGATTTTGAAAATTTCATCGTTAAGCGTTATCCGCGTTTGATAATCGAGGGCGGAAAACGGTTCATCGAGCAGCAAAATGTCCGGTTCCGTCACGAGCGTACGGATTAAGGCGACTCTTTGGCGCATCCCGCCTGAGAGCTGTGCCGGACTATGATGGGCAAAGCCGCCCAACCCGTAGCGGTCCAGAAGCTCCATGGCTTTCCGCCTCGCTTTCTGCAAATCCATCTTGCGTACCTCAGCGCCAACGAGCAAGTTGCTCAAAATATCGCGCCATTCAAACAAATGATCATGCTGCAGCATATATCCTACCTTGGGCGAAGTGCCGATCACTTCCTGCCCATCAATCAACACACTGCCTTTTGTTGGTCTATACATGCCGGAGATTAGAGAGAGCATCGTACTCTTCCCGCAACCGCTTGGGCCAACAATGCTAATAAACTCACCCGCTTGAATCGACATATTGATTTTGCGTATCGCCTCGGTCTCTTGCTTCAAAGTAAAATAGCTGAGGCAAACATCCTGCAATTCAATTTGCGCCATCTGTCTATTCCGCCTTCCCGATTTTTTTCACAAAGCTCATATCCACAACGGCGTTGATGTCAGCTACTTTCTGTTCAGGTTTCAGCACACCGTTCTCGATCAGCACCTTTTGCAGCGTGTCAAATTGCTGGGCATTCAATTCCGGCACGGCCGGCCACGTATCCTGCTTCATGTACCGGTCAACCGATTGAATAATTATATCTTTAGGCGTCCCGTCAAAAAACGGCATTAATGCACTTGCGATATCGTCTGAAGATGCAGTTTGCATCCACGCTCGACCTTTGGCTACCGCATTGACGAATTTCTGGATAATGGCAGGGTTTTTCTTAATGTAATCAGAGGTGGCCACATAAGAAGTTTCAGGGAAAGCACCAAAATCTTGTCCAACCGAAGCAACATAATGAGCTTTACCTTCCTTCACCAAGCTGGACGCGATAGGCTCGAAGACTTGAATGTAATCCCCTTTGCCGCTTGTGAAAGCTCCCGCCATGGCCGTCGAGGCGATATTCGTCACAACGTCCGTCTGAGCAACCTTTTCTTGCGTCAACTTCGTGTTCAGCACCATTTGCGGCGCACTGCCAGGCCTCCAGCCAATGACCGACTTGCCTCCCAAGTCGCTCCATTTGAAATTATCAACCTTATTGCGCGAGAGTAAAAAAGAGCCGTCCTTCATCGTGAGTTGGTGAAAGATTTTGAGTGTTTTATCCCCTTTTTGGTTATAAATGTAGATGGCAGTCTCGGGCCCGACAAGCGAAATGTCGGCGACGCCGGCGATCAGCGCAGCCGCTCCTTTATCCGAGCCTTGCGCGGTATTCATATCCACGTTCAGCCCTTCCTCTTTAAAAAATCCTTTTTCCATAGCAATGTAATGCGGCGCATAAAAAACGGAACGGATAACCTCAGAAAACTTGACGGTTTGCAGAGCTTCCTCCTTCTTCTTGTCCGCTGCTGCGGCGGGCGCAGTTGTCGAAGACGTTGTCGAGCTACATCCAGTGGCAGCTGTCAGGAGCATAGCGGCAAATAAAATAATGGCGGTTTTCTTCATTTTTAGCATGAGCAATCATCCTTTCAAAAATGTTTATAGGAATTGTACAGCCTGGGGCTGTTTTGTCACCAAATGTGTTTCCGCCATTTCTTTCCCATAATCAACCATCACCTTGTGTCCTACATCCTTCAGGGGAACAGCGGTTATACGCTCTCTGAGTAAAAATACTTCAACATCGGGGAGCAGCATTTCTAAGGCATACGCGAGTGGCAGCCCATTCTCCATAAGTTCAACGGAATGCGAATTGCCGACGATAAAATTAAGCCCACGCCGTTTGGCCAGCTCAACAAAAGCATGATCCTCTCTCACCCGGCTGATGCTCGCAATAATGGTATCGGTCTCGGGATACATATCCAAGGCCGTTTCCAGATTGCTCATGGAAAATCCGGTATGCGGAAAAAAGTGCAGGACATGCTCTACAGGACTATTCACCGTACCGCTTAGGAGCTGTGCCGGATTAGCAAGCGTCGCTTCTTGCAGGGAGTGCTCTCCGCGAATCGCCCGTTCTGCTTCAAGAATGTCATCATCCATTTCTCTCCCCATCAAACGATGGATACGTTCCAGGATGTCCCCCGCCGTCTTAATCCCATCCAAAGCTATTCCTTTATGTAAAATGTTGCCCGGAACGCCGCCGAAGGCAATGTCCGTCTTCAATTTGCGATGACCATGCAAAAATGTCATGCCGGGATGCAGCCCGTGGAACGCTTCGTGCATTTCAATCAGCGCCAAATTGTATAAAGGCAAATAATCCGAGAATGGCACTCCCCCTGAGCTGGCGGCGTCTGCAACGGGATGATGTACAACAATGAGGTCAAGCTTCATGGCTGAGGCCAGCTCGATCACCGATTCGGTCAGGGTCATGCCCACGCCGATTTTCTTGACCGGTTGCTTTTTATCGCCGAAAATGAGACCAGGAATTTCAATAACACTTTTGCCCGGGATATTCGAGGTTTTCATAACAACGTACGGGTTCGTTCCCGAAGTAATCTCATTCCAATCCATCACCATCCTTCCTCTAGAAATGGTATTCAGTGCCTCAAGTACTTGTCCTACATCCGTTTGCTTTTGGATTTGCCTCATCTGCGCCCTTCCTTTCTCCTGCTGCTTTTTCTAACTTGCCAAATAACAAATAACCGCTACTTATGAGCATACGGACTTAAAGAATCCGATAGTGTCATTAGTAGCGGTCGTAAAGCTCTCCAGAAATTGGAGTTCCTTAGCACCTGCATGAAAATAGGCTTGTAAAGAGCGGCACTATGGCATCTGATCTCTTGTTCACACAAGGATTCGACCCTTAATGCTCCCTCCTGTAAAACGCTTACACTGCCATCATAGCATAAATTTTTGAAAAATACTCTGGTAATTGCATATTGTATACAAAAATATTTTTCAGCTGTTTATGTCAGTAAATATAACAACAAATAAAGTTCATGTCAATGAAAAGTTGAAATTTTCAGTTCAAAACGCCCATTCACGTCATGTTATATAACACAACTATTCCAAAGGCTCTTTAAACAAAATCACAGTACCCGATAATTCCGTTTCCGGGTCATAATCCTTCAGCACCAGCTTAACCTCCAGACCAAGCTTACTCTCAATCTGCTGCTTGAGCATGCGCTTGTTGGCTTCCATAAGCAGAATGTCCACGCTAGCGGTCAAGCTCCGATTCGAACCGTCCAGTATTTTCAAAGCCGGTATACGCTTGTGCGTGGCAAAAATAAACACCTTGTCCCCGGAGATGTCAACCTTTTGCGATTTGATGCCGGTTCCGAATATTTCCTGATTGATAGAATTATAGATCTTAATAATTTCCTGTTTCAGTTCGCCGGGCGAGTATGAATGCTTCATCCAACCGCTCCCTACCATTTTTTCTCCCATTATATCACAAGGAACTTAGCGAGAATTAAGATTTCCGCTAACTCTTGATTGGAGGGGAACTGGAGTCCTCTATTTGTAGCAAAACAAGCTATTTCCTCACCGGAGGGGAACTACAGGCACTTATTCGGCCGCCACGGCACTTTTTTTCGGTGATTTGGACAAAATAGCGGACCGTAGTTCCCCTGCAAGTGGAAGAGGTGCCTTTTCAGAAATATAGCGGACTCTAGTTCCCTCAGCCCATGCAGGAGCGCTAGCCTCCCAATAAAAAACCTCCCATTCACCTTCACTCGGAAGAGGAATAAGAGGGGTTTAAAGTATGCCGATCACCGAGGCTGAGCGGAAATATCACTGGCCCTTGAGACGTCGACCGGATAACTATCCGAGCCTCTCCGAACTAGGGCTGCCTGCCAGAAAGTCGCCTGTCACTCGCATCCAGTCCTCGAGTGCAGCATTAAGCCGTTCCATCGGTTCTACGCCGATCGCATCGTTGAATAAATCCGTCGTTTCCCAAGGGTCGTCAATCAGATTAAATAACTGCACACGATCGCTTCCTAATCCCGTAAGGGGTGAGCGGTAGTAACGGATGAGCTTCCATTCCCCATCCATCGCCATGCGCTGCACATCTTTGTACACCGAACAAACAACGTCTCGGACGGAATCCCTCTCCTCTGAGACGAGCGGGAGCAATGAAAGACCCTCCGTTCCTTCCGGAAGCTCCACATCAGTTATTGCAGCCACTGTCGGGAAAATATCGATATTACTGGAAAGTCCCTTAATCTGTCTGCCTTGCGGCAGGCCAGCCCCAGACATGATGAGGGGAATTCGAACGCTATGTTCATACAGATTTTGCTTTCCCATTAGACCATGCTGCCCAAGGGCTAACCCATGATCTGCGGTATACACGATAAGCGTGTTCTCATAGATGCCCTTCACTTTCAGAGCATCCACGATCCGCCCGATCTCCGCATCCATGTGAGTGATCATTGCATAATAGTCTGCGATATGCTGGCGAATTTCCTCCCCATCCCGAGGCAGGGAAGCCAACTTTTCATCGCGAACCAACATTTCTCCATTGTCAAAAGGGTGTTCCTGGCTAAAGTTAGCAGGCAGCGGAATATCGTCCCGATGATACATGGAAGCATAAGGCTCCGGCGCTGTTCGTGGATCATGAGGTGCCGTATATGCCACATACAGATAGAACGGGCTCTCATTCTCATAGGTTTCAACAAACTGCACGGCGGCATCGGTAAATAATTGAGTCGAAAACGTTTCTTCGGTATATTCCCGCTCCTTGGAATAGGCGCCCGTTGGATCGAAGTCTTGGACAGGCACTTGGGTATGCGGGCTCATCCCGTAAAAAAACAGTTTGTCACCGTCATCAAAGCTTCTCGCAAAACTCGCTTTGTCGTTATGCCATTTGCCGACCGCATGCGTGTAGTAACCCGATTCCCGCAGCGTTTGCGGCATTAATTTGACGTCGGAACGAATGTCTGTTGAGTGCTCACATTTGTGCAGTTCCTGCCCGACCATCGTGTGGAAAATGGATTTTCCCGTATTAACGCACGCCCGGCTTGGGGCACAGACAGCTCCCGTTAATCCGCCGAAAATATGCGTATTCCTGAACGAGACGCCGCTATTCCCTAATCCATCCAATACAGGGGTCTGTAGAACCGTATTTCCGAAAGCACCTATCGCCTCGTCGCGATGATCGTCTGAAATAAGAAAAACGACATTCGGTCTTTTAGCCTTCATGATGCAGCACCAGCCTTCCGCAAATTTGCCTTTTATTCACCTTTCTAAGGGAGATCCCGCATGCGCTTAAATATTTTCAAGGCACCGTCTCGATGCTGAACCATCCAATCTGCCAGCCTTAATCTAAGGAAACGCAGTTTCTCCGCATAGTCAGCATGATCAATCAGATTTTCCAATTCGTAAGGGTCCTTGCTTAAATCATAGAGCTCATCGAGGTCACCGCAATTAAACACATACTTCATCTTTTCATAACGAATCATTCTTTGCGTATACATCACGCTCTCAAGTCCTGAACATTCCGTTACCACACAATCCGGCCAAGAAGCCAAAGGCTCATCCGTATTACGCAGCATAGGCGCAAATGAACGTCCATCCCGGTTCTCCGCTTTCTCCCGCTCTACACCGGCCAACTCAAGAATGGTCGCATACAGATCGCATGTGCCAACAAAGTGATTTTCTTCACGATGCACGCTATTTCCTGCCGGCTTTACAAATAAGGGAATACGGCATGTTTCCTCATACATGAAAAAGGCTTTATCGCTTAATCCGCCATGAATGCCCAGTGATTCGCCATGATCCGCCGAAAAAATAATCGTCGTATTGTCATATAGATCATGCTCTTTTAAATAAGCGATGATTCGACCGATTTGCTCATCGATGGAGCTCATAAAGCCATAATAATGCTTCACATAAGGAGCAAAAGCTTCCCATTCCTTCGATTTCGCGCTTTTCGCTTTATGGATCGACGGTTTCTTATGCCCCTCATCGTAAAAGTTGGGCCAAGGCTCCAGTTCCATGTCACGGTACAGATCGAGATGCTTGGTCGGTGCCATATATGGCTCATGCGGCCCCCAGTAGTTGAGCGCAAAAAAGAACGGCTTCGAACGTTTACGGAATCGCTCCATGTAATGAATAGCCCGTTCTGTCAAATAGTACTCCACCGTCGATTCAATAGGTGAAACCACTTCCGCAGCGGTATGTACATCGAAATTGCCGGATAACTTATTTTTCGTTTCGAACGAGAGGTTATTTTCTTCCAAGTAGTCTTTGAACTGTTTATAGTGATAACCGCCAATCCCATGACCCGGGAAATCGTCCGCTTCATACCCTACATCCGAAGGGAGTGAACGCATATCGTATTTAAATTCCGGAAATTGAATGACATGCTCGCCCTGACTCAAATAATGTTGCGTTTCTGCGGAATCATTGCCTTGACCCAGGTGCCATTTCCCGGTATAACCAACACTGTAATTTTGCTTCTGCAATTGTCTGCTGAGCAGGTCCGGATGATCCGGCAGCTCCCTGATCAAGCAATGCGATCCATACGAGTTCGCCTGCATGCCCACATTAAACGGGTAATACCCGGTTTGCAAAGAGGATCTTGCCGGCGTACAAATCGGACAACTCGTATAGGCATTCGTAAATACAATACTATCTTCCGATAACTGATCGAGATTGGGCGTTTGGCACACCTTTCCGCCGTAAGCCTTCAATGTATCCACACGTTGCTGATCGGTCAAAATCAATAAAATATTCCGGTTTTCCATACTCATTTGATCCCCAACTCCTCATCGTTTTTTTGTTCGTTTTTTGCAGCTATTTATATTCAGCCTTTGACGGAACCTAACAGCATTCCTTGGTTAAAATGTTTTTGCATGAATGGGTAGACGAGCAGCATCGGTGCCGCAACGATGACGACAGCAGCCATTTTGACCGGTGGACCGTACTCGAAGCCTTCAACAACAAGCATCATTGAGGAATCACTGGATTCAATAAGCATTTGCCTTAAATAGACTTGAAGCGGCCACATCTGCGTATCGTTCAAATACAACAATGCTGAGAAATACGTATTCCAATTTTGCACCATATAAAATAACGTGAACGTCGCCACCGCCGGCATCGAAAGCGGCAGTACGATCTGCCAGAACAAACGAAGTTCCCCGCAGCCATCCATTCGCGATGATTCCTCCAGTTCGGCCGGGAAGTTTTGGAAAAAACTCCTCATCACAATCAAATGAAAAGGCGCAATCGCCCCCGAGAGCCAGAGTGAACTATAGCTGTCCAATAGTCCGAACGCTTTGATCACCAGGTAGGTCGGGATAATCCCACCACTAAACAGCATGGTGACAAGTACTAGAAAATTAATGGTTTTACGACCGGGCAGCCAGACCTTCGATAAGCCGTATGCCATCAAGCTGGTCATCGAGATATTAATCGCCGTTCCGATGATCGTAATGACGAGCGAATTTTTAAAAGAAGTGATGAAATTTTGCTCCCGCAGCAGAAATTGGTAGGAGTTGAGCGTCCATTCCTTTGGATATAAGAAGAATCCTCTTGCTAACACTTCATGTTTTGTAGCAAATGAAACGACCACGACATAGATGAAAGGCACAATAACAAGCAGCGATGCGAGCGCTAATAAAGCGTATACAATCCAAACAAACAGCCGATCGGTTCCTTTGGCAGCCATCAGTATACCCCCTCTTCTCCAAAGCGCCTCGCCAGCGCGTTCGCCGTAATCACAAGCACAAGGCCAATGGCTGATTTAAATAACCCCACTGCCGTCGTAAAGCTGAATTGTGCCGAGAGGATACCTGACCGATATACATAGGTGTCAAAAACGTCCGAAACGTCCATATTAAGCGGATTTTGCAGCAATAACACGTGTTCGAAGCCAATATCCAGCACCTGCCCAAGCCGTAAAATAAACATGATGAAGATGACGGATTTGAGTGCCGGAAGACTTATATTCAGCATTTGCTTCCATCGGCTTGCGCCATCTACGACTGCCGCTTCGAACAAGGTCGGATCTACAGAAGCAAGCGCCGCCAGAAAAATGATTGCACTCCAGCCGGTCTCTTTCCAAATATTTTGAATCAAATACATGGTGCGGAAATATTCGGGATTCGTTAACAGATCGAACCGCTCCCAGCCCCAGGAAATAAGCAGCTTATTCACCGCTCCGTCTTGGGTTGAGAACAAGATTACGGTCATACTGACAACCACAACCCAGGACAGAAAATGAGGCAAGTACGTAATGGTCTGCACCGATTGGCGGTAGGCCTTCAATCTGACTTCGTTCAGCAGCAGCGCTAGAATGATTGGAGCCGGAAAAAAGAGAAATAAATTCAAAGAACTCATGATCAACGTATTGCGCATCAAGAACCAGAAATCAGCCTCCGTAAATAGGCGGCGGAAATGCTCTAAGCCGACCCAATCACTATGGAGGAAGCCATCAAATGGATCATAGTCCTGAAAGGCAATGGCGACGCCGAACATGGGTAAGTAACGAAATAGGATGAAAAAAAGCACGCCCGGTGCAATCATCGCATAAAGCGGTAATCCACGGCGGAGCAGTTTCTTGGTTGCCGTCATTGTCGCTCCCCCTTCCATAAGGATAAGACTCTGTTTAACAAAGAAGGAAACCACGAAACCGTGGTTTCCCCAGTAGAAGATCTACTTCATTTTTGCATAAATATCGTTGATCTCTTTCGTAATTTGGTCGCCTCCGCCTGATTTCCACTGCTCGACCGCTTTATCGATGCTTTCTACAGGCTCTTGACCGACAATCACCTTGACAATGGCATTCGTAAACTTTTTCTCCAGTTCACTGCCGACTTTCGTCTGCGTTTCCGAGACAAGACCTGCCCCAGGATTATCGTACCGGTAGGGTTCTGTATTTTTAAACCAGGTAAGAACCTTGTCCGCATAAGCTTTATCGTCCCATAGACGAATCTGGATGCCCGGATCATAGCGACGGATAAACCACGTAGACAATATTTGCGGACGATTCGTAGTAAAGGCTGGAAGCACAGTGAATTTGTCGCCTTCTTTTTTGTAATCCACACCTTCAATCCCGTTCTTAATTAACGTATATCCCTCATCCGACAGCATGTAATCGAGCAGCTTCAAGATTCGCTGCTGCTTTTTCACATCAACTTTGGCATTCACGACAATCTTCGTCGTACTGATCACCGTATTGGCAAATTGCAGTCCTGTCGGTCCTTTCGGCGGTGCAAGCTGGACAATGTCCGCTTTCGGGTCGAGCTTTTGAACACTTGGCAGGCTAATTGTATACAGCTCATTCGGATTAACCTCCGCCATCCCGTTCGTGTTTGCCTCCAATTTGTTCCACGGATCTCGTTCTTTATTTACGGCAAAATCTTTATCCAACACGCCTTCCGCATACGCTTTGCGCAGGAATCCGGCAAGATCTTTCCATTCTTTCGCTTGCGATTGCATCGGTACAAGCTTGCCGTCTACCGTCTTCCAGTTATTCGCCAGTCCGAAGGCGCCTTTCAAATAATCAATGTTGCCTAAGCCGCCGTTGACACCAACAGTCATACTGAAGCCAATCGTATCTTTCTTCCCGTTGCCGTTCGGATCCCTATCAACGAACGCTTTGCCCACGTCGTAGAACTCATCTACCGTTGTAGGCATCTTTAAATTCAATTTATCCAACCAATCTTTGCGAATCGATAAATTGCTACGGAAGCTTGGCGCATACATCGGCAAGCCATAGATATGATCCTTCGGATTCATCATTTGCAGATCGTGTTCCGGGATCTCTTTTGTCAAGTTCGGGTACTGCGAGAGTTGTGGTTTCAAATCGAGAAAGACACCTTTCTCCTGCCATTTATTGTACGAAGTTGCATTCCAGATTTGGAAGATGTCAGGAAATGCGTTCGAAGCCGCCATTACATTGATTTTCTCTTCATAGTTATCCCCAGGCACCCATTGGAACTTCAAATTGATGTTCAGCTTTTCATTCAATTTCTTAATTATGGGGTGGTTCTCCGGCCAGCCACCGCCGGCAGCTGTGCTGACGAGCATCGTGATATCCATTTTCTCCGAGCCGTCATCCACATTCGCATTTTGTTTGGCCGTTGGCTGAACCGACTCCTCTTTGCCCACAGTGCCATTGCTGGTGCTGCAGCCTGCCAGTCCTGCTGCTATTACGATCATTGACATTGAAAGCGTCAACATTTTCCTCATGCTTTGCTCCCCCTCATACTCGTCAAGTAAGTTTTTACATCCTCAGTATAGAGCAGAAGAGAAAAACGCTCCTTATCCGTTTTCACGATTTCCTATCCAATTTCACGAATCTATCCTGTATCTGCTATTCTACGATAGGGCAATCGAATGGATACAACCGTTCCTTGTCCTGGAAACGAATCAATTCGAATCCCGTACTTATGGCCATATCGCAGAACAAGCCGGGCATGTACGTTGGAGAGACCTAATGAGCCGCTGGCAGAAGGAAAGCCGTTGGGACTCTCAGACTCCTTGCGCAGCAAATCTTGAATATCCTCTAACTGAGCCTCGGGAATCCCTTTCCCATTATCCGCGATTTCCAAGATCAGATCTCCACTTTCTTCAAAAGCATTGATGATGATCGTCCCTTCTCCGCCATTGGGTTCAATGGCATATTTGACGGCATTTTCTACAATTGGCTGCAACGTCAACTTCATGCACAAGCAATCATAAAACTTCTCATTCACCGAGATGGTGCGGATAAACGACATAGGAAAACGGAGCTTCACGATTTCCAAATATTTCGCCATAATCTTCAGCTCATCGTGAAGGGTGACCTCTTCGTTTTCGAATCTTGCCGTATACCGATAAACGTCGGCTAAATTGCGCGAGATTGTCTCAATACGTGGCACATTTTCCAGAAAGGCCATGCTTTTAATAATCCCCAGCGTGTTGTATAACAAATGGGGATTTATTTGATTTTGCAAAGCCCGAATCAAGGCTTCTTTTTGCCTAAGCTCCAGCTTCATCTCTTTCATTTGGAGATTGGTGACCGTCGTCATCAATTGGTCCAACCTAGAGACCATGTGGTTGAAGCCGACATTCAGACTCTGCATTTCATCCTGCTGTTTGGATAAGTACGCCCTGACATTCAAATCACCGGTCGACACTTTCGCCATTAAATTTCGCAAGGTAATAACCGGCTTGACAAACCGGCTAGTCATGAGCGGAATAATCGTCACAATAATGATGGCTACGGCTAGAAACGCGATAATAATCGATCGCTCCACAGCTTTGGCTCCCACTTCCAGCTCACTTTTAGGCACCATGGAAACGACGTGCCAGTTCATCCGGTTCGTTTTATTAACGGATATCAGCCAATTTTGCCCATTCCAATTCTGATTAAAAGTTTCGTTCCCTTCATTCAGCTGGAGACTGGACAGAGGCGTATTATCCCTAGGGATGCCAAGCCAATCGTCATTGGGATGATAAATGATGGTATCATCTGGCGATACGACAAAGAAGTAACCCGTATCCCCGATCCGCACGTCTCCGAAGGAAGCACGGATGTTTTTGGGCATCACATCAATTACGAACCTGCCGATAATATCCATCGTCACGGTGTCGTAGACGGGCTTAACAATAGAAATCACCGCATATCTGGGTTGTTGCGGATAGTTGGTCAAATGTGTAGGAATGATTTGGATCTGTTGATCATAATCGAGCGAAAACCACGGCTCCCGCCAGTAATAGGATGACTGGGAATAAAAAAAGCTGTTCATCGACACCATCTGGTTATTCGTGGACATCAGAAACATACCGACGATTTCCGGGTGGTTCATCGCAGTAAACTTGCGCATCTCTTTCTCAATCGCTTCGGTTTGCTCCGGCAATAGGGACTGGCCGCGCAAAAAAGCTTGGAATTGTGCATTCGCTGGCATGGGCGCAGATGTCTGAATGATTTGCTCGATATAATCATTCATTCGATAACTGAACCGTGAAGCGGCGTCATTGGATGCATCCACAAATTCACGCTCTATCACTTTTTGAAATCCTTGATTTGATATCAGCAGGACAACAAGCAACGACAGCAGGTTGAGCAGTAAAAAGCCAATCGTCATACGCGTTTTAATCGAATGCATTTTCGTTTTTAGCAGCACGTTACAAACCCATTCCTTTCCGAAAATCATTCGGCGTCATGTCCGTCAATGCCTTGAACACTCTATTGAAATAAGGAAGTGAAATAAAACCAACCATCTCAGCGGCCTCATAAACTTTAATATCGTCCTCCACCAGGAGCGCCTTCGCCTTCTGAATCCGGACACCGTTCAGATAGTTAACGAATGATTGATTCGTATGCTGCTTAAATAAATAACCGAAGTACGACGGGCTCAAATTCGCAACCTGAGCTATTTTGACCAATGTCAGCTGCTGCATGTAATGGCTTTCAATATAATCGGTCGCTTTGCGGATGACTGCTCGTATTTCAGCGTTTGCCGATTGATTGGTCTGCAGGGTCAACGTCTCCAGCAAGCTCTGAAAATAGCGCGAAATATCGTCATGATGATCCCAAGCCGGTCGAGCAGGCAACTCGCAGCTCATCTTATCTCCCTTGATCAATTCCGTTAATTTTCCCGCAAAAATCTCCAATATCGTTCTGCGTGTTCCCGGGCGAGCCGATTGCAGCTTGCGAATATCATTCAGTATGCTCGTCAGCTTGGCAAGCCGTTTCTTCGCATCCCATTCATGCATCTGCTCAAGAAAGCTTACGATTTGCTTGAGATATCCTTGCATCTCTTTAAACATGGCCATCCTGTTCAGTGACCGATGCAGAGCATCCTTGAGTTCTTCCTTCATGAGCGGCTTCAGCAAATATTCCGAAACGCCATACCGCACAGCTTGTTGAGCATAAGAAAAATCATCATAGCCACTAACAATGATGGAAACGATTGGAAGACCCGCCTCCTCAATATCACGAATCAGCTCTAAACCGTCCCGTCTCGGCATTCGGATGTCGGTCACGAGAATCGCAGGCCACAGCTCATGTATCATATTCCATGCATCCTCACCGTCCATGGCTTCACCGACAATCTCGAAACCTTCACCGATTTGCTCGATCATTTCAACCAGCTCACTGCGCAACCATAGTTCATCTTCAGCAACAACGATTTGTACCATGTCGGATTCCTCGCTTTACAAAAAGGTTGCGATTATCATACCACTATGGATTATGTTAATAAATCATTAACATGTATTATTCTTCTTTGACGGAGTCAATATAAGCAATGATTTGCCCACATTTTGCAAAGAAAACGGTTTCATTATCCCCCAAGATAAAGAGAAGATTCCTATTGCGCAGCATCGAAGGAGCTCTTTTGCCCATGACCATTCCAAAAAAACTAGGCCTAATTGCCATTACGTGGCCTTTATTTATTGAATCATCCCTGCAAGTGTTTATGCGAACTTCGGATACGTTCATCGTGAGTCATATTTCGGATGAAGCCGTTGCAGCGGTTGGCGTCAGCAATCAGCTCATTATTTTTTTATTTTTGCTGCTGCAAGTCATCTCAACCGGTTCAGCCATCGTGATTTCACAATGTTTGGGCGCGAATAAAAGCAGAGAAGTCAAGAAGTTTGCCGCTGGAGCCATCGCGCTTAATTTCCTGTTCGGCTTTCTGGTCAGCCTGTGTATCGTAATCTTCAGTAGACAGCTGCTGAAGCCCTTCGGGTTGGAGCCAGCTGCACTGGAGCAGGCCCGCATATACTTTTCAATCGTGGGCGGCTCTTTATTTATTCAGGCCGTTAATCTGACCATTGCATCCATCACGCAGGTGCATGGGTATACAAGATATACAATGGCGGTCAGCTTAGGCGTTAACCTGATAAATTTGACCGGCAGTATTTTATTTGTTTTCGGTCCTTTCGGCTTTCCCAAACTCGGCGTGCCGGGTGTCGCGATCTCGGCAATCGTCAGCCAATTCGTTGGACTCCTGGTGCACAGCATCATTTTACGAAAAATCGTTCGATTGAACCTATCCTTCAGCAACTTCTACAAAGCTAGATTCGCAGATCTGAAAAAAATATTGGCCATCGGGATTCCGACAGCCGGGGGCTCCCTCGTCTATTCGATCAGCCAACTGATGACGACCTATTTCATCACGCAGCTGGGCGCTGAGATGCTTTCCACCCGGATTTATACCCAAAATATCATGACATTCATTATGGTTCTGGCTATCTCCCTTGGACGGGAAACTCAAATTATTATCGGCCGACTGGTCGGCGCCGGGGAAAAAGAGGAAGCTTACAGACAGTTGTTTCGCAGCCTGCTGCTCAGCTTATTGCTATCACTTGCCGCGGTCACCTTAACCGTTTTGTTCAGAAAACAGTTGATCGGTATGTTTACGGATAACGTCGAAATCATTACACTAGGGGCGTTTTTACTGACGTTTGGTTTCCTTCTGGAGCCTATACGCTGTCTGAACATTGTGATTGGTGAAGCCCTCAGGGCTGCCGGTGATGCTCGATTCATTCTCCTGATTGGCGTAGGTGTCATCATGGGACTGTGCGTCCCGTTGACCTATTGGGTAGGCATTCGTCTAGGGTATGGACTCGTTGGGATGTGGGGCGTGTTCATCATGGATGAAGGCGTGCGGGGACTGCTCTTATTATTCCGCTGGAAAAGCAGGGCCTGGGAGAACAAAGTGTTGGTCACCAGGGAGGAAGCAGGCTAGATGGAGCAATCTAGCCTTTATAAATCTTGTGATAACCGTATCATATCGATAACTTGTATCCCATTTTCAATGATTTCTTCCTCATAATGTCTAATAAAAAAGTCTTTGTCTATGCCCGTTATTCTAAAGCCGCATTTCTGATAAAGCGCCAGCTGACCAACACTGGAATTCCCGGTGCCTACCTCGATGGTTTTAAATCCGAGTCCCGTGGCAACTTGTATGGCGTGTTTCACTAGCTGTTTTCCGTAGCCCTTGCCATGATGGCCTTCATCTACGGCTACATTTACTAACTCTACTGTATCGGGTCTAGTTGGCAGTAAGACATAGACACCTACGATTTGCTCATGCAATAAGCCAATAAAGCATTGCCCTCTTTGTAGATAGCCTTCGACAAGCTTCTGTGAGGGATCCGCTAACAATAGCAGATCTAATGGCGGTTGTTCATTCTTTTTTAACTCTCGTATTTGCATATTTATTACGCCTCGATTCTTATGAAGTGCTGTAAAGTTCTCAAATCCATGCGAATAGCTTAGGGGAACTGCTTGTAGGTTGGGCACGCTCCAATTCCTCGGCAATGATGCGAATGCCCTCTTCCATATCCTGTTCATCCGTCCGTATGATGCTAAGCCGCAGCAAGTTCATTTTGGGAAAAGAAGAAAGATACTGCTGATCGGATGGCACCACATCAACTCCCCGAATCTCCAGCCGCCTGACCATTTCTTCTGTATGACAGCCCGGAAGGCGTATGGCAGCGAAGACCCCTCCACTAGATGGTACGGAATATAAAGATTCTCGTGGCAATAATCGCTTTGCAATTTCCCCTAATGTTTTTATGCGATGATGGTACAAGGATTTCATTTGCTTGGCATGATGCGCATACATCCCGGACTTCATGTAAATCTCCAATACACCTTGAGAAAGAACCGAGGTGCTCAGATCCGCCGTTTGTTTATGCAAGTGGAGCGAAGGAATTAACGAATCCGGCACCGCTGCCGCAGCAAGCCTTAAACCAGGCAGCATCACTTTGGAAAAGCTTCGCAGATAAATCACATGACTGGCACCATGATATGCACGAATTGGGTCATCTTTCGAATTTGTTTCCAGATCAGCCAGATAATCATCCTCAACGATGTAAACGTCGTAGGCTTTGGCAAGCTCTGCTAGTCTCTGTTTCTCATCTTGCGTATAGGAAGTGCCTAACGGATTATGAAACCGTGGAATGGTATAAAAGAACTTGATCATATTGCTTTGAAAATGGCGCTCCAAGGCTGCCCAGTCCATCCCGTCAGGCGTTCTTTCGATGCCGATGACCGTTTGTTTTTGGGCTTTTAATGCAGCCAGCATCCCCCAATAGGTTGGTTGCTCAACCAGTATGTTCGTTTTTCCGTTGGGAAAAGGCATCGCGGATAGAAGATGAAGAGCTTGCTGCGCGCCTGAGAAGACAAAAATTTGCTGCTCGGAAGCGAATACCTGCTGCTGTTGAAACAGCTTCACAATCTCCTGGCGAAGCGAAAGTAAGCCCTGTGGATCGGGATAGGTGAAAATCGAAGCTTCAAATAGATCCATCGCTTTGTTCATGCATTGACGGAAGTCACTTTGGGAGATCGATGTTGGGTCTGGAGCAGCGGAGGCAAAATCGATTCGTTTTGTTTGAATCAAAGGAAGCAGCGCTTCTTGGGCAACAACAAAATAACCGCTCTTCGGACGGGAATACACCAGATTTTTGTTTTCCAGTTCCTGATACACGCTAATGATGGTGTTAAGGCTGCAATCATATTTCTCGCTCTGTTTCCGGATCGACGGCAGTTTTTGACCGGGTTTAATGAGACCGACGACGATGTCAGAGCGGATGCTCTGTATGATGGATTCCTTTTTACTTGTCATACATGCACCTCCAACCAGGAATCTGTACCCATACAAATTGAATTAACCTCAGTGTACACTTTCCATTGTACCTAATATAATACAAATCACCAAGTAAAAGATCTATTCGAGGTGATTTAAAATGAACAAAATGGCAAATGGCTGGTTTAGCGGAATGTTAGGCGTACTTATCTTTAGTGGATCTCTACCGGCGACACGATTGGCTGTCATGGATTTCCAACCTTTGTTTCTCACCGTATGCCGAGCCGCTATTGCAGGTGTGCTGGCGGGTGTGTTACTCCTCATCTTCAGGCAGCAACGGCCTCTCAAAAGTGACATCGTTCCTCTATTGTTAATAGCGCTCTGTGTGGTCGTAGGGTTTCCCCTACTGACAGCCCTAGCGCTCCAATATGTCACGGCCTCGCATGCGATTATCTATGTGGGGCTTCTGCCACTATCGACAGCGATTTTCGGTGTATGGCGAGGTGGTGAACGTCCACGACCGATCTTCTGGATGCTATCCGTCTTGGGCAGTTCCCTGGTGGTCGGATTCGCTTTAATAAATGGAGCTTCATCTTCGTTTATTGGTGACGGGCTCATGCTGGCGTCTATTATCGCGTGTGGTTACGGTTATGCGGAGGGGGCTAGACTCTCACGGAGATTAGGGGGATGGCAGGTGATCTCTTGGGCGCTAATCTTATCGCTTCCCGTTATGGCACTGCTCTCGTTGTCTTTCAAGCCGGATTCTTGGTCTAGCACCAGTGTTACATCGATCCTGAGCCTCGCCTACGTCTCCTTATTCAGCATGCTCATCGGTTTCGTTTTTTGGTATCGCGGTCTTGCTCTAGGAGGAATTGCAGCTGTCGGGCAGCTGCAGCTCCTTCAGCCTTTCTTTGGTCTTTTATTATCCGCTTTATTATTGCACGAGTCTATTGGATGGCCCATCTTTATGGTCAATATGGGTGTCGTGTTGTGCGTGGCGTTTGCTCGGCGATTTGCGGCGAAATAGGAGCATCTGCATTACTGCCAATACGCGTTACTGAGACATTTGGCGGAGGGGGCATCCTCTTAGGAGAGGTAAGCTGGCGGGCCACTTGGAGGAACTACGGGGCGCTATTCGAACAAATTATGCCTGTTTCCGCGTTCAGCAAGCGGAACTGCAGGGCCTTATTTGACCGCCTAACCCCGATTTCTTCAAGAAAACGGACAACTAGAGGATGTCAGTTCCCCTCCGCTTGAAGAGGAGCCTATTTCGATGAAATAGGGGCCCTGTAGTTCCCTTCAGGGAGGAACCAATGGAGCGATAGCAGCGACTGTGACAGCTATGTTGCATTTTGCGCAACCATTTGGCCGTAAAGGGGCCTCACTTCGCCTCTATATTGCACATAATACAAGGATTATTACATTTATATCGCTTACAATTCACCTTTTGCAACAAATGGTTGTATGATGCGCAACGAAAGACCGCAATCGCGGTCTGACCACACCATTACGTTGTTTTTAATGCAACGTAGCCCTTCAACTTTGCTGCACAGCCGAGCTTTCGCTCAACCCAAACATATAAATTCTTATCTTTTAACAAAGCCTCCTATTAAAGCTAAAACGCCAATTAGCTTTAATAGAAGGCTATAGACCAAATGATTGAACTAAGCATACCAACTGGCCCAATCAGCAGCAAGTAAGACTCTCAATACACCTAAACAATACGCCCATATCCCTCAAATGGATAGTCAATCGTAATACGACCCGCGTGGCAATCGCCAATGCCGCTGTAAAGATCGGCTTTGCCGTCAGGTCGCATGGCAATTCCCGAAGCAAAAACGCAGTCAACCAACTGCGGCGTCTTGGCAGGTCCCGGAGGATAACAGGAACGGCTTCCAATCAAATGAAGGTTGGATGACTCCCGGGTGGTTGGATCGAAGACCAGGGCCATGTTCAGGTACACCTTCACCTCGCCGCCATTCGCATCCTTATCCGTATAACAAATGTGGCCGATGACGCCAATTTTGCCGCTATCGAGCAGATAAGCCTGATTAACGCCTCCCCATTCGCCTTTCCCAAAAATACCGTAAATGTACGGTGCGTTATCAATAACTTCCGCGGTCAGATCCTCCAGACTGTCAATGATCGTGAAGCCTATCATGGATTCGCTCCCGTATTTGACACTCATATCTGCTCTGCGAGGACGCGAGAACACGCCGATCTTGCCGTCCTGCAGCGGAACAAGACGAATATCCTTCATTTTGTTAGGCCCGGTAGTGAAATAGCACAAATTGTTCAGATCAGTGCCCCGGAAGAAATAGCCGAAGAACGTGCTGTACTTGCCACGCTCATATTGCACATGAGTCCCGCCCATGACCAGCTCTTCACCGATTTCAGTAACATAAGGATCTTCCAGCGTATAGATCATGCTGTCTTTCACTACGGTCCATTCATCCTGTCCTGTCTCCTCAAAGAGGCGAACCCAAGAGCGCGCCCATTCCTCACGGCGTTCTATCCGCCCGAACAAGTAGCGCTTTCCATCCCGAATGAACGGAATAGAAACATTGTAGACATCAAAACCGTCCACGCCATGAAATACCAAAGTTGCACTTTCATATATCTTTTTTGCCGATTCAAAAGCTATTTTTTGCTCCTTCAGCGTCATTTTGCCACACCTACCCTTGTTCATTCATATATTTAGTCAGACTCGTCTATAAGCACAGTCGGAGCAGATCGTCCACGTCGGCCGTCGCCAAGCATTCCACCGTATCTGCCGCACCGTAATAAATTTTCACTTCGCCTGAAGGCTCCAAAATCATTCCGCCCGGGAAAATGACATCGTTGCGGAACCCGCCAGACGTCTCGTACTCCGCTTCCGGAGCAAGCAGCGGCGTCCTACTCATGCCCACAATTCGGCTCGGGTCATCGAGATCGAGAAGCATAATGCCGGCTGAATAGCGTTTTCTCCACGCCGGCTCCCACCCGTTTTTGCCGCGCGCACGGTCGATATCCACGGCATGGAACGTCGTCAACCAGCCCTGCGCTGTCTTGATCGGCGGTGCACCCGGTCCGACTTTATCGTTGGCGAACGGCACATCCTCCACGCCGAGCACGAGCTTGGAGTTGCCCCAATAGCACAGGTCGGGCGAGTCACTCAGCCACGTGTCAAAGCGGTCAACCCCGCCGCGCCCGTATACCGGGAACGGTCGTTCCAACCGAACGTACTTGCCGCCGATTCGTTCCGGAAACAACACCATGTTCCGGTTGTCCGGCACGGACATGCTGAGCACGTCAAAGCGGTTGAAGTCGTCCGTGACGGCAATGCCGCCTCGTACTCCATGCTTCGTATCAACCGCAAAGCACATATAACATCTGCCGTCGATAACGGTTAATCTCGGATCGTAAACGCGAACGACTTCTTCATCGTTCCAGGACCAGACTGGTTGCTGCTGCACATCCCAATGTACACCGTCATCGCTAAATGCCAACCCCAGGTTTGTCGTGCTGGCAGGCTCGATGGTTTCCGCTGTGGCATTGCCGTAATCATTGCGGAACACCATTACGTATTTTCCTTCGTATTTGGCAACACCCGCATTAAACACCATCGCCGGGCCGTAAGGTACATCCTTCGGCGATAGCAGCGGATTAGCCGGATGACGGTGAATGACCGAACTGGAATGCAGCTGTCCGATGATGGTTTGGTTCGTGTTCAAAGACATAGCAGATTCTCCTTTGTAATGTCGCTTTTATTTGCCCAACTTGTTCATATAGTCGATGTATTCTTTCTCGGCATCTGCAGTGGCAGGATACCATTCCTTTTCCAGGAAGTCTTTGAACTGCTGCAACGAAATGGATCCGAGAATGTATTTCATCTCCTGATCGTCCTTTTTCTTCATAAGATCGGGAATCGTTTTGCTCAAATTCGAAATTTTCGGAGACCGCACAGCCGGTACGTTGATGACCGTCATCTGCTTCATCGCCTCGTCAAACTGCGCCTTGTATTTACTCAGCCGTTCCGGTGTATCAGCGTTCTCGATAAGTGCCGGTTCACCATTGATAGCATTGGCGAGCGTCATATACGTACTTGTCGTGCTGGCCAATTTCGTTGTTTCGTCGGCGGTACGCGATATGCTCTTTGTAGCCGGATCGTAACTGTCATAGGTAAGGCCTTTGATCCCGATTTGGAACAATGTGTTAGCTTCGGCCGTATTCCCCCAGTCCAAAAATTTCAAGACGTCATCCACGTGTTTCGTCGATTTCGGGATCATCCATCCGCCCCACGTCGCCGGTGTCACCCAATCGCTCGCTACGCCTTTGCTATCTTTCAGAACGGCATGATACGTAAACTTTTTATCCGAATCCTTGTCTTTGGACAGGTTGCCCATGACGGTATATTGATGAGCGTAATTAATACCGACGCGGTTCTGGTTCAGTTTGTCCTGATCGACGTAAATTTTGTTGACCAAAAACTCCGGATCGATCAGTTTATCGTCGTTCAACTGTTTCATATACGTCAGGAAAGGGATGTACCCGGACATTTTCTCCCGGATTTTGTAATTGCCATCCGTATCTTTCGATCCGTTTTGGATCGGCAAGTTGAAAGCGGAGGTCAGGAAGTTGGACGAGTTCCAAATCGTATTGCCACCGAGCGTCGGGTTGGAGAAGCTGACACAATACGTATCCGCCTTGCCGTTGCCATCGGGATCGCCCAGCGTAAACGCCTTGCACACGTTCGTAAACTCTTCGATCGTTGTCGGCGCTTTCAAATTCAGCTTGTCCAGCCACGTCTGGTTAATCATATAGCCCCAGTGATTGACCACGTTCGTACGAGGAACAATGTAGATTTTACCGTCGTTTACCGATTTGACACTATCCCACATTTCTTTCGTGATGTTTTTCGTCAGGTTCGGATATTGGGCAATTTTATCGTCGAGCGGGGTGAGTAAACCGTTCTTAATCCACGTTTCCATATTGGAATCGGCGCCGCCCCAGTTGTAGACCAGATCCGGCAGATCACCGGAAGCCATAAGAACCTGCAGCTTGTCGTTGTAATTGTTGATCGGTGGCGCTTCCACCGAAAGCTTGACGTTGGCCAACTTATTCACTTCGGCGATAACCGGGTTATTGTCAACGACGATCTGTGCATTGACCCTATTGAACATGCTGATGCTGACCGGCTCATTTTTGCCAGACGACGAGCCTCCACTGCTGTTTGACGTTTCAGCGTTCGGGCCGCAGCCTGCGACGACAGCCGCCAGCAGCGCTGCGCTGACGAAGGCGCTAACTTTGCGTTTATGCTTCATTTTCATTTTCCAAGACTCCTTCGTAGAAAGTTATATTACAACTGCATGAGAATACAGCTATAATCGAAAACATTGACGGGCCACGCCGCTTTAACCTTTAATCGAACCGACGAGCAGACCTTGCATGAAAAACCGCTGCAGGAACGGATACACGAGCAAAATCGGCAGCGACGCGAAAATAATAATCGCCATCTTGATCGTAAAAACAGTCACGCCGGCGCTGCTAGCGTCCATCGCATCCTTGGCGAGCCCGCCGTCATCCACGACCAAATCCCGTAAAATCAGCATTAACGGCCACAAATCCCGCTTGGACGTATACATAACCGCTGGGAAAAACGTGTTCCACTGCGTCACCGCGTGAAAAATGACGAACGTAGCGATGGCCGGCTTCGACAGGGGCACGATAATTCGCGATAACACTTTCAGCTCGTTGGCGCCGTCGATGAACGCTGCCTCCTCCAGGCTGGGCGGGATGGCGGCGACGAAATTTTTCATCAAAATAAGGTTGTAAGCGCTGAGTACTCCGGGCAAAATCAAGCTCCACAGCGTGTTGTACAGATGCAACGACTTCACCAGATAAAAATTCGGGATCAGCCCACCGTTAAAAAACATCGTGAACGTGATGAGCATAAGCACAGCATTTCGGCCTTTCAGATCCGTTTTGGATAGCGGATAAGCGGAGACCAGCATCAAAACGATGTTTATCGCCACGCCGATGAGCGTAATTAAAATCGTGTTCCTGTAACCGGTCCACATCAGCGGCATATGCAAAATTTGCTTGTACGCACCGAACTCGATATGGCTCGGGATGAGCTTCATCGGATTTTCCAAATATTCGGAATAAGGCGTAACGGAGAACGAAGCTACATAAATAAACGGGAACAAACAAGCTAAAGAGAACAATGTAACGAACAAATAGTTGACGGCATCGAACGATTTGTCGCCAATCGATCGGATTTTCATCATAAGCACCCTCCTCGTCGATCTGCAGCACGGATTACCATATACCGTCCTCCTTCAGCCACTTGGCGATACGGTTACCGGCGAGCAGGAAGATGAGCCCGATTACAGACGTGAAGAGTCCGACAGTTGTACCGAAAGAGAACCTTCCGCCGAGAATGCCGACCCGGTACGCATACGTCTCAAACACTTCAGACACATTCAGGTTCATTGGGTTTTGCAGCACGAATATTTGCTCAAAACCGTTGTTCATCACTTGCCCAAGCCGCAAGATCAGCAAAATGACAATCGTTGACTTGATGCCTGGCAGCGTCACGTACCATATCTTTTGCAACCGGCTCGCACCGTCGATGCTGGCTGATTCGTACAACTCCGAGTTAATGCCAGCAATCGCCGCTAAATAGATGATGCTGCCCCATCCGGATTCCTTCCAGATGCTGCTGAGCACGACGACGGGGCGGAAATAATGCGGATCAGCGAGAAAAAACACCGGATCGATACCTAGCTGCTTCAGGAAAATGTTGACGAGCCCCCATGCCGGCGACAGGAAGTTAACGAGAATACCGCCGATCACCACCCAAGAGATGAAATGCGGGAGGTAAATGATGGTCTGCGTCAGACGCTGGTACGCCATATTGCGCATCTCGTTCAGCAGCAAGGCCAGAATGATCGGCAGCGGGAAACCAAACACGATCCGCAGTACGCCTAAATAAAAGGAGTTCCAGAACACTTTGTAAAAATCGCTAAGGCCGAACATATACTTGAAGTTGTCGAACCCCACCCATGGACTATGGATAATCCCCTTCGAAAAATCAAAATCCTTGAAGGCCATCAGCACGCCGTACATCGGCACGTAATTGAATACGAGGAAATAAACGACGCAAGGCAGCAGCAGCAAATACAAATATTTCTTCTTGTTCAAATAACTAAGCACAGCTATCACCTCCACTTTTGTTTTGTCTTGACCAGTTTAATACTTACGCCCCCCCGCAACATCTAGGAATTATGGGAATCTGGATAAAATCTTTAGTTCGCTTGAATGGGATACAAAAGAGCAGCAGCCCGAAAGCGAAGGCTTCCGAGCTGCTGCTCTAATTCCTGTTCATTTATTTTCCTTGTGCGACACGCTGCTCCTTAAAAATGCTATAAATGTCTTTCGTCAAGATGATACTGTCTCTGTCGTGCGCGTAAAAATCCCGGTACCAGTCGTCAACTTGTTTGCCTCCGGCCTGCTCCCAGGCTGCAATGGCATCTCGTTTCGCCTGCTCCGGCGTGTAGTCCGGCGTTACAATCGCCTTAATCCAGATATCGCCTGTATCCACATCCACCTGATTTTTCGTAGCATTCAAAATCGCCTGCAGCTCCTTAGGCAGCTGCGGCATTTGCTCGGCGTTCGTCGGGCCGGCGATTGGCAGGGAGAAATCGACGTACTCCGAATTCAATTCAAACATATTTTTCACTTCCCGCTGAAGCGGATCGTGCACATCCAGCTTCTCGGTGGCGTAATAGCAATTGCCGGCCAAGATCGGTGAAGCTAACATCGCAAAATCGCCGGTGGCATAATTGAATTCCGTCCTCCATTTGTCCAGATCCGTCACAACCGGGCATTTGCCCGGCTCGGTCCTGCTGTGGACGCCTTCGAATCCATAGTACATCGTCTTCATGAATGTATCAGAGGATGCGAAGTCGACGTACTTCATCACCGCTTCCGGATGTTTCGTGTCGGCATTGACGACTGCTGTCATTTGAATTGGATTGACGAAAACCGAGTTGAACCTCCCCACCGGCGTCGACGGATACGGGATGACGGTCAGCTCGGCATTCGGCACGTTCCGCTTCAGAGGCGAGTAAGTGTCCGTATAGAAAGTGATCGGCACGTTGAATTGATCCATGTAAATACCAATTCGATTGTTTAGAAAATCTTGCTTCGCCCGTGCCCCGTTCTTGTCACTCAAAAAGTTCCGATCCACCAGCCCTTCGTTAAACAACTTCCGCTTGAACGCTATTAACGCCTCGATATTATCCCATCCATGCACGAGCTCCCCGTCTTTGACGACGAAGTCCGGGTACGTGACACCAAACATTTCACTCAGGACATAACCCGAGTTATAGGGCAAAGCAATACCATACGTATCATTTTTACCGTTGCCATCGGGGTCCTGCTCCGTGAACGCTTTGGCCACTTCGTAAAGCTCATCTGTTGTCGTAGGGACTGCCAAATGGAGTTTCTTCAGCCAATCGGCTCGTATGAAGATGCCTCGCGTCGGAATTGTCTCGTTAATGCGCCCGAACTGGTACAACTTGCCATCAGCTCCAGTACCCGCTTTGCGCAGTACCGGGTATTTACTCAACAGTTCCTTATAGGTCGTGCTGTACTTCTCAATCATGTCGTCGATCGGTCGCAGCAGTTTGCGGTCGATCAACGTATTTTTTATTTGCGGCGCATACTCCAACATAAGGTCCGGCGCTTCCCCTGAAGCGAACAGCGCGTTTAGCTTCTGTTCCGACTGAGATCGAGGAACAGCCACGAATCTCGCTTCCACCTCTCCGGTTTCGTTAATCCACTTTGTTATTTTGTTATTCTCTATCGTCCCTTCGCTGGACGGGATATTGCCACGGTCATAGATGGTCACCGTAATTTTTTCTTGCGTCGAAGCTTTCGGCGCGTCTTCGGCACGGTAATAGCTCGGGCTGGCCGAGCAACCAGCTGTGGCAACAATCAGCGCACCAGCCGCCAGCAGCGGCATGGCCGCACGCTTCAGCACATGCAGCATCTCCGCTCCCCCTTATATGGTAGTGTGCTTGCGATATTCCTTTGGCGATAAGCCGGTGTTTATTTTGAACAATTTAGCGAAATAATTGGGCAAATCGTATCCGACTCTACCCGAAACTTCCGTTACGTTCAGATTCGTATTGGACAGCAGCAGCTTCGCCTTGTCCATACGCACGTCAATTAGGAAATTGACGAAACTGCGGCCAGTCTCTTTCTTAAACAGGTGACTGAAATAAGCAGCGTTCAAATGAACGTGCGAAGCGACCTGCTGTAACGAAAGCTGCTCAGCATAACGCTCTTCGATGTAACGGACCGCCCGCAACACCGCGTTGGAGCTGTAACGGTTTTGCCATTCCTCATAATCCTGCATAAACCGCTCCGTCTCCGCCTTCATCCAAGCGCACACTTCATCTCCACTGCGGCATTCGTTCAGCTTTCCGATACGCTCCGTCAAAGCACGAGCCTCATACTCCCGCTCCAACTGCTTACGGGCTACGTCCTGCAGGGCAAAGCTGAGCGACAATGCCTCAATCGGCAGAGCTTCAGCGTCCATAGCTCTCATTTCTTTTATCAGCTCATCCAAGTACTGCTGCAGCGCTTCCGCTTGTCCAGCCATGATTAATGCCGCCGCCTGAGCGCCAATGAGCTGCTGACGGACACGGTTGACCGGCAGCGCAGCTTCCGGCTTACCGCCCTGATCTGCAGAGACACGGCTCTGCGCGCTCTCTGCCAGTGCCGCCTCGTACAAGTCGGCGAGCTCGCTGAGACTGCGGACGTGGCCGGCATTATGAACGAGGACCGTCAGACCGAGCAATTGCCGCACCGTGCTGCAAGCTGCATCCAGAAGCCGCTCCTCCTCGGCGCTAGCTTCGGCAGGCAGAAGCAAGGCGAAGCGACCGGCTTCGATTAATAGCAGCGTGCCCCAGGTTTCAAACACATCAAGCAGCTCGCCCATAATGTTAAGGACTGCGTATTGCAAAAGCGGCACATCACGCTTCATATACCCACGATCTTCAGGAAGGAAGTCGGCAACATGCAGCACGAACAATATGCTGCAGCGCAGCTCCCTTTCCAACTCAGCCGCCGCTTCTTGGCGATACGGAAAACGCAGGAACACGGCTCGCAACGCGTTTTCCTGCAGGAGTTGACGCTCGCTCGCCTCCTTGCGTGCGGCCATCTGTTTCTTTTGCACAAACTCATCCGCTTTAGAAAGGGCTTCATGCATGTCAGGTTTGCTGCACGGCTTGACGAGCAAATCGAGCGCCCCGCTGCGAAGCGCTGTTTGCGCATATTGGAAATCTTGAAACCCTGTAATGACAATAAACTCAATGTCAGGAAAGACAGCCTTTGTGCTCCGCAGAAGTTCCAGACCGTCCATGACCGGCATCCGAATATCCGTAACGACGAGATCAGGTTGAAGTTCGGCGATGAGACGCTCTGCGACCAAGCCATTCTCCGCCTCGCCGCAAACCTCCCAGCTCGCTTCGCTCCCTGCGATCATTTTGGCTAGGCCTTTGCGGAATAAAGGTTCATCTTCAACTAGCAGAATGCGCATCATGAAACATCCTCCTTTCCTCTATGGCATCCATTTCATATGGCAGTTTGACTTGAATGAGCGTCCCTTGCGCTAACCGCCGAATATCCATTCCGTACGACTCGCCGTGCACCAAGTAAATGCGCCGCAGCACATTGCGCACTCCGAGCCGCTCGCGCTCACCACGCTCGTCGTACAAGGTCCGGTCGTCGAGCAGCTGATGAATCATTTCTGGAGAAATCCCGTGACCGTTATCTTCGATTTCAACCCAAATCTCGGTTTCCCGTCTGCTGACACGTATCGCGAGCCGTTTGCTCGTCGTTTGATCCAGAAACGCATGAACGAATACGTTCTCGACAAGGGGCTGCAGCAATAGCCGCTGCATACGGCAGCTTAAGAGCTCCTCTGGAGCCTCGATACTGACGTACAACTCATCGCCATGCCGTGCTTCTTGAATCCTGATATAGTTGCGGATTTGCGCAAGCTCGTCTCGCAGTGTAATCGATGTCGATACGGGAGCGAGCGAATAGCGCAGTAGATCCGACAAGCTGGTGACGAGCGCCGCCGTTTCTTCGTCGTCGTAGAGCAGCATGATTTTCCAATAAATCGAATTAAGCGCATTGTGCAAAAAATGTGGATTTAACTGCGCCTGCAAGGCCTTGAGTTCGGCTTCCTGCTCACTCAGTTTGCTGACGTATACCTCCTGAATGAGCGACTGAATATCTGCGACCATCTTGTTAAAACTGTCAGTGAGAAAAGCAAACTCATCATTGGACGTACGTGGGAGAACGGTCCGTAGGTTGCCTTCGCGCACCCGCTGCATCGCCCTCACGAGCACATGCAGTGGTTTCAACATTTTGCCGCTGAAGAACGATACGCTTACCGCCATTAACACGATACTGACTAGCCCGAATGCAAGAGCCAGGTGATAGACCGTGCGCCCCTTAGCCTTAATATCGTTGAGCGAAATGCCGCTAACCAGCTTGAACGAGCGGGGTTCGTAAACGCTTTTCACGAACAAATAATCGTTGCCGTCGCGATGCTCGATGAAGCTGCCCGGTCCCTTACCCGGGGCGGGATCGAAACCGGGACTGCCTTCGGGTTCCCGGCTGTACAACAGTCGATCGAATTTATCGTAAATATACGCTCCGGCTGTTTGTCCCGCCATAAGCGGATCTAACAAACTGCCGAAGTATTGTTCGTCAATAATGAGGATCAGCATGCCGTATACCGTCTGCTGCTCGGTCGACTTGAGCCAACGCGCAGCAACGAGGCTGCTCTTCTCCCCGGTCGGCTCGTAGAAATCGGAGATATTCATCCGCTGCCAAACGATTTCCGCTGAAGTATTGGTCATCCCCTTTTTAACCTGCTCGTAAAAATCCGGGAACTGAAGCTGAATGGAAGGGTTCGCCTGGCTGAAATACATGTTGTAGCCTTGCAAATCAACGATATAGACGGCACGAATGTGCGTCGTTTCATTCTTGAGTGGCAGCAGAACGTTCTCCAGGTTCCGCTCCAGCATGAAATTGCGATACTCAATGCTTTCCCCGGGTGCCGGTTCAGCGTGCATATTTTGCACAATGCGTTCAACATAAGAGTTGAAAATCACGAAGTCCGTGATGCGGTAAATATCCTGAATTTTGGAGCCGATCTGCTCAATCGTTTGCTCGCTCGTTTTCAAGTATTGCTTGCTGATCTCACTTTCGAACAAGTTTAAATTCATTTTGTACGATATATAGCCGGTGACGAGCGAGCAAATTGTAATAATAACCGACAACGACAATATTAGCTTCACTTTGAAGTGCTGATTGATGTATTGGAGCACATTGGTATGCTTCATCATAGCTGTTTCCTCTTCCCGCAATAACAGACATTGGCTTTCCCCCATTATAATGACTCCTCGTCACTCTTGCAGCCAGCAAAATTATTAAAATGGATAAAATTTTTAGATGTTTAGATAGTGGGGGATTTAGAGGGTTGTGGGGATGTTAAAAAATCTTCACCGGTTTGGTGAAGATTTTTTAATGTTTTGTTAACCACTTTATAAGAAGATTAATATAAGCCTGGATAATTTCAATTCCAAAGTTGCGATAGGACACTAGGTAAGTATTCTTGTGGATGCAAAATCATCGCCAATAACACGCTTAATGATATGACTACAAGCCAAATTAAACTTTTGAATACAATCGATTTAAATTTTTGCGTGATACGTAGAGAAATTAACAAAATAGTAATATTAATAAATAATGTTGCTGGAATACTTACCACTCTTCCAAGACCTGTATATGGAAAGAATTCAATTAATAGAAACATGGTCGCTATACTGGGAATCATTGTTAAAAAGGAAACTAGTATTAACTTTTTCAAATGGTTCTCTCCCTGCCTACGCCCCCATCCGATAGTTGTATGCGTCTTCGGCAACCGTCCGCAGTAGCTTGTAGAACGGATTATCCATGGCAATTTTCCACTGATGCATATAGATCAGCATCTGATTGATGACGGTATCGAATTCAATGACGGTATTGTCCATTCCTTTATTAACCAAAGATTCGGCCTTCTGCTTCTCCTGAGCCGTAATTTTTTTGCTCTGAAAAAAGTTTGTAATATACCGCTGTACGCCGCCAGGGCCTCCTTTGCGAGGATATTCCAGCTTCATGTTGAGCAGAGATAGCTGTTCTTGCGAGAATCCTCCTGAAGCGAGAGTACTAATCAGCTTGTCCAGATGCTGGTGGCGCTTATTTACAAGCTGCATCACCTCGTCCTCGCTCGTGCTCGGATCAAAGGCGAAGAACAACGGCGTGTTGTCGAACTTCTCTGAGATAGATACATGCGTAAATTCGTGAGTAAGCGACCCTAATCGCTCTGCCGAGCCGCCCGGCGCATTGAGACCGTGATTGACCACATACTTCTCCTGCACCCCTTGCTGCTTCTCCTTATCATTCGTAAACCGCGCTCCCGGGTTCAGTGCATTCATCTTGATTTCACCCATATTGCCCAAGACCTCGGCCAACACCTGTTTCGTAATATCAGGCGTATCTGGATCGTCGGCTATAGCCTTCAATTGGTCGGCCTCGTGCTGCAGTACCTCTTCGATGGCTCCTGGAGTCGCTCTTAACTCCACGATAATTTTATCAAACATCGGACCGAATACGATGCCACCTAGACCAGGCACATCGCCTTTCACAAGCAGCCATTTATCTTGAGCTTCAACCATAGTGTAAAACTTTTGCGTCCCCGATTTACCTTCAGCTTGCGCGATCAACTCGATGACGCTCTTTTCTACAATCGCCTGTCGCTTCAGTTCATTCACCCCAGGAACCAAATCCTTTTTTGGTTTATTATCGACATATGTATTGCATTCCGTTATGATTTTCTCCAGCTGCGTGCTTCGTTTGGCGTAATCATTCTCAGCCAGCTTATGATAATCGACTAGTGCGCTATCCACATTTTTAATTTTGTTCATCGGTCTTAACATGACCGGTGTACTCTTCTTGAAGCTGTCGCTGTCCTCCAAACGCTGAACTACGGGACCTATTGCAGCCCCCTGTCCGGGATGTTCCTTTATCTTGGGATGGCTCTGCTCCACCATTCGCTGTACTGCCCGATTGCCTATCGTTCGATGCGCAGTTTGAAGCATCTGAATAGGTGCGCTTATCCCGTTGGCAATCGATTTCAAACGGTCAGAGCCGAATGCCTCCTGAGTCGCTGGTACTTTACGCCCCCGCGTCATATCTGTTTTCATCTATCCGCCCCTCCTGTTACTCCATCGTGTCCCGTTCATTATACCAAGTTTATAGGTAAATTTCCGATTCTTCATACACGTCAATCTGTCGCTAGGTTGCGAAAGCAATCACTATTCGGCGGATTGCTTGTACATGAGGATAAACACCTGTTTAATAAATTCCCTCTCTTCCATGGATAGTGTGTAAATCTGCGGCTTCTTATCGCTGAGAAGCGCGTTAAAGCTATGCCAGGCCTGTTCCATTCCTTTAAGGATATCTGGGTCTCCCTGCGATCGACGAGCATTTAGTTCCGTTAAGGACCGTGCCAGATTCTGGGCTTCCAAGCTTCCCGGATCGGCATCTGCTGCCACAAGCCTTTTGAGCTCTGCTCGGAACAGGGTATATTGGAGGTGCGATTCTTCGATGAATTCTTGGTCTGCAAGTTGATCTGGCTTTAAGTGAAACCGAGATACTTCAGAGCCAGAATGTGTTTGCATCTTGAGCAGATCCTCGTTAGAGTACAAACGATATCCAGCTTGCGTATGCTTCGAAGGGGAAAGAACGCCTCTCTTATCGTAATATTGAAGAGTACGAATAGTGACAGATGTTTTTTTGGGTTGCGTCTTACTCAAGCTTTTCTTATAAATTCTGCCCTATTTAAAATGAAAAAGCCGCATTACCTGCGACTTTTCATGTAACCATGTTCCTCTTTTGCCCCACTCACACTACTGTTGCAAAGAAAAGATTTTGCGTACTTGCTCATTCCTTAACCAAAGGCCTCCCCAAACCAATACTGCCAGATAGACAGGAAACAGAATCGTGGAGAAAAGCGGGGCATCTAGACGAACCTGAGTCGCCATTACGCCTCCAAAATAGCCGGTCAACAGTATAGCACCCAGAATCGTTGTACGTGGCACCATATAAAGAACGGTTGAAAGAAGTCCGAGTATGCCCATCACATAGATATGATGCTCCTGGAAACCAAGCGAATTGACAGAATCAACAACAAATGAAGGTTTAAATAATTTCATGATACTGTCAAGCAACATAAATAAAATGGCTATTCCACTCATCACTCTCGCCGTCCATAGTCGTCCTTTAGAAATTGTTCTTGTCATTGTCCAACTCTCCTTTAAATGATTCACTAAAATTTGTCCTTCTAAGAGTACGACGAATAAACCACGGTGAAATCGACATAGGGGAAATTTTTTTTATAATATCCCCATGCACATGCAGCCATGCTCTTACACTCTATCTCACCGATACCGCGGCGGAGTAGATGTTTCTCATGGTTTTAGCGGTATAACGTCATATCCAAACTTACTGAGTATTTCTAGCCCATCATTAAAAACTGTTCTGTTTGCCACATTCCAACCATTCTCCAGACCATACTGAATAAAGTGCTTAACTATTCTTGGGTAATGTAAATTGAAATTTTCAGTATCGCTTGTCCCAATCTTCCTTAAAGTGATACCAACTAAAAGAGGGCTCCCCGTAATTGGGTCGTCCCAAGTACAAAAGTGGAATGAACAGGTCATGTTCTTCAGTTTCTTTAATGATATTGAAAGAGAAATTTCACTTACACCTTGATTGTATTGCTTGTTAATCACAAATACATATTCTTTTTCACCAACAATAATTTGTCTTATTTTTTTCTTCATGCTCTTAGCTCCTATTTGGAAATTGGAGTGTCATTAATATCTTAACACATATTGGAAGTATCCTACTCCATCTGTTTTTGGTGAGGATAAAACCGTATCCATGGAAATAAGAGGTCCGGTTCCCCACAGCTTGACCTCAGCTTCGGCCAAGCCCCCCGCCGACTTGCCAGGCTGCACCCAATGGCAAATAGCGGAACCTGAGGGCACTATTTGTTCCCTCAGGGCTGTCCCCAGCTTTTCGGGGAACTACAGGGCCTTATTTCTATGTATTTGGTGGATTATCCGCCCAATTCGTAGAAATAAGGGACCTCAGTTCCCCTTCACCACACAATAGGGCCTATTTCGCAGAAATAGCACCCTGCTGTTCCTCTCAGCCTGGCCTCAGCCTTCGGCCAAAGCTCCCCCGCCAAGTTGCCAGACTGCACGCGGCGGCAAATAGCGGAACCTGAGGGCACTATTTGTGCCCTCAGGGCTGTTCCCGACTTTTCGGGGAACTATAGGGCCTTATTTCTATATATTTGGTGGATTATCCGCCCAATTCATAGAAATAAGGGACCTCAGTTCCCCTTCCCCTCAGCCGAGCCGCAGCTTCGGCCAAGCCCCCCCGCCAACTTGCCAGTCCACATCTAATGGCAAATAAAAAAAGCCGCATCAAATGCGACTTTTCATGTCTCCTTCGCTCCGCTAAGCGATAGGCGGCATCCTATGATTTAATTTGAACAATCATCTCAATTTCAACTGGTGTGTTAAAAGGTAAATCAGACGTACCTATGGCCGATCTGGCATGTTTACCATTTTCACCAAAAACAGACTCCAGCAGTTCCGAAGCCCCATTAATGACATACGGCTGGTCCGCAAAGCCACTCGCACTGTTGACAAAGGCCAATAACTTTACAACTTTTTCCACTCGATCCAAGTCACCTAGATGCGCTTGCAATACACCTAACAGGTTAATCATCGTTTGTCTTGCTGCTAGTTGCCCCTGTTCAATCGTCAAATCCGTTCCTAGCTTCCCTTCAAAAATAAGCTTACCATTCATACGGCAATCATTGCCTGATGTATAGACCAGATTGTTAACTGTTACAGCTGGCACATACTTTGCTACAGGTACACCTGGAACTGGCAACTCAATACCTAATTCTTTTAATCTGCTCGAAATTACACTCATCGTTGTCCTCCGTTAATTTCCATATATTTGATAAACACTAACTTCTTACCGACAGAAAAGCCAAGTTGTGGAAAATGGAGCGAACCCTTTTGATTGCCGTGCTGGTACGTGTAGGGTGAACGCGATTTGTCAAAAGTACAGCAAACACATCATCTTCCGGATCCATCCATATGCTGGTTCCCGTGAAACCGGTATGTCCATAGGAAGACATGGAGAACAAGTCACCCGCAGGAGAATCATGCCTGTCCTTTGCCTGCCATCCAAGCCCTCTGGCCAGTTTTAAAGATGATGTCTGATTGTTAGTCATCACGCGAACTGTCTCTGGCTGTAAGAAACGGCCTTCTGCAGTTTCTCCTAACCGGAGCATCGCTTGGCAAAGCTTGCTCATATCCCCGGCGGTGCTGAACAAACCCGCATGACCTGCAATGCCTCCCATCACGACTGCATTCTCGTCATGTACTTCTCCGATCACGGTCGTGCTACGCCATTCACAATATTCGGTTGCGGCAATACGCGGGTGCAAATGTGCGCCGGGATTAAACAGGGTCTGACTCATCCCAATCGGCTCCAATACAAGCTGTTTAAGCACGGCATCCAGACTGTCACCAGCAATCGCTTCTATGATTTCCCCCAAGATCATGAAACCTTGTGAGGAGTATTCAACATCGGTGTCAGGCGCATAGCGCAGCGGAAGATTTCTCACAGCAGCCAATAGTTCCTTTTTCGTAGGCGATGTCTGATATAAAGGCTGCTGTCCGGGTATCCCGCTTGTATGCAAGAGCAGTTGACGGAGCGTCAGGTTGGCCTTATCCGTATCTTTGTAGTCGGGCAAAAAATGAGCGATCCCATTATCCAAATAACATTCACCGCGCTCTAGCATCACCATTAATGGTAATATTGCGATGGGTTTGGTCACAGATGCCAGATCCCATATACTATCCAGTTGCACCGATGGCCCGTCCCAAATGAGCGTTCCAACCGTCCCCTGCTCCTTAATTCCGTCTGAATTTCCAATGGCATAAGCCGCACCGGAAAATGTTTTCTCATCACGGGCCTTCTGCAAAAACTCAGTTATTCTGCTCATTCAATCACCTGCCTATAAATTGTCGGGCAATTCGTTCATAAATGTGCACTGCCTGTTCAACCTGAGAAATCTCAACAAATTCATTAGGGGCATGCGCCTGATCCAAACTGCCTGGTCCCAGTATGATCGTTGGAATCCCGGCCATTGTCACCAGCTTACTCATATCACAGCCCGCCCTGAAACCATACGGAGTTTGCGATTTCCTCATGACATATTCAACCGCTTCAAGGGCCGTACTAACGATTCTCTCTGTTGCCAATGTTTCGGAAGGAATGGTAGCTACCACTACTTCAATTGGGTCTAGCGTTAGCTCAGGTATCGATATTTTCAATGCATTCAAAATATCTTGAAGCTCGGAATCCGCATCCGCGTGCGTCTCACCAGGAATCAACCTGCGGTCAATGATGATTTCCGATTGATTAGGAATCGTATTTTGCCGAGTTCCTCCCTGAATCATCGTTACTACCGCACTGGCCGGACCAAGCAGCGCATGAGGAGTAAGAGACAATTTAGCATTCAGTTTCTCATACTCCACAATAAATTTTGATGAATGGATGATCGCATTAATGCCAAGCTCCGGCCGCCCTGAATGTGCAGCACGTCCAAGGAAACGCAGCCGTCGCATATAGGTGCCTTTATGTGCAATTGCAACGTCCAACCCAGTAGGCTCACCTACAACCGCACCATCCGCCTGAATTCCCTGCTGGACCAAATGCAGCGTACCGAGCCCCCCGGCTTCTTCCCCCATCACGGCAGTAAGAACCAGCTTACCGCTTAGGCTTCTCGGATCGTTTGCGATGTTTTCCAAAGCTGCCATCATACTAACCAAGCTGCCTTTGGCATCACATGCACCCACGCCATAGAGCTTTCCCTCATCCAGACTTAACCTTGGCTCAAAAGGCGGAGTTGACCACACTTGTCCCTTGGGAGAATTAACATCCATATGAGTATTGAAAACGAGACATGGACCGGGACCGTAATCCAGCGTAATAATGACATTGTCCTTCCCTGGTTCAACCGTTTGACGTACGACTTGTGCACCGAAGCTCCTCGCCCATTCCTCCAACCAATCCGCTACCTCAGCAACTTCACCGGGCGGATTTGGAGTTGGATGCGAGATACATGTCATTAAGGCTTTAATTACAGGGCTTGGTTGCTGCACCATATCATCTCCAACCTTGTAGTCTACTTCCATAATTCGGTCAAAAGTTTGTTTAAATCATCAAAGCTTGCATTCAATTTTAACTGGGATTCCGCTATTGCCTGTTGAATGACGGATGGCTGCTTCAAGCCGCTTCCGGTAATCACACATACGACACAATCATCTGGTTGAACAAGGCCATTGGAAACAGCTCGCTTCAGCACCGCAAGTGAGGCGGCAGAAGCAGGTTCAGCACAAATCCCTTCGTTGCCCAGCCATTGCACCGCTTCGATAATCTCCTCATTCGTCACAACGTCTGCGAATCCACCCGAATCGTAAATGGCATTCAACACTCGGCGCCCTCCTTGAATTGGAGCATCAGCCGCAATGCTTTGCGCAATTGTTTGAGTAGGATCACCATGTTTCTCCGCATGTCTTGCTCCCTGCTTGAACGCCTGGACAATCGGCCCCGTAGCGCTCGGCTGCACAGCAACCATCTTGGGGAGCGAGTCGATCCACTCCAGTTGTTTCAACTCACAGAAACCTTTCCAAGCTCCCCAGATACCTCCACCAGTACCTACGGGGTGAATCATCACATCCGGGGCCTTCCAACCCAATGCCTGACTGATTTCATAAGCATAGCTCTTCATCGCTTCATGCCTGGTTGGGTTGATGAAATTCACAAACTGATATAGACCCAGATCCCTCACGGCTTGCTCAAGCATCGCAGAAATATCCGTCATACTTTCAAAATGCAAAGTAGCCGTATGAGCTCCGTACAAGCCGATGATCGCTTTCTTGATTGGATTAGCCAAATATTCGACCAACACCGTTGCATCTAGTCCCGCCCGGCTAGCATAAGCCGCAAATGAAGCTCCCGCATTCCCTGAGCTGTAAGTCAGCCCCCGTGATAACCCCAACTCTTTGGCAAAACTAACAGCCAAGCTAAAGCCACGATCCTTAAAACTACCAGTAGGCATCAACGCATCATTTTTAAAATAGAGCTTGGAAAGCCCTAACTTCTTTCCGGCGTAAACAGATGGCAACAGCGGCGTGCCGCCCTCTCCCATTGATACAACGTTAGTACTGTCCTGCAGGGGATAAAATTCATGCCAACGCCACATCGAGGGTTCGCGAGAATCAAATAACTCCGGCTGCAGTTCAACCTTCATACGGTCCAAATCATACTGAATTTCCAGCAGGCCCCCGCAGCTTGGGCATGTATTTAAAGGCTGCATTAATTCGAATCTCTCTGTGCAATTATCACAGGAGTAATGAGTTGCATAAGACCAAGTCATTTGCTTTCTTCCTCCTAAAAACTTTCTATAAGGAAAGTGCTGCTTAACTTCTTTAGCGCCCTTTGGCTTTCGGATTCAGTTTATCTCTCCAAATATCACCCAAAATATTGATGGCTAACACAATCAGCATAATGGACAAGCCAGGAAATACGGAAATCCACCAAGCTGATTCCATATACAATTGTCCTTGGTTCAACATGTTGCCCCAGCTGGGTACACTGACAGGCACGCCAAGTCCAAGAAAACTCAGTGAAGATTCCGCAATAATAGCAGACGCCACTTGGAAAGTAGCAATGGTAATTACCGGTGAAAAAATATTCGGAAGGATATGCCTGAACAGCAAGCGAAAGTCACTAACCCCAATGGTTTGGGCTGCAACGACGAAATCACTGGAGCGTATGCTCAAAACCTCAGAGCGAATCACTCTCGCATAAGGCACCCAGCCTGTAATACCAAGCACAATAATCAAATTATTCAAACCGCCTCCAATGACAGCCACGATCGCTAGTGCTAATAAAATCGTCGGAAAAGCCAATTGGATATCTGCGATCCTCATCATGAGATGATCCAAAGCGCTGTAAAATCCAGATAATAAGCCTATGATCGTTCCGAGCACACCTGATATCACTACGGCTGCCACACCTACAAGGATGGAAACCTGACTGCCATATATAATTCGGCTTAACAAATCCCGCCCCATATTATCGGTGCCCAGCCAATAGCCTTCTTCGGAGCCATTAAGCCAAAAAGGCGGTTTAAAACGCATTAATAAATCCTGTACGTTCGGATCATGCGGTGATATTTTCGTTGCGGTCACGGCCATAATGAGAAAGCCGCCAAGTACGCATAGCGATAACCAGTTAAATAGACTGCCATATTTCCCACTCACTATTCGTTTTAACGTAGGTATCCCTCCTATTTATATTGGATACGAGGATCAACAAGCGAATAACAGATATCAACAATTAAATTAACCAGTACAAAAATAGCGGCCAAAATGATGATTGCTCCCTGAACCAACGGATAATCACGATTATAAATGGATTGCACCAGCAGTTGCCCGACACCCGGCCAAGCAAATACGGTCTCTGTTACTACAGATCCTCCCAATAAAGCTCCAATCTCCAAGCCAACGATCGTAATGATCGGCAGCAGACAATTTCGTAAAGCATGTTTTGAAATGACAACCACCGCAACCAAACCTTTGGCTCTGGCTGTACGAATATAATCGGAATCGAGAGCTTCAATTAACGATGCCCTTAACAATCTCGCAACCAGTGCCAAGAGATGAATGCCCAGCGCAAAGGCAGGTAATACGATGTGGCTGAATCCGCCAATTCCACCCGTCGGGAATATTCTCCAATGAACAGAGAACAGTAAGACGAGCACAATCCCCACCCAGAAAACTGGCATAGATTGACCAAATACAATTAATGACATGATACCCTTCTCAATCACTGTCCCCCGTTTAATGGCCGAAATAATTCCGGCAGGGATAGCAACGACAAGAGAGAATAGCAAAGCTGCTCCGGCGAGCTGAATCGTCGCCGGCATCCTTTCTATAATAAGTTGTAACGTTTGCTCACCGTAGCGCAGTGAAACTCCAAAATTTAAATGAAGTAAGTTCAACAGATAAATGCCATATTGCTCAATGACGGGTTTATCCATGCCCAGAGAATGCCGAAGCGCTTGCGCCTGTTCAGCCGTAGCATCCGGTGTCAGCATGATGGCTACCGGATCGCCAGTCAGCCTTGTAATTAGAAATACGACCGTCGCTACCCCAAATAAGACAAATATGGCATAAAAGCAGCGACGCAGTATATAAGAAAGCAATAGATATCACCTCCGCAGCAGACAAATCATTTAATGGACGCTTTGTACATGGACAAGATGCCGACCGGATTCGGTTTCCACTCAATATTGTTGCGGATTCCGTATAGGCCATTGATTTGATATAAATAGATGAAAGGTGCATCTTCTTTTAAAATCGTTTGCAGCTTTGTGAATGCAGCTTGTCGTTTTTGTGGATCTATGCTTTGTTCTTCTTCATCGACGAGTTTATCAATGTCAGGGTTAGGATATCTGTTATAACGTCTGTCACTTTTTAGATAGGACTGAAAATTACTCATTGCGTCCATGGTCCATCCTGTATTTCCGATAAAATACATAGGTGAAGTCTTTTTCGCTACCAAATTAGCCGTCAAGGTTTTGCTGTCCATCAAGTTGAGCTGAACTTTAACCCCAATCTTCTCCAGCTGTGCCGCAATGACTTGAACATTGTTTACTTCCAAATTATCCGCATCCAGTGTAATTGCGAAACCATCAGGATAACCTGCAGTCGCCAGCAGTTGCTTGGCTTTCTCGATGTTGTATTCGTATGGAGTAATGGCCGGATCATATCCGAAGTTCTCCTTAGGAACCAATGTAGACGCGCGTGCTGCATTACCGTCCAGCACGGTTTTGATCATGGTATTCACATCAATGGCATAATTAAGTGCTTGGCGAACTTCCTTCTTAGCCAAAGGTCCTGCTTTCGTATCCAATGAAATATAGAATGTTCGGATCCCTGGACTTGATACGACTTTTAGATCGGTTTGGTTCTTCAGCTGTGTAGCCACATCGGGTTTGATACCAGATGCAATATCCACTTCTCCCGCTCTAATTGCTGCAGCCATATTGGAAGGGTTCGGAATGATTTTGAAGACCAGCTTTTTGAATTTGGCGGCTCCTTGCCAGTAATCAGCATTGGCTTCCATTGTAACTTGACTATCTTTTTGCCAGGAAACAAATTTGAATGGACCCGTACCGACAGGATTTTTCGCGAAATTCTCATCGCCTTTTTCCTTAATATACTGTGGGGGAACCATGGCTCCGCCGAATAACGTCATTTTATTAGGCAAAATTGGATCAGGACCATCAGTAATAATTTTTACAGTTTTGGCATCCACTACAACTACTTCTTTAACCGTTTTCAGCTCAACAATCGGTGATTTCGTTTCAGGATTATTAAGCCGATCAATACTGAATTTCACAGCATCGGCGTTGAACGGCTCACCATCATGAAATTTCACCCCTTCTCTAAGCTTGAATTCCCAAGTCGTATCGTTCAACGCTTTCCATTCGGTAGCAAGTGATGGAGCCAATTTGTTGTTCTCATCGCGTGTAACCAAAGTATCGAACATGTTGATCAGAATTCCCATATCCGGTATTTTGCCCTGCTTTTGCGGGTCCAGTGTTCCTGCGTCGATATCCTGCGCCACCGTTAACGTGTCCTTAGCCGGTTTGGATGAGACAGTACCAGTTCCTTTGTCAGATGGAGTCGAGGAGCTGCCATTCGAGTTCGAACAAGCTGATAAAACGGATATCAAGCACATAGCTGCCAGTATAAGCTTTAATTTCACAATAATTCCTCCTAAAATGGTCTCACTGAATTGATAGCTTACATACTCACATGACTGGACTTGTTTGATGTATAAAAATTGCTGATCCTACAACGTCTTGCACGCTGTAAATTGACCTGCTTGTATAACTGCGGTTGGCTTTATGAACTGTTCAGGTGCTAATAGGTTGCCTTGTGAATCGCGATAATCACGCCCTTCTGGACGCTGCCCATCAACTTCAAATAACGTTGCTCGATCCAGAACTCCATTAAGGGAACACCAATTGTTCATCTGTAAAATCTGTGCTGGTGCAATCGTTACTGCGTCAATCACCTTCTCAAGTGGCATGCCGCATGCCAGCAGCTTGGTCATTGTTGTAGACAGGTCATAAACCGGACCTCGAATATTGCGGATATGTACATCTGTACTAATGGTATGTGGCGCATATCCGGCTGCTATTGCATTCCGGCATACCTCATTATTGAAGCTTGCCGCCCCATGTCCCACATCCAGCTTAACGCCTCGATCGATGGCTTTCTGGAGTGCCAATACCGGTCCTCCATTCTTGGACCATGGATGTCCGATTTTCCCATGAAAGCAATGGGTTATAACATCTCCTTCGTCCAAAAGATCCAAAACGCCATCAATAAGCGGAGGCGCTTCCCCGATATGTACCATAACCGGCACGCCAGCCTCGTGTGCTGCCAGCTTAGCCAGTTGAAGCGGTTGTAGTCCCATTGATCCAACAATAGCACCGCTCGAACGAACCTTGACACCACAGACGAAGTCGCGATTCTCTGCGATGGCTTGCACCGTTTTATCTACATGAATGTAATCCAAGGTCGCCACTTCACGAAGATGAACCAGCCCAATTGAGCTAATGTTTAACCACGCCTTCACTTCCGTCTGAAAAGCAGGAGCAACATACTTCCGAAGCCCTGGCAAAGTCGCTTCCCCAGCACTGCCTGCATCAACAACCAAATGGACGCCATTATAAATCCCTGCTGCATCTGCGGGTACACTGAGGTTGGCAACCCCATCGTAAACGTGTGTATGGAGATCAATCCATCCTGGGCTCAAATAAAACTCAGGCTCCTGTGAAGCATGATGCGGAAACGAACGATCTAATTGGTACCCATCGGCCGTCTTCTTCAGCAAAGCTTTGTATGTCTGTTGATTCAACGGGTCAATAACTTTTACAAGCGTCTGATCTTTCATAACGATGCACCTGCCGTTTCGTATAAATGACAAGCTGCGGAATGTCCTGGAACAATTTGCTGCAGCTGTGGTCTTACTGATTTACAAACCTCCATCACCTGTGGGCAGCGAGTATGGAACGGACAACCTTGCGGGGGATTAGCTGGACTTGGCACTTCTCCTTGCAAGATAATTTTTTCCCGTTTAACCCCTCTTTTCGCATGAGGTGAAGAAGATAACAGCGCCTTCGTATAGGGATGGAGCGGTTCTTGGTACAAGCTATCCTTATCTCCAATCTCCACCAAATGCCCTAGATACATGACACCAACACGATTGCTAATGTGCTTGACGACGGATAAATTATGCGAAATAAACATATAAGAAAGATTAAATTCTTTCTTTAATTCCGTCATTAGATTAAGAATCTGCGCCTGAATGGATACATCCAGAGCCGAAACCGCCTCATCTGCCACAATTAACTTAGGGCTTAATGACAATGCTCTTGCAATGCCTATGCGCTGCCGCTGCCCACCGGAGAACTCATGCGGATATTTCCGCAAATCTTTCTGACGCAAACCAACCAAATCTATTAATTGATTAACCTTCTCGGATGCTTCTTTTCTGTTCATGATGTCGTTGATCAGCAGTGGCTCCGCTATAATATCTGAAACCATCATCTTAGGATTCAAGGATGCGTAAGGATCCTGAAAGACCATTTGAAAGTTTCGACGTGTACGGCGAAGTGTCGTTCCATGCATCTTGGTGATGTCTTGCTGATCGAATAAAATGGTTCCTTCCGTCGGTTCAAGAACACGCATAATCATTCGGCCCAAGGTCGATTTCCCACAGCCCGACTCTCCAACAATACCAAGCGTTTCTCCATATCCGATTTGAAAGGAAACATTATCTATGGCCTTGACATGTCCGATTGTTCGACGGATAAGTCCAGCTTGGATCGGATAATATTTTTTGAGATTGGAAACTTCTAATAACTGATCACTCATGATATCTATCCTTTCTGTTAGATTAGATCACACCTAGCGAACTGGCCGGGCTTCACTTCGCGCAGCTCAGGCATTTTTTGAGTACAGGAGATCTGCGCCCACTCGCATCGTTCGGCAAATCGGCAACCGATTGGATACTTTGATGAATCCGGTACCGTACCTGGAATGGAATACAGCATTTCTTTTTCTTCATCAAGCGATGGGATGGATTTCAACAGTGCCTGGGAATAAGGATGAAGCGGATCCTCAAATAAAGAATCGGCTGATGCACTCTCAACCACTTGGCCCGCATACATAACGACTACGTGATCAGCGATTTCTGCTACTACACCCAAATCATGGGTTATCATCATCACCGAAGTATCAAATTCATCACGCATGCGCTTCATCAGCTCTAGCACTTGTGCTTGAATTGTCACATCCAGAGCTGTTGTAGGCTCATCAGCAATCAAAAGCTTAGGCTCGCATATCATCGCCATGCCGATCATCACACGCTGCCGCATACCGCCGGAGAACTGATGCGGATATTCTTTCACAATCTCCTTTGCCCTTGCTACACCAACGAATTCAAGCATTTTAACGACCTGTTCCAGCGCTTGCTGCTTCGTTATTTTACGGTGTCTGAGCAAAACTTCCGACATCTGATCGCCAATCGTCAACACCGGATTCAGCGATGTCATTGGCTCCTGGAAAATCATCGAAATATCGTTTCCTCTAATCGCTGATAGTTGATTCTCCGTTAACTCAAGTAAATCTTGACCCCCAAACCAAATCTGCCCATTCACCACGCGACCATGTGGCTTTGGAACCAACCCCATGATGGATAAAGACGTCATGCTCTTCCCGCAACCCGATTCCCCAACAATACAAACAATTTGCTTAGGATAAATAGTGAGATCAATACCATCAACAGCATGTACTTCGACATCGCCTTTGACAAAATAGGTTTTTAAATTCTCAACCGATAGTAGTGGCTGAACCATCAAGTGCCTCCTTTATCTCTGATTTTCATCACCATGAGTAATATTAAAAATTTTTATATTATATTAATTTTTTTCTTTTTATTACTATAGTCAAAAAAAAACGACCCGTCAATGCTTTTTTCTGAAGTAAGCCCTTCCAAAAAGAAATTATATGACATGGACTTGACATATGATTGACTTGGTATCCATTTTTTTGGAACAACTCTTTTTTCAGCCAAAAATATGTTAGGTTTCATACCATAATATTTTCAATTAATGCAAAAAAACCAACCAACGTAGGGAAGTTGATTGGTTTTTTTATTCATATGCTTTCGCATAATTTATTTCACGCGGACTTCATCCAGTAGGTTATAGAGAGTAAATTTAGAGATATCCAGAAACTGGCACACCTTATCTCCAGCTTTCTTAATTAGAAATGCTCCTCGTCTATCGAGAAATTGGACTGCTTTCTTCTTGTCCTCTTTCCCCATATGGGAAACGGGTATTCCTATCTCGTTATGGCATTGCTGAAGCAAATAATCCAGTAAATCACTCACATCATTAACGAATACTTCTTCCGTTTCTTGTTCCATGCTGTGCATCGTGATCGATTTAAGCGCTTTTTCAGCCATAATCAAATCAGATATATCCATATTTATGCAAATGGCTCCGATGATCTCCTCTTTATTATTTTTGAGGTAAATAGACGTAGAACGAAGGATTTTTCCATCTTTCGTTTGCGTGATATAGTTATAACGATCACCGTCTTTGTCAGAACCTCTCAAAACTTCCAGGCCCAAATTGCTCCCACAATCACCAATTCTTCTTCCAGTAATGTGGGAGTTCTCAATCCCTACAATTGTATGCTCATAATCACCAGTCAAATCATGAAGCACAACCTCGCATTTATCCCCGAATTGCGTTGCAATTCCTTTAATAATTTGCTTTAAAGCTCCAAGTTCATCGTTTATATGTTCCAATCACATCACACACCTTAAAAAAAATAATATTGCATTAAAATTTTTATTAATGCATATTCTAACCTTATTTTTGCCATTTAGCAACATCCTTACTTCAATACCTTTTGAAGACTATAAATCGTCAATAAGATTTCGCTATTTTGACATCAAAGTCTGATTACGGTACGACAAAACCGCTTATAATGAAGCCATTACCATCAGTAATGAAAGGAGCTTTTCTGATTATATGAGCATAAACAAGCATTCACCAAGGCAAGCTAGCAACAAAAATTATACGGCTGCCATTGTCACCATCTCACTTGTCGCAAATTTCGTTATATTACTCTTGTTCTTCTCACCAATTGGCTACAAGGGAGAGATAAATTTTGATCTGAACATCTTCCCAAGAATTAATGGGGTGTTGAACAGCTTCACCTTCATCTTTCTGGTTGCCGCATTGATCGCGATCCTACGGAAGAACGTAAAGCTTCACAAAGGGTTCATTCTAGCTGCCTTCTCTTCTACACTGCTGTTCCTTGTCTCCTACTTAACGTTTCATTACATGTCCTCGGAGACAGCGTTGTTCGGCGGTAAAGGAATTATCCGGCCGATCTATTTTTTCATTCTGATCTCTCACAGCATACTTGCTGCCATCATCGTGCCACTCGCCTTGTTCACTCTTGTATGGGGTTGGACTAACCAATTGCATAAACATCGTAGAATTGCCCGTTGGACAATGCCGATCTGGTTATATGTGAGCTTAACCGGGGTTGTCGTGTTCTTAATGATGAATCCGTATTATTAAGGGGAATTTGAAAGGAGCAGTTGCCGCGGCATTCTGCTCCCTGTTAGTAATATTAGCATCAACTTTACAGCCCTGTTCAGCAAAATAAAGCATATTCAAGACATCGTCATAATTAAAATTTGATTCCTTCATCGGATAACCTCCAGCCGATTTAGCAATGGAGCAGTAGAAGGATGCTTAATTTTACATCCCCTTGCCATCGGCTTTTATGAATTCATAAGTTTCACTTCATCCAAAGCTCTCTGCGCCAATCCGTTAACCACAATGTCGTCCATCGGCGGATTATGCAGTCCTGCCCGCACGTCGCGGTACATCCGCTCCAACGGTAAACTGCGTGACAAACTCGCAGCACCTACGATACGCATCGCTGTATCTACAATTGAGATAGCATGATTCGTGGCCACATGTTTTGCCAAGCCCAGCTCCGGCTTTAGCGCTTTGCGTCGTTCAGGTTCCCGGTCCCATCGATCGGCAACCGAGTAAAGCACCGTGCGCGCCGTTACAAGCGCGATTTCCATTTCTCCGATTTGACGTCGAATATTCGGTAATTCAGCTATCGGTGTGTTCAAGCTGTTCGGTCGATAGTGCTGCGCGTAGTTAATCGCAAAGCTTCTAGCCGCATGCGCTATCCCAATATAACAAGCGGGAATATGCAATAGCCACCCACCTTCGTCGGGTCTGCGCTCCTTGCGTGGTGCTCCCGAACGGTGAATAAGTTGATCATCTGGCACGAATACGTCTTCAAGCACCACATCGTGGCTACCCGTAGCGCGCATGCCAAGTGTGTTCCATGTTTCTTCTATACTTACACCAGATCCGGCACGCACGAAAAAATCCCCTGTTTCCTCCGTGCCCTCAATCGCTGCCGAAACAGTAAAACATGTGAGTATAGGACTCAAAGTACTGTAGGTTTTGCGCCCACTGATCAGCCATCCGCCCTCTGTGGCAACGGCCTTCGTTTCCGGCCTTCCCCCCCGACTTGGACTCCCTGTTGCCCGTTCCGTCGCCAAATTATTAATCAACGCACCTGTTTCCACCGATTCTCGGCAAAAACGTGCGTACAACGTTTCCGGCCAAGCATTCGTAAAGCGTAGCTGATGCATCAAACCAACGTGCCAGCCCACCGCAAGCGTTGTTGAACCATCGCCTCTCGCGAGTCGTTCCTGGGCAAGCACCAATTCGTACAGCGACGCTTCCTCTCCGCCGTAAGCTCGCGGCACTGTCAGGTGCAAATAACCTGATTCACGAAGATCCGCGAAATTGTCGAACGGAAAGCTCCCCTCTGTATCATGATGTGCCGCTCGACTCGCGAAGAGTGCTGCTAATCGATCAGAACGTTGCGCAATCTCTGCCTCTCGTTCATTACGAATATATATATCTGTTTCTATGCTCTCAGTCATTTTTCTCTCTCCTCTGTATGTAAATATATTAGAATACTCGGAATTATATCGAGTATATGCTTGCTTATAAACTGAATGTATTCAAGATCTAAACTTAAGGAAATCAGGTAAAGTAAAGGGCGGCTACATGTTATATATATTCAACTATCGTTTACCGTTAGCGTAGTTCGTTAGGTAGCGAGTATTTGGTCTATTCTTGCTCTATCGTAATTTAATATCCAATCTTGATAATCTCGGTAGATGTTTATCAACGCTTCTTTTGATGAAGCGACTACATCACATCCCCTGTCATCATATACATGGAATATGGTTTCAGCGGAAATATTGACAAAAAAACATCATGATAAATCGAAGGTCTGATTGCAACATCATTATTACATATTGCCTTTATCAAACTTCCATACTTAATGTTTTTTCCGTAACACTTTAGAATGAACCTGTGCGTTTCAAAATCTTTTACCTCATAAGCATCAGCAAAAACATCCGGAATTACTTTGTGCTGTAAGCATTTCAATACATTCTTATTGTTAATATATCTTCTATAAACCTTTGATTTGCGTTTTAATGGATTGGGCTCATCAGCAAAATGTGCATTAGATATGCCCTGCCATAAACTTGTTCCATTTATAATGCTTTATCAACCTTGAACATCGGTGGGTTTCCAAGTTCAAAACGTATGCCATAATCCCTATGACCATCTATATTCACTTTCCACATCGCTTTATAATTATCAAATAACCAACCGCCACCTGATTCTTTTCACTATATTCTTTATCTAAATTATACTACATATTGGGACTATTCTGCCCTTTAGCTTAACAAAAACAAGGAGCATCTGCCGCATGGCGTGCTGCTCCCTGCTTATTCCGCTATCGTTCTGCGTTAGCGGAATCCTTGAGTTCAAGACTAGCCTTAATTGCTATTACTATTGATCTAGCGAAACTCCGCATTAGCCCAATATTCCTCAGCTTTTTTAAGACTTTTCAATACCTTACTAGCAAATTTTTTGTATACATTTCCGAAAAAAGTTTTTTTGTCACATCTAAACCAATTGCCGTTATCTAAAAGGGGTTTCCTGTTTTGAAGATTCAAGTGATAGGCAGTAACTTTGTTTGGACTCACTTTTTCTCCCCAATCGTGAATGAAACCTTCTGGTGGACAAACAGCTATTTCTAATCTGAAGCCTCCTCCATATTTATTAAATTGAATGTTAATATATCTATTTTCTTATCTGTAATTCTTCGGAAATAATGACTGCACGACCACTTTTCCCGTTGGCTCCACTATCAATGGTTGAAAAGGACAAGAAGGTGTATTCATAAAATAAAAAAACCGCGAAATTCGCGGCTGATATTTTTATATGGTTATATCCTCATATGTTCATACAATCGAAAAACTCTCATCTTTTCCTTATTTGCTGTTCAGTTCCTCAATTGAATTGATATTCATATATGTGGGAACTACTAATCCTAGTTTAGTACCATTCAGATTCGGCCCCAGATCTTCAAATTTCCCCTTATACTTATCGTAATAATCTTGATGCGTCGTTGGAAGCCATGCAGCTACTATTGCATCCGCACTTCCATCTGAGATTCCTGCCCACATCGGTCCGGCTTCTACCTGCAGCATTTCCACTTTGTATCCTAGCTTTTCTTCCAAAACAGCTTTCACGACATTCGTACTCGCAATTTCGGAATCCCATGCGACATAGGCGAGTTTTAGCTTTTTGCTTTTTTCTTGAGCTAGATCTTTTACCCAACCATCAACCTTATCGGCATTATCCTTTACCCAAGCGGCAGCTGCTTCTTCCGGCTTTTTCCCATCGATGATTGCAGACATCACGACGGCCATCTCTTCCGGGGTCCATTCGAACCTATCCAGCATGGTATAAGCCGAAGGAGCATCCTTTTTCAAGTTATTCCTCACAATGGTATGAATCTGCTCATCCTTTCCGAACACACCTTTAGGATCATTCAAATATTTAAGCTCATATTTGGCAAACATCCAGTGAGGCGTCCAACCTGTTATAATGATTGGCTTCTTAGCTTTATAGGCTTTGTCGAGAGCGGCTGTCATTGCAGCGCTTGAGCCTTCCACCAACTTCCAATCTTTCAGATCGTAATCATTGATTGCCTGGGCAGCTTGTTTCATTAATCCCGCTCCAGGGTCGATCCCAATGATTTCATGATGCACCTGGCTTCCAATGTTTCCTTCGGACGATACTTGTTTGGAGCAACCTGTTATCACGGTTACTGCAGCTAAACTTACCAACACTAATGCTTTGATTTTATTCCTCAATTTATTCACACGCTCCTCTTTCTTTTCAGTATATACTGACTCATTCGATCAAGAAGTATGGCTAATACGACAATGGATAAGCCTGCCTCGAACCCTTGTCCTGTCTTAATCTGTGTCACTGCGCGGTAGACATCCGCCCCTATACCTTGAGCCCCGATCATAGAGGCAATAACAACCATTGATAATGAAAGCATAATCGTTTGATTAATTCCCGCCATAATCGAAGGCATTGCTAATGGGAATTGCAATTTGAACAATTTTTGTGTTCTTGTTGAGCCAAATGCATCGGCAGCTTCTACTAGATCTTCTGCAACCTGCCGAATTCCTAAATTCGTAAGCCTTATTGTTGGAGGTACTGCAAAGATCACAGAAGCAATAACACCAGGAACAACACCTAATCCAAAGAAGGTTACAGCTGGTATTAAATACACAAAAGCAGGCATCGTTTGCATAAAATCCAATAATGGCGTAATCACGTCACGAAATTTATTGCTTTGAGCGCACCAGACTCCTATTGGAATACCAATGATGATAGAAATTAACGCAGAAGTCAGAACAAGCGCTAAGGTGTCCATCGTATGGCTCCAAAACCCTAAATTATCTATTAATAAAAGACCTAGTGCTGAAAATAGCGCAAATGACCAGCGGCCCAAATAAAAGGCTAATGCACAAATAATTGCGATGAATAATAAAACCGGAACACCTTGGAAAACAAAAGATAAGGCATTCACGCATCCCTCAATGCAAACCGAGAAAAATTGAAATAGTACGGCCAAATTAATTTCCAGTTTATCCACGATAAATTCTACCCACTCATCTAGAGGAATCTTGGGAATCATCCTTATGCACCTCCTCTTTAGCAATGGGTTGTCCAGCTAGTGCTCCAAGAACGGCACCGCGAACAATGACACCGATAATACGATTGTTCTCATCAACAACGCCTACCGGATATTTTGAATTTCCACATATTTCGAATAGCTCATATAGCATTTGCTCCGGCGTCACAGTAGGCGCACTCCGAATAACGATGTCCTCGAGTGTTCTTCCTACTCTTACAGCCTCAGAGGCATCTTCAGCTGTGATTACACCAAGCAGTTTTTTCCCACGATCAACAACAAATAAGTTCGATATGCCGCTTTCTCGCATAAGTTGAAGAGCTACCCGCGGCCCCCTGTCAAGGCCAATCGTTTCTGGCCTACGCATCACCGATGAGGCTGTCAGTACTTTAGACAGGTCTACGTCCTCGACAAATCGTTCAACATATTTATTAGCCGGGTTCATCATAATCTCTTCCGGCTTCCCAATCTGAACGACACTACCATCTTTCATCAATGCGATCCGGTCACCGATACGAAGCGCCTCATCCAAATCATGCGTAATAAAAATAATTGTTTTCTTCATTTTATCTTGCAACTCTAACAGCTCATCCTGCATATCCTTACGGATTAATGGATCTAGTGCACTAAAGGCCTCATCCATCAATAAAATATCAGGATCGTTAGCCAGTGCTCTGGCAAGTCCTACCCTTTGCTGCATACCGCCGCTTAATTGCGATGGCATACTGTCCGCCCACTCTTGCAATCCTACAAGACTCAAGGCCTCCAAGGCCTTTACTCGTTTCTCCGCCTTACTTTTCCCTTGAATCTCAAGCCCGTATTCCACATTTTGAGCAACCGTTCTATGCGGAAATAAGGCAAATTTCTGAAATACCATACTGATCGTTTCTCTCCGAACATGGCGGAGCTCTTCATCACTCATCTCGACAATATTTCTGCCGTGAATGTTGATGATCCCATTCGTAGGTTCAATTAACCTGTTTAGCAGCCGGACAAGTGTTGACTTCCCGCTGCCTGACAGTCCCATAATGACAAAAATTTCACCAGGTTCTACGGAAAAGCTGACTTCGTTGACCCCCACTGTATGTTTCGTTTCCCTGTAAATCTGTTCTTTGGAGACCTTACTATTCAATAGCGGAAGAACAGACTCGGGATCAGGCCCAAATACCTTGGTTACCTGATGCACATCAATAATTGCCACACGCTCACTCCTTTCTGTATGCGTTAATGCCCTCTTGCCTTTTAAGTGTAAAGAACCAAAGCGGGTTATGTCAACCATAAATTCCGTTCAATCTGTTTATACAGTAAAAACTGTACAAAACATTTTGAATTCTACTACATACTTCAGTATCCTATTCAATGACTTTCTTTACTTTATCGAAATTGTTTCTTACAATAACGTTGTACACATAAAGGCAGGGTGAACTTGGAATGGAACAACTAAACAATATAAGCTCCGAACAAGAGCTGATTATTCAAAAAGCACGTAAACGCATCATTGAATCTATGGGCAAAAATATGGAACTTTATGGCATAACTCAATCGATCGGCCATCTATATGGATTGCTTTTTTTCCAAAACAAGCCCATGACCCTAGATGAGATGAGAGAAGCCATGGAAATGAGTAAAACCAGCATGAGCACTGGCGTGCGAACGCTGGTTGATTTGAAAATGGTCAATAAAGTTTGGGAGAAAGGGTCGCGGAAAGACCTTTATGAAGTAGAAATGGATTGGTTCCAAACTTTCTCCGATTATTTTTCATTGAAGTGGCGTAAAGCATTAGAAATCAATCTCAGCTCTTTGCGCAAGTCAAAAGTTGAGCTTAATCAACTTAGTCAGCAATATCCTGACGATACTGCGCTGCAAGGCATTCTGCAAACAGATATTAATAAAATCGACGAAGCTATTCGATATTACAAATGGCTGGATCGGCTTATTGACAGTTTTGAAACAGAAGAAATTTTTAACCTGGTACCTAAAGATCTGCCCTAGGATGATCATAATTTAGGTTCATTATGCGTCGTTTTTCCGTCAACCAGTAAAAAGAGGCATCAGTTAATCCGAACGCCTCTTTTGCGATTTTACACTCTTAACAGCAATCTATATCTATCTTAAAATAAAAAAATACCGCAACCGCGCGGTATTTCATGTTTTCCTTATTATAAGTTTCGCCTACAAGCTCTGAGGCATAGATTCCCCTTGCAACCCCATCCCTTAAGCTCCTCCGCGGCATCCAGCCCAAAAACTTCCTTATATGCGTTCATTAATTCTGATCAGTAATTTCTTTAAGATGATCTTCTCTTCGTCACTAAGGGCTTGAACGATTTCATCCTCCACTTTTTGGAAGGAGTCATTAAAGCCTTCAATCAATTCAACCGCTTTTGGTAATACATATATATTTTTTTGCCGTTCATTATTGGCCGGGATTTTGCGCTCGATGAACCCTTTTTGCTCTAGCCCTTGAAGCATGCTTGTAATGCTTGCCCCGCGTAGATGAAACCGATCTGCAAGGTCCTTTTGAATAATCTGATTTTTTTGGTTCTCATAAATGTAATCGATTACTTTTCCTTGTTGAGAACTTAATCCTAGTTCTTTTATACTCTCATCCGCTCTTTTCTTTAATTTAAGACCGATAATCTGAAACAAATCCATATAAGGCGTATCTTTTCGGGAATCCATGCTCGTCCATCGTCCCCTTCTGTAATTGTTAGGAATCTAATTGTAAGTAGCTAAAATATACAGTGATCCTATAGGATTGTCAACTAAACATTAGTACATTGACAGTTAGAATTCTAACAGTTATACTCCGAAGTGTCGAGTCACAAAAAAACACATGGGGAGGAATTAAAATGGAGAAAGTAAACCAAAATGCTGTATTAGAACAAATTACGGCGATTACAAATGTACAAATCTTTGATGGATATCAAATTATTGCTCCCAGACACATTATCATTAAAGGGGAGTCCATTATTTCCGTGGGCGGAGACATTCCAGTCGATGCAACGATTATCGATGGCGAAAATATGACACTAATACCTGGTCTGATTGATGCACATGTTCATACCTCCATCGGCGGATTACAAGATGCCTTAAAATTCGGCGTTACAACAGAACTAGAAATGAACGGCGATTTTACTAAAAGAGGACGCGATATTCAGTTAAAAAATGTGGATGGCGTCGCGGACGTCCGTTCTGCTGGTACAGCGATTACCGCTCCTGGTGGACACCCAGACGAATTACTGCCGGATGGAGATGAAATACCTGAATTCATATTGAAGGAACTAGAGAAGTTATCCGAGGAAGACAGGGAAGCAATGTTGGCCGCATACGCTCACGATCACGATGAAATCCCTCAAGTGACGACGGTTGAAGAAGCGGTCAAACATGTGCATACCCAAGTGGAGAATGGGGCCGACTATATTAAGATCATGATTGAAGAAGGAACCGTCATGGGTGCACCTGGCCTGCCTGTTCTAAGCGATGAGATTCTAAAAACAGCTGTGACTGAAGCACACAAGTTCGATAAGTTGGTCATCGCCCATGTCTTGACGGCTCTTTCATCGAAAGCAGCCATCGATTTTGGTGTCGACGGTTTGGGCCACGTGTTTATCGACAGACCCGAGAGCACGGCCGAATTAGTTAAATCCATAGCGAATTCAGGAGCTTTTGTTATACCGTGTTTGGTGTTGAATTCATCGATTATCGGAAATCCAGCTTCGGAATTGGCGAATGACCCGCGGGTTCATGCCAAATTAAATCCGGATTGGATCGATATTTTGAACTCAAGCTTCAATACGTTCCCGCAAGGCAATATGGAAAACAGCTTTAAGAATGTGATGGATCTTCACCGTGCTGGAGTTGATATTCTTGTAGGAACGGATGTCGCGCCGGTTCCGGTTCCGAACCTTGGTGGCCTTGCTCATGGGGCCAGTGTCCACCACGAAATGCAGCTTCTGGTAATGGCCGGTTTCACTCCGATCGAAGCTCTTCAGTCGGCTACAACCAAACCCGCCCGTTGCTTTGGTCTTCATGATCGCGGCCGGATTATCGAAGGTGCGCGCGCCGATCTTATTCTCATACACGGTGATCCGACCACTAATATTTCGGATACCTTATCAATCAAATCCGTGTGGTTCAAAGGTTTGCGGCAACTAGGTTAGAACCAGAGACTATGCCCTTTGCTGTCACAACCTTCAACCACTATAAAAATGCATGAATCAAAAATAACACAGCAAACGCTAGTCCACATCTTAAATGCCATTTCTTATCGAGCCTTCTGTAGCGGAATAAACCCGAAATCGGTACCGGTAACAGGACAATTAATGCAAGCAGCCCGCTAATGTTGTTGAAATCCCATTTAAAACCAAACATAAACACAGCAACCGTATGGAGTAAGATAAGTGCGATAGCGAGAATAGCAATTGTAACATGATATTTCTTGACAATACGAAGCAGCATAACCAAACCTTTTTTCAGATGAGCGAATTTCCCCAAAGTGCGTTGTTTAATGATAAAAGCTAAAATATAATTCGATACGACCACGAATAGGGCTATACGGGCATTGGAGCCATAATCTTTGAATGTACGCTCAAAAAGGCGACTGTGTATTGTTGTTGATGGTAAATGAAAAAGACTCCAAAGCTGCCATATTAGATAGATTGTGGACACTGCCATCGCACCAAAAACCCATATGCGTTCTTTCTTGGGAATCCACGTTTGTTTCACTTCTAGATGTTGCTGAGAATTCATCTTAACTCCTCCAATATCTTCGAGTCTTCATATCGTCTTTCCTTGTATCGCTGAAAGATAAGTTTTAAAGTTTCGTTTAAAATTACCGATCCGATGAAAAAGCCCAGGTAAGTTGTATCTTCAAATTCACTAATGAATTAATCCCCCTTATCAATTAAAGAAATTTAATTTTTGAACTAAACTCTACTCCAAGTCCCTCAACTTCATTTGAATATGATAACTCGAATGATATCGAAAACAAGAGGTGCTGAAATGGTGAATAGAGCTCGAACAATTGGCAGCAAATGGGTCAAAACAAAGGTGCTCTTATTAAACAAGGAACTTCGCAGATTTGTACCGGAAACAAGAGTCTACAGTCAATCGAACCTTTTTCAAATGCTAAATAAGCATAAAATGGTTTATGTCAAACCAATCAATGGTTCTTGCGGACAAGGTGTTATTCGTGTAGAGAAATATGATAAATATCGTTATCAGGCTGGCAAAACAGTTAAATCATTTGGGACGTTTCAAAGCTTATTCGCCGCTCTAAGCAAAGCCAAGTTAAACAGATCCTATCTTGTACAGCAAGGTATTCATCTCTTAACGCACCAGAAGCGAATCTTCGACACACGTATCATGGTTCAAAAGAACACTCATAAGAAGTGGGAAACAACGGGTTATATTGGCCGAGTTGCTCATCCTCGCAAGATCGTAACGAACTTTCATAATAGCGGCAAACCGCTGCCTTTAGAATTATTACTTGGTTCCCATTTAAAGAATCAGCAGAAAAGTGATTATATCCAAAGCTTAAGACATTTAGGGTATCGAATTGCAAGGCACTATCAAAAGAGTTATCCCGGATTTAAAGAAATTGGTGTTGATATTGGAATCGACAAACATTTAAAACCGTGGGTGCTGGAAGTCAACACAGCGCCTGACCCTTTTATTTTCAACCAATTAAAAGATAAAAAAATGTTCTTCAAAGTCCTGCGCTATGCGAGAGTAAACGGCCGGTTCTTACGTGTAAAACGCAAATAATCTATGGTTACATTAGCAGCCGTATAACAGCTCCAATCCTCTTAAACAGGGGGATTGGAGCTGCTTACGTTTTAAGAGGGCAATTTTTGTTGACGGACCATCATTTTAATTCCTAACAAACCCAGAGCGACTACACCAGCCGCGACAATCAGCCATATAGGATGGTGGAAATGCATAAACATGTGATCCCACGCTTTACCAAGCTTTTGACCCAGAAATACAATAACTAAAATCCAGGCCATTGCACCCAAATACGAGATACTTATAAATTTAGTGAACCGCAATTTTATTGCCCCTGCAATGAACGGAGCCGCATGTCGAAGACCGGCCACATAAAAGCCTACTAATAGTAAGATAGCTCCATGCTTCTTGAAATGCTCTGCCCAATTTTCTAATCTGCTTTCAGAAAGCTTAATCCACTTGGTTACTTTGCTAATCCGCTCGAGCCCTATACTTTTCCCCAGGAGGTAATTAACTGTCATTCCAGCACACGCTCCTAGCCAAGCGAAGCCGATAATGCCACCTACATGTAAATTCGTCTTAACGGCTATATAGCCTGCACCTAACAGGATAATCTCGATCGGTAACGGGATGCCAACAATGCCAAGGAAAAGTGCTATAGAAATACCGGCATAACCGTAATGGGTGATTAACAAGATCATTGAATGATGATTCATCTTTCTTCACCTGCCTCGAATTGATCCTATCATAGGAATGTGAAAATCACATGAGAGAATTCTTTAAACATGAAGGAATCTTATGTTTGGATTGTCAAGGTATTTCCGTTCATCCGATTCTCATGATCTTCTAATAATTGTCCTTCAAGCCTCACTGGACCTAGCATTCCCGCATGTTTGGTAATCTATAGGGAATACCGGATATGTTAAGGTTATCTCAGGTGAAAACCTAAAACACGATCCTGAAGGGGGATATCCAATCATGAACAACATGAAAAAGAACCGCCTAAGCAAATCGCTATTAGGTATTACACTTAGTGTATCCTTATTTGCATCTGCTAACCTAATGATGGCGCCGCAATCCGCGCATGCTGCAAGCAATGTTTCTACAACAGCAGCTTCAACATCAACATCGATATCTGGGAAAGCAAATAGTATCCTTACAACGGGTAAACAATATATCGGTGTCAGGTATAAATTCGGTACTCAAAAAGGCAGCACCAGCTCCTTTGATTGCTCTTCTTTCACACAATATGTTTATGGCAAAAATGGGATCAATCTTCCCCGTTCTTCTAAGCAGCAGTCACAAGTAGGAACTTTTGTTCCTAGAAATCAGCTACAACCGGGTGATCTAGTCTTTTTCTACTCGCCAATTCATCATGTTGGTATTTACATGGGGAATGGAAAGGTTTTGCACACTTACGGCAGCCCTGGTGTTACGATTTCAGATATGAACTCTGGCTGGTGGAGCAAAAATTACAAAACAGCCCGTCGTGTGATTCACTAAGCTAAGCTCAGAAGACCTCTTTCAGTTCTCCAACTGAAGGAGGCTTTTTTCTATGGCAGAACATCCCGCTTTCCAGGTACATAAGATGTAAGGCGATTACTTTCAAATACCTTGAAAAGAGAGCTGTTCATGTCACATAAATTACTTGTCATCGAAGATGAAGAGAAAATAGCAAGGCTGCTCCAACTAGAACTCACTCATGCCGGGTATATTGTGGAGCTAGCTTCAGATGGCTCAGAAGGACTACGAAAAGCATTAAATGAGAAGTGGGACCTCATTCTTCTAGATATTCTGCTTCCTGTATACAACGGTTTTGAACTGATTAAATCCTTTCGCAAGAAGAATTCAGAAACTCCTATTATTGTGGTAACTGCCTGCGACACCCCCGCGGATATTGTAAATGGACTTGATTTGGGGGGCCAGGATTATATAACGAAACCCTTTCACTTGGAAGAGCTGCTTGCTCGGATTCGCGCTTGTATACGCCGCCAAAATCAATTCCAACAACCCGATGATGAGCTGAATAAGCAAGACTCCTTGATTTATACGGTGAAAGGAACAAACGTGAATCTTCGCTCCAGAGAAGTGTTACAGAATAACATTAAGATCGACTTTACACCAAAAGAATTTGAACTTCTCGTCTATTTGATCGAACATCAAAATGAAATCCTTAGTCGGGAACAAATCATGAACCATGTATGGGGTTACGATTTCCTTGGGAATTCAAATCTGGTGGATGTATATATAAGGTATGTCCGCAAAAAGCTACTTGCGCCTTACCCGAACATTCGAACCATCCGTGGTATTGGGTACCTCTTGGAGGTCTAATTGATATGAAAATCAAAACTAAAGCTTCCCTGCTTTCATTCTTTTGGTTAATTAGCATCCTAATTCCGCTTACCTTCATTATTTACTATCTTTATGCACAGTACGAAAAAGAGGAAGAGCTCGAAACGCTTCAATTTACGGCTAACCAAATGCTCACGCATATAAGTCCTATGGAATTGCTTCAAGAAGATAACGACCGAATATTGAGAAGGTATCTACCCGATCACTCCATGATTCGCTCACTTGATCTTTCTTCTAAGGTGATAAACCAAGCAGCCAACAATGACGAACTAGCCGTTATTCCGCCAAAACACATCGATACACACGAGACTTATTCGCAAAAACTTAATGAACAGACCGTTATGATTGTTCGAACACCCATTCACCAAGGAACAGAAGTCATAGGAACCTTAGAAATCATTACGGAACCAATAGAGCTTGACCAAAGCTTATACCGATTGGTTGGTATTATTGGCATCGTAACGCTTGCTGCTATGCTGCTCTCTCTATCTGCTAGTTTTTTATTGTCCAAACTGTTATTCTTACCGCTATCCCGTATGATTCAGACGATGAAAGAGATCGAAACGAGTCTTGCGAATACCAAACTCCCTTTGAATCGAAAATCAAAGGATGAGCTCTATCAATTATCTGAGACATTTAATCATTTGATGGAACGGATTGAGATAAGTATGAAGAAACAGCGGCAGTTTATATCTGATGCCTCACATGAGTTCAAGACTTCACTTACGATTATTGAAGGCTATTCGTCTCTCATTCGCAGATGGGGTTTTGAAAACATAGACCTTCGTATGGAAGCTCTTAACGCTGTTCATACCGAGAGCAAGCGTATGAAACACATTACTTATCAATTGCTTGAATTGGCTGAACTCGACCATGAGCCTAAATTAACGCTGTCCTTATTTGATCTTGTCACACTATGTAAAGAGAACATTCAACTTCTTCAGCCACTCTCCGACAAAGAATTCATACTTATCCCCACCGAAAGCAGCATCATGATGGAAGCAGATCGGCCGCAAATAAAACAAGTCCTCTTCATTATTATGGATAATGCGATGAAATACATGAACCATCACACCCGGATCTTCCTCTCTCAAACAGATTCAAATCATTGTATACGCATTGTTGATGATGGCATAGGCATTCCCGCAGAAGAATTACCTTTCGTCTTCGAACGATTCTATCGTGTAGATCGATCCCGAAGCAGACAAACCGGCGGTTCAGGCTTAGGTCTAGCCATAGCTAAATGCATTGTCAATTTACATCATGGCACAATTCAAATAACCAGCGATCGGCATAACGGAACAGAAGTCATCGTTACCATCCCCAAATTGAAAACCTCCAACCCGTTTTAGGACTTGGAGGTTTTGGCTTGGATGTTCATCTGGATCATGCCTCCCCTAAATTGACGCTAACATGAATTGGCCATTCCAATGATGCATGATATCTTTTACGATATGAGCTGCTGCATGACTTCGGTGCAATTCCTCCATATGATCCCGAATTTCTTCATATTTCTGAGGATGATGAATGAAATATTGAATGCTTTTCGAAAGCTCTTCGATTTTATTTGAGATTGAAGCTACGCCGCGGCGTGATAAATATAGAGCATTTTCTTTCTCTTGCCCACCATTAGGCTTATAAATGAAAACCGGCACTCTTAAGGCTATGGCCTCTGTCAATGTTAATCCGCCTGCTTTCGTTACCATACAACTCGCTTGCGCCATCCAATCATGAAGATTATCAACAAACCCATGAATGGTTATCCCGCTATAAGCTGCAAACTCTACTTCCAATCTATGTTTTAACTTCTCGTTATGACCACAAACAACGACCAATTGACAATGATTTATAAGAAAAAGCGTGCGCATCATTTCCTCGATATAACTTGTTACACCGCTATCCGTGGCCATAATAAGAATGATTTTCTTCGGCTGATTTCTTGCACGAATCCTCGTATTGGCGAACTCTTGTCTGAGCGGAATTCCGCTAACCTCTATTCGGTCCTTGTTAATTCCTCTTTCAATGATTTGCTTTTTTAAGTCTTCCGTTGCCACATAATATCGATCGACTTTCGGGTGAAGCCAACTAGCATGCAAAGCGTAATCTGTAAGCACGGTATAATTCTTAATCCCCATTGAACTACAAACGATTGGAGATGCACCGAAGGGGAACGTATTGACGACTACATCCGGACGTTCTTCGTGAATAATCTCTCTCAGCTTCTTTTGCCCTAAATAGGTCATCGACTTCTGAAATAAGGCCGTTTCTTTGGTTTCCCGTGTCAAATAATAGCTCCAACCATAATAGTCAATTCCTAGCCGCGAAACTTTCATGCTTTTGCTAATCAACGTAGATGTAATCGAATGGATCCATGGATGGCCTTCCTTCATTAGATTCACAATCTTCACATTCTCCACACCTTGCTGATTGAATTGCTGTAACAATGCTTTAGAAGCCTGGAGATGTCCATTCCCATAATTAGCCGTAAGGATTAAAACACGAGGATTAAATGGTATCATATGCCTACCACCTTTCATCACATACTTTTATAACCGGAACCGATAACCTGCTCCCCATACCGTTTCAATGTATTGCGAATTGGATGGATCAACTTCAATTTTTTCTCTTAATTTACGGATATGGACCGTAACCGTCTGGGCATCTCCCATAGCATCAAATCCCCAAATCCGTTCAAATAGGTGATCTTTACTAAATACTCGATTTGGATTCGTAGCTAGAAAATAGAGCAAATCAAATTCTTTGGTTGTTATATTAATCTCCTGATCATGAACAAATACCCGACGGGAACTATTATCAATTAAAAGTCCCTGAATGCGAATCTCATCTTTATTTTCTTTGGTACCAATTAATCGTTCGTATCGTGCTAAATGTGCTTTAACCCTTGCTACTAATTCACCGGGTTTGAAAGGCTTCGTAATATAATCATCAGCCCCTAGACCTAGTCCGCGAATAACATCAATATCCTCTTTTTTGGCGGTTACCATCAAGATTGGAATCTGATATTCCTCGCGAATTTGCTTGCATACCTCAAATCCGTTTAATATAGGCAGCATGACATCAAGGATGATTAAGTCGAACTCTCCACTAAGACCCAACTTAAGGCCTTGTTCGCCGTCAGTTGCGATATCGACCTTATATCCATTTACCTCCAAATAATCACGTTCAAGTTCTGCAATGAGCTGTTCATCTTCAACAATAAGTACCCGTTTCATTCATTCCCACCGTCTTTACGCAACTTTTGCGGTAATTTTATGGTAATAGAAGTCCATTCGCCTTTCATACTGTGTGCGCTAATGGACCCGCCATGCCCCTCGATCATTTGTTTGGAAATCGCTAACCCTAACCCGCTTCCCCCATTGTTGCTGTTCCTAGACGGATCTGCCCTGTAGAAGCGATCAAAAATATATGGGAGCGCTTCAGCTTCTACACCAGCCCCATTATCCCTAATTTCTATAATGACGCTTGTCCCTGCAGTTTTTGCTTGCAAAGTGATGGACTTTTCCGTTTTGTTCATATATTTTAAGCAATTGTCTACAATGTTAGAAAAAACACGTCTTATTTTGTCTCGATCAATGGAAACCAGTGTTTGCTGGTCAACTGCGATCTCTGACTTATAATGGATGCCTTTTTTATGGAGTTCAAATTCAAGTTCGTCCGACCAATCCATTAGAAAATCGGAGAAGTTGACGACTTCAAAGTTAAACGGTACTCTTTTCAAATCCAGTTTAGAAAAAAGAAATAATTCATCGATTAAATGATCCATTTCTTCCGCTTTGGATGAAATGATTTCGATGTATTTTTGTCTTTTGTCCGTGGTATCTGCAATTCCATCACCTAGTCCATCGATATAACCTCTAATCGCCGTAAGCGGGGTCCGAATATCGTGCGAAATGTTAGAAATCAATTCTTTTCGGTTTTCTTCATATTGAACTTGCGTTTGAATAGATTCTTTCAGTTGTTTGCGCATTTGTTCGAAGGCTATACTGAGCTGCCCAATCTCATCGGTGCTTGTTATCTGAACTTGGAAATCCAGATCACCGGATTGGATCCTTTTCATTGCATTCTTTAACTTGCTTAGGGGTGAAATAATACTTTTAGAAACAAAATAAGTTAATGAGCTATGCGTCAGAACTAATATAATAAGGAGCATTATAAAAAGAGCCGGGAAAAATTTCTGTATAAAATTAACTAACGGATTAACAGTCGTAATAATAAAGACACTTCCAGACTGCTGGCCAGAAAAATAAAAATCAAAAGAACTAATCTCCAGTAATTCGTTCCCAATATGCTTGGCATCTTCGTGTTCCGGATGGCCAGGATGCTTAAATACCGGTAATTGCTGAAGTACATCCGAATTTTCCAAGGTTGGAGATATATACACAAATGTATTATCTTTTCGTACAATCATCCTTGAGTTATTGGTTTGCAGTTCTTGATCGATGTCTGCCAGATAAGTCAGGTCGGCAAGCATGGCCGGATTTTTCTCCGAGGTTCGTTTCATTTCCTTGAACGTATGCTCTAGATTCTGATTCTCGAATAGTCCGACTCCCGAGCTCACTTGTTCGCGAATACCCTGGAAGTCTCCGCGGAATACCACGATTAATAAGATGGCTGTAATCATCATCATTACGAGTGGAACTAGCAGCATGGCTGCATAGGAAAGTAATAATTTTAGACGAATTGACATGTGCAGACCCCGTTTATTTATACTTCTTTTCGATCGAATTTATAGTAACCTAGTGCCATAAACAACATACAACTTGAAATCAGGAAAAGTGAAGTCGTTACTAATTTACCATTGGAAACGGACGGACTTAACCATAACATATGCCAATCTGTATACGATGTTGGTGAAAAGGCAGCGAAATTGTGCAACAAGAATGGCGCTATTTTAGCTGCTGCAAAAAGAATGAGTGCAAAAACCATATATCCACTGGCTGATTTGAAAAACTGTGAAACAAATACAAACAAGGACGATAAGGCTACCATAGAAACAAAAGCAGCAACATAGGCTTTCAACATTCCCAATATTTCCGTGAAGCTAGATGTTGTTCCAGCAAAATAGCTACAAATAGAGGTTACGATGCCGAGTAGAATCAGGATTCCAGCCATACAGGTGACAAGAGCAGCCGCTTTTGTACCATAGACTTGAAACCGTGAATTGGGTCGTAGTAAAGCAAGTTTCATCGTTCTGGATCCTACTTCGCCAGGAAATAAATCAGCCGTGATGGTTAAAATCAAGAGCGGGATCCAAATGCTCGTATAAATCGATAGCATCTCAATCGGAAAAGACTGGCTAACTGCAAAAAGTCCAAGGAAAGGCTGTAATGCTTGAAGTGAAACAGCGAGTACGATCGGCAATAAAGCTGAAAAAATAGCAAACATCACGACTTTTTTTCGATAAAACATTAAGTAAAGTTCATTAAGGTAAGCAGCACGCCATCTATGCACTCGCGTTGTCCTCCTTTGGAAGCTGAAGCTCATCGATATAGAATTGCTCCAGGGATTGATTTTTTTGCAATAAGTCAGAGACATATCCTTCTCTTCTCAACTGCCCCCCTATAACGATCCCAACTCGATTACATAACTGTTCTAACTCGTGAATCATATGGCTCGAAATTAGAAATGAGGTTCCCATTTCCGTGGACAACTGCTTGATTAATTTCCGAAACATCACGGTTCCTTCAATATCCAATCCATTCGTAGGCTCATCTAATATGACGAGTTTCGGTTCAGGCAATATAGCCGCGGCAAGCGCTAATTTTTGTTTCATCCCTGTTGAATAGCCTTTAATTTTTTCTTTGCGTACTTTAAGTAAGCCTACACGCTCTAATACTTCTTCGATTTGTTTCGATACGACAGCTGGGTAGAACCGAGCTACTAATTCTAAATACTGATTTGCTGTAAGAAAATCATGAAAATCCGCCGATTCAACCATCGTGCCTACATGCTGCATCCCCGCTTCAAAATGTTCGGGAATTTTATGATTAAACAAAGTAATTGTTCCTTGATCCGGTCGAATTAAACCCGTTATCAATTTTAAAAATGTCGTTTTCCCTGCACCGTTTGGCCCGAGCAAACCATACACATCACCAGCATATAGCCGAAGCGTCATATCGCGAATTCCGCGTTTATTGCCATATTCTTTACATAGATTAGTTGTTTCTAAAATGATATTCATTTGCTTCCCCCATTCATGAACAGCAGACAAGCTTCAACAGGGAAGCCTGTCTGCATGAGCATCTAACTTGCGTAAACCATTATTGATTTTGCTTTCCTTGGTGATCGTGCTTCAACGTTTGCACCGTTTTTCCAGTAAGATCAACGGTTTCGGGTGTTGTTTGATTATAATCTGAAAGATTCGCTTGAAGGTGCAGCGTCACTTGATGTACGGTGCCGGCATCATCTTTGCCTGATACGGTTAGATCCGCTTCTTGATGAGAAAGATAATTATTTGAATTCACTGTTGCTTTAATCGATACATGTTCAATTTTGATGTCCTGGGTCAGTTGAGGAGCTGCATTTTTCAGAAAATCCTCTTGAAATGGTAGGGCATTCGCCTGAACAGCATCATCATTTTTTTCGCCGTCGTGTTCGGTCTTAGTAGCTTCTTTAATAGCAATTGGCGCTAATGCGTTTACTACAGTTGGAATTTGCGCATTATCCAGTTGTATCGAAATCTCTTTGGAACCATCGTCCTTCGTATCAACAGCTACATAGTCTTTCAGATTCCCGACTAGCGCATCAATGACCGTTTCAACTTGCTGAGGTATTTCCGTTGAATTCAGCTTATTCTCGGTTTTATGTTTCTTCACGTTCTCTTGTTTCACGAAATACACATCACTGGCAGCTGATTTAAGTACTGTTTGGTTGGCTTCCTTATAGAAGCTAAGTGCTTGCTGTGTGCCGCCGACTGCTACATCTGCGTTTCCGCTTGCAGTTTTCGAATCTAGACTGACTTTAAAATTTCCACTCGCACTAGCAAGCACTGCTCCATTATCCTGTAACGCCGCTTCTGCTTGTACAGCAACATTTTGAACCGTTTTGGTATTTTTAAGCGCTGATTTATAGGCTTCATACCCTGATGTACTCGCCATTGCGCTAAACCCAGTTGTCACCATAACGATGCTACTAATCCCAACAGCACTGCCTAACATGATCCACTTTTTTTTCATGATTTCCTCCTAATATAGGGAGGGATCTTTGAGTGAAGCTCAAAGTCTCTCCTTTTTGGTATTGGGCTTACAACTAAATCATAGGCAACAAAAATGAAACGCTTATGAACCATTTCTTAAAACTTTCTTAACTATCCATTTATTCAAAAAATAAAAACCCGTTCATCACTTGAACGGATTTATAGAGACTTATAGTTTTGCTGAATATTCGCTAACGATCTTCTTCTTCCAAACTTTGTTCTCCACAACTTCATACCAATGAATAACTCGGAATAGAATATTTTGCGCTTTTGGAACCCTGTTTAATAATTGATGTACAACAGCCGCGGCAGCTATGCCGAGCACTGCTCCTGCCAAAACGTCTGATGGGTAATGAACCCCTGTCCATACTCGCGATAATGCAATACAAGCCGCTAAGACAAGCCACACCATTCCTTCCTTTCTACGAAAAATCCAAATGGAAGCAGCAATGACAAAAGCGCCGGTTGCATGGTCACTTGGAAATGAAGCATTCGCAGGATGTTCAATCAATTGAAGTACCGTATGCGTTACGAAAGGACGGTCTCGATAGAAGAAATGTCCGATAATTCCGCTGCATGCAAATGCTACACAGGCAGAAACAAGCGATTGCGCAACCATTTGGCGTTGGATTCGATGCCTAGTAAACCAATAAATCACTATGCCAATGTAAAATACGTACTCAGCATAAGAAGCAAACATACGCATAACAGGATTTAGAACATCCATCGTGCGTCCTAACCCATTAACCATTTGAAACAACTGATAATCCAACTGAGCGAAACTCATTTTCATCAATCCTTTAATTATAGTAGATGCCGCAAAGACGACATGACAATAACTTTACATGAGGAAAATGAGAGGAAAATGAGAAAACATAACAATATAAATTTATAACTTTGGAAACTTCACACTTATTTTTGTTCCAACTTTCTCCTGACTGCTGACCGTTATTTCTCCCTGATAAGTATTGACGAGACGCTTAGCAATGCTTAACCCAAGTCCAGTTCCTGCTAATTCACGGCTCCTTGCCTTATCCACACGGTAGAAACGGTCGAAGACATGCGCCAGATCCTCCTTGGGAATGCCAACTCCATGATCTGCGATGGTTATTTCAACTTCATTTTTAAATGTTGTTCCTTCAATTAAAATTCTTTTATCTTCTTTCGTGTATTTGACGGCATTATCCAAAATAATTAAGAGAATCTGCTCCATATGCAGTGGGTTTATCGATATGAAAACATCTCTAATTTTCACCAAATTCATCTCAAATACAAAATCCGGATGAACTAACTCCAATCTTTTTATCGTCTCATGAATAGTAGGTTCAAGTTGGGTTGGCTCTCTATTTTCATATGAGAATTGAGACTCTGCTCTCGTTAATGTCAGTAATTCTTGAACAATACCTCGCAAACGCCTTACCTCTTGCAGAGATGCTGACAGTGATTCATCGAGCACAACAGGATCGGATTTGCCCCAGCGATCTAAGAGCGATAAATGCCCCTCCAAAATGGTTATCGGCGTTCGAAGCTCATGGGAAGCATCTTCAACAAACTGTTTCTGTTGACGAAAGGATACTTCCAGTTGATCCATCAATTCATTAAAAAGTTTCGCTAAACTGGATAATTCGTCCCCATTTTCGATCTGCACAACTCGTTCCTTAAGTCCATTCTCCTGGACGTTCTGCATAGTTGATGCCAACGTTCGAATCGGACGCATGAACTGCCGCGCAATGGCTAAACCACCGAGTCCGCTAATAAAAATAGCCAGTACCCCACCGACTGCCATTACCCACAAAATTGTCTCGCTAAAATGATCGAATGTTTCCAAATTACTTGCCAGCTCAATAGTCCCAACAAAGGCATTGGTAATCAGTGGACTCCTGTATATTAAAATGTGCTCTTCCTGATGGGTAATGTCGGTTAGCTCTTGAGAGCTAGTTGGTTTCCGTGAAACCAAGTTCTCATCAAAATGATTTGAAACAGTCAGTAATGCATTCCCTTCCTTATCAAGGATACGTATCATTTGATTTTTTCCAATAATCTTCTCTAAATAAGATCGGCTATCTGAAATTTGCAAAGTCTCTGTCCTATTCAATTTCTCGTTAAAATAGTCTTCAAGCTGAATCATATTGACTTGAATTTGGTCTTTCTCCTGTTTCAGCATCCATTGTTTAAGCACTATGTATTGAGCAAAATTATAGGTTACAAATATCAAAAAGATTAACGCGGTAGCCCCAAACATGAGCTTCCACTTGATCGGAAGGCGCCGAATCATCATGGTTAGACGTTCTATCATCTCATTACATATCCTATTCCTCTTATGGTATGAATTAAATTTGTTTCACCGTTATAACCTAGTTTGTTTCGCAAATACCTCACATAGACATCGACAACATTTGTCTCAACCAAAGAATCATACCCCCATACTTGATCCAAAAGCATATCACGTGTTAAGACAAGATTATGGTTCTTCATGAACATAACTAATAGATCGAACTCGCGTTTCGTAAGCGGAACAATTTGTTGATCCTTATAGACAATACGGGCATCCACATCGACAGTAATATTCTGAAAAGAAAGCTTTTCATGCGTGTCGTTTCTTTCTAACTCCGTGCGGCGAAAAATAGCTCTTATTCGAGCTAATAATTCTTCAATGGCAAATGGTTTTGGCATGTAATCATCAGCACCGCTATCTAAGCCAGATACACGATCCACAACGCTATCCCTGGCTGTCAACATCAGGATCGGTGTCTTCTTGGCTGCACGAATCCGTCGACACACCTCAATGCCATGAAGTCCCGGCAGCATGAGATCCAACAATATTAAGTCCCACTCTTCTTGAAGCGCTAATTCCAATCCGGTTTTCCCATCATAAGCGGCCTGCACTTCAAATAATTCATGCTCCAGCTCCAGTTGAATAAATCGGACTAAGTTTTTTTCATCTTCAATGAGCAATATTCGTTTCATCGTTATCTCCCTGATCCATAAGTTAAAGTTTACCAGTGCCTGTATCCCCAAGTAGTTTGAAGATCAAGACGTTTTTCTATACAGTATCATCCCATTGAACGACTTTAACAATAAAAAATGAGAATTTAATGAGAATTACACAGAAGCATTCGAATCCTTACCATGTACTTACAATTAATGCCGATACAGGCCGCTATTTAACCGTAAAGTGGCCATTGCGGAGCTGAAGCGAACTAGCGTCCGCTATTTCTCCGTTTTGGCAGGGAAAACGGAGATTGGCAAGTAAATAGAGCCCTGTAGTTCCGCGAACACGTGGAATCGACCGATTTTGCCAGGAATAACGGCCCCAGGTTCCCTTAACAAAGAGAAAAAACGGCCCGTGTTCGCGACTGTTGCGCGAATGGGCCGTTTTTTTCATTTTAAGAAATTACCATACAAATGCGGATGTGATGATTACCAAAAGAATAAAGAGAACCAAAATTGCTGCTGCGTTGTTACCATAACCTGCACAACTACCACCATAACCTACTGCTCCCATGTGTACTCATTCCCCTCTGGTGAAATGTCACTACGGAATAAAATATGTTGGTTACGCCATGATTGATTGGACGTATGTACCAAATCGAGTATAAATAACTTCGGGTCATCCCCTTTTTAAACCATCCCGGAAAAATAGTACAAATTCCAGCCATGTGCCCACGCATTATCTTTAAACGACAAAAAAACGGTCTGTATCGCTTCATTTCGCGATAAGACCGTTTTTTGTTTTTTACGATGTCAGGTTAGATTGCAAAAGTCATCAAGATAATAACCAAAAGAATAAAAAGAACCAGAACAGCTGCTGCATTGTTAACACCATAACCAGCACAACTTGCACCACTCATATCTAGTCATTCCCTTCAAGTAAATTTTCATTACGGTATAATCATACGCACAGTACGTCATCATTGCTTGGGCATAAGTCTATATTCTGCTTCATTTTTCAATTATTGTTCTGAGGTAGTGAAATAACAGGTTGAACTACACGTTTGCCCAAGCGGAAATTTAATTTTTGCATAATTTAATTCTACTCATCATCGTGAAGGAGACCGGTTGTTGAAAAGGGAGTGAAAGTTATGAAATCGCGCGATTCCCTAGGTGGTTATAAGGCCTACATTAGTCTAGGTTCTACATGTCAAACAGCCCATCAGCTTAGAAGACTGGGCTTACGAAAATATGCGGGACCCCTAGATTGGTTTATTTCCGATTCGACAGAGGAAGTGGTTCGTTTGATAAATCATCGATTCAAAGGATTTATGGAACTTAACCAGCTTGAACTCATTGGCACTACCTATGAATGCTTTGTTATAAGAGATAACGCAAGTGGCGTTACATCTTTCCATGACTTCCCTCTTTATCTCACTGCAGAGCGATGGCGTGATGCTTATCCCGCGTTTAAAGAAAAGCTCAATCGACGCGTAGATCGGTTTATGAAAACTATGCAAGGTCAACCCATTCTTTTTATTAGAACCAATGCTACAAAAAAGGAAGCACAAGAGCTGCATGCCGCATTAAAAAAGCTGAAACATGGAAAATTCCACCTTCTGATCGTAAATAACCACCAGAAAGACAGCAAAGATGTGATTTACGAGTCTTGGGGGTTAAATGGCATTAGCTCGGTGCTCCTACCACAAGGGGAAGACTGGAGAGGATCTAACCAAGCTTGGGATACGTGTATGAACGGTTTAAAATTGAAAGCTTCGTCCCTTCGTTGAGTTTGACCCTGCAATCCTCAATGACAAAAAGAGCAGTTGCCGCGGCGATCTGCTCCTGGTTTGTTTGACCTAACGATTCGCAAGCGGATAGCCCCAATGGAAATTATTTGATTCTCTTATGAATAGGATGATCCTCATTTAACTCAAGCAAATCCCATAGGTTCCCATATAGATCTTTAAATACGGCGACAATACCATAAGATTGTTCTTTGGGCTCTCTAACGAACTCAATTCCTTTTGCCACCATGTCATTGTAATCTCTCCAGAAGTCATCCGTGTTTAAAAACAGAAAAACTCTACCACCCGTCTGGTTTCCGATAAACCTATTTTGTTCCTTGCCTCATCATAATCTTTGACCACAAGAGCTATATGAACTATTGATTGAATCATATTTGACTCCTCCCTAATTTCTATCATAAATATGAAAAAAATAAGTGTACGGATTCTTACTGTCAGTTATCCCTTTCTCAACGGATACTTCCTTCCATTCACTGAAATCAATTTCTGGAAAATAGGTATCTCCTTCAAATTCATGATGAATTTTTGTTACATACATTTTTTTAACATATGGCATAAATAGTTTGTAAATCTGTTCTCCTCCAAAAATGAATATCTTCTCTTCATTCTGGCATAGATCAAAAACTTCTTGGATGGAATGCGCCATTTCACAACCTTCTATGCTTAACTCTGTATCTCTACTTAATATAATATTTCTACGATCGGGAAGTACCTTTCCAATGGATTCAAAATTCCTTCTCCCTAATACAATTGTATGCCCCTTTGTTATTTGGTTAACATACCGCCAGTCATTAGGAATTCTCCATGGAATGTCATTATCTTTTCCAATAACTCTGTTTTTGTCCATTGCGGCAATTAGATATATCTCCACTTACCCCATCCTTTAACATGTTTGCCTTAAGATATGGCTAATTCTACACAATAACCATCACTGCAATAATATATATCTTTTATAATAATCGATAAGCTTCTGTTCCATAGATAATTTTAATTGATCTAATTCAGCATTCAGTTGTTCAAAAGTTTCCTTATCCATTCTGTATAACGGCTCCTCTTGCTTTAAGTTGGAGATGAAGGAGACTCTGTTTGCAGTTGGAGGATGTGAAGCATCTAGCCGTGCCCCAGCTTTTACGGAAGCTCGCTTCAACCTTTCCATTTCCCGATGCGGTAAAATCCTGATTTGCTCCTGAAAATCTTCGAAGAAATGACCTATTCTCTTAGAATTGATTACTTTTAAAATCGTAAATTCGAACATGGCGTCAAGATGCAGTTTATTTAACAAGGATATCGTGGCTTTAGGACTTGCCGTCTGAGCCGCGAGTTGATCAGCTAAATATTCAGCACGCTGGGAATCTTGCCAAAATAAATGGCAAAGGACATAAAGAAGGAAATAAATGAATTGGGATAATGCTAACAGAACCAGATTCGCAAAAAACATAAAAAAAGCAAGAAGCCGATAACTGGGGTCCCAAAGCCGATCAGGTCGTATAACGGAATACCAGTAAGTCAACGTAAAAAAAGCGGACCCCACCCAGTAACTTCTATTTTGATCCCCATTGATACCATGAGCCAGCTCGTGAGCAATTAATGCCGTTAACTCTTTTTCATCAAGAATTTGAATTAATGGTAGTCCTAAGGTAATGATTTTTTTTCGGCCCAAGCCAATTTCTTTGTAGGAAGCATTAAACTTTTCGTTTATTACAACACCTTCCACAGGCTCTGACCCCATTGCTTTAGCGATATCATCCATCGTGCGATATAGAGCAGGGAATGCCTCTCTCGCCAATGTTTTCTCATTCAATTTATGAAAGCGAGGTCTAGTCGCCCATGAAAATAGCAATAGTAAACAACCAAGAATCAGAATAATCATATTTTGAAAATTGAACACGATCATAAGTATCCCACTTACAAAAAGGAATAAACTGAACAAATGAACGGCAGAAGCGGCAAGGTAAGTGAACAGGCGCATCCATGAAAACGTTGTCTGTAAACTACCTTTATGGATCAAAGTCTGTAATAATCCGGCCCCCATTTTCTCGCCAACCTGCAAATAGGTTCGTTCAAAAATATTTCTTGGTTTCCCCTTTTTATCATCGGCCTTCAAATTCCACTCACATTTATCGCACCAAGTCATAAAGCCTTTGAGAACAGGAGTTATCTCCATACAATTTGGGCATATTGTTGTTTCCAGCATTTCAATATTCGTACTCATTAGTGAAATTATCCCACCCAGTTTCTATTTATAGTCCATTATATTAAACATTGATAGATATGTAATTAAAGAAATTATTGACGTTATCATTTCAGTTGATTTGCCCCCCTTCCTAACATGGATTGTCCCCCTCACTAAAAAAAGGCAGATGATATAGTGTTTATATAAGTAAGCATTAACCACTCGGGGGTACGTGAAATGACAAACGGAAAAAGGGCTGCCTATTCCGCTCGAAAACGGCAGGTTCGATCACGGTTTAATCGGATGGGCAGCATCACCGCACTCCGTGACAAGCTCAGCATCCCTTGAACCTTCCGAAACCCCCGGACAAGGGCAGTGCTTGCACGTGAAGCACTTGTCAAATAACGACCACATGCAGCTGTCAATTACAAATTCGATTCCTGTGCATGCCAAGGAGCACTACAGTATTCAGACGACTCTTCGATTGGATCAACACTTCTCGGAAGATGGCGTAAACATCGAAGTCAGGTTCCTGGACGCTACCGGTCAGCCTCTGAATGAGGTATACACTTCGCCCTCTTTTAACCGCAAGACACCGACCAATTGGGCTGCCCTGCTGGAGACAGCTGGTGCGGATGCAAACGTCTATATGGTAACTGGAGATGCGGTGTACGCAGAGCGGGCCAAACGGAAGATGCTGTACATGCTGACGGATATGTGCCAAGGCATGGATATTTTCAAGTCGACTGGCTGGCATGATGATGATACTTACGGAGCTGTTCATATAGGACGAGGCATCGCGGTGTTATCGGTCATATACGACCAGATTGCAGACTCAGGCATCATACTTCCACAGGAGAGCGCAGACATCCATGCTAAATTCCACTATATAGCTGAAATGATGATGGACACCGCATATTACCGGTTCGATCTGGAGCAGTTTCCGGATGAAAAGGGAGGCAAGCGGAGCAACTGGAACGCAGACCGCGCCACTGGCCTCGGGATCTACGCGCTCATTTTCCCCGAAGAAAAGCTTGCTGATGACTATCTGGCCCATGCCTGTGCTGTCGTCGATTGGCAGCTGGAGCATGTCGTAGATCAGGATGGCGCATGGCCTGAAAATATTCGTTACCATGGCGCTGTGCTGCATAGGTATTTTCTATTTTTCACGCTGCTGCAGCGACTTAAAGGCTTGGACTACTGGTCACGAGACAAGGTAAAAAAGATGTACCGTTTCTTAATCGACACGGTGACTCCAAAGGATAACGTTCAGGGCAGGTCGGATTCGGAGCCTAAACTGCTGTCTCCTGCTGTTGGCGATTCAACGGTTGACGACCAGTGGTTCCGTATGCTCGCTTACGCAGCGCCCTTTTATGCCACATTGGATGCACAGCTTAGTCGGGAAATGATGTGGGCATGGCAGCATGGGGGTGGCGTGGTCCGAGATACGGGTGCTTATCCCTGTACTCTGCTCGCACTTCTCTACCCACAGCCAGAGCTTCCTCAAGATGCACCTGCGCTGACTTCCGTCCACTTTCCAGGGATGGGCTATATTATTTTCCGCCAACATGCCGGTGTGTGGGGTCGCGAGAACTATGCCATCTTCGAATCTTCACCGCTCACCTATCATGCCCATCACGATGAGGGACATTTCTCCATCTGGGCGAACGGTACCCCACTGACCTTGGACCCTGGGACGGGTGGGTATTACAATGGAGACCGCCACTGGTATGTAAACGGACATGCGCATAACGTGGTTCAATTCATGGACGAGGCAGGAATCTGTCAAAATGGCCCGCTGAAAAGCCTCTGTGAGGATGTTTTCTTTTCGAATCAACTCGATTATGTTCGGAGCAAAATTCCAGATGTCCATGCGAAAGGTTACCATCGCCACTTTGCCTATGTGAAAGCCGGCGTTGATGTTTATGTGGTTTGGGATCATATTCGCAGTCAGAACAATAGCGTCTGGAATCTGCATACGACGAGTACTTCTTCGGATATAGAAAAGAATCGGATCATGGCCCATTGCTTAAATGACATGAAATTGGAAGTCACTTTCCTTGAGCCAAGCGGCATTTCAGTATCTAAGGATCACGGAGCCGTATCCGGCGCCTATCCCCTAACCGCGCAAGAACACTTCCGAATTAGCAGCGATTTTGGCGGTGATTGTAATGTCGGCCGTGATAGCAGCTCTAATTGCAGCCATGATTATCTGACTTTGCTCTATCCAAAAAACCGCGAAGCATCCGCACTGGTCATACAGTCTTTGCCAACTGATACCGATTGCCCTGAACTACGGATGTACAAAATACTCCGGGATGAACAAACCATGTTCTACTTGTTGGTGAACGGGACAGAACAATCGTACACATTCCGTTGCCAAGCTGGAGCAGCACTTTTGAATCCCCACGACAAGGCAACCTACTCCCCCAACTACAACGGAGAGTGTCACGTTCAGGTGGAAGCCGGCAGGCTTACTATCCTTCTCACAAACGTTTAAAACAAACAAGGTCAATCGATATTACATCGACTGACCTTGAACTTGAATCGTATGGAAGATAGGAATATTTTGACGCATATCAAACACCTCTTTTGCTAGATATTTATTTTATATACATTTGTTTAAATTCTGAGGGTGTCATCCCCGTATGTTTCTTGAATAATTCACTGAAATGCCGCCTGTCTTCATATCCCAGAGCCTGAGCAATCTCTTGAACCTGCTTTCCTTCAAGCAGCATCGCTTTCGTCTGCTCCATCCGCTCCGTAGTTACGAATTGAGTGACCGTCATACCCGTTACCTTTTTGAATAAATTAGCAAAATAACTGCCGCTCAAATAAACCAGTTTGGCATAATCATTAACGGTCATGTTGGAAGAGACATTTTGCCGGATATGCGCAATGACTTGCTCGACAACTTGGTTCACATCTTCAACGTGGCGTTTCTGAATGAATTCGCAGCCGAGCCTGCACAATTCCTTAATGTTCTCTTGAAGTTCCTTCAGCTTATAGGCAGAGAGGTTTTTGATGGAATACAAATAACGTTCAATCCCTTCCATCTCATCGCGCGTTAGCTTTTCAGAAAAGACCCGATTGATTAGAAAAGCCAGCTCATCAGACATTCCTTTCACCACCTCGGGAGCAGGAGGAGTCGAGGCATGAACGGCTTCCTCAAACAGTTCATCTACAAGGCTGCACGCTTTTTGCAAATTTCCCGACCTCAAGCAGTAAAAAAGTTCCTTCTCCTTCTCGGGAGAATAGCGGGGCAATGTTTGATGGACCGGGCTCAAATCCCGATATGTGTAAACGGTATTGCCTCCCGTGTAGAAATTATAGGAGATGGCAGCGAACGCCTGGGAATACGAATACGAGATCTGATGGATCTCCTGCACTTCCTCTCCAAGTCCAATCGATATGGTATATCGGGAGTATTTATTGACATTTTCGCGGCATTTTTCCGCGATGGCGTCTGCATGATAAGCATCCGAAGGATTGAATATCGCGACAAATCGGTTCGTATGATCCCGAAAAACGAAACCTTTGGTGTGCTCCCTCAAACTTTCCTCCAAAATATTGTGAACGGTAAACCGGATGAGCTCGACCTCCTGGACAGGCAGCGTATCCGTTTGCTCGCTGAACTGATCGATTTCAGTCAACATCACAATGAAACGCTCGCGTTCAAGTCCAATATTCAGAAAATCCCAACGTTTTTGGGCCTGTTCAGGGGTCGTACGGAACTGCAGCAGCAGCTGAAAATATTCCTGCCGCAAAAATGGCAAGCTTTCCCGCAGCTTTCTTTCCATTTCGCGATACCGCTGTGTTTCATGAATTTCCTCTTCAATGGACTGCTTCGCCTTCAAAACAACATCGATAATCTTCTGCGGAGTATACGGTTTGACGATATAATCGAACGCACCTAGACGAAGCGCCTCCTGCGCGTACTCAAAATCGGTATAGCCGCTCAAAAAGACAATTTTCGTTCGTGGAAACCAAGCCAGGATCTGTCTGGTCATCTCCAGCCCATCTACTTTGGGCATTCGAATGTCCGTCAGCACGATGTGCGGCTCCGTTTGTTTGATCAGTTCAATTCCCTGCTCGCCGTTGCTCGCAGTACCCGAGATGCAAACACCGTAAGACGTCCAATCGATTTGATTGGCAATGCCCTGTACGACGGTTTTGATATCGTCGATCACACACATTCTAAGTTCAGTCGTCATTGCTTCATCACTCGCCTGTCAATGGGATAGTTAGTTGCACCGTGGTGGAGACATAAGGCTCGCTGCTCAGACGAATATCTGCTTTATTGCCGTAGTAAAGCCGCAGTCGCCCATACACATTGCGAAGCGCGTAGCTTTTCTTCAACGTCTGCTCGCTCCGCATATCCGCATCGACGGATGGGACATCCATGCCTGCACCGTTGTCCTCCACCAGCAGAATGAGATGTGACTCGGATTTGGAGATGGATATCCGAATGTTCCCCATCCTATCCATACTCTGAAAGCCATGCAAGATGGAGTTTTCAACCAAAGGTTGCAAAATAATTTTCAAAACGGGAACATCTCGTAGGGTCGGGTCCGTCAGCTCAATCACATACTCGAACAAGTCCTCGTAACATTTTTGCTGAAGTATTAGATATTGCCTTACGTGATCCATCTCTTTCGCTAAAGTGGTCATCTCATTCCCGCCGTTCAAGCCAAACTGGAACAAGAGAGACAATGACGTAATCATCTCCGTCACGTCCCGGTTTTGAGACGTTTCCGACTTCCAAATGATCGTATTCAATGTGTTATACAAAAAGTGCGGATCAATTTGCGCCTGCAGCGCTTTGACCTCCATCTTGCGTTTTTCATATTCGGCTTCCTTAACGTCCTCAATCAGCGAAGAAATTTCCTCCAGCATGCGGTTAAACTTCAGACCGACCTGCGTCACTTCATCTTCATATTTACTGGTGAAGCGCACATCGAGTTGATTTTGTTCCACTTTCTTCATTAAACCTTGCAGTTTGTGGAGCGGCTTCAGAAGAAAACTCGAGATGACATTCGATAACACGAAAGCCAATATAGCGCAGCATAACATGATCCAAAGGGTGATTGTTTTAATGCGATTCACTTGATGAAGCAAATCCGACTGCGTCTGAATGCTGACCATCGTCCAATTGTGCGCCAGTGTCAGCCTCGAATAGTTAACCAAATACTTGTTACCAGCGATGTCATGCTTGAAAAATCCACGATCCTGGTTCTTCAGCTGCTCTAAAAAAGAAGCATCCCCTTGAAAGGGAGGTGTATTGCCGCTTAGCGGAAGGACAGTTTCACCTTTGTTTGATATGAGATAATAGTTTTTTGTTTGATCCAATAAACCATCCGTAACAACTCTGCTTATTGCATCTTCCTTGACGTTAACGACGACATATACATCACGAACGTCCGCTTCCGTAACGGGCTTCATGATCAACGAAATCACCCTCGACTTTCCTGAAAAAAGCGGATCCTCGTGATCTTCCAGCCATACGACACGTTCGGTTGTGTTCAGATATTGGGAAAATAGCGTATCTTTGAAACGAATCTGTCCGTTACGAAGATCATTCGTGGCATACATTTCGCCAACAGGTGTGTAAATCAAAACGGACTGAATCGAAGGCTCTATGAGTTTCATTTGCCCTAGAGGCGTCTGCAAAGAAGATAACCGCGTATAATAGGAAGCCGAATGATTCGTAACAACATCTTCCATAGCGTTCTTGAAGGGGTCGCTGAGCATCATGGAAGAAGTCGTAACAATGATGTGTCTAAGCTTCTCATCAAACACGCGTGCTGTTTTATTGAGTGTATTTTGACTGGAAATAAAGGCTTCACTTTCTGTTGATCGAAAAGCAATCCAATACGACATCGTCCCTGTTATTGAAATGGAAACGACGGTCAACATCAGAACCAAGATCCATAACCTTCGGCGGAGCGAAAGCCGATAATACCATTTATTCAAGCCGTATCCCCCTTCTCCGCACAATAATAAGGAAGAGACGCGCTGCTTTAGGCCGCGCGCCCCTTTCCTATTGTAACCATTAAACTTTGCGCCTATTTGGCAAGACTACCCTGCAGTTTGCCCGGATCAAAATTCGGATCCGCCTTCATCTTGGTTTCTCCCGCGGCACGCGCTTTGTCCAATGCCGCATTATAGCGAGTATTCAAATCGCTCAAAAGTTTGTCCAAATCTCCGCCTTCAAGCATGTATTTAATGATGACGTTCCCTAATTTTGTTCCTTCAACTTTTGTTTCTGCTACGCTAGTTGGAGTCGTTGCATACAGAGCATCGAACTTCGTAGGCAAGAAACCTTCAATACCTGGCATTGACGGCTTTTGCGCAGTGGCGTTCACATCCGGCACAATCGAGATGCCAAGGCCTTTTTCGTGGTATGCTTTTTGGAAGTCCAGATTATAGATGTACTCCAGGAATTTCCATGCTTTATCTTTGTTCGGAGTGTCTTTGTTGATTCCAATATAATTTCCCGTATTAGCCACGGCTACAGTTCCTTGCTGTTTCCCGTCAATCGTTGGGGGCAGAGCCGCACTCCAATTAATTTGGGTTGGGAATTGGCTTTGATACACAGCAGGTTCACCCGAGTGGTTAAAATACATACCGATTTTTCCAGCTGCGAATTGGGCACGAAGCGGATCAATATCAAGCGATTCAACACCAGGAAGCATACTGCCGTCCTGCTTCATTTGGCGAAGCGCCTCAACAATAGGCTTATAAGCAGCAAAATCGTACTGACCTGTTTTGTAATTATAGCCGTCCAACACGGACGTTCCGCTGAAGGATCCGATAGGGTTGGCTATCCGTGAGAAGGCAGAGCTTGGATTCTTGAAGTTTTCCGCAAAACCGTACGCTCCGATATCTTTGCCGGCTTCCGTAATTTTCTTGGCGTCTTCCACCATTTCCTGAATCGTTTTCGGCGGTTCCGTAATGCCTGCTTTTTTGAAAAGATCAACGTTATAGATTAATCTCCAATATTGCCCTGTGTTCGGAAGCGAATAAATTTTTCCGTCGACCATATTGCTATCTTCAACAAGTAAATTATTATACCGTTTCTTCATATCCTCTGTCATCATATCGTTCAGGGGCAATAGATAACCTTTCTTCACAAAGCCGGGGAAATCGTTGGTCCGAAAGATATCAGGTGCTTGTTTACTTGCAAAAGCAATATCGACCGATTGGTTAAAGTTGTCCGCCATCACCGTCATCTCAACTTCAATGTTGTCCTTGTTGGTTTCATTGAACTTTTTGATAACTTCCTTCATATAGTCAGCATCATGACGGTCAATCGTCCAGTAGGCAAGCTTCGTCTTCTGCCCGCTTGCTGCAGGTGCACTGCTTGCGCTGCCACTATTATTCGTAGGTTGATTGGTTTGTCCACCGCATGCTGCAAGTGAAGCTACCAGTGTAACGCCAAGCATTGCGCTCATTACTACTTTTTTACTCATGTTGTTAACCCTCCCGTTTTTCTCTTTCAAATGTCTGAACCATGCCTCATGTAACTGTTTTCATAATAACGCTATATCCATTTTGACCGTGAAGGACAAATCAACTTTCCAGGTGGGGGAAAATAACTCTTTTGTATGTTCCTGTAACAATTATCCTTTTACACTGCCTGCCGTCACCTGAATAAATGACTTATTCGCCAATATATAGACGACTAGTATGGGCAGGAAGGATAAACATGCTCCAGCCATCATCAGATGTGCCTCGGCCGCGGCGCCAATGCCGTAGCGCAAATTAGCCAGCCCAACCGTCAATGTTTGCAATTTCGGGTTCGTCATAGTGAAGACCAGCGGCAAGATATATTCATTCCAAGCGCCGCGGAACGTGAACAGTCCAGTGACGCCTAATGCAGGGCTCAAGAGCGGAAGAATAATTCGCCAATACACCGTAAAGAAATTACAGCCGTCGATGTAAGCCGCTTCATCCAAATCCTTCGGAATAGCCTTAAAGAAACCGATTAACATAAAGTAAATGACCGCATGGGAACTAATCAGAATGAGAATGACGCCCCAAAGGGATTTGTTTAAACCAAGTTTAACCATAAGATTGAACTGCGGCATCAATACGACGGCGCCAATGGAGATAAACATCGTGCTCGCTTGCAGAGCTACATACAATTTTTTACCCGGGAACCTCGTTCTGTCCACCGCATAAGCCGACATGGTTGCAACGAGCAGCGTGCCAATCGTCACGATTACGCTGATAAAAAGGCTATTCCACGTAAACTGTGCGAAATTAGCCTGCTTCCAGGCTGTTGCATAGTTGGAAAACTTCCAGACAGTCGGCAATAGGGTAGCACCGGTTGTCAATTCAGCATTCGTTTTTACAGAGCCCAGCATCGCCATAATAATAGGGAATATCGTGAAAAAGGCGACTGCGATCAAAAAAATCCATTTGATGCTGTGCCCGATAATGCGGCCGCCGAGATGACCGCCTGATTTCTTGCTAGTAGTCATTGTATACCCTCCTCTGTTAATCCTGATTCAATCGTTTGGACATCGCGAAATAAACAATGGTAATCAACCCAACGATCAGGGCTGTTACGAAACCGGCGGCGCTGCCGTAGCCAATTTGTTGGACGGTCGGAGAAACAGCCGAGACTGGGAAGAATAGCTTGTACACATATAGATACATGACATCGGTTTTGCCGAAAGGTCCTCCCTCAGTCATGACCATAATACTTTCATACCCTTTCAGGGAGTTGATAATGGCCAGCATAACAATCATCTGCAAAACAGGTCCGAGCATCGGAATCGTAATGTACCAAAACTTTTGGACCACATTCGCTCCATCAATGGAAGCACTCTCATATAAATCATCTGGAATCCCTTGCAATCCGGCAATGAACAGGAGCATATAGTTACCGATCGCGCCCCATATAGCCATAATAATAACCGTTAACATGGCGTAATCCGGCCCCAGCCAATCAATCGCTTTGGAGATTAAGCCGTATTTTAGCAAAAATTGATTGAGCAGTCCGTTATACGAATTAAAAATGGTGAAAAATACGATCGCCATGACGGAAGTACTTATGATCGTCGGCATAAAGTACACGGCGCGCAGCAATACCTTCCCTTTGATCCCCCGGTTCAAAATAACGGCAAGGATCAGCGAAAGCGGCAGCACGATAATCAGCTTGCCACCCGCATAGATCATAGTGTTATACACCGAATGCCAATATTCCGTATCGCGCAGCAATCTTGCAAAATTGTCGATTCCGATAAATTTCTCTTCGCCATATCCCTGATAATCGTAAAACATATAGCGAAACGCCCATATAAGCGGATAGATGCCTAACGCCAAAGTTAAAAACAGACTTGGAAAAATAAAAACATAGGAATTGAAAAGGGAGTTCCTTTTGCGCATATGTGATCTACTCCTTAGACTTAATTAGTAGATTAAGCATATTACAACCGCGCTGACAGGCGGGAGTGGTAATCCAACTATGTCCGTGTGACAAATCAACTGTCTTCCTCCCAGGGGAAGGACATCGCGAAATGCTCAGCACATGCACGGCAGATTCATGGCAAAAGCAAATAGACCGCGAAAAAATCGCGGCCTCATTTGCCTACATGCTAATTAAAATGGATCATAAATGTCTTGATCTCATATGGCTTCATCTGAACGCTTATTCGAGCGTCATGCTGCTGCTTGCCTTCCAGGCGCTCGAGCAGATCACATTCCTGCCAAGACGCAATCCGGACATCGCTCGTAATGTCCACTTGTCCGCTTATACCTGCGAATTCGTGTACGCGTAGAATGACCGCGTTTTGTTCCTCAGCTTGTTTAACTGCATCAATCATGACATGATCGCAGGAAAGCTGGAACAAGCTGAACGATGCTTGATCAGGCGCGCCAGACGCAGATGTCAATGGATTGTTAAGCGACCATGCGGATTGCATCGTTTGACCATCGTACCAATCGCCGGCATGCGGTAGCAGGGAATACGTGAAGTGATGCTCACCAAGGTCAGCCGTAGGGTCAGGAACCTTCGCGGACTTGATCAGCGTGAGTCTCATCACATGATCTTTGATATCATAGCCGTATTTGCAATCATTCAAGAGGCTGACGCCATACCCCCGTTCGGACAAATCGGCCCACTGATGGCCAACCGTCTCGAAACGTGCGTAATCCCAACTCGTATTCCAATGCGTAGGCCGCTTTACATTGCCGAATTGAATATCGTAGGTCGCTTCCGTCGCCCGGATGCGCACAGGAAATGCTACCTTCAACAGTTTCCGCTGCTCATTCCAATTAACATGCGTTTTGAAATCTATTCTGCGGCTATGCGCGTAGAGCACCATATCTTGTACAACGTTTGAATCCATGTAGGACCATTCGAATCGGACGATAGCAGCCAAAGCTCCGGTGTCCGTCACTTCCATCCGAATCACACAAGTCATTTCCTGTTTTTTCTCGGTATAAAAAATGTCAATATCCCACGCCTCGTGCCGACCTTTCGGCTTGTCTTCAAACACTTCAAATCGGTTGCCTCGCTCGCCCTCAGCGATGATTTCCCGCTTCTCTATGCGATCATAGAGTCGTTCGATCTGACCATGAACATCCCATTTAATTTCGTAAAAAGGAGTGATTAACCCCTGATCCAGCTTTTGGAACGAATTCTCCTTAACCTTTTGCATATACGTGTCCGCTTGATCGGCCTGACGAATCACCGTGTAACCCATCGATGGGACGTTCTCAACCTTCACCCACATCTTCCCATCCACCCGCTGCACTTCAAGCGGACGTTGATGAGCATCCAACCAGTCTTCTGCTGATGCTCCTTGCGGCAAGCATACAATATCTGTTTGCTCCCAAGGCGAACTGTTGAACACCACCACTTCACGCCCATGCTTGCCGTCTGTTAGATAGGAAACGGATTGATCCCACACCTTCTCACCAATGGCACGCGCTTCAGCGTATTCAACCCTGCTGTCCTCGTAGACCTCTCGAATCGAAGAACCAGGGATGATGTCATGGAACTGATTGCGTAAAATAATCTTCCAACCTTCATACAAAAGGAGCGAAGCTTCTCCATTACCTGCATGTGCGTCGGCATTCAACAAGCTGCTCATAGCTTGCATCCATTCGGTTTCTCTATACAAGAGCTCCAACTTTCGATTCATCAGCTTGTTATAAGCTTGACTGGTGTAGGTGCCGCGATGCAGCTCCAGATACAATTCGCCATCCCATGTGTGTACATAGGAATTTGAGTTAGACACCTGTTGCTGCAGCTCGTTAAAATACGTATCGGCGCGTCCCGTTTTCACCGCGGGAATACCGGGTATTTGATCCAGTCTGCGCCTCATCTCCAGCATTTCCCGGTTTACGCCACCCCCGCCATCGCCGTATCCATAGGCCAGCAGCAAAGACGAGTTGAGTGACTTATCACGATAGGCGTCCCAAATCCCTTGGACCGAAGATGGCGTCACTTTTCCGTTGTACGTATAGTAGAAGGCTCCTTCGCTGGAGCCAGGATCCGGCGTAGTAATGAAATGAGTCAAAATTTCGGTACCGTCAATCCCCCTCCACATAAAAGTGTCATGAGGCATCCGGTTGTATTGATTCCAACTGATTTTCGTCGTCATGAAAGTTTCAATACCGGCCTTTCGCAAAATCTGCGGCAGCGCCCAGCTGTATCCAAATACATCAGGCAACCACAAATAATTGCAGGCAACACCAAATTCATCACGGAAAAATTGGGTGCCATACAGAAGCTGCCGTACAAGCGATTCCCCGGAAGCCAAGTTGCAATCCGCCTCCAGCCACATCGCACCGCCTGCTTCCCAGCGTCCTTCCTGAACACGTTCCTTGATGCGTTCATAAATTTCCGGATAATCCGATTTGATGTATTCATACAGTTGCGGCTGTGTTTGCAGGAAAATGTACTCCGGGTACTGCTCCATTAATCGCAGCACCGTTGAAAAAGATCTTGCGGCTTTTTCCCGCGTATGCTTCAAACGCCAGAGCCATGCGACATCGATATGCGTGTGCCCGATGCATTGAACCACAACCGAGTGCAGCTTGGGCACCGCTGACAACGCATTTTGAAGCTGCTCCTGCGCGCTGGCAACTGAATTGTAAAAGGCATCGCTGCCCGGCCTTGACCAATCGAGCAGCAGAAAAGCTTGATCCAGCATAGTCAGCAGCTGGTGCCGTTCCGGACGATTCTCATCCAGAATGCGAATGGTTTCCAACAAAGCTTTGGCTGTGTAGAACAGATCGTCGCATGCTTCATCCAGCCAGCACAAAGCTGCCATCTCCAGCCGGCTTTCCATTTCAAGGTGGCTTTGATAGCCGCCTAGCCCAGACCATAAGCGGAAGCGAAGCTGAATCGTGGAACCAATTAATTCTTCTGAGAAAAATACTTCTTCATGATTCGAGTCCACGCCCTGATACGGCTCCCCGTTCAGAAAAAGCAGCGATTCAAACCCGCTGTTCGTCCCTCCGCCCGTTTGGCCTAAGTTAAATCGGCCAATGACCTTCTTTCCTTTCCACTCGGCCGGGATAACAGGGTCCGCAGCTAACCAATAGTAGACATCGCGCCCTTTCCAGCGATCTCCAATTTGAATAGTCCCCCACTCGCCGTCTTCGGTTGGATAAGCTCCAATCGCTCCTTCGGCATCGTGTTTCATTCGAAAAGTATCGATAACCCTCGCATCACGGTAGCGAAATGGTTCCAGTTCATGGATTCGCGCATGCAATTTCTCAACAGTCCAAAACATTGACATACTCCCTTCAAACCTGTGATCGTGTTTTATATAAGTCTATATCCCTGAGGGACGGATATGTCTATTTTAACCCTTTTGAAGACGATTGGGTGATAGGTAATCTCATGATTCGTAGGGGGTAAAATCATTTTCTATCAGTAGAGTCGCAGGAATCCGACTAAGATGCTTCCTTAGGGGAACTGGCGTCCTCTATTTTGAGGAAAACGTGCTATTTTCTTGTTATACGGAACTACAGGGCCTTATTTAGCCTCCATGGTGCGTTTTTCAGATGAAATCGGCAAAATAGGAGACCGTAGTTCCCTTGCAACTGAAAATTGTTTATTTCAAGCAAAATAACGGATCGTAGTTCCTCAAAAGTGAAGGAAACCGGCACCCCATCGGAGCACCGGTCCATTTCTCTCATTATGTCGCAACCTCATGCTGCATACCTTCATTAGCTTCTAAAAAGTCCGACAGCTCCACTTGATACAAATCATAGATCTGTTCATTAGGATTGATAGATGCATAGACATGCGGGTTTAAATCATTCGCTAACTTAGCATACGGCAGTTTTTCAACGGCTTTTTTTGAGCGAATATTCTGTTTCCTGACTTTCAAAAATACCGTTTCGATCCTATGTTCAAGGAAAAGCTCCGTAAAAAAGGATTCCTTCGCCCGTTGATTATAGCCTTGGCCGAAATAAGGAGCTCCAATCCATGTCGCCAGGAAACCCGCTTTATTCTCAATGTTGTATAAATCAATCGTACCAATGGGATGTCCGATCTCGTTAAGAATCGTTCTGGAAATACACGTCATCTGCTCTTCTTCCACCATTAACTGCTTGGTAACGAATAAATATTCTTCATACGACTGACATTTATAACGGACATAAGGAAAAACCTCAGGATCATTGATTAAATTATACAGAGAATGGCATTCTTGCAGGTTACGTTTTCTGATCATTTTGTTCTACCACCTAGTCCCTATATTCAAGCAATTTAAGTATATAAAAGGAGTTCGGTGATTATATAAATTCTGCATTTACTTTATGTAAATTTCAAAAGGCCATACAGTTGCAGCACAAAAACAACATAGCGTATTATTAATCATAGACAATCTACCCAATAGGCGGTGCATCATTTGAAAAAGTATCTCATCGGCGGTATCGCCGGATTTCTGTTGGCCACGACACTTTCTGCGCATGCAGAAGAAGTTACTAGTTTAATAGGAAAAACAATTCAGGGGGCTTTCCCCTTCCAGATTGAAGGCAAAACACTGGCAACTCCGGCTATCGTTGTGGACGGTACTTCTTATTTGCCCGTGCGCGCTCTTGGTGAAGCAACCGGATACGATGTTTCTTTCGATGCCGACCTCGGCATTTCGCTAAAGAAAAAAGTGGTACAGCCTGTCCTCCCAACGCCATCGCCAACTCCGACGCCTTCCCCGTCCGCAACACCTGAACCGCAAGTGCCTGGTGACCCTAGCAGCGGCTACCAAGCAATTAAAACGGTGATTCTCAATTTAGAGGACGAAAAGGCCAAAAAAAGCACGGGAGAATTCGGCCTCATCCAAGTGGACGGAGCGCGTTATGTCTCTCTTTCAACCTTAAGCAGCTTCTATACGATTAGTTGGGGAGATCCCATGCTGCAGCTAAGTTATAATGGCCAGCTTGTCGGCTCATTCGCCACCAACAGCCAATATTCCAAAGGAACTGGATCTTTTACCTATGACGGCACGGTCTACGTTAATCTTTCGTTGTTGAAGCTGAAGGGAACCGTTAACGGGGATACGCTTGTTTTGACGGACGATATTTAATTGTCGGCGTAAAAAAACACAAAAAAGCCGGAGAGGGTCTCCGGCTTTTTTGGTGCTTTATTTTGTTGATTGGAAGGATTTGATTGTATCCAACAATTGTTTTTGTAAGAACTCTGTTTGGATTGCCTTCGGGTAATTGATCATAAATACATAATGGCTATCACCTTTTTGGAAAAGGCAAAATGTCGAGACAATGTCCTTATACTCCCATTCGCGCCATATCGCTTGAGCGCCGTCTATGTTTTCTGTTCGACTAACTGTCTCTTTTAAATTCGAAGCGCCAAGCTCAGACTGAAATTTCCCCTTGATCTGATCGAGAATTTCTTGACTGCTTAAGCCAGATAGCTCCGTATCATTGGCGACAAACAGGAAATTTCCCATCCCGAACGAATACGTCAGATTACCGTTTTTGCTTTGGGCTGCATTAAGCTTCCAATAATCAGGAATTGAAATTGTGTAGTTATAATTTTTATTCTTCACTACACTCGTTTTCGAACGATCCAAGCTCTCCGAGCTATCTTTAATCGTCCCGATCGAACTGGAAGGTTTACCGATTTTAATCGATTGCAACGTGGATTGAATAAAGCTATCGGAAAGATCATCCTTATTGCTAAAATCAATCGCAATAAAGTATTTATAATTTCCTTTGATGAGATACACGTTCTCCGTCGAATCCCAAATACGGTTGTCAAATGTGTTCGACGATCGGCTCAGAAGCGCCTGATTTCCATCAACGACGATACTCCGTGCAGCTTCCGATTTGCTATATGCTGGAGCGTATAGCTGCGTATAATTTTGACTAGCGCGATCGGACCATTTTTGCAGCGTATCGCTATCCGACTTGGAAGTCACTTTGTAACCGATACTTCTTTTTTTCTTCGGATCAATGAATTGAATCATTTCACTGTTGCTACCGGATTTCGACCAGTCAGCTGGGATCTTGATGGAAATCCCATACGTTTCATCCGTATACATGCGCAAGCCATCTTTCACTGACGAAAGGTCCTTCAAGGTTTTAGCATTTGTATCGAATGACATTTGAAAACTGTTTAATAAATCCTGATAAGCATTATGTTTGGTTAAAACTTTATCCGTTTCTTCCTTTATAATCGTGAAAATAAGGATATATACTTTGTCGCCGCTTTGATAAGCGCGATATTCAAAAAGTTCACCATCATCCTTGGATTTAATGAGCGCGTATGGATGTGCACTGCTTGAAACATACTTTTTCTCTAGCAGCGGTTCACCATCTGTTTCATCCGCCAGCAAGTCCAGCAGAGCATCCTCCGACATATTCTCGGTCATATCGGACTTCACCGAAATGGTAATGTGGTACTCACCATTTGCATCGTTGAATGAAACATAATCTTCCTTAAAGCTCTGATAACTCTTCACCAAACCCGTCGGGTATTTCATCGACCAGCCATAGTAGCTGTTGCCGATATGCGTCTTTCCTAGATCTGAATCAATGCCTCCCGCATCCGTGCCAGCAGCACGCGTGCTCGAGATCGCAATCGTTGAAGTTGCTTCATCAAACTTCACGCTGGCTCCGAACTTTTCCGAAATGAATCGGAGAGGTACCATGGTCGTCCCATTTTTCAACTCTGGCGCAACTTCGATTTGTTCTTCTTTCCCGTTGACTGTCGCTGTTGTGCTGCCGATTTGTAACGAAATGGATGTGCCATTATAGGTGAGTCCTACCGTCTGTGTTTCAGATGCCCAGCTTAACGCTGCGCCGAACGCCGATGTGATGACGCGCAGAGGTACAAGCGTCACGCCATTGTTCGCATAAGGAGTTTCAACGGAAATGGATTGATCGTTAATCGTAATATGATCTTCACCAAGCTTCAATTGAATCTGTACGGATTGATCCTTCGTTTCTGTATCAGCGGCAAAAGCGCTGAGCGGTTGAATCATGATGAGTATAAATGCTAGTAAAATCAGGTATGTAGAGCGTAATTTAATCATTTGTCACCTTCCGAGTTTATTGGGTTTGGGTCGCATCCAGCAAGATTATATCCTTTTGGATAATGTCTCCGTTAGACTGCAGGGTCAAAGTAACCTTGTCTCCGGGTAAATATTGTTTCAATAACTCATTTAAATCAACCAGTGTCTTCACATTGGAATTATTGACAGAGTACAGGACATCGCCTTCTTTGATTCCGGCATCGGCAGCGGACGTATGCGGATCTACGCGCGAAACCTTAAGCGGCTCATCTGTAGGAAGCCCAACAACAGCCGCCCAACTCTCCTCTACTTCCAGACCAAGCGCAGGACGTTTGACTTTCCCGTATTTGATAAACTGATTCAAAATATATTGGACGGTGTCTGAAGGAATAGCGAATCCAAGTCCATCGATACCTGCGGCAGATAACTTCAACGAGTTGATACCGATAACCTCACCTTGCAGATTAACTAATGCGCCGCCGCTATTTCCTGGATTAATAGCCGCATCGGTTTGAAGCAAGCGATACGTTGAATGCAGCGAGCGGTCAGTCCCACTAATCACACCGTAGGTAACGGAGTTGCGAAGCGCAAAAGTAATCGGCGTGCCGATCGCAACAACGAGTTCGCCGACCTCTACATTACTGCTTTTGGCGAAGGTGGCTGCCGGCAGATCTTTGGCGTCAATTTGAACGACCGCCAAATCGCTTTCTTCATCCAAATGAATCGTTTTCCCCGCATATTGCTTCCCGTCTGAGGTTACAACGATAATCTGCTTCATGTCTTCAACTACATGCGCATTGGTAACAATGAGCCCATCGGATTGAACAATAATTCCAGTGCCATGTGCTAAATTAAAACGGTTGTCCGACGAAGCTTGGCTCCCACTCATCGGCTTGCCAATAATTCCGACTATGGATGGAGATACCTTTTTGACTACCTCCGTTATACGAGATGCAGAAGTATAGCTAAAATCATTCGCTTCAGCCCGGTAATCTCCACTTCCCCCAAGCGTTTTGACAACGTCGGATGCCTTCACATAGACCTCACCGTCCAGCTCCTTCGTTTGCCAATGCGAAACACTGGTGGCTTGAGCTGCGAATACTTGGCCATTTCCTCCCAAAAGCATGAGTGCTAGTAAAGTGGATATTACATAGCGAGTGTGCACTTTCAAATAAATCTCTCCCTAACTAGTTTATGGAAAATAGCTCCCTTTCTATTATACATAAATATGGAAAGTAGGATAGGTGGAAAATCTTTCTATATATCTTTCTAGTGTAAAACGAAAAATACAGCCGGATCACTAGAGTATGATTTACTCTTCGTGTTCCAACTGTATCTTTTCTGATCTTCCTATTTAGCTATCTGGATAGAATTACTTGCCTTGCAGAACGTTTCCGACACGCTCGACGACGACGACCGCTTGCGCTCTTGTTGTTGCCTCATTCGGCGCCAAACTTCCATCGCTTAAACCTTGTATAATTCCTTTGCTCACAGCTTCGCTCATCACAAAGCTCGGATCAATGACGGTATTTGCTTTTTGCAAATCCGGGGTTATGACACGGAGAGCAACGGTTGCAATCTCCTGACGGGTAATCGGAAGATCCCAGCCTTGCTGCAGGTCCCCCGCTTGCAGGATGCCCGCCTTTTGTACAGCGTCAACGTAGGGTTGATACCAGGCTCCGCCTGTGCTTTCTGAAACGGTAGGCAGATGCATAGCTGTAACGGCAAGCTTCAAAAATTCGCCTCTTGTAATGGCACGATCAGGTAGAAAGCTGCCGTCGCTATAGCCATTTACAATGCCTTGTTCCGCTGCTTGAAGGATATTCTCCTTCGCCCAGTGCCCTTCCAAATCATTGAAAGAAGCATTTACCCCAGTAACAACCTCCGGCAGATTGCGATTTGCTAAGGAATTGCTCCCCAGTTGGCCTGTGTAATTGCCGCCCCACGTCCAAATGGTGCCGTCCGTTCCTTTCACTACGCTATGTGTCCCGCCTGCCGCTGCGTCCTCTGCTTTGGCAATCCCCTTGATTTGTACCGGTTTATTCTGATTGGCCTTCGTACCATCACCGATTTGTCCAAAAAGGTTTTGGCCCCAAGCCCAAACACTCCCATCATTCGCAATCGCTAGACTGTGATAAGAACCTGCATGAATGGACTTCATGGAAGGCAATGTCGTCACTTGAACCGGCTTGGTTTGATTTACGGTTGTTCCGTTGCCTAACTGTCCGAAGGCATTGTAGCCCCAAGCCCAGACGGTGCCGTCATCCTTGAGAGCAAGCGCAAAGTTCTTGCCGGCCGAAATCGCGATAACACCAGCTAGATCATAAATCTGTGCAGGCTGCTGCTTACTGGCAAGCGTACCATCTCCCAGCTGTCCATTCGTGTTATCTCCCCACGCCCATATTTTCCCCGTATTTTCCAGGGCTAAGTTAAAATTGGCGCCTGAAGCGATAGCCACTATGTTGGATAGTTGGATAATTTGGTTCGAAGCTGCCGTTGTGTCATGGCCTAATTGTCCATAGGTATTGTCGCCAAAGCTCCAAACAGAACCATTATTAAGCAGGGCCAAAGTATGATTGCTTCCAGCTGACGCGGATACCACACCATTCAAGCCTTTTACTTGAACGGGTGTCGTGCTTGGCGTCGTTGTTCCATCGCCCAATTGACCAAAGAAGTTTTGCCCCCATGTCCATAGGGTCTCATCCTTCTTAACGACAACCATATGCGTATCACCGCCATCGATGGCAGCAATCCCGTCCAAACTTATGGCTTTCGGAGAAATGGCGGACGTATGCGTTCCGTCTCCCAATTGGCCGAACGTGTTACTGCCCCAACCGTACAGCTGATTATTTTTGATCATAAATGTATTGCTTTCGCTCGCCATAAGAGGCTGATCTTTAGGCGCTTTTATGATAACTGTTCCTTCGCCGGGCTTAAGCACGGTAGGATTCAACCATTCGTTCACTTTCGTTTGAACCGGAGCAGGTTGGTTGTTCAGGGTGTTGTCGCCGAGTTGGCTGTAACTGTTGTTCCCCCATGCCCAAAGCTTACCCTCTTTATCGATCGCAAAAGTGTCGTTGGAACCTGTCCCTAAGCTGGCGATTTCGGGCAGATCATTAATGCGGTTGGGAAACGTCTGACTCCATGTTTTCCCATCAAATCCGGTCCCTACGCCTAATTGACCAGAGGTGTTGTTCCCCCATGCATACACGCTGCCATCATCTTTTAATGCCACTGCATGCGAACTTCCAGCCATGATTTGAGTCACATGATCCAATCCGGTAATAAGTACGGGGAACTTATGAGCATCCTGCGTATTCGTCGTAATAGCACTATACATCGTGCTTGGGTCTGAATCGATCAATCCCCAAGTTAACACGGTACCGTCATCTTTAAGGGCTAATGAGTAGTCGAATCCGGCAGCGATCTGCGTAATATGCCAGTTGGCGCTTGTAGCCATAATCGGCGTACTCAAACGGTTTTGATCAAAGCCATAACCAAGCTCTCCAAAGAAATTGTCCCCCCAAGCCCATACAACCCCGTCTTGATCAAGCGCCAAAGTATGGTAAGCACCGCTCGCTATCGCTTTAACAGATTTGATGTTGCCGATAACTTGAACGGGTTTATTCTGAGTCGTATTCGTACCATCTCCGAGTTGGCCGTACGTATTATCTCCCCAGCTCCAAGCTGTTCCATCGTCCTTGATGGCAACCGAGTGGAAATTACCTGCGGAAATTGCCGTCACATGTGTGAGATTAGCCACCTGGACAGGTGTCGACCGATCTATCGTGGATCCGTCGCCCAGCTGGCCAAATGTGTTCTCCCCCCAAGACCACACAGTGCCGTCCGACTTGAGTGCCAAGGAGTGAGCCGAACCAACCGCAATGGCCGTAATACCCGACAATCCGCTGATAGGTGTCGCTTGATTACGATTGCTCAGTCCTCCCCCCAGCTTACCGCGAAGGTTATTTCCCCATGTCCAAACGGTACCGTCTTTCTTCAAAACAACCGTAAAGCCTTTCCCGCCCCGAATTTCCTGAATCGAGGCAGTGTTCATGTCTGATGTCGTGGTAGTAGGGCTGTTAGTTTCCCCAAAAACTTTCCCGGGAAATACCGAGAAAGCTGTAAAGGAACTAAAAAGCAGAAAACCTAGCAGCCAGAAAGTAACGTTACGTTTCACTGTTTTCATGTTCCTTCTCCTTAAAGCTTTCCATCAAGAAAGCTATCTTCGTAGATCTCTATCACTAAACGATCGTCCCTGGCTCCTGGGAAATAGTTGGTTTGCGTTTAAATCTTTTTGTAATGCCATTTTTCCAACCTTCCAGCAATGTGTAAACAACAGGAACCAATACAAGTGTAACTAAAGTGGATAAAGTCAAACCAAAAGCTACAACCGTTGCCATGGAGGCCTGTGTCTCCGCACCTTCCCCAAAGCCGATAACAAGGGGCAGCATCGCTAGAACAGTGGTCGCCGTAGTCATCAGAATAGGACGCAGCCGCACTTTACCCGCTTCAATTAAAGCATCGAACAGCGGCATCCCTTTGGCACGCAATTGGTTTGTATAATCGATTAATACAATGGCATTATTAACGACAATCCCTATTAGCATGATCATTCCAATGATAGAGTTCATATTAATCGTTCGATGTGTGACGAGAAGTCCCAGTATGCCGCCAATAAACGTTGGCGGTAGGGAGAACATGATGATAAATGGACCATATAACGATTCAAATTGGCTAGCCATAACCATGTACACCAAAGCAACGGATAAAATAAGAACTAAGTATAAGCTTTTAAAAGAATCATTCTGACTAGTCTGTTGGCCGCCCATTTTAACTTGGTAACCGTCCGGTGGTTGAATCGCATCAATTTTCTCTTTGACGAGAGCGGATACCTCACCAACGGAAGCGCCAAATACGGAAGCTTGCACCGACGCCACACGGTTCTGATCTTGTCTGCGAATTTGTGCAGGTCCCGTACCTGGTTCAACTTTGGCAATGAGACTAACAGGGACAATCGTACCGCTTGCGGTATTGATCGTCACATTGTTGAAATTCTCCAACTTATTCGTGAATTCTTTCGGATACTTCACTAGGACGGAAATTTGCGAGCTAGCGGTTTTAAACTGTGTAGCCACACTTCCTTGATAAGCTGTACGCAAAGCGGTCATTACATCTCTTAACGAAACGCCGTAATGCGCCGCTGCATCACGATCAATCGTTAAATTAAACTGTGGAATCGAACGGTCTAACGTATTTTGCACGTTACGTGTGCCATCTACAGAAGTGATTTCCTGTGCGACGAGATCACCCAGCTTTTGCAGAACGGCTAAATCCGGTCCAGATAAATCAACTTGAATGTCACCGCCACCAAAGTTACCGCCACCGCCAAGCCCTGGCAGGCGTACCCCGGATGGAACACTTACACCGATTTGCGCACCTGCAAAGCCCGTTGTGAGCGTGCGGATTTGTTCGGCTACTTGATCGGTACTTTTCTTTCTTTCACTGAGCGGTTTTAATCGGATCTGAATGCTTCCTGTATTCGTTGACGCTGATTGAAAAGCTCCGCCACCGGCAGATCCGACAGAAGTAAAGACAGTATCAATTTCCGGCACGTCTTTTAATCTCGTCTCCAACGTAGAAGCAACTTGATTCGTTACGGCGAAATCTGTCCCTTGCGGCAGATTGATATTTAAGTTGACTTGCCCTTGATCTGTTTTTGGCGTTAACTCACTACCAACAAAACGAACCGAATACACGCTGGCAGCGAATAACAAAACTGTAATCGAGATAATCACCCAACGATGAAGCATTGACCACCGCAGCAGCCTTCCGTACACCTTCGTGAGAAACTCCATGCCTCTGCCGAACCAAACGAAAGGATTAAGGCTTCTGCCGGTTGGCAGCTCTTCATCGACTTTGCGGCGCAAAATTTTCGCAGCTAGCATTGGCACCAGCGTTACAGCGGCAAACCATGCGGCTATATGAGAGAAACAAACAACCAATGCCATCGGCCAGAAGAACTGTTTAACTAACCCGCTAATGAAAGCCGTCGGCGCAAAAACCGCAATTTGGGCCAATGCTGAAGCCATAACCGCAGTACCTACCTCGGCTGTTCCCACTTTGGCAGCTTCCTCAGGAGACAAGCCTTCATGGCGTTTACGGAAAATACTTTCCAAGACAACGACCGCGAAGTCTACGAGTGAACCAAGACCAAGCGCCAAGCCCCCGAGCGTGATGGTGTTAATCGTCTGATGACCGAAATACATCATACTAAATGTGCTGATGATTGAAATCGGGATCACGACACCGATAATGAGCGTCGCCCTTACACTTCGCAAGAAGAAGAACAAGATGATGACCGAGAATACGCCTCCAAGCAACGTATGCTCAACAACGGTACGTAAGGAATCGCGAATAAATTTAGCCGAATCATTCAATACCGCGATATGCATGCCTTCCGGAAGCTTGGATTGAATTTCTTGAAGCGAGTTCTGAATGTTGGTGGACACGGAAACCGTGTTCCCATCCGATTGCTTAAGAACAGAGAGGGAAACGCTGACTTCTCCGTCTTTGCGCGCTTCAAGCGTAACATCTTGATAAGTATCAATAATAGTACCGAGTTCGCTTAACGCGATCGTTTGTCCACGTCCCAGCTGAACCTGTACTTTTCCGATATCAGCCGTTGATTTAAATTCTCCATCAATATGCAAAGGCACCAGCTGGCTGCCTTTATTCACAAGACCGGCGTCAGTGGATGAATTATCATTACCGAGAGCTGAAACCAACGTACTGAAAGAGATATTGTATTGCTGCAATCGGCTTGGTTCGACAAGAATTTGGATTTGTCTGACACGTCCGCCGGTAACCCCAACCGATGCGACGCCATCGGATCGCTGAACATCAGGACTCACAATATTGTCAGCGATGTCGCGCAGTGTGACCAGATCTGTTTTACCATACAAGGCTAACGTCATGATTGGTGTACTGTTCGGATCAACACGTGAAACGACGGGGGCATCCGCATCCGTAGGAAGCTGCCTTCGGACACGATCCAATTTATCACGCATGGTCAGGGTGGCCTGATCAATATTCGTTCCGTAATTAAATTGCAGGGTAACGTTACTTGAACCCGTACGGGAGCTGGAGGATATACTCGTGACTCCTGTGACGGTAGCCATCGCATTCTCAATCGGTTTCGTAATTTGTTGTTCAATCTGTCCCGGCGATGCGCCGCTCCATGAAACCGATACCGTTGCCGATGGAATTTCCAGGTTCGGGTACAGATCCACGGGGAGAAGCGGAATTGCAATTGAGCCTACGATCACGAGTGAAATCATGATCATCAAGATGGTGACAGGACGATGAACGGAGAAATTAGCTAATTTCACTGTCCAGCCCCCGCTTTCGGAGCTGCTGCATCAGCGCCGTTGCCGGTTGGCTTAGCCCCTGATGGGTCAGCTCCCTTACCTGGGGTGCCTTGTCCGTTTTGCCCTTGACCGCCGCTACGGCCTTGACCTTGACCAGCCTGACCGCCACCCTGGGCGCCTTGACCACCTTGGCCGCCAGTTTTATTTTGGCCCTGCCCTTGGCCTTGACCACCTTGTCCTTGCCCTTGCCCTTGGCCTCCGCCCTTGCCTTTGCCTGCTCCATTTTCTTGTCCTGGTTGATTAATCTGAACCGGAACGTTATCGGAAAGCAGCTCTTGTCCTTTAACGACAAGCTCATCTCCAACTTTCAAGCCGCTGGTAATTTCGAAGGATGAACTGGTCATTACGCCTACTTTTACAAGCACCTTCGACGCTTTCCCGTCTTTTACAATGTATACCGCATTACCGCTTGGTTGGCTGAGCACGGCGTCTGCAGGTACAACGATGGATTGTTTACCTTCACTTTTGAGTGATGATTCCGCAAACATCCCAGGCAATACTTCATGGTTATCATCTTTAATTTTGATGTCGACCAGGAAAGATTTGGAAGTAGCGTCCATGGTTGGATGAATCGTATACACGGTTCCATCAAACGATTTATTCAATGTAGGAATCTTAACCGACATCGGTGAACCGGATTTGATTTTGCCAATGGATGCTTCAGATACGTTAACGGTTGCCAATAATGGATCTACCGTAGAAATCGACATGACGGCAGATTGCCCTGCATTCTGTCCGACTGGAACCAGAATCGCGCTTACGATCCCTGCAACGGGGCTCGTCAACACACCATCTTGAAGCTGTTCGCTTAAAATGCTCAACCTAGTTTGAGCTTGCTGCAGCTGAGCAGCACTTACCTCCAAGGAATCCGTAGACTGGGCAGATTTCAACTGCTGCTTGGATTGTTCGAGCGCAGCCTCCGCACTATTTTTGGAAATATCCTGGGAAGATTGTGACTGCGCAAGCTGAGTACGGCTGAGATCAAGCTGAGCTGCCGCGGTCGCCTGTGTATTAGCAAGTGTTAACAATGCTGAATTTAAGGATTCCTGTGCAACTTGCACCGCTTGCGAGCTTTGTGCCGTCAACAGTGCATTTTGCAAGCTCGTCAACGATTGCTGCGCCGACTGTGTATCTTTATACTGCGCCTGCTGCGCTTGCTGCAGGGCAAGCTGTGTCGTTTGCAGCTTAGCGAATGCACTGTCTACGTCTTTACCAGACTGAAGAGCGGCATTGTAAGCAGCAACGGCTTGCTGCACGCTTAATTGAGAAGTATCTATATTATTATTCTGTGTTGTTAATAAGCTGTCTAACTGTGAATTCAAGTTCGTCTGGGCGACAGTCACGGCGGTAGCGGCATCAGCTTGTGCTTTACTGAAGCCTACCTGTGCAGTGGAAACCCCTTGTTTTGCGGTTTCAATCGAATTTTGCTGAGTCGTAATCGCATTATTTAATTGCGTTTGCGCCAGAGCTACAGCATTCTTCTGATCGTTGATGGTTTTCTCGTAAGCGGCTTGCTGAACGGCCAGCGTTTTCTGAGCTAGCGCCAGACTGTTCGCCTGATCATTCACCACTTTGTTGTACTGTACTTGACTTAAAGCGTAGTCGATTTTGCTCTGCTCGACTGATTGCTGAAGCGTAGTGGTATCAATGTGCGCTAAAGCCTGTCCGACCGTCACTCTATCCCCGATATTCACATCAAGAGAAGTAATGCGGCCATTCACTTTGGAAGAAAGATTCGTAGTGAAAGCCGGTGTGATCGAGCCTGTAAAGACCTGCCCGCCACCGATGTCCGACAATTTAACAACTTGTGTTTCTACGGTCATCTGACGTGTTCCCGTTCGTCCGTTTGCCCCTGGTTTAGCGGTGCTGGCTGGCGCGCTGCAACCCGCTATGGTGACGGTTATCGCGGTAACGACTGCGATGATTGTGGTACTCTTGAGTGAACTGTACTTCCTCATGGGATGGAAACCTCCGTCTGCTTCATTTCATTTGGGCAAATACTCTCTTTCACCATATTTGACATTGATGATAGAAGTGTGATTAAAATGTGAAGAATATGTAAAAACAAGGAAAAACACGCGATTCCCGTAGGATAATAGGCCTGAATAAACGAAAAAACCACCCAATATGGGCGGTTTTCCAAAAACCATTCGACTTCTTTCGACTAATTTCGCAATACCCTTCTGCATCATTCTTGTCATTCCGTTATCCTTTTACAGCACCGTCCGTAATCCCTTGAATAATCCAACGCTGGAACAGGGCGAATATGACGACAATCGGAATGGATGACAAAATCAGAGAGGCCAGAATGAGCGACCATTCACGGCTGTATTTGCCGAAGAACATATTGATAGTCAAAACTAACGTATATTGGCGGAAATCAGTAAGCATGAGCACCGGCAAGAGGAAATCGTTCCACAACCACAATAAATTGAGAATACCAATCGTAAAGGTAATCGGCAGCAGCAGCGGTAAAATGATCATGAAAAAAGTTTTTATTTCGCTGCATCCATCCATTTTCGCCGACTCATCGAGCTCTCGTGGAATGCCTTTCACAAAGCCGTGGTACAGAAACACGGCCATACTGACGCCCAATCCGGCACAAACAATGCCCAAACCAAATGGCGAACCCTGAAGTCCGAGCGATTTTGCCATCTTCGTTAAAGTAACCATAATCGTCTGAAAAGGAATCAGCATCGAGGATACGAACAGCATGAAAATCACGTTGCTCAACTTCCCAGGCGTCCGGGAAAGCTTGTAGCCCGCCAAAGAACTGCATAACACGATGACCACAATACCTGTTACGGTTACAACAATCGTATTCCAGCCGCTCCTCAGCATGTTCGCTTTGCTAAAGGCCTGCACATAGTTCTCAATGTGGAGCTTGACCGGTAAGCCTAGAACGGAGCTGTACATCTCTCCTTGTGTTTTGAAAGAATTCAAAATAGCCATGTAAATCGGAAAAAGGAAAAAAATAGCCAAGATGCTTAGTAGCAAGAGAGACAGCCCCGAATACTGCCGTTTGTTCATGCCTCTACCTCCCGCTTCTTCATCACCGACACTTGAATTAGCGTAATGACAAGTATGATCAGGAAGAGAATAATCGCTTTCGCGCTCGCATATCCGTATCGGAAATTGCGCTGATAAGCCTCTTCCAGAATATTCATAGAGATAACTTGCGTTGCCCGGGCAGGTCCTCCGCCTGTCAAAGCATAGATAAGGTCATACACTTTAAACGAGTTGTTCAAGGTTAAAAAGATGCAGATCGTGAGCGCATGCGCAATCAACGGCAGCGTAATGTAGCGCAGCATATGATAAGGCTTGGCACCGTCAATAATAGCCGCTTCTTTGAGATGCATGGGAATGCCCTGAATGGCCGACATGTAAATAATCATTAAAGTTCCAATACCGCCCCAAACGGAAACGAGCATGATGGTGAAAAACGAAACGTTAGGGTCGCCCAACCACGAAATATCAAGAAATTTCAAAACGGCATACTTGGACAAGGCAGGCATAACCTTTGTAAACACGAATACCCACATGAACGTACTAATGATAATACTTAACATGCTTGGCATGAAAAAGATCGTTCTAAGCCACCCTTTTCCTTTGCTCTGAGATTCAATCATGAGGGCAAGCAGCAGCGCGATGGCGTTCTGAAATACGACAGCAAACAAGACATATTTGGCCGTGAATACAATCGAGGATCGAAAATTCGCATCATCGCGAATAGCTTCAATAAAGTTCTCTATCCCAATGAAACTGTAATGTTTGTTCAAGCCATCCCAATTTGTAAAGCTGTAATACGAGCCTTGGAGCATCGGAATAACCAGAAATATCACATACAGGATAAAAGCGGGCAGCACGAACAAAATCAATGATGTATGGTCTTTGGCAAGGCGTTTCAGCACGTGGGCTCACTCCTTAGGAAAATCTCGTGCTCTGCCTTGATCTTACGAGGACCAGGGCAGAGCACAACATGGCTTCCAATCTTTATTTTTTGTTGGCTATCGCATTCGCATCTTTCCAGGTTTTATCCAGATCCTTAATGACATCATCTGCGGACATTTTCTTGTTAAAATAGGCTTGAAGCGCTTTGCCCGACTCATCTTTCACGGCAGCTGGAATCTGCGGATCTTTATACGATTGCCCTTTGTTTACAAAAACGGAAGCGTCCTCGACCCAAGGGTATGGTTTGAACGTGTGGTTTTTGGACACTGGATTGAACTTCAAACCTTGGTACAGATCGTTCGACGCTTGATCATCCAAAATGAAGTTCAGCAGATCCGCCGAAACTTCTTTATTTTTCCCTTGGGAAGCCATCGCTAAGGAAGTTGAAACGGATACGTTGATTAGCGTTGCCGCAGGATCATCATTGATCGGAAGAGGAGCAACTCCGAACTCGAACTTATCATTAGCTTTCAATAGGCTGTCTGCATCCCATGGTCCCTGCACCCACATAGCGGCTTTGCCGGCAGCGAAATCAGCAGCCCCGTCATCGTTGCCTACTTCAAATACGCGATCGGTACCGTTGCTGTTCACAAGATCGATGATTCCGAACATCTCTTTCACTTCTGCGAAGCTTCCCTGGTTTTTGTTCATTTTATCAACAAAATCCTTGTGGCTGGAGTTGCCTAATCCGCCAATGGCCAGAGGCAAGAACAACTGAGGAATCCAGCTTTCTTTGTAACTGAGCATAAACGGCTTAATTTTATTGTCATTCAGCTTTTGAACTACAGCCTTCATTTCTGTCAAAGTGGACGGCGGCTTAATTCCTAAATCTTTGAAGATTTTCTTGTTGTACAGATACCCCCATGCCAAGCTTTCCATAGGTACTGCAACGACTTTATTATCAATTGTCACCAGTGACTTAATGCCATCAATCAGCTTAGGGGAAAGCGGTTGTTTCGTTAAATCGTCCAAATAACCGGCTTTGTAATAGTCAGGAATGTCGTTCACGGCATGCAAACTGAAAATATCCGGTACATCGCCAGTGGCTAGACGCGTTTTCAAAATTTGAGTGGAATTATCGGAACCCGGATACTCGGTATTGATCGTAACCTCGATATTTTTCTCTTTCTTTTCTTTTTTAGCAAATTCAGCGAAGTACTTCTCAAATTGATCGCGAAAACGGTCCAAGCCGCCAAGGAATACTTTTAATTCGACCTTTTTAGCCGCACCCTCGCTTTTGGCATTGCTGCTTCCTCCAGCGCTTGGCGTGCTTTGACCCGAAGAACAAGCTACCGTGCTTCCTAGCAGAGCCATAGCAACTATCATTACAAATGCTTTCTTCATTTTTTCGCCCCCTTTGTTATGGTAACGCTTACGAACCTAGTATACTTAAGAAAGCGCCACCATTCATTGGACAGAAAAAGCATCTCGGATTGGATAATATTGATATCACTCGACTGGCCTAAGCTCATTCATCATCCTGTCTCATCTGAGATGGCGTCATTCCTGTCATTTTTTTGAATATGCGGTGAAAATAAGTGAGATCGGAATAACCGACTGCTTCTGCGGCACTCTTGATGGATACGGAGGCGTCCTGAAGAAGCTCCAGCGCTTTCTCCATCCTCTTGGCAATCAAGTAATCCATGACGGTAACACCGACTTCTTGTTTGAACATGCGGGAGAGATGCTCTTTGCTGACAAAAAATGTGCTGGCAATAGTTCCAAGACTCACCTGCTCGGCATAGGAAAGATCAAGATACTTCCGAATTTCGTCGATATTAATGCGATTCTTATTTTTCCTTTGGTGAATGAGAGCTTCCAAGATCCCTACATAAGTGGTAGTCAGCACCTCGACCCACTCTGCTACCTTCGTATCATCCGTAACGAAAAAATGGCTGGCGCTTGCTTGAGCATCAGGCGTTAATTCACTTCCTGAAAGGGCGCATTGCTCCTCCAATAGCAGCATGAATTGCTTGTAGAGTGAATTATTCAGTCCAGGCTGCAGGCTTTCTTGATCGCTCAACACTTGCTCCAGCTGCTTAAAGCTTTTTTTGATCGCCTCTGTGTTCATCTCTTGAAAATGCCTGGCGACCGTGTGCTTCATCTCGGTAATGACCTTCAATAACTGCTTGTCCAGCGGCTTAGCTGCATGAATCCCCCGTGTTACGCCCAGCTCTCGCACCGCTTTCTCCAAAGCTCTATTCAGCTCTTCCGGATTAATCGGTTTGATCAGATATTCATCCACCTTGGATAAAATCGCCTGTTTGGTATAGGTAAAATCATCAAATCCGCTAATGACAATTTTACGTATAAACGGGTAGTCTTCACTTATTTTTTGCAGTAGCTGAGCTCCGTCCATGCCTCGCATTTTCATATCCGTTATGACGATTTCAGGATGAATCTGCGCTATAATATTTAGGCCGCTAAGCCCATCTTCGGCTTCCTCGACCTGAGAGATGCCTAGTCGCTCCCAATCAGCCAAATGCCTTATACTGTTGCGGACCCAGAATTCATCATCAATAATGACAGCTTTCATTGTAGAGGCTCCTCTCCTTTAACAATGGCGGGGATAACGACTTTGACCGTCGTTCCGGCACCTTTCGAGCTTGTAACAAACATCCCGTACTCTTGTCCGAAAATAAGCTTTATCCGTGAATTCACGTTATTCATGCCCATGCTTTCCCCAATCACTTGATCCTCCCCTGGGCGGCTCAATTGTCGCCGAATGTCCTCCAAACGCACCTCATCTATGCCTAGTCCGTTATCTTCAATACTAATTTCAATGTCATCCATCATTTTCTCGACCCTGATCGCGATGATCCATTGGCCCATCTTTCCTTCCAAACCATGGACGAAACAATTTTCTACGATAGGTTGAAGAATGAATTTGGGAAGCTCGTAATGTCCGCAGTCCTCTTCGATGTCCATTTGGATATGAATCATGTCTTGAAAACGTAATTTCTGAATTTGCAAATAGTTCGTTACATGTTCGATTTCATCAGCCACGGTGACCAGATCCGATTTCATTTTGATCGTATAACGAAATAACTCGCTGAGCGCTCTGACATACTCATAAATTTCCGGTGCATGCCGGGAGAGGGCAACCCCGCCTATGGATTGCAGCGCATTATACAGAAAATGAGGATTAATTTGAGCCTGCATCGCTTTCAGCTGTGCGGTCCTCTTCTCAATTTTGCTTTTATACTCAATTTGAACCAACTCTTTAATTTTCAGCAGCATGGAATTAAATCGTCTCTCCAGCGTACCAATCTCATCGCTTCGCACTTTGTCTACACCTACGTTGAAATTCAAGTGCTCCAAGGCTTTCATCGACCTCGTTAATCGAATAATCGGCTTCGTCGTGAAATAAGCAATTAATACGGAAAGAATAATCGCCAGTAGGGTAGAGACCATAGCTGTATAAAAACTAAAACTCAATGTCGTGGAAGCGCCTTCATTTACATAACTAATCGGGATAAATTTCACGATCCATAAGTTCGCCGACACAACAGGCTGATAAAACAAAATGCCTTGCTTGGATTCAATAAAGCCTGGTTCCATTGGACCGTGTAGCGCCTTTTCCAGCATCTCCTGATCCATCATCGTTTGTACGGGGTAAGGGTTGTACATCAGGTTTCCCTGCGCATCCAATACAAGCACTTCGCTATTGGGCTCCGAATGGATCATGTTGATGACATTATCCATCATATTCCATCTGGCTTCAATAAACACGCCGCCGAGAATTTCGTGATCTTCAAACCGATTCATACTGCGTATCAATTTGAAATTATTGTGTGTAGATTTCACAATCTTATTGACGGTCTGATGGTTGTTGGCTGATTCTCCCCCTTCCAAAGCGGGATTCACTTTCTGATCTGTTGATCGAACGGCATCTTTATCCACGATATAGAGACGCTGTTTGGCATTTAAATAAAGAGAGATTGAAGCAATATTCGTATTGTTGGCCACATAAAGAGATCTGAGCTTCTCGTCTATATACGGTTTTCCTGTTTCCGGACCGTTACTTGCGCTAATCGTTTCACCATTGGTATTCGGAAATAAATTATTATCCATAAGAAGGGAATACGCCACTGAATGCAATTGGCCGAATTTTTCATCGAAATATTTCGCTGCCCAATCCATTCTTGACTCGTTGGAACGTATGATTTCCAGACTTAGCGAGTGTTTGGTTGTTTTTGCGGCGAAAATCGTCACTAAGGTTAACGGCAGAACAGCGATAATGACCATTAGAATCATAAGCTTGTATCTCATACTCATTTGAAAAGGAAACTGAAGACGCCGAGTCATATTTCTAATTTCCATAGTCGATCCCCTTTTTATTGATAGTTAAAAGTCTTCGTCAAATCACCTTATATTTTCCTCCTGTTTTGTTATTGCATAGCAAGCAAAATTCATGCTACTGTGAGAGTGAACACTCCACTATACGATCACGAGAAGGTACATTTTATAATGAACGAACTTTTCATGGACTTCTTAACGATTTTGCTCCCTAGTTTTTTCTTTTTCTACATGGCTGTAACCTTACTACATCGAAATATAAAAAGCATGTTGAACCGAATTGCCGCTCTGCTTATGCTGGCTTTTCAGTTTTATTTCTTAGGAGAATACATTAAAACATCTTTGCTTCCTCAATATCAAATGCAAATTGTTCTTTACGGGAATAGCCCGATGCTTCTGTTGGTCATCTGCTGTTTGGTCCATCTCAGCGTACTCATCGGAAACCCTGCGACTTCGGCTTTCAAACGATTTTTGCCTTTCATTTACGCAGCCCCGTATACATTGTGGCTTGGGTTTTTAATCACCAAAGATCATCGCGTATTATATAACGCTGAAGTGACGGATGGACGGAGTCCGCTTGATCCACAATTTTTACTTATTACCGTTCTCTTTATAGCAGGATATATCCTGCTTTCGGTGATCATCCTCGCCGTTTCCTGGTTCCGTGTGAAGGAAATCAAACATCGGCAGGTTCTGCGTTCCCTGCTTCTCAGCTTATTTTTGCTGTTTGCCTGGTTTGTCCTTGTTACATTCCTTCTACAATCGAAAGTACTAACGTCACGGAATGCCATGATCCTATTTTTTATCGGCTATTTGCTATGGGCTGTTACCCTCCGCCATTTGGTTGGTAAGTATGACATTATGCCGGATTACCGCAAGCTCTTCCATATTCTTTTCAAGTCTGCGCCGACCGCCATTCTGCTTCTGGACCAAAAGGGAGACGTTAAAGAAATGAATCCCCGGGCCAAACAATGGCTGGAAGGAATTCCTGTTCATCATATCATGAGCTATTTCCAGTTTGAGAATAACATGCCCGTAGTCGACATGTTGGCTCTGGTTCAGCAAGAAAATGAAGTCCAGTGGGAGGCTCAACTGCATAATCCGAAGAAAGGCGACTTGGATTTGATTATGGGCCTTGAATTGATCGAAGAAACCGACGAGAAGCTATATGTGATGCATCTGACAGATGTTACGTCTCTTAAGGTTGCGGAACGTAAACTATTAAAATCCGAGCAAAATTACAAATATTTAGCGCACCATGATTCACTTACGGATTTATATAACCGGGCTGCCCTCCATGAGCTGCTGTTAGAAAAGATCGAACGACGTGAAAGTTTTGCTCTTATCTTAATTGACCTGGATAACTTTAAACCAATTAACGATCGATACGGGCATTTTGTTGGCGACCTTTATCTCAAACATATTGCACTTATGTTGGAAAACTGCTCCCAACCTGATGATAAGATTGGACGGATCGGTGGAGACGAATTCGTTTGGATTATTTCCTCCATGGATGACAATAGCGAATTAGACCGTATAGTCGACCATCGGTTGTCTCTCTTACAGAAGACCCCTTTTACGTATAAAGGGATTGAAATTCCGATTTCGTTTAGCGCCGGAGTCAGCCAATTTCCTCGAGATGCCACGGACATCACAACATTAATGAAGAATGCGGATGAGGCTATGTATACGATGAAACGGGCAAGGAAAACTGGCATATCCTCCTTAGCAGATTGAATGGCCTGGGACAACAAACGGCGGCAGCCTTGGACTGAACATTTAGTCCTTGGCTGCCGCTGTTTATTTTTTTCTACCCATAAATACGAACGATAAGCTGCTCCCGCCAAACAAGATAACGGTTGTCACGATAAACGATAGATGCATGCCGTCAATAAAAGATGTGCGGCTGCTCAGAATCGAACCAAGAATGGCAACCCCTAACGTGGCGCCGAGCTGACGGCTTGCGTTAAGAGCGCCGGATACCGCACCGGTCTGTTCCTTCGGGACAGATGAAATGACAGCCGCCATCAGCGAGGGAATTGTAAAAGATACTCCGAAACCGATAAACAGCAAACCAATCATCGTAATCGCATAGTTGGTGTTCACTTCCGTCCACACCTGAAGCAGTGTACCCAAAGCACTAAGGCTAAAACCGACAGTCATCGGTATCCGAGCTCCGATTCTGCCAACGATGCGTCCAGTCAGAATTGGGTTAAAAGCAAGCGGAATCATCATGGGAAGAAGCAAGAGTCCTGTGATGTGGGCCGACAATCCGCGCACTTGTTGAAAAAATACCGGCACGATAAATAAAATGCCCGACAGGCCGATGTTAATCGCCAGCCCCGCTATCATGCCCGCCGATACTGTCGCATGTTTAAATAACGACAAAGGAAGTAATGGGGATTCATCTTTCGCTTCGAATATGAGAAAAAGGATGGCGCTTAACAGGGCCACGCCAAATGTCATTAAAATAGTCGGAGAAAACCATCCATAGCTGCTCCCCTCCATCAGTCCGAATGACAAAGCAGCAATGGCGACTATGGCCGTTATTTGGCCCCCTATGTCAAAGCTTCTCTGCGCTCTACGGTCTGTTTCCTTAACTAGCAGAAACGTCAAGATTAGGCTCATGACTGCAAGCGGTACATTAAGCAAAAAAATGCTTCGCCAACCAAACGAATCTACCAAGAGCCCGCCGATCACAGGTCCCGCCGCCATCGCTGCCCCGGTAACTGCTGCCCATATACCAAGCGCCCGGGCGCGTTCGGCCTTCTCTGGGTAGGCATGGACCAATAGGCTCAGCGACGCTGGCATCAGAGCTGCACCTCCAATGCCGAGTATCGCACGTAAGCCGATCAGCATCCCCAGTGACGAAACAAATGCGGCTAGGACTGAAGCCCCGAGAAAAAGGGCCAAACCTCCAGCATAAACCCGTTTGGCACCAAGTTTATCCGCTAACGAACCCATGGATAGCAGTAAACCGGCAAACACAATTGTGTATGCGTTGACCACCCATTGAAGTCCGGATAATCCTCCGCCTAATTCGGAGCGAATCGCAGGCAGCGCAACGCTCACCACCGTCATGTCCAGGAGTACCATAAAGTATCCAAGCGAAAGTCCAAGAAGAAGCAGCATTTTGGCTAGCTTTCCTGTAAGGTTGGACTGTAATTGCAATGCTTTTTCCAAAGTAAGTCCCCTTCCATTGCGATATGAAATTCATCTCAATAGAAAGTGTATAATGGATTGTATAATAGAATAAGATGATGGTTTATCCTAGGAGATGAGCTCCTACGATAGGAACCAGATTAGAGGAGAGGAGTAGACGCCGCTATATGGAACATTCAAACCATACGCGCCTTGAAGAATTGGCGCAGTTTCTTAAAACTCGTCGCGCACGACTCTCACCCGAGCAAGTGGGTTTGCCGCATGGAGGCCGAAGGCGCACACCCGGTCTTAGACGCGGGGAAGTGGCGCAACTCTCCGGCGTAAGCGTGGATTGGTATACATGGTTGGAACAAGCGCGAAATATTCAGGTATCGGCTCAAGTGCTGGACAATATTGCACGGGCTCTCCAGCTGGATTCGAGTGAGCGCAAGCATTTATTTCTGCTGGCTTTACAGCAGCTGCCTGCTGATCTAACGCCAGTTGAAACTACGATTAGTCCGACGCTTCAGCTTTTCCTTGATCTACAAGGGACGAGTCCGGCTTATGTGACCGATCAGCGCCTGAATATTGTTGCTTGGAATAGTGCAGCAAATCTGATTTATGGGGATTATCGTGCCATGTCGATGCGCGAGCGCAATTCGCTCTGGCGAACGTTCACTTCGCCATACGTGCGAGAAATGCTTCAAGACAACTGGGAAAATCATGCCCGGCACCGTTTGGCTCATTTTCGAGCCAACTATGGCAAGTTTGCGGGTGATCCTTGGTGGATGAAGCTTATTGGGGATTTGAATCAGATCAGTGCGGAATTCAGGGCATGGTGGCCGCAACATGATGTTCTCAATGGGCCCGAAGGAAAGAAAATCAATCATCATCCGGCAGCCGGATTACTGATCTTTGATCAACTTTCCTTCCATGTAACGGATTTGCCCCACCTTACAGTGACAATCAATGTACCGACACTCGACAGTGATACGACTCGCAAGCTTAAGAAGCTTCTAGGGGAATGAGTACACTGAATTTCGTGCCAATCCCCTGTTTACTTTGAACACGAATCGTTCCACCCAAAGCTTCAATGATTCGGTAGCTGACCATAAGTCCGAGCCCCGTTCCTTTCGCCTTCGTTGAATAGAAAGGGTTACCTAATCTCTGAAGCTGTTCTTCGTTCATGCCGATGCCCGTATCCATAATTTCAATAACTGCGTACTTATTTTGGGCAAATGCATGAATCGTGATCTTCCCGTTTTTCTCTATCGCTTCAGCCGCATTTTTAATTAAATTGATCATGACTTGCGTTAATTTTTTCGATTCGCCATAAACATACAAATCCTCCAACTGGCTTTCCACGATGTGGCCCTTTGACGTAACATAGGGTTCGGTTATGCTTATAACGTTACTCAAATGGGCTTTAACATCAATCTTTTCTACCTTTTCAGCCTGAGGCTTGGCGTACATGAGGTACTCGGAAATGATAGCTTCCGCTCGATCAATCTCTTCTAATGCAAGAATAGAATATTTAAGATCCGTTTCATTCTGCGTACGGGATTTTAATAATTGAAGAAAACCTTTGGATACGGTAATTGGATTTCGAATTTCATGAGCGATGGTGGCAGCAAGCTCACCCAAAACACTAAGTTTCTCAGAACGGTAGATTTCATCCCGCATATGGATGTTGTCCCTCATCGTTTCAATGAAAAAGAAAGTAATCCATGAACAAACCGTTATAATAACGCAATAATAAACAAAAAAGATCTCATGGTGATCTATATCATTTTGCAATTGAATCGTGCTCCATACGGACACAATCAATGCTGACAATAAGGAAAACAACATCCCAAATAAAATATTTTGTTTTCCTTCTTTTCGAAGTTTCAGAAATACAAGAACAAGAATGTAGATGGGAATATACGATAAAGTGGTTACGATAAACCCGCTGCCCCCAAGATAAAGGCGATAGAGAATCAAAGTAACAGCTACGAGCCCTCCTGCGCCATACCCCCCGTAAATCAGCGCTACGAGAAATGGAATTATTCTCAAATCGTAGATGTACCCTGGAAAAACCGTAAAAGGAAACGACATACAAAATACGACGGATACACCCGAAAACACACCGATAATTATTTTGGAGTGTTTATTCTTGTATAATCCAAAAGCAAAGTATGAAAGGGCACCTACCAGAATAAATAGAAAGTTTAAGAGTATGTAATCTAACATAAGCCCTCCCATACGAAGTTATTCAATTTTGATTATGCCTGAAAAAAGCCACTTAGCAAATAGCCAAATGACATTTCTTCATGAATTCCTCGCCAGTTCTATAACCGATTGAATGAATGGTGCTTTCATAATGGTATATGTCGCTCGATCTTCTGAATATATGGATGCAAGATGCTTCTTAAGTGCGGCATATTCGCCTACTTTCTCTTGGTGGCTTCTGAGATAATCGCGGAATAAAAGGTTACTTTCCCATTCGTTACTCGTCATTTCATAAACATGAAGGTGATGCGTTCCTTTCCGCCATTCTCCTTTACGAAAAAATCGGCGAGTGGGAAACTCCACTTTGGGAACATATTCGTATCCCATTTTACACAAAGGTTCAATGAATAGGTCGGCTTCCTCAAGTTGATGAACGCCAACTGCAATGTCCACTATTGGCTTTGAGGGTAATCCGACCACTGAGGTGCTGCCGATATGTTCGATATAGACCGCCCTTTGTTGCAGAGATTGTTGTATCTTCGCCTTCTCCCTCTCAAACTCTGCTGCCCATTCAGGCGTATATTCTGCAATTACAACTTCCACGGCCATGGGAATACCTGCCTTTCACTCTGAATGATCAAATCACCAACTTGGGAATTAATAGAAAATTTTATTGTATATCGAAACTATTTCCTATTTTTCCCGTCTAACCTTATGGATATAAATGGATGAATAAAAAGAATTCCCCAACTAAAGGAGAGATGAAGACGTTGAAGTTTCATTATTGGTCAAAACGAATCACTCAAGGTGCTGCATTATTATCTGTACTATCCCTTTCAAGTATTGCTCCACTGACGGCAATAGCGGCAGATGCTTCGGCGAAGGATCAGCCAAAGATTGTTCAATTGACACAACCCAGATTTCCTATTGCGATTGACAATCAAGGTAATGGTTGGTGTCTGGCACTTCATGCCATATCCGTAAAAGATGGCTCTTTTCCTAACCTGATGGTTAAGGCACCGAGTCTTACAAATGTAAAAAGCATTAGCCAAAATGAACATGGCATGATACTTGTTTTGAAAAATGATGGTACCGTATGGACAGTAGAACGCACGGCAGAAAATGAGCAACCGGATCACAAGGAACATATCTCTGCAACTTTGGGAGAACAAATCCCTCACTTAGAAAATATCGTAAAAGTTGATACGTTTGGTTTGTTTGGTCTTGCCCTTGATAAAAATGGAAAAGTATGGATATTCGAAACAGCTCCAAGTTATGTAAAAAATGATCCTTCTATTTCATTGAAAACAGAGCCAGTTCTTGTTGAAGGTTTGGATCATATTAAGGACTTAATGATTTCTAATGACTATTATGATGTGACATTTTTAAAAGAGGACGGAACGGTTTGGAACATTGATGCATATAACCCATGGGGTTCGAAAAAACCTTTATACGACTCATTTCGCTTCAATAAGCCAGTGCAACTCGAAAATCTAAAAGACATTGTCCAACTTAAAAACAATCATTTTGCCATAAAGAAAGATGGTACCGTATGGAACTGGGGGAGAACAACAGCTTTCTCAGAAAATCAATCCTTCCAAGAAGTAGCTCTCACTCCTGCAGCACCATATCAAGTTGATGAAATTTCGGATGTCGTGGATGTTTCTAGCAACTTTGAACATGTACTTTTTGTGAAAAAAGATGGTTCGGTTTGGGGCAAGGGCTATTTTGTAGAGAAATGGGAAGCTCTTGGTATTGAACCTCAAACTGTTTGGAAGGATTTATTTAAATTAGATGGCATTGCCGATGCTGCTTCCGTTAATATTAATAATTACTATTCGCCGACAGAGTCCATTATCAAAAAAGATGGAACGGTCTGGATGTGGGGACTTGATAACTTCAGCAAATTTGTTGATAAACCACAGCAAGTAGAGTTTAGGAGTTAATTAGTATGTAGACCAATACAAGCCCATCAACGGCCTGTATTGGTCTTATTTCATTCGCGAGTATTAATAAACTATTATTCGACTTGGTTTGCCCTCAATGCCTCTTTCTCAGCACGGCGCGCAAACCATGTAGCCAGCAGAGAACCGGAAATGTTATGCCACACACTAAAGATTGCACTAGGAACGGCTGCGATCGGGCTAAAATGAGCCGAGGCTAGCGCCGCCCCAAGACCGGAGTTCTGCATGCCAGTTTCAAATAAAATGGCTTTACGCTTGCTTGAATTCATCCGGAACAGCTTAGCGAACAAGTAACCTAATACATACCCGAGGCCGTTATGCAAAATGACAACCGCAAAAATTAGCAAACCGCTTTCGATAATTTTCGTTTTGCTGCCGCCAACTACAATGGCCACAATGATGACAATTGCCAGTGTGGATACGAGCGGGAGTGCCTGTACACTCGCTTCAGCTTGTTTTCTGAACAGACTTTTTACGACAACACCTAGAATAATAGGCAAAATAACAACTGTCAAAATGTCCTTAATGAGCGCTCCACCATCAATCGGCATCCAGCGTCCCGCAAGCAAGCTGATCAAAGCTGGAGTAGCCAGCGGTGCGATGAGTGTGGAAACGGAAGCAATGGACACGCCAAGTGCAACGTCGCCTTTTGCAAGCAGTGCCATCACATTGGAGGATGTACCGCTTGGGCAGCAGCCGACGAGAATGACACCAACAGCTATCTCCGGCGGCAAGTTCAACACAATAGCCAGCACATAGGCTAGCAGCGGCATAATAATATAATGACCGACAACACCGATCAAGACTTCTAGCGGACGACGAAATACTTCACGGAAATCAGCAGACGACAGCGTAAGTCCCATCCCGAACATGACAACACCAAGAAAAATGGAAATGTAGCCCTTCAGCGGCGTAAATACCTCAGGCCAAAAAAATCCCAGACAAGCAAATAGGATAACCCATAGAGAAAAAGTTCCTCCTACGAACTGGCTTACTTTTGCAATTGTACGCATTCAACCTAACCTCACTTATGATGTAATGTAACAAGCTAGAGTTAGGTCATTGTACGTGAAAATGAATAAAAAATCCACCCTTTTTATCTATGTCCTCGTAATTAAATACGCTAATATCCTCGGCTTACGTCCACCGAATGGCGAATTCGTTCTAGCCCGTTGTCCATATCTTCCAGTACGGCGAGCAAGCCGTCCATCGCTTCATCCACCCCGGTAACGGCGGAAATATGCGGGGTAATGGTCACGTTCGGATGGGACCACAACGGCGATGCTGCGGGCAGCGGCTCCTCTTGGAACACGTCAAGAACAGCTCTGCGCACTTGGCCTAGGTCTACTGCCTCAAGCAGTGCGGTTTCATCTACGGAGGCTCCCCGGCCCACATTGATAAAGCCAGCACCTTGCATGCAGGAGAACAAATGCTTGTCGAATAATTTATCCGTCATTGGAGTCAATGGAAGTGTGTTAATAACCCAGTCGGCCTCTGCTAACAACAAGTTCGCATCCTTAAGTGAAACGACCCTATCAAAATGAGCGATCGGAGCTCCGCTGCGCGATATACCATAAACGGTTACCCCGAAAGTTTGAAGCATCTTCGCGACTTCCATTCCAATTGTTCCGGTACCGAAAATGACAATGCGAAGCTGCTGTAGGAGCAGCTGCTGTGATGGCTGCCAAAGTCTTTCTGTTTGATATTGCTGAAATTTTTGATGATGCTGCACATCGGCAAGTATGTAACTCAAGCAATATTGCCCTATCTTAGCTCCAAAGCTGCCGACCGTTCGGGTCAATAATACATCCTCTTTCCAAGCACGATTATGTAAAAAAGCATCAACGCCCGCCCCAAGCGCATGAACCCACCGCAGCTTACCGAAATGAAACGACTCCGTCGGTTTAAAAGCCACATAACCATCGGCCCAATCGAAGTGATTCGAGCTCACTTCCGTCTCTGGAAGAAACAGATACTCCCGCTTAGTGTCCAGCAAAGCTAACTTCTCCAGCTCTTTGAACATCCGTCCAGTCACCAAGATTTTTTGTATATCCACCTGCCACGCCCCCTATAGAATCCATAAAACCATACAATAGTAACTTATTATACCACGGCAGGTTCTCTTTTATATTCTGCTTCTGTGCTCGAAGGATAAACCACTTCGTCGTCCTTGAGGAACTACAGGCTGCTATTCTAGCACATTCAGCCCGATTCCGCGTTCAAGTGGAACTTGCAGGGCCTTATTTGATCGCCTACTCCCGTTTTCTTAAAGAAAACGGACAAATAGCGGCCCACAGTTCCGCTCCGCGCGGAAGAGAGCTTATTTCGATGAAATAGCGCCCTGTAGTTCTCCCATCGCTGGCCAGGAAGGAACCGCTCAAGCGATTGCAACCTTTATCTTGGGGTGGCATTCTAATAAATAAAAGCGGCAGTCCCGGGAGAAAATCAAACCCCTGACTGCCGCTGACTCTTAAATTTTGCTAACAACTTCCCTATTTTGAAGCAGAGCAACCAGGTAGGCCAAGGTCAATCCTTGCCCCCATCCTTGTACTCTTTTCTTGGAGATGACTTTGTAATCATCTACGGAGTACATCACGGCCGTACCTGCCGATACATTCCGCACGGAGCCGTCTTCATCAATGTTTGCCAAGATGCCCTCATAGGCTTTGGCCATATAATTTTGATGCAGCGGATGCGCATACGTGGTGAGTGCGGCAGCAATACCTGCGGAGGCTGAAGTTTCCTCGTAGGAGGTTTCATCCGTCAATACCGTGCGCCACAGCCCATTCTCTGACTGCAACCTGACCAGAGCGCTTAATTGATCGCCTAGAGCTCCTCCAATTTGCATCCACATTGGCATGAAAGGATTCAGCATTTTATACGCTTGCGCCATCGTATAAGCCGCCCATGCATTGGCTCTGCCCCAATATATACCGGACAAATGATCTTGCCTCACATTATCCCATGCGTGGTAGAACAAATTCGTCTTCGTATCCTGCAGGTATTCTTCATGCCAGTAAAATTGATTCAGCGCATCTTCTATGTAAGCTTTATTGTCTATTTTAAATCCAAGCCGCAGCAGGAAATACGCCGCCATAAATAACGTATCCGCCCATGCTTGCTCTGGAAAATCATTTTTGGAGGATACCGTATGCTGGAAAACACCCGATCCGAATCGGATGGCATCCTTGCGCAAATATTCGGCCTTCAAGAGCGCCAGGTCAAGGTACTTGGCATCGTCCGTAGCTTCATACAAGGTCAGCATGGTATGCCCCATCGCGCAAGCATTCACCATCATCGGCGGCAACCCGAGCTCCAGATACTCGTCCACCCATTTCACCAGAAAATCGATGTACTCCTGATTCCCGGTTACTTCCCAAGCTTTGCAAATGCCATAATAAGCTACGCCACAAGACCAGTTCCATGTGAAATCCATATTCATCGTTCTGCGGACTACCCGGTCTATGAGTTCTTTTACTTCGTTTTCGTTGCATTCAAATTTCCGCATAGAATCGATACCTCCATCTATTCTGCCTGATGAAATCTATAGCTTTAACGCACATTACCTATAAAAATAACATAATTTTCGAGGGCATTCTCCGCATTTTCAACTAAAAAATAACCAAATCTCGCATATCTTGCGTTTAGATAAAGAAACAGCAAAAAAGAGTGCACATTCAAAACTTTGTGCGCTCTTTTTTTAATGCAAACATCTATCCCCCCAGATCAAACCGATCCATGGTCCGGTCTAACCAACTTTGCAGCTCTTTTTCCAGTGAGATCAAAAGTTCCGTTTGCGGCCGCTCATACAGCACAACAGGATTGAGCTGATAAGGATCCTTCACATGATCATAGAAGAAGCGTTGCACTTCCGCTCCAGGTGCGTATCCTCTATGTACAACATAGGTGTACATGCTTGTGCGGATACCCCGCCAGCCATATCGGCGGTTATCCAAGCCAGAGGCGGCAAAAAGCTCCATCGCATCCTTTCTTCCGGGAAACCCGGAAATGAAAGCAGAGGAAATATCCGTTTCTCTCGTACCGAGGATATCACCGGACAGATCCATCCCTTCTACAGCTACTGGGACTGGAATGCCGGCAAGACCAAGCAGCGTAGGCATAATATCCACACTGTTAAAAAGCAGATTCGTGCTGCCCTGCTCAATCATGCCTTTCCAACTCATTAGACAAGGAATCGCGATGGATTCCTCATGCCAAGAATGCTTCGCCATTAAGCCATGCGAGCCCATGAGCTCACCGTGATCCGACGAGAGTACGATCAACGTGTTTTCCGCAATCCCTAGCTGCTCGACTTCCCGCCAAATCCGGCCGAATTGTTCATCCATACCGGACACCGCTGCGAAGTAATCTCGGGTGTAGCGGTCCAGCGCCTCATCCCCGCTTTCAAAGGGCTCACCCGTGTGCGCAGCAAGACACTCCGAACTTACGTTCGGTCGCAAACTCAACTCCCGTCCGCTATAGATTTCCTTGTAGCGTTCCGGTACAAGTTCAAAGGGGCTATGAGGCGGATTCCAAGAGACAAATAGAGCAAACGGCCCATTGTCCTTCTCTGTTTCTTGTCTTTTTGTCCGAATAAAGTCTAACGCAACATCCGTTTCATGCTCCAACGACCATTGGTCCACTTGAATCATTTCCGGTGTGTCTTTCCAATAATGCGGCTTCAGATGCTGGTCGTACGCACCGTAGGAATACCAGAAATCAAAGCCGTGCCGTTTGGGCCCCGGCGGTGTGTACGCATCCCATTCACGCGCTCCGGATTCCGGTTCCGGGCAACGATTTTGCTCAGGTAGATCCAGATGCCATTTGCCAATATAACCCGTTTGATACCCAGCCGCCTTCAGTGCATCTCCCACACAAACTTCGTCCGGGCTTAGCATAATATCTGCACCTATCTTACAGTTCGTATAGACACCGGTCGATTGCGGATATCTGCCTGTCATGAGCGCAGCCCGGTGCGGAGAACAAAGCGGCGTACAAGAGAGCGCATGGTTAAACACCAAGCTTTCCTCCGCAAATCGGTCGATATTGGGCGTGATGACAGGATCTTCCCCCATAAAACCTGCAGCCTGCTTCCGCCATTGATCAGCAAAAATATAAATGATGTTTGGCTTCATGATCGACTCACCCTTTAACCGCGCCTGCGGAAATCCCTTCGACGAAGTGGTCTTGTGCCATAAAGTAAATGATGATCGTCGGAATAATGGCACAAACCGCTGCGGCCATTAAAGGGCCGTATTCCGTAGCATGCTCGGATTGGAAATGCTGCATGCCGAGCTGGAGCGTAAATAAGTTATCCGAATTCAGGTAGATCAAAGGACCGAGGAAATCATTCCATGCGTGCATGAAGGTAAAGATCGTCAAGCTGGCAATCGCCGGCCGAATGAGTGGCAGGATGACCCGTGCATAGATGCCAAACTCGCTCAAGCCATCAATTCTGGCAGCTTCTGAAAGTTCCTCTGGAATAGACATAAAAAACTGTCTGAACAGGAACACGCCAAATGGACTAAAAGCCCCCAACAAAATCAATGCCCAATGCGAATCGATTAACCCAATTTTCTTGATTAGCATAAACTGCGGAATCATCATGACTTGGTAAGGCACCATCATCGTTGCCACATACATGAAAAACAGCTTATCCCGTTCCGGAAATTTCACTTTGGCGAACGCATAAGCAGCCGTAGAGCATGTAATAATTTGCAGCAGCGTAGTTAGCACAGCGATTTTGATCGTATTCAAGTAATAGGTGAAAAAAGGAAGCTGCGTCCATACCTTGCTGTAATTTGACCAGTAAAAGTGACTCGGTATCCACTGAATGGGGAAGCTGAATATTTCCGCCTCCGACTTCACCGATGCGGAAAGCATCCAAAGGAAAGGAACAACCATGGAGACGGCGACAACAGTCACGACCGCATATAAAACCGCTTTTCTAATCCATGCGCCAATTGGAGTTCGCCTCGGTAACGTCACCATCGTCCGACTTGATTCTACTTGTATATTCATGTTGGCTTCTCCCTTCTCTAACCCGATAAGCTCGTTAGGAGTAGTTCACCCAACGTTTTTGCCCTCTAAATTGAATCAACGTAATAACTAAAATAATCGCGAACAGCACGTAAGCCATGGCCGAGGCATAACCATATTCAAAGCGCTGGAACGCCGTATAATAAATGTCGTAAACCAGCATATGCGTTGAACGGCCAGGTCCTCCTTTGGTCAAGACAAAAACCAGATCGAATACTTTGAAGGAATTGATAATGCCCATAATAATCGTAAAGAAAATGACCGGCGACAGCATCGGCAGTGTTATATTGCGAAACTGGGAGACTTTGCCTGCGCCATCAATTTCCGCTGCTTCATACAGATCCTTTGGAATTCCCTGCAGGCCGGCTAAATAAAGCACCATATAGTAACCGATCGAGTGCCAGATACTGACGATAATCACCGAGAGGAGCGCCCAGTGTGTCGATGCAAGCCAAGTTGGCGGATTGTCGATCCCAAGGCTTCTGAGAAAGCCGTTAATCGGACCCATGGTCGGGTTATAAAGCAGCTGCCACACGACGGCTACGGCAATGGTTGCCGTAATATGCGGCAGAAAAATCGCCGTTCGAAATATTTTAACGCCTCTCAAGCCTTTATTGAGGGCGACTGCTGCCAAAATCGCAAGAATCAGCGTCACCGGTACGGAAACGGCTGTCATAAGTAAACTATTGAGCAGGGAGATTCGGAACGTTTCATCGCTCCATAAACGCGTGTAATTCGATAATCCCGCAAATTCAATTTCACCAAACCCGTTCCACTCCGTAAAACTCATGAGGAAGGAAGCACACACCGGTAAGCAAATAAAAATCAAAAATCCAAGTATATTGGGAAGCAGAAATGTATATCCTGTCAATCGATTACGCCGTAATGCTTTGCTCGAACCCTTCATATGCTTCACCCCTATCAAAACCGTCGAGCTTCACTACATAGAGCGAAGCTCGGCTGTTTCTGTTCTGTCCCTTACTTTTTGCCTGCTTTGTAATCCTTGGCATATTTATCGGCCCATTCGGAGGCAACGCGCTGACCGATCTTTTGAATCGCTTGGTCGACGGTCTGAGCGCCAGTTAAAGCCATTTCGCCTTCTTGTTTGTAAACGCTGTTTACCAAAATGTTTTTCACGCCAGGCAGCAGCGGATATTCCGGATATTCTTTTTGTTCCACGAAGTAATGGATGTTCTTAGGCTTCAAGCTGCCGTCGCCAATATACGTCTTGCGGATTTCATCGTTGATATAACCTGTGAGAAAGCCTTTCGCTGCAAACTGCTTCGCGCCTTTCACGCCGGTCATGAACTGAAGCACTTTGAACGCTTCTTCTTTGTGCTTGGAATTCTTGTTCACCATCAAGGACACCGGAGTCGCCAAACTCGTATTGGCTGCTACGCCTTCCGGATGCGGAACGGGAACAACATCCCAATCAAAGCTGATTTTCTTCTCGGCTTCCGCTTGTCTAAGCTGTGCCACGTGCCAGTCCCCGATCAGATTCATCGCCACATTGCCCTTCTGGAAAGCGGCGTTGTAATGCGCATTTGTCGTAATTTGTTCGGCCCAACCCATCATCGAGCCGTCTTTTTCCATATCCAAACGGAATTGAAGGCCTTTCTTGAACGCCGATAAATCTTTATCGATGATCGAAGCGCCGGTTTGAACGCCTTGCATATACCACGTTTGTGCCCATGGATGCAAGAATGCCCCGTACGTTTTATTGGCGCCTTCCCCTTTGGTCATCTTCTTCGCCAGTTCACGGAATTCATCCCATGTCATATCCGCTTTCGGATAGGCCACGCCGGCTTGATCAAACAACGTTTTGTTGTAAAACAACATCCAGTTGGATTTCCGGTAAGGAAGCCCGTAAACTTTATCGTTAACTTTTAAAGAATCATACAAAGGGCCATATCCGGAAACATCCACATTCGCCTTTTTGACATAATCGTCTAAAGGCTCCAAAATGCCCGTGTCCAGAAACACATCCATGTTGCCGCCGAACAAATCGATATTATCCCCGGAAGACAGCTGCATGCGAAGCTTTTCGTAGTACTGCGCCTGTGGAATTGTTTCAAATTGCACTTGGATCGTCGGATTCTCTTTGCTAAATTCTTCGTAAGCGGTTTTAAACGTTTCCAAATCATCCTGAAGTACCGTCGCTTTCAAGCTCACTTGAGCCGCTTTGGCATCCGGAGACGCCGTGCTTTTATCTCCTGCCGTTTGGCCGGCGGACCCGCATCCAGCCAGTAATCCCAACAGCAAAGAGCCTGTCACAGCAAGCTTTAAACTTTTTTTCATTTGACACCCACCCTTTTTTTGATATGATTTGTGTGCGCTTTCTTATTTTGAATTATACGTAGACACCAGGCAGGCCGACAGATGAATGTTTTATTCCCCCCTTTTGCCTGAAGAGAAGGAAGTGATTATATGCTGTTCGTTACTCTTGTACTGCTTATTTTTACCATATTATTCACTTACAAAAAGCTAAATCATGCGTCAACCCGCTTCATGTACGGCATCATCATCGGTTGGGTGCTTTCTTTTGTAGCCTTTACGTTGTACCTGAGTAAATTTAATTACTATTTCAATGTCATTCACACTTTCTTTGATTTCAGTCCCGGCACCTGGAATTATCTGGTCTTGACTAAATTTAATCCTGATTGGCTTATTCGCATGCTGAATATCGGCGTTGGGTTGTTCTACTGCTCGCTGCTTGGCTTCGCCATTGCCTTCACCCGCAGCTTAAGCCCATGGCACCAAAGGATCGGCTACGGAGGTATCTTACTCTTTTTTATCATCGAGACCACCTACTTTGACCCTTCTTTTCATATCGCCCTAAGCAATCAGATTGATAGCTTGACATTCTTTCGTGGGATGGAAATGGTTATAAAGAGCCTTCGCTACCTGATACTTTTTGTTGCTTTTGGCCTACTGATCAACTATTATTTGAATTATCCGAAAATTAAGTTTATCAAAAATTTAACGTTGTATCATGTCTTGCTCTTTATTCCGCTCGTCGTCATCCATCTGTTTATTTTTTCCTGGGCGCCAAAAGTATTGGTTAAAGAAACGTATTTGAAAGGTTATTTCAACTATCTGCAGCCTCCTCTTGGTTATCAGTCGATCCTTTTGCCTGTGTTTCCATTTGCCATCTATTTAATTTTGTTTTTGATGATTTACCTGGTGTATAAGTTTAATTCCATCGAGATTTACCGTAAAAACCGCGATATTCAAATTAATAAAAGCATCGACACGGCAACGCTCGGAACGCGCGCATTTACACATGCCCTCAAAAATCATTTGATCGGCATCCAGTCCGAGGCCGCATATCTGAAAGAACGCCATCAGGCGGACAGCGAATCCCAGTATAGTCTGGACCTCATCTTACGATCATCGCAGTCGGCGCTCGCCAGCATTAACGATGCCGCTGATAAATTAAAAAATATAAGCCTGAATCTCCAACCGATGTCTATCGATCTTCCGGTTCAGCAGGCGATTGCCCGCTTAAACGAACAGGCCAGCCGCTGCCAAGTCGATTATTCGCTAGATTCGCTGCCTGCTAATTGTTATATCGACTTCAATCATTTGACTGAAGCCATCTACAACCTGCTCCTCAATGCCAGTGAATCGCTCCTGTTTCGGGATGACGGCCGTATTGTGGTCGAACGGAGCCAGCAAAACGGATGGGCGCTCATCCGAATTACCGATAACGGACCCGGCGTCGCCGAGGAGCATTTGGAGGCCATTTTCGATCCTTTTTTTACCACCAAAGCATCGGTTAATAATTGGGGCATCGGCTTGTCCTATTGCCATAAAATCATCATAGGCCACGACGGGAAAATCGTCGTCGAGAGCAAGAAAGACGTGGGAACGACCTTTACGGTCTACTTGCCGATTATCTAAAAGCTGACGAAAGGAGATCCTGTATAATGACACATCAACCTATCCGTATTCTCATCGCTGATGACATGGAAGCTCACCTTCGAAGGCTGGAAAGGACATTCGCCGGACATGCTGATTTTGCCTGTGTGGCGCGTGTTTCCTCGGGGCACGACGCCGTTATTCAAGCAGCGCTGCATCAACCGGATGTGATTCTCATGGATATTGAGATGGAATCCCAATTCGCGGGTATTCAAGCAGCGAAAATCATTCACGACAAATATCCCCAGATGAAAATTATCGTGCTCACCGTCCACAAGGATGAAAACTTCATCTTTGCCGCCTTTCAGACGGGTATCACGGACTACTTATTAAAAACCACTACTGACGTCGAAATTATGGAAGCCATACGCGCCGCCTACATGAACGCATCCCCGATCCGCCCGATGATTGCCGAGAAAATCCGTGAAGAGTTTGCGCGCGTGAAGCGAGCGGAAAACAGCCTGCTGAATATTATTCAGATCATTTCAGAGCTTACGCCAAGCGAACTGCAGGTCCTCCGTTTACTTTGCGAAGGCAAGAAAAGGAAGCAAATTGCCGAAGAGCGATTTGTCGAATATGAAACCATTAAGAAACAAATCAATTCGATTCTCAAGAAATTTCAAATGCCTGATTCGGCAATGGTTATCCAAACCATCAATGATCTGCGAATTTTCGAGGTGCTGAAAAAGCTCTAAGAAGCTCTGCTTTGTAAGTCAGGTGAAAATAAAAATTGCAGTGCCATTGTTTATGAACCCCAAAGTTTGGAAGCACCCTAGGGATTCCCTGCTGCAGAACCCGCAGATGGCCAAATTGCCAGTACCGGTGGCAAATTCCCTGAGCTTGACCAACAATCGGCTACTCGAGGGGCACTTTCGTTACCTACAATGGCCACACATACAAATGTCTGCAGTCCCATAAGTCCATCTCTACTTGGACACCAACGGTCACTCCAGCTTTATGGGAATTGCAAAAATAACCAAGTAAATGAAGAAGACTACCGATAGTAATGAATCGGTAGTCCTCTTTTTGCCCTTTTCACTTTGTGATATCCCACATTCTATGTTAAAATCATGGCAGCGTTTACTTACATATCGCCTTGCAGCTTATAATTAAACATGTTGGAGGGACAACTATGGAAGAAAACGCCAAAAATGAACACGTTAATTACCATCATCCCTTGCTGCGTTACAAAATATGGGACAGTACTTTAGAGCCACTGCCTTCGTTACCTTGGAACATGTGGCATTATCATAAAGAAGTAGAAATCATTCTCTTATTTGAAGGTTCCATGCAAGTTGAAACGGTTGACACGATTTATCAATTACAAGATCAGGATCTGTTAATTATCGGATCCTCTCGGTTGCACCGTACCCGAAGACAGAAATTAGTCAAACAAATTGTGCTGCAATTGGACATCCTGGCACAATTAGATCAATATACCAAGGACTTCTCGCCTATTTTACTGGAATTATCGGAACCGCTGGATCGTATCAATGAGGTGCTTGCCAACAACCCATCTGTCAAAGAAACGATGTTTCAGCTGTTAGTCCAAGTGTACCAAGAAGCAAGCCGTATGGAGGCTGGCTACGAATTGGCGATAAGTGGCGCCTTCAAGCAGCTGCTCTCCCTGCTCATTCGTCATGCTCCCGCTTCGCCTCCCCTTTCACCTGCAGATTGGCAGCGTCTCAAGCCCGTATTGGATTATATTGAAATCAATTATCGAAATCCGATTCGAATTCAGGATGTACTCCATCTCGTACATTTGGAGTATCACTATTTCATTAAATATTTCCAGCAGTGTATCGGTATGTCCTTTGTCGATTATCTTCATTTGAGACGCATAAAAACAGCTGAGCATCTGCTGCTTACCGAAGCGTTAAGTATTGCCGATGTTGGCGTTCAATCGGGGTTCCCGAATGTCAACATGTTCATCCGTATTTTCAAGCGCTATAACGAGTATACGCCTTCCGAGTTTCGAAAAAAACGAATACAAAAACCTGTATCGCTCGTTTAATGCAAGAAAGTGAAAAAGTGCCCTTCCGCAGTCGGAAGAGCACTTTTTCACTTTTGTTATTCGCTTGCCTGCAAAAGCGCTCGTTTTTGAATGAGCTCATTCGTTGCCCTGCGAGCGATCCGGGTTGCAATCAGCCCGTCCAGTCCAGTCGGCATATCTCCCGTTTGACCGGTCTCAAGCGATAAAGCAAAGGCTTCGTACATGCCGTTGAAATTCTTTTCTGATGCATATGGAAACCGGGTCGTGCCAGATGAATTCCGCATTTCAAATAGTTTGGCTTCGCGATCATAACGAATAACTCCGTCAGTCCCAATCAGTTCATAAATAAAATGTGACACCGGTTCTTTGGCCGTAAAACAGTAAGAATAACTGATTTCGAGCATCGTATGTACCTTATTAGCATGCTTCATATGGAGGTACATATGGTCTGGAGCTTCATACTCGTCCACCCAGGCTCCTTCCGAATGCTGAAGCTGCACATCCGAATTCAACCACCATCTTGCAAGGTCAATCTGGTGCACACCGCAGTCAACCATAGGTCCGCCTTCAAGCATTCGGTTTGCACGTCTCAGGTTTAACGGTGAAGGAACTTGCTCATCATTGACATATTTTCCATGATTATTCCATATATAACTTAGCCTCAGTGAGCGAACGTCACCGATGCTTTTATTTTCAACGATCGTTTTGATCATCTGGGAAACGGGGCTAAACCGGTAGTCAAAGGCTGTAAACAACATTAATCCCGCTTTTTCCATCACAGCGATCATCTCTGCAGCCTCTTCGTCATCCATAGCCAATGGTTTTTCACATAAGACATGCTTTCCATAACGTGCCGCGTCCCGAACATTTTGATAATGAGAAGGCGCTGGTGATGTAATGACCACGGCATCAATTCCGGATTGGAAGAACAGCTCTACGTCACTAAAAACTTCAACCTGATGTTTCTTCTGCAGCTCTTCTTTTCGAGCGACATCAGGTTCATAAATAGCCGTTAATTCAAATTTAGACGAATTCATTATTGACGGAATATGCCCGTAATTTGCAACAACTCCACAACCCATTAAACCTAACTTAAACATAAATTTCCCTCCTATAGATCCTGCCAACCTGATCTTTTCTGTTTTTTCTATTCACAAAATATTTCCAAGTGCTGGCATGGGTTAACCCCTAGATTCATCATCCTTTTAAAGATAACGCTTTCACACCCCTCAACCATCGCTTCTACAAATCCAATTGTAAGTGATAGTCCGCATAGATTCTAGGAACAGAACTGGTGTAAAATCACACAAAACTGTCATTTCAATAGCAACCGTGAAAAAAGCACAAAACTGTCTTAGACACCACGCAAACGGATTGGGCATAAGCTGATATATGTCATTTTGAGAGGATGTTTGTACATGTATTACCGATTTGTTCCCCACTGGCCATACTATTCCCCCTATGCGGAAAGCGAGTGGCTCTCGTGGCGCAGCGCCGCCCTATCCGACGGAATCAGTCGCCTGCCTGAACAGCGGCTATCCTTTGTGCTTGTGCATGGATCCTGGGCCGACGCTCATTTCTGGGATGGCGTTGCTGCCGTGCTGCGCAGTCAGGGGCATACCGTTCACGCGCCGGAATACGCGGGTCACGGCACAGATCCGAACAAAAATGTCACGCATGCGATGATCACGAAGTCTGTCGTCGATTATATCATGAAGATGAACTTGCGCGATTTCGTTCTCGTAGGACACAGTTTCGGTGGCACCGTCATCCAGAAGGTTGCTGAACAAATACCAGACCGCATCAAACGCCTCGTCTTCTGGGACGCATTTGTTCTGAAAGACGGCGGATCGCTAGCCGACGAGTTGCCGCCCCCGACGAGGGAGGGTTTCGAGCAGCTCAGAGCCGGATCGAAGGACGATACCATCCTCCTTCCATTTCCGCTGTTTCGTGATTTGTTCGTCAATTTGGCAACTTTGGAGGAAGCCAAACGATTTTATACAGGAGTCAAGCCTGAACCGGCGAAACCACTTTTCGAGAAATTAGATCTCAAAGTGTTCTATACATTGCCTACACCCAAAAGTTACGTCTATTTCTACCAAGACAACGTATTGCCACAAGGAGAAGGCTTCGGCTGGAATCCGCATATGTCCTCACGGCTCGGTGTGTTCCGATTGATCGTCGGCGACGGAGACCATTTTACCTATACACGCACAAAACCTGCCGTTGTAGCACAGAAGCTGTACGAGGCGGGTCGTGACTGATTAGAAGTGCAAATGCAAGCTCAGGCGTATCCCGCTTGGGCTTTATTTGTTATTGGAGCTCTAGAAGACAACGGATATTTATACCAGCATATGGTATTATGAGAGTTGGATGAGCCAGTAACATGAGTGGAAGGGACGTGGATATTCTGAGCAAATGGAATGAAATGACGGACGATTCCCAGTCAAGATGGGACGAGATTGCGGCGTTTTGGGATGATTACATGGGTGAACACAGCAATCGGTTCCATCGTGAAATTATCAGACCAAAGACGGAAGAACTTCTTGAAGTAAAAGAAGGTCAGATCCTTCTGGATATTGCATGTGGCAATGGAAACTTCTCACGCAGGTTGGCTGATTTAGGCGCTGAGGTTGTTGCTTTGGACTATAGTCCTAACATGATCGAGCGAGCAAAATTAAGGTCAACTAACTATTTAAATCGCATAGACTATCGAGTAGTTGATGCAACTAACTATCAGTCATTACTAACCCTTGGAACAGAAAAGTATGATGGTGCTGTAGCTAATATGGCTTTAATGGATATTGCGGATATAACCTTTTTGACTAAGGCACTTTCACAGTTATTAAAAAAGAGCGGGATCTTCGTATTCTCCATCCCGCATCCTTGTTTCCAAACGCCAACTACAAGAAAAATACATGAATCCGAAGACCGTAACGGGGAGATTGTCACAAGAAACAGTGTCCAAATCTCAACCTATTTAACTCCAGAGCCTAGCCAAACAATAGGTATAAAAGGTCAGCCTGTTCCTCATCTCTTATTTCATAGACCTTTAGCCTATTATATGAACTTATTTTTCAGCTCTGGTTTTGTTCTGGATGGTTTGCATGAGCCAAGCTTTGAGAAGGATGAACAGGCAAATCATAAATTTGATTGGTATGATATTCCGCCTGCGGTTATATTTCGTTTTAGAAAGATGTAGGGATATGTAAATTCTGTAATGAGGCCATCTGAAGGTTCTATCATTTGGATAAGTTCTCTTGGATTATCACATCATTCTTAGGGTTTACCCACCGCTCACCTTGCGGGAGACTGATTTTATACCAAGTAATAACATTAGCAGGCAATGGGGCATGTTGCCATTTTGCAATAGCGTGTACAGTTCCTGCTTCCAATACTTCCCCCTCACCTTCCTGTTCGTAGGGTACGGAATATGTCGTTTCTGTTCCCATTAACTTAAGTTGATAATCTACCGGTTCGGCATGGACATCCTCCATAAGGGCCGGTTTGATAATCCATTTAGGTCCAAGCCATGTATCAATTTGATACCACGTTCCTGATTGCCCGGTGGCACTCATCGCGTTTATAACGTACTTAGGTCCATACTGTATTTTGGCAGTAGAACTAATCTTCTGAGGTGCAAGCTTCTGAGTTGTTTCCGTGTTAATGTTTGGCTCGTTAAATAAACTTGCGGTGTTCAAGAGCTTTAATGTACTCTTCCGTTCTTCATACGTGCCATATAAAACATTGTCATCATCCTGTATCCAGCGATCTCCCAGCCAAGTCTGCACCTTTAGCCATTCCTCGGGATTTCTTTTGTCGTAAAAACTAAATGGTGCACCCGGGGCAAGCTGTACATTCTGATAAGGTGCTATGGCACCTAGAGGACGGCTGCTTTGATCGTCTTTCGCATACAAGTTTGTTTCCTGGATAATAACAAAATTAATGAGGGGTGCTTCGGCGTGAACAGGATATGCTGCACCCAAGAACATCAAGCATGAAGTCAAGGCTAGACTTAGACAGGTTTTTCTCATTTTATTCTCCTCCCAGCATATTCTATGCGAGGGGGAATTATTCCATAATTTTCCACCTGTAGGAATAGACGCGGAATCATACTTAAAGTTTCGAAATAACTTGGCTAACTTGGAGGAACTACCGTCCGCTATTTCGGCGAATAGCGGGGGTTGGATTGGCTGAGGGGAACTACAGGGCCTTATTTCTCCGTATTTGGTTGAATCACAGCCAAATACGAGGAAATAGTGGCCCCTAGTTCCCCTTCGGCGAGGAAAAGGGCGCTTTCCGAAGAAATAGCGCCCTACAGTTCCCTCCGCCGAAACCGAAGGTCAAACCAATCCAATCTGCCCGTAATCCGGGCAGACGGACCTTAACTGCTTCGCGTCCAGCACAAGGCCGAAGCCCGGTGAATCGCTGCGCAGGTTGACCTCGCTGTCAGCCGTCCTTGATGTAACCTGAGCAATGACGCAGGTTTCGAAGGCGTCCGACTCGCCCGGCTTCTCCAGCGCCTCGACCCAATCGGCCGACAGGCCGATCGCGAGCTGCTGCCAGACCGTGCAAGCCGGGCCGACCAAGCTGTCGTCACCAATCATGAGTCTGGCGCCAAAACTTTGGATCTTGCGGGCCAGCTCTACCGCATGAATGAGAGAACCCGCACAGCCCGGGTGGATGTTGTAGATGCCGCCCATCCCCGCCGTAACCGTACGCGCAGCCTCAACCGCCGGGCGGAGAGGCACGTCTGGCAGCAGCTGCAGCGTAGCAACTTGACGCTGCAGCTCAATCCACTGCGGCATGGTCAAGCTCGCCGGGTCTTCGCAGGCATTCAGGCCAGCCTCTTCCAGGATGCGCAGTGAAGCAACGATGCCGTCAAGGTCATCTTCACTCTTCTTCGGCCGATAGCCATAGTTCACATCACCGACGATGAACGTCTCCGGCCCCATGATGTCACGGGCTGCTTCGACGATCTTTTTATCCAGAGCGATGTCCCCGAACAGCTTGACCTTAAGGTGGGTGCGGTACCCTTGATCCCAGGACTCTTGCGCCCTCACGCGTACCTTCTCCGGGTCGTTTTCCAGGATACAGAATAACCCCGGGACAGGCTCCTTGCCATCCAGCCCCAACAGATCAAGAGCGGACTGACCGAGCAGATGCCCCGCAAGATCAAGCAGCGCTGTCTCCACCATCTCGGCACGCTTGGAGCACAGCTCCGTAAGCCGGCTCGTCACTGTGCGAACCGCTTCCCCAATAGACATCCCGATCAATTCTTGCAACGGGCTGAGCCATTCGTTTAAATCCAGCTCCTCGCGGTTGACAGCCATAATATTTTCTCCCCAGCCACTCTGATTCCCCGCTGAAATGCGGATAAATCCGTGGATACGGTTGGTCCATGCCCCATGACTGAATGTCCGCTGCACGTTCACGTCATACCGGTAAAGCTCGATGGAGCGTATAGGCTCCGTTACCTGACTCAGTCGTTCCATTATCATGTTGACTTCTACTCCCTTCATATCTCAAGGTCTACAGTTTATTGTGTTCGCGAAAATCCTTAGGGGTCATGCCCTCCATCTTTTTAAAAATCCGGTTAAAATACGTCGGTTGATAACCGACTTTTACGGCAATCTCCTGCATTTTCAGCTCGGAGCCGACAAGTAGTTCTTTCGCCTGATCCAGTCTCGTCTTGGTCAAGTAGTCAACGAAATACATGCCGGTCACTTGCAGGAAAAGCTTGCTCAGACCCGACGAGGAGATGCCGAGGCGGTCTGCGCACAAGTCTAACGAAATATCCGTTTGATATTCCGAACGAATCATCCCCACTGTCCGCTCAACCAAGTCGCGAGCTCTGTCGTTCTGATGATGCATAAGCTCCACCATCAACGGTTCCACGATTCGAGCTGCATACCAAACCTGCATCTCGTCACTGTCCTTAAGTGCCAACAGCTCCGCATAGAGCTGGCCCCAATCGAACAGGGAACCGCCCTGCATCACGTCCGATTGCATCAAAGCCCCCTGCACAGCTCCCAAAAGCTTAAGACTGCCCTGCTGCAAAAGCAGTTCCCGCTTCGCATGCGCCTTCAACTCTTGGAAAAATAAGCCTAACAACCGATGGCTTTCCTCACCAAGGCCACTCACCATCGAATGAACCAGGTCCTGCTCCAACGCGAAAGGATATCTTGAATCTGCGTGCTCGTTCATCGGTTCGTTCAAGTCGATAATCTGGTTCGGTACATCCAGCTTTCTGTGCCGCAGTGCCTGCAGCACCTCTTCCCAAGCGATCGGAACGCGGCTGATGGCGGACACAGGCTGGCCTAGACCGATGACCGTATCCATTTTCAAAATGCGGTGCAAACTGTGGCCAATCTCCGAAGCCATCCGCTTCAGCCGTTCAGCAACCTCGGCAGGAGATACCTCCTGGGGAAACATCGTGAACAAGCCAACGGATAAGTCATGCAAGTTCATGACGGATACATTGTCGTTGCCTGTCAGCTCTTCAATCATATTTACCGCTGCGAACGTCACGAGCGGCTGTTCATCCTCGCGGAAGGAGCCCTGCAGCCGGTGGAAACCCAATAATTGTACGACCATCACGACAAATTGCTGGCCTTCCGGTTCCCAGCCGTACTGCTCCATGCGCTGCGTAATCTCCTGTTCCTGCAACAGTTGCAGATGGCCTTGCACCAATTGCAGCAAGAACCCCGTCCGCAGCGAGGAGTGCTGCCCTTCCAGCCGGGACTGCAGCAGATGACTTTCTCTGCTCAAATTCCGCCATTGTTCCTCGATGTACTGGATCTCGTCTTTTGGAACGAGCAGCGGCTCCGGCCCTGCCGGGGAAATCAGCGTACGGAGAAGCCGATGAAGCGGTTGGACCAACCGGACGGATGCGTACCACGAGCTGAGCAGGACAAACAACAAACTAATTAGCCCCACCGCCATAATGAGCCGGGAAACGAGCACGATCGGTTTCAGAAATTCAGACATCGGCACGGCCGAAACCAGCTCCCAACCGGTAATTGGTATCGTCGCCGTCGATACAACGTACAGCTCATTTCCCCAACTCCAACGGAAGGAGGAGGATTTTTCCTGCTTCCCGCTTAGCTCCTTAACGAGTGCCTCGTTCATCTCTTTAACGGCAGGCGAAAACAAATCTCGTGACAGCAGCGTTCCTTCTCGGTTAAGAATGAAAACAGTACCGCCCAATCCTGCATCGAAGCCCGCCAAATTTAAAAGCTGCTTCTCGTTAATACGCGCCATGATTACGCCAAAGGGCTCGCCGATAACCGGCAGTTTGTGAACGACGAACAGCCCATCGAGCGCTGGTGCTTGGAGCATGCGCCAAAACAAGCGCTCCTTGACGGCAAGCAGTTCGTGGTAGGGCTTGGCTCCACTTTCTTCCAACCTGTGGATACCTTGGCTATCCGAGATAAGGCGTGGTGGGTTCTCAAGGTACACTAAGGACTGATCAATTAACGCACTGCTGTTATTCAAAACAGTCAGAGATTCAAAAAATTCCTTGCTAAACGCATAATTATCTTTAAAATCAATGCCTCTTAGCTTATCGCTCATCGGATTCAACGTCCACTGGTTCATACCTACTTGCAGATGCCCAAGTGCATCGCTCACTTGCTTGACCGTGTAATCCAGCTGCAGTTTATGCGTCCGTTCAACCTCGCGCTCTATGTAGCTGACACCGATATAATAACTGCTGACTGCAATCAGCAAGGTGGGAATGGTCGTGACAATCAGAATGAGCAGCAAGCTCCGCCGGAATGCGTGTCCCCGATATAATAGCAATCCTTTTCCTAGCCGCTTCTTCATGCCCATCCATCCCATCTTTTATGCTCATACAGGAAGCGCGCTCTTGAGCAAATGCCCAAAAAGCCGCTTCCTGTTAATTTTAAAGTCTTTTATTTACCTGTTGTCCGCTTCTGATACGAATCGTTGACTTCCTTGATAATAGCCTGGAAGTTCTGGTCCTTGGACAGATTGTTAACGAAATCATCCCACGCGCTGATCGGTTCCTTGCCCATGATGACTTTGACCCGCAGATCATCTACCTTCTTATCGATCTCCGCTCCGTATTTGCTCGCCGTTTCCGAATATAATCCGTTGCCAATATCGCCGACCAGATACGGTTCCCGTGCGTCTACGATTTTCTTGTTACGCTCAAAGACATCGGCAGGCATCCCCGTCCGGTAAGCCCAGAGGTACTTTTCGTCGCGACTGAATATTTTACCCAGTGCACTTTGAGAAACAATATCCTTTTTAGCCTGTTCCGTGGCCAGCTTTATGCCATCCTTCTCTGTATAGTGAACATCCTTGAAGCCATACCAAGCCAGATCCGTGCCTTCCGTCGATGAACCATAGTCCATTAGTTGTAAAATTGTTTTCAGCTTCGCCTCGGATACCTTCTTCGGAATCAGGAAGATACCATTGAAGCCACGCCATTGATACGCCATCTTTTTGCCTTCGGGACTAACCAAATAGGTCATTGGCAAGAAATCCGCATTCGGATTCGTTTTCCGCAGTTCTTCTGTCAGACGCCAGGAGGCCTCAACCGTATCAACCCACATGCCCGCTTTATTAGACTTGGCCATATCCTCGAACTGGCTCAGTTTGAGCACCGCAAAGTCTTCGGGAATGACTTTCTCGTCGTATAGTTTCTTTTGATACAAAATGGCATCACGGGTTTGCGGCTCCAGATAAATATGCGCCAGTTTGCCATCTTTCAGCTTCCACTTTCCTTGCGTTGAGTTAAAAAGCGGCTCAAATAGGAAGGAACCTTGATTACCAGCCAGTCCAAATGTGTCCTGCTTGCCATTGCCGTCTGGATCTTTATATGTAAAAGCCTTCATCGTTTCGAATAATTCATCCATCGTCTCCGGCATTTTCATACCAAGCTTATCCAACCAGTCTTTACGAATATTGATAAAAGACCACCCGCCCATTGGGCGAACCGCAGGAATACCATAGTTTTTGCCATCCTGCATCTTGGAGCTTTGCCAAACAGCTGACGGGTAAGCTGCCAAATTCGGGTAAGCCTTCACCAGTTCAGGCGTAAGCTCCCAGAATGCGCCTTCCTTTGCCATCTGCATGACAAGCGGGTCGAATGGATCCAGAACGAACATCAGATCCGGGATATCGCCGGAAGCCAGCGTCACCTTCGTTTTTTCCGCATAGTTATTGGACGAAACCCATTGAATATTTAACTTCGTATTCGTACGCTTGCCGATTTCCTGGACGATCACATTGTCGGCGCCCGGCGGTTCCGGCGTGCTAAAGTTCGTCATGATAGAGATTTCGGTTACTTTCTGGGAAGATTTTGCAGCATCGCCACCACCGCAGCCCGTTAAGGCTAGAGCGACCGCCGTCAAAATCGTTGCACTTTTTACTATACCATGTTTACGTTGTAACAAATGAAAAACCCCCTGATCCATAGTCGGATATTTGCCTCATTACCCTTTGATTGAACCTACCATGACACCCTTGGCGAAATGTTTCTGCAAAAACGGATAAACAAATAAAATCGGGACTGTCGCAATGACGACAGCAGCCATCTTCAAAGTCTCCGGAGGAATGGACTGCTCGTTCATCAGCTCCTGTGCAGCGCCTCCTCCTGCCGCCGTAGACGAATCGATCAACATGTTCTGGAGCAGAACTTGCAGCGGCCATTTCGAAGCATCGGTCATGTATAATACAGCTGAGAAAAAAGTGTTCCAGTAGCTGACCGCATAGAAAAGCCCAAACGCCGCTAACGATGGCAGCGATAATGGTAAAATAATTCGGAACCAGATCCCGATATCATTGCAGCCATCCATCTGAGCCGCTTCCTCAAGGCTATCCGGAATGCTGTCGAAAAAACCCTTCATCAGAATGACATACCAGCCGCTCGTCAGCACCGGGATGATCAATGCCCAGATGCTGTTGATCAAGTGCAAATCGCGTATGAGCAAATACGGTGGAATCATCCCCGGGTTGAAGAGTGTCGTCAGCAGAATTAACAACAGCATTGCCCGACGTGCCGGCATTCTTCTTCGTGAAAGTGCATACGAAAGCGCCGCCGTAATGACCAAGCTGCAGAAGGTGCCGACAATCGCCAAGAAACCGCTGATCATCGAGGCGTTCAGGAAAGACTTTGTCGACAGCAAATATTTGTAGGAAGCCAGCGACCACGTAGAGGGAAACAGCCGGAGCCCTCCCTTCAAGTATTCCGATGGATCCATAAATGACACGACGACCACATAATAAAGCGGGAACAACGTCACTAGCCCAATAAGAGCCAACACCGTGTAGTTAACAATCGGAAAGAGGTCCTTCGTGCTCTTTCTCATTCTTCATTCTCCTTCCTTAATACACGCCTTCTTCGCCAAACCGTTTGGCCAGCTTGTTGGCGATAACGACCAGCACCAGCCCCACGACTGACTTAAAAAGCCCAACAGCCGTACTGAAGCTGAACTGACCTTGTTGAATACCGAGCCGGTACACGTACGTATCGAAAACCTCGCCTACGGTCGATACCGCCCCGTTCCCCATAAGGAATACTTGTTCAAAACCAACATCCATAATATTTCCTATTCGTAAAATGAGTAAGATGAGAATCACACTGCGGATTCCTGGTAGCGTAATGTGCCAAATCTGTCGCAATCGCTTAGCACCATCGATTTTGGCTGCTTCGTATAACTGTGTATCCAACCCCGCAATAGCCGCCAGGAAAATGATCGTGCCCCAGCCCGCTTCCTTCCAGATCGATTGCACCGTAAGCAAGATCCAGAACAATTTCGGGTTGGTCAAAAAATCAATTTTGGAAAAACCGAAATACACCAGCAGGTTGTTGATCGATCCATCTGTGCGCGTCAACATCAGAATCGTAATTCCTACAATGATGACCCAGGACAAAAAGTGCGGCAAATAAACGATGGATTGGATCACCTTCTTGAAGGGCTTGCTCATGACCTCATTCAACAGCAAAGCGATGATGATCGGCAGCGGAAAATAAAAAACCAAATTCATCAAATTAATCGCCATCGTGTTGCGAAACAACATCATAAAATCAGGGTTGGAAAAAAAACGGATAAAGTGCTCCAGCCCGACCCAATCACTTCCTAGCACACCTCTGTAAGGTGAATAATTTTGAAATGCAATAATGATGCCCCACATCGGTACATACTTGAACAAGATCATAAACAGAATGCCCGGCAGTGCCAACATATACAGAAATTTATCGCGCTTCATAATAGCCCAAATCCGGGATCGCTGCTTGGTTGCAGGTGACCCAAGTTCCGACGGTAAGTGTTGACTGAGTTCACTGTTCATTCTTGTATTGTACACCTCCTCTCGCGTCTCTTGGTGTTCGAATTGATACTCACAGCCTACGAGAATAGCGTTCTTGCCGCAATTAGACTTTTTTTCTCAGGGAAATTCCGCGTCATTACTGACTTTTCGCTCGCTACAATGAAAAAGAAGAACAAGTCGCTGATCTGAAAGATCGCAGCCTGTTCTTCTTTTCTTTGATTACGGTTTAAATACCATTAACAAAATGACGATGAATGCAGCAAGATTTGCAATTAAATCCAACCTGGCAGATCGCCTGCGACTTTGCCGGTACGCATCAGGAAGATCATCACCAGGCGTCTGCTGGAGCAGTGTACGCTGCTGTTTAATGCCCGCTGGAATGAGTCCGGCAAAAATGACGAGAATGACAAGGAAGATGGCAATCGAGAGCACATACCACAGCTCTTTGAACAAAGAAACTTCCAGAAAGCCAAGGGCTAGACCTGTAAGCAGCAGCAGTGTGCCACCTAACTTCGGGAGGATCGCCGCCTTCTCCAACAGTGCGAGCGCGAACTTGGCTTGACTGGTTGTTTTGGCGCTGCTCATAATCAAGGGGTAGCAGATGACAGCAGCCATGGCTATTACGGCGGCAAGGATATGGACGAACAACAGGTAAATATACATGTAAGCCCCCTCCTACTTTAGATTTGAGCTTCTAATGAGGAAATTGTTTTGGGCGTTGCGGCTTTTGTGCTTATCGTTGTTTCCGTATTCGCGATCCGGGCACCCTGCTCTTCTCGATACAACATCCAACCTACGACAAGTCCGTATACGGCGGTAACAATATGGATCCAAGAAGGCGTTTTGTCTACAGCATTTGTTATCACCAATATGGCATCGATGACAGGCATTATGATCGAAGTTAGCATCACAACGAGCATTGCTTTTCTCATCCGAAGTACCATCAAGGCTAACAGGAAAATACCAATAAACAAATCACGATCTGCTTTAATATGAACAAGATATTTATCCGTAACGTCATGCAGAGGCAGGCCAAAATCCCGAATCGCCGCTTCCGGTGTGATAAAACCTTTCACTCCTAAAAACAACATCAACAGCGTAACAACCCCCACTAACCAAAACGATACTGACTTTAATCCCCAATTCGATGTGCTCATTTTTTTGTCTCCTTTTTCCAATTTATTTGATTGACTTTATTGTATAGCGGGACTATCATTCTGTTAAGAACGCACTTTAAAGTACGCCACATACTTAAAAGTAAGGGTGTGTTTTATCAATGATTCATCAGCGCGAATGTCCCATCGAGACGGTCATTCATGTGTTAGGAGGAAAGTGGAAACCGACGATTTTATGGAATTTGGTGGAATCCACCAAGCGATATAGCGATCTGGAAAAGCTAATCCCTGATGTCTCGCAAAAAATGCTCACACAACATCTTCGTGATTTAGAACATGAAGGCGTGATCCAAAGAACGGTATACCCTACCGTCCCTCCAAAAGTAGAATATTCACTTAGTGAATATGGCCGAACATTGGTCCCTGTAGCAGAAATGATGTGTGCTTGGGGAGAAAAACATAATGAACGCAAACAAAAAGAACCAGCGTCTTAAAGCTGGTTCTTTTTGTTTGCGTTTAAGTCATCTTCCTGAACCCAAGCCCACATAGCTGCAAAAATAGGCTGCAGTTTCCACCCGCGCTCCGTTAGCTCATATTCTACATGTAGGGGAACACCGGGATATAACGTGCGCGTAATAATGCCTTTTTCCTCTAGTACCCTCAGTCGATCTGTTAATGTCTTCGGGCTTATCGGGTGCAGCCTTCGCCGCAACTCTCCGAATCGCCTGGTGCCGACGAACAACTCCAACAAAAGAGGAAGTGTCCATTTACCATCCAAGATTTCGAGCAGAGGATCAATGGCTTCGATACAAGAACGATCCAACATGCACATTTCCTCCATAGTTCATTTTGTGAAACTATTGCACCTTATTGTAACTACTTTTCAAATGTACCACAGTACTGTAGTCTTATTGAAGAGCAGGAAAATAAGATTCCACTTCGTATCGATATTAACCCCTGCGTGGTGCGCGCAACCAGGGCGATTAAGCGATAGGATCAGGGCTTCATCCCTTTTTAAAAATCTGAATATTCAGCCATTTTATCTTTACAATTTAAAATTTTCCCGAAAGGCTGATTGGAGGCACATATGCAAAGACCATTTGATGTAGATCCATCGGAGTATCCGTTCAAGGACAACTGGATGCCGTATCGCGATGGCATGATTCATTACGTTGACGAGGGGCAAGGCCCCGTCATTCTTCTTCTACACGGCAATCCCACCTGGTCGTATCTTTACCGGAATGTCATCAAAGAGTTGAGTGGTGAATGTCGGCTTATTGCACTGGATTACCCAGGACTCGGGATGTCACAGGCTCCTTCCGGCTATGGCTACACACCTCAGGAGCATTCGGAGGCGGTCACCGAATTCATCCGGCGCTTAGATCTCAGAGACTTCGTCCTAGTCGTGCAAGATTGGGGAGGTCCGATAGGTTTCAATTACGCCGTCAAGCACCATAAGAATTTGCGCGGCATTGTTGTTATGAATACATGGGCATGGCCGGCAACACTCCCCGCGATGAAGCTATTCTCGTTAGCGATGGGGGGATGGCCAATCGGCTATTGGCTGCAAACAAGGCATAACTTTTTTGCTAAGAAAATTGTTCCACATGGGATCCATCATACCGAGAAAGTTACGAATACCTTGAGAAAGGCCTATACCGATCCATTCCCAACGCCAACATCACGGAAACCTACCTGGGTATTCCCGAGGCAGATCCGAAAGGCACGATCTTGGCTTGAGGAGATCGAGAAGAAACTTCCGGTTCTAGCCAATTTGCCATCTCAAATTCTGTGGGGAATGAAGGATAGCGCCGGCTTTCCACCCGAAGAGATGTCAAAATGGCAGAGTTATTTGAAATTGAATGAAACCGAGTCGTTAGTCGATGCCTCCCACTACGTACAGGAAGATCGACCAGACCGGGTGACTGCATCTATCCGCAGAGTCCTTGAACGGACAACGCAACAACCTAAGGAGGTTATATGATGAAGACAATTTTATGGGCAACCTTAACAGGAAATGGAAACTACGCACAATCGGGTCCGAATAACCCGCCGAAGCAGGAAGCGCTCACCGATTTTGCAGCACATGCCAGAGAAGCAGGAAATTTCATTGTCGGAAGACGTACATTTGAAGGGATGCAGGCAAACGGCAGTGGCGGCTATTTTTCCGAAATGGATATCGTCGTTGTATCGGGGAGCGTAAAAGAAATTCCCGGTGTGAAGGTCGTAAGCTCGCCAAGCGACGCCTTAAGCTACCTGCGGGATAAAGGATATCCAACTGCCCTCATTTCGGGAGGTGCGGACCTTCACAATGCTTTCCTGAGTCAAGGTCTTGTCGATGAACTCATATTCAATATCGCGCCGGTACTCGAAGGAAAAGGGCTTAATCTATTAATCGATACGGAGAAATACCAATACAAAGAGGTGGAATTGTTGAACCTCAAGTCGCTCGGCAGCGGCGTCGTTCAAGTGCACTATGCGATTGATCATACAATGTAAGATGCATCGTTCGTATTGCCTTCCCAGTAGGAGGAACACGAAAACCGCGCCTTTTAGGACGCGGTTTTCGTGTGTTAATCAACTACACTTTCACAGCTTTTATAGATAGCCATTGAGGAATAGCAGCTAGAGGATTTTAACGCCAGTTGCAGTAGTCTTCAAACTCTTGTTCTGATGGTCGCCACTGGAAGGAACCAAAACCCGCTTGCCACTCATATCTGCAAGAGCTTAATCCCAATAAAAGGAAAGTAAATAGATTGTTTAAACTAATCTTAACTTAATCGACGACGATCCGGTCGCCCTTGCTTATTGGTTGCGAAATGACTAAAAATTCAACGTCCTCATTTGATTTATTAAACATTTGATGAGAGACTAATGGAGGAACTTCGACTCCTTCTTGTGGATAGAGGACAATCTCTTTTCCCTCCATTTCCATAGTTCCAATGCCCGACAGAACGAAGAAAAATTGACGGGATTGCTGATGATAATGTTTGACCTCTGATGTATTCGCTGGCATCCTCTCATGAATGACGCTTAACTCATTTTTTTTAACTAAATGCCAACCGTCACATTGATCTCCCCAGATATAATGTTCCGCATTTTGCTTGCTTATTTTCATCTCGATATGCTCCTTCTCCGTTGTTTTCATAGAGAATTATTATACATAAAAATGAATAAAAATTCAAAATAATAGTCCTTCTCCGAGATAGCTTCGGCATCGGGTTTTGTCTTAAAACTTTTGAGCTAACTCACGGGCGTATTGGATGGATTTCTCTTTAATGGCCGGTGCTTGATCAGCCTTTGCAGCAACGCCCTCTATAAAGATGCCTTCAAACGAAGGGACCGCAAAAAATTCCATAATCATTTTTAAGTGGCGATGACCGATTTCAAACTCTGCAAATGGCCCCCCTTGTGCATAAAAATTGCCGCTTGCCTGAATATGCATAGCCTTTTTATCGCTCAGCAACCCAACAGGACCATTGCTCGTATATTTAAAAGTTTTTCCAGCAACACAAATCGAATCAATGTAGGCTTTCATAACGGGTGGGAATGAAAAATTCCACATAGGATTGACGAACACATATTTATCCGCATCAACAAATTGATCCACCAATTCGCCCATCCGATTCAATTTGTTTTGTTCTTCTTGTTTCAATTGATTAAAAGGGGTGCCAGAACTTAATTTTCCCCAGCCGTTGCAGACATCCGAATCAATTTGTGGATGATCAGGATGAGCTGTAATATACAATACCTTCGCCATTTTACTTGATCTCCATATAACGTCAAAAAGCGTAATGGGCACGGTACGTCCCTTACGCTTTTTATAATATCACTTTAATTCAGCGGCAAATTCATTCTTCTTTCTTTATATCAAGTCTAGAAAGCCTAGATTCTATTGAAGCAAGAAGCTTTTTAATCTCCAACAACTCGCCATTAAACTGTTCTAACGTATTTAAATCATCTTCCTCCATACGATGCAGATGTTTTTGAATATCATCAATTTCCTGCTCTGCTTTATAATTAATGGCGAAATCGATAACCGACTCGTGTTTATCTCTGGCACTTTGTCGATTCTGGCTCATCATAATAATAGGCGCTTGAAAAGCTGCAAGAAATGATAAACACAGATTCAACAGGATAAATGGAGGCTCGTCAAAATGAAGAGGTTTGATGAAAGGAAGCGTATTCCAAATCATCCATACGACCAGCACTGCACCAAAGCAACCGATGAAAGTCCAGCTTCCACCAAACTTGGCAATGCTGTCGGCAAGCCGGTCGGAGATCGTTGTATTTTCCGAATACTCTTCATCCACCCGATTTAGAATACTTTTTTCATATTCGTCAACCAATCTGTCTATACGTAGCGCATTCGATTCACTAAGCTCAATATCGAACCCCTGAATGACAGAAGCCTCATCAAAAAAGTCATCGTTTTGCATATTCTTTTTGTTCATTTCTCGAATTCCATCCTTGTACACGATTAGCGCATGATTCCACCAAATTTATTTTTAACCTAATCGTGGGTTGTTATTCGAGGAATTTCCGTGATCATCCTATTGTTCTTGTCATACGCTGTTAATCTTAATTCATTCATTTCAACTAAACTGTAAAATACTCTCTTCCAGTTCGTTTGAATGATCGTTCCCCCTATCACTTGATTATACTTATCTATGATTTCTATCTTACTGATTTCGGGATCATCGATGTATCCGTAAATGAAATATCTTCTAACATTATCTTTAAAGTTGATTCCTTGTGCATCTACTAGAAATTTACTTCCATCAGACATGGCGTTACTACTGTTAAGATTCCAACCTTCAGCATCACTGCGATTTCGCGACTTTCTTTTTTATGATTTTTATAAAATGCTTCTTCTACTGTCTTGCTTTTACATCCAGAAACACTCATACCGATTAGAATAAGCATTAAAATGGTTTTGAATATTTGCAATTTTCCCCTCCGTGTTAATTGGGTTATGCTACTGCAAAGCTTTTTCAACAAGTTCCTTAATAGGCGTTTGACCCCCAATCAACTGTTGCAGATCATCGGTCGTTCGCTCCATTTGTCCTTCTGCAATGGTACGATAAATAAAAGCCGTTGTTTCCGCAAAAGATTTCGGTAGCCCGGCCTGAACAAGCAAGCTCTTCTCCTCTTCATAAGACACGGATTGATGAGTCACGGTTTTACCAGATATGTCCGAAAGGATGTCAGCCAAATCATCAAAACTCCACGGAGTGTTGGACACGAGGTTATATGACTTATTTTCATGGCCTTCCTCTGTCAGAACGGTTGCTGCAGCCAAAGCCAAATCACTGCGACTAACCGAATTTACTTTGCCATTACTGGTGTTAGTGAAAATGGTACCGCTCTTTATATAGGTTTTAAGTGACGCGTTAATAAAAAATTCCGTATACCCACCGTTACGCAAAAAAGTGTAAGGAATCCGAGTCGTATGAATCGCATTCTCCGTAGCGAGATGAACACGAGCAAATGGATTATCTTCAGCAAAAGCAAAGCTTGTATACGCAATATGTTGTAATTTTTGATCTCTGGCTGCTTTCACGACATTGGCATGTTGAACGACGCGCAGCGTATCATCGGAATCTGAACTTGATATGAACAGCAGTTTCGTTCCAAGTCTAAAAGCATTTTGTAGAGATTCCGGGACATTATAGTCTGCCAAGCGAACTTCAATGCCAAGAGCTGCAAGAGCAGCCGCTTTTTCGAGATTGCGAACAACCCCGATAATATGACTTGCAGGTACTTTTTTAAGCAGATGCTGTATAACGAGATTGCCCAACTGACCTGTCGCACCTGTGACAATAATCTTCATCAACCGATCTTCCTCTCTATTCGTTCGTTGCGATCTATACTTTTAAAATAGCTTTTGACGAAACGATCCACAAGTGAGTTAATCCTTATATTTAAACTTTACTGCCACACGATGCGTCCTTTTCTCAGCTTGGCTATGTACACAATTTGCCCTGTATGATAATGAATTTCTCTTTTAGTCCATCTCACTCAGCATCTTGTCCGCCGATTTACTGAGCTGGCTGAATATAAACTTCGGCGCAATTCGATTCATGAGCTTCAAAGCATTGCTTTGCCCAGGGCGGATTTCAAAGTTATCCTGCTCCATCCCGCGTATAGCGGCCCCCACCATGCTGGAGACGTTCATCGCTTTCGATCCCGCCAGATCCGCCGGGTCGAACGAGTCTACAAGCGGAGTATCCGTCAATGGAGGCGCTAGTTCGAACACTTTTACTCTTGTGTTTTTAAGCTGTACTCTCAGCGACTGTGTAAAGGAGTGTATTCCTGCTTTTGCTGCGCAATACACCGGCGAGATCGGCAGCGGGACGAAGGCGAGGCCTGACGATACGTTCAGGATCGCAGCCGACTCTTGCATTTTCAGATGCGCAAGAAATTGCTTCACCATCCGGATCGGACCGCTCAAATTCGTCTCGATCTCACGGTTTAGATCCTCCAGATCAACATCCTGATCATGTAGATTAAGCCTGCGCATGAATCCTGCGTTATTGATTAGAACATTAAGCCCAGGAAATTGTTTCACAACCGTTTCAAATAAAGCTGCAATCGCCTCAGGATCCCCAGCATCGCTTTGTATCGTATGTACCGTCGGCAGCTTTTTCTTCGCTGCATCCAACCTCGTTTGATCCCGTCCCGTTATAATGACGGTGTTCCCTAGCTTAATCAGCTGCACAGCAAATTCGAAGCCGATGCCGGACGACCCTCCTGTGATAAGTACCGTATTGCCGCTCATTTTCATGTGTTCTCGACCTTCCTTTCATTTTTTACTATCCTATTCTGAAGAAAATTTAAATAGTCTATTTCACTCGCTCCGCGTGTAAGAGGCTGCACGCCGCAGTCTCCGGTTTGATAGTTTACTAACGTTCGTCGATTATTCATTGTGACTTCTATACTTAAAAATCTCGTCAACAGCTTGCCGGTACCCGCCTGATTGCCTGAGGGATTCCCTCGTATTTGCAACAGCAATCTTGTAAGAGGGTTCGCTTAACACATGGTCTACGGCTTCCCGCAGTTGATTCGCTGTCAAGCTTTGCATTTGCAATTGCATGCCTGCCCCGATAGAGGCGACTTGCGCGGCAACCATCGGCTGATCGGCGCTTTGTGGGATGACAATTAGCGGAACCCCGTAATAGAGACCTTCATGGGCACTATTCATTCCACCATGTGTAATAAATAATTTGGTATAGGGCAGCAACTGTGTTTGTGGAACATAATTTTTCACGATGAAATTTGGAGGGATCTCCCCAAGATCAGCCATTTGCGCTCTATTCCCAATAGACATGACAATCGTATGATCCGTGTTCCCCAATGCCTCAAAACAAAGCTTATAGAAATCTATGGCTTGGTTAAAAACAGTCCCCAGTGAAATGTAAATGGGTTCCTTCCCTACGATTGCTGCAAGGTCAAAGTTCTCTTGCGGCACCCGCGAAGCGATGGACGGACCTACAAATTTAAAGGTAGGGTCAAACGCTGCGCCATTAGGCTGAAACTCCCTAGTTGTATAAACGATTGTAAGAGGCGCAGGATTACAAAAAACTTCATAGCGTGAAGGGATCTCCACAGCATATTGTTCCTGCAATTTTGCCGTTAAGTTTTGAAACTTATCATCTATGGATTTAAGTGTTTCTGGGGGGATTCTCGTAGAAATTTGTTCCACCAATTGATCAAATGAGCCTTTCGTCTGTGCAAAAGAAGTACAAGAGTTGATGGCCGGAAGCTTCAGAATTTGCGCAAGCAAATGGCCGCAACCAAACATCGAATCATGAATGATGTAATCAAAATGCTCATTTTCAAGCTGCTCAAGAACACTAGGAATCACGATATCTGCCGTAAGCAAAAGACCGTTGATTCTCTCGAGCAAATAATCTCGCCCGCCGGAGATAAAAGCTTTGATAACTTTCTGATCGTCAAATGTTCGGACGGAAGCTCCCGTCATCTCGATGCGCTCCCGATAAGCCTCGATACAAAAATACACAACCTCTTCCCCACGAGAAATCAGTTCCTGCACCACGCCAATAGTTGGATTGATATGTCCCTCTGAGCCGCCATTAATAAATAACACACGCGCCATTTCCATCACTCCTTAACCTATATTTTACCAC